>NZ_JBSEHC010000001.1:0-570619 GCF_056856495.1 Candidatus Accumulibacter propinquus
GCGTGGCGGCGGCGTACACACCGTGATCCCAGTCCAGGGTCTGGCACACCAGCGGTACGGTCGAGGCGCGGCGGCCACCGAACAGGAACGCGGAAATCGGTACGCCTTCGGTGCTCTGCCATTGGTCGTCGATACAGGGGCATTGCGCGGCGGGGGCAGTGAAGCGGGAGTTCGGGTGCGCTGCCTTGGTGCCTTTTTCCTTGGCGATTTCAGGCGTCCAGTCATTGCCTTGCCAGTCGATGGCATGTGCCGGTGCGGGACCCATGCCTTCCCACCAGACGTCGCCGTCGTCGGTCAAAGCGACGTTGGTGAAGATGGTGTTTTCGGCCAGGGAGGCCATGGCATTGAAGTTGGTCGTATCGTTGGTGCCTGGGGCAACTCCGAAGAATCCAGCTTCCGGGTTGATCGCGTACAGGCGGGTGGTACCGTTCTTGTCGACGCGCGGCTTGATCCAGGCGATGTCGTCCCCGATGGTGGTGATTTTCCAGCCGCTCAGGCTCTTCGGCGGTACCAGCATCGCGAAGTTGGTCTTGCCACAGGCCGACGGGAAGGCCGCGGCGACGTAATGTTTGGCGCCCGCCGGCGATTCGACGCCGAGGATCAGCATGTGCTCGGCCATCCAGCCATCATCACGGGCCATGTTTGATGCGATGCGCAGGGCCAGGCACTTCTTGCCGAGCAGCGCATTGCCGCCGTACCCGGAGCCATATGACCAGATTTCGCGGGTTTCGGGATAGTGCACGATGTACTTGGTGGTCGGGTTGCACGGCCAGCGCGGGTCTGTCTGCCCGGGCTCCTTGGGCGCGCCGATCGAATGCACGCAGGGGACATACACACCGTCGGTACCGAGTACCGGGAATACATCCTTGCCCATGCGGGTCATGATGCGCATGTTCACCACCACGTAGGCACTGTCGGTGATTTCGATGCCGATCTGCGCGATCGGCGACCCGATCGGGCCCATCGAGAAAGGAATCACGTACATGGTGCGGCCCTTCATGCAGCCCTTGAACAGGCCGCCGAGGAGTTCGCGCATTTTGGCCGGGTCTTCCCAGTTGTTGGTCGGGCCGGCGTTTTCCTTCTTCTCGGAGCAGATGTAGGTGCGATCTTCGACGCGCGCCACGTCGGACGGGTCGGAAAAAGCCAGGAACGAGTTCTTGCGCTTGGCGAGCTTGACGAAGGTGCCGGCGGCGACCAACTCAGCGCACAGGCGGTCGTACTCTTCCTGGGAACCGTCGGCCCAGACGACATCGGCTGGCTCGGTGAGCGCAGCGATATCGGCAACCCATTGTTTCAGGCGTTCATGTTTGACGTAATCAGGGGCATTGATGGAAACGGTCTGGTTCATGGTAAGCACTCTCGAAGGAAGGAAGAGAAGCAGAAGTTACCGTGGCGCGGCGCGCGCAGAGTCTTGCCAGAGAAGCCGGGAGCCGGAATCGTCGATCCGGCCCCGTCGGTGGTGACGCGTCGGTCGCGGCTGTGGAGAAACAAGCCCAGTACTGGGGGTGAGGTCGGCATGCAAGGCGGTGCTGCTACAAGGATGTCAAGGTTTGTGTAATTATGCCACAGGTCCGATCTGCACCAACGATCGATGCGCAAGCCGAGCGCCACCGAAGGGCCTGCGCCGAGACCTCGAATGCGGTCGTTGGTTGGCCGTCGGCGAGCCGCAAGCATTTGCTTTGGCTCGATATTCTGTCAGGAGAGTAAGCCATGAACAAAGCCAAGGATCAATTGCGAACTGCCGCCCTGTTCTATCACCGCAATCCCAAACCAGGTAAGGTGTCGATACAGCCAACCAAGCAACTGACCAACCAGTACGACTTGTCGATGGCCTACTCGCCAGGCGTCGCGGCGGCCTGCGAGGAGATTGTGGCCTTCCCGGCCGAAGCCAGTACGCTGACTGCGCGCGCCAATCTGGTCGGCGTCATTACCAATGGTACGGCGGTGCTTGGCCTCGGTGCGATCGGCCCGCTGGCGGCCAAACCGGTGATGGAGGGCAAGGCGGTTCTGTTCAAGAAGTTTGCCAATATCGACGTGTTCGACCTTGAAATCGAGGAACGCGACCCCGACCGCCTGGTGGAGATCGTGGCTTCGCTGGAACCGACCTTTGGCGGCATCAACCTCGAAGACATCAAGGCGCCGGAATGCTTCTATGTCGAGAAGAAACTGCGCGAACGGATGAAGATTCCTGTCTTCCATGACGACCAGCATGGGACGGCGATCGTCGTCGGCGCAGCGATTCTCAATGGCCTGTTCCTGCAGGGCAAGGAACTCGATCAGGTCAAGGTGGTGACCTCGGGTGCTGGCGCCGCCGCGCTGGCTTGCCTGGACCTGCTGGTGATGCTGGGTATCCCCGTCGAGAACATCTGGGTGACCGACATCAAGGGGCTGGTCTATGAGGGTCGCATCGAGGACATGGACGAGATCAAGGGACGCTACGCCAAACAGACCGACGCGCGTACATTGGGCGAGGTCATCGATGGCGCCGATGTCTTTCTCGGGCTGTCTGCAGGTGGGGTTCTCAAGCCGGAGATGGTGGCGCGGATGGCGCCTTTGCCACTGATCATGGCGTTGGCCAATCCCAACCCGGAGATCAAGCCAGAAGACGTCAAGGCGGTACGGAGCGATGCGATCATCGCCACTGGTCGCTCGGACTATCCGAACCAGGTCAACAACGTGCTGTGTTTTCCCTTCATCTTTCGTGGCGCCCTTGACGTCGGGGCTACGACCATCACCGAAGCGATGAAACTGGCCGCCGTCCGGGCGATCTCGGAATTGGCGCGTGTCGAGCAGTCGGACGCGATAGTCAAGGCGTACGGCGAGAAGGTCGCCAATTTCGGTCCGGATTATCTCATTCCGAACCCCTTCGATCCGCGCCTGATCGGCAAGATTGCGCCAGCGGTCGCCGCGGCAGCGATGGCATCCGGAGTCGCGACCAGGCCAATCAAGGACATCGACGTCTATCGCGAGAGCCTCGACGAGTTCGTCTATCACTTTGGCCTGATCATGAAACCGATCTTCTCGCAGGCCAAGCAGGCTCCCAGACGCATCGTCTTCGCGGAAGGCGAAGACGAACGTGTGCTGCGTGCCGTTCAGGTGATCGTCGACGAAGGGATTGCCAGACCGATCCTGATCGGCCAGCCCGATGAAATTACCGGCAAGCTCGAGGCACTGAATCTGCGGGTCCGCCCGGGGGCCGACTTTGACATTGTTTACGCCGACAACAACGAGTTCTTCAATGACCATTTCGAACTTTACTGGCGGGAGTACCGGCGCTTGATGGAACGCAAGGGGGTGTCGGTCGACTTTGCACGGCGCGAAGTCCGCCGTCGTGCCTCGCTGTTCGGGGCGATGATGGTACGCATGGGTGACGCCGATGGTTTGATCTGCGGCACCTTCGGTCGCCACGACGTGCATCGCGAGTATGTCGAGAATGCCATTGGTCTGGCGCCTGGGGTTCGCAACCTGTATGCGATGAGCCTGTTGCTGTTGCCCGATCGGACGCTGTTCCTGGCTGATACCTATATCAACTACGAACCGTCGGCAGAGCAATTGGTGGATATGACGCTGCTGGCTGCCGATGAGGTTCGGCGGTTCGGTTTGACCCCGCGCGTCGCCCTGCTTTCGCACTCCTCGTTCGGTGCCGAGAATACGCCGACCGCGCTGAAGATGCGCGAGGCTTTGCGACTGCTGAAGGAACGTGCACCGCGCCTTGAGGTGGAGGGCGAAATGCATGGCGATGCGGCCATCGACGATCACATTCGGCAAAGGGTATTTCCCAGCGACGCGCGCCTCAAGGGGCAGGCCAACCTGCTGATCATGCCGACGCTGGATGCGGCAAACATATCCTTCAATCTGCTGAAGATTGCCTCCGGAGACAACCTGACGATTGGCCCGATCCTGCTCGGCGCGGCGCAACCCGTGCATATCCTGACGTCGACGGCGACCGTTCGACGGATCGTCAACATGACTGCCCTGACGGTGGTCGACAAGCTGATGAGCGAGCGCTGATGGCTTTGCTCAGAGATGCGGCGGGTGCGGCAGGTGGACCGATAATGGTCGCTACGGCATCTGCTTCGCCATTCCGATAGCCACGGCGCGGGATGGCGAACACCAGGACAGCCCTGGTTCTTGGCGGCGGCGGCGCGCGTGCCGCGTACCAGGTCGGCGTCTTGCTGGCCATCCGCGAATTGCTTGGCGAGTCCGCTGCCAATCCGTTTCCGATTCTGTGCGGTACCTCGGCCGGCGCCATCAACGCCGCAACGCTGGCATGCCATGCCCACAATTTTGGCGCCGCCGTCGAAGCGCTGGCGGATGTCTGGCGCAACATGCACGCCGGGCAGATTTATCGGGCCGATCCGTTTGGCATCAGCGTTGCCGGCGGGCGTTGGCTGGGCGCCCTGCTGTTCGGCTGGGCGGTGGGGCACAGTCCGCGTTCCCTGCTCGATAACCGGCCCTTGCGACAACTTCTCGAAGCGAAGCTGAATTTTCGCCATATTGCCCGCGCCATCACCAAGGGCTCACTCTACGCGGTAAGCATCACCGCATCGGGCTACGCCACCGGGCATGGCGTCAGTTTTTTTCAGGCACATCCCGAGGTGCAGAGGTGGCGGCGCACGCAACGCGTCGGCTGCCGAACGCAATTGTCGGTCGAACACCTGCTGGCATCAAGCGCGATTCCCTTTTTCTTTCCCGCCGTGCACCTCAATCGCGAGTATTTCGGCGACGGCTCAATGCGCCAGTTGGCGCCAATTTCGCCAGCGATTCACCTGGGAGCCGAGAAGGTGCTGATCATAGGCGTCGGGCAAATGCGTGACTCCGGGGAGCGGGAAAGTTCGCGCCGCTATCCCACCCTCGCACAGATCGCCGGGCACGCGCTCTCGTCGATCTTTCTCGATAGCCTGGCGGTTGACGTGGAGCGCATGGAACGAATCAACCGCACCCTAGCGAAAGTGCCGGATGAATTGCGGGCGAGTGGTGAGCTTGCATTGCGGCCGGTGCAATCGCTGATCATCACCCCGTCTGAGCGGCTCGATTACCTGGCCGCGGGTCATGCCGGCGCCTTGCCGTGGGCGGTGAGAACGCTGCTGCGTGGTCTGGGGGCGATGAATCGCCGGGGTGGTGCTCTCACCAGCTACCTGCTCTTCGAGCCGTCCTACACCGGGGCGTTGATGGATCTCGGTTATCAGGACGCCATGGCCCGTCGGCAGGACGTCCGTGCCTTTCTCGAATCCTGAAGGAGGATGATGTGGTACATCATATAACGTGTCTATGCCCTTATTTTTCATGATTTATGATGTCCCGGCAATGGACTGCTGTAGAATGTTGCCAATCGAGTTAGGTAGGAGGCTTGCAATGCGAATCACGCTGAGAACAGCGGTGTTGTTGGGTGCTGTGGTAGGTACGATGTTGATCCCGATGGAGTCTGTGCAGGCGGCAGAGAAGGGGAAAGGCAAGATCACATCACAGAAGGGTGCGGTAACACCGGTAGCACAGAAAGGCAAGGTCGAGGCGGCAGCGCCGAAGAGTGCGGCCAAGACGGCAGCCGTGCACAAGGGCAAGGGTGAAGTCCTGGCTCCTAGTAGCACGGCCAAGGCCGTGGCTGATCGTGGCCGGGTTGAGCCGGTGGCGCGCAAGGGCAAAGCCATGCCTGCGGCGCATCGTGACGAGCCCGCCGTATTGGCCCGGAAGGACAGGAAGACGCCGCAAGCCGCGAATCCGGGATCGGCACATGTCGCTCAGGGCAGCAGGTATGCGCCGCACGAGGCTGGCTTGATACAGAAGAGGAATCTCACCAGGGTGTTCGCCAGCCATGCCGATCTCTGGCAGGAACCCGGGCATCTGGCGGTTCAGTCGGGATCGGCTCTGGTGATCGGGCAGGACGGCGGCGAGCCCTTCTACGAAAAGAATGCCAACGCCGTGGTGCCCATCGCGTCGATCACCAAACTCATGACAGCGATGGTTGTGCTGGACAGCATGCCCAACCTGCAGGCGCCGATTACGATCAGCGACGAGGATGTCGACTATTTGCGCGGGAGTCGTTCGCGACTGCAGGTGGGCTCCGTTCTCCCACGCGAGACGGCCTTGTTGCTGGCGTTGATGTCATCTGAGAATCGTGCAGCCAATGCCCTTGGACGGCATTATCCCGGGGGCCTGCAGGCATTCGTCGCGGCGATGAACCGCAAGGCCATGTCGCTCGGCATGACCAGCTCGCATTTCGAGGATCCCACCGGCCTGAACAGCAATAACGTTTCCACGGCCCACGATCTGGCACGCATGGTCGCTGCCGCGCATCGCTATCCCTTGATCCGCGAGTTTTCGACGACGCCAGGTGTGCGGGCGGAGGTCAAGGGTCGCGACCTTGACTTTCACAACACCAATCAGCTGGTCAGCAGCCCGACCTGGGAAATTGGCTTGTCGAAGACCGGCTACATTCAGGAAGCCGGCAAGTGTCTGGTCATGCAGGCGCGTGTTGCGGACAAACCGGTGGTTATCGTGCTGCTTGACTCGGCCGGCAAACAAACCCGCATCGGTGATGCCAATCGGATCAAGCGCTGGATGGAGAGTGCGTCCGCCTCCGGAAAGTTGCCGACGCGCGTTTGACCTGGTTTTGTGCAGGAAAGGGCCACGCTGCGGCGTGGCTTTTTCTTTATTCATCACGATATTCCTATAAGGTATTAATAAATAGACAATGCTGCTTTGCAGTTCTAGTACCCTTGGCTATAGTGATTGCCTTCCCGGCCTCCGATGGAGTAGTACATGTTCCGCGCGACACGCCAGTTCTTCACCTCCGTTGCGCTCAGCCTGTTTGCCCTCTCGGTGCTGGCGGAAGGCAACAGCTTGCTCAACGTCTCTTATGACGTCTCCCGTGACTTCTACAAGGACTACAACCCGGTCTTCCAGAGGCACTGGAAGACGGTATCTGGGGAGTCAATCGAGCTGAAACAGTCGCACGCAGGTTCGAGCAAGCAGGTACGCGCGGTGGCTGATGGGCTGGAGGCCGATGTGGTCACCATGAATCAGGCGTCCGACGTCGATTTCCTCGCCGAGAAGGGGCTGGTGGCACGCGACTACGCGAGGAAATTCCCGAACAATGCCTCGCCGTACACGTCGACGATGGTTTTTATTGTCCGCAAGGGCAACCCCAAAGCGTTGAAGGATTGGGGAGACCTCGTCAGGCCGGGGGTTCAAATCATCCTGCCGCATCCAAAGAACACGGGCAATGGCCGTTACACTTACCTTGCCGCATGGGGCTACGCGCTCAACCAACCGGGTGGCAACGAGCGAGCGGCGCAGGATTTCGTTGGACGCCTGTTGAAGAACGCGCCTTTGTTCGCCGCCGGTGGTCGCGACGCGACGACGACTTTCATGCAACGCAAAATGGGCGACGTGCTGGTTTCTTTCGAGAGTGAAGCCGAACTGATCGCTCGCGAGTTCGGCAAGGGCGAGTTCGAAGTGGTGTATCCGTCCGTGTCGATTCTCAGCGAATTCCCGGTGGCCATCGTCGACAAGGTGGTCGACCGGAAAGGTACCCGCAAACTGGCGCAGGCTTACCTCGATTACCTGTGGTCGCCGCCTGGTCAGGAAACCGCCGCGCAGAACTATCTGCGGCCGCGCAACCCCGAGACCCTGAAAAAATATGCGTCGCAGTTTCCCGCGATCAGGACATTTACGGTCGATGAAGTATTTGGTGGCTGGGCCAAGGCTTTTCCCGCGCACTTCAAGGACGGTGGCAGTTTCGACCAGATTTACCAGCAGAAGTAGTTCTTCCGTACCGCCGCTGCCACTCCTCCGGCGTGGCCTTTTCCGTGGTTATCGATTGGTCAGATGTCTGCGAGCACTTCACGATCAAGAGTGTTGCCGGGTTTTGGCCTGTCGCTGGGTTGCACACTCGTCTACCTGTCGCTGCTTATCCTGCTGCCGCTTTCCGGTCTGGCATTCAAGGCCAGCCACCTCAGCCTTGCCGAATTTTGGGCGATCGCCTCCGGCGAAAGGGCTTTGGCGTCCTACAGGGTGACTTTCGGTGCCTCGCTGCTGGCGGCAACGGCGAACGCTTTTTTTGGCCTGATCGTGGCCTGGATTCTGGTTCGCTATTCGTTTCCCGGCAAGCGCGCCATCGATGCGCTCGTCGATCTGCCTTTCGCTCTGCCGACGGCGGTTGCCGGAATCACGTTGGCTACCCTTTATGCGGGTAATGGCTGGATTGGCAGACATCTGGAGTCAGTTGGCGTCAAGGTGGCATTCACCCCTCTGGGAATTGTCGTTGCCCTGACGTTCATTGGCCTGCCGTTTGTCGTGCGTACCCTGCAACCAGTGATCGAGGACATTGAGCCGGAGGTCGAGGAGGCCGCTGCCTCACTCGGCGCTTCGCGCCTGCAGACTTTCAGCCGGGTCCTCCTGCCGGCAATTTTCCCGGCGCTCGTGACCGGCTTCACGCTGGCCCTTTCGCGTTCGATCGGGGAATACGGCTCGGTCATCTTCATCGCCGGCAACCTGCCGTTGATTTCCGAAATTACTCCGCTATTGATCATCTCCAAGCTTGAGCAATACGATGTGGTCGGCGCGACAGCGTTGGCCATGGTCATGCTGATGATCTCCTTTGTCATGTTGCTGGTGGTCAACGGACTGCAGTGGTGGGCGGCGAGTCGTCACCGTGGAGACGGGCCAAGTGATGGAGAGATTCGGTGAACACTCCCGTTTTGCGCCGGGCCAACACTGAACCGCGCTGGTTGCGGGTGCTGCTGTTGTGTGTCGGGCTGGGATTCCTTTTCTTCTTTCTTGCCTTGCCCTTGCTGGCGGTCTTTGTCGAGGCGCTGAGCGCTGGCTGGAGCGCCTACATCGAGGCTCTCGACGACCCGGAAACTCGGTCCGCGATTGCTTTGACGCTTCTGGTCGCGCTCACCGTGCTGCCATTCAACGTTACCTTTGGTGTGGCCGCGGCGTGGGCAATTGCCAAGTTCGACTTCCGCGGCAAGAGTCTTCTGATTACGCTGATCGACCTGCCTTTTGCCGTTTCACCGGTAGTGGTGGGTCTGGTCTTTTTGCTGATCTTCGGGGCGCAGGGGTTGTTCGGGCCGAGCCTGGCGGCGCATGACATCAAGGTGGTGTTCGCCTTGCCGGGAATCATCGTGGTGACCCTGTTCATCACCTTTCCGTTTGTTGCCCGCGAGTTGATCCCGCTGATGCAGGCGCAGGGCAAGGACGAGGAGGAAGCCGCCATCTCGCTCGGTGCCAGTGCCTGGCAGATGTTCCGCCGGGTGACGCTGCCGAACATCACATGGGGCCTGCTGTACGGCGTGATTCTTGCCAACGCGCGTGCAATGGGTGAATTCGGTGCGGTGTCTGTAGTTTCAGGACATATTCGCGGCGAAACCAATACGTTGCCGCTGCATGTGGAAATCCTCTACAACGAGTACAACGCGGTGGGTGCTTTCGCCTCGGCATCCGTGCTGGCGTTGCTGGCGCTGGTGACTCTGGTCGCCAAGAGCATTGTTGAATGGCGCATGCACCGGGAAACCCGAATGCTGGCGGAAGCCTTGCCGGCCGAAGGAAATCCTGGCAGGGGCAGTCTTGTTGCTCCCGTGTCGCCGGCAAGCGGCGACTTCTGAAACGAACTGACTATTTCGGCCATGAGCATTGAAATTCGCGCTATCAGCAAGCGTTTTGGCGGCTTTGTCGCATTGGACGACATCAACCTGCAGATTCCGACCGGCGAACTCGTCGCCCTGCTCGGTCCCTCGGGTTGTGGCAAGACGACCCTGCTGCGCATCATCGCCGGGATGGAGAGTGCAGACGCCGGGCAGGTGCTGTTCGCAGGCGAGGAAGCGACGCATGTGCATGCTCGCGACCGCAACGTCGGTTTTGTCTTCCAGCACTACGCCCTGTTCCGTCACATGTCGGTGTTCGAGAATGTCGCCTTCGGTCTGCGCGTCAAACCGCGAAAGGTGCGGCCGTCAGCGGCCGAGATCCGCCAACGGGTCAATGACCTGCTCAAGCTCGTCCAACTCGACTGGCTGGCCGATCGCTACCCCTCGCAGCTTTCCGGTGGTCAGCGTCAGCGAATCGCGCTGGCGCGCGCGCTGGCGGTAGAGCCCAGGGTATTGCTGCTAGACGAGCCCTTTGGAGCGCTTGACACCAGGGTGCGCAAGGAACTTCGTCGCTGGCTGCGACGCCTGCACGACGAGATGCACATTTCGAGCGTCTTTGTGACCCACGATCAGGAAGAAGCGCTGGAGGTCGCTGATCGCGTCGTGGTGATGAACCGCGGACGAATTGAGCAGATCGGTTCTCCGGACGAAGTCTATTCGAACCCGGCCTCACCCTTCGTCTATCAGTTTCTCGGCAACGTCAACGTTTTTCACAGCCGCGTGCACGGCGAGTGGGCGGATGTCGGTCGTGCCGGTGGAGGGCCCGAAGGGGAAGCCACGGCCTACGTCCGCCCGCATGACATCGAGATCGAACACCGCCCGGTGGTCGGCAGCCTGGAAGCCACGGTGCAGGAAGTTCACCCCATCGGACCGCTGGTACGTGTCGAACTGACGCACGCTTCGGAATTGATCGAGGTGGAACTGACGCGAGAGCGGGCTACCGTTCTGGCATTGGCCGAAGGCCAGCAGGTGTGGCTCAAACCGCGGCAGGTGCGGGTATTTGCTGCGCCCAGTGCGGCGATGGAAGAGGGAGGGTCGGGGATTTAGGCTCCACTAATTGGCCTGTTGTATGCGTGATTCACGGCCAACCCTGTCGTGTCTGAGGAAGAGAGCTTTGCCGCCCCCTTTACCGCCCCCTTTGTCTGGTAGGATGCGCCGTGATGGAAACGCTTCTTGCCATTAAATTCGCGACTTCGTTGATGCGAGCGGTGCTGCTCGGCATGCTGGCGAACGTCCTGCTGTTCACCGTGGCGTGTGCCCAGACCGCTGAGCCGGTAATGGTCGCCATCGCCTACCCGGCGACCAGTGAAGAGAGCATCCCCAGGGCTTCCTTGCGTGCCATCCTGGGCATGCGCCTGCAGAAATGGCCAGCCGATACTCCGGTCAAGGTCTTTGTTCTCAAAGATGATTCGCCCGAGCATGCGACCTTCAGCAAGACCGTGCTGCAGGTGTTCCCACACCAGTTGCGCATGGCCTGGGATCGCCAGGTTTTTTCGGGGCAGGGGCAATACCCCGAGCAACTGGGTTCAACGCAGGAGATGTTGTCGCGAATTGCCTCCACCCCTGGAGCGATCGGTTACGTCAAGGCGAGTGAGGTGAATCAGAATGTACGTGTGCTCAGGATTCGCTAGAACTGCCTGTTTCGCGCTACTGGGCGCAGTGTCGCTGTGCAGCACGGAGGCGCGTGCGCTGGACCTGCTCGGCAGCGATTTTCAGTTGCACGGGTTCCTCTCGCTGGGTCTGGTTAACACCACCGACAACAACTTCTTCGGGCACAGCGATGACCGGATCAGCAAGGATTTTTCGGAAGTCGGAGTGAATGCGTCGTGGCGTCTGACTCCGGAACTGCAACTGGCTGCCGAAGTACTCTGGCGCAGGGCTGGCGATACTGATGATGGCGCGCGCCTCGACTATGGTCTGCTCGATTGGACAGCCTGGGCGCGCGAGCAGGGCCGCGCGGGTCTTCGTATGGGTCGGATCAAGACAAGTTATGGCTTGTACAACAAGACCCGCGACGTGCCGTTTACTCGCCCAAGCATCATTCTGCCGCAATCGATCTATTTTGATCGAACGCGCAATCTGACCGTTTCTGCCGATGGCGCCGAGATCTACGCCGAGGCTTACGGCGAGGCCGGGAGTCTGTCCGCCAGTTTTGCCTATGGCCTGCCAGAAACCGGTACTGACGCTACCAAGGTGCCCCTGGTTGGCCTGAATCGGCCGGGGAGTATGGAGTCCAGTCTGGCGCCGGATCTACAGGTGATCTATGAAGGGTCCGGGGCAAAGTATCGCCTGGCTTTTACCACCTTGCGTGTTGATCTGAGTTACAAGCCGGGCTTTGCAGATCGCTTGCAGGCCGGCAAGCTCAGGCTTGTGCCGTTGATCTTTTCGGGTCAGTACAACGCCGAAAACTGGAGTCTGACCGGCGAGTACGCCATGCGTCGATCGACGATCAAGGAATTTGGACCATTCTTCTACAATGGAAAACAGGATGGGCAGAGTTACTACCTGCAGGGAACCTACCGGCTTTCTCCCCAGTGGGAGGCGCTGTTGCGCTACGACGCCTATTACGCCGACAAGAATGATCGCGACGGTCAGGCGTTCGCTGCCGCAACTGGCGTTCCGGGTTTCACTCGTTTTGCCAGGGACTGGACGCTTGGCATGCGTTTTGACGTGACTCCGCAATTCATGTTGCGCGCAGAAATGCATCAGATTGACGGTGCCGGTTTCCTCGCGTCTCAGGACAATCCCAATCCCCAGGCACTGCGCCGTTACTGGAACAACTTCATGCTGCAAGCGTCTTTCCGTTTCTAGTAGCCACAGATGTCTGAAGGTGCATCATTGCCAAGCAGGCGCAGGGGCTCCAGGTTCCTGAGTTTGAAGTGGAAGATCCTGTTGACCCTGGGCGGGGTGATGCTGTCGGTCAATGGCGCTCTGTCCTGGCTACATTTCGAGGATCTGACGGCACGCTTCGAAACGCAGCGCGGCGCGACCCGGCAGCGGCTCGTTGCCGAAGTCCTTGCCTTGCGCAGCGATGTGGGGCTGCGCCTGCAGGCGCTCGCCGGCATGTTGGCTGCCCTCGATTCGGTTGGCGTGGGGGTGTTCGAGCGTGCCGCCGGGAACGCGTTGCTCCGACAGCACTTCGACAGTTACTGGCCGGTTCTGCAGCTTGATCTGGGCATCGACTCGCTGCAACTCTACGCCAAGGACGGTCCGCCGCTGGCGACCTGGACCACCGACGCGCTGGACGATGTCGATCAGGACGCGCACGTGCGTACGGTGATCGCCAACGAGCGAGCCATGCACTGGACGCGTTGCCGGAAGCTGTGTACGCAGTTTGCCGCCGCACCTATCCTCTCGGCAGGTCGCGTCGCCGGGGCAGTGGTCCTGGGAAGTTCGCTGGCCGATGTCATTGTTTCCTTCAATCGTTTGTCGGCTGCGGATCTTGGCGTTCTGGTCCCGACCGGAACCCATCTCGGGCTTCCGGCAGACAAGAACTTTCTCCCGCGGCTGGGTCTGCAGGTGATCGGTTTGAGCAACGCCGAACGCAATCTGCCGCTGCTCCAACAGGTCGAGGCGATTCCGCCGATGCCTGGTGGCAGCGCTTGGCGCTTGCTCTCTTACGATGGCGCGCAGTTCGAGTTGTCCTTTATGGCTCTTGACACACCGCTTGGCGCAACGTCGCCGGCAATCATGGTCGTTATCGACGATCTGAATCAGGCCCTGGACGACATTCGAAAATCCGTCTGGAACCGCTTGCGAGGTGAGTTGCTGGCCTCACTGCTCTCACTCTTGTTGCTGGCGTTATTGGTACATGCGCCCCTGCAGCGCATGACCCGGGCCGTGCGCGCGATCCCCTTGCTCGGGAGGAGGGCCTTTGTCGAGGCGCGTGCGCGCATCGCTCCGCGCGCGCGGCGTCTGGTCGACGACGAAATCGACAGCCTCGATGAGGCGGCGATTGCTTTGTCGCATCGACTGGAGACGCTGGAGAACGAGGTGGCCGCGCATTCCGCCGAGACCCAGGCCATGTTGCGGCGGATATCGGTTGAGCGCGATTTCAGCAGAAGCTTGCTCGATACCGCACAGGTGATCATTCTCACGCAGTCGGCGGACGGCCGCATACTCACCCTGAATCGCTATGGTCGCCTGCTTTCAGGATGGGGGCAGGACGATTTGTTGGGAAAGCGCTTTTTCGATTTTGTCGGGTCGGACGGATCTTCCGGCCTGGCTGTTCAGCAGGCCGTACAGGGAATCGCCGCCGGTGGTCGCCAGCATGTCCAGTTGGAGTCTGTCCTGGTCGGTGCGAACGGCCAGTCGTACGAGATTACGTGGAACCATTCACGCCTCGCTGGTCGTCCCGAAGATGCGGTGACGATTCTCTCGGTAGGGATTGATCACACCGAACGCAAGCGTGCCGAATCGCACGTCAGCTATCTGGCGGAGCACGATCCGCTGACAGGGCTGGTCAATCGGCAGCATTTTCAGTATCAACTCGATCGGGCGCTGCTCAGCGCCCGCCGTCTGGGGCATGACGGCGCCTTGCTCTATCTCGACCTGGATGCGTTCAAGTATGTCAACGATGTCAGCGGCCACCAGGCAGGCGATGCCCTGTTGCGCATTGTTGCCGATGAGGTCGGCAGTGTGGCCCGCGCCAGCGACCTGCTGGCAAGACTCGGCGGCGACGAACTTGGCCTCCTTCTGCACGAATGTGATCGTGATGGTGCGATCCAGGTCGCCGAGAAGATCAACAAGCGACTGGCGGAAATCAAGTACCCCGGATTGGGAGCCAGCCATCGTGTTTCCGCGAGCATAGGGATCGTGGTTTTTTCCGAGGCGAAGATGGATGTCGAGCAACTCCTCACCAATGCCGACATCGCGATGTATCAAGCGAAATCAAAGGGCGGGAGCGGCTGGCATCTGTATTCCGAGGGCGAAGGGGTGCAGGAGAAGATGCAGAGCCGCCTGTACTGGGAGGAGATGATCAACCGATCGCTCGCGGATGGCGGCTTGCTGGTCTATTATCAGCCGATTCTCGACATCCGTGCTTGGCAGGTCAGTCACTACGAAGCGCTGGTGCGCATGCGCTCGGACGATGGGTCGCTGATTCCGCCTGGTCTTTTCATGGATGTTGCCGAAAACAGTGGCTTGATTCGAGATATCGATCGTTACGTGATCCACCAGGTGTTCGACAAGATGCTGGCATTGTTCGCCGCAGGGCAGCATTACAAGTTTGCGATCAACCTTTCCGGTGTCAGCATCAACGATGCACGGCTGCTTGCGTTCATCCGCGACGAATTGTCGCGTAGCCCGATGTTGCCCGGCCATGTCGTCTTTGAGATCACCGAAACGGCTGCCGTATCGGATTTTTCCGCTGCGCGCGCGTTCATGGAAGCCGTGCGTGAACTCGGTTGCGCCTTTTCGCTCGACGATTTTGGCGTCGGGTTTTCGTCTTTCAACTATATCAAACAGTTGCCGGTGGATTACGTCAAGATCGATGGCTCGTTCGTGCGCACGCTCGTTGACAGTCCCGACGACCAGGTGTTCGTGAAAGCGCTTGCCGAGGTGGCGAGGGGTTTCGGCAAGAAGACGGTGGCGGAATTCGTCGAAGACGAACGTGCCTTGAACCTGTTGCGCGCGTACGGCGTGGACTACGCGCAGGGGTACTTCATCGGCAAGCCGGCGCAGGATCTCTTGCCGGAGCAGGCGTTGCTGGCCGGATCGGTCTCTCTCCGGGAAGCTCGTGGAGCCGGTGATATAATCGCCCGTTGATTTGTCATCCCTCTCCCAAC
The DNA here is from genome assembly GCF_056856495.1 of Candidatus Accumulibacter propinquus. NCBI lineage: Bacteria > Pseudomonadati > Pseudomonadota > Betaproteobacteria > Candidatus Accumulibacter > Candidatus Accumulibacter propinquus. Next base: position 15,434 of record NZ_JBSEHC010000001.1, read on the forward strand.
GTCTTCCACGCATGGCGCTGTTTACCCTCGGTATCAATCACCATACAGCGCCACTTTCGGTTCGCGAGCAGGTGGCTTTTCATGCCGAGAGGGTGCAGCAGGCGCTCACCGACCTGAAGCGCTGTACGCCGGTGCACGAGGCTGCAATTCTTTCGACGTGCAACCGGACGGAAGTCTATTTCGCCACCGACGTCCCGGAGACGGCTGCGCAATGGCTGGCCGAGTATCACCGTCTGCCACGCCAGGAGATCGAGCCCTATCTCTACACCTATCCCGAGCGGGCGGCGGTGCGGCATGCTTTTCGTGTGGCCAGCGGGCTCGATTCGATGGTGCTGGGGGAGCCGCAGATCCTCGGCCAGATGAAGGAAGCTGTCCGCCTGGCCGAAGAGGCGGGTACGCTCGGCACAACCCTGCACAAGCTGTTCCAGCACGCTTTCGCGGTTGCCAAGGAGGTTCGCTCGACGACGGCGATCGGTGCAAATATTGTGTCCATGGCTGCCGCCGCCGTGCGCCTGGCCGAGCGTATCTTCGAGCGTATCGCTGACCAGAAGATTCTTTTCATTGGTGCCGGCGAAATGATCGAATTGTGCGCCAGGCATTTTTCGGCACAGCACCCGAAGCAGGTGGTCGTCGCCAACCGAACGGTTGAGCGGGGCCTGGCACTGGCTGATCGCCTTGGCGGCACGGCGATCAGGTTGGAGGAACTTGGCGAGCGACTGTGGCAGTTCGATATCGTCGTTTCGTGCACGGCCAGTCCGTTGCCGATCATTGGCCTGGGTATGGTCGAGCGCGCCATCAAGCTGCGACGTCACCGCCCCGTGTTCATGGTTGACCTCGCGGTGCCCCGTGACGTCGAGCTTGAGGTCGGCGAGTTGGACGATGTCTTTCTCTATACGGTCGATGATCTTGCGCAGGTGGTCGAGTCGGGCCTGGAGTCGCGCCAGGCGGCAGTGGTGGACGCGGAAGCGATCATCGCCCAGCGGGTCGACGCATTCCTGCGCTGGATGGCAACGCGTGGTACAGTCCCGGTCATCCGTTCGCTGCGCGATGCCGCAGAGCGTGCCCGCCGGCACGAAGTCGAGCACGCGTTGAAGTTGCTGGCCAAGGGCGAAGATCCTGCACGCGTGCTTGAACAGTTTTCGCACCGCCTGACCAACAAGTTCCTGCACGCACCGACGCAGGCTCTGACCCAGGCCGGAGGTGGTCGCGACGAGTTGCAGTCAGTGGTGGCCCACCTCTTCCACCTGCACCCGGATTTCCACCTCGGCGAGTAGCGGATTCCAGCGGCGCAGGGTATCTCCTCGCCGGTTTTTCCCTGCCGTCGTGTTTGAAGCGATATTCCAATGAACCCAAGCATTAGCGACAAACTTGAGCAGTTGACCGGGCGCCTCGACGAACTCGACCGCATGCTGGCCAGCGGCCAGGCGACACAAGACATGGACGAGTACCGCAGGCTGTCTCGCGAACACGCCGAGCTTGGTCCGGTTGTCGCTCTCTACCAGGTCTGGCGGCAGACCCAGACGGACCTGTTGTCGGGAATCGAGATGCTGGCCGACCCGGAGATGCGGGAGTTGGCCGAAGCGGAAGTGGCCACTGCCAGGGAGCGGCTGCCGCAAATCGAGGCAGACCTGCAGAAACTCCTGCTGCCCAAGGATCTTCATGACGACCGCAATGTTTTTCTGGAGATCCGCGCCGGTACGGGCGGTGACGAGTCGGCGCTGTTTGCCGGTAATCTGTTTCGCATGTATGTGCGCTACGCCGAGCGAAGGCATTGGCAGGTGGAAGTGATTTCCGCCAGTCCTTCGGATCTTGGGGGGTATCGGGAAGTCATTGCGCGCGTCATCGGCAATGGCGTTTACTCACGCTTGAAGTTCGAGTCGGGTGGTCATCGCGTGCAGCGTGTGCCCGATACCGAGACGCAAGGCCGCATCCATACTTCAGCCTGCACGGTGGCGGTGATGCCCGAGGCGGACGCCCTGGAGGAAGTGCAGATCAACCCGGCAGAGATTCGCGTCGATACCTACCGCGCTTCGGGTGCGGGAGGACAGCACATCAACAAGACCGATTCGGCAGTGCGCATTACCCACCTGCCGACGGGTATCGTCGTCGAATGCCAGGATGATCGATCGCAGCACAAGAACAAGGCGCAGGCGCTATCCGTGCTGGTGGCGCGCATCCGGGACATGCAGGAGCGCGAGCAGCACGCGAGTATTGCCTCGGCGCGCCGGAATCTGATCGGCAGCGGTGATCGCTCCGAGCGCATCCGGACGTACAATTTTCCGCAGGGGCGCGTGACCGATCACCGTATCAACCTGACCTTGTACAAGATCGAAGCGGTCATGGACGGTGATCTCGACGACCTCATTGCCGCTCTGACCGCTGAGCATCAGGCCGATCAACTGGCCATGCTTGCAGAAGGCGAGTGAGGGCAGCGGCGAGCGACAGCGTGTGCTGACCGGTATCGGAGAGGCCTGGCGGCTGGCCAGCCAGAGCGTCGATCGCCTGGATGCGCGTTTGCTCGTCGAATACGTGGCGGATTGTACGCATGCCGATCTGATTGCACATCCCGAGCGAGCGCTGTCGGCGGCGCAGTTCGATCGACTTGTTGCGCTCGTCCGGCGGCGTGCCGCAGGCGAACCTCTGGCATACCTGCTGGGCTCTGCCGAATTTTATGGGCGCCGTTTTCTGGTTTCCCCGGCGGTGTTGATTCCACGCCCGGATACGGAGCGGTTGGTCGACCTGGCGATCGAAAGGATCGAATCCCTGCCTCGGCCGCGCATCGTTGATCTGGGGACCGGTTCGGGTGTGGTCGCGGTGACCCTCAAGTGTCTGTGTCCCAAGGCATTGATCACGGCGGTCGAGTTGTCGCAGTCAGCATTGGAAGTGGCCCGCCTGAACGCCGAGCGGCACGCCGCTGCGGTTCGCTTTCTTGCTGGTAATTGGTACTCGCCGCTGGCTGTAGAGTGTTTCGACCTGATCGTTGCCAATCCACCTTACGTTGCTGAAGGTGATCCGCATTTGCTGCAGGACGGTCTGCCTTTTGAACCGCAAACGGCACTGACCGATGCGGTGGCCGGTGGCGATGGTCTCGCCTGCATCCGGGTGATCGTTGGCGGCGCCGCACGACACCTGTACCGCGACGGTTGGCTGCTGGTCGAACACGGGTACAATCAGGCCGCAGCAGTACGCAAGCTGCTCCATCAGGCAGGGTTTGCCGAGGTGGCCTCCTGGCACGACCTGTCCGGGATTGAACGGGTCAGCGGCGGCCGCTGGCGTTGACGATGGGCATTACCAACCGGTACACTTATTCCCGATTGTTTTAATCAACTATGGACTGACGAGGTTTGATGATGGACGTGCAGCAACTGATCAAGGAACAGGTCACCAACAACCCGGTGGTGCTCTACATGAAGGGGACGCCACAGTTTCCGCAATGCGGTTTTTCCGCGGTCACGGTGCAGATTCTGAAAGCCTGCGGCGTGTCGAACTTCCTGAGCGTGAATGTCCTGGAAGATGCGGAAATCCGTAGCGGCATCAAGGAATATGCCAACTGGCCAACCATCCCGCAACTGTACGTGCGTGGCGAGTTCGTCGGTGGCTGCGACATCATGCGCGAAATGTATGAAGACGGGGAGTTGCAGAAACTGCTGGACGGTGCGGTCGGTCGGGCCTGAGCGGCGGGCCGGCTGTTCGCAGCGGCGCCGCGTGTTCGGGCATCGTGACAAGGTCTGTACTGCAATGGGCGCGAGCAATTCGGAAGGCGGGAGAGGGCGATGAAAACCGGACGTGTGGTATGGCACTATCTCCAGTTCTTGCCGGGCTTGTGGCTGCTTTCCGCTTGCGCCAGTTATGGTGGCCGAGGCCTGGAGCCAGGAGTGGCGACCTTGCCCGAGGTGTTGGCGACGATGGGCCAACCGGCCATGAACTGGCGGGATGCTGATGGCAGCCAGCAGTTGGCTTATCCACGCGGGCCGGCAGGGAGTCAGACCTTCATGGTCTTCGTTGCACCCGACGGACGACTGCAGCGTATTGAGGCGGTACTGGACATGGAGCATTTCGCACGTATCGAACCCGGGAAGAGCAACAAGGAGTCCGTGTTGCGCCTGATCGGTCCGTCTGTCCCGCAGTGGACCAACTACTTCAAGGCGCGCGACGAACTGGTCTGGGAATGGCGATACTGCGATAGCTGGAATCAGCTCGCGCGTCTGGATGTGCTGTTCGACGCTACTTCCGGCATCGTCCGCACGGCATATCAAAGGCCAGACCTGAGCGGATTCGACGGAGTGGCGCCATTCTGTGGCCATTAGCACCAGTTTGTTTTGCCGCTTGCCCTCCAGGGTCGGTCGTGTCAGGCTCTCAGAAAGTCACAAGGCGAACGTTGGCTGAACTCAGGCGTTCGCTGAGAACGCCGAGGAAAGACTGGTAGAAGTGCATTCGGCAGGCTTGCGAAGAACTCTGCAAGGCACTGCCCGCAACCCTGACCAGCTTGGTATCGGTCATTGCGACAACGTCGGCACCACGTCTGGGTGTCGCCTTGCCGATTACCGCCATCTCACCAAAGCACTCGCCGGTCGTCAGCAGGTCAAGGATCATGCCGTTCTTGAGGACTTTGAGTTCCCCTTCGGCAAGAAAATAGAAGCAGTCGCCAGGCATGCCGTCCTCGATGATCATCGCACCGGGTGAAACGTGACTCCATTCGGAAAAACGCACCACTTCCCAGATTTCGACATCGGAGAAGTCGGCAAAGAAGGCGAACGAGCGCAGCGTGTCGAATTTTTCGAAATCAGCCATCTGGTCTGCGGGCAGGCTCAGTCTCCTGTCACGGAAGGCCTGAGCCAGATCGTGTGCGAATTCCGTCCAGTTGGCGTAGCGTTTGTTGAGTTTCTTGTTCATCGCACGTGCGACGATGGCGTCAAGCGAAGCCGGGATGTCACTGCGCAGCGCCGAAGGCCTGCGTGGCTCGGCGTTGATGATCTGGTAGATAAGGTCATAGCTGTTGCGAGCCTGGAAAGGCAGTTTCCCGGTAAGCAACTGATACATGACCACGCCGAGAGAGTAAATGTCCGTCTGGTGATCGAGCGCTTGATCGCGCACCTGTTGTGGCGACATGTAAGCTGGTGACCCGATTCCCAGCACCAGTGTACGTTCGGGTGAGCCAATGATGGCGGCGCCAAAATCGGAAATCTTGATGTCGCCCTGGCGCGGATCGACACCGGTGAACAGGATATTTGCCGGTTTGATGTCCCGATGCGTGATGCCGGCCCGGAAAGCGAAATCGAGCGCTCGCGTGCACTTGAAAATGATCTCGACGACACGCTCGTAGGGCAACAGGCCGTCCGATGAGCAGACCGTCTCCAGGGTGCCGCCCGCCACATACTCCATGACAATGTAGCAGAGGTGGTCGTCGACCACGGCATCGTATGTCTGAACGATATGCGGGTGTGACAGCCTGCCGATCAGCGCCGCCTCGTTGAGGAAGATATGCGTGTATAGGCGGCCGCGTTGAGGGTCCTTCAGAATGTCCGGAAAGGCGACCTTGACCGCCACCTGGCGTTGTGTGAAACGGTCGTTGCCGAGGTAAACTGTGGACGTTGCACCACGGCCGAGTTCTCGGACAAGTTCGTATTTCCCGATCTTCTGCATGCGCTCAGCGCTCGGAAGCAGGTATCCGGGCGCGGGCGACTGCCGCCAACACCTGTGCCGGGGCCGTGCCGCCGATGTGATTGCGCGCCGCCAGCGAGCCATCGAGCGTCAATGCCGCAAAAACGTCGTCATCTACCAGTGGCGAGAGTTCCCGAAGTTCGGCAAGCGAAAGTTGTGCCAGATCGACTCCGCGCTGCTCGGCGCGGCGAACCGCCAGGCCAACGGCTGCGTGCGCATCGCGGAAAGGCAGCCCTTTACGGGTCAGGTAGTCAGCGAGGTCGGTGGCGGTGGCAAATCCCTGCAGCAAGGCGGCGCGCATGCGCTCGGGCCTGGTGGTGATGCCGGGAATCATCTCGGCAAAAACACGCAGCGTATCGGTGAGGGTATCTACCGTGTCGAACAGTGGTTCCTTGTCCTCCTGGTTGTCCTTGTTGTACGCCAGGGGCTGGCCTTTCATCAGCGTCAGCAGCGCCGTCAGATGACCATAGACGCGGCCGGTCTTGCCGCGTGCCAACTCGGGGACGTCAGGATTCTTCTTCTGGGGCATGATCGAACTGCCGGTGCAGAAGCGATCGGCAAGCGTGATGAAGCCGAAACAAGGGTTCATCCACAGCACCAGTTCTTCCGACAGGCGCGAGAGATGCATCATCAACAGTGCGCCGGCGGCGCAGAATTCGATCGCAAAGTCGCGGTCGGAAACGGCATCCAGCGAGTTTTCACAAACGCCGTCAAAACCCAGGAGATCGGCGACCAGTTTGCGGTCGATCGGGTAGGTCGTACCGGCGAGGGCCGCGGCGCCGAGGGGCAGGCGATTGATACGCCGCCGGCAGTCCGTGAAGCGCTCGCTGTCACGGCGCGTCATCTCGAAATAGGCCAGCAGGTGATGCCCGAAGGTTACCGGTTGAGCAACCTGCAGGTGGGTGAAGCCGGGCAGCGCGGTCGCCGCTTCCTGCTCGGCGAGATTCAGCAGCCGCATCTGGAACTCGGTCAGCAGTGCGATGATGTCGTCAGTGGCATCGCGCAGATAGAGGCGAATGTCGGTCGCGACCTGGTCGTTGCGTGAGCGGCCCGTGTGCAGGCGCTTGCCGGCATCGCCGACGATCGTTGTCAGGCGTTTCTCGATGTTCAGGTGCACATCTTCGAGGTCGAGCGACCAGACAAACGAGCCGGCCTCGATTTCGCGTACGATCTGCGCCATGCCGTGCTCGATCGCCGCGAGGTCGTCGGCAGTGATGATGCCCTGTCTGGCCAGCATCGTTGCATGGGCGAGCGAGGCGCGAATGTCCTGCCGCCACATCCGTTGGTCGAAGGCGACTGAAGCCGTGTAACGCTTGACGAGATCAGAGGTCGGCTCCGAGAAACGGCCGGCCCACGTGTACTGCGAAGAATCCGATTGGCTCATGAGGGACAGGTTCCTGGGCTAAAATCACTCGTAGAACCTTGAACAGGCGCCACTTCGAGTGATGGCAAGTATAAAGCAAAACCTGAGCAAGCAGCCCCTGCCGGACTTTCGCAATGCCGGAGTCATGTTGCGCAGCCTGCTAGGGGTGAACCTGCTGGCCCTGATCGCGGCACTGGTGCAGAGCGATGGGGTGACCGACAGCGTGCAGCGTTACATCGACATGGCGGTGTGGGTGCAACCCTTGCTGCTCTTCGACCTGACGGTCCTGGCACTAGTGGGGAACGCCTTGCGGCGCAGTCCGGTGTGGGTCGCGAGGGCGTTGGTGCTGCTACTGGCCGTCGGTTCTGCGCTCCTCTGGTCGCATCTCTGGCGATTGCTGGGCTTCGACGAGGGCGGTTGGCAGCGCCTGTTGCGGGCCGGCCTGCTCGGAGGGCTGGCTGCAGGGTCGCTGCTGTACTACTTTGCCTTGCGCACCAGCGCCCTGTCGCCGGCGCTTGCAGAAGCACGGCTGCAGTCGCTGACGGCACGCATCCGGCCACATTTCCTGTTCAACAGCCTCAACGCCGTGATCTCCCTGATTCGCCTGGAACCCCGGCGGGCCGAGTCGGCGCTGGAGGAGTTGGCGGAACTCTTTCGTGCCCTCATGCGCGACCACCGGGAACTGGTTCCCCTGGCTGCAGAGATTGCCTTGTGTCGGCAGTATCTGAACCTCGAAAAGCTGCGTCTTGGCGAGCGACTGAACGTGGAATGGGAACTGGCGGACTTGCCGCACGATCTCGAGGTACCGCCGCTGCTGGTGCAACCGCTGCTGGAGAACGCTGTTTATCACGGCATCGAACCCGCCGAAACCCGCGGCACGATCCGCATCCGTGTGACACGCAGCGGCGACGAATTGCACATCGATCTGGCGAATCCCTGTGGTGGCCCTGCCGAACATTCGCGGGGCAATCACATGGCGCTCGACAACATTCGCGAACGCCTGGCGTTGTACTACGATCTGGAAGCACGCATTGACACTGGTCAGGTCGTATTGACCGACGGGCAGCTCGAATATCGGGTGCGCATCGTTCTACCGTGCCGCGTTCGTTCCTGATGAGCCACGCCGCTACACTGTCAGTGATCATCGTCGACGACGAAGGACCGGCGCGTGCGCGCCTGCGTGACCTGTTGGCCGATATCGCGCACGAGTTGCCGAACGAAATCGTTGCCGAAGCAGACAACGGCTTGCGCGCTCTGGCCGCGATCGATGGCGGTGGCGTTGACGTGGCGCTGGTGGACATCCGCATGCCGGGTATGGATGGAATTGAACTGGCCCATCATCTGTCGCAACTCGAGCATCCACCGGCGGTGATTTTTGTGACCGCCTTTGATGTTTACGCCGTGCGCGCCTTCGAACTCAATGCCGTAGATTATCTCCTGAAACCGGTGCGGGCACCGCGTTTGCTTGCCGCTCTGCAGAAAGTCCCGCAAAGCCGACCGCTTGACCCAGACCGGCTGGTGCGGTTGGCGCAAGGTCCGCGTACGCACCTCTCGTACCACGAGCGTGGTCGTTTGCTGTTGATTCCGGTCGCCACCATCCTCTTTCTCAAGGCTGACCTGAAGTACGTCATGGCCCGTACGCGTGACCGTGAATACCTGCTCGACGAGTCGCTGACGCACCTCGAACACGAGTTTGGCGAGCAGTTCATCCGCCTGCACCGCAGTGTGTTGGCCGCCAGGGAAGCGATCATCGGGTTCGAGAAGAGTGGTACCGACGATGCCGAGACGCAGTGGCAGGCCCTGCTGCGCGATATTCCGGAGCGCCTGCCGATTAGTCGCCGGCAATGGCCACTGCTCAAGTCCTACGTGCGCCGATCGGGTTCCTGATCCCCTTCGATGACCTTCTGGCCTATCTGACGGCGATCCAGGGAACGCAGCCGTAGGGCCTAGTTCCGCTGCCAGACCTGCCAGCGCTCGCTGCCGGCAAAGACCGGCAGGGAATGGTCAACCGGACGGTCTTCGCGGCGCGTGCAGTGCGGTGTCAACAGGTTCTCGAGTTGCTGCGGAAGAATTCCAAAAGGTGGCCCCTTGATGGTTTCGCCGAAGAAGAAATAGCCGGCGAGCAGGCCGCCAGGACGCAGCAGTTGTGCCATCCTTTGGGCATAGTCTGCCCAGAGCTTGCGCGGCAGTGCGCAGAGGAATGCGCGTTCGTAGATGACGTCGAAAGGTGTGCCCGGGTCAAAGGTGAAGAAGTCCGCACAAAGCAGGGTACCAGGCCACCGCTCGCCGAGTGTGGCGCGGGCGCTTTCGATGGCGCCTGCCGAGAAATCAAGGGCCGTTGTTTCCCAGCCGCGCTGCGCAAGAAAAGCGGCGTCCCAGGCGCTGCCACAGCCAGGGACCAGCACCCGCCAACGCACGGACGAGCTCCCAGGCCGAGCGCCTGGCGGTCCGCCCAGCGGGTGTGCCTGTTCGTAGCGTACGGCAAACTCGCATAGCAGTTGCGGGGCCTGGCCTGCCTCCCATGGCGTGATGCCATTCTGGAAACGTTGATCCCAGAAATCGGCAAATTCGGGCCGTTGATGGCGAGGTTTCTCGGCAGACATGCGCTGACTCCAGGTTTTGTTGGCGCCTCGGTTGCGCCGTGGCCCCGGCGTTTCGCAAGCCCGTCCACCACATCGATCGACCGCGTCGAATAGGCGGGTAAGCATGCTAGAATCGCGCCCGCACCGCCGGCGTCGTCGGCGTCAACGCTGCCCGAGCATGCCGGCTGTACGGGATGAATATGCTGGCACCCTTATCGGAATCCTGCCTTGACCGCTGCCATCACAGTTCCGTCGCAAATTGTCATCGCTTCCCGTGAATCCCGCCTGGCTCTTTGGCAGGCAGAACACGTCCGGGAGCGACTGGCGCAATTATATCCAAAGACTACGGTCACGATCCTCGGCATGACCACCCGAGGTGACCAGATCCTGGACCGACCCCTGTCGGCAATTGGTGGCAAGGGACTGTTCATCAAGGAACTCGAGGTGGCCATGCAGGCCGGGCGCGCCGACCTGGCGGTGCATTCGCTGAAGGATGTGCCGATGGAAATGCCGACCGGCTTCGTGCTTGCCGCCATTTCGGCGCGAGAGAATCCCTGTGATGCCTTCGTCTCCCCGCGTTTTGATACGCTCGACGATCTGCCACCCGAGGCCGTGGTCGGCACTTCCAGCCTGCGCCGTGCGGCGATCCTGCGCGCCAGGTATCCGCAACTTACCGTCAGAAGCCTGCGCGGTAATCTCGATACACGCCTCAAAAAGCTCGATGCCGGTGAATACGACGCGATCATCCTGGCTGCGGCGGGCCTGATTCGTCTTGGGCTGGCGCAGCGCATACGTTCACTGCTGACGCCCGAGCAGTCCTTGCCGGCGCCGGGGCAGGGGGTGCTGGCGGTGGAAGTGTCGTCGGCGCGAACCGACATGATCACATCTGTGGCAGCACTCAACGATGCCGCGACCGCCCATTGTGTACGCGCCGAACGCGCCTTCTCGCGCGCTCTGGGTGGTAGCTGCCAAGTACCGCTGGCGGCCTATGCGGTGCTCGACGACGCGGGTCTTTGGTTGCGTGGGCTGATCGCGACGCCGGATGGCGGCCGCATGCTTGCCGGAGAACTGCGAGGCGCGCCGCAGGACGACGAGTCGATCGGTTGCATGCTGGCGCAGGTGCTGCGCAATCAGGGGGCGGACGCCATCCTGGAGAGTCTTTCAGCCGGCCAATGACCGAGCCCCTGAGCGGCAGGACAATCGTTGTTACCCGCCCGCGTGCGCAGGCGTCCAGGCTGGCCGATCTGATCGCCGGGCAGGGTGGCGAAGCGGTAATTTTTCCCCTGCTCGAAATTTCGCCGGTCGCGGATCCGGGATTCCTGCAAGCAGCGGTCCTCGGTCTCGACAGTTGCTCGCTGGCAATCTTCATCAGTCCCAACGCCGTCGCTTTCAGCATGCCGGTGATTCTCGGCAGGCGTGCCTGGCCGGCAGGCCTGCGGGCTGCCGCGATCGGGCAGAGCAGCGTCGCGTTGCTCGCCAGTTACGGAATTGCGAACACTCTGGCGCCCACCGAACGTTTCGATTCCGAGGCCCTCCTTGAACTGCCGGAATTGCAGCGCGGGTCCGTTGCCGGCAGGCGGGTGGTCATCTTTCGCGGTAATGGTGGGCGCGAATTGCTCGCTCAGACGCTCCGCGGACGCGGTGCCGAAGTCGACTACGTCACCTGCTACCAGCGCTCGGCACCGACCGATGCGGAGCCCTTGCGAGAACTGTGGCGGAGCGGCCAGCTTGACGCCCTGACCATTTCTTCGAGTGAGGGCTTGCGCAACCTGGTCGATCTGCTTGATACCCCGGGACGCGCCTGCCTTCAGTCTACCCCGCTATTCGTGCCGCACCAGCGTATTGCCGATCTGGCGTTGGCGCTGGGACTGTCGCGGGTGATCCTGACCGGCCCGGCCGATGCCGGAATCATGGCCGCTTTGCGCGCATATCATTGGCGTTGATCATGAATCCCGTCTGGGTGGCTAGGCCCAATCGCGCGGTGTCAGCAAGTCGTAGAGCGCGGCTTCCGCCGTGCCGGCTTCGGGTTGCCAGTCGTAGCGCCATTTGACGACCGGTGGCAGCGACATCAGGATCGATTCCGTGCGCCCACCTGACTGCAGGCCAAACAGCGTGCCACGATCCCAGACCAGGTTGAACTCGACGTAACGGCCGCGCCGGTAGGCCTGGAAGTCGCGTTCACGTTCGCCATAAGGCAGTGTCTGTCGCCTGTCGATGATCGGCAGGTAGGCGTCGGCGAACGCATCGCCGACGGCGCGAGTCAGCGCGAAGCAGCGCTCGAAGCCACCCTCGGCAAGGTCGTCGAAGAACACGCCACCGACTCCGCGCGGTTCGTTGCGGTGCTTGAGGAAGAAATACTCGTCGCACCATTTCTTGTAGCGGGCATGCGTCCCTTCACCGAAAGGCAGCAGGGCTTGCTTGCAGGTGCTGTGAAAATGCCGGATGTCGTCGGTGAAAGCATAATACGGCGTCAAATCCATGCCACCGCCAAACCACCACGCAGGCTCGGTATCCGGCCTGGTGGCGATCAGCGCCCGGACGTTCATGTGTGCCGTCGGACAGTAAGGGTTTTCTGGATGCAGGACCAGCGAAACGCCCATGGCGGCGAAGGCACGGCCGGCGAGTTCGGGTCGCTTGGCGGTTGCCGAGGCCGGCAGGGAGGCGCCACTGACCTGCGAGAAGGCGACCCCGCCCCGCTCGAATACGCGACCACCCTCGATGACGCAGGTGCAACCGTTGCCCGCGAGGCCAGCGCCGGCTTCCTTTACCCAGGGGTCAACCCGGAAGCGGGCCCCAGCTTCACCTTCGACCGCTTCGAGTGTCGCCATGAGGCGCGCCTGCAGGCCGGTGAAGTAGGCCTGTAGCCGGGTCGTATCGATCATACTCTGCGCGCCACGCAACGGGCCCACTGCGCTTGCCACAGGTTCATCGGCTGAGGGCGCGGTGGCCGATGTCGCGGCGATACTGCATGCCGTCGAAGTGAATGCCGACAATCAGATCGTAGGCCCGCTTCTGTGCCTGCTTGAGATTGTCGGACAGGGTCGTGACACACAGCACACGGCCACCGGCGGTGACGATCTGGCCATCCTTTTCGGCCGTTCCGGCATGGAAGACATGGCTGTCGTCGCTGGCCGGAGGCAAGCCGCTGATCAGATCTCCGGTGCGTGGCGTGTCGGGGTAATGGGCTGCAGCGAGCACGACGCCGAGTGCAATGCGGCGATCCCAGCTTGCTTCAACCAGGTTGAGTCGGCCGGCGACGGCATGGTCGAGCAGGTCGAGCAGGTCGGACTTCAGGCGCATCATGATCGGCTGGGTTTCGGGGTCCCCCAGGCGGCAGTTGAACTCTACCGTTTTCACCGATCCGTCCTTGCCGATCATCAGGCCGGCGTAGAGGAAGCCGGTATAGGGGATGCCGTCGGCAGCCATGCCCCGCACCGTGGGCAGGATGATCTCGCGCATGGCGCGGGCGTGCACTTCCGGAGTGACCACCGGCGCCGGCGAGTAGGCGCCCATGCCGCCGGTGTTGGGGCCGGTATCCCCGTCGCCGATTCGCTTGTGATCCTGGGTCGATGCCAAGGGAAGGGCGTTCCTGCCATCGACCATGACGATGAAGCTCGCCTCCTCGCCTTCCAGGAACTCTTCGATGACGACGCGTGCCGCGGAACCGTCCGCCGGGTCGGCCGATGGGTTGTCCGGGAGCATCCGTGCGATGGCGGCATGCGCCTCGTCCAGGTTCATGGCCACCACTACGCCCTTGCCTGCGGCCAGTCCGTCGGACTTGATGACGATCGGCGTGCCCTGCTGGTCGATATAGGCTTGTGCCGCTACTCTGTCGGTGAACGTCCTGTAGCGCGCGGTCGGGATATTGTGCCTGGCCATGAAGCGTTTGGCGAAATCCTTCGAACTCTCGAGTTGCGCCGCTTCCCTGGTCGGACCAAAGATCTTGAGTCCGCGTGCGCGGAAGACATTGACGATACCGGCGGCGAGCGGCGCTTCCGGACCCACTACCGTAAGGTGGACGCGCTGTCTGGCAGCGAAATCGGCGAGTGCTTCCGGATCGCTGAGGTTGACGTTTTCGAGTTCCCGCTCGCGGGCAGTCCCGGCGTTGCCGGGGGCGACGAAGACTTTCTGTAGTCCAGGGGTTTTCGCCAGACGCCAGGCGAGTGCGTGTTCGCGACCGCCGGAACCGATGACCAGTAACTTCATAAGGATCCTTTCACCGCCAGAGCCCTTGCAGGTAGCCGCGAACGTCTACCCGAGGATCTCCCGAGCCACAAACCAGTCGTGACAACCGTCACCGCAACGCCATCCATCGTCACCTGCGCATTTCCCTTGCCAAGAAAGGTCAGTGCCGGAAATGCCGGGTGCCGGTAAACACCATTGCCAGGCCATGCTCGTTGGCCGCGGCGATCACTTCCTCGTCGCGCATTGACCCGCCCGGCTGGATGACCGCCTTGGCGCCTGCCGCCGCCAGTACATCGAGCCCATCGCGGAAAGGAAAGAAAGCATCGGAGGCGACACAGGATCCGGTCAGATCGAGGCCGGCATTCTGCGCCTTGCTGGCCGCGATACGCGTCGAATCGACCCGGCTCATCTGACCGGCACCAACGCCCAGGGTCATGCCGCGACCACAGAAGACGATGGCGTTGGACTTGACGAACTTGGCGACTCGATAGGCGAACAAGAGGTCTTCAACCTGGGCCTCGGTCGGGACGATCCGGCTCACCACTTTCAGGTCGGACGCCTGGACATTGAAACGGTCTGGCGTTTGCAGCAGCAGCCCCCCACCGACGCGCTTCATTTCGAAGGCGTGATAGATCCTGGCCAGCGGCAGTTCGAGGACGCGCAGATTCTGCTTGGCCGCCAGCATGTTCCTGGCGGTGTCACTGAAAGCCGGCGCGAGTAGGACTTCGACAAAGTGCTTGCGGGCATTCATGGCCGCGACCACTTCGGCGTCAACCGTGCCGTTGAAAGCGATGATGCCGCCAAACGCCGAGGTCGAGTCGGTCTGGAAGGCTTTTTCGTAGGCCGTCAGCAGGGATTCCGCGACCGCCACGCCACAAGGATTGGCATGTTTGATGATCACGCAGGCCGGCGTTTCGAAGGTCTTGACGCACTCCCAGGCAGCATCGGCATCGGCGATGTTGTTGTATGAGAGTTCCTTGCCCTGCAACTGCCGGTAGTTGGCGATCGAGCCCGCAAGCGGCGTCGGGTCGCGGTAGAACGCGGCCTGTTGATGCGGATTCTCACCATAACGCAGCGTTTCGACGCGATCGAACGCGAGTTGCAATTGTTCGGGAAACGGTTGCGGTTGGTTGTCTGCATCAAGCGATGTCAGCCAGTTGGCGATTGCCGCGTCGTAGCGTGCCGTGTGCACAAACGCCTTCCTGGCCAGCCTGAAGCGCGTGCCCAAACTCAGTTGGCCATCGCTGGAGGCCATCTCGGCGAGTAGCGCCGCGTAGTCCTGAGGGTCGGTGACGACGGCTACCCCGGGGTAGTTCTTGGCCGACGAGCGCACCATCGCCGGGCCACCAATGTCGATATTCTCGATGGCCTCGTCGAGCGTGACGCCAGCCTTGGCAATCGTTTCGCGAAAGGGATAGAGATTCACGCAGACCAGATCGATCGTCGGGATGTCATGCTGTTCCAGGGTGTACAGGTGCTCGGGCAAGTCACGGCGAGCCAGGATCCCCGCGTGTATCTTCGGATGCAGGGTCTTGACGCGGCCATCGAGCATTTCCGGGAACCCCGTGTAGTCACCGACTTCGGTGACTGGCAGGCCGGCATCGCGGAGCATCCTGGCGGTACCGCCGGTGGACAACAGGTTGACGCCGTGAGCGACCAGCCCGGCGGCGAATTCGAGCGCGCCATGCTTGTTGGAGAGACTGATGAGGGCTTGACGGATTTTCATGATGGGCCGGTCGTGAAATTATCGTGAGAGTGATGTGATGGAAACAGGCAAGCGCTTGGTTCAACCCAGCAGTTTGAGGTCGACCAGTTTCTTGCGCAGCGTATTGCGATTGATGCCGAGGATCTCCGCTGCCAGTGTCTGGTTGCCGCCGGTCTGTTTGAGAACGACTGCAAACATCGGGCGTTCGACGCTGCGGATGACCATCTCGTAGACTGCAGCCGGTTTCTCGCCGTCAAGCCTGCGAAAGTAGTTTTCCAGAGCTTTGTAAACGCAGCCCGCGATATCGTCGTCGTTGCCGGTATCGTCATTCTGGTTCATGCTGCGAGGTCCTCCAGATGGGCGTCGACAAATGCCGCCGCGTCCGGCGCGGTGGTGTCGTAAGGCAGGTGCTCATGGTGCTCGGCGAGGCCGAAGAAGAAGGCATTGACCGCGTCTCTTTGCCGGCTGATGTCCGGCAACTGGTTCATCATGTGACGGAAAGCCGCCGATCCGACGAGCCCCCTGGTGTACCACGAAATGTGCTTGCGTGCGATGCGTACGCCGGTATCGATGCCATAGAACAGATACAGTTCCTCGAGGTGGGCAAGCAGTACCGCTTGAATTTCGCTGACACGCGGCGGTGGCAGGTGGCTTCCGGTCTTCAGGAAGTGTTCGATCTCCCGGAACAGCCAGGGACGCCCTTGCGCAGCGCGGCCGATCATCACTGCGTCGGCACCGGTCATGTCGAGAACGAACTTCGCCTTTTCCGGCGAAGCGATGTCGCCGTTGGCGATGACTGGAATTGCCGCCGCCGCCTTCACTGCCCGGATCGTTTCATATTCCGCCTGGCCGCTGTAACCGCAGGCGCGGGTGCGGCCGTGCATGGCCAGCGCCCTGATCCCCGCCTGCTCGGCGATCTTCAGGATACGCAGGGCGTTTCGGTTGGCGGTGTCCCAACCGGTACGGATCTTCAGTGTCACCGCGGTATTCGGCACGGCATCGACGACCGCTTCGAGAATCTGCCGGACCAGTATCTCATCCCTGAGCAGCGCGGAACCGGCCATTACGTTACAGATCTTTTTTGCCGGGCAACCCATGTTGATGTCGATGATCTGCGCACCCCGGTCGACGTTGTAGCGCGCAGCCTCGGCCATCATGGCCGGAATGGCGCCGGCAATCTGTACCGAAATCGGCGCGACCTCCCCGTCGTGGTTGGCGCGTCGGCGGGTCTTCATGCTGCCATAGAGCAGTGAATTGGACGTGACCATTTCGGAGACGGCCAGACCAGCGCCCATTTGCTTGCACAGTTGCCTGAAAGGGCGATCGGTCACGCCCGCCATCGGCGCGACAAACAGCTGATTGCGAAGCGAAAAACCGAGGAATTCCATGGCGATCCGGTGCCGGCGTGCAGGGCAAGAGTGGGATTCTACCTCGATTGCTGTCCCGAAAACAGACAGTTCTTGCCCGCATCCGATACGCGCAAAGGCCACCACAGCCCTCAGCCCATCGCGCGCGGTCGCGAAGACGGCGCAGCCGTCGGCTCCTGGATGGTGCGGGCGGGGAATCGCGGTGCCCGTGGCTGCTCCGGTTACAGGATTTGGAGTTCGCGCAGGTAGCGTTGCCAGTTGGCGACGTAGTGATCAGCGCTGTGCTGCAGGCGATCGACTTCTTCTGCGCTGAGCTGGCGTACGACTTTGCCGGGGGAGCCGACGATCAGCGAATGGTCCGGGAAGATCTTGCCTTCGGGAATCAGCGTGTTGGCGCCGACAATGCAGCCCTTGCCGATCACCGCGCGATTGAGCAGCACCGAGCCGATGCCGATCAAGGCTCCGTCACCTACCGTGCAGCCGTGCAGCATCACCAGATGGCCGACCGTGACGTCGCGGCCGATCGACAGCGGTACGCCTTCATCGGTGTGCAGCACGCAATTGTCCTGGATGTTGCTGTTCTCGCCGATGCTGACCGGATCGTTGTCGCCGCGCACGGTCGCGCTCCACCAGATCGAGGCGTTTTTTGCGAGCCGGACGTCGCCGATTACGATGGCATTGGGGGCGACCCAGCTTTGAGGGTCGATCTGCGGGCGCTTGGCGCCGATGGCGTAGATGGGCATGGCTTGAATCTCGCGGTGGTTGCAGGTGAACAATTGTAGCCTGGCCGGCTATTGATGGCGTAGCGCCTCGATCGGATCGAGGCCGGATGCCCGGTGCGCCGGATAATAACCGAAGAAGATGCCGATCCCTGCGGCGACGCCAAAGGCAACCAGGATCGAGCCGCCGGAAATGACGATCACCATGTCGGTGACAGCGTTGGTGAGCAGGGCGCCGGCGATGCCGAGGACGAGGCCGATCAGGCAACCGGCAACCGAGATCATCAGCGCTTCGAGCAGAAACTGCGTCAGGATGTCTTTCTGGCGGGCGCCGATGGCCATGCGGATGCCAATTTCGCGCGTTCGTTCGGTTACCGAGACGAGCATGATGTTCATGATGCCGATGCCGCCCACGAGCAGCGAAACCGAAGCGATGGCACCGAGCAGGACCGACATCACCCGCGTGGTTTCGGCGGCGGAATCGGCCGCGGCGGCGAGGTTGCGCAGATAGAAGTCATTGTCCTGACCTTCGCGAATGCGATGGCGCTGGCGGAGCAGGGCGGTCATGCTCCTTTCGACGCTCGCCATCGCTTCCGCCGAGGTGGCCTGGACCATGATCAGACGCACCGAACCCGCAAAGGGCGTACCGAAGACCTTGCGCTGGGCGGTGCTCAGCGGAATGATCAGGGTATCGTCCTGGTCACGTCCGTCGAGGTTCTGTCCCTTCTTGCCGAGCACGCCGATGATCACGAAGGGACTCTGGCGGATACGGATGGTCTTGCCGAGGGGATCGTCGTTGGCGAACAGATTGTCGGCGGCCGTCTGTCCGATCAGTGCGACGCGCGTTGCCGACCGGACATCCGAGTCGCCGAAGGGGTGGCCGCTGACGATCGTCCACGCACGTGCCTCGAGGTAAGGCGGGGTGGTACCGACCACCGTCGAACTCCAGTTGTTGGGACCATACACCAGTTGCTGCGTGCCTTGATGCACCGGCGCGACGTTGGCCACCCCGTCGAGCTCGGCGATCGCTTCGGCATCGGCGACGGTCAGCGTCGGGCCGCCGCCACCGCCGCTGCGCAGGCCGCCGGTGCTGGTCGACCCGGAGATCAGGATGTACAGATTGCTGCCCATGGTGCTGATGGTTTGCGCCACCGCATACTGCGCGCCCTGGCCGATGGCCATCATCAGCACCACCGAGCCGACGCCGATGACCATCCCGAGCATGGTCAGGATGGTGCGCAGGCGATTGGCGCCCATCGCCTGCCAGGCCTCGCGGAGCATTGCCTTCAGCATGCGGCAAGCGCGCGTGCCGCCGTCGGAACGTCGCTGACGAGGCGGCCGTCGAGGAAACGCACCTGCCGCCTGGCGCAGGCGGCGATGTCCGGCTCGTGGGTGACCAGCACGATGGTGATTCCTTCCCGGTTGAGTTCCGTAAACAGGGCCATGATTTCCTCGCTGGTATGGCTGTCGAGGTTTCCGGTCGGTTCGTCGGCGAGGATCAATTGTGGCGAGTTCACCAGCGCGCGGGCAATCGCCACGCGTTGTTGCTGGCCGCCCGAGATGCGGCTGGGCAGCGATGCGGCGTAATCGCCGAGGCCGACCCGTGCCAGTTCCTGCAGGGCGCGGGCTCGCCGCGCATCGCGCTCGACGCCGGCGTAAACCAATGGCAGGGCGACGTTGTCGGCCAGCGTCATCCGTGGCAGCAGGTTGAAGCCCTGGAATACGAAGCCGATGGTGCGGTTGCGCAGTGTCGCCAATTCGTCCTTGCCCAGTTGGGCGACGTTGCGGCCGACCAGGAAGTAGTCGCCGCTGGTCGGCGTATCGAGGCAGCCGAGCAGGTTCATGAAGGTTGATTTGCCGGATCCCGAGGGGCCCATGATGGCCACGAATTCGCCGGCTTCGATAGCCAGGTCGACTCCGCTCAGAGCCGCAAAGGGGCCGGCGGCCGTGCGGTACGACTTGCCCACGGCAAGAGTGCGTATGACCACCTGCGACATCAGAACAGCCGCATTCCCACGCTGCTCGGCTTGCCGGAGGTGTTGGCGATATTCTCGCCGATGACGACCGTATCGCCTGCCTTCAGTTCGCCGCCAAGCACCTCGGTGCTGCGGTTGTCGGTGATTCCGAGTTGCACACTGACCGCTTTCAGTTCGTCCTTGTCGATGCGGTATACCGTGCCGCTGGCGCTGTCGCGCTTCCTGCCCTTGCCCTTCGCTTCGCCGGCACCCTCGCCGGTGGCTTTCGCGCTGCCCGGTGGGGCACTGCCGCCTGGCGGCTTGTCGCCGGCGGCGATGTCGCTGGGCTTGAAACGCAAGGCCGCGTTCGGCACCAGCAGAGCATCCTGACGGCTGGCTACGCCGATGCTGACGTAGGCGGTCATGCCGGGCAGCAGAATCTGTTCGGGGTTGGAGAGCGACACGCGAACGTTGTAGGTCACGACGTTCTGCTGGGTCGTCGGGTTGAGGCGAATCTGCTGCACCTGCCCCTGGAAGCTGCGGTTGGGGAAGGCGTCGACGGTGAATCGGACCTTCTGCCCCTCGCGGATACTGCCGATGTCGGCTTCTGCAAAGCTCGAGTCGATACGCATTTCCGAGAGATCCTGCGCGATCTTGATCAGCGTGGGTGTTTGCAGACTGGCGGCTACGGTTTGCCCGAGGTCGACCACGCGGTCTACGACGACGCCCGAGACGGGAGAGCGGATCGTCGTGTACCGTAGATTGACCTGGTCCTTGTCGGCCGCGGCTTTGGCCTGTGCGAGTTGCGCTTCGGTCGAGCGGCGAGCCTGCAGTGCCTGTTCGAGTTCCTGCCGTGACACGTATTCCTGTTCGAACAGAGCCTGCATGCGCACTTCATTGGCGCGGGCCAGATCGAGTGCCGCTGCGACATTGCGGACGTTGGCCGCGGTTTGGCGCGCCTGCGCGGCGAGCAGCGCGTCGTCGAGTTCGAGCAGTGCCTGGCCTTTCTCGACCTTGTCGTTGAAGTCTACATAGAGCCTGGTCACCGTGCCGGAGACCTGCGTACCGACACTGACCAGCACCACCGGGTTGAGCGTGCCGTTGGCCGATACCGTCTGCGTCACTTCGCCCCGGTCGATGGTCTGCAGCTTGTAGCGTTGTTCCGGAGATTGCGTTGTGGTCTGGCGGTACCAGTAGGCACCGCCAGCGATGGTGACCATCAGCGCAACGATTGCAGAGCGTTTGAGGGAAATCATGGGTTGGAAGCTTTCTTGCCGCCTTCGGCCGGGAGTAGCAGGCGGCTGTCGAGGGCGCCAACGGCCCTGGCCAGAGTAGCGCGTGAAACCTGCCAGTCGAGCATTGCCTGGATGCGCTGCAGGCGCGCGTTGGCGAGCGCGCTCTGAGCGTTGAGCACGTCGAGGATGTTGCCGACGCCAGCTTTGTAGCGTCCGAGGGCGACACGCTCGGATTGTTCGGCGCTGGCCAGCAGGTCGAGGGTGGTTCGGATCGTCTGGGTGGCGGTGCTCAGGTTCTGGTACGCCTCCCAGACGTCGAGCGCGACTTGCTGGCGGACGTTGTAGCGGCGTGCGCTCTGGACGTCGGTTCTGGCTTCGGCGGCGCGGACGTTGTAGGTGGTATTGAAACCGGAAAACAGTGGCAGGTTGACGATCAAACCGATCGAGCTGGCGTTGGCCGAGGCGCCGCCGATGTCTTCCCATCGGGGTCCGGCGTTCAGCGACAGGGTCGGCAATCCGGCGGCTCGCGCATAGGCGACGCCATATTGCGCGGCTTTCAGCTCGGCTTCGGCGGCCTTCAGTTCGGGGCGGCGTTCGCGTGCTTCGGCAATCAGTGTGGCGACATCGCCCTCAAAGCCGGCAACGGGAGCCGACGCCGGAATGTCGTCGAGCCGCAGTGGCTGATTGGCGTCGAGCCCCATGATATTGGCCAGCCGGCCCAGGCTGTTTCTGAGAACGCCCTCGGCCCGGATGCGGAACAGAGTGGTCTGTGACCAGGCGGTCTGCGCCTGCAGGCGGTCGGCGGGAGTGCCGGTGCCGACGCGGTAGCGGACCTCGGCTGCCGACAGGCTTTCGCGGCTGGCTCTTTCGGATTCGAGCGCGGCGGTGACCGCGGCACGTGCGGCCTGAACGTTGTAATAGGCCTGCAGGGCACCGAGAAAAACGCTCTGCACAGTCGAGTCGAGCGTCGAAACGGCGGCGCTGAATAACTGCGTTGCCACTTCGAGATTTGCCGAACGGGCTCCGAAGTCGAACAGCAACCACGACAGCGTCAGCGATGCATTGCGCTGGGTGGTGCTCCGTGAATCGGCCCTGATCCGGCTGGCGGCCACCTGACCATCGACCGTCGGCAGGAAGTCGGACTGCGCCAGGCCGACCTGGGCGGCTTGCACCCGCGCGTACGACCACGCCTCACGGGTTGTCGGGTTCTTGCATAATGCCAGGTCGACGACTTCCAGCATCCCATAGACAGCATCGGCGGGCAGTGCCTGGCAAGGCATGCGGTGAAGCTCGCCGCTGATCGTCAGCGCAGGACGAGCTGGGGTAAGCGCGCGGATGGCGAACGGGTCGCTGGCTTCGAAGGCCTGCAACGGGGTCGCAAATCCGGCACACAAGGTGGCGAGGGCGAGGCGGGACAATATGGCGCCATGGGCGAGCGCAGTCGGTCGGGATGTGATGTAGGCCATTTTTCGCTAGTATAGCGAGGCTTGCCGCGATGTCTTGCGACACTGACGCCTTGGTGCAGCGTCCGGCAGGTTTTTCCGTTAGCAAATATTACCACCCGCAACGGCGACCGGCCGCGGCGACACGCACATCAGGATGGCAGCAGCGATGACGACGACGAGCACCTGCGAGGCGCCTTGCCGGAGGGTCTGGGGGGTATGTCAGGCGGACACTCGGGCGGGCGTGCAAGCATCTGCCGGTCAAGGTCGTATCGCCGCCGCAAGGCAGTCTTCCACGGGAGCCGGGTGATGCCGTGGATGGAAGCGGTTGGCCTCTTGGTCATGCTGGCCGGAGGGTGGTTCTGGCTTGACAGCTTCAAGGCGCGCGAGGCCGGCATGGTTGCCGCGCGTGCCGCCTGTGCCGCAGAGAACCTGCTGCTGCTTGACGACACCGTGGCGCTGGGGGCGCTGCGTCCAGCGCGTGACGACGATGGCCGGCTGCGCCTGCGGCGTGTTTATCATTTCGAGTACAGCGATACCGGGGATAATCGCCGTCACGGTCGGGTTACCCTGCTCGGCAGTGAGTTGCTGATGGTGCATCTGCCGCAGACGCGCTCGCCGCGGCTGTGCTCGCCTTCCGCCTAGAACGCAGTGACCCACTTGAAAAAGAACTTGTTGCCCTGGAAGCGGTTGTCGACGCTGCTTTCGTGGTTCCAGGAGCCGACGAAACTCATCCCCTTGTAGTCGTACTTGATTGCCGGACCGTAGGCAAAGACCTGGCCGCGCCGGCCATCCGGGCCAACTTTCTGGCCGTTCACCTGGTCGTCGGTGGTCTGCCGCAGGTAGTAGCCGGCTAGTCCGACGGCCCACGGCCCGAAGTGCTGGCCGATCAGGTAGTCCATGTGGAACTCATTGCCCGACTGATAGTCGGTGTCGAGGTTCTTGGTCTTGAGGTTGTACATCAGTTTGGCGGATGCTTCGAAACCACCTTGGTTCAGGTAGGTGAAAGCGAAGATCGGCTCGAAGCTGTAGTAGTTGGCTCCGATGCTGTCGGTGGGGTTGCTTTTGCTGTACTTGCCGGTGGGCAGGTAGATGTCGACACCGACGGTCAGGTGCCAGTCCGGCGGGAAATGCCAGCCGATGATCAGCGGGTCAATGACGATGTCGCCAAGGCCGAAGACGCTGCCGTTGCCGATACCTGGAAACGGGGTGTGCATTCTCTGGGAGACGAGCGGTACGATCGCATGCACCGCCCAGTCTCCACCAAAGATCTTCTGATTGGTGACGTGGATGAAGCGCAGAGCATCGAAAGTGGCACTGACGTTCAGCCCCGGAACCTTGTGGCCATCGTTGTCGCGATAGTCACCCTGGTAATAGCCGAGGTAGTTGATGAAGTAGTTGCCGGGCGGCGGCAGCGCGCCGGCCATGAAGTTCTCGGATCCGTTCGGATATTGGTCAGGCCCCTCCTTGGCGAGGACCGGGGTGCCGGCGAGCAGGGCCGGCACCGCCAGAAGCAGAATGCTTTGCACGGTGTTCATTGGTTTTCTTCTCCCTTGTTGGTGTACGGCAGCGGCAGCATGATAGCTTGTCCCGGTGGTGAGCAGCCAGCATCACAACAGCGGCCTGGTTGTCGATTGCGGGTGATCGGGCGCGCGTCATCGTGCAGTACGCCCCGGTCAAGCAGCCGTTCGACCAGTTCGACCTTGTTGCCCAGCGGGTAGTGGCGCCAGATCTCCTGCTTCAATGCCGCCGGCGAGCCGCCGCCATGCAGGCTGATCAACGAATACCAGCCACCCTGGTACGACGCGCTCAGGTCTTCGATGAAACGGGCGACCTCGATCCGCTTGTCGTAGGGCACCATCGGGTTGGCGCGCAGGACCTCGGCGAGGGTCGCCGAGGTCGCCGGGTTGTGGTCTTCATCGGGACCGGGTAGCGCCACGATCAACCCCCCCGACACTTCGTGTGCCAGACGATGCATGTCGTAAATCTGGGTGGAGAGCAGAAGTTTGCCGATATTGGCAAACACCGGTTCGGGCATGAAGCTGCCGCTGTGCTCGTCCCTGGTGCCGTATACGCTGGCTGCGACACCACAGGCGAAGAAGCCCTCGGTGATCTTGATCAATTCGATCATTGGTTCGCGCAGGCTGGCTTTCCGGCCCGGATCGAAGCCGTTGGCCTCGCACATCAGGGCGCCGGCACCGATCAGCAGGTCGCCGAAGCCGGCTCTGGCGGCGATGCAGCTATGGCGATGATGCGTGGCATAGTTGTAGGTCACTGCTCCGGAATGCTCCCACTCGCCGGCAAAAAAAACCCGTTCCCAAGGTACGAAAACGCGCTCGAAGATCAGCACCGCGGTCGATTGTCCATAGCGCCGCGAGAACAGGGCGGCGCCGTGTTCGAGCTTTTCTCCCGGGCGCCCTGCCGGGCGGGCAACCATCGTCAGGCCCGGCGCATCGACCGGCACCGCGCAGCACACGGCGAAATCGGCGTCGGCCGCGTCCATGTTGCGGCTCGGCATGACCAGAATTTCGTGCATGTACGGTGCGCCGGTGACGATGGCCTTGGTCCCCGAGATCACGATTCCGGCCGCGCTGCGCTCGACGAGATGCACGTAGCTGTCCGGGTTGGCTTGCTGATGAGGACGCTTCGAACGGTCGCCCTTGGCGTCGGTCATGGCGATTCCCAGAGCCAGATCGCGTGCCTGTACGTCTTCGAGGTAAGCCGCGAAGCGAGCCCGATGTTCGTTGCTGCCACACGCATCGTCGATCCTGGCGCTGACCTGGTGGATCGCGTTCAGCGCATCGTGTGCCAGATAGCGTTGCGCGCAGCCGGTCTCCTGACACAGGAGGCGCACCGCCTCGAGCTTGTTCAGCAGATCGCCTGATGACTCGTTGATGTGCAGCATGCGATTGACCGTCCGCTGGCTGTTCGCCTGGACTGCGGTCATCAGCGGCGATTTCGCGGGATCAAGCGCGAAATCATAGGTCACTGACAGTGCATTGATTCCCGGCTGCAGCGCCGGGGTATCAACAACCGGGCCGATCAACTCGCCGTCGACATAGATCCTGGGGCTGTACTGGCGCAGGGATTCGCGGTATTCGGCGCCATTCATCAGCCTGTCGGTCGGCCGCTGCCGGGATTGCGTGCTGGTCATCGTCGCTCCTCGTTGGCTCGACGGAACGGTGTTCAATCGAGGCGACAAGCGTGAAATCGGGGCAGCGAAAAGTCAAGCGTAGCGAGATCCCGGGGTTGGGGCCGAGACCCCGGAGGCTAAGCTTCGCGCGCGGCCCTGCGGCGTTCGTTGTCGGTCAGCAGGCGCTTGCGGATGCGGAGGTTCTTGGGGGTGATCTCGACAAGTTCGTCGTCGTCGATGAACTCGACGGCCGACTCCAGCGTCAGCGCCACCGGCGGCACCAGGCGCACCGCTTCGTCGGTTCCCGAGGCACGCACGTTGGTCAGTTGCTTGCCCTTGATCGGATTGACGACCAGGTCGTTCTCGCGGCTGTGGATGCCGATCACCATGCCTTCGTAGAGCTTGTCGCCGGGCACGGTGAACATGCGGCCTCGGTCCTGCAGCTTCCACAGGGAATAGGCCACCGCTTCGCCCTTCTCGCCGGAAATCAGCACGCCGTTGCGGCGGCCTGGGATGTCGCCCTTGAGCGGCGCATACTCGTCGAAAACGTGGCTCATCAGTCCGGTGCCACGCGTCAGGTTCAGGAACTCCCCCTGAAAACCGATCAGACCGCGGGCCGGGATACGGTACTCAAGACGAACGCGGCCGCGGCCGTCCGAAGACATGTCCTGAAGGTCGCCACGACGATAGCCCAAGGCTTCCATTATTGCGCCCTGGTGCGACTCGTCGACGTCGAGGGTCAGCATTTCGTAGGGTTCGCATTCCTCGCCGTCGATTTCCTTGACGATCACGCGCGGGCGGCCGACCGCCAGTTCATAGCCCTCGCGGCGCATGGTTTCGAGAAGGATCGTCAGATGCAGTTCACCGCGGCCGGAAACGAGGAAGCTGTCGGTCTCGGCAGTTTCTTCGACGCGTAACGCCATATTGGTCAGCAGTTCCTTGCGCAGGCGCTCGCCAATCTGGCGGCTGGTGACGAACTTGCCTTCGGTACCGGCGTATGGTGAGTTATTGACCATGAAGGTCATGTTCAGCGTCGGCTCGTCGATGCGCAGCATCGGCAGCGCTTCCGGCTTTTCGGTATCGGTGATCGTGCAGCCGATAGAAAGATCCTCGATCCCTGTGACCAGGACGATGTCGCCGGCGACCGCCTCGTCCAGCGGTACCCGTTCAAGACCACGGAAACCGAACACTTGACCGACCTTGGCGGTTTTCGGAGCACCATGCTCGAACTTGCCATTGGCGTCCGCCTGGCCATACATCACGATCACCTGCTGGGCTGGTTTGAGGCGCCCGCGCTGCACGCGGCCAATGCCGATGCGTCCGACGTAGCTCGAGTAGTCGAGGGCCGAAATCTGCAGTTGTAGCGGGCCATCGATCTCGTCTGCGTGCGGCGGCGAGACGTGCCGGAGAATCGTTTCGAACATCGGCCGCATGTCCGGCGAGGGCTTGGACAAATCCAGTGTCGCGTAGCCGTTGATCGCGGATGCGTAAATTACCGGGAAGTCCATCTGCTCATCGTTTGCCCCGAGCTTGTCGAAGAGGTCGAAGGTGTGGTCAACGACCCAATCCGGTCGGGCACCGTCACGGTCAATCTTGTTGACCACCACGATCGGCTTCAGACCAAGGGCGAGGGCTTTCTTGGTGACAAAGCGGGTCTGTGGCATCGGTCCTTCAACCGCGTCGACCAGCAACAGGACGCCATCGACCATCGACAGCACACGCTCTACCTCCCCGCCGAAGTCGGCGTGTCCCGGCGTGTCGACGATGTTGATATGGACACCCGCATAGTCGACTGCAAGATTCTTGGCCAGGATGGTGATGCCTCGTTCTTTTTCCAGTTCGTTCGAGTCCATCATCCGCTCGGTGATGTGCTGGTGAGCGGAGAAGCTGCCAGCCTGAACCAGTAGCTTGTCCACCAGGGTGGTCTTGCCATGGTCGACGTGGGCGATGATGGCGATGTTGCGGACGGCACGGGACATGTAGTGTCAAGCCTTTGAACAAGGGGCGCTATTCTAGCACAGGCAGGCTGCGCCTGTTGCACCGCAAAACAGCCTGGCGCTGGCCTGCGCCCATTCCCGTGAAAACCCGACCTTGGCGGCCTGAAAAAATCAGGGTTGTTGGTTACGCAGGAAATCGGCGGTGTTGAAAAAGGAGAGCATCAATTGCTCGCGTAGCGGCTCTTCGATACCGACGGACTCCATCGCCAGAACCATGCACGCGACCCACTGGTCACGCTCGCTTTCACCGATGGCAAAGGGCAGATGACGGCGGCGCAGCATCGGATGACCGATGTTCTCGACATAGAGGTCAGGCCCGCCGAGCCAGCCCGAAAGGAACATGTACAGTTTGTCCTGCGAGGACTGCAACTCGACCGGGTGCAGGGCACGAATCGTGGCGAACTGAGGAACGCTGTCCATCAGCTCGTAGAAGCGATTGCAAAGCCTGGCCAGCGTGCTTTCGCCACCGATCAGTTGGTAAGGAGTTTGCTGCTGCATGGCTGTTCGGGCGCTCCTGACGTGAAGGTGGAAACCGCTGGAGTGGTGTGTCTGTGCCGGGAAAACGCGTGCGGTTTCCCAGATCGGGGTGGAATGGCGTGTTGCCGACCGTTAGCCCAAGCGCTGAATTCTACCTGCAGCCCTTTCGACGTGCGCAGATCCTGTGGTCTGCATGAAGGTAAAATCGATCGCCAGTGTAGCCAGTGCACACTCCGACAGTTGATGCTGCGCTGCAGCATGAGCGCTTGACACGAACTTGACAATCTCCAATCGCGGACTACAATCGAGTTTTCGCTGCGGCGCAGCAATCGGGATCCGAACGCACAGGCTGAAGCTGCTGTCGTACGGTTGCCTTTCCCGAATCGCCACGTTGGGCTGGCATCGGTGTCCGGAGTACGGGCTTCTCCCGTCTGCCGGTGGCGTCGATCGGGGCTCTGTTCGCAGCGCAGGAATTGCCAGAAACGGGGCCGCGGCGCACACTGCTGTACCTTTCCAGTTGGCAAAGGCATTTAAGAGGGTATTCAGATGACCGAAACGATTGTTGCTTATCTGCGGGCGCATGCGGAGCAACTCGATGTCGACATGGCCGAGGCGCTCAACATTCCGATCGCCGAGCTACGTGATCAGGTCGCCCGGCTCGCCGCGTCCGGGGACGTGATCTGCTGCAGGGTAACCCGCTTCATTGAAGGCCGAAAGATCGAAGGTGTCAGCTGCCGTCTGTCCTGTGACCCACCGACACCGGCGCGTGGGCGGAAGCCGGGCGTGAAAAAGGATGATGATTCGGAAACCGGTCTGTTTTGAGCGGGCGAGGGCGCCGGTAGCGAGACCGCGACACCCCGAGTACCGGCCTGACATTGTCGCGTGGTGACGGCCCGGGCGCAGATCGGAAATGCTGCGTCGCTATCTGAGCAGATGCAGGTTGAAGTGGCCCTTGATGAACTCCTGGAATTTTCCGACACCCTTCAAGGCGATTTGCAGCCTGCCAAGTTCCATCATGTTGAGCCGCTCGATCTGGATGTAGTTGTCCGGCTTGCGGCCCTCGCGCACGGCTTCCACCTGTCCGCGCAGGCGCATCAGGACCAGGAAGTCGAAGCTCTCGGCGATCGTCGCGGCCATCTTCTTGTTCACCACCTTGTCCCTGACCAGGGCTTCAAGTCGTTGATGGGTACTGCCTTCGAGCTTGCCGGCCTGAATGGCCAGTGCCTTGACGCCCTCGGATAGGGCAAAAATGCCGGCCTTCTTGATTTCCAGCATTCCCGAGTGTTCGCCGTCCTTCTCGCCCTTGATCTTGCCGAACCAGCCGATCGGGGGGACAAAGCGCAAGGTGTTCTCGACCATGCGCATCAGGAACAACTTGTCTCGCTGCACGTGCTGGTACAACTGCGCCTTCAGTTCCTGCTCGAAGGAGGGGTCGCCGTAGATGGTACGGATGTCCACGAACGTGCCGCAGCTCAGAACGTGGTTCGGTGTCGGGGCCTGTATCCAGCGGTCGAGCTGGTCTGTCCATTTGCCTAGGCTGCGCCGCCACTCCTTGTTGTTGGCCATGATGCCGCCGGAACAGGGGGGGACGCCGATGGCCACCAGGGAGTCAATCAGGACCTGCGAAAAATCTTCGATCTGCCGGATTTCGTCGGGGCCGAGTTCGTCGCCGTAAACAATGGCATTGTCCTGGTCGGTGAGCAGTGTCTGCTCGCCGCGTCCCTCGCTGCCGAGCACGACAAAAGCGAAGCGCGTGGGCAACTCGGCAAAGCGATCCTGGCGCATCAGGGCAATCAGGCGCAATAGAATCTGATCGTTCAAATGCGCAATCATGCGCACCACATCGCGGGTCTTCGTGCCTGTGCCGCTGAGGTGCAGCACCAGGCTCTGGATACGCGAGTACACGGCTTTCAACTCTTCGAAATCACGTGTCCTCTCGATGTCGAGGACCAGTTGATGCGGTGAATGCGCCTGCAGACGGATGATGTCGCTGTCGGTAATGATGCCCGAGAGTTTGCCCTGTTCATCGACCACCGCCAGGCGATGGATCCGCTCGCGCGACATCCGGTAGAGCGCTTCGTACAGCAGATCCTCTTCGCCGATCACCGACAGCGGGCTGTTCATGATCGTCCGCACGACGAGCCGGGACGGGTCGGTACCGGCAGCAACGACCTTGTTGCGCAGGTCACGGTCAGTCATGATGCCGCTGGGCAGCGAGTTCTCGCAGACCACGACGCTGGAAATGTTCTTGGCACGCATGATCCTGACGACGTCTACCAAGGCATCATCAGGTCCGCAGGTGACCACCGTGCGCTGGCAGAAATCCTTGACCGGGCGAAAGAACTGACCTTCTTCGGCCATCACTGGTTACTCCTTGCTTGTTCGACAATGGACTGGCTCTGCCTGGCGCCTAGAATTGCGCGGCGGGCTGCAACAACGGGTCCTCGCACCCGGGGCCGCAATTCTAGCATCGGCAGGCAGGTCCCGCGCGCCGATGCCGGTCACCGCCCGTGTGCAGTTCTTGAAGAAGCTGGCGCCCACAGGCCGTCAGATCACCATTCGTCGCGGGGTGCGGTGACTCCTCCCCATCGCCAAGCCGTGCATGAGGCCGACCCTGGATGATTGGCCAGCGTGGTTGCTGAAGCCGTATGGCAACTTCCACTGCCTGCGAAGAATTATCGCCAATCCCTATCCCCATCCCCCCGTGCCGTGAAATAGCGCGTATGCTGGTTCTGGCCATCTGGCATGCAACCGTAGCAGCTTCAGGAGAACTTCCATGGCCAAGAGTCAGTTACGCGGAAATCGCGAAGCCAAGAAACCAAAGCAACCCCAAAAACCCACGGCACCTGCAGCACCGTTCGGTGGCGGATCGTCGAGCGTCGGCTCACAGGCATCCGACGTCAGGAAGAAGTGATCCAAAGCGGGGTCACGCTGCAGTGATGACGGCGAACCCCGCTTGATGCCGTGGCCGCCGTGCTGGTCAAGATTTGCAGACATCGACCTCGACCAGCACTTTGATGGTCGAACGGTGCGCTGATGGTAGATAATGCCGGGAGAGCCCAATTCTGTGACCCCGCATGTCTGCCATCGCGCATCCGCTGCCTTTCGCACCCTATTCGCAACGCTGCATTTATCGACGCCTGCCGGCAATCTGTCTGGCCATCGGGTTGTCCGGCAGCAACTTGTCGGCCGCGACCGACACACCGCTCTGGTTTGGTAACGAGCGGCCGAAGGCGGCCGCCCAGCAGGCTGTCGAACTGCTCAGCAAAGCCGCTGCCGACGGGCTGGAAGCCGGCGACTACAGTGTCGATCGCCTGCGCGGCGCTCTGGAAAGGAGCGGCAACGGGCAGCCTCTGGCGGCAGGCAGCCTGACAGCGCTGGATCAGGCATTGACGGTTGCCGTGCGGCGCTATCTCACTGACCTCCATTTCGGGCGTGTCGATCCGCGTCGGCTTGGCGTGGACTACAGTTCGGCGGGAGTGACCGATTTCACCCCCGATGCGCTGCTGAATTCAGCCATTGTCGACAACCGTTTTACGGAGGCCGCGCGTGGCGCGGCTCCCACCTGGCCGCAGTATGTGGCGGTCAGGGAGGCTCTGGCACGCTACCGGGAACTGACCGGCAACCCGGCCTGGCTGACAGCGCTGCCGCCGTTGCCCGCGGGAAAACTGTCCCCAGGGCAGAAATACCCGGGTATTCCTGCCCTGACCCAGCGGTTGATCCTGCTCGCCGACTTGCCTGCCACCGCGACGCCGCCGCCCCGTTACGAGGGGCAACTCGTCGAGGGTGTGAAGTCATTCCAGGAACGGCATGGCATGACCCCGGATGGGATCATCGGCAAGGAAACCCTGGAGCAACTCAATGTTTCCCCGCCGACACGTGCCCGACAACTGGAACTGGCGTTGGAGCGGCTGCGCTGGACGCCGCTGCAGCAAGCGCGGCGTGGCATCGTGGTCAATATCCCGGAGTTCGCGCTGCGTGGCTATGACGTTCGCGACGGCAGGATCGAGACGCGTGTGGCGATGCGGGTCATTGTTGGCGCTGCCCGCAAGACCCGTACCCCGCTGTTCGATTCCGAACTGCGTTTGATCGAGTTCAGCCCTTACTGGAACGTCCCACCATCGATCGCCAAGGGCGAAACCCTGCCGAGGCTGCGGCGCGACCCGGGCTATTTCAACCGCCAGGGCTTCGAATTCGTCGGTAGCGACGGCCGGGTCATTGAAGGCTTCTCCGAGGCCGATCTGGACGCGGTCCAGCGTGGCCAACTGCGTATCCGCCAGCGACCCGGGGCCAGCAATGCCCTTGGCGACATCAAGTTTGTGTTTCCCAACAAGGAGAACATTTACCTGCATCACACGCCCACCCTGCCACTCTTCAAGCGTGATCGGCGCGATTTCAGTCACGGCTGCATTCGTGTCGAGGCGCCAGCGGCCCTGGCGAAGTTCGTTCTTGCCGATGAACCGGAATGGACCGAGGAGCGTATCGCACAGGCGATGCGCAAAGGCAAGTCCGCAACCATCCGCCTGAAGGAGCCTGTACCGGTGGTCCTCGGCTACAGTACTGCCACCGTCAGGGAGGGGCGGGTGTACTTCTTCCCGGATATCTACGGACACGACAAGATTCTCGACAATGCCTTGAGACAGCGATCGACTGCCGTCCAGGCCTCGAAGGAATCGAAAATTGCCGCAGAGTCTATCCCCTGAGTCTGGAAAAACATCTCATGCTGACACCTCTCAAGCAATCGCGCCGAGTGTTTCTCGGGCAAGCGGTCCGGTTGGTCGTCGCCGGCACGGTCCTGCCGGCAGCGAAGCCCGTGCTCGCGGCCCTGCCGAATGCGCGCAGCCTCGAATTTGTTCACCTGCATACCGGTGAACATCTCTCCGTCGTCTTTGCCATCGGTGACCACTATCGTCCCGATGCGCTGAACGCGCTGAACCACTTTCTCCGCGACCACTATTCCGGCGAGGTCGGCAGC
The DNA here is from genome assembly GCF_056856495.1 of Candidatus Accumulibacter propinquus. NCBI lineage: Bacteria > Pseudomonadati > Pseudomonadota > Betaproteobacteria > Candidatus Accumulibacter > Candidatus Accumulibacter propinquus. The sequence continues at coordinate 48,230 of NZ_JBSEHC010000001.1, forward strand.
ATCGACCCGCAACTCTTCGATCTGCTATTTCAGACTCGGCAGGAGCTTGACTGCTCGCAGCCTGTGGAGGTCTACTCCGGTTACCGTTGCGCCACCACCAACACGCAGTTGCGCAACAACCGCGGTGGCGGCGTGGCCCGACAAAGCTTGCACATGGAAGGCAAGGCGATCGATATTCGCCTGCCTGGCGTGCCGCTTGCCGATCTCCGCGATGCGGCAATCTCCCTGGGTGTCGGGGGCGTCGGGTTTTATCCGCGTAACCACTTCGTCCATCTCGACACCGGCAGGGTGCGCTACTGGTAGCCTGCCTCCGGGCACCACGCGTGCGCGCCGAAGAACCTTTCCCGACAGGGCGGTGGTGAACTCGAGCACTCTGCTGGTGGCGATTCCGGCGACGGCGTTTGGCGCCTGTGCATTGCCGTTGCTGTTGCAGCGCCACGGGCGGGCTGCCGCCGCCCTTGCCGCCGCCCTGGTGATGGCGGCCTGTCTGGTCTTGCTGGCGCCGCTGGCACCTGCGGCTCTGGCTGGCCACACCGAACTCGCACGCCTGACGTGGTTGCCCGCCTATGGACTCGACTTCAGCCTGCGCCTGGACGGCCTCGGGCTGCTGTTTTGTCTGCTGATCTGCGGCATCGGCCTGCTGGTGGTGCTGTATGCCTTATGGTACCTGCCGCAAAGCGACCGTCTCGGGCGCTTTTACGCGATCCTGCTACTCTTCATGGCGGCGATGCTCGGCGTCGTGCTTTCCGAGAACCTGCTGCTGCTGCTGGTCTTCTGGGAGCTTACCAGCCTGTCTTCGTTCCTGCTGGTGGCCTACGACAGTGAAAAGTACGCATCGCGAAGTGGCGCTCGCCTGGCCCTGGCGGTCACCGGCGGCGGCGGTCTCGCGCTGCTTGCCGGCATCCTGCTGCTCGGACACATTGCCGGCAGCCATGAGCTGTCGGTGATCCTGGACGCCGGCGAGCGCATTCGCGCGCACGCGCTTTATGCACCGGCCCTGATCCTGGTGTTGCTCGGAGCGTTCACCAAGTCGGCGCAGTTTCCCTTCCACTTCTGGCTGCCAAGCGCGATGGCGGCGCCGACGCCAGTGTCGGCTTACCTGCATTCGGCGACGATGGTCAAGGCTGGCGTCTTCCTGCTTTCCCGGCTCTACCCGGCGTTGGGCGGCAGCGACCTGTGGTTCTGGCTGGTCAGCACGACAGGCGCGATCACGCTGGTCTACGCCGCCGCAATGGCGTTCTTTCGTCATGACATCAAGGGGCTGCTGGCGTATTCGACGATTAGCCAGCTTGGCCTGATCACGCTGCTGTTCGGTCTCGACACGCCGCTTTCGGTGGTGGCCGGAATCTTTCACATCATCAACCATGCGATCTTCAAGGCTTCGCTGTTCATGGCCGCCGGCATCATCGATCACGAATGCGGCACGCGGGACATGCGGCGCGTCAATGGCATGTTCAGGTACATGCCGGTGACTGCCACGCTGGCGATCATCGCCGCCGCGTCAATGGCCGGTGTGCCCCTGCTGAATGGCTTTCTGAGCAAGGAGATGTTCTTTGCCGAAACGGTCGCCTACCAGCCGTTCGCAGGCCTCGGCTGGGCGCTGCCGATGTTTGCGACCGTCGCCGGCATGCTTGCCGTCGCCTACTCGTCACGCTTCGTTCATGACGTGTTCTTCAATGGCGAACCGGTTGCCCTGTCGCGTCAGCCGCACGAGCCGCCACGCTGGATGCGGGCTCCGATCGAGTTGCTGGTCCTGCTTTGTCTGCTCGTGGGCATGTTCCCCGGTTGGACCGTTGGGCCGCTGCTCGATGCCGCCGCCGCGGCCGCCCTGCAGGGGCCGCTACCGGATTTTGAACTGGTGTTATGGCACGGTTTCAATCGGCCGGTGCTGATGAGCCTGCTGGCCCTGGTCGGCGGCGTCTGCATCTACGCCCTGCGCGCGCCGCTGTTCGCTTGGCAGGCACAGTTGCCGCGCTGGCACGCGCACAGTGCTTTCGAGCGCGCCTATCGGCGGCTGGCCGTTGTCGCCCGTTCGCTCAATGCCCTGCTTGACAATGGCTCGCTGCAGCGCCACGCGGCGCTGCTCTTTGCTTTCGTCGTGCTGCTCGGTGGCTGGGCCTTCTTTTCGGGGCCGACGAGCCTCGTCCGCGCGCCTGTCCAGGCCGCTGACGAGGCGGCCATCGCGGCCTTGATCGCGCTCCTGCTCGGAGCGCTCGGAGCCACGCTGCTGTACCGGCAACGACTCCTGGCACTGATCCTGGTCAGCGTTGTGGGGCTGGTGGTGGCACTGAGCTTCGTGCGCTTCTCGGCGCCTGACCTGGCGCTGACCCAACTCGCCGTGGAAACCGGGACGATCATCCTGATGCTGCTGGTACTCTACTATCTGCCGGCGAGTGCTCCGCCGCAGAGCAGTGCCCCGAGGTTGACGCGCGACCTGATCCTGGCACTGCTGGTCGGCGGTGGCCTCGGGCTGACCACCTTGCAGATGCTCGGCGCACCGGTCGATACGATCTCGGAATTCTACTTGCAGCAGTCGCTTGCCGGTGGCGGTGGCGCCAATGTGGTGAACGTGATCCTGGTCGATTTCCGTGGATTCGATACCTTGGGCGAAATCACCGTGCTGGCGATGGTTGCCCTAGCTGCGCACGCCCTGCTCGACCGCCTGGTACTCGTTGCACCCTTGCGGGATACCGAGGGCCGGCCCTGGGCCAGTGAAGCGCATCCGTTGTTTCTGGCCATGCTGATCCGCCCACTGCTGCCGCTGTCGCTGACGGTATCCGTGTATATCTTCCTGCGCGGGCACCATGAGCCAGGTGGCGGCTTCGTCGCCGGGCTGATTACCAGCGTTGCGATGATCATGCAGTATCTCGGGGGCGGCATGGCCTTTGCGCAGCCGCGCATGCCGCGCCACCCTACCAGCTTGCTGGCGCTGGGCCTGGCGCTGGCAGCCGGCATCGGGGTGGCCAGTTGGGCATTTGCTCGGCCCTTCCTGACCAGCGCTCATGGCCAGCTGCGGCTGCCCTGGCTTGGTGAGGTCGAACTGGCTTCAGCGATGGTCTTTGACCTCGGCGTCTATATCGTCGTTGTGACCGTCGTGTTGTGCGTGCTCACGGGACTCGGCAGGCTCTCGCTGCGCGTACCCAGCGCGCGGGAGGTGCTCTGATGGAAGCGTTGCTGGCGATCGCCGTCGGGGTGCTGAGCGCGTGTGGCGTGTTTCTCATCCTGCGCGCACGCACCTTCCCGGTCCTGCTCGGACTGACGCTGCTGTCCTACGCTGTCAACCTGTTTCTTTTTGCCAGTGGTCGCCTGCGCTTCGACGCGGCACCCCTGATTCGCGCCGGCGCCAGTTATACCGACCCCTTGCCGCAAGCGCTGGTGCTCACGGCGATCGTCATCGGCTTCGGCATGACCGCCTATCTGGCGATGCTGGCCTTGCGCGCCCTGTCCGAGGCGGGTACCGATCACGTGGACGCAGGCCGGGAACCGTGAGCACGCACGCGCCGATCCTGCCGATCCTGATCGCGTTTGCCGCTGCGCTGCTGCAAATGGTTTGCGATCGACTGTCGTTCCAGCGCTTCGTCGGACTCCTTTCGGCAGCCCTGCTGGTGCTGGTCGGCATCTGGCTGACCTGGCTTGCCGACGACGGCCAGACGCGGGTCTATGCGCTTGGCGACTGGCCGGCGCCGTTTGGCATCGTGCTGGTCGTTGATCGCCTGGCGGCGGCAATGGTCCTGCTTGCCGCGGTGCTGGGCTTCGCGGCGCTGCTCTACGCCAGTGCCGGCTTTGACCAGCGCGGCAAACATTTCCACCCGCTGTTCCAGCTGCAACTGATGGGTCTGCTGGGGGCTTTCCTGACCGGGGATCTGTTCAATCTCTTCGTCTTCTTCGAGGTGATGCTGCTGGCTTCCTATACCCTGCTGGCACACGGTGGCGGACTGGCAAGAACCCGCGCAGGAATCAGCTACGTGGTACTCAATCTGGTCGGGTCGGCGCTTTTTCTGATTGCTCTCGGACTGCTCTACGGCACCCTGGGCACTCTCAACCTGGCCGACGTGGCGCAGCGTCTGCCACTGCCAGGTTACGATCGGGCGCTGACCAGGCTGGCGCTGGCCCTGCTGATCGCGGTTTTCGTACTCAAGGCCGGGCTGCTGCCGCTGTCGTTCTGGCTGCCGCAGACCTACACCGCTGCCGGGGTTCCGGTCGCGGCATTGTTTGCGATCATGACCAAGGTTGGGATCGTCGCCATCCTGCGCCTGCAGGTGATCGCTCTGGCGCCGGCCATGCCCGATCTCCTCGATCACTGGCTGACGCCGCTGGCCCTGGCCACCGTCGTCTTCGCGGCCCTCGGCACGCTGGCCGCCGCTCGCCTGCGTGCGCTCGCCGCCTGGCTGGTGCTGCTTTCCGCCGGGACATTGTTGGTGACGCTGGCGCAGACGAGTGCCGCGGTCACTGCGGCGACCCTCTTCTACCTGGTGCACTCGACACTGGCCGGTGCTGCCTTCTTCCTGCTGGCCGGGGTCATTGCCGAGCAGCGTGGCCCGGCAGCCGATCTTCTGGTGGCCGGACCGCAGCCGCAAGCCACCTGGGTGAGAATTTCCTTCCTGGTTCTGGCCACCACGCTGGCCGGGCTGCCACCGTTTTCCGGTTTTCTCGGCAAGCTGATGCTGCTGACGACGCTGCGTGAAGTCGCCGCCGGAACGGCGGTCTGGGTGGTGCTGCTGGGCGCTGGTTTCGTGGTCATGATCGCGCTGGCGCACAACGGCGGTTACCTGTTCTGGAAGCACCGGACGCTGGTCGGGCCGGCCGCCGCAATCGCCTGGCCGCGAGCGACGGCTACACTGGCGCTGGTCGCCGCCGGCCCGCTTCTGGCCGTCCTGGCGCGACCGCTGTCCGACTACACGGAACGCACAGCCAGGCAATTGCATGCGCCGGGTGCCTATGTGGCAGCCGTTCTCGGGCCCGCGCCGGCGCGGATCGCTCGCGAGGCGATACGATGAACCGCCGACTCCTGCCGCACCCGCTGCTGTCGCTCACTGTCTTCCTGTTGTGGGCGGTGATCAGCAATGCCGCATCGTCCGGCCTGTTGCTCCTCGGCGGCCTGCTGGCCTTCGTCGTACCGCTGCTGACGCGACCGTTCTGGCCGGCTCCGCCACGCCTCATCCGGCCATGGCTGGCACTGCGCTTCTGCGCCGTCTTCGCGGCCGACGTCTTCACTGCCAACTGGCGTGTCGCGTGGCGGGTGATCGGCCCGCTGCACCGCCTCTCGCCGGCTTTCGTCGAAGTCCCTCTGGAAATTCACGACCCGTTTCTCGCCACGTTGCTCGCCAGCGTCGTCTCGCTGACGCCGGGCACGGTCGCCATCGACGTGGATCGGCAACGCTGGGTGATGCTGGTGCATGCCCTCGATGCTCCCGATCCGCAGGCGCTGGTACAGGAGATCAAGGCGCGTTACGAACTGCCGCTGAAAGAGATGTTCGCATGTTGAATGCCGCCATCGAGATGGCCTTCGTCCTGGTCGGCGCGGCGCAGGTACTCAACCTCTACCGGCTGATTCGCGGGCCGGACATTACCGACCGAATTCTGGCGCTCGACACCCTCGGGATCAACGTCATCGCGCTGCTGGTGCTGTTCGGGATGCGTACCGCGACCACCGTCTATTTCGAGGTGGCGCTGCTGCTCGCCCTGCTGGGCTTTGTCGGGACCGTCGCGCTGTGCAAGTTCCTCCTGCGTGGCGACATCATCGAATGACGGCGATGACTGAATCTGCCATCGCCGCCCTGATCGTTCTCGGGGCGCTGTTCGTCCTGCTCGGGTCGATTGGTCTGGCGCGCCTGCCGGATTTTCTCACCCGTCTGCACGGCCCGACCAAGGCCACGACACTGGGAGTCGGTGCGCTGCTGCTGGCTTCGGCAATCTTTTTTTCGACCCGCGAGGGTGGTGCAATCAGTCTGCACGAACTGGCGATCCTCTTCTTCCTGTTCATCACCGCTCCGGTTACCGCGCATCTGCTCGCCAAGGCGGCGCTGCACCGGCAGGCCAAGGGACCTGGTGATGACCCACAGGCGACCGTCACTGGTGATTCCCTCAGAGAACCCGAGCAGAGATCGCAGGCAGCTGGCCGCAAGCCCTGATCCTTGCTGTTGGCACTTTCAGCAGGAAGGCCTGAGGCACCCCTGAAAGCGTACACGAGCTAATCTTTTCCACTCGACTTGCCCGTGGCGTTAGACTTCGATCTCCTGATCCTCGACCATCCGACGGCCCGCCAACCATGCCTATCGATCTTGCCGCCTACCGCGCGAGTGCTGCAGAACAGCAGCGCAGCGCCGATTTGTTCGCATTGCTTCCGAGTCGTGGCAGTACCGCGCTCGACATTGGTGCGAGGGATGGCTATCTGGCCAGGAAACTCGCGGAAAGATTCAACAGGGTCGTCGCTCTCGATCTTGAGAAGCCGGTGATCGATCACCCCCGGGTCGAGGCGGTGCAGGGAGACGTTACCGCATTGCAGTTTGCCGACAACGAGTTTGACGCGATCCTCTGTGCCGAAGTCCTGGAACATATCCCCGAGCCGGGCCTCACCCAGGCGTGTCGGGAAATTGCCCGGGTCGCCAGGGACAAGGTGGTCATCGGCGTTCCTTATCGCCAGGATCTGCGTTGCGGACGCACGCTGTGCGCGTCGTGCGGCAAGTCGAACCCACCCTGGGGACATGTCAATAGTTTTGACGAGGCGCGCCTGCGGTCCCTGTTTGGCACCCTGAACTGGGACCAGACCAGCTTTGTGGGCAGCAGCAGCGATGTCACCAACGCCGTTTCCGCCACCTTGCTGGACTACGCCGGTCGTCCCTTCGGTACCTGGCAACAGGAAGAGCCCTGTGTCTACTGCGGTGCGCCCATCGGGCGGCCCCGAGAGCGCAACCTTCCGCAGCGCGTTGCCACCCGCGCCGCCTTCCTGCTTGACCGCCTGCAGGCGTCAATCGTCAAGCCGCATGCCAACTGGATCCATGTCCTGTTTTCAAAACCGCGGGCCAACGCCAGCCGCTGATCCGCTGCCCAGGCGGGTACGCCTTTCGCTGGGTCAGCCAAACAGTCGAGCGACCCAGCGTGGCAGCCTGATGCGGATGCGGTCCTTCTCGCCGCGCCATGGCAGTTCGATCAGGAAATAATCGTAGATCCAGCCTGCCTTTTCGAACGCACGGATCGACGGATGGTTCGAATGCCAGATCCAGGTCAGGCATCTGCGGTATCCCAGCTTCTTCAGTTCGCTTGCGGAAAAGGCCATCATCTGTACGGATAATCCCTTGCCACGGGCACTTTCGGCGGTGATCAGATCGACCATGACGATTTCATCGTCACGGATGTTCCGGAAGCGACGGGGCAGATTGTCTTCGGTATTCGTCCAGTAGGTGCAGAAGCACACCAGCCGACCATTTTCCCAGGCGCCGTAGCTGTGCCCCGGCTTGCTGGTGTACCAGGCATGTCTGCTGATCTCCGGATACTCGCATCCGGCCACCTGCCGAGTCGTCTCGATGGTCCCGAAGCGCGCGCCGTCCGGACAGACGAAATGCTCGTGCAGGGGCGGAGAGTGGTACATCCGATTGATCTCGTAGCCGCCCAGCAGAAGCTTGCCCAGGCTCTTGAGACGTTCCTTGATGCTCATCGGATCGATTGCTCCCCGGTGTCCTTTCCGAGATGATAGACCACCAGCCCTTCATCCTCGCGTATCGGCACGAGAGCAGGGCTTTGGCGTTTGATGTCAGCCTGGTGCACCGGGTGGACATAGATCACGTAGATGTCCCGAGCGGAGCGCGCATGGCTGGCCAGGAGGTTGGACAGCACCCTTTCCAGCACCGGGTATCCGAAGGGATTGTAGAAATAGCAAACCAGAGGGTCTTCGGGAAAGCGGAAATCAACCGCGTCCAGGCACAGACAGGAGATGCGCGCGCTGCTGCCGGCTTGCGCCAGATACCGGGCGATGTTGTTGCTGGCAAGTTCGGCGAGTTCGGGGGAGAACTCGACACCGATGATGTTCTTGAACGGCAACTCCGCCGCCAGCAACAGGACCCGGCCCTTACCCGCACCGAAGTCGACAAACGTATACCGACGCCAATCGAGGCCGAGCGTGCTCAGGATGGACCTGACCATCCCGGAGGGTGACGGTTCGTATCGGACTGCATGCCTGGCGTTGGGCGAATCGATGTCCAGAGAGCCCGTCTCGCGGATACTGTCGGTTTCGACGTGATAGGTGGCGTCGAATTCCGATGGGTTGGGTGTTGATGGCTCGCTGAAATGCGTCCAGGCGTGACGGACGTTCTTCAGGATCAAGCCCGGTATGTCCTTGAGTTGGTGCCGCCGATAGGCACGCAGAAAGCGCTGTAACATGTCGTCCTCGGATAACGCGGGTGGCAGACAACGCATCGCGGGAACGGTTGGGCCGTCGTCCGGATGAGCTTGCGGACTTCATTTTGCCACAAGCGTGCCCGTACCCGTTGCGGGAATCCCTTCTTCGCCCTACCCGAAGATGAGCAAGTGAATGGCGGTGCGCCCGCACGCCTGCGAACCGGGAACGCCGTCGCAACTTCGCCGCGAGCCGGGGCGTATGTCCGTGGTGTATGCCAGCAGGCTCTGTCGCGACCACGCTGAGGGGAGTGCTGGGTGGGACGGCGGAGAACTCCCCCTGCCACGGCGTGGCGGTGCTGCTGGCAACGACCCGGGGGTGGGGGGGATTTCCAGTTCAGGCATGAGCCTGAAGCATCGCCCAAGTGGGTGACGCGGTGATGAGGGTTGAAGCCCGGATACGCGCGCCGCTGCCGTTGCTTTTCCGGCGCCTTCGATGGGCAGGAGAGTCGCGCGCATTCCCACCGCTCATGGCTATCCTTTGATTTGAATCAAAAAAAATCGCCAGGTCAAAGCTTAGAGTGTTTGCCATGACGCATGCCCGCCAAGTCTGTCCCGGCGGCTGCCGATGATTGCGTCGGCAGTTCTGCGACCAGGAGTATCTCGACTTCATGAACATCTCCAGCGTGCTGGTCTACACCCGGCCCCAGGACCTTCAACTGGTGCGGGAACAGCTGTCGGCGCTTGCTGGCGTTGAAGTGCATGCGGCAAGCGAGAACGGCCGCTTGATCGTGATCATCGAGGCTGACTCCGTGCAAGCTGTGGCCGACATCTTTGCGCAGATCAATCAGCAGCCGGGCGTGCTCGCGGCGTCAATGGTTTACCACCAGTTCGAACCCGATCCTGATGAGGAAGCATGAGATGAAACTGACTTTGACCCGTCGTGACTTTATCAAGAGCCAGGCGGTTGCCGCGGCCGCCTGCGTTGCCGGGATGAGTGTGCCGGGGCTTGCACAGGCGGCACCGGCAGCGCCGGCGAGGGATGACGGCGTGCGCTGGGACAAGGGCGTCTGCCGCTACTGCGGCACGGGCTGCGGCGTGCTGGTGGGAACCAGGGACGGCCGTATCGTGGCTACGCAGGGTGACCCCGACGCCCCGGTGAACAAGGGGCTGAACTGCATCAAGGGTTACTTCCTGGCGAAAATCCAGTACGGCAAGGATCGTCTCACCACGCCCATGCTGCGCATGAAGAACGGCAAGTTCGACAAGGGCGGTGAGTTCACGGCGATTGGATGGGATGAGGCCTTCGAGATCATGGCCGACAAGTGCAAGGCCGCGCTCAGGAAAGGCGGGCCGCGCAATATCGCCATGTTCGGTTCCGGCCAATGGACGATCTGGGAAGGCTATGCCGCGGCCAAACTGATGAAGGCCGGCCTGCTGAGCAACAACCTCGATCCCAATGCACGGCACTGCATGGCTTCGGCGGTAGCCGGCTTCATGCGCACCTTCGGGATCGACGAACCGATGGGTTGCTACGACGACATCGAGCACGCCGACGCCTTCGTACTGTGGGGCTCGAACATGGCCGAGATGCACCCGATTCTGTGGTCGCGGGTGACCGACCGTCGTTTGACCGGCAAGAACGTCAAGATTCACGTGCTCTCGACCTTCAGCCATCGCTCGACCGAGCTTGCCGACAACGAACTGATCTTCAAGCCGCAGAGCGACCTGGCGATCCTCAACTACATCTGCAACTACATCATCCAGAACAAGGCGGTCAATCAGGAATTCGTGGCCCGTAATGTGAACTTCAGGAAGGGGGTGACCGACATCGGCTATGGCCTGCGCGCCAATCATCCACTCGAGAAGACCGCCATGAACAACGGCTATCCAGGTGAGGATGGCAAGCCACGGGGCAACCCTGCGGGCGCCAGCCCGATCAGTTTTGACGAGTTCAAGGCTTTCGTTGCCGAATACACTCTCGACAAGGCACACGAACTCTCCGGCGTACCCAGGGAAAGACTCGAGGAACTGGCCAGGGCCTACGCCGACCCGAAGACCAGGGTGACTTCGTTCTGGACCATGGGTTTCAACCAGCACACGCGCGGCACCTGGGTCAACAACATGATCTACAACGTGCACCTGCTGGTGGGCAAGATCTCCGAACCGGGCAACAGCCCGTTTTCGCTGACCGGCCAGCCTTCGGCCTGCGGCACCGCACGCGAAGTCGGCACTTTCTCGCATCGCCTGCCAGCCGACATGCTGGTCACCAATCCGAAGCATCGGGAAGCCAGCGAGAAGCTCTGGAAACTTCCCGCCGGTACCATCCCCGACTGGATTGGTGCACATGCCGTGGCGCAGAGCCGCCTGCTCAAGGACGGCAAGATCAACTTCTACTGGACGACGACGACCAACAACATGCAGGCCGGGCCAAACGTCAACGACGAGATTTTCCCTGGCTGGCGCAATCCGGACAACTTCATCGTTGTTTCCGATGCCTATCCGACCGTCTCGGCAATGACCGCCGACCTGATCCTGCCATCGGCGATGTGGATGGAGAAGGAAGGTGCTTACGGCAACGCCGAACGGCGCACGCAGTTCTGGCGTCAACAGGTCAAGGCACCGGGTCAGGCGCGGTCCGATCTCTGGCAGTACATCGAGTTCTCGAAGCGCTTCAAGACCGACGAGGTGTGGCCGGCAGCGCTGCTGGAGAAAAACCCCGAGTACAAGGGCAAGACCCTTTACGACGTGCTCTATGCCAACGGTCAGGTGAACAAATTCCCGCTCGATCAGACCTACAAAGGCTTCGACAACGACGAATCGAGGGCTTGCGGCTATTACCTGCAGAAGGGTCTGTTCGAGGAATATGCCGCCTTCGGTCGTGGCCATGCCCACGATCTGGCAGCGTTCGAGGTTTATCACAAGGCACGGGGCTTGCGCTGGCCGGTGGTCGATGGCAAGGAAACATTGTGGCGCTTTCGCGAGGGCTACGATCCGTATGTCAAGCCGGGCGAGGGCGTCAGGTTCTATGGCCATCCCGACGGCAAGGCAGTGATCTTTGCCTTGCCCTACCAGCCAGCCGCCGAAATGCCCGACAAGGACTACGATCTCTGGCTGTGCACCGGGCGCGTGCTCGAACACTGGCATACCGGTTCGATGACGCGGCGCGTCCCCGAGTTGTACAAGGCAATGCCGGATGCGTGGATCTACATGCATCCGGAAGATGCGAAAAGGCGTGGGCTGCAACGGGGTGATGTGGTCAAGACCATCACCCGTCGCGGCGAGATCCAGTTGCGGGTCGAAACCCGCGGCCGCAACAAGCCACCCGTCGGTCTGGTTTTTGTGCCCTTCTTCGACGAACACCGGTTGGTGAACAAACTGACGCTCGATGCCACCTGTCCGATTTCGAAGGAGACCGACTTCAAAAAATGTGCGTGCAAGGTGGTCAAGGCCTGATCGACACGCCAGACCAGGACCTGCCTGGGGGCTGATCATCGTCCGTCCCCAGGCTGACCACCGTCTGCTTTCTGCCCACACCATCATGTTTCCCGAGAAAAACCACGCCAGGCGTGTGCCGTCCCGTGCCGAAAACGCACCGGCGCTGGCGCGTCGGCAATTTGTCTTCGACTCCGCCCGTCTGCTCTGTGGCGTTGGCGTCCTCGGGCTGTGTCTTGCGGGATACGCCAGGAAAGCTCTGGCGAAACCGCCGATGGCTATTCGCCCGCCGGGTGCCGGCCCGGAAGAGGACTTTCTCGGTGCCTGCATCCGTTGCGGCATGTGCGTTCGCGATTGCCCTTACGACATTCTCGAACTCGCCAGGCCGGAATCGCTGGTCGCCACCGGTACGCCCTACTTCACGGCGCGCAGCGGGCCCTGTGAGATGTGTGAGGACATCCCCTGTGTCAGGGCCTGTCCGACCGGCGCCCTCGACCATCACCTGACGGACATCAACAAATCCCGCATGGGCCTCGCTGTCCTGTCGGATCAGGAAACCTGCCTGAATTTTCTTGGCCTGCGCTGCGATGTCTGTTATCGCGTTTGCCCGGTGATCGACAAGGCGATCACCCTCGAGTTGCGCCCAAATACCCGTACTGGTCGGCACAGCATGTTCCTGCCGACAGTGCACTCCGAGCACTGCACCGGCTGCGGCAAGTGCGAAAAGGCGTGCGTGACCGACGAGGCTTCGATCAGGGTCTTGCCGCCCAGACTGGTCAAGGGTTCGCTGGGCGAGCACTACCGTCTCGGTTGGGAGGAGAAGACGAGGGCGGGTGGCCATTCACTGGTCGAGGACAAGGGAATCGTCGATCTGCCTGATCGACTTCCCGAGGGCACGACGCTGGAGGGCCACTTCGATCCAGGCAGCAGCGGGCTGCCAGAGCGAATACCGGGTCGCGGTCCGGTGCTCCCGAGTCTGCCCCCGGGCCTGGGCGGAGCGGACACCGCAGCCGGCAGCCCGGCGCAGTCGCCGGGCGGTGCTCTGGGGCGGCGGCTCTCTCGGGAGGCCGCGCGATGAGTCACCGACGTGCCGGCGCTGAAGCGAATGCCGCCAAAGGGTGGCTGCGCGCGCAGTGCTGGCTGCTGGCCCGACGTTTGTGCCAGTTGGCCATCCTTGCCCTGTTCCTGCTCGGGCCGCTCGCGGCGGTATGGGTGGTCAAGGGAAATCTGGCGTACAGCCTGACGCTCGACACCCTGCCTTTGACCGATCCTTACGTGCTGCTGCAATCGGTTCTCGCCGGCCACCTGCCCGAGAAGAGCGCCCTGATCGGCGCACTGATCGTCATCATCTTCTACATCCTTGTCGGCGGCCGTGTCTATTGCGCCTGGGTTTGTCCGCTCAATCTGGTGACCGATCTCGCGGGCTGGTTGCGTTACCGGCTGGGGATCAAGGGCAGCGTGCATGTCGCTCGCAGCAGTCGCTACGGGGTCCTGATGATGACCTTGCTGCTGGCAGCGCTCACCGGTACCCTCGTATGGGAATTGGTCAACCCGGTATCGATGCTGCAGCGTGGGCTGATCTTCGGGCTGGGAGCGGCATGGACAGTGGTGCTGGCGGTCTTTCTGTTCGACCTGTTCGTGATGAGTCGTGGCTGGTGTGGGCATCTATGTCCGGTCGGCGCCTTCTACAGTGTGCTGGGCAAATGGAGCCCACTACGGATCAGCGCGTCGAAACGCGCGGCCTGCAACGATTGCATGGACTGCTTCGAGGTATGCCCGGAACCGCAGGTCATTCGTCCGGCACTGAAGGGAGCGGGCAAGGGCGTCGGCCCGGTCATTCTGGCCGCCAACTGTACCAATTGCGGGCGTTGCATCGATGTCTGTTCCAAGGATGTCTTCACGTTCGGACTGCGTTTCAACAACCCGCCCGGCAATGGGGTGCAGACCGCAACACGGCATGCGACAAGCGGCAACTGAATCACCAGAGAAGCATCGAACTCATCCTTTGACGTGGAGGAAACGCCGATCATGAACCATTTACTGAAACTTGCGGCCGCCATGGCGGCAAGCTGCCTGACGTCTCTGGCGTTTGCCGCAGACACGACGACTTCATTGCGCGGTATCGACGTCGTCGCGCCAGACCAGGCACCCGAAGTCAAGACCTACGCCGGCAGGCGCCCGGGGACGGAAACCCCGGTGGCGAGGACCTTCAGCACGCAGCCACCAGTGATTCCACACGCGGTGGAGAACTTCGACGAAATCAATCTCGATGGAAACCAGTGCATGGATTGCCATTCGGGGGCCACATACCAGAAGAAAAAGGCGCCGAAAATTGGCGACAGCCACTTCATTGATCGTCAGGGCAACAAGCTGACCGAAGCGAGCGCGAGCCGCTACAACTGCGTGCAGTGTCATGTGCCGCAAGTCGATGCGCCGCCGCTGGTGGACAACACTTTCAAGGGTGACGCAGCCAGGAAGTCTGTCAGGAAAAACTGAAGCAACCTGCCATCGCGAAGTTGACAGCACATGCCAGCCTGCGGATAATCCGTCGTTGTGGTCCTTGCCTATATGCCCGCAGAGTTGCAGCGACATGTTACGGTCGAGAGTATCACCATGCGGGAATAGCTCAGTTGGTAGAGCGATACCTTGCCAAGGTATAGGTCGAGAGTTCGAGACTCTTTTCCCGCTCCAGATCCCGAAGGGAAAGTGCGTTACGCACTTTCCCTTTCCTGCATTTAGGGGCAGGTATAATGGTCCTTGTCGCCCGGATGGTGAAATAGGTAGACACAAGGGACTTAAAATCCCTCGGCCTCGCGGCTGTGCCGGTTCGACCCCGGCTCCGGGTACCAGCAGTTCACCGCAAACTTCCTGCCTTCCGATCACCATGATCATTTTTGACCTTGCTTGCCAAAACGGCCATCGCTTCGAAGGCTGGTTCCAGTCTCGGGAGGATTTCGACAGCCAACTCGCTGCGAGCCTGGTTGCCTGTCCCCAGTGCGGTTCTCCGGAGATTCGGCGCGTGCCGTCGGCGGTACACCTGGCCCGACCAGGCCCGGTATCGGCACCGGCGGTCGAGGTGCCGATACCGGATGCGCGCGGGGACGCATCCTCCGTTTTTCGCCAGCTGACCGAAATGCTGCTCGCCAATTGCGAGGATGTCGGCGCACGTTTCGCGGAAGAGGCGCGCAAGATTCACTATGTGGAGGCACCGGAACGTTCCATACGGGGCGAGGCCAGCACCGCGGAGTATGAGGCGCTGCGCGAAGAGGGAATCGAAGTGTTCCGCTGGCCGTACATGAAACCGGGGGATCTGCACTGATCTTCGCATCGTTCAAGGAGAGTCGTTGATGATCAAAGCACGCGCTGCAGTTGCCTGGGCTGCCAGGCAAGACCTCGAAATCACCGAAGTCGACGTCGAAGCACCTCGACAGGGTGAGGTGCTGGTACGTATCGTCGCCACCGGGGTCTGCCATACGGATGCGTTCACGCTTTCGGGCGCCGATCCGGAAGGGATCTTTCCCAGTATCCTCGGGCATGAAGGCGGTGGCATCGTGGAAGCCGTCGGTCCCGGAGTGACCTCGGTAGGAATTGGCGACCACGTCATACCCTTGTACACGCCGGAGTGTGGGCAATGCAAGTTCTGCCGCTCGGGCAAGACGAATCTTTGTCAGGCCATCCGAACGACTCAGGGCAAGGGCCTGATGCCCGATGGCAGTAGTCGCTTTTCCCGTAACGGCACGCCGATCTTCCATTACATGGGGACTTCCACCTTCTCCGAGTACACGGTGCTGCCCGAAATCTCGGTGGCCAGAATTGCCAAGGAGGCGCCGCTGGAAAAGGTCTGTCTGCTCGGCTGCGGGGTGACGACGGGTATCGGCGCGGTGATCAATACCGCCAAAGTCGAACCGGGTGCCACCGTGGCCGTTTTCGGGCTGGGTGGCATCGGTCTTTCGGTAGTGATCGGGGCGGTGATGGCCAGGGCTTCGCGGATCCTGGCCGTCGATACCAATCCTGGCAAATTTGCCATCGCCAGGCAACTCGGCGCCACCGATTGCATCAATCCCGCCGATTACGACCGGCCGGTCCAGGAAGTGATCGTCGACCTGACCGACGGTGGGGTCGATTACTCGTTCGAATGTATCGGCAACGTCAAGGTGATGCGCTCGGCGCTCGAGTGCTGTCACAAGGGTTGGGGTGAATCGGTGATCATTGGTGTCGCTGGTGCCGGTGAAGAGATCGCGACCCGACCGTTCCAGTTGGTGACCGGCAGGGTGTGGCGCGGTTCGGCGTTCGGTGGCGTGCGTGGCCGCTCCGAACTCGCGGGTTATGTCGAACGCGCGCAAAGAGGAGAGATTCCGCTCGATACCTTCATTACCCATACGATGGGTTTGGAGGATATCAATCATGCTTTCGAGCTGATGCATGAAGGCAAGAGCATTCGCTCCGTGATCCGGTTCTGAGCGGTGACGGAGCCCGCTTTTGCAGCGCTTGAAGAGGTCGCAGCCAATCGTTGTTTTGGCGGCTGGCATCGGCGCTTCCGGCATCGCTCGGCGACCCTGCGCTGCGAGATGGTGTTTGCCGTCTTCCTGCCGCCGCACGCCGAGCGGGCGACGGTGCCCGCCCTGTACTGGCTGTCGGGCCTGACCTGCAGCGATGAGAACTTCATGCAGAAAGCCGGAGCGATGCGCGTCGCGGCCGAGTTGGGGATCGCCCTGGTGGCTCCGGATACCAGCCCGCGCGGTACACACGTGCCGGGCGACCCGGACGGTGCCTGGGATTTCGGTCACGGCGCCGGGTTCTATCTGAACGCTACCCAGGAGCCATGGGCAACACATTACCGGATGCACGACTATGTGGTTGGTGAACTGCCGGAGTTGATCGAGGCGAACCTGCCGATAGACGCACGCCGGGGTATCAGTGGCCATTCCATGGGAGGACATGGCGCGCTGCTTTGCGCTCTGCGCAACCCTGGCCGCTACCGCTCGGTGTCCGCCTTCGCGCCGATCTGTCATGCCTTGGCCAGTCCCTGGGGGCAGAAGGCCTTCCTGCGCTATCTGGGCGAAGATCGTGCAGCATGGAAAGACTGGGACGTCTGCGAACTGATCGCCGGTGCCCGCGAACGCCTGCCCCTGCTGGTCGATCAAGGTGACGCGGACGGGTTTCTCGTCGAGCAACTGCAGCCCGAATTGTTGCAGCAGGCCTGCGCCGCAGCAGGACATCCGCTGGATCTGCGTCTGCAGCCGGGTTACGACCATAGCTACTACTTTATCGCCAGTTTCATCGAAGATCACCTGCGCCATCACGCCGGGGCGCTGACGCCATGAGTCGCTCGCGTGCGCAATGAATCGTTGGCGCCGGAAGCCGTTCCCGATTCGCTTGGCGGTTTCCACCCGAGCACTTCTCCGACAGCCTCCCGGTACGCGCACGGCACCCTGGTCGACAAGTATGGACGGCACGTCACCTACCTTCGGCTGTCGATCACCGACCGTTGCGACTTCCGTTGCAACTATTGCATGGCCGAGAAGATGACTTTCCTGCCACGCGCACAGGTACTGACCCTTGAGGAATGCCTGCGCGTGGCCAGAGTCTTCGTCGACCTTGGGGTGACCAAGCTGCGGGTGACCGGCGGCGAGCCGTTGGTGCGGCACAATGCCGTCTGGTTGCTGGAGCAACTCGCCGATCTGCCGGGAGTGAAGGAACTGGTGATCACCACCAATGGTTCGCAGCTCGAACGCTTTGCTTCGGCACTGCACGCGGCTGGGGTCAAACGCTTGAACATCAGCCTCGATACCCTGCGTCCCGACCGCTTTCGGGCGATCACCCGCGTCGGAGATCTCGCCAAGGTGCTGCGTGGCATCGACGCCGCGCAGAGGGCTGGCTTCGCGCGCCTCAAGATCAACACGGTAATGGTGCGCGGCGGCAACGACGATGAACTGTTGGACCTCGCGCAGTTCGCCGTTGATCGGGACCTCGACATTGCCTTCATCGAAGAGATGCCTCTGGGAGATATCGGTCAGCGGCGTCAGGCGAGTTTTTTCAGCAGCCAGGAAGCGATGGCCCGCCTGCAGACGCGCTTCGCTCTGTTGCCGTCAACCGAGACTACCGGTGGCCCGGCACGCTATTGGCGGCTCCCCGGTACATCAACTCGTGTCGGCTTCATCGCGCCGCACAGCCATAATTTCTGCGATACCTGCAACCGCGTGCGCATTACCGCCCGCGGTGATCTGTACCCGTGCCTGGGCAACAACGATGCAGTCCGGTTGCTGCCGCTGCTGCGTGCGCATCCGACCGACGATGGGCCACTACGTGCAGCGATCGTCGGTGGCATGGGCATCAAGGCTCAGGGCCATGCGTTCAGCAGCCGGATGGACGCGCCGCAGGTCGTGCGCTTCATGTCGATGACCGGTGGTTGATCGATTGCCATGGTCGCCGGGTTGCCGCAGGCGAACCGGTCAGCGTGCAGGCGTTTGAAGGCGGGCACTGAAGCGCGCTCCGAACCGGTGACACGCAAGGCGTCGCTGGCGGGGCAGGGGTGGTTTTCCGAGTCGACGAAGGCGTAGCGCGATGGACACCTTGATGAGCAGAGTGTGGGCCTACTTCTGGCTGCCCGAAACCAAGTACGTCATCGCTGCCATCGTCGTTTTCGCATTGCTGTCACTGCGCCTGTTGCCCAAGGAACGGCGCCGGGTCGGCGGCACAGTGGCGGTGTTCTGCGTATGTCTGGTGGGGCAGCTCTTCGGCGCGATCCTCGAGGCGCTCGATTACTCGCGCGTCGCGGTGATGGTCCATGAGCTTTTCGTCATTGGTTCGGGAATGGCACTGTTTCGCCTGGTGGCGATCTTTGTCTTCCGCAGCATCCTGCCGCGCGTGGGCATCGTGACGGTCCGCATCGCCGAGGACATCATTGTCCTGGTGGTCTACGCCGCTTTCATCCTGGCAAGACTGCACATTGTCGGCCTCGATCCCTCAAGCCTGCTGACGACATCGGCACTGATCACCGCGGTGCTGGCCTTCTCCATGCAGGACACCCTGGGCAATGTTCTGTCGGGCGTCGCGTTGCAACTCGACAACTCGCTGCGCGTCGGCGACTGGATCAAGCTTGACGATCTTACCGGTCGGGTGGTGCAGATCCATTGGCGGCAGACGACGATCCGGACGCGAAACAGCGAAGTGGTGATCGTTCCCAACAGTCAGTTGATGCGAGGGAAGTTCACCGTCTTCGGCCGGGCCGACATCCGTGCCTGGCCGTGGCGGCGTTGGGTGTGGTTCAACGTCACCTACGATTCGCCACCGACGCTGGTGATTCAGAAGGTGGAGGCGACCATCAGTACCGCCGAAATCCAGAATGTGGCTCGGGAACCGGCACCGACTTGCGTGCTGATGGAGTTTGGTCCGGGTTACGGGCGCTACGCGCTGCGCTACTGGATGCTTGATCCCCAGCCCGATGATCCCACCGACTCTGCGGTGCGCGTCCACATCTTTGCGGCCCTGCAGCGCGCCGGCATGCAGTTGGCGGTGCCGGAACAGTCCCTGCACATCACCAAGGAGAACGACGCTTATCGGGAATCGGTTCGCCGGCGTGAGATCGACCGGCGCATGGCCGACCTGCGCAAACTCGAACTGTTTTCCGGTTTGCAGGAAGAGGAGTTGAGAACCATCGGCGAGCGCATGGTGTATGCCCCTTTTGCTTGTGGAGACGTGATTTTCCATCAGGGCGATGCGCCGCACTGGCTGTACCTGCTGGCCGTTGGCGAAGCGGAGGTATGGATGGACCTTCCCGACCATTCACGGCAACTGTTCCGCTCCGTCCATGCCGGCAGCACCTTCGGCGAGAAGGGCGTGCTGACCGGAGAGGCGCGCCGCGCTTCGGTCATCGCCAGGACCGACGTCGTGTGCTACCGACTGGGCCAGAGCACCGTCGAAGAAGTCATCCGTTCGCGGCCGGAAATCGCCGAGGCGATTGCCGAGATTCTTGCCCGTCGCGAGATCGAAATGGACAATTTCGTGCGCCAGTTCAGCGGCGTCCCGGCCGACGGCCCGGCTACGCATCCGAAGGCCGGCATTCTGGCGATGATCAAGGATTTCCTGGGGCTGTAAGCGCAGCGGCGCGCACTTCCGCCGGTGCGCTCAAGCGATCTGGAAGCGTCTGACCGACCGATCAAGGGAACCGGCGAGTGATTCGAGGTGCTGGGCAATCCCGGCCATCGAACCGACAGTGCCGCTGACCTGCGCGCTGCTTGCGGCGATGGCACTGACATTCTGCGATATTTCCTTGCTGCTGCTGCTTTGTTCGCGCAGGAGTGTGGTGATTTCGTCGACACTGGAAATGACCACTGCGGCTGACGACTGGATATTGCTCATCGACAGTTCGGCGCGCTCCGCTTCGGCGAGGGCGTCGCGAACGCCTGTGGTACCGGCAGCCATGGTCCTTTCGGCTTCGGTCATGCAAGAGCGGATTCTTTCAATGGTCGAGGAGATTTTCAGCGTCGATAGGCGCGTCCGCTCGGCAAGCTTGCGCACCTCGTCGGCAACGACGGCGAAGCCGCGTCCCTGCTCACCGGCGCGGGCGGCCTCGATTGCGGCGTTGAGGGCCAGCAGGTTGGTCTGGTCGGCAATCTCGCGAATCACATTGGCGATAGTGGCAATCTCCTCCGATTGCTGGCCAAGTTCGTTGACCGATCTGGACGAGGCATCGACGACCTCGGCGATCGATTTCATCGCCCTGGCCGTGCGGTTCACGATTTGTTTGCCGTTCATGGCGGCTTCGCCGGTCTGTTTTGACGTGGCATCGACCGCATCCGAGTTGCCTGAAATGCTCTGGATCGAAGTCGACAACTGTTCCACCGCGGTGGCAATGGTCTGTGCCGACTGGCTGCTTGCCGACGAGGCCGCCGATACCTCGGTCGACGCGCCGGCCAGCCGGGTGGCTTGCGATGTGACTTCGCTCGCTGCGGCATGCACCGAGGAAATCATTTCACGCAGGCTTTCCTGCATGGCTCGCATGGCGGCCATCGTGCTCCGTGTGTCGCCCGGAGTCACCTCGATCGACTGCGTCAGGTCGCCACCGGCAATGGCGTGGGCGATGGCTGCGGCGGTCGCCGGTTCGCCGCCGAGGCGGCGCATCAGGCGCCGGATCATCGCGCTGCCCAATACCAGTGCAGCGATAGTGGCCAAGGTCGAGGCCAGCAACGCCAGGACCACAGTACGCACCGCGGCCGCTTCCTGTCTGGCGAGTACGCCGACGATCTGCTCGTCCAGTTTCGATTCGACGGCTTTCATCAGGTCGATACGCGCCGTCGATGCCTTGAACCATTGCCCGGCGGGGACGTCGAGTTCCTCGCCTGGACTCGCTTCGAACGCAGCCTTGCGCATGCGCACCGCTTCCTCCACGTCGCTGCCCTTGACCGTTGCGTCGGCGAGTCTGCTGGCATCGGCGGAGGCAAAGGTGCGGAAAGCTCGCATGTAAAGATCGTGCGCGCTGACGATTCCGACGAAGCGGCGGAATGATTCCGGATCGAAGGTCTTGGCGGCGAAGGCCGCGTTCAGGGTTGCCCGCTCGCGTCCGGCGAACTCCTTGGCCTGGACGAACATCAGGTAGGCGGTGGCATCGCGCGCAATCTCGGCATTGTTCGTGGCTTTGGCGACGGCGCTGATCACGTCTACGCCGGTCGAAATGGCCGCGGTATAGCGGGCAAAGGATTCCGCAGCCTTGACCGCCTGAAGGTCGACCTGACGTCGGAAATCGGACAGTTCGCCGGCTTTGCCAATCGCCAGCTCAAGGGGCTGGCCCAGTGCCTCTGCCAGGACGGGTGTTTCGCTCAGGCGCCTGGCGACGGCTTTCAGGTTTTCCAGCTTCTGGTTGGTCAGTTCCCGTTGGCGGCCCAGTTCAGGACCGAACTGCTGACCCTTGCTGGCCAGAAACCCGCCGGACAGCCCGCGCTCCTTCTGCTGCTCATGCACCAATTGGCTGGTGGCGATCGCGGCTTCGACAGCAGCTTTCGAGAGGTGGGTCGCGCGCAGTTCGCTGACTGCGCCCCAGACCGTGACGATCGCGTAGGTGATCAAGCCCAGCAGGGGAAGCGAAAGCATCACCAACAACTGCTTGCGGGTCGACAATTCCGAGGAGCTTATGCTCATTAAATATACCCCCAGTGTTCGCATGCAAAGGCATGATTCTAACGTGGACATGCCCCACTTTGGGGCGTCCAGGCGGCTCATCGCGGTTCTCATAGCCGCAGTGTGCCGGCATAGCCGGTCATTTCGAGGTAACCGCGGCCCCTGAGGCTACCCTCCACCTTGACCAGCCCTTCCCAATACACGACCGGGGCCGGTTGACTGGCGGACAGTTCCTGGTCGTCCAGTACCGGCAGTGTCCGCAGCAACTGCTCGCCGAAGTGGATCTCCATTTCTACCGGATAACTGGCACCGCTGCGCGGCGAAGTCCACCGTCGTCGCGGGGTGAAGACCACGTCCGCTGCCCCGAAGTGTCGCAACTGGCCGGCAGCGTCGCGCCATGCGGCATGCGCGAACAGCGTCCTTCCCTGCGCGTCACGCATGCGAAAAGCCATCAGCGCGCCGCCGTCGGCGAGATTGATGCCCAGCCAGTCCCAGCCGACGGCGCCGCCGCCAAGGATGGCGGTGGACCATTCGTGATCGAACCAGGCTCGCCCGTGCACCTCCTGCCGACCGCTGTCCCGCACCAGTACTCCGTCGACCCGCAATTGCGGCCAGCTCACGTAGTAGCTGGCCAGATCCGCAGCATGGCTCTTGCGCGAGTAGCCGTTGTCGCCCTGCAGCAGCAGTGGCTGCGACGGCGTCAGGGTGAAATCGAACGAAAACTGCGGGCTCTGCATCTGCAGCCTGAGGACCTCGCCCTGCGCGTGGTCCTCGCGGTGCATTCGCCAGGAACCGATGCTCACGTCACAGTCGACGCTGGAGAAGCTGCCGCCGAGGTTGGCGCGGGCGGCGCGCTCGGTATGCCGCAGTCTTTCGCCTGGGACGGTCAGCGCGGCGTGCGCCCAGAGGATCTGGCGCGCGGCAAGCGGCGAGCGCAGTGTTTCGGCCGTGCCCGGCCGGTTGCGGAAGAAGGTCAACTGAAAACCGACGTCCGGCTGCGGCGAGTCCAGTGCGCCGGTGACATACCACCATTCGGTACGAAAATCCGGGTGGCCACCATGGTCGCGCGGAAAGGCGAGCCTCGGGCCGGGGGTCACCGGGGGATAAGCGAGCAACGCCTCGGCAGGCCAGGTCAGCGTCGGCAGCAGCAAGGGGGTGGCAAGGAAGCGACGGCGTTGCATGGGTTCGGTCGGTGCGCTCAGTGGGCACTGGCCAGCACCTGCGCCAGCGGCAGTCGGGTGACCTGGCGCGCGGCGTAGTGGCTGGCCAGGATGGCTGCCGCCAGGGTCAGCCCGGCGCCGGCGAGGAGGGTGGGCCAGGGGATAGAGAGTGGCATGCGCCAGTGAAAGGACTGCGGATTGATCACATGCGTGAGGATGGCGCCGATCGCCACGCCGCAGGCGAGACCGACCAGCAGGCCGACGCAGGCAATCAGCGCACCTTCGAGCATCACCGCCTGGCTCAGCATCCGGCGGTCGAAGCCCAGAGCACCGAGCGTAGCCAGTTCGCGGGCGCGCAGCCAGACGCTGGCGGCGAGTGTGACGGCCAGTCCGAACAGGCCGATCAGCATCGCGGCGGCTTCGAGCGCGTAAGTGACGGCAAAGCTCTTGTCGAAGATCGACAGGCTCAAACGGCGAATCTCAGCCGCTTCGGAAAATTCCAGTCCGTGCCTGCCGGCGTACGGCGCGAGCCAGGTGGCGGCAGCAGCTTCCTGGCCGGTCCGGGGCCACAAGGCGAGGTCGGTAGGCTGGAAGCGGCCGCCGAGGTGCTCATAGTCCTCCCGGCTGATGACCAGGGCGCCGAACTGCCTGGAATAGTCGCGCCAGACGCCGCCGACGAAGACCTCCACCTCGCGCCCCAGCAAGGGCAGGTGCAGGATCTGCCCCGGCACGATCCGGTAGATCTCGTGCAGCGCTTCGCTGATCCAGACTACCGCCATGTCTGGCGGTGCCGCCACCAGCTCGCCGCTGAAGGGCAGGCGTGCCGCCGGGTTACCGCGCTCGATTTCGCGCACCAGTAGCGCGACGTTTGGCCGCTGCGCATCGATGGTCAGCGAGCCCTGCGCCATGCGCTCGACTCTGGCGAAAGGCGTGTCCGCCTGCAGCAAGGCCGTGAGCACTTCAGCCGGCAGCGGGGTTGCCCGGCTGCGCAGATAGAGCGGTGCCGGCAGGATGTCGTCGAGCCAGCGATCGACGGCAACCCGGAAGCTGGAAACCATGATCACCATGCTGGCGGTCAGTGCAAAACTGACGATCAACCCGCTGGCGGCCACCTGTGCCAGTAGCGGTGCCTGGGCGACGTTCTGCAGCGCGATCTGCTGCGGCGCTGGCAGTGCTCTCCCGGCAAGATGGCCGAAGACCTGCCGTGTCAGTGGCGGAGCGCTGGCGATGCCGATCAGCAGGACCAGGCCAATCGCCGCATAGCCGCCCAGGGGCAGATCGAACCACGGCGGCACTTGCGTCAAGGCGAGCGCACCGATGGCCAGCAGCGCCGGCAGCAGTGGTTTGCTGGTGGCGGTCGAGTGGCTGCTGCGCGGGCGCTGCGCGAAACCGGTTTGCAGTGCTTGCGCCAGCGCCTGCTGTCGATTCAGGTACGCCGGGTAGAACGCGCCGGCCAGGCTGGCGGCGCAGCCCAGCGCCAGGAAACCCAGGGCAGGCACCGGCGCCGGGACGATGATCGGTGCGCTGCCCGTGAAATAGCCACCGCCAAGATCGCCACCCAGGACTTGCGTGAAGGCGAGGGCCAGCAGATAGCCGAGCCCCAGTCCAAGCAGCGCGCCCGGTACGCCGATGGCGAGCCCTTCGAGCAGTACCTGCAACAGGCGCATGCGTGGCGACAGGCCGAGCACGCCGAGCAGGGCAAACTGCGTCGAACGCTGTGCGACCGCGCTCAGTTGCGTGGCGAAGACCAGAAAGGCGCCGGTCAGCAAGGCGACCAGCGCCAGGACGTTGAGGTTCACGCGGTAGGCGCGCGACAGGTTGGAGACGCGTACGCCGTCGTCGTCGGCCATCCGCAGCAGCAGGCCGCTCGGCAGTCGTTGCTCCAGCGCCGTACGCCAGGCTGCCGGGTCGGTATCCGGCCCCAGGCGTATGCGACCCTCGCTGACCGCGTTGGCCGGCCCGAAGTGTTCCTGGACCCAGGCGATGTCGGCGACCAGCAGCAGGTCGTCGGGTCCTGTTGCTGGCAGATCGCCGGCGATGATCGCGTGCCAGTCCTGATCACCACGCCGCAAGGTCACGGCGCTGCCCGGATGCAGCCCGAATTTTTCGAGCAGCGCCGGTGAGGCATAGACGCCCCCGGCGAGAATGTGCGCCGAGCCGGCACGACCGTCATGTCGTGGCAGCAGCCTGGGCATCAGCGCTGCGGCACTGAACACGTCGATGCCGATCAGGCGCAGTGGCGTCGGCGAAGTGTCGAGGCGTACGCGGCTTTCGATGACCGCTGCGATCAGCAGCACCGCGGGGTCGCGAGCGATTTCGTTGATGCTCGCGAGCGGGACGCTGCCGGCGCTGTCGCGGGCGGCAAGCACGGCGTCGGGGTTTCCCTGCACGGTCTGCATCGCTCGCGAAAAATCGGCCAGCGCGGCGTCGTTGATCAGGTGGATGGCGTAGCCGAGTGCAACCCCGAGAGCGATGGCCAGCATCGACAACAGCGTTGCGGCACGACGCGTCCTGAACTGGGCCAGGATCAACCACCAGCTGAGTCTGTTCATTGCAGGCCCGCGGGCGTCAAAGTAAGGATCCGGTCGCAGCACTGCGCGACGTACTGCGAATGGGTAACGATCAGCGCACTGGTATCCCGTTCACGAACGCTTTCGAGCAGCAGCGAGAGCACCTCGCCGGCGGTGCGCGGATCCAGGTTGCCCGTCGGTTCGTCGGCCAGAATCAGTGCCGGTTG
Organism: Candidatus Accumulibacter propinquus; assembly: GCF_056856495.1. NCBI lineage: Bacteria > Pseudomonadati > Pseudomonadota > Betaproteobacteria > Candidatus Accumulibacter > Candidatus Accumulibacter propinquus. The sequence continues at coordinate 74,009 of NZ_JBSEHC010000001.1, forward strand.
ATGTACCAGCGCGCGCGCGATCGCCACCCGTTGCAGTTCGCCGCCCGACAGCGACGTCGGCCAGCGCGCCGCACAGTCCGCCAGACCGACACGGTCGAGCAGGCTGCGGATGCGCTGCGGGTGTTCGCCGCGTGGCACGCCGCACAACAGCAAGGGCACCGCAAGGTTCTGCGACACGGTCAGCGTTGGCAGCACATGAAAGGCCTGGAAGACGAAGCCGATACTGCGCGCTCGCAAAGCCGCGCGCGCCGCTTCTTCGAGCCGGACCATGTCGAGCGCCTGCGGACCGATCCGGACCGCGCCGCGCTCAGGGGTTTCGAGGCCGGCGATGCAGTTCAGCAGGGTGCTCTTGCCAACGCCGGATTCGCCGACGAGGGCAACGACTTCGCCGGCCGCGACGGCGAACTCCAGGGCCTCGAACAGCGGTCGGCTGGCCCCGGCATGGCGCTTTGAGAGGTCGGTGACGGTCAGCATGGCGCAGGGCCAGTGCTCGGGCCGCAGATCACTTCTGTTCGGCCATGTAGGACCAGTTGATCTTGCGGCGCGGCAGCAGGTAGTCCAGTTCCTCGGCGGGACGTTCCTGCAGCCGCAATGGCCGATCGATCTTGACCACGCCTTCGCTCGCAAGATCGATGATGATCGACTGGCGACGCGGGACCTCCGGCGCGTAGATCATCACCTTCGGCGAGAGTGGTTGGCCGGCGGGCGCAGATCCGACCACCGCCCCGATCCGACCGTCGCTGAGCTGGACGATCGAGCCGGGTGGATAGACTCCCATCGCGCGCACGAACAACTGCAGCAGGGTTGCGTCGAAAGCCTTCTGCTCGCGTGTCCACAGCGTCGACAAGGCTTCGGAGGGCGACATCGCACGCCGCGTGTCGGGCGGGTTGACGAGGTTGTCGAAGCGGTTGGCGATGGCCACCAGCCTTGCCGACAAAGGAATCGCACTGCCGCTCAGGCGGTCCGGGAAACCGCCGCCGTCGAAGCGCTCGTGATGGTGCAGGATGGCGTCCAGCAAGGGAGGCGACAGGTTGCCGGCGCGCAAGGCCTCGGCATGGCCGGCGCGGCAGTGCGATTGATAGATCACTTCCTCGTGCCGGTTGCGCTCGCTGCTGCGCAGGATCGACGAGCGGATCGCCAACTTGCCGATGTCGTGCAGCAGGGCGCCGATTCCGAGGGCGCGCAGGGCCTGCTCGGGCAGTTTCGCCTGTTTGCCGAGCAACAGCGCCAAGGTCATGACCGACAGCGAATGCGCCGCGTGCCCGTCATCGTGCGCCTTTTCGGCAATCAGCACGATCGCGCTGTCAGGGTCGGCCAGCAGCGCTGTCGTCGTGTTCTCGCTGACCTTGGCGACCCGTTCGACCGCCGCGCGGGGGTTGACCGAGAAACTTCGGATGGCGCCACCCACCTCCCGGGCGGAGCTGATGTAGTGTTCCTGTGCCTTGTCGAGGCGCCCCCTGAGTTCGCTCATGACCCGTGCACGCTCGCGCTTCTCGGCCATGCGTGCCGCGGTCAGGGCTGCCAGTTGCGCCTTCTCCGCCTCGCCTTCCCTGCCGGCAGGCGTGTCGGCTGCGCGTTGCGGCAGCGGCGCAACCTTGCAGCGTGCCGGGTCGCAGAACAGTTGAGGCAGTTTCATGGCCGCAATCAGCCGTGCCTGTTCCTCGTCCGCAATCACAAAGGAGTTGAACATGAACTGGTGGTCCATCCACGGCACCGGCAAGCGCACGTGCACGCCTGGACGCAACTGCGAGGCGTCGATGCAGATCTCACCCGCGTTCGGGGTGGCGGCATCGGGGGCTGCGGATACGTCGTCAGTCATTGCGCCGGGCAGGACCAGTTGACCTTGCGTTGCGGCAGCAGGTATCGGACCTCTTCGACACTGCGGTCCTGCAGGCGCAGCACGCGCTCGATGGTCACCACCTCTTGCGTCGCCAGGTCGGCGATGATCGCCTCGCGGTGCGGCACTTCGGGCGCATAAATCATCACCTTCGGAAGGAGCGGCTTGCCGACCGGCGCCGAACCCACCACCGCACCGATCCGGCCATCGCTGAGCTGTACGAGCGAGCCGGGCGGATAGATGCCCATCGCGCGCACGAACAGTTGCAGAAAACCGGTATCGAAGCCGCGCTGCTCACGGGTCCAAATGGTCGACAAGGCCTCGGCAGGACCCAGCGCGCGGCGGTAGTCAATGGGATTGACCAGCGAGTCGAAGCGGTCGGCAATAGCCACTATTCGGGCCGCCAGCGGTATTGCGTTGCCGCTGAGTCGTTCCGGGAAACCGCTGCCGTCGATCCGCTCATGGTGGTGCAGGATGGCGTCGAGCATCGGTTTCGACAGGCTGCCGGCGCGCATCGCCTCGTCGTGACCGCTACGGCAGTGTGTCCGGAAGATTGCTTCCTCGTGTCGATTGCGTTCGCTGTTGCGCAGAATCGATGGGCTGATCAAGCGCTTGCCGATGTCGTGCAGCAGTGCGCCCGTACCGAGTACGCGCAGTGCCTGCTCGGGCAACTGCGCTTGCTTGCCGAGCAGCAGGGAGAGGGTCATCACCGACAGCGCGTGCGCGGCGTGCCCATCGTCATGTCCTTTGTCGGCAATCAGCACGAAGGCGGTATCCGGGTCGGCCAGTAGCGCTGCAGTTGATTCCTCGCAGACGGCGGCAAGGTCCGCTACGGACTGACGAGGGTTGGTGGAGAAGCCGCGGATGGCTCTGCTCACCGTTCTCGCAGCTCCGCGGTAGTGCTGTTCGGCTTTGACGAGCCTTTCCCTGAGGGCGTCCATCATCCGCGTGCGTCGGTCCCTGGCCTCCTCGCGCGCGGCTTCCAGCGCTGCCACTTCGTCCTGCTCCGCCTTGCCGTCGGCGGTGGGATCAGCCGCCGCTGCCCGCATGGGCAGAGGCGGAACCTTGCAGCGAGCCGGGTCACAGAACAGTTGCGGCAGTTTCATCGCCGCGATCAGGCGTGCCTGTTCTTCGTCAGCGATGACGAAGGAACTGAACATGAAGTGGTGATCCATCCACGGCACCGGCAAACGGACGTGCACCCCCGGACGCAGTTGCGATGCGTCGATGCAGATCTCACCCGCTTGCCGGGTGGCATCATCCGGGGTTGAAGACATATCGTGTGCCATTGTGCGAAACGGCGTCGTTTGGAGAACGCGCAGCCGACACTACCACAGGACCGCTTGTCCGCCAATCGCGATGGCAGTGAGCTTCGCGCTTGCGGAAAGTATTCGGTTGCGCGCAGGCGGACGCCTTGCGGCCTTGCCGCGGCGCGCTCCGCAGCCCTTCCGTCTTACCGATCCGTTGCCGAAGCGCGTAGCGTGGTCAGCAATTTCTGCCCTGGACGACCGTCGGCGGTCATGCCCAGACGCTTCTGTTCGGCCTGAACAGCCTGTCGGGAATTGCTGCCGATCATGCCATCGATCTCTCCGATCGGATAGCCGCGGCCGGCGAGCAGAGTCTGTAGCTCACGGCGTTCGCGGCGCGAAAGGCCGCCGTCGTCGGTGGGCCATGCGGTGGCAAACGGTTTGCCGCCCTTGATCCGGTCGGCGAGATGGGCAATCGCTAGGGCATAGCTCTCGGCGGCGTTGTAGCCGTAGATGGCATCGAAGTTGCGCAATACCAGAAAGGCCGGGCCGCGCGGACCGGCCGGCAGGAGCAGGCCGGCGGCCACATCCGAGGCGGCGAGTGGTTGGCCATCGGCACGGCGCACACCGCGACCTGCCCAGTACGACTGCGGCCTTTTATTGCTGCGTCCGGAGACGCTGGTATCAAATCCCGGGGGCAGAACGACTTCGTAGCCCCACGGTTCACCCTGTCGCCAGCCCGCCCGATGCAGGAAATTGGCGGTCGAAGCGAGTGCATCGGGGACACTGTCCATCAGATCCCGCTTGCCGTCGCCGTCACCATCGACCGCCAGGCGCAGAAAGGTCGAGGGCATGAACTGGGTATGGCCAAAGGCGCCGGCCCAGGAACCGACCAGACGCTCCGGGGTGATGTCGCCGCTGTCCAGGATCTTCAGTGTGCTCAGGAACTCGCCACGGAAATAGGCTTGCCGACGTCCGAAACAAGCGAGGGTACCGAGTGAGGTCAGCAGGGGGCGCTTCCCGAAGTTGCGCCCGAAGTTGCTCTCGACACCCCATACAGCGACAACGGTGTCCGCATCTACGCGATAGCGCTCGGCTGCCGCCGCCAGCGTGTCGGCCCATTTCTCGCGCATTGCAAGGGCGTCGCCAACCCTTTCTTCATCGACCAGAGCAGCGAGGTAATCCCATATCGGTGTCCGGAACTCGGGTTGATAGTCGAGGAATTCCAGCACGCTCATGTCGGGCGCGAGGCCACGGGTCAATCTATCGAAAGACGCGCTGGAAACCCCTCTCGACGGCGATTCAGCCCGCAGCGCTGCCATGCACGCGCCGAAATGTTCGTCCGGTGGCGTTGCTTGCGCGGCTGCGGCAGCACTGATCAGCGTCAGGAATCGGACAAGGCAGACAAATTTCATGGCTGAACACACATTGACAAAGGGTGGAAGGAACTGCGGCGCTCAACGGTCAGTTGCGGCTTCAGGCTGCTGTTCACGGCTTGCCGGCACGTCGTGCCGTAGCGGTTTGCGTGCCGGGGCATGAGAATTGGCGTCGTACTCAGCATCGCCGATGACTTCACCCTCGATCACAAGACCGCTGGACTGCTGTTCCGGCTCTCTGGCCGGCTGCACTTGCGCGTCCAGCACGCGGCGCAGGTGGCGTGTCTTCCACTTCAGGTAGGCAAACAGCAGCGTTCCGCCGACCAGCAGCACTGCGAGAGCCAGCACCGAGAACATGAGGCCGACGACCACCAACGTCGCGCTGGCCATGATCGCCAGTAACTTACCGAACCAACCGGAGGGGAGCGCCATCGTTCGTGCGCTTGAAAAACCGCGTGCGTCCTCGTTGCTGATCATCGAAGTCCTTGTTTTCAGGTTCGGCGAAGAGTGGTGTCGCCGCCTATTGTAAGATTTCGGAAGTACTCCGGCCATCCCTGGGCAGCACTCGATGCCGCGATCGCTGGCGGGAGGTCGCTACCGACCAAAAGAACGGCCCGCGCAGGGGGGATCTGGGCGGGCCGGTGTTGCGGTCGCCGCGACACTCCAAGGGGAGGGGGAGGGGGGAGAGAGCATCCCGACGACGAGACGAATCCTACAGGCGAAAGCTACGGGCATCTGTGGCGTCTATGTTCCATTGTGTGACAGCGTGTAAGGCCTTGGCTTCCGGCGGGCATCCAGCCTTCAACGTCGCTGTTCGCGTCTTGGAAGTGCTTTCCAATCCCTCTGGGTTGGGCGGCCACTTTCCCTTGGCGGCTGGCTGCACGGTTGCACGATGGCATGCGCGGATCGGAGTGCTGCGCCGGCGGGGCATCGCTGGCGCAGCCAATTGACAAGCACGGCTTAGTGTGGTCTGCTTTGATATAAGGTCGTTTCAGCTTGATCCGAGTACAACCGTGCCGAGGAGGGAATCGATGCCGCACTCCTGTTCAAGTTGCAGGCGTCAGCCGATGATTGCGGTGACGGATGGAATGCTTCGGCTGCAGATGTTTGCCGTCGGGCCTCTTGCCAGAGCCGGCCGTTTCTGTAAGCGGATGCGGATGACATGATCTCGCATGCATTGACCATCGTGATGAACGAGTTGAACAGGCATCTCGCCGATACCTACGGCGGTGGCGATGGGTCTCCGCAGGTGGCTTTGGGCAACATGGCGGAAGGCATTGCCAGCGCTCCAGGCAGCAGTGGCGTACCCCGCGATATGCTCATTCTGTCGATGGTGAATATCAAGGAGGAAAAGGCGCTCAAGAACCTGCCCAATCATGTCCGTAACGATGCGGCTTTGACGGTCACCTACCAAAATCCACCAGTATTTCTGAATTGCCAGATTCTTGTCGTTGCCAGCCATGGCAACTATACCAATGCCTTGTTGATGTTGTCGCGGGCGATCCGTTTTTTCCAGTTCAAGAACGTGTTCAGCCAGGATAATGTCGCTCCGGCTTCAATGACCACCAATGCACCGGGCAATGCCCTCGATCAACTCGAATCGTTCAAGCTCGTCCTCGATCTGTATTCCCCGAGCATGGAGGAGGTCAACCATTTGTGGGGTACCCTGGGCGGCAAGCAGTATCCTTTTGTTCTGTATGTTCTGCGTCTTCTCGAACTGCAATTCAAGGCCACACAGAGTGAAGGCGTGCTGGTTAACGAGGTGGTTACCGACTTTTATCAGAAATCGGCGACGGATTAATATGGCAGAGCGGATGGCACGCAGGTACAGAAAACTGTTCGAAGTCCGGATCCTTCACCATTATTGGCTGGATCGGGGAGCGAGCGTCTTTGACCGGATCACGGATCAGGCGCTGAAAGCCAGACTTCTGCAAGCCTACGATGTACGTCGCTTGCTTGGCATACAGCCGACTGGAAGCACCCGCGTTGCGCTCGCGGCTAACCAGTGCCTGTTTGAAGAAACGGCACTGGGTTTCGTGGTGCTCCTGAAAGGCACCACGAGCTTGCCGGCGGACAGCGTCTTCGAGTTCGTGATCGTCGTCAGGGACAGTCGTTTTTTTGACTACTCGGCGTTGACCCTGCGTCCGCAAAGGATCCACGAGGCATACGACCGGAGCGAGGGTGTCACCTGTCGCTACAAGGAAAACGTGCCCGTCGTGTCGAATCTGAGCGGGGCGACGAGAGGGGCAGGAACGGGCAAATTGCTGTTCCTGTCGCGAAGATATCGCCCCCTGGCGCCCACCGAGCAGGTTGAGGCCCTGGGTTTATCGGGTACGGCATTGGGGCAACTCACCAGTGACGGTCCGAACGCACGCGTCCAGCAACTTGCCGCCGACGCAAACGACCTCCCGGTGTACCTCCATCAAGGCGACGTGCCGGCGATCATCCCGCCGGCGGGAGTGGTCGGTGTGCCAGAGCGGGGCGTCAGACTGTCGGACGATGTGGCGGATGACGTATTTGCGCTGATCAGTCTGACCGCCGTGCGTCCGGGCGACAGTGCGTTCAGTTTTGTCGATGCGGCCGGCCGGGCGAAGAGCAGCCCTCCCATCTACCAGCTTCGCATCAGGAACCGTTCGACGTTCTGGACCTACGTGAACAAGACGACCGGAGTCGTTGACTCGATTGAATCAGATGCTCTACCCCTGACCCATTTTGGCAACGCAGGCCAAAAGCAAAAGCCTTCCGAACGGCTGGTGAAAGTGGAGAAGACCGGCGCCGTCATCAGTCGCCTCGTTTCGGAAGTTCATGTCTAACTGCAAGCTCTTACTCTAACCACATACGGGTGATATTCATGGCTACAGCGTACAAGACTCCAGGCGTTTACATCGAGGAAATTCCAAAATTCCCGCCGTCCATTGCCCCGGTTGCGACCGCGATTCCAGCGTTCATCGGCTATACCCGGAAGGCCGAGAACCGCACGGCAGCAGATCTGCACCTGAAGCCGACGCGTATCTCCTCGATGATCGAGTACGAAAAATACTTTGGCGGCGCGCAATCCGAGGAGGCCATCAGCGTGACGGTCGCCGTAACCCAGGTGAACGGTGCGACGACGGATCAGCGGGCCGTGGCCAGCCTGAGCGAAGCGGCGCGTTCAAAACACATCATGTTTTACGCGCTGCAAGTGTATTTCGCCAATGGCGGTGGTCCGTGTTATGTCGTCTCTGTCAACCCCTATACGGCGCTGCCGGGAACTCCCCTGCTTGCCGACCTGACGGCGGGTCTGAATACTCTGGTCAAGGCCGACGAACCCACATTGATTGTGTTTCCGGAAGCGCAGTCCTTGTCGATCGCCGATTTCAAGGCGCTGCACGACGCCGCGTTGCAACAGTGCGCCGACCTGCAGGACCGTTTTGTGATCATGGACGTCCATGGGGGTGTGGATGGCGTCACCCCGATTTCCCTCTCCGACCCGGATGCGAACCTGCTGGCTGCGATCGGCAATTTCAGGGACGACGGTATCGGTACGAACAACCTCAAATATGGTGCGGCCTACGCACCAAACGTGGAAACCGTGCTGGACTTCGCGTATGACGAATCCAGCACCGACGTCAGCGTCGTCACCAATGGCGTCGCGGCCGCGGCAGTGGCACTGAACACCTTGAATGGCACGCAGAATCAGGTCTATGAACTGGCCAAGGCGGCGATCCGCGACTTCCCCTGCAAATTGCCGCCATCGTCGGCGATCGCCGGGATCTATGCTGCCGTCGATAACAGCCGCGGGGTCTGGAAAGCACCCGCCAATGTCAGCGTGAACGCCGTCATCCAGCCAACGATCCAGATGTCGAACAGGGATCAGGAAACCATCAACGTTGACGTGACGGCAGGCAAGTCGGTGAACGCCATTCGTTCATTCACCGGCAAGGGTCCGCTGGTGTGGGGTGCGCGCACCCTTGCCGGCAATGACAACGAATGGCGTTATGTCAGCGTTCGGCGTTTTTTCATCTTTGTCGAGGAGTCGGTCAAGAAGGCCACCGAGCAGTTCGTGTTCGAGCCCAATGATGCCAACACCTGGGTCAAAATCCAGGCGATGATCGAAAATTTCCTGACCACCTTGTGGCGTCAGGGGGCTCTGCAGGGAGTCAAGCCGGAACACGCGTTTTACGTCGCTGTCGGCCTGGGCAAGACCATGACCGCGCTGGATATCCTCGAAGGACGCCTGATTATCGAAATCGGCATGGCGGCGGTGCGGCCGGCCGAGTTCATCATCCTCAGATTCTCGCACAAGATGGCCGAGTCATGATGCCTGGCCGAGAGATCGGGTCCTAACGTTCCACAGTCGTCAGTATTCAACTTTCCAGGATTACTATCATGGCACAAGAATATCCGATTCCCCGCTTCCATTTCCAGGTTGATTGGGGTGGTGCGAAAATAAGTTTCACCGAGGTCACAGGCCTGGTCATGGAACGAGAAAAAATCGAGTATCGACATAGCGACAGCAAGGATTTCAACAAGATCGCCATGCCCGGTCTGATCAAGAACAACAATATCACCCTGAAACGTGGCAAGTTCGAAGGGGATTTCGATTATAACAAGTGGCTGGAAGACATCGCCAATGAACGCGTCGACGGTCGCCGCGACGTGGTCATCCGACTACTCAATGAAAAGCATACACCGGTCGCGGCGTGGGCGGCAACGCGTTGTTTTCCTGTCAAGATCACTGCTCCTGACCTGAAGTCGGACGCCAATGAGATTGCCGTGGAGAGTATCGAGATCGCGCACGAAGGTCTCAAGCTGATGAAGATCTGACGGGGTCGGCGCCGCATGGCTGATTATTACCCGCCGTGGGGGTTCTACTACAAAGTGGAGTTCGGCATTAGCAAGGATGTCAACGATGCCCGGTTTCAGTCGGTTTCCGGTTTATCGGTCGAATACGATTACGAGAGTTTCAAGGAAGGCGGCGAAAACCGCTTCGAGCACAAGTTGCCGGTGCGCACCAAGTACGCCGACATGGTGTTGAAGCGGGGCATGCTGAGCGATTCTTCGGTGATCAAGTGGTTCCTGGATGCTTTTCGTGATCGGCAGTTCACTCCGGCAGACATTAATGTCGTCCTGATGAACGAACGGGGTGAACCCTTGCGAACGTGGAAGATTGCCCATGCGATCCCCAAGAAGTGGCTGGTGAGTGACCTGAATGCCAACGAAAGCAGCGTCGTGATTGAAACGATGGAACTGACCTACCGCTATTTCACTGTCCAATGAGTCCATCCGCTTGTGGCGAGGTTGACGCGCGGCGTAATGGCTTACTCAACCGACCTGTTCTGCCCATTTTTTGGAAAGCCGGGAGCTGATGCCCATCGAAATAAAGGAGTTGCATATCTCGATTGCCGTGAATGGGCCGCCCGGAGCCGCAGGGCAGACCACGCCGGTAGTTGATGCACAAGGCGTCGGCGGGGCCGACCGGGAGGCCCTGGTGGCCGAGTGTGTGGAACAGGTGTTGCAGATCCTCAGGAACAAGAGCGAAAGATAATGGCGGAATCCGGCAAACTTGAAAAGATGCTCATTCTGGCGTTTTCCGATTCCCGGAAGGCGGAGAGCGGCGGTCTGGCCGAAGCGGACGATTCTTTCGAAGCGCTGATCAATCCCGAGAGTTACACGCAGGAGTACAAAATCAAATTCTCCGAATCCGGGCAAGGCCAGGGTACCAGCGGCAAGCAGTTGAAGTACGAGTATACCCAGCCCGAGGAGATGACTTTCGAGTTTCTCTTCGACAACACCGGAATCATTGACGGAAAACCACGCGATTCGGTTGCCGACGATTTGAAGCTGTTCAAGCAGGTGTTGATAGAATACAAGGGAGATTCGCACGAACCACGCCACTTCAAACTGGTGTGGGGACAGAACTCCATTTTCAAGGGGCGTGTCACCGAAGTCAGCATCACCTACAAGATGTTCAAGAGTGACGGAACGCCCATTCGTGCGCTTGCCAAAGCGAAGTTCAGGAGCAGTATCGAGGAGCAAAAGCGTGCGGCCAGGGAGAACAAGAGTTCACCGGACCTGACACACGTTCGCCGGGTCAAGAGAGGGGATACACTGCCGCAACTGTGTTATCGCATCTACGGTGATCCCAGATATTACATCCAGGTGGCGGAATTCAATGCACTCGAGAATTTTCGCGTACTCAGGCCGGGCAGTGACCTGACCTTTCCACCGCTGGAAAAGGCGACGCGTTGAGGTGAGCAACGAATCCACCATTCCCACGCCGGCGACGCCTGATGTCTGCACGTTGACGGTCCTGGTTGAGGGGCAAGAGATCAGCAGTGAATTTCACGTCTTGTCGCTTTCGATCAGCCGCGAATTGAACCGGATTCCGGCCGCAACGCTGCAGATACAGGATGGCGATGCGGCCAAGGGGACGTTCGCGGTCAGCGATACGGACAGCTTCGTGCCGGGGAAAGGAATTGAAATCCAGTTGGGGTATCGCTCGAACAACGAAACGGTATTCAAGGGAATCGTCGTCAAACAGGCGATCAGCATACGCAAGGGTGGCAATGTTCTGACTGTCGAATGCCGGCATGAGGCGGTGAGGATGACCAGCGGGGCCAGGAGCCGTTATTTTGTCGACCAGAAGGACAGCGATGTCATGGAGGAAGTGATCGGCTTTTACGGGTTGCAGAAATCCGTCGAGTCGACCCTCCCCGACCTGAAGGAAGTGGTTCAGTATGACACCAGCGACTGGGATTTCCTGCTCTGTCGGGCCGAGGCGAATGGCCAGGTCGTGCTGGTGGAAGATGACAAGGTCAGTGTCGGCAAACCGCTGACGGCAGCCACGGCCGTGCTCAAGATTGCTTATGGCGCGACGGTACTCGAACTGGACGCGGAAATCGACGCCAGATGGCAAAGCAAAGGCATTACCGCGAGCAGCTGGAATGCCAGCGACCAGGTCGTAATCAGCGCCGACGCGAAAGAGCCGAAGGCGATGCACAGCGGCAATCTCGCGGCCGCCGACCTGGCCGCCGTGGCCGGCAGCGACCCGCTGGAACTCTGGCACGGCGGCAAACTCGGCGAGCCCGAACTGCAGGCGTGGGCCGATGCCCGGCTGCTGCGTGAGCGTTTGGCGAAAGTGCGTGGCCGCGCCACATTTCAGGGTTTCTCCGGAGTCGCGCCGGGCAGGATCGTCGAGATCACCGGGATTGGCGCGCGGTTTGCCGGTGAAATGTACGTTTCCGGCGTTCGCCATCGTCTGTCCGGCGGCAATTGGGAAACCGACGTCCAATTCGGTTTGAGTACCGAAGGCTTTGCTGAAACCTACAATCTCCGTCCCCTCCCGGCGGCCGGCTTGTTACCGGCCGTCTGCGGGCTGCAGATCGGCGTCGTTACGGCGCTGGAGAACGACCCTGCGGGGGAAGACCGGATCAAGGTCCGCATGCCGCTGATCAGCAGCAGCGAGGACGGCATCTGGGCACGCCTCGTCACGCTCGACGCGGGCAAGCAGCGGGGCACGTATTTTCGGCCGGAAATCGGTGACGAAGTGGTTGTCGGATTTCTGAATGACGACCCACGTCACCCGGTGGTGCTCGGGATGTGTCATAGCAGCGCCAAACCTGCTCCCGAAGCCGCCAAGGATGACAACCACCTCAAGGGCTACGTCAGTCGCGAGAAACTGCGCCTGAACTTTGATGACCAGAAGAAGATCATCGGCCTGGAAACGCCGGGAGGCAACAAGCTTACCCTCTCAGAGGATGCTAAAGGGATATCCCTGGAAGACCAGAATGGCAACCGGATTACCCTGGACGACAGTGGCATCACGATCGAGAGTGTCAAGGATCTTTCCGTGAAGGCCAGCAAGGATCTGAAGCTGCAGGGCACCAACACGGAGCTCAAGGCGACGGCGGCCTTCAAGGCGTCGGGCAGCAGCAGCGCCGAGATATCGAGCCCGAGCACGAGCATCAAGGGCAGTGCCACGACGGTCATACAGGGTGGCATGGTCCAGATCAACTAGCCATCGCGGCGTCGGGTGTCGTGGGCTGGCGTGTTGCCGGGCCACGCGTTTTCCAACTGGAGCACTGGCAGAAGCACTGGCAGAAAGTATCGGCAAAGGAAACCAGAACATGCCCGCAGCAGCCCGGATTACCGACATGATCGTCAGCACGGCGACGCTTGGTGTCCCCGTCCCCATCATTCCGCCCGGCGCCCCGACGGTGTTGATCGGAGGCTTGCCGGCGGCACGCCTGGGAGATTCCTGCGGCGCCGATGTCATCATCAAGGGGTCGGCGACGGTGCTCATCGGTGGCATGCCGGCTGCCCGGGTGGGCGACTCGACGGCTGGCGGCGGGGCGGTCATGCCTCCCGGCGCCCTGCAGGTCAATATTGGGGGGTGAGCAGCGATGAAGCAGGACTTTCTCGGTCGTGGCTGGTCTTTCCCGCCTGAATTTGTGGCCGACAGGGCGGCAGTAAGAATGCTCGAGGAGGAGGCCGACATAGCCTCCAGCCTCGAAATCCTGCTCGGCACGGCGCAAGGCGAGCGCCTTCTGCAGCCTCTGTACGGTTGCAATCTGGACGAACTGCTATTTGAATCGCTGGATACCCGCATGAAGACGCTGATGGCCGACAAGGTCGAGTCCGCGATCCTCTACAACGAACCACGCATCAGCCTGGAGAGGGTCAAGCTGGACGACAGTCAGGAGTTGCAGGGACTGGTGTTGATCGAGGTGGTCTACCGGGTGAAGTCGACCAATTCCCGTTTCAACTTCGTCTACCCGTATTACAAACTGGAGGGCACCGATATCAACCTCTCGACCACCGTCAACCTCCTGCCGGACAGCGCCTGAATCATGGCTACCTCGACCGATTGCCAGCAGAACCAGGATCCCCTCAAGCTGATCCGCGAAGGGACGAGCCAGAACCAGCGGCTGCCGGTCGCGCTGGATCCGGGCTACGCGCCGGTGGACGGGCGGACGACAGCACACGGCATGGTCTTCGCCGACAGTTATGCCGCCTTGCTGAAGTATTTTGACGCGACGAATTCCGAGGCTGGCGACTGGACGGTATTTTTCGGCAACGACGTATCGGTCCGACTGGCAGTCGTCGCCGTCGAGGATGCTGATGCCTACAAGCGCAACATCAAGTCGTATCTCGACTATCTGGACGACCGCCAGAACCGGAACGAAGGCGCGCAGCTAAGGAACCATCTGGGCTTCCTCTACAGCAGCCTGGGCACGCTGGCCCGGCAACTGGATCTCCTCAAGGAGGCCCTGCCCGCCGACATCGCCCTCAAGGGTACCCTGCAAAACCTGATCAGGAGTCAATTGGCTCCGGCATTCAGGCGCTTGATTGCGTATTACAAGGCGGGCAGCAGCCTGGCACTGGTCAATTCGGTTGCGCCGTCATCGGGGTCCACGATCCTGCGCGCCCCGGTGACGACATTCGCGGCGGTTCTCACTGCCGGCCTGTCTACGGACTGGAGCGCCGGTCGTCCATGGGAAGCGTATGTGACCACAGTGCTTGAAGACCCGGCGGTCTACGGTGGCGCAACGGCGGATGTCTTCGTGCGCATCAATCATTGCGCAACGCATGCGCTTTTCAGATCGATTTTCGAGCAGTTCCTGAAGGTGTTTGCCCGTACCGTCAGTGAAGCCGCGCTGGCGCTGGAAGGTACCCTGAACAATTGGGACCGACACGAACCCCACTATGCATTGTTCCTGGCTTTCCTCCGTCTGTTGGAGCACCTGCGGGCGGACATCAACACCTTGACCAGACGGCATCTGGATTTCTATTACCGGGAGATCCTCCGCCTCCAGGAGAAACCTTCGGAAGCCGCGCACGCGCACCTTCTGGTGGAACTGGCCAAACATGTCGGCAGTCATCAGATCCAGGCCGGGGAGTTGTTCAAGGCCGGCAAGGACGAACTCGGGCGCGACGTCTTCTTTGCCAACGACAGGGCTTTCGTCGCCAACCAGGCGCAGGTCGCCGCGTTGAGGACGGTCTATCGCCATACTGGGGAGGCGGTGTCAGGACAAACCGCAGCATTTGACGACACAGGTCGTCTGTTTGCTTCGCCGGTGGCCGATTCGGACGATGGTCTCGGAGCAGCGCTCCCGCAGGCAGACCAGTCATGGCATCCGTTCTTCAACAAGCGGTATGTGGATGGCGCACTCGGCGACATTCGCATGCCGAAAGCGGAGGTGGGTTTCGCCATCGCCTCGCATTACCTGTCGCTGGCTGAGGGCAGCCGCACCATTACGATCGATTTCACGGTTGACGGCAACCTGTCGGGTTTCAGTGGCCAGCCTGGCGACGTGAGCTGTCTGCTCACATCGGAGAAGGAATGGCATGAGGTGGACACCGGCAAGCTGAGCCTCGCCAGGCTTGCCGACGACAAACTGCGCCTGCAGGCCGAACTGGGCGGAGAGTTTCCGGCGGTGAGATCCTACTCGGCGAAAGCACATGGCTACGGCCTGGCGACCAATCTGCCGGTGCTCCTCGTCAAGCTCCAGCACCGCGGCAACGCCTACCGCTATGCGCAGCTACAGGACCTGGTGCTGAAGCAGATCGACCTGACGGTCACTGTCTCGGGTCTCAGGACACTCGCGGTGTCCAACGATTTCGGCCCGGTCGACTCATCGAAGCCCTTCCAGCCTTTTGGAGCGTCGCCTGTGGCGGGTAACGCCTTGATCGTGGGGTCGCGAGAGGCCTTCCAGAAAACACTGAACGCGGCGTCGCTGGAGCTGAACTGGCTGGCGACACCCCTGTTGTATCCCTCCGGCGATCCGCTGCCGAGCGTCAGCCTCTTCTTCCTGAACAACGGCTTGTGGGTGGACCCGGGCATTGACCCGGTGACCGTCGATGCAACGTCAGTGCCGTTCTCGAACAACCTGGGTCTGCCGACCGTCGATGCGCCGGATTTCGCCACCAACGAGTTCTACAGCACCGACTCGCGGCATGGCTTCGCCAAACTCGAGTTGTCGGGCGATTTCGGCCAGGACGCCTACCAGACTGCGCTGTTGCGCTACCTGCGCAAGGATAGTGGTGCGTCGGACCCCGGCAAGCAGCCGCTCGGGCCGACCATGAGCAGTCTTGCCATGAGCTACACGGCGAGTCAGCGAATCGCTTTTTCCGCAGGCCCAGCTTCTGGCAAGGCGCAATACTTTCACCTCGCGCCTTTTGGCCAGGTCGAGCAGCCTGCCCATACCGACGCCCCGGTGTACCTGTTGCCGCGTTTTGCCTTTCAGTACGATAACCGGATCAGACTCAGCGAGGCCGAATTCTATGTTGGTGTTACGGGACTCGCGCCGCCGCAAAATCTTGCCCTGTTGTTCGAAGTCGCCGATGGTACGGCCAATCCGCTGGTCAAGAGACCGATGGCATCGCCCCTGGTCTTCTGGAGCTACCTCAGCAACAATGTCTGGATCGACTTCCGCGAAGACGAGGTGCAGGATGGCAGCGGTGAACTGCTGAATTCGGGCATCATCACCTTCGCCGTGCCGGCTCAGGCGACGAGCACGAACACTCTGTTGCCGGCCGGGATGTTCTGGATACGGGCTGCGGTGTCGGAGAAAAGCGACGCCGTTTGCCGCTTGCGGATGGTTGCCGCGCAGGCCGTGGCGGCGACATTCGTCGACCACGGCAACGCGCCGCGATTCGCGGCAACGACAGTGGACGCGGGAACGATCCGCAAGCTGGAGCGGCCAACCGCCGCGGTCAAGTCCCTGGTGCAACCGTTCCCCTCGTTTGGCGGTCGCAGTGCCGAACTGCCGGAAGCCTTCTACACGCGCATCAGCGAGCGCCTGCGGCACAAGGATCGGGCGATCGCCTTGTGGGACTACGAACGCCTGATCCTCGAAGCCTTTCCGCAGATCTACAAGGTCAAGTGCCTGAACCATACGCAATACGAACCCAGCGACACCGGCGAGGGTGTTTACCGCGAGATGGCTCCCGGCCATGTGACGATCGTGACCATTCCCGACCTTCGCTACAACAAGCTGCGCGATCCTTTGCGACCATATACCAGCCTGGCACTCCTGGAGAAGATCGAAGCCTTTTTGCAACAAAGGAATAGCTGCTTCGCCCGGTTGCACGTCCGCAACCCGGAGTTTGAGGAACTGCAGGTCGATTTCAGGGTTCGACTCCGCGAAGGGTTCGATGAAACGTACTACGCGAACCAACTGCGGCAGGCCATTACCCGTTTTCTGGCGCCGTGGGCATTCACGGGCAGCGGCAGCCCATCGTTCGGCGGCAGGATCTACAAGTCGGTGCTGATCAATTTTGTCGAAGAACAGCCTTGCGTCGATTATGTGACGGACTTCAAGCTTTTTCACAGGACGGTTGTCGGCAAACAGACGATCAGCGTGGAAAAGGACGAGGTGGCCGGATCCAAGGCGTTGTCGATTCTGGTTTCGGTGCCTGCCGACAAACACCAGGTCGTGGTCATCAGGACCGCCGCGGCGAACTCCCTCAACGAAACCTGTCCGTGTGACGCATGAGCCAGAAGCCGAAAACCATAGCCAGGCTGCCTACGCTGCCATTCTCGCAGGATTTCTACCAGTTGCGGCGAGCGGGCGTCGGCTTCATCGAACAGCTGGGCAGCCGCTGGTGGACCGACTACAACACGCACGATCCGGGGATCACGACCCTCGAGGCGCTGTGTTACGCGCTCACCGACCTGGCTTACCGGGCCGCCTGGGATGTCAGGGATCTGCTGGCCCCGGAGATGCCGGTTGCCGACCCGGCGAATCCCTTCCCTGGCCAGGCCTTCTTCACTGCGCGCGAGATTCTGACGGTCAACCCCACCACGCCGGATGACTTCCGGCGTCTGATGATCGACCTGGACAGCGTCCGCAACGCCTGGGTCTTCGGCAAGGAATGCGCTTGCGAAAGTGGCTACTACGCCTGGTGCGAGAAGGATGCGTTGCGCCTTGCCTATCAGCCACCGAGCGACCCAGCACGGCGGGCTACGCACGTAACGCCGTTGGGCCTATATGAAGCGCGGCTTGAACTGGCAGCGGATGTCGAACTGGGTGACCTCAACGACCGCAAGATCGAACAGAAAGTCTTCGTTGACGATGCGGACGGCATTCACCCGCTGCACATCGAATTGCGCTTCCCCGTGCAGGAACTCACCGACAGCCGTGCCTGGGCCCTGTTCCTGGGTAGTGACGAGGCGTTTGACGATGCCGACGCGGATTCGCCGAGAGTGACGCTGGGCAGGCTCGGCGCAACGAAAACCTTCGATGTGTATTCCGATCCGAGTTTGCAGGATGAGCCAGCCCGTGACGCCTACCTGCGGACGCATTGGCGCAATGTCCTCTTCCTCGACTTCGAGATCGAGTTCACCCATGTGCTTGCCGACCAGTCGACCACCACGACAAGCCTTCTGATCCGCAACGTTGCGCTGCGCGTGTTCGGCGCCGACGCCGCCAGGTCCGCGACCACGACCCAACGCCTGAAAACCTGGCTGGAAGACCGCAGTGCCGGCGGCTTCATCCCGCGTTACCGCCGGAAGGTCAAAGCGGTGATGGCCGCCGTCGATCATGCCAGGGCAGTACTCGACGCGCACCGGAGTCTGGATGAAGACTTCTGCCGCGTCGAGCCGATCGGCATCGAGGAAGTGGCCGTTTGCGCCGACGTCGAAGTGAAGGCCGATGCCGACATCGAAGCGGTGCAGGCGCGTATCTGGTTCGAAATCGAACAGTATTTCAACCCGGCGATCCGCTTTCATTCCTTGCAGGAGTTGCTTGATGCCGGCAAGCGCGTCGAGGACATCTTCAACGGTCCCGCCCTCGACAATGGCTTCATCACGGCAGAAGACCTGGCAGCGGCGTCGCTGAAATCGGTGCTGCGGACCTCGGACATCGTCAATCGCCTGATGGATATCGAAGGCGTGCTGGCGGTCAATCAGTTGTTGTTGACCAAATACGATTCAGAAGGCCAGGTGATCAAGGGCGCCGCCGATCCAGCCTGGAATGCGGCCGACGGCAAGCCCATTTTTGATGCCAACAAGGCCAGCGCGGCGTGGCTGCTGTTCGTCGGCAGGCAGCACCAGCCACGGCTGTATCGCCAGGTCTCCCGTTTCCTGTTCTACAAGGATGGCCTGCCGTTCGTGCCGCGCAGTGATGAGGCCGAGGACACCTTGAGCCAGTTGCGCGGGGAAGCCGAGCGACCGAAGAATCCGTTCGCCACTGCCGACATCGACATTCCCAAGGGTAGCTTCAGGCACCCGGAGGATTACCAGCCCCTGCAATACAGCTTCCCGCAGACCTATGGGATCGGTCTCGATGGCCTGCCTGCACATGCTTCCCGGTTGCGCCGAGCGCAAGCGAAGCAGATGAAAGCCTACCTGATGGTTTTCGAGCAGATCCTCGGCAACACTCTGGCACAACTGGGCCATACCGCCGATTTGTTCTCGCTCGATCCCGGGATCAAGCGGACTTACTTCGTGAAATCGTTCAGCGAGTCCTTGATCAGCGGCTTTGACGAGATCTCCAGGAATCTCGACCAGGCCGCCGTCGAGGCGATCACCGAGAGCGAGGAGGAGTTTCTTGAGCGTCGCAACCGCTTTCTCGACCACCTGCTCGCCCGCTTCGGCGAACAGTTCAACGACTATGCGCTGCTGCTGAGCAAGCTCGATGGCCGGCGGGTGGCTCTCGAACGCCTGATCAATGACAAGATTTCCTTCCTCAAGGCCTATCCACAGATCAGCCATGACCGTTCCAGAGCCTTCAACTACCGGTTCGAGCCTTGTTCGCCAGCCAACCGGTCGGGAATCCAGTCACGCATCAGCCTGCTGCTGGGCTATCCCGACCTGCGTTTTGCCTACCGGGTCGAACTCGTCGCCGGTCAATACCAACTGGATTTCCAGTTGCTCGACCGCAGCGCAAGGATCTGGCTGGCAGGCCACCTGGCGCTCGCCGCGGCCGATGCCGCTGCGGCCAGGGAGCTTGCTTACCGGGCGATCATCCGGCAGTTGGCGAAGCCGGATGCTTATGCGATTGTCGGGGAAGGTGGCCAGTTCCGTCTGCAGCTGAACGACCAGAAAGCAGCCGAACTGGGCCGCCACCCCGAGCTTTTTGCCTCGAAAGCCCAGGCGGGCGCGAGGCAGGGCGAGTTGCTGGCCTGGGCCGCGAACGAACGCCTGATCGTCGTCGAGCATCTGCTGCTGCGCCCGAAGTTTCCCGGCGATGCGCTTTATCCCGCCTGCACCGAGGGCGCCTGCCGGACCTGTGGCGACGAGGATCCTTATTCCTTCCGACTCACCTTCGTGATGCCGGGCTGGACGACGTCGTACAAGGACAACATGGACATGCGCCGCTTAGCCGAACGCACCATCCGGCAGGAGACGCCGGCGCATCTGGTTGGCAAGATCTGTTGGGTCGGCAACGACGGGTTCATCGAAGACGCCTGTGCCGGGGTCGTCGATGACCTGGCCGGCTTGTTGATCGCCAAAGGCGTGACAGCCGACGGCGTCGCGCCGGAGGAGAGCGACGCCTGCGTCGGCGCGAGGGCGATCTACCATCTCTTCAGCGGCGTCTTCCGCGGCTGGTATGAAAACAAGGCGCTCGATCATCAGCATGCCGATGCCCTTAGATCCAGGCTGACGGTCGAATTCGCTAGCGCGGTCAAGGCTCCCGAAGTCGGTGTGTCGATGTCGCTTGGCGATGCCCTGTGGAGCGAGATCCAGTCGCTGATGGTCGAGCACTTTCATCAGTTGGCGCTGCACGGCTGGCAGTTCGAACGCTTCGAAGCGGCCTGGCGGCGCTGGCTGAAAGTCAACGCCGCGTTTGACTGGCCCGCAGAGCGCTTGCATGCGCGCGTGGAAACGCTGCTCAAGGCCCACCTGCTCTCCATGCCCGCCGACGACAGCAGCATCTGTCGTGGTGCGGCGGCGATCCTGGGTCAGTACGGAATGTCATTTCACGCCTGGCTGGATGACAACCTGAAGCAGGGACGCGAATTGGCGGGGTTCAGCGCCTTCATTCCCGCGGCGATCAGCCTGCCCGTCGAGCTGAGTCTTGACGCCGGCGCCGCGGCAGCCATCGGAGAGATGCTCAAGGAACGTTACAACGCTTACCGGGAGGTTTCCTATCGACTCTGGATCGTTGGCAGCCTGCTCGGCAAGTTGCGCAACGTGTACCCGGGTGCAACCCTGCATGATTGCGACGAGGGCAGCGATTTCAATCCGGTGCGTCTGGACAACACCGCTCTGGGCAACTACCCGCTGCGCACCACTCTCACCTGAAACTTCTGATTACGGACCACGCCATGAAACCCGAACAAGACTCCTATCCGGTTTTTGAAGCCAACCAGGTGCTGACCAGCAGGCATTTGAATGACGGTTTCAACTATCTGGATCAGCAGGAGCGACGGACGCGCGCCCGCTTGATCGGCATCGGTATTGCCTGTGGTCTGGAGGTCAGGCCCAGCGTTGGCGGGACGACGATCGAGGTCGGAAAGGGCTGTGGCGTCACCTCGCAAGGTTATCTGATCGCCGAACCCGAAACGCTGAACCTGGTGGCGTATCGTGCCGGTTACCGCCTTCCCGACGCGCTCGATGACCCGACCTTCAAGGATGCCGGCGGCCAGCAGTACCCGCTGTGGGAACTGTTCCCGGCCGGCGAACCGGATACCGTCGGCCTGGGCAGCCGCGCCGGTTTCCTGGACGACAAGGTGCTGCTGTTGTATCTGGAACTCAAACAGCAAGGCCTGCGCAATTGCAGCCCGAACAACTGCGACGACAAGGGGTCGGAGGTCGTGGCGACCGTCCGGCGGCTGCTGATCAGGCGTGAACACCTCGATGCCGTGATCGCCGCGGCGGGCAAGCTGAGCGCAGGTCTGGGCTCCCGTGAACTGGTGGACCGGCAACTGGCACAACTCGGCCTGCCCGACCTGCGGCTGCCACGCTTCGTCTTCCCCAATGCCAATTCGGTAGCGTCGTCCGATGTTCTCTTGGCTTTCCTGAACGTCTTCCGGGAAAACCGGCTGGTGGAGGAGACCGGCAAGGCACTGACGGCGGCCTATCGGGCGTTCAAGCCCTTGTTGCAGGAGGATTACCCGGACGAACCGTTTGGCGATTTGCAGGCGAAATTCGGTTTTCTCGATCAGACGCTCGTTGCCGGTACGGCCAACAGCAGGCAGGTGCGCTTCCTGCAGTATTACTACGATCTCTTCGACGACCTGCTGCGTGCCTACGACGAGTTCCGCTGGCAGGCGGCGGGCTTGCTCTGTGCCTGTTGTCCACCCGCGGATCTCTTCCCGCGGCATCTGATGCTGGGGCCGCTGAATGCGGGCCAGCAGTCGTCAGCGGGACTCTATCGGCAGGAATGGCTGGCCTCGCCATTGCTCAGCGCCTGCGCTGAAGAGGGCAGGGCGGTCCGGCTGATGTTCCAGCGCCTCGTCGAGATGCTGCGCTCCTTCACCGAAGCGCCCCAACTCGCTGCCGGGACGAAGAAGATCATCGACGGCATCGACCCCGAAATACGTGTCACCCCCAGCGTGCGCGGCAGCGCGCCGTTGGCCGGCAGGGCGATTCCCTACTATTACCGGCACACCGGCAAACCCCCGCTCTACCAGTTGTGGAACGGCGAATGGACGCGCCGTCACCGGGCCAACCAGAACCTGGGCTATCGGGCCTACGAATACCAGCCCGCACCGCCGCCGTTTGTCTCCGAACCGCTGAGCTACGATCTCGAAGCCTACGACTTCCTGCGCATCGAAGGCCATCTCGGAAAACCTTACCGGACAGTGACCAGGACGCTGTTGCAGCTCAAGCAACTCTACCGCCTGCCGATCGCGATCGTCGCGCTGCGCACCGGGGTGTACGATGACGGACAGACTGTCGACCTGAGCCGCGAGTCGTGCCGCTTCCAGGATCTCGAAGGCTTGTACGACGCCTTGCGCGAACAACTGCTGTCGTCGCTGGCCGAAGGCGTGCGCTATCTCTACGGCATCCCCCTCGACGGTGATGAGGTGACCAAGGCCACCATGGGTTTGCCCGGCGGCACCCCGAAACTCGCCTTGCTGCAGGCCTATGCCCCCAGCTTCAAGCATGCGGCGGGCACTGTCGGGGCCTGGTACGAGAACTATCTGGGCCTGTTTCAATCGCGGCCCTACATCGATGTCGATCAGAACGCCATCGACGCCAATGCCGTGCTGCGTGTGTATTGCGAGCTGTTTGTCGGTACCGGCGATTTTCCCTTGCCGTCCCGGTATTTCGCGCATGTCGTTTCGGTGTATTACCTGAGCAGGCTCTCGGAGATTCTTCCCGCGTCCCTGAATGCACTCGCCTATGCGGATTTCGAGAACAAGTGCCAGGATCTGCTGGGTCTGATCCGCTTCTTCCGGTCCGATGCGGCGAACGCCATCGCGAAGGAACTGCAGGCCTTCATCCCGCAGGAAGAGCTGATCGACCACTTCGACCAGGTCCTGTATGCGTGCCCGCTGGGGCCGGTCAAGTCGGTGCACGACGAATATCTGAATCGTATCCGGGCGCTGAAGAAGCGGCAGTTCCTGGTGCACTTCCTCGAAGACCACCCTGGAATTGAGCACAAGGCCGGGGTTCCTTTCGGAGGCACTTTCGTCATCGTCTATCATGGTGCACCGCCGCTGTCGAAACCGGTGAACGCCTTGGCGGACGTCGGCACGCGGGCACTGGGCGAAGCCGCTCCCGCGCTGGCCGTTGACATTCCGGTGGCGACAGGCAGTGTCAGCCAGGAACTGGCGGAGGCCATCACCCGCATCAGCAGCAACGAGAATCTGGCGTCGAATCCGGACGTCCACCTGTTGCTGGGTTCCTTGCTCGGCAACAAGGTCGGCGAAGATTCCAGGGTGCCGTCGGTCAAGGACAAACTGCGTTCGCTGCTCACCGCCGCGGTGGAGGAATTGCCCGCAGGGGCGGTCATCGCCGATTTCTACCTGCCCTACCTGTGCTGTTCGGACTGCTCGCCGGTGCAATTCGTCATCCCGCAGATCCCGCCCAATTTCTCGGTGACCCTGGGGTGCACGAATCCGGCAGGCTACGCCAAGGTTGCGGTCAAACCGAAAGGCGGCTTTCCACCCTATACGGTCAAGCTGGACGATGAGAATTATCAGGGTCTGAACAGCAAACTGCTGCTGCAGGCCGGTTCGCACACGCTGCTCATCCGCGACAGCGAAGGCACCGAATCGGCGCCACAAACCGTGCTCGTTCCGCCGCACCTTGCGCTAGGCGAGCCCGCCTATACCTGCAGCGAGGACTACAGCAGCTATCAGGCATCCCTCGCCATCCGTGGCGGCCATCCTCCCTTCAGAGTCAATGGCCAGGCCATCGACGGCAACACGTACACCACGGAGTCGATCGCCAACGGCACGGCGGTGGAACTGGAGGTGCTGGATAGCCGCGAGTGCTCGGCCAGGGCCACGTTTACGCATACCTGTGTGCGACCATGCGACTTCACGCTGAGCTTCGGCTGTACCGACGCCGAAGGCTTCGCATCGGCGATCGTCACGCCCACCGGCGGCCTGCCGCCGTACACCCTCAAGATCGACGACGGGGCCTATCAGGCGCTGCCGGAGGTGCTCGCGATGAGTGCCGGCGAGCATACGCTGACCCTCCGGGACGTCGACGGGCGCGATTCGCCCACCCGGACCGTCAGCGTTGCCCAGCAACTGTCTCTCGGTGAGCCCGCATTCGTTTGCAGCGAAGACGGCGGCACCTATACCGCGACCTTGACCTGCAGTGGCGGCACACCGCCTTACACCGTCAACGGCCAGACGATTGCCGGCAAGGAGCCGATCTTCACCACGCAACCGATCGGCAGTGGCACGAGTGGCGAGGTAGAGGTCGTGGATAGCCGCGGCTGTTCAGCCAAATTCGCCTTCACCCATACCTGCAAAAAGCCTTGTGACCTGCCGTGTGCGGGCATTTCGCTTCGCCGTGGCTATCGTCTCTGGCTGCCTGAGCCTGATCCCGACAGGCCGTATACCAGTTTCGGCGTGGAAGTTCCGGCCTTCTCGTTCGAGTTCCCAGCGGGCGACAGCGTGGAACTGTCCGAAAAGGTGACCGAGATCATGCAAGTGGACGATGTTGCCCAGTTGAACGAAAAGTTTGCCGATGTGGTGGAGGGCTGGCTGGGACGCATCAACAAGCTCATCATCGAAATCACCGGCAAGCCCGACTGGTTGCGGTTGAGCTACAAGCCCGATTTGCCGGGTTTCCTGGGGACCTTGTGGATCGAGTACTTCGAATGCCTCAAGTTCGATTTCCGCATCCAGTCCTTCTTCAGACGGCTGGAGTTGTCCGAGTCCCTGGAAGCGGTCTATACGCCGGAGGGGAGTCAAGTCATGGCGTCGGGCGCTGACAAACGGGTCGCCATTCCGGCCTTCGACGGTAGCCGCTTCGACAAGTGCAATCCCGAGAACCCGCCGGAAAGGCTGTGTGCCGCCAAGCTGGACCTGAGTCTGAGTATTGACGTGTCGATCGATGGGCGGGGTGCCGCCCTGACTGTGGTTGCTGTCGGCGAGGATCGCCCGCTCAGCTATCTGTGGGAAGTGGAGGACGGCCAGCCCGCGCTTGCCAACGGTGAGTCCGGCTGGTTCGACTTCGCCAACGACGACGCCATCAGCAAGCGGGTGCGGGTGACCGCATTCACGCGCGCCGGCTGCCGGGTGACCAGCGAAAGGACGATCAGTTTCAAGGATGAGACCTAGCAAGGACTGCGGGCTGTCCCGCTGACCTCGACGGGAATCGACCCGGGCAGCGCCTGCAGGGTTCTGCCCAGGCCGGCCGGCCTGAACGACGGTCAGTTTCTGGAAGTCCCTTTTTTCACCATCAGGGCAACCCATGCCGAGCACACAGCAGCACCTCATTCGTCAGCAATTCCTGCACGTCGAACTGTTCGGGACGGAGTCCGACGGCCTCGCCTTGCAGAGGCAATTGCCCGAACTCTGCCAACTGGCGCTGCTGCCGGCCCTTGAGGCCGTCCTTGATCGGGCAGTCCCGGCGCGCGGCCACCTGCGAATCGAACGGCTGGCGGTCGATGCCGGCGTGGTGAACCTGGCGACGCTCGAACGCGATCTGGTTGCCGCCGTCACACGGGCCGTCGAGGAACAACTGCACGCGCAGCTTGGCGCGGCTACCCGCCCTGAAAGTGGCCAACCGGCCGAGGTTCGGCGCCGAACGGAAGAACAGTCGGCTGACGAGGCCTTCATTTTCTTTCTGCATACCGGCAGCCTGCCGTGGTGGTTTCGCGTACCGGCGGGCATGTCCCTTGAGCAGGCGCTGGTCACCGCCCGGCAACGCCAGAACTCGCCAGGGACAACCGCCTACAGGACCGACCTCCTCGATGCCATCGGCGCGGCCGCGGTGCGGAAACGCCTGGCCACGCAATTCTCGGACGGCTTCCTCGAAGACTTGCTGGCCGGACTGGCACCGCGCAGCCTCGATGCCATCCGCGAGGTCTTCGTGCTGCTGAAGAACTCCGCGCTGGCCGTCAGCGCGCGTCGGCGATTCGCACGGCAGCTGTGGCAGAGCGCTCTTGCCGGACTGGCGGCAGGTGAACCTTGCGCTGCGCGAGCGCTGGTCGTCGCCAGTTGGGATTCCCTGGCCCCGGACGAACGGCAAGTCTTGGGCCTGCCGGATTGGCTGGACCAGCATTGGCCCGGGGCGATCAGGATTCCCGAAGTCCGCGCCGGCGCTCCGACGGGCAGCCAATCACGCAGCAACCCTCAGCGGGCACGCGCCAGCGGTCCGTTGCTGGTGCGTGCCCCCGCCGCCGGCGAGCAGGCCACCTCCTTGCTCCCCGATACGGTTAGCGGCGACAGGGATCCCGCAGCCTCGCCGGGTCATTGCGGGCCGAGCGCAGCGCTTGCAGCCCGTCCTGCACCGGGGGAAGAGTCCGTTCCATCAGTGCCGTGCGAAGCCATACGACCCGACGCCCCTGCTGCGGTCGACCAACGTCTCGCGCGGCTGCACGCCGGCAATGCGCAGAGTGCTGAAGACGTGGGCGGCGGACAATTCCGCGCCGAAGCCGAAGCCGATGCCGGCGACAGCCGCGGACACGCCTCACTCCGCTTGCGGCAAGCGTCACTGGGCGAGTCGCAAGCATCGCGGCGGCCGGCTCCCCGGGAGCGTGCGCGAATCGACCTGACGGAAGGGGCGTACGTCGATTGCGCCGGCGTGATCCTGCTTCACCCCTTCCTGCCGCGCTTCTTCGAGGCGCTCGGCATCGCCGACGATGACCAGATCGTGCAACCCGAGCGGGCACTTTGCCTGCTGCACTTTCTCGCCAGTGGAGAAAGCGTCGCTCCGGAACCGGCGTTGCTCTTGCCCAAGCTACTGTGCAACGTGCCAGTGGAGGCGGCTGTCGAATCGGAGGTGGACTTCACGGCGGGCGAAACGGACGAAGCGATGGCCTTGCTGCAAGCCGTGATCGGCCACTGGGACGCGCTGCGCAACACCACACCGGATGGTCTGCGCGGCACCTTCCTGACGCGTCCGGGGAAGGTTTCGCAGCGCTCCGACGGCGATTACCTGTTGCAAGTGGAAAGCCAATCCTTCGACATCCTCCTCGAGCGCCTGCCGTGGGGAATCGGAGTCGTCAGGTTGCCGTGGATGGAGCGCATGCTGTGGGTCGAATGGGCGTACTGACGGGCGTGCCTGGGGACTTTGTGGGCGTCATGCGCCGGCGGTTCTCGTGCGCGGCAGTGAATCGATGCAGAGGGTAGCCATCCAGAGGCTTGAGCCATGAAGACCAGCTCGGAAAAGTCGTCTACCACCAGCGGCACCAGGCATTCTGCGGCCAGTCAGCCGTTTTTCGGTCCGGCCGGGAGTGCCGGCTTCTTTGCGGCGGTCGCTCCAGCGCCTGCCGTCCAGTTCAAGATGACGGTCAACAAACCGGGCGACAAGTTCGAACAGGAAGCCGACCGGATGGCGGAGAAGGTCGTCCGTATGCCGGCCCCGCCGACGCCGGCCAGGGATGACAAGCTGCAACGCCAGGCCGCCGACAAATCCGACGAGAAAATCCAGAAAGCAGCACGCCCCGACGAGCAGATCCAGAAAGCGGCGCTTCCCGAAGAGAAAATTCAGAAGGCGGCCCTGCCCGAGGAAAAGATCCGGAAGAAGGACGACGACAAGCTGCAGAAGGCCCCGGCGCCCGTGGACAAGCTGCAACGCAAGGGCAGCGACGCGACCCCGACGATAGGCAGTGGCGTGCAGTCGGCGATTCGCAACCAGAGCGGCGGCGGCCAACCCCTGTCGAGCGACGTGCGCAGCTACATGGAACCGCGTTTCGGCGCCGATTTCGGCAACGTCCGCGTACATCACGACGCCGAGTCCGCCAGTCTCAACAACCAGCTCAGCGCGCGCGCGTTCACCTACCAGAATCACGTCTTTTTCTCGCGTGACCAGTACCAGCCCGGTAGCAGCGAGGGCAAGCAACTGCTGGCCCACGAACTGACGCACACCATCCAGCAGGGCCACGCCGTGCAGCGCAGCCCGCAGGTCAGCACGACGACGTCCCCGCCACCGGTGCAACGCCTCGGCCTCAGCGACGCGCTCGATTATTTCGCCGACAAGGCTTATCTGATCCCCGGCTTCCGGATGCTGACCCTGCTGCTCGGATTCAACCCGATCAACATGCGCACTACCGATCGCAGCGCGGCCAACCTCCTGCGTGCCCTGATAGAACTGATGCCGGGTGGCGCCTTCATCACCCAGGCGCTGGACAATCACGGCGTGATCAACAAGGCCGCCGCCTGGGTGGAACAGAAGGTGGCGCTGCTCGGTGACATCGGCGGTGATATCGCCGGCGGTCTGAAACGCTTCCTGGATTCCCTGATCTGGAGCGACATCCTCGACCTGGGCGGCGTCTGGGAGCGCGCCAAGCGCATCTTCACCGAGCCGATAGCACGCCTGATTGCCTTTGGCGGCTCGGTGGTCAGCGAGCTGCTCAAGATGGTCAAGGACGCCATCCTGAAACCACTGGCGGCGCTGGCGCAGGGAACGCGTGGCTACGACCTGCTCAAGGCCATCCTCGGCGAAGACCCGATCAGCGGCGAAGCGGTGCCGCGTACCGCCGAAACCCTGATCGGCGGGTTCATGAAATTGATCGGCCAGGAAGAGGTTTGGGAAAACATCCGGAAGGGCAATGCCATTGCCCGTGCCTGGGCGTGGTTCCAGGGTGCACTGGCCGGCTTGATGGGTTTTGTACGCGCGGTGCCGCGCAAGATCATCGACACGCTGAGTTCGCTGACCTTTCAGGACATTATCAGCGTTGCCGGTGCCTTTTCCAGGGTCGTCGGGGCGTTTGTCAATATCGCCGGGGAGTTCATCAGTTGGGGGCTCGGACAGGTCATCAGCCTGCTGGAGATCCTGTTCTCGGTGGTGGCGCCGGGCGTGATGCCGTATCTCAGGAAAGCCCAGGCGGCCTTCAACACCATCCTCAAGGATCCCATCGGTTTTGTCGGCAACCTGGTACGCGCCGGCAAACAGGGCTTCGAGATGTTCGCGGCGAACATCCTCACGCATCTGAAAACAGCGCTGATCAAGTGGATCACCGGCCCCCTGGGGGCCGCGGGAGTGTACATCCCGAAATCGTTCTCGCTGATCGAAATCGTCAAGCTCGTACTTTCGGTGCTCGGGCTGACCTGGCAGAACATCCGCGGCAAACTGCTGAAGATCATCCCCGAGCCGATTCTGATCGGGTTGGAAAAGACTGCCGGGATCCTGGTCACGCTGGTGAAGGAAGGTCCGGCGGCCGCATGGGAGCAGATCAAGAGCGAACTGGGCGAGTTGAAGGACCAACTGATTGCCAAGGTCACCGAAATGATCTCGGTCGAGGTCGTCAAGGCCGCGGTGATGAAGCTGGTCAGCATGCTCAACCCCGCCGGCGCGGTGGTGCAGGCGATCATCGCCATCTACAACACGGTCACTTTCTTCATCCAGAAAATTCAGCAGATTGCCGCCGTGGTGGCGTCCTTCGTCGATTCCATCGCCGCCATCGCCGCTGGCCAGGTGGGCGCGGCGGCGAAGAAGGTCGAGGAGACGATGGCCAGCACCCTGACCGTGATCATCGCCTTCCTTGCCAAGTTTGCCGGTCTCGGCAACATCCCCGAGAAGATCGTCGGGATCGTCAAGAAGATCCGCCAGCCGATCGACAAGGGGCTGGACAGGATCGTCGAGTGGCTGGGTGCGATGCTCAAGAAGCTTGGCGGCGCGGTGGCGCAAGCCGGTTTGCCGGCTGATCCCCATGAGCGCTTGCGTCTGGGGATGGCCGCTGCCGTGGCGGTGGTCGACCGCCTGCCCGGAAATCGCATCGGACAGGTGCTGATCACCCCGGTGCTGGCACCGATCAAGCTGCGGTACGGATTTCAGCAGCTCGAACCGATGGTCAAGGACAAGAAATGGCATCTGCGTGGGCAGATCAATCCCTCGATTACGGTGACGACGACCAAGGAGGACGGATCTGAGGAAACGCTGCGCCTGAACGTCGGCGATGTCATCAAGGCCAGGTACGTCGACGGACTGTGGGTGGCGACGATCATTTCAATTACCCGCAGCAATGTCACCTTCCGATTCTCGGATGCCCGCAAGGGGGTGGATACCCTGAGCGCCAGCATTTTCAAGGACAACTTCGAGAAAGGCGACATCACCACCTACGTGGCCGACAAGCGCGGGACTTTCATGGGCGGAAATCCACCCAAGAGCAGCCTGCTTGCGCAATACAAGAGCGAAGGGACGTACTACCGACTGATCAAGCCACCTCCGACCGATCAGGTACAATACCCTAGGCGAAAAGGCGGCCGCTGGTATGACGTGGCTGACTGCGACCTCAGTCATGAACCGACGGACGCGGTGACCTACTGGAATACCGAGGGATACAAATTCGGACCGCGCTCGCCGGAAGTGCGCGCGTGGATGAGCAATATCGACAATTACATCTTCGAGCCATCGAGCATCAACCGCTCGCGAGCCTCCCGGCATGGCGAAGGATATCGATTACCGGCCAGGCCCTGAACATGGATGACAAAGACCTCCAGAAGACGATAACCGGCATCGCCAGGAAGGCCAAATCGTTGGCGCTGAAGGGTGAGTACACGTCGGCAATCGCAGAATACACCCAAGGGCTCGAATTGCTGGCGGCTCCCAGGTCCGCCTCGGAATACGCGGTGATGCTGTTCTCCGGGATCGCCGAGGCATATTACCTGCAGGGGCTTTGGGATGAGGCCCTGAAGTATTTCGGAGAAGCGATCCGCAGCGAGGGCGGGTTGGGCGACCCGTATATTCACCTGCGACTGGGCCAGATTCGCTACCGGAAGGGCGAGATGGAAAAGGCCGCCGACGAACTGATGAGAGCCTACATGGGTTCAGGGAAGATCATCTTCGAGGGGGAAGACCCCGAGTACTACGCCCTGATCCGGTCGCACATCGAATAGGCGCGCCGGTTCCCGCGCCAGCCCTCCTGTCCTGGCGAGGCCCCGGCGGGGCTGCCCGCAGGCTGGCGCAGACCAGAAGCCTGCACGCGGCCACGCACTACCGCCAGGCGCACGCCCTTCCTTGAGCAGCACCGCTACCGAGCCACGACGCGCCAGGACATGGATCACAACACCGCCAATCTGCAAACCGCCCTGATCTGGCTGAAGACACTGGTCGCGGGTCGCCTGGGCGTCGTCCTCGGGAAGCGCGAGGGTTTCGAACTTCCGCCGCTCGACTTCTACCACCAGGACTCCTGGCTGGCCGGTTTCCTCGAACGCTACGAGCCGTGCTATGAAGAGTTTGCGATCTTCCTGCTGGCCATTGTCCCGCACCTGCAACCGCAGTTCTTCAACCGGATCATCGCCGAGCACCTCCCCGAAGGCGGCGATTTCCCGGAGTTCGGCGGGGTGCGCGGAGCCAACCACCGGGGCATCCTGCCCACTGGAGAAACCGCCCAGTTCCTGCTGGCCGGCGACGACCTGGAGAAGCGCCTGCAGGTGCAGCGCCTGTTGAGTGCTGAACACTGGTTTGCGCGCCAGCATATCCTGTGGCTGGAATCGTTGCCGCACGGCGAGCCGGCGATGAGCGGCAGGCTGATCGTCGATCCCGAGGTGGTCGACCTGCTGACCGTCGGCAAAGTCGGCAGACCCCGGTTCAGCCCGGACTTTCCGGCCGAATACATCGAAACGGCGATGAACTGGGAAGATCTGGTGCTGCACCCGCACACCGTCAGTCAGATCGGCGAAATCGAAAACTGGATCAAGCACAACGACACCCTGCTGCATGACTGGGGGATGAAGAGAAGGATCAAGCCCGGCTACCGGGCCCTGTTCTACGGGCCGCCGGGTACCGGCAAGACCCTGACCGCGTCGCTGCTCGGCAAACAGACCGGCAAGGACGTGTTCCGCATCGATTTGTCGCGGGTGGTCTCGAAGTACATCGGCGAGACCGAGAAAAATCTCTCGAAGCTGTTCGAGAAGGCCGAACACAAGGCGTGGATCCTGTTCTTCGACGAATCCGACGCGCTGTTCGGCAAGCGCACCGAAATCCGCGATGCGCACGACAAGTACGCCAACCAGGAAGTGGCGTACCTGTTGCAGCGCATCGAGGCCTACAACGGGCTGGTGATCCTGGCATCCAACCAGCGTGCCAACATCGACGAGGCTTTCGTTCGGCGTTTCCAGAGCATCGTCCATTTCCCGATGCCGAGAGCCGAGGAGCGCTACCAAATCTGGCGGAAAACCTTCCCGCCGCAAATCGCCATCGGCGACGACATCGACTGGCAGCAGATCGCCTTGCGGCATGAACTGAGCGGTGCCGGCATTCTCAACGTCACGCATTTCTGCGCGGTGCAGGTGCTTGCCGAGCAGGCCACCCGCCTGGAACTCAAACAACTGGAGGCGGCGATCCGGCGGGAATATGTCAAGGAAGGAAAGATCGTCTAGCGGGCCGTGTCGACGGCATCGACCAGGAAAGGGCAGGGCGCGCCGGCGAAGAGGTTGCACAGCAACCGGTGCTCCTTGCGGTCGATCGAGTCGAGGAAGGCGGTGGCCGAACCCATGCCGCGAAAAGCGTTGAAGCCGCTTTCGAGAAAGTGGTGCAGGTCGCCGAGCCCGGCCAGGTGCGCCGGCCCGCGCATCAGCTTGAGCATGCCGTTGAGCAAGGGCTTCCTGGCCAGTCGATCGAGCGCTTCGCCGGTTTCGCGGATGAGCACGATCTGGCGCTCGCGCTTCGGCCGGCAGCCGACGAACCGGTAGGCCGCAGCGTAGGCGGCTTCGTCGATGCAGTCGATCAGCCCGGCGCGGCAGAGTTCGGCGACCATCGCCGAGTCGAGTTCCTCGGTCAGCGCATCGAGTTCGACGGCCAGCGCCAGGGTGCGCAGCGCCGAGGCCGGCAACATCTTGATCAATAGCGGCAGGATGCGCTCGACCTCCTCGTCGCGGCTGCTGAAGTCCTTCGGGCCATAGAGGTCGGAGAGAAAGAATTGCGCGGCCTGTCCGAAGCGGGCGCTGGCGAGCAGGTCGGCGTGCGTGCGCGCCAGGCGCGCGGCCTGCCACTCGCGCAGGCGCAGGCGCTGACGCGCCGCGATCGGCTGGCAGTTGGCCTGCAGGCGCAAGGCCTTGGCCGCCTGCACGTAACGCCGCAAGGCATTGGCGCTCTGCTGCTTCTCGTTCGAGGCATTCGGATCGTCCATGAGGATGCATTATGCACGCTGCCACCAGCGCTGTTTAGAAGCCTTAGCCTAACGCGAAGGCGCCGAGCGGAATACACTCTATCCCGGAACAACCTCAACAAGGAGCAGCGCATGCCCCATCCCGATTCGCTGGCGAGCCGCTTTGCCCGCCTGCAGCGTGCCGCCAGAGACGATCCGAATCCGGATCGGGCGGTGCGCGCGCGTCGTTTGCGTGCCCTCGATCGGCTGCTGCTCGACAACGAACAGGCGTTCGCCGACGCCGTGCGGCAGGATTTCGGGCATCGCTCGCCGGCCGAGACGCGCCTGCTCGAACTGTTCCCGAGCCACGCGGCCATTCGCCATGCCAGCCACCACCTGCGACGCTGGATGCGGCCACAGGCGCGTTCGGTTTCGTTGTGGTTCCAGCCGGGCAGGGCCGAGTTGCGCTATCAACCCCTCGGTGCCGTGGGCATCATCGTGCCCTGGAATTACCCGATCTTCCTGGCCGCGGCACCGCTGGCGGCAGCCCTGGCGGCGGGCAACCGCGCGCTGGTCAAGATGTCCGAGTTGACGCCCGCGACAGCGGCGCTGTTCGCCGAACGGGTTGGCAAGTACTTCGCCGACGACGAGTTGTCGGTGGTCGAGGGCGATGTCGGTGTCGCGCAGGAATTCTCGCGGTTGCCTTTCGATCACCTGTTGTTTACCGGCTCGACGGCGGTCGGCCGCCAGGTCATGCGTGCCGCCGCCGACAATCTGACGCCGGTGACGCTCGAACTCGGCGGCAAGTCGCCGGCGATCATCGGGCCCGGATTGTCGACTGCCCAATTCGCGCATGCCGTCGAGCGCATCATCATCGGCAAGAGCATGAACGCCGGTCAGACCTGCATTGCCCCCGACTACGTGCTGCTCCCGGCCGGGCAGGAACAGGCCTTCATCGACGTCGCACGGCGCGTCGTCGGCGACTGCTATCCGGACATCGAACGGACCGCCGACTACACGACGATCGTCGATCAGCGCCAGTACGCCCGCCTCTGTGCCTACCTCGACGAAGCGCGGGCGGCCGGAGCCCGAGTCGTCGATCTTGCGCCGGGGGCCGTCGCCGACCCGGCGGCGCGTCGTCTGCCGCCGCTGGCTCTGCTCGATGCCGGCGACGAACTGCGCGTGATGCAGGAGGAAATCTTTGGCCCGCTGCTGCCGCTGCGACCCTATCGCGACCTCGACGCGGCGATCGCCTTCATCAACAGCCGGCCGCGGCCGTTGGCGCTGTACTACTTCGACCGCGCGCCGGCGAACATCGAACGCGTGCTCAATGAAACGGTTGCCGGCGGCGTGACGATCAACGACACCATCCTGCACATTGCGCAGGACGACCTGCCTTTCGGTGGCGTCGGCCCGAGCGGCATGGGTTGCTACCACGGCTTCGAGGGGTTCCAGACCTTTTCGGCGCGCAAGGCCGTCTTCCGGCAATCGCGCCTGTCGGCGATCGGTCTGTTCAAGCCGCCGTACGGCGCTTTGTTCGAGCGTTTGACGAGGATCCTGCTGCGATGATTGCCGCGCGTCGACAGTTCCTCAAGACCGGCCTTGCCGGCAGCCTGCTGCTCGGTTGCGCGGGCTGGCTCAACGCCGCCGGCGCGCGCCCGCTCAGCGATGCCGAGCGCGAGATGCTCGGCGCGCTGACCAACGCCCTGCTGGACGGGGCGTTGCCGACAGACCTTGCCGCCCGCCGGCGCCTGATCGCCGTGACCATCGACGGCATCGCCGTTGAAATCGCCGGTCTGTCCCTGGCCAGCCAGAAGGAGATCGGCGAGTTGTTCGGTCTGCTGGTTCTCGCACCCGGCAGGCGGTTCCTGGCCGGGGTCAGCAAGCCTTGGCGCGAGGCGGCGGCCGGCGACGTCTTCGAGTTTCTGCAAGCCTGGCGATCGAGCCGTCTGAGCCTGCTGCAGAGCGCGTACGCGGCACTGCACGACCTCACCTTTGGTGCCTGGTACGCGCGCCCGGACACTTGGGAGGCCATCGGCTATCCCGGTCCACCACGGGGGTATTTCTGATGCAGGATCCGATCAAGGCCGGCCTGGCTGCAGGCTGGAAGCACATCGACGCGTCGCTGCTCGCCAGGGACCTGAGCGTGGAGGCCGACGTGGTGATCGTCGGCAGCGGCGCCGGCGGCGGCGTGACCGCGGACATACTCAGCGACGCCGGCCTGCATGTCGTGCTCGTCGAGGAGGGCCCGCTACGCTCGTCGAGCGACTTCAGGATGCGCGAAGCCGACGCCTACCCGGAGTTGTACCAGGAGTCGGCGTCGCGCAAGACCGCCGACAAGGCGATCAACATCCTGCAGGGGCGCTGTGTCGGCGGCTCGACGACGGTCAACTGGACCAGCAGCTTTCGCACGCCACCGGAAGTCTTCGACTACTGGCAACGCCAGTTCGGACTGCGACAACTGAGCGTCGAATCGATGAGCTCGTGGTTTGCGGTGATGGAGCACAAGCTCCGGGTGCGCGCCTGGGACACCCCGCCGAACGCGAACAACAAGGTGCTCGCCGCCGGTGCCGAAAAACTGGGAATCCCGATCGGCGCCATCAAGCGCAACGTCAAGGGCTGCTGGAACCTCGGCTACTGCGGCATGGGTTGCCCGACCAACGCCAAGCAGTCGATGTTGCTGACCACCATTCCCGCCGCGCTGCAGCGTGGCGCAAGCCTGATCACCCGCTTGCGGGCCGAGCGTCTGCGTTTCGCCGGCAGCCGCGTCACCGCCCTCGACGGCGTCGCCCTGCAAGCCGACGGCCTGCATCCGTCCGGGCGGCGGGTGCACCTGCGCGCGCGGCACTTCGTCATTGCCGGTGGCGCGATCGGCAGCCCGGCGCTGCTGCTGCGCAGCGGCGTTCCCGATCCGCAGCGGCTGCTCGGCAAGCGCACCTTCCTGCATCCGGTGTTGATTTCGTCGGCGCTGATGCCCGAGCGCGTCGATGCCTACGCCGGCGCGCCGCAATCGATCTACACCGATCATTTCCTGCATCAGGCGCCGATCGACGGGCCGCTTGGCTTCAAGCTCGAAACACCGCCGCTGCACCCGGTGCTCTATGCGACGACGCTGCAGGGCTTTGGCGAGACGCACGTCAAGCTGATGCGCGAATTCACCAACGTCAACGTGCTGCTGGCGCTGCTGCGCGACGGCTTCCATCCCGAAAGCCGCGGCGGCCAGGTGCGGCTCGGCAGCGACGGCCTGCCGGTGCTCGACTACCCGCTCGGCGACGTGATCTGGGAGGCGGCGCGGCGCGCCCTGCTGGCGATGGCCGAAATCCAGTTCGCCGCCGGCGCGCGCTGGGTCACGCCGGTGCACGAGACGGCGCCCGGCTATTCGAGCTGGGCCGAGGCCAGGACCGGGATCGCCGAGCTGCCACTCAAGCCGCTGCTCTGCCGGGTGGTCAGCGCGCACGTGATGGGCGGCTGCGGCATGGCCGACACCCCGCAGCGCGGCGTCGTCGATCACCGTGGCCGGCACTTCTGGCTCGGCAACCTGTCGGTACATGATGGTTCGGTCTTTCCGACCAGCCTGGGGGCCAATCCGCAACTTTCGATCTACGGCCTGGTCGCCCGCAACGCCAGCCTGCTGGCCGCCGAACTGTCCGGCCGACCGCTGCCGGCGATCCTCTGAAGGAGTCCTCCCGCATGCTGTCGCGCGCGCTTCGCCGATCGCTGGCCCTGGAAGTGGCGCTCTACGTCGCGCTCGCCATTTACGGATGTGATGCCTCGCCGGCGGCTGCCGCCGGCGTCGCGCTGGCCGGCGTGCTGGCCCTGCGGGCGACGCTGACGGCGGTGACCTACACCTGGGCCTGGGCTTATCACTCGCCTGCGCCGCCCCTCTCGCCGGGGCAGGCCGTGCGCATGGTGCTCGGCGAGTACGCGTCCTGCGTACTCAGCTTCGTGCTGATCTTTCCGTTCGAGCGCTGGTGGATGGCTCCCGACCGCCTGTCAGGCGGTGCCGACCAGGCCGCCGGGCGGCCCGGCGCGCGTCCGCCGGTATTGCTGGTGCACGGCTACAGTTGTTCGCGTGCCGCCTGGTGGTGGCTGCGCCGCCGCCTCGAAGCCGCCGGCTGGCGCGTGGCGACGATCAGCCTCGAACCGATCTACGGCAGCATCGACGACTTCGTCGAGCCTCTGGCGCGGCGCATCGCGGCCGTCCTGGCCGAAACCGGCGCCGAGCGTCTGCTGCTCGTCGGCCACAGCATGGGCGGGCTGGTCGCGCGCGCCTATCTGCAGCGCCACGGCGCGACGCGGGTGGAGCGGCTGGTCACCCTCGGGACGCCGCACCAGGGCAGCCGCATCGCGCACATCGGTCTCGGCGAGAACGCCCGCCAGATGCAGCCCGACAGCGCCTGGCTGCAGGCGCTTGCCAGTCCGGCGACGGTGCTCGATACTCGGGTCATCTACAGTCCGCACGACAATTTCGTGATGCCGCAAGAGAGATTGCTACTGCCGGGGGCAACCAGTCAGGCGATCGCCGGCGTCGGTCACCTGGCGATGCTCTATTCGCCGCGCGTGGCGCGGGCGCTGCTGGCGGCGCTCGCCGGCACCCGCGGCACCGGCGCCACCTGAGCCGCCGTGCGCGCGCGCGTCCTGCTGCTGCCGCTCAGCCTGCTGTCGGCCCTGCCGTCAGCCGCGCTGGCGCAGGACGTGTTCGTCACCCGCGGCGCCGGCAGCCCGGTCTTTTCCGACAAACCGCAGGCCGGCGCCAAGCCCCTGGTCTTGCCGCCGCTCAACGTGATCGAGCCGGTGCCGGTGTCCAGGGCGCCGGCAGCGGCCGCGCGCGCGCCGGAGGAAAACCGCCGAGCCGAGCCGGCAGCACCGGCCTACCAGAAGTTCAGTATCGTCGCGCCCGAGAACGACGGCAGCGTGCTGGCTAACACCGCGCTCTTCGAGGTGCGGGTCGCCGTCGAGCCGCCGCTGCAACTCGGCGAGGGGCACGCGGTCACGGTCAGCATCAACGGCCGGCCGGTCGGGCAGCGCTTCACTGCCGGCGAGTTCATGATTCCCCCCGAGTTCTGGGGCGACACCCTGCCGCCAGCCAACCAGCGTCACCAGCTCGACGCGGCGATCGTCGACCGCAATGGTGCGGTGCTCAGGCGGGCCGAGCCGGTGACCTTCCACCTGCGCTACGTCGCCGGCCTGCAGCACCGGCATGCGCCGCGGCCAGCCCCGATGCCGATCCCGGTCGACAAGCCCAGGCCGCCGGCGCAACCAGAGCCCTTGCTCAGGAGATTCGTGCAACCGGCCAAGCCCCTGTTCGAGCGTTGAGTCGCTCGTGGCTTCGGCACGTCTATCACTCGTGTCGCAATCGGCATTGCCCGCAATGCCAGACCCGGGCGATGGAGGCGTGGCTCGACGCACGGCGGCGCGAAGTGCTGCCCGTGCCGTACTTTCATCTGGTGTTCACCCTACCGCACGAGCTCAATGCCCTGCTTGCCGCCACCCCGAAACCGCTCTACGAGAATCTCTTCTCCGCGGTTTCGGCAACGCTCGCCGGGTTCGCCGCCAGCCCGCGACATCTCGGGGGCGTGCCGGCCTTCTCGCTGGTGTTGCACACGTGGAAACAAGCCGACTGGCAACGTCTGAAGCAACGACTCCACACCCATGACTGGGTGGTCTATGCCAAGCAGCCACTCGGTGGTCCCGAAGCGGTGCTCGAGACCCTCGGCCGCTACACGCACCGAGTGGCGATCTCCAACGAGCGGATTCTCGGCATTGACGGCAACGACGTGCTTCTGCGTGTCCGCGCCGATCCCGCCAGCGGCAAGAAGCGCACACTGCACGTGCCGGGAACCGAGTTCATCGACCGATTTTTGCAACACGTCCTGCCGGCCGGTTTCAAGCGGATCCGTCACTACGGTTTGCTCTCGCCGACGCGCAAAAAGGAGGCTTTGGCGGCTGCTCGTGCGGCACTCAACGTGCCGCCACCTGCGCCCGCGGTGGTCGAGTCGGTCGCCGAGTTCATGCAGCGGGTCACGTGCATCGAGCAGGCACGCTGTCCGCATTGCGGGATCGGTCAGTTCCGGGTGGTCGCGACCCTTCTGCCACAACGTGATCCTCCGAAGCTGCGGGGGCCTCCTTGATGATCGATCGCGATTCCGGTCTTCCGCAGCGATCGCACGGCGCTGCCGTTCGCGGTGTCGTTCGGCTTCACAGCGGGCAATCGCCCCCGCAAACCCCGTGTTCACTTGTGACGCCGCGGCAAACCGGCTTTCTGCCAGCCTGGCTACCCATCAGCAAGCGTCATCCTGGCGCGCGATGGCATGCCAAGCGATTGACTTTGGGCGGACCCGCCTTACAATCCCCATAAGCACTGCCCTCGCGGCGGTTCAGTCCAACAAGGTTTATCTGCCGCGGATGCGCCTGCGTTTGGCCCGGGTGCTTGCAGCGCGGCAGATAAACGCTATTCGCTGTACTTCACCGCCTTGTTGATTCAGGCAGGCTTTTCTTTTAGATGGCAAGAACTGGAGAAAGATGGTTCAATTAGTGCGGTCGCGCATTCACTTTCTTGAGCCTATGGGCATAAACGGAGGAAGCATCATGAGGGACATCAAGACGTCTACCGAGTCTTTCGAGGAGTGGTTGGGGGCACAGCTTAAGGATCTCGGCGGTTGCGATAGGGCTGCTCTTGCCCAAAAGAAAGTCGACATGAAGGAGGAGGGGCCCCACGCGTTCCTTCGCGGGACTTTCTACCGTTGGGCCGAGCTTTGGCAAGATCGCCGTCCGGAAGGCTCCGTTTTCCCGGTAGTGGGCGACACTCACGTCGAGAATTTTGGCACTTGGCGGGATGAGGAAGGGCGCCTGGTCTGGGGTGTGAATGACTTCGATGAGACGTGCAAACTGCCGTGGTGCAGTGATCTTGTTCGGTTAGGGGTGAGCGCCAAGCTTTCGCTTGGCGAGTTAGGGCATTTCCAATTTTCCTGGGAGGATGCCTGCAGTGCCCTTTGGAAAGGTTATCGGGATGTGGTGAGCAACAACTTCGCGGAACCCCTTGTGCTGCAGGAAAAAAATGATGGGTTGGGCAAGCTGATCCGCAAGCTCATACTGTCGAAAGCACCCGACAAGTTCTGGGAGAAGAGGCTCGCGAAGCTCGTAGAGATTACTGAATATAATGTCATACCTGCTGAGGCACGGCGAGCACTCCTTGCAGCACTGCCGCCCGACTGCAAGGATCAGAGGTACTACCAGCCGAAAGATACGGATCAGCCGGGTATGGGCAGCCGCGGTAAGCGCCGCTATTACGTTATGGCAATGTGGAAAGGGGCGTACATTCTTCGGGAAACGAAACCGGTGGTCCCATCTGCGCTGGCGTGGGCCAACGGAGGCGCTGACCCTGGCTCCAGCCTTCGCCAGATGCTTGAGTTGAGGGTGCGGTGTCCTGATCCTTCTCATAAAGTCTACGAAGACGCAGAATCTCATAAAGAATGGGCCGTCCGAAGGCTGGCACCGGATTCGTCGAAGATCGAGCTGAAGGATCTCGACGGAGGTGTGGACAAGGATATGAAATCAGTGCTTTTCAACAGTATGGGAGCCGAGCTTGCCAATCTCCATCTTGGTTTCAGCCAGTCGAATACGAACTGGCGGAGTGAAATAGTGGACCGTGATAGATCAGACTGGCTCACTAAAGAGGTGGAAGATTGGACCAAGAAGATCGAGGGGGACTTCGCCGAGTTTCAGGCGAGCGTGGCTAAGTGACTGCGGGTTATCTCCCCGTGGTTCAGCATGGCGTTGGACGAAGCCGCTGCGCGGAGGATCCGGTGGCGATGCGCTCGCATCAGAATATGACCTCACCCCTCGAACGAGGGACTCTCCCCTGACGAAACTGGAGGTCATGTTACGATGAGCACATCACCGGAAGCAACGTTTGATCGCAACTACGCACGGCATCTGCAACACCTGACCCTCAAGGGGCTGCAACCGAAGACCATCGAGGCGTACTCGCGCGCCATCCGGCGGATCGGCGAGCGGTTTGATCATCAGATTGACGCACTGTCCGAGCAGCAATTGCTGGACTACTTCACCGAACTGGTGGCGTCGCACTCGTGGAGTTCCGTCAAGCTCGATCTGTATGGCTTGAAGTTTTACTACGAGCACGTCTTGCGCCGGCCCTGGGCGATGCCCGGCCTGATCAAGCCGCCCAGAAGTCAGCGCTTACCCGACATCGCCACGGTCGATGAAACCCAGCGGATCATCACCCGCACGCGGGTGCTCAGTTACCGCGTGTTCTTTTTCACGCTCTATAGCCTCGGACTGCCGCCTGGGGGAAGGGCTGCGGCTGCAGGTCGGCGACATCGATGGCGCACGCGGGCGCGTGCATATCCGTGACGCCAAGGGCAACCAGGATCG
Source organism: Candidatus Accumulibacter propinquus (assembly GCF_056856495.1). Taxonomy (NCBI): domain Bacteria; kingdom Pseudomonadati; phylum Pseudomonadota; class Betaproteobacteria; genus Candidatus Accumulibacter; species Candidatus Accumulibacter propinquus. Next base: position 115,455 of record NZ_JBSEHC010000001.1, read on the forward strand.
TCTGGTGCCGCTGCCGCAAGCGACCCATCAACTCCTGCGCCGCTTCTGGCAGGTGCATCGTAACCCGGTCCTGCTCTTTCCCAGTCGCCACGACGGCCTGAAAGGCGCGGCGACCGCCACGACGCCGATGGACCCCGGTGGCGTACAGACCACCTTGCACCGGGTAGTCGAGGCCTGCGGGCTAAAAAAAAGATCACCCCCCACAGCCTTCGCCATTCGTACGCGACCCACCTGATCGAGGCTGGCGTCGATCTGATCGAGGTGCAGAAATTCCTCGGCCATCACTCGATTCTGACCACCGCTCGCTACACCCATCTGACCGACCAGACCAAGCATCACGCCATCGCACGGATCAACGGCCTGATGGATGGCTTCTCCATCACCTGGGGGCAGGTCAAATGATCCGCCTGGCTACCGTCATTGACACCTTCGAGGCGGACTTCCTGGCGCAATACCGGGATCAACTCACGCCTGATCACTACCGCGCACTCGCGGCCATGAAACATTGCCGCACGCAGGCCAGCCCCATGATGCAGGTCAAATGCACGGCATGTGAGCATCAGAAACTGGTGCCACATTCCTGCGGCCACCGCCACTGCCCGCACTGCCAGCATCATGAGAGTCAGCAATGGCTGGAACGTCAGTTGAAGAAGCAGGTGCCCGCCGAGTACTTTCTGCTGACCTTCACCCTGCCCGCCGAATTCCGGACGCTGGCCTGGGCGCACCAGAACGTCGTCTATGATCTGCTCATGAGTTGTAGCTGGGAGACGGTGCGTACCTTCAGCCAGAACGACAAACCGCTTCAGGGGACGCCGGGTGCCACTGCGGTGCTGCACACGAACACGCGCCGGCTGGATTATCACCCGCATGTCCATCTCGTCATGCCTGCGGCAGTGGTCGACGGTAAGCAAAAGCAATGGCGAACCAAGCCGCGAGGCAAGGCCAAAGGGGGCTATCTGTTCAACCACAAGGCTCTGGCCAAGGTCTTTCGGGCGAAGATCCTGGCGGCGATCGAAACGGCCGGGCTGACGCTTCCTGCTCGCTATCCCCAGGAGTGGGTGGTGGATTGCAAGTCGGTGGGCAGCGGCGAGTCGGCCCTCATCTATCTGGGGCGCTATCTTTATCGGGGTGTCATTCAGGAGAACGATATCGTCGCCTGCGCCAACGGGCAGGTGAGCTTCCGCTATCGCAACGCCAAGACGACGAGGAGGGAGCGGCGGACCGTGTCCGGCGCTCAGTTCCTGTGGCTGGTCCTGCAGCATGTCTTGCCGAAGGGCTTCCGGCGGGCGCGCAACTTCGGCTTTTTGCATCCCAACTGCAAGCACGTGATCGCCTTGCTGCACGTGCTGCTGAAGTGCGTTCCTGGTCAGACCTTGGCCTGGGTCAAGCAACGGGCGCCGATTCTGTGCACCTGCTGTGGAGCCGTGATGGCGATCGTGCGAACGCGCATTCCTTCGCCGTTCACGGGGCAGCTGCCCATCTCCATCGCGGCCGAAGGGAACCCCTGGTCGTGTAGGAGAACCTTCCCTGGAGTGGCACGGGACTTCAGCGCCCGCAAGCTGAGATGCGGGTTCGCCTCCAGTCGGCGCCCATCCGGGGCTCTTCGCCCACCACCGCCCAGATGGGGCATCGTCTGTCCCAACGGCAGGCATTCGAACCAGGTTCAAGTTCCCGCCAGCTGGGCTGAATGTTCAGCCAGGAGACTTCCCAAAAACATATTTTCTAGGCGGCCCAGTCGGCACCCCACGGGCTCGTCCAACAATCGGATCAGATCGTGGCTTCGCACGATCTATCCTTATTCGTTCAAGCTGAGATGCGGGTTCGCCTCCAGTCGGCGCCCATCCGGGGTTCTTCGCCCACCACCGCCCAGATGGGGCATCGTCTGTCCCAACGGCAGGCATTCGAACCAGGTTCAAGTTCCCGCCAGCTGGGCTGAATGTTCAGCCAGGAGACTTCCCAAAAACATATTTTCTAGGCGGCCCAGTCGGCACCCCACGGGCTCGTCCAACAATCGGATCAGATCGTGGCTTCGCACGATCTATCCTTATTCGTTAGCCCACATTCTTGTAAGCGGAAAGCCAAGAGCATAAATCAGAAAATTCTTTGAGGTCGATGCGAGGGCCAATACGGAGCTTCTCTTCATGGGCATCCTTGGTAAAGGATGAGGTGGTGATGATGAGACCAAGATTAGCTTTTTGGATTTCCGTTACGCCATACACACCTCGAACGACCTCAACTCCAACCTTGTTTTGTGGAGAGTACCGCTTGCATTCAGCGAGAAAGAGTAGGCTCGCTGGTCCTGCCTTCATTCGGCCGAGGAGATCGTATCCTCCATCCCGAGTGCGCTTGGTGAGCGTGACTTCGCAGCCTTGGTCTTCAAGTAGCTTTGCAACCAGTTCTTCAAACTTTCGGGAATCAAGGTCGTACATAAGCTGGGGTCGCTTTGCAAGTTCCTGCAACAGTCGTGTGTTGATGTCTTGAAGAAGAAGAATCTTTGAATCGAGAGGAGACTTGTCCCGATATGCCTCTTCGGCTTTTGACTTACGCAAAGACTGGATGTAGGTCTTCAGTGCATCCCACTGAGAGTCTTCAACAATATGGTTGGGAGTTAGCCCCCGAATACCTGCCTTGTTAAATAGCTCAACTACTGTTGATGGGCGAATTCGGTTTTTGTGAGCAAGGAAGCCAATTGAATATGGCGGATGACCAAAGGCCAGTTGCCTATATGGGGCGCCTTCAAACCGGCGATTCCTTCGTTGGTCGAAATCTCTGCTGCTACCCTGGCTCATTGTTGATGTGGGCTAACGTTTAGCTTGAGGGGCGCGGAGCCGGCTTTTCGGCGGAGCGTCCCTCTCGAAGCGCATGTTGGACGAAGCCGCTGCGCGGAGGATCCGGTGGCGATGCGCTCGCATCAGAATATGACCTCACCCCTCGAACGAGGGACTCTCCCCTGACGAAACTGGAGGTCATGTTACGATGAGCACATCACCGGAAGCAACGTTTGATCGCAACTACGCACGGCATCTGCAACACCTGACCCTCAAGGGGCTGCAACCGAAGACCATCGAGGCGTACTCGCGCGCCATCCGGCGGATCGGCGAGCGGTTTGATCATCAGATTGACGCACTGTCCGAGCAGCAATTGCTGGACTACTTCACCGAACTGGTGGCGTCGCACTCGTGGAGTTCCGTCAAGCTCGATCTGTATGGCTTGAAGTTTTACTACGAGCACGTCTTGCGCCGGCCCTGGGCGATGCCCGGCCTGATCAAGCCGCCCAGAAGTCAGCGCTTACCCGACATCGCCACGGTCGATGAAACCCAGCGGATCATCACCCGCACGCGGGTGCTCAGTTACCGCGTGTTCTTTTTCACGCTCTATAGCCTCGGACTGCGCCTGGGGGAAGGGCTGCGGCTGCAGGTCGGCGACATCGATGGCGCACGCGGGCGCGTGCATATCCGTGACGCCAAGGGCAACCAGGATCGTCTGGTGCCGCTGCCGCAAGCGACCCATCAACTCCTGCGCCGCTTCTGGCAGGTGCATCGTAACCCGGTCCTGCTCTTTCCCAGTCGCCACGACGGCCTGAAAGGCGCGGCGACCGCCACGACGCCGATGGACCCCGGTGGCGTACAGACCACCTTGCACCGGGTAGTCGAGGCCTGCGGGCTAAAAAAAAGATCACCCCCCACAGCCTTCGCCATTCGTACGCGACCCACCTGATCGAGGCTGGCGTCGATCTGATCGAGGTGCAGAAATTCCTCGGCCATCACTCGATTCTGACCACCGCTCGCTACACCCATCTGACCGACCAGACCAAGCATCACGCCATCGCACGGATCAACGGCCTGATGGATGGCTTCTCCATCACCTGGGGGCAGGTCAAATGATCCGCCTGGCTACCGTCATTGACACCTTCGAGGCGGACTTCCTGGCGCAATACCGGGATCAACTCACGCCTGATCACTACCGCGCACTCGCGGCCATGAAACATTGCCGCACGCAGGCCAGCCCCATGATGCAGGTCAAATGCACGGCATGTGAGCATCAGAAACTGGTGCCACATTCCTGCGGCCACCGCCACTGCCCGCACTGCCAGCATCATGAGAGTCAGCAATGGCTGGAACGTCAGTTGAAGAAGCAGGTGCCCGCCGAGTACTTTCTGCTGACCTTCACCCTGCCCGCCGAATTCCGGACGCTGGCCTGGGCGCACCAGAACGTCGTCTATGATCTGCTCATGAGTTGTAGCTGGGAGACGGTGCGTACCTTCAGCCAGAACGACAAACCGCTTCAGGGGACGCCGGGTGCCACTGCGGTGCTGCACACGAACACGCGCCGGCTGGATTATCACCCGCATGTCCATCTCGTCATGCCGGCGGCAGTGGTCGACGGTAAGCAAAAGCAATGGCGAACCAAGCCGCGAGGCAAGGCCAAAGGGGGCTATCTGTTCAACCACAAGGCTCTGGCCAAGGTCTTTCGGGCGAAGATCCTGGCGGCGATCGAAACGGCCGGGCTGACGCTTCCTGCTCGCTATCCCCAGGAGTGGGTGGTGGATTGCAAGTCGGTGGGCAGCGGCGAGTCGGCCCTCATCTATCTGGGGCGCTATCTTTATCGGGGTGTCATTCAGGAGAACGATATCGTCGCCTGCGCCAACGGGCAGGTGAGCTTCCGCTATCGCAACGCCAAGACGACGAGGAGGGAGCGGCGGACCGTGTCCGGCGCTCAGTTCCTGTGGCTGGTCCTGCAGCATGTCTTGCCGAAGGGCTTCCGGCGGGCGCGCAACTTCGGCTTTTTGCATCCCAACTGCAAGCACGTGATCGCCTTGCTGCACGTGCTGCTGAAGTGCGTTCCTGGTCAGACCTTGGCCTGGGTCAAGCAACGGGCGCCGATTCTGTGCACCTGCTGTGGAGCCGTGATGGCGATCGTGCGAACGCGCATTCCTTCGCCGTTCACGGGGCAGCTGCCCATCTCCATCGCGGCCGAAGGGAACCCCTGATCGTGTAGGAGAACCTTCCCTGGAGTGGCACGGGACTTCAGCGCCCGCAAGCTGAGATGCGGGTTCGCCTCCAGTCGGCGCCCATCCGGGGTTCTTCGCCCACCACCGCCCAGATGGGGCATCGTCTGTCCCAACGGCAGGCATTCGAACCAGGTTCAAGTTCCCGCCAGCTGGGCTGAATGTTCAGCCAGGAGACTTCCCAAAAACATATTTTCTAGGCGGCCCAGTCGGCTCCCCACGGGCTCGTCCAACAATCGGATCAGATCGTGGCTTCGCACGATCTATCCTTATTCGTTAGCTCGGCCTCGACAGTGATCTGTTAAATGCAACCATTGCCTCTTGCCCATATACAACAACTGAGGTATCTGTTGGTGCCTCTGGCCAGTATTGGTGAATAAGAGGTCGAAATCGAATGGATAAATGTGCCTCCTCATTGCAGGGAGAATGTCGCCACGGTTCAAATGAGTGAAGGTCAAAATTGTAGCCATCAGGTTCACCCCATGTAACGAGAAATGCAACAGGAAAAAATTTAAACAACCACATCGCAGTGGGCTCCCCTACCCGGAGGTCGAGTAACGCAGCATCACGAACCATGACATGTGGCCCAAAAGGATAAAGCCAATAGCAACGGTGTCCGGTTGCTTCATAGGTATGCCAACAACAATGGCCTCAACTGGGCCTCATAGAGCGCCTGGGAGGCTGGTTTGTGAAAACAGTGCTTGAAGAAGCGCAGGACTTGGCGGCTCACCTTCGAGGTGTAGCGGAATACCGGGGTGCTCCAGTCGGGGCGATCGGTCCCGTCGGTCGCGGAGGTCTGGCGCCGGTCCTGCTTGCGCAACGCTTTCTCGTCCGCGATTCCGTGCTGGCCCATTCTGCGGTGCAACAGCAGGGCCACCAAGAGGCTGGTGACAATGGCCAGGCGGACCTGATTCTCGATGGCCGCCAGGCTGGCGCCCCAGGCCTTGGCCAGGCTGAAGTCGTTCTTCCAGGTGTCAAAACACTTCTCCTCCTCCCAGCGGCGCGAGTAGAGGAAGGCGATGACGCCGGGTTCGAGCTTGAACTCGTTGGTCAGAAACTCCACGAGATGGCCACGCGGGCTGCGGAAGGTGATCAGGCGCCAGTTTTGGCGGGAACTGCGCAAGGTGATGCGCAGATCCTTGAGCACCCCTTCGTTAGTCGGCACGTCCGCCACCGGCAAGGGCTCGGTGGACTCGATGCACAGGCTGCTTTTCATGCGCGTGATCAGGGTCATGCCCAAGCGCTTTTTCCGGCTATCCCAAAACGCCGCGTCGATGAACGCGCGGTCGACCAGCCACAGAGCACCCTTGTGACGGGTCATGGGTTGCGCGGATTGATCGTAGTCGCGCAACAGCGCCGTCTCGTGGCGACTGCGGGTATCGACGTGCACGTCGGTGGGACAACCCAGGCGCACGTCGTAGAAGCTCAACAGCGCGTGTCCCTTGGGATTGTCCTCGCCGCCCTGCCGGGGCGTACACCGCCCGTAGTGTGCGCTTTCGCTCTGATACGTCCCATCCATCGCATACACCGGGCGCCCTTGCAGGGCAGGGAATTGCGCCAGACGATCCGGCAGCACCGCCCGTGCCTCGCCGAGCAACGGCGCCATCGCTGCCTGCAAGACTGCGCGGCGGTGGCGCGAGGACAGCGCGTCCGACCAGGTGGAACGTGCCAGTGGGGCGCGCAGCGCCGTTCCCGGCTCCCAATGCAGCAGCGACTGCACCTGCTCGCGCAGCGTGCGCATGCCTTGCAGGTGGCGCAGTAAGCGCCTAGCAAAAAGTCATTCGATAATGAGAGCCGAAACCGTCCAGAATTTTGTCGACGTCAGCCTCAAGCCCGGCAGAGTTCCGTGCTTTGAAGGCCATCCACTCGTACTTCATTTTGTGCCAGAGCTTCTCGATGCGGTTCAGTTCCGGACTGTAGGGTGGCAGGAAGTAAAGCGTGAGGCCCTTCTCTTTCAGCAGGGCCAACAGGGTCTGGATTTCCTTCGCTTTGTGGATGGAAGCATTGTCCAGAATCACCGTCAGGGGTCTGCCGACGCTTTCCAGGAGGAGACCGAGGAAGCCGCCAAAAAGAGCTGCGGTCGTTGTCTCCCAGAACTTGGCCGTGAACAATTCACCCGTCGAGATCAACGCGGCCATCACATTCAGACGCTTTCCCCGCGCGGCCGTGATGAGGTGCACCTCTCCTGTCTCGGTCCAGGCGCTCCGATTGGGCTGGGTCTGCACAAAGCCGGCTTCATCCATATACGATAAAGTGAGTTCGCCAAGCTTTGTTTTTTCAAGCAATTCATCTATTTCTACCTGGGCTGCTCGAAATTTCGCCTCATCCCGTTTTTTTTAGACTGTGCCGGGTCCTTTTCCAGACATAGTTCTTCTCTTTCAAGGCCGCCTGAACCACTCCCACCGAAACCTGTACGCCATGTTCCTCTGACAGGCGGTCCCTCAACTGGGGGGCCGTACAGGCCTCAGCCGTCGCCCAGGCGCAGAGTACCTGCTGATACGTTTCCGATAGTTTGCGAGGGGCACCACTGCGCGGCAGGTCGCGCAGCCCGATGAACCCCCTGGCCAGCCAGGCATCCCTGTGGTTGGCTACGGTTTCCTTGTGGAGCTTCTGCTGTTTCGCCACTCCGTCAAGGGACCCTCCTTCAGCCAGGAGAAGTACGGTCCGGGCTCGCCGGCGTTCGCGCCAGTCACTGCCTCGCTCCTCTACCTGCGTCAGTTGCTGGCGCTCTTGTGCTGTGAGGGTGAACTTTTTGGCTCTGCGGGACATGGCGAGGCATTCCGGAGGTTGGAGCGGACAGTATGCAGGCATACTGGCTTAACTCGAAAAATTTATCTGGAAGCGCTTACTCCAAGGCCGATAAAATCCGCCATGCTCAACACCCGCGATACCGTGTCGGTACCGCGTATCTGCGCCAAGGCACGAGCCACCGGCGCCAACAATTCTCCCAAGACGGTTTGATTCATGAGGCTGTCCATGACTGCAGTTAATCGTTCGGTATCCACACGAGGCTCCAATAAGCTGTTGTTTATACAGCATAAATTGCGAGCATTTTGCTAAACCTGTGTCAAGTGTTTTTTGCGATATTTTTGAAAATATTTTTCCGTCCCATGATCTGTTCCATAGGGAGCGTAGATTGCGCACCGGCCTTTTCCTATTAAACGATCCCATTATCTGCGTATAGCGGGGCTGACGCTGTCTCATGGGCAAGCTTGCCTGCTTCGGCTTGAATCACAGCCGGACACCGTTGGCCAATAGTAAACATTAATACTGTCCGGCAACGGAAGACTACAGTCTAAAAAATAATCTCGTATTGCTTCTGTTTGAGGGCCTTTTAGATACCGATCAACACCTTGTGCAGACATGTGACCCAGGAGGGCGCGAATTATCTTCTGTGGCTGACTGCGGACTGCCATTACATCTGGAAGTGAAATGGGGGTTCTTATGAGCGTGCCTATTTGGTTTACGAAATCAATAAATACCGGATCATAAACCGTCCCCAACAGATTATTATTACACCTATGGCACAAAGTGCGATACTTAACGCCATTTTGTGAAATACGACCTTTCAATGAAGCTTCATCAGACAAGTGGCGAACAATATGGTGCATTTCGACCTGTGAAACTTTAATGCAGCCTTTTGGAGGCGTGTGGTCCTCAGTCAGGCGCTTGTGCTCGCCGCAGATATTGCAGAACCCTTGCCGGGGGCCTCGCGTTGATATTTGAATTTTCACAGCGATACCTGAGGGAGCTAACGTGATGTAGCAATCCTACTTGACGCAGTGCTTTGCGTCACTATACTGTATGCATGTGCATGCATGGCTGAACTTCCAACGGAAACAAGGGGGTAGAGTATGGGCACGTTAACTAATAATTCCGACAACTGCGTCAATGCCAACGGCGTCGTCCGGCCTCCCAGGCGGCTCCTTGACCAACTCTCGGAAAGCATACGCCTCAAGCACTATAGCATACGGACGGAGCAGGCTTACCGGGGCTGGGTGCGACGTTTCATCCTTTTCCATGGCAAGCGACATCCGCAGGAAATGGGCGCGCGCGAGGTTGAAGCGTTTCTCACCCACCTCGCGGTGAGGGGCGGGTTTCCGCATCCACGCAGAATCAGGCAAAGAGCGCTCTGCTGTTTCTCTACAAGGAAGTGCTGAGGACCGATCTCCCCTGGCTGGATGATGTCGAGTCGGCGAAGTCCGGCAAGCGTCTGCCCGTAGTGCTGACGCCCGAAGAAGTTCAGCGCCTGCTGGGGCCGATCGACGGAACCACGGGACTGATCCTCCGGCTGCTTTACGGTACGGGGATGCGCATGATGGAGTGCCTGCGACTGCGCGTTAAGGACGTGGACTTCGCTCGCCGCGAAATCCTGGTGCGCGAGGGAAAGGGCTTCAAGGACCGGGTGACGATGCTGCCGGAGAGGCTGGTGGCGCCGCTGGGGGAGCATCTGGCACGTGTGAAGGCGCTGCACGCGGCGGATCTGGCTGCGGGTTTTGGCGACGTGTACCTGCCATGGGCTCTGGAGCGGAAATACCCGAACGCGGCGCGTGAGTGGGCGTGGCAGTACGTCTTCGTTGCCGCCAGACGATCGGTCGATCCACGTTCCGGGGCGGTGCGGCGACATCACGTGGAGGCGCAGAGTATCCAGCGTGCGATGCGTCAGGCGCTACGGCTGGCGGGAGTCAGCAAGCTGGCTCGCAAGGAAGCAAGCATCCTTGTGCACGGCCAGCGCAGCTACGGCGCCGGACAAGTCCCTGCCGTTGCCGGCACACGCCAGGATGCGTATGCTTCGAGGTCAGGCCGCTGCCGCAGGGGTGGCGCGAACGCTTGGGGGGCTCATGAACCTGGAAAAGGTGGTTTTCGGTTTCTTTATCGTGCTCGCGGCAACTTTGAACTTCGGTTTCTTCATCGGCGAGATCGACCAGCCGAGGCATCATCATGTCTATGAGCTGTTTGCCGCGATCGTCGTCAACCTGATTGCCACGGTCCTGAAATTCGGCGACCGGACGCAGATCGGCGCGGTGCATCTGTCGACCAGCCTGGTCGCCGACCTGCAACTGGTGGCGGCGGCCGGTGTCTGGGCCATCGCGGTGCATGTCACCGGCGAGGGAATGTCTGCGGATGTCACGACCAGCGTGGTTTCGCTGAGCGGCGGCGCGTTGTTCGCCAACGTCGTCTCGGTGGTGCTGCTGATCGCGGAAACCGTGATGTTGCGGCGCTGACGCGCGCTGCACCGCGATCAGCGCGGCCATGAACGCCAGCGTCTTCTTCCTCGCCCTGCGGCGGATGCGCGCGCCGCTGATCGTGCTGATCGTCATCTACGCGGTGTCGACGCTGGGGCTGACGCTGATTCCGGGCATCGACGCGCAGGGTCGGCCGGCGCCGCCGATGAGCTTTTTCCACGCCTTCTATTTCGTCAGCTATACCGCCAGCACCATCGGTTTCGGCGAATTGCCGGGGGCCTTTTCCGAGGCGCAGCGGATGTGGGTCACGGTGGTCATCTTTCTCTCGGTGATCGGCTGGTCGTACTCGATCATCAGCCTGCTGTCGCTGGTTCAGGACAAGGGTTTTCAGCAGGTGCTGCTGACCGCACGCTTCGTGCGCCAGGTCAGGCAACTCGGCGAACCCTTCTACATCCTCTGCGGTTGTGGCGAGACCGGGTTGCTGATCGCGCGCGCCCTCGACCATGATGGCCTCCGGGTGGTGGGCATCGAGCGCAACGAAGCGCGTATCCAGGAACTCGAACTCGAGGATTTCGCCGCCGACGTCCTCCTGCTGTGCGCCGATGCGGCGCAACCCCAGCAGTTGTTGATGGCCGGGCTGCAGCATCGCAGTTGTCGCGGCGTGCTGGCGGTGACCGACGACGACGCGGCCAACCTGGCGGTGGCGATCGCCAGCCGCCTGATCAATCCCCGCCTGATGGTCGTCGCGCGGGTGGCCAGTCCGGCGGTCGAGCGCAACATGATGTCTTTCGGCACGCACTATGTGGTCAATCACTTCGAGCGTTTCGCCGACTATCTGGCGCAGGCGATCAAGTCGCCTAACTGGTACCGCCTGGTCGATCTGCTGACCGGCCTGCCGGGCCAGGAGGTTCCCGAACGCCACGATCCACCCGCCGGCGACTGGGTGGTCTGTGGCTTCGGTCGCTTCGGGCAGGCGGTGGTGCGCAATCTCGAACGGCACGGCGTGCGCCTGACGGTGATCTCGCCGGAGGCGACGTTGCCGATCGCCGTGCAGCATGTCGTGGGCCACGGCACCGAGGCGGAGCCGCTGCGCCAGGCGGGCATCGCGACGGCGGTGGGCATTGTCGCCGCCAGCGACAACGACCCCAACAACCTGTCGATCGCGATGACCGCCAAGGAGGTGAACCCGAAGCTGTTTGTCGTCCTGCGCCAGAACCGGGTCGCCAACGAGGTCCTGTTCGACGCCTACGACGCCGATTTCACGATGGTGCCGTCGCGCATCGTGGCGCGCGAGTGCCTGGCGCTGATCACCTCGCCGTTGCTGCGGCGCTTTCTGCAGCTCGTACGGGACTGGCCGGACGCGCGCGCCGCCGTCGTCGCCCGGCAACTCGAGGAGCTTTGTGGGAATCGTGTGCCGCTGGTCTGGGGCGTGCGGCTGAACGCGGCGGAGGCCCCGGCGGTGCATCAGCTGCTGATGATGGAGCAGGGGGCGATGGCGCTCGGCATGTTGCGCCGCGATCCGGCGGCGCAGCAGGATGTCCTGCCGCTGCTGCCGCTGCTGCTCGTCCGCGCGGGGATCGACCATCAGCTACCCGCAGAGGCGACGCTGCTCGAACCCGGCGACCATCTGCTGTTTGCCGGGACGCGTGCGGCCAGGTTCGCGCAGAACCTGACACTCGACAATCGCAACGTGCTGGACTACGTGCTCACCGGACGCGACGCGCCGGGCTGGCTGTGGAGTTTGCTGAGCCGGCCCGCGCAGCGCCGGCAGCGCACGCCGCGCTAGACGCGACTACGCTGGCCGCCGCCGCGCCTGGCGCGCCGTTCAGTCGCCGCTGCCGCCGCGCACGTCGAACTCGACTTTCCAGTGCTGCGGGCCATCGTGCGGCAGGGCTTCGAGTTCGAGTGTGCCGGCTTCGGTGACGCGTGCCTGCAGCCTGACGCGGACCACCTCGCCGGTGGCGCGGCCTTCGGCTGGCAGGGTGGTCTGGATCTCGTCGAGTTCCTGGAGTTCGTCGGGCGCCCAGTCCTCGAGCAGCGTGCCGACCTCGTCCTGGCGGCGGACCGACGAGCCGAAGAAGCGGAAGCGTACCTGCTCGCCGACGACCAGTCCGAATTCCTGCGTCGACACCGCGGCTTCGCTGCCTTCCTCCATGCCGAAGGGCGCCAGGCACAGGGCCTGCACCGGCGGTTGCAGCCCGGGCACCGCGGGCATCACCGATTCGACCGCGACGTAGTAGGAGCGGGCGGTGCCGCCGCGGATGCGCACGCCCTGGCCACGGCGGACGTAGCCGTAGTAGGCGGCGCCGCGGGCTACCGCCAGGTCGAGGTCGGCGCCTTCGAGCAGACGGGCGGCCGGGGCACCCTCGGCGGCGAGCCAGGAATTGACCGTCGTCAGCGTGCGCTCGGCGAGCAGTTCGGACTTGAATACGCCGCCATTGAACAGCACCGCGGTCGGATGCAGAAAGGTCGCGTCGTCCGGCAGGCGGCCGCTGAAACCCTCGAGGTCGGCCGTGGCGGCGACCTGACGGGCGAGGAAAGCGGCCAGATGGCGAGTGACCGCGGCATCCTGCGCGTAGGGCAGACCGAGTTGCGTCAGGCCGCCACGCCCCCGACCCTGCGGCCGGTCGGCGATGGCCGCCGGCGGGAAGAAACCTTCGAGCAGCGTCGCCGCGAGTTCCGCGCGCGTCAGTTCACTGCGCGTCGATCCGCCGATCAGTCTGGCGCCGCGGCTGGCGATCACCAGCGGTACCGTGAGCACTTCCGGATCGCTGAGCATCGTCTCCTTGGCGTTGCGGCAGGCGTGCGTCAGCGCCCGCAGTTGCCAGGCGTCGAGTTTCTGGCCCTGCGCGGCCAGCTTGCCGGCAACAGCATAGGCCAGGGCCAGATCCATGTTGTCGCCGCCAAGCAGGATGTGCTCGCCGACGGCGACGCGGTGCAGTTCGAGTGTGCCTGCGCGTTCGAGGACGGCGATCAGCGAGAAGTCGCTGGTGCCGCCGCCGACATCGACGACCAGGATGATGTCGCCCGGTCGCACCTGCTTGCGCCAGCCGCCGGCGCTCTTCTGGATCCAGCTGTACAGCGCGGCCTGCGGCTCTTCGAGCAGGAGCATGCGGGCGCAGCCGGCGGCACGTGCCGCTTCGGCGGTCAGTTCGCGCGCCGCCGGGTCGAAGGACGCGGGGATGGTGACCACGATCTCCTGATCGACAAACGGGGCCGCGGGCTGCGCCTGGTCCCAGGCGGCGCGCAGATGGCTCATGTAGCGCAGCGAGGCTTCGAGTGGCGACAGACGCGTCACCTCCGGCGGGGCGTCGTTGGGCAGGATCGCCGCGCGGCGGTCCACGCCGGCGTGACAGAGCCAGCTCTTGGCGCTCGACACCAGGCGGATGGGCGTTGCCGCGCCGCGGCTGCGCGCCATCTCGCCGACCGCATAGTCCTGTTCGGCGGTCCATGGCAGGTTCAGATCACCCGCCGCCAGTTCGCTCGGATGCGGCAGATAGATGAACGAAGGCAGCAGGCCGAGGGCCTCCACCGCGCCGGGGGCGGTCAGTTGCGGCACTTGCAATACCCCCTGGACGACCTGTTCGCCGTCGCAGGCGGCAATCTCGACGTAGGAGAGGGCGCAATGCGTGGTTCCGAGGTCGATGCCGATCGAAAATTGCGGCTCGCTCATAGTTCCACCTCCGCCGGCGCGACGATGCGCAGCTCATGGCTGCCGGTGAGTTTGGGCAGGCGGGTGTCGACCACTCGCCAGCCACGGTGCGTGATGCTGCCGTGGAAGGGGGGGTTGCCGACGACGTTGCCGGTGACGCGAATCGCCGTGGCATCAAAGCCCTCCGGCAGCGTGATCCGGCTGCCCTCGGCTTCGTCGCGGACCGGGCTGATCGTGAAGTTGTCACGCAGGACCTTGCGGCAGCCCTCGTGTACCACTCGCGCCGCGGCGCCGACATCGGCGTCGGCATAGGCGGCGACATCTTCCTGAATGAAATCGATGAAGCGCGCCTCGCGCTGCAGCAGGCCGAGCAGTTGCAAGGCGCCGTCGGGGGGGGCTTCCTTGAGCGGCACGGCGGCCGCCCGGGGTGCCGGCGCCGGCGCCGAGGGCTCGGCGCGCTGCTCGCCGGCACGCAGGGCCTGTACGCTGGCGGCGAAGCGGGCATCGGAGAGGATCGAGAAAAAGGTGCCGAAGGCAAGGGAGATTCTGCTCAACAAGGATGGATTGGCTTGTTTCATGGAATGGTCCTGGTTCTACCGCCGAAGCGGCTCGGTGAGGTGTTGTCGGGCGCGGCTGCCGGCGCCTGGGTTGCAGGCGAGCGGCGCGGCGGAACTTCCTGGACGCGGGGCGCCAGCGCGCCGTGATTGTGCAGGCCGGGCAGCAGCGGCAGGCGGGGGCACGTCAGCCGGGGACGCCGCCGGCCTGGAAGGCGATCCGCGAATGCTCCCGCGGGCGCTTCTGTTGCAGCGCAATATAAACCATTTTTTGGGATTGGGGTAGAGCAGGCACGCCGTCCGGACCGCCCGGCCTGGCCTGCGGGCACGCTCAAGTGGCGTTGCCGGCCCTGGCCGTCGCCGCGCGTGCGGCCAGGTGTCGGACAAACCAGTGCGCCGTCTCGCGCGCCACGCAGGCGAAGTCCGCGACGGCATCGGGTTGCTCGCCGCTTGCCGGCAGCAGCTTGAGTTCCTTGTCGCAGCGCAACTCGCCCAGGGCGCGTCGATTGCTTGCCGCGACGCGTTCGTCGTCGGCAGCGACGAGCACGAGCAGCGGCGAGGCCAGCGAGCGCAGGTAGAGCATGCCCGCCAGGTCGATCAGGCCACCCCGGCAGACCACGGCGAAGATGTCATGGTCACGCACGGCGGCAGCCCGCAGCGCCACCGGCGAGCCGTCGCCGCTGGCGCACAGGCCGATCGGCAGCGTCGGCAGTTCGCCGAGCAGCATCCGTTGCTTGAGCAGCGACAGGCCGTCGAGCAGACGCCTGGCGAGCAGCGAGACGTTGTGGTGGATGTCGGCGAAGCGCTCTTCGGCGGGGGTCAGCAGGTCGAGCGTCAGGGTGCCGACGCCGGCATGCTGGAGGACCACCGCCAGGGCGTCGTCGCGGGCCTCGGGTTGTGGGCCGGCATGCGCGAGAACGACCAGCCCGGCGAATTGCGCGGGCAGGGTCAGTAGTCCACGCAGCGTCGCCTGCCCGCTATCGAAGCTGATCGGCGTGTTGCTGGGGAAAGCGAGCGGGTCGTTCAAGGACGCACCAGCCTGACCGGCACGCGACGCGGCCCGAAAGGTTTTCCGAAGCGGGCGAAATGGCCGGCGATCGTCGTGCCGCAGTGCGGGCAGCAGCCGTTGCTCGGCAGGTCGTAATGGCGGATGGCATACCAGTCGCGTTCGATCAGCGCCGCCTGGCAGCCGGGACAGAAGGTGGTGCCGCCTTCGCTGTCATGCACGTTGCCGGTATAGACGTAGTGCAGCCCGGCGTCGAGGGCGATGTGCCGCGCCTGGGTCAGCGTCGAAGGCGGCGTCGGTGGCAGGTCCTGCATCTTCCAGTCGGGGTGAAAGGCGGTGAAGTGCAGCGGCACATCCGTTCCCAGTTCGCCCGCCACCCAGTCGGCGAGCGCCTTGATCTCGGCCGCTGAATCGTTGCGCCCGGGAATCAGCAGCGTCGTGATCTCCAGCCAGCAGTTCGTCTCGTGATGGATGTAGGCAAGGATGTCGAGTACCGGTTGCAGATGCCCCCCACAGAGTTTGAAGTAGAAGTCGTCGCTGAAGGATTTCAGGTCGACGTTGGCGGCGTCCATCACCGCGTAGAACTCGCGCGCCGCCTGGCGATGGATGTAGCCGGCAGTAACCGCCACCGTCCGGATGTTCCGCGCACGGCAGGCGACGGCGGTGTCGATGGCGTACTCGGCGAAGATCACCGGGTCGTTGTAGGTGAAGGCCACCGACTGGGCTCCGTAGGCGACGGCGGCGGCCGCGATGCCTTCCGGGCTGGCCGCGTCGAGCAGGCGGTCCATGTCTTTCGACTTCGAAATGTCCCAGTTCTGGCAGAACTTGCACGCCAGGTTGCAGCCGGCGGTGCCGAACGACAGAATCGACGAGCCGGGGAAGAAGTGGTTGAGCGGCTTCTTCTCGATCGGGTCGATGCAGAAGCCAGACGAGCGACCGTAAGTGGTCAATACCATCCGGCCGTCCACGTTCTGGCGGACGAAGCAGGCGCCGCGCTGGCCGGCATGCAGGGTGCAGTCGCGCGGGCAGAGGTCGCACTGGATGCGCTCGCCCTCGATTGCGTGCCACCAGCGACCGGGGTGGGCGGACTCGGGCACTTTCGGCGAAGCGTCTAGGTCTCTTTCCATTTTCTTGCTCCGTAACGTGCCAGCGCGATCTGTGCGTGCCAGAAATCGGCGGGCAGGCCCGCCTTGAGCTTCAGTTGGGCGACGAACTGGCGGGCTTCCGGGAGGGATTCCCAGACCTGCGGCAGAAAGGTCGCACGGCGCCGGCCGTAGCTCAGGATCAGGCCGTCGATGCCGGGCCGCAGGCGGCTCAGGGCATCGGCCTCGCTGGTCACGGGGAAGGGCTCGGCGGGGGTCAGCAGCGAGACTTCGACACGGGTGCGAGAAAGCTCATCCTCTTCCAGCGGTGGAAAGCGCGGGTCGCGAAATGCCGCGGCGATCGCGTTTTCGGCGACGTCGATCGCCAGTGGGCGCTGCGCTTCTAGGCTGCCGATGCAGCCCCGCAGTTGTCCGCGCTGTGTCAGGGTGACGAAAGTCGCTCCCGGTTCGGCGAGTTCCGCGAGCGTGCCGACCGGGCTGGCCGCGCGCCCGAAGCGTTTGCCGATGGCGTTGCGCGCAGTCAGCAGCAAGGCCTGGCCGAGAGCGTCAGTGGGCATGCCCGGACTCCGCGCTGAAGGTGAAGGCGCCGTAGCCGACAACCCGCGACCGGTCGCCGGCCGTGTCCCCGGAATTGCGCAGGTCGATCATCCTGGCGTGCAATTGGTGCCGCCGCGCGGCCAGCAGCAGGCCATTGACCGGCGTCGCGCCGCAGGCCTGCTGATGGTCGAGATGCGCATCGAGCGCGAGGATGTGGCGGGCCGTGTCGCCATCGATCTCGCGCGCGGCGGCGTAAGGCAGGTAGTGCGACAGGTCGGAACTGATCACGATCAGTGTCTCGTCGCCGCCCCACAGGCATTCGAGCACCTCTGCCACCGCTGCCGCCGAGGTACGGCCGACGGCCAGCGGCACGAGCGTAAACGTGGTCAGCACGGTCTGGAGGAACGGAAGCTGCACTTCGAGGGAATGCTCGGGGGCATGCGCGGCATCGCTGACCACCACCTGGGGCAGGTGTGCGATGGCCGCCAGCGCCTCCTGATCGACCGGGATCTCGCCCAGCGGCGTGGCGAAGGAGGTCGCCGCGGGAACTGCCAGCCCGTTGACCGCGACGCGGTGCGTCGGGCCGAGCAGGAGCACGCGCTGCACGCGGTCGCGCCAGTCCTCGAGCAGCGCATAGACGCTGGCCGCGATCGGGCCCGAATACACGTAGCCCGCATGCGGCGCGATGATCGCCTTGGGACGGGGGGCGGGCGGGTGTGCCGTGTGCGCCAGCAGGCGTCGCAGGTCGCTTGCCAGTACGGTCGACGATCCGGGATAGAACATGTTGGCGACTGCCGCCGGGCGGATGCGTGGTGTCGATTGGGTCATCTTCGTGCTCCTTGAAGGGACGTGCTCCGGGGTCGCTGGGGGCCTTGCCGGCGTCTTTGGTGCGGACCTGCCGGCATTTGCTGCCGTATTGCCTTAAAATTAGCCCATGCTACGCTACTTCGCAATCGTTCCCGCCGCCGGTACCGGATCGCGCTTCGGCGGCGAGGCGCCCAAGCAGTATCAACTGCTCGCCGGGCGACCCATGCTCCAACACAGCCTGGCCGCTTTATGCCGCTGCCCATTCATTGAGCGCGTCTGGGTGGTGCTGTCGCCGGAGGATAGCTGGTGGCGGCAGTACGATTGGACCAGCCTGGGCTACAAGCTGGAAATCCTGTTCTGTGGCGGCGCCACGCGTTCCGAAAGCGTGGCCAACGGCCTGCGCGCGGCGGCGACGGCGGCCCAGGATGACGACTGGGTGCTGGTGCACGACGCCGCGCGCCCCTGTCTGTCGCAGGCGATGCTTGCCGCCCTCTACGACGAGCTCAGCGACGATCCGGTCGGCGGCTTGCTCGCCGTGCCGGTGGCCGACACGCTGAAACGTTCCGACGCAGCGCAGCGCGTGGCGGGTACCGAGTCGCGCGATGGCTTGTGGCAGGCCCAGACGCCGCAGATGTTCCGTTACGGGCTGTTGACCCGGGCGCTTGCAGAGCACGCCACCGGTACCGACGAAGCGTCCGCGATCGAGGCGGCAGGTTTCAGACCTCGGCTGGTGCGCGCCGATGCCAGCAACCTGAAGGTCACTTACCCGGACGACCTGCGGCTGGCGGAAACCATCCTGCAGGCGAAAACGCGGGTGGACAAATGATCCGCGTCGGACAGGGCTGCGACATTCATGCCCTGGTTCCCGGACGCAGGATGATCCTCGGCGGCGTGGACATCGCACACCCTGCCGGACTGCTCGGTCATTCCGACGCCGATGCCTTGCTGCACGCGATCACCGATGCCTTGCTCGGTGCGGCGGCGCTGGGGGACATCGGCCGACACTTTCCCGATACCGACGCGCGTTATCGGGGTGCCGACAGCCGCCAGCTGTTGCGCGCCACGGTGGAATTGCTGGCCGCGGCAGGCTGGCGAGTCGGCAACGTCGACGCGACGATCATCGCGCAGCAGCCGAAGATGGCGCCTTATCTGCCGCAGATGGTGGCCAACATCGCCGCCGACCTGCAGGTGCCGGCGGGTTGTGTCAACATCAAGGCCAAGACGGCTGAACGACTCGGCTTTGTCGGACGAACCGAAGGGGTGGCGACCGAGGCGGTGGTGCTGATCAGCCGCGCACCGCTTGAGGATCGCGGCGACACGCGTCGCTGAAGCTTTGCCGCCGCACGGCGGCAGGCACGGCCACTGCAGGGCTGTAATCCGTATCTGTGCCGTTGTCGCAGCCGTCGGCCAGCGTTCGCGCGGATCGGGCCGCGAGGCCGATGCCTTGCGGCGTGCTACTGCCGGCGTTGCTGCAGCAGCGTCTGTAACTGTTCGAGCAAATCATCGCGACTCAGCACTGCGGGCAGTCTGGCCCAGGCGGGATCAGGCCGCCAGGCAAGCGACCAGCGTGCCAGTTCGTCTGCCGGCATCGGAGGTGCGATGCCGTAGCCCTGGGCGTGTTCGCAGCCGAGGCGCAAGAGCATCTCTCCGTGGGGCACGGTTTCCATCCCGTTGGCGATTACCAGGCGGCCAAAGGCGGTGGCCAGACCGAGCACGGCATCGAGAATGGCCAGCTCCCCCGGATCGTCGAACATGTTGCGGACGAAACTCTGGTCGATCTTGATCTGGCTGACCGACAGGCGCTTCAGGTAGGTCAGGGAAGAATAGCCGCTGCCGAAATCGTCAAGGGAAAACGACACCCCGATCTCCCGGCAAGCGTCGATCAACTGCGCTACGCGGGGCAGGCCTTTGAGCGCGCTGGTTTCCTGCACCTCCAGATCGAGCTCGCACGGACGGACGCTCGGGTGCTTGGCCAGCAAGGCGCGCAGGCGCTCGACGAAGTTCGCCTGCTGCAGGTGGCGGGCGCCGACATTGACGCTGACCGGGATGCTCAGCCCGAGCGCATTCCACCGACCAATCTGCTCCAAGGCAGCATCGATCATCCATTCGCCGACCGCGATCGCCAGCGGATGGTCCGCGATTGTCGGCAGGAAGACAGCCGGCGGCAGCAGGCCCTTTTCCGGGTGTTGCCAGCGGATCAGGGCCTCGGCGCCAAGCAATACGCCCGTGCGCAGGTTGACCTTGGGCTGGTAATGGAGAATGAACTGGTGCTCAGTGAGAGCGCGTTGAACGCGCTCCACGCTTTGATGATGGCCGCGAACACTGCGGTCCTGCTCGGCGTCGAAGACATGGTAACGGTTCTTGCCGGCCAGCTTGGCCTGATACATGGCTTGATCCGCCTGGCGCATGAGCTGGTCGGCGTTTACCTCGGCCGCCTGCGGATAGAAAGTGACGCCCAGACTGGCCGAGACCTGAAGCAGCAGATTGCCGGCCGGCACCGGATCGGCAGCGGCGGCGAGCAGGCGACTGAGCATGGGTTCACTGGCGGCGGCATCAGCCAGATCGAACAGTACGGCGACGAACTCGTCGCCGCCGATGCGAGCGAGCGTGTCGCTTTCGCGCAGGGTCGCCGTCATGCGCGTGGCGACACCGATCAGCAACTCGTCGCCGGCCTTGTGCCCATGGCTGTCGTTGATCGCCTTGAAACCATCAAGGTCGAGAAAAGCCACCGCCAGCAGATGGCCTTGCCGCTGCGCCTGCGCCATTCCCTGGCGCAGGCGGTCCGACAGCAGTACGCGGTTGGGCAGCCCGGTCAGCGCGTCGTAATTGGCGATACGTTCGAGTCGGCGTTCGTTCTCCTTGAGAACGGTGATGTCGGAGAAAAGCGACACATACTCGCGGGGTTTGCCAAGGGCATCGCGAACGCTGCTGATGGTCTGCATTTCGACGAAGACTTCGCCGCTCTTGCGCCGGTTCCAGATTTCACCGTGCCAGTGCCCTGTGTCGATCAGGGCGCTCCACATGTCGGCATAAAATGCCTGGTCATGGCGACCTGAACTCAAGAGGCGCGGGTTCTGGCCCACGACTTCATCGCGGCCGTAGCCGGTAATACGGCTGAAGGCGTCATTGACGTCGATGATCGTTCCGTCCGCGGTGGTGATCAGAATGCCTTCGCGGGCATACGTGAAAACACTGGCGGCGAGATGGAGTTTCTCTTCGGCCCGCTTGCGTTCGGTGATGTCGAAAATCACACCGATCAGCCCCGCCACCTGGCCTTCGGCATCGGTGAAAGTCGCCTTGTTGAAGACCACTTCGTGACGTGTTCCGTCGGCATAGAGAACGGAAGCTTCGTAGGTCTGGGCGCCGAGGTGGGTCAGCAAGTCCCGGTCTGCCTGGTCGTATTTATCGGCCAGATCGACAGGCCCGAGATCGTGGACCGTCTTGCCAATGATCTCCTCGTGCGAACGCCCGAGATAGCGCTCGAAGGCCTTGTTGCTGGCGATATAGATGCCCTGTGCATCCTTGCAGAAGATCGGCGACGGCACCGCCTCGAGCAAATCCTTCTGGAATTGCAGGGTGTTCTGCAACGCCGCCTCGCGTGCCCGGATGCCGGCGTCGGCGCGACGGAGGAGAACGACGATGAAGCTCAGCAGGAGCATCAGCAGCACTCCGCCGGTGCTTCCACCGACAATCAACAGACCCGTAAAGGCTTCCTTTTCGGCGCTGATGTCGCGCATCACCAGGAGGTCGCCAACATCCTGGCCGGCGACATCGTGCAGTGGTATGGCGGACACGAAAAAGTCCTTGCCATCAACCACGACCTCGCCCTCCCGTGCGCGGTGGGCAGCGCCGCCGGCGTGATCGGCCCATTGCACCAAGGCGTTGGGCAGTTGGTCCTGCACCGGGTAAGTCAGCACACTGTGCGCCAGGCGGTCCCAGTAGGCCTCTCTGTTGAGCAAGCGCATGCCGTCTTCCCAGGCCTGTCGCGTCAGGTGCTCCTTGTGGATGAGAACGGCCAGCAGACTGCCAGAGCGGTACTGCAGCGTGTCCATGAGATCCTCGATCTCCTTGCCCAATTCGACATAGCCGACGAACGTTCCACCGGCGAAGACCGGACGCACGACGCGCAGCGTAAAGGTACCCAGCGGTCCGAGTTCGATACCGGTGGCGGTCTTGCCGGTCCGTTCGGCTGCGCGGGCGGTAAAGCGATTGATCACGTCACCGCGTAGCGCCGGCCGATGCACGCGCAGCAGGCAGACGCGATTCCTGTCCAGAAAATAGAAGTGGGAGAGCTGGTTTTCGCGCTTCAGCGTCGCGAACACCGACTGCCAGGCGGCCAGGAGACGTTCGCCGTCGCCCGCACGCAGGGCTTTTTGCACCGTGGCGTCGGCGGCGATGAGTTGCCCGGTCATCGCCAGGCCTGCCGATTGCTGCTCCAGAAGCCCTTGCCACTCGCCGGCCACCTCGGCGACATGGCGGGCGAGGGTCGCCGCCAGTTGCCGTTGATACTGCTGCCACAGGAGCGCCGCCGTGCCGAAGGTCAACAGCACGATGATCGCCGCCAGTGGCGCCAGCAGGCGCCGCAGGAGTGGTTTCGGCGCCGCGTCGACACGACGCTTGAGGACCAGGCCGGCAATTGTGGCGATCAGCAAGGCCAACATCAGCCCCACGGGCACTGCCGAGCGGATCGCCACTTCCCATTGCCAGGTGCGGGAATCGATGTCCATGGCCAGGACCGCGACGACCTCGCCGCTGCTCTGGTACGCCCCGGAGGCGATGATCAGATCATCAACCCTTTCGACATAGGTCGTCTTGGGCTCGATCTTGCCATTGGCCGGATTCTGGTAGGGATAATCGACCCAGCCGCTCCCCCGCGACAAAGCGACGTCCTGGATCTCCTTGCGGAAGTCCTGGCTCCCCGACCGGTCCTGCTTGTCGAGCAAGTTGTGACCGACCAGTTCCGGCGTGACCGGATGCGCCCGCATGGTCATGTCAAGGTCGTAGGCAAAGGCGTAGAGATTGCCCCTGCGAAACTGGCCCTGCGGGTTGTTGCATTCGGCGATGAAACGCTCGCGGCCATTCTGGCGATAGAAGTCCACGGCCTTGCGCACCATCGCCTGCGCGTCATCCGGAGTGCCGAAACCCGAAAGATCCGCCTTGTCACGGATCGGAACCCACGCCGAAACCCGCGGCCAGAGCCGGTCGGAAAGTGGTCCGGCAACAGCGCCGTCATTGCCGTCGAAGACGGCGCGCAGATCGGCCGGCGCCGCATCGACTTGGGCTGGTGGCGCCGCCTGCGCGCCAGCAGCTGCGCCGTCCACCAGGACGAAGAGCGTACCATCGGCCTTGCGGCCGATCAGCCGCAGAAGCCGGCCTGCCGGCAGAGAGGCGCCGACCACGGCGAGTTGCTCCTTCATCCGGTGGTGGTCAGGGCTCTCCAGATCCGCCACCGTCCCGGTCAGCAGACCGACGCGCTCGACATCCACCGCCTGCGCTGCCAGCCGGGCTTGCTGCAGCAGTTCGCCGCGCAGATCGCCGTCGGCCCGCCAGGCCGTCCACCACGCCGCTCCGGCGACCAGCATGATCAGCATGGCGCCAGCCAGCCACTGGCGACGGTGCTGCGCTTGTTCTCCAGTTGCCACGACCCTGACCTCCGATGAATCCGCATGCCTGCGCCGGGGAACGGGTTTGCTGCTGGTCCTGACTGCAGTGACTGCGGAGCGTCCAGTTTACCCTGAAAAAAATGGGCAGGGGCACGCATGCCTCAGGGCTGCCGGGGGCTGGGCGGCGCCTATGTGTTCCGGCGCACAGACCGCCACGGCCGAACAGCGAAGGCTTGCAGGATGAGCAAAGCCATGGCTGTTCCTCGGGCCTCTGCCTCCTCCTGGAACCACGATGAAAACCGTTCGATCGGCGCCCGTCAAGGTGTCAAGCAAAACGCCGACCGGCATCGCCGGTTTCGATGAGATTACCGGCGGCGGTCTGCCGCAAGGCCGAACGACGCTGCTGACCGGTGGACCCGGTTCCGGCAAGACCATTTTCGCGCTGCAGTTCCTGGTGCATGGCGCGCGGGAGTGCGGGGAACCGGGAATCTTTGTCGCCTTCGAGGAGACCTCGGGACGTATCGTCACCAATGCCGAGACCTTCGGCTGGAAGCTGACCGAGTTGCAGCCCAAGACGCTGATGTTTCTCGACGCCCAGCCGCTGCCTGACCTTGTCCAGTCGGGCGATTTCGATCTCGGCGGCATGCTCGCGGCGCTCGAGGCCCAGGTCTGTACCATGGGCGCCCGGCGCATCGTGTTCGATGCGCTGGATATGGTCATCGCCCTGCTGCCCGACGCGGCCGCGCAGCGGCGCGAGATCTACCGTCTGCATGAGTGGCTATTGGCGCGCGAAGTGACGGCCATCATTACCCTGAAGGCCGGCAGCGACGAAAACGGTTCGCTCAGCCGACAGCCATTCGGCTTCATGCAGTTCATGGTCGACTGCGCCGTGGTGCTCAAGCACGGCGTGGTGCTGGGCGTCTCGCAACGCAGCCTGCGCGTACAGAAGTATCGCGGCTCCGGCTTCGATGAGGATGAGGCGCCCTTCCTCATCGTCCGGCACGGTTTCGAGGTCATCGTCGCCCGCGCCATTGGCCGGGTGGATACCCAAGTGACCAACGAACGTGTTTCCAGCGGCATCAAGCGGCTGGACACCATGTTGGGCGGTGGCTACTACCGCGGCGCCAGCGTGCTGATCACCGGCTTCTCGGGCACCGCCAAGACGACCTTGAGTGGTGCCTTCGCCGAGGCGGCCTGCCAGCGCGGCGAGCACACCCTGTTCGTCAGTTTTGATTCGGATTGCAGCGAGGTGATCCGCAATCTGGCTTCGGTCGGCATCCGGCTGGATCGTTTCGTGAAGAACGGGCGCTTGCGCATGCTTTCGGCACGCACCATCGCCGGCAGTGCCGAGGTCTACCTGGCGCGCATCAAGGCGCTGGCGAAGGAACATGGCGCCCGTTGCCTGGTGATCGATCCGGTGTCGACCTGGTCCAAGCCCGGCAGTGACTTGAGCGCGCAGAGTGTGGCCGAACGTTTGATCGACTGGTCGAAGGGCGGCGGTACGACCTTGGTGTGCACCCGGCTACTCGACGAGATGTCCGGGCCGGTCGAGGGCGAATCGCCGCTGCAGGCATCGACGGTGGTAGACACCTGGATCCACCTCAACTACCTGGTGCAGGCCGGCGAGCGCAACCGTGGCCTGTCGATCATCAAGTCACGCGGTACGGCGCATTCGAACCAGGTGCGCGAGTTGATCCTCAGCGATGCCGGCGTGACTCTGGCCGACACCTATACCGCCGGCGGCGAAGTTCTGATGGGCACGCTGCGCTGGGAAAAGGAACGCGCCGAGGCGGCCGCGCACGAGGTCGCCGAAGTCGCCGGCAAGCTGAAGCGCGTCCGGCTCGACGCCGAGGAAGCCGAACTCGAAGTCCGACTGAAATCGCTGAAGGTGGAACTGGAGGCGAAGCAGGTCGAAAAGGCGCTGTTGATCCGCTCGACGCAAAGTCACGAAGGGGAGTTGTCGCGCGGCCGTACCCGGATGCGCGAGTTGCGCGGCGCCGATGCCGCCAAACCGGTGGGCAAAGAGGACTCGCCATGAGTCGCTGCGACCTGTTCCAATTCCGGCTTTATGTCGCCGGCGATGCGCTCAACTCCGCGCAGGCGGTGAGCAATCTGACCGCGCTGTGTCGGGCGCACCTGGTGGACCGGCACGAGATCGAAGTCGTCGACGTTTTTCGTGAGCCGCAGCGCGCGCTGGCCGATGGCATTTTCATGACGCCGACGCTGGTCAAGCTGGCGCCGTCGCCGACGCGCAGGATCGTTGGTACGCTCAGCCAGACGCAGCCGGTTATGCAGGCCCTGGGCCTCGAAGCCGTCGGCGCATGAACCCGCCAGCGTCATCGCTCGGGGGGGGCACAAGCGACGAAGTTTCCGCCTTGATCGAGGTGCTGCACAAGAGCGCACAACGCCTGGAAGAACTGACCGCCGGCGAGGTGGATACGGTGGCCGACCGTGACGGCCGGACCTTCCTGCTGCGGCCCGCTCAGGACCACTTGCGCCACCAGGAAGCTGCCAAGCAGGCGGCGATCGTCGAGGCCTTGCCCGCGCAGGTGGCCTTGCTCGATACCCAGGGGCTGATCATCTCGGTGAACCGGGCGTGGCGGCAATTTGCCGAGGCGAATGCACTCCAGGGCAAGCGATGTGGCATTGGCGTCAACTACCTCGACGTTTGCGACGGCGCGCGCGCTGATGGCGCAGCCGATGGCCAACGAATGGCGATCGGAATTCGATCGGTATTGCGCGACGGGCTGAAACGTTTCTCGATGGAATACGCCTGTCATTCGCCGAGTCAGCAGCGCTGGTTCCTGATGACCGCCACTCCCGTGGCTTCTGACCGTCCGCATGGCATCGTGGTCATGCATCTGGACATCAGCGACCGAAAACGCGGCGAACTGGCGCTGCTACGCTTCACGGCGGCGATGGAGGCCATGGAGGATGCGATCTTCATGGTCGACCGCGCCAGCATGCGCCTGATTCATGTCAACGACGCCGCCTGTCGACTGGAGAACCGGACGCGCGCAGAACTGCTGGCGGTCGCGCCCTGGGTCGTGCTGTCCACGACGCGCGCAGCACTCGAGCGTACCTATGACGAGATCATCGCCAGCGGCGTCGCCGCCAGACCGCTGGAAATGCTGCGCCACCGCGACGACGGTACGCCGCTGTGGGGCGAAGTGCGGCGCCACGCACAGCGCTCGGCGAATGGCTGGACGATAGTCTCCCTGGTCCGCGACATCACGGAACGCAAGCAGGCGGCACTCGAATTACGCGAAAGCGAGCGCCGCTTCAGCGACCTGCTGCAGAATGTGGAACTGCTGGCCTTGACGCTCGACCGTGAGGCGCGGATCACGTTCTGCAACGCTCACCTGCTCCGGGTGACCGGTTGGCGAGAAGAGGACGTGATCGGGCGGAACTTGTTCGATCTTTTCATACCGCCCGAAAGGAACGACTTGCAGGCCGTCTTTGTGGCGCTGCTTGCTAATCAGCCCGCGGCCTGGCATCACGAGAACGAGATCCTTACCCGTGCGGGCGAACGCCGACTCGTTCGCTGGAACAATTCGGTGCTGCGCTCGGCCGCAGGTGAAGTGATCGGCGTCGCCGGCGTCGGCGAAGACATTACCGAGCGCAAGGCAGCGGCAGACCGGATCGCCTACCTCAACCGCGTGTATACCATGCTGAGCAGCATCAACACGCTGATCGTGCGCGTGCGCGATCGTGACGAACTTTACCGCGGGGCGTGCCGCATCGCGTCCGAGGTCGGAGGTTTCCGCATGGCGCTGATCTGCATCGTCGATCGCAGTACGATGAAGATCTCCCCGGTCGCCTCGGCGGGCAAGGGGGAGGCCCTGATGAACGCCATCAGGGACCGCCTGACATCAGGTGAGGGTACGGCAGAGACCTTGATCGCGCGGGCGATCCGGACGAAAAAGACCATCGTGTCCAACGATTCGAGAAGCGACCCAAGCCTTGTCTTTGGCCTGGAATACGCCGAAGCCAGCGTCCGCTCGCTGGCCGTCCTGCCGCTGGTGGTTGCCAATAATGCAGTCGGCGTGTTCGCGCTGTACGCCTGCGAGAGCGAATTCTTCCACGCGGAAGAGTTGAAGCTGTTGACGGAACTGGCCGGCGATATCGCCTTTGCCATCGATCACCTCGACAAGCAGGAGCGGCTCGATTACCTGGCTTACTACGACGTACTCACCGGACTCGCCAACCGTCGGCTGTTTCTCGAACGGGTGACGCTCCATATTCAAAATGCGGTCAGCAGCGGATGTCAAGTGGTCTTGTTCCTGATCGATCTGGAGCGCTTCAAGAGCATCAACGACAGCCTCGGCAAGCGGGCCGGCGACGCCCTCCTCGGACAAGTGGCCGAGTGGCTGGTGCACCGGACGGGGGACACCAACCTGTTGGCGCGAGTGGGGGCAGACCACTTTGCCGTAGTGCTACCGGCGGTCAGGCCGGAAGGGAACGTGGCGCGCCTGCTCGATACAACGATGGCGGAGTTCCTGAACCATCCGTTCCGGCTGGACGATGCTGTGTTCCGCATCGCCTTCAAGGGCGGCGTGGCGCTGTTCCCGAACGACGGTGCCGACGCCGAGACCTTGTTCAGGAACGCCGAAGCTGCGCTCAAGATCGCCAAGGCGAGCAGCGAGCGCTACCTGTTCTACACGCAGGCGATGACCGCCACGGTGTCCAGCCGGCTCAGCCTGGAAAACCAGTTGCGCCAAGCGCTCGACAAGGGAGAATTCGTGCTCCACTATCAGCCCAAGGTGAACCTTGTGAGCGGCAAGGTCGCCGGCGCTGAAGCACTGATTCGGTGGCATGATCCGCGCACCGGTCTGGTGCCACCGGGCCGCTTCATCCCGGTCCTCGAGCAAACCGGATTGATCCATGAGGTCGGCCGCTGGGCCTTGCTCCAGGCCATCGAAGACTATCGGCGCTGCCGCGCCGCCGGCCTGGCTGTCGTGCGCATCGCGGTCAATGTGTCGCCTTTGCAACTCGGCAGTCGCGACTTCATCGCCGAGATCGTGCGGGCCATCGGTAGCGACGCGCAGGCAGCGGCTGGCCTCGAACTGGAGATCACCGAAAGCGTGATCATGGCCGACATCAGGCACAGCATCGCCAGCCTGCGGGCGATACGCGCCATGGGCGTGGGCATCGCCATCGACGACTTCGGCACCGGCTTCTCGTCGCTGAGCTACCTGGCCAAGTTGCCGGTGGACACCTTGAAGATCGACCGCTCGTTCGTGACCGACATGACGGCCACGCCCGAGGGACTGGCGCTGGTGTCCACCATCATCAACCTGGCGCATGCGCTGAAGCTCAAGGTGGTCGCCGAGGGCGTCGAAACCGACGAGCAATCGCGCTTGTTGCGCCTGCTGAACTGCGATGAAATGCAAGGCTTCGTGTTCAGCAGGCCGGTGCCGGGCAAGATCTTCGAAAGCAGGTACCTGGCCTCGTCTGCCGGCGGGTTGGCCACATCGACCGACGTGGGCCTGCAGGAGTAATGATGATGACCGTGTTTCGATCGCTTTAATCGTGTCGAAGTCGTTCTCCGGGCATTCCTTGCGCGAACGGATGTTGATCCCTGGCGTCGAGGTGCGCGACGACGTTGCTCGCCATCCAGCCCGGCCCCGCCGTTGATCTCGGTGTGCGCAAAGACCAGCAGCAAGGCAGCGCGGTCGGTCTTGCCGGCCAGATCGAGGCCGACGATCCAGCACGGGCAGGCCAGCGTCGGCGTTCAGGGCTCGCCGGAGAGCCTGCTATCGCCAAGGAGGCCCCCGCCGAACCGTGCGTCGTCGCCGCCAGGCGGCGTCGGGAAGGTCACAAACGATCTTCACTACCCCTTCGCCCTGGTCGCTGTCTATCGCCGAGAAGCGCAGCGAACGAGCCAGCCTGAGCATCGGCTGATTGTCGGCCAGGACATGCCCGTACATTTGCCTTAGACCTCGCTTCGCCGCTTCGCGGAGCAGGGCCTTGAGCAGGCGTCGCCCGATGCCCTGGTTTTGCCAGGGATCACCGATCAGCAGCGAGAAGCTGCAGTCGGTGCCGTCGCCCTGCTGTATGAAACGGCCGCCGGCGATCGGAATCTCCAGGCCGTTTTCGCGGCGCACGACGACCAGCAGATGTTCCTGGTGCGGGTCGACGTCGACGAATTTGCTCACCGCGGCGTCGGAAAACTCGGTGATCGCAGCAAAAAAACGGTTGCGGCGGGCCTTCGCCGACAACTGGTTGAGGGAGTCCTTGACCTGTGGCGCGTCGTCCAGACGCATGCGACGCATTTCAAGCCGGACGCCGTCGGTGGTATGCCAGCGGTCGACGTAGTCTTTCATGATGATGCAGCTTTCCGGAAAAGGAGACGCGCAGAAAGGATCGATTGTAACGATTTCGCGGGCACTGCTCAGCCGAAACGACCGGTGATGTACTCCTCGGTGAGCTTGGACGAGGGATTGGTGAAGATCTTCCGGGTATCGTCGAACTCGATCAGTTCTCCGATATACATGAACGCGGTGTACGCCGAGACGCGCGCGGCCTGCTGCATGTTGTGGGTGACGATCAGGATGGTGACCTTTTCCTTGAGTTCGTTGACCAGCTCCTCGATCTTCGCTGTGGCGATCGGGTCGAGCGCCGAGGTGGGTTCGTCGAACAGGAGAATCTCCGGACTGGTGGCGAGGGCCCGCGCGATGCACAAACGCTGCTGTTGTCCGCCGGAGAGATTGAACGCCAGGTCATGCAGCCGATCCTTCACTTCATCCCACAGCGCCGCGGCACGCAACGCGTCCTCGACCTTTTCGTCGATCACCTTTCGCAGGCGCTCGCCACGCACGCGCAGGCCATAGGCGACATTCTCGTAGATCGACTTGGGGAACGGGTTCGGCTTCTGGAACACCATCGAAATGCGCATGCGGACTTCGATCGGATCGACGTGCCGGTCGACGATATTGATGGCATCGGGGTAAAGCAGGATTTCCCCTTCGTAGCGCATGTTCGGGTAGAGGTCGTGCATGCGGTTGAAGCAGCGCAGAAAGGTCGACTTGCCGCAGCCCGAGGGGCCGATCAGCGCCGTGACCTGATTTTTCTCGACCGGGAAATCGATGTTCTTCAATGCCTGGAAATCGCCATAGTAGAAATTCAGCGCATTGACCTGCGCCTTGAGTTGGGTTGGCGGTTTCGGGGGGAGGGTGCTGATGGTACTCACGATGGCTTTCCTTGCTGGACCAGTAGGCGATTCACCATTTGATTCGCTTGCGGAAGTGGTAGCGGATGCCGATGGCCACAGCATTCATCGACAGGGTCATCACCACCAGTACCAGGCCGGCGGCCGCGGCGTTGGCCTGGAAAGCCTCCTCCGGTCGGGAGATCCAGTTGAACATCTGGATCGGCATCACCGTGAAGGGTGCCGCGAGCCACTCGAAGGAGATCAGGTGCTCGGGGTTACCCAGCGGCGACGGTGGCAGGAAGGCGATGAAGGTCAGGGCGCCAATGGTGATGATCGGGGCTGTTTCGCCAATCGCGCGTGCCAGGCCGATGATTACACCGGTCATGATCCCGGGCAGCGAGTAGGGAATGATGTGCTGCGAAACCATCTGCCATTTGGTCGCGCCGCAGGCGTAGGCGCCTTCGCGGATGTTCTGCGGGATGGTGCGAATGGCCTCACGGGTGGCGACGATGACCACCGGCAGGATCAGCAGGGCCAGCGTCAGGCCGGCGGCGGCGATGCTCTGACCGAGACCGAACTGGTATACGAACAGGCCCAGGGCGAGGAGCCCGTAAATGATCGACGGCACGCCGGCGAGGTTGGTGACGTTGATCTCGATGATGTCGGTAAGCAGGTTCTTCGGCGCGTACTCTTCGAGATAGATGCCCGCGCCAACGCCCACAGGCACGGCCACGACGGCGGTGACGAGCATCACCAGCGATGTGCCGACCCAGGCCGAAAGGATGCCGGCGCTGGCGGCTCGCCGTGACGGAAAACTGCTGACGAAGTCCCATGACAGGTGCGGCAGGCCGTTCTTCAGCATTTGGCCGAAGAGCATGGCAAAGACGAGCAGGGCCAGGACCAGGGCCAATACCCCGCCCAGCGCGAAGAGCCAGTCCCAGGTCTTGCGTCTGGCAATGGCCCGCCGCAGCGCGCGCAGGTGGGCGTCTCCGGCAGTTCCGGGCAATTTTTCCGTCATTTTCAGTAAGCCTCGCGAAAGTGCTTGCGCAGAACGTGGCCGAGGATATTGAACAGCAGGGTGATCAGCAACAGGGTCAGTCCGGCGGCGAAGATCGTCTGGTAGCCGATCGAACCGTGCGGCAGATCGCCGAGCGCGACCTGAACAATGTAGGCGGTGATCGTGGCCGCGGGTTCGAGCGGGTTGAGGGTGAAACTCGGCTGCATGCCAGCGGCGATGGCCACGACCATGGTTTCGCCGACCGCACGCGAGATGCCCAGGATGTACGACGAGGCCAGGCCGGACAGAGCCGCCGGAGTCACCACGAAAAGCGCCGTCTGCAGGCGGGTCGCGCCCAGGGCGTACGACGCCTCCCGCATGTTCATCGGCACCGCGCGCATCGCGTCTTCCGAAAGCGAACTCACGTAGGGGACGATCATGATGCCCATCACCAGGCCGGCCGAGAGCATGTTGAAGCCGGGCAAATCGGGGTAGATGCGTTGCAGCAGCGGGGTGACGAAGAGCAGGGCAAAGTAGCCGTAGATGATCGTCGGGATGCCACCGAGCATTTCCAGGAAGGGCTTGGCCAACTCGCGAACACGGAACGGAGCGAACTCAGAAAGATAGATGGCCAGGACGGTGCCCAGCGGAATCGCCACCAGCAAGGCGACGACGGTGGTCGTCAGGGTTCCCGAGAGCAAGGCGACGATGCCGAAATGGGCGTCGTCGAAAAGTGGTGTCCATTGCCTGTCGGTCAGGAAGTCGAACAGCGGGACGGTACGGAAGAAGAGGATCGATTCCCAGACCAGGATCGCCACGATGGCGATCGTCGTGAATACCGAAACCAGTGCGGCCAGCAGCAGCAGGCTCTCGATGCCGCGTTCAGCGAGGTGGCGGCGCCGCTTGATCGCCCGTACCCCGGCCCTGTGGTCGGCGGGAGGGTTGATCCACTGTTGTGATGAATGTTTCAAAGGCATGCTGTCCATCGGTCGGGCCTTCGGTGATTTGGCGGTCAAACCGGCCGCTTCGGCCGTGCAAACTGCGGGCCGGCGGCCGGCGAGCGCATCAGAGTTGCGCTTCGCGCTTCATCAACTGCTCGATGGTCAGACCCACTTCGTTCTGTCCACCAAAGACGGTACCGAGCTTCTTTCTTGCCAGGTGCTCAAGGTTGCCGGTGTAGGCCTTCGTCGGCAGCGGGATGTACTTCACCTCCCTGACCAGGTGCGTGGCGTTCTTCATGTAGAAGTCCACGAATTCCCTGATTTCCGGCCGCTCGAGCGATTGCTCGCTGACGTAGATGAAGATCGGTCGTGAAAGGGGCTGGTAGCTGCCGTTCTCGACGCTTTCCGGCGTCGGTGCAACCGGGCCCTTGCCGCCATCGATGGCTACAGCCTTGAGCTTCTTCCGGTTTTCGATGTAGTAGGCGAAACCAAAGTAACCGAGCGCTCCCCGATCGCCTGAAATGCCCTGTACGAGGACATTGTCGTCCTCCGAGGCCGTGAAGTCACCGCGGCTCGATTTGGCCTTGCCGACGATGGCTTCGGTAAAGTAGTCGAAGGTGCCGGAATCGGAGCCGGCACCATAAAGTTTGATCTTCTGGTCGGGCCAGGCTGGATTGACGTCCTTCCAACTGCTGATCCTGCCTTGCGCAGCGGGCTCCCAGATCTTCCTGAGTTCGGCGACAGTCATGCTGTGGATGAAGGTATTCTGCGGATTGACCATGACCGTCAGCGCGTCATAGGCAACCGGCATCTCGTAGTAGCGGATACCGGCCCTGGCGCATTCCTCCATTTCCTTTCGGAAGATCGGTCGCGAGGCGTTGGCGATGTCGATCTCGCCGCGACAGAATTTCTTGAAGCCACCACCGGTTCCGGAGATACCGACGGTGACGTTGACCGCGCCCTTCCTGGCTTTCTGGAACTCCTCGGCGACCGCCTCGGTGATCGGATAGACGGTACTCGACCCGTCCACCTTGACCACTGCCGGCGCCGCCGCCACCGGCGAGCTCAAGGCAAGGGCTAACAAACAAAAGAGTGACGGGGCGGCGGCCCGGTTCTGCAGATGACTCATGACTAACTCCAGTGGGATGTTGATTGCAGCTTCGGAGTTATTGTATGCGGGCGATGTGACGGCGAGATGACGCCCGGTGTGACAGTGTCTTGCGCGCAAGGATTGGAGGGATTGCCTGCAGATGACCGGTCGGCAAGGCGGCGCAGACGCCGCGAAGCGCTTGATCGATGTTCCGAGTTCGACAGGTTTGCCGCGCTAGTGGTTTTCACCCGGTGCCGGTTCCGGGGCAATGACGTCGCGAATCGCCGCCTTGAGGTCGGTCCGGTCCAGATGCACCAGCAACAACAGGCCGGCGCGTACGAGATCCTGCTTGCGGGTAGCGATTCCCCGGCGTGCGAGACGCTTTTTCAGCCTGGCAAGCATCTGCAACTCACTGGCGGTGAGTCGCACGTTACAACGGACGCCCGACAGCGCTTTGCTTTGCTTCGTCTTGCCGGCTTGTTGTGCCGGGGACTAAGGGGCTGTCCCGGAAAACCGCCTGCGTTTGAGTTCGTGGGCGGCAGCGTCGATG
The DNA here is from genome assembly GCF_056856495.1 of Candidatus Accumulibacter propinquus. Classification (NCBI taxonomy): domain Bacteria; kingdom Pseudomonadati; phylum Pseudomonadota; class Betaproteobacteria; genus Candidatus Accumulibacter; species Candidatus Accumulibacter propinquus. The sequence continues at coordinate 149,642 of NZ_JBSEHC010000001.1, forward strand.
GCGTCATCGCCGGGAAGGGTGGCGGATAATGTCATGATAATCTCCATGGCAGGGTTGAGACAAACAGGACTGCGTGCTTTGGTCGGTGAATACCAGCGGTCTTCCCGCTGGTCACCATCAAGATCCGTGCATCAGGGCCTCGAGTAACTTGCGCATGTCGGTGGGACGCGGGCGGGCCTTGTTTTCACCGCCATAGACCGTACCGACCTTTTTCGCCGTGACACGTTCGAGGTTCTCGCTATACGCTCTGGCTGGCAGCGGCAGGTAGTTCACTTCCACGACCAGCCTGGCGGCATTCTTCATGAAGAAGTCGACGAAATCCTTGACGGCGGGCTTATCGAGTGATTTTTCACTGACGTAGAGGAAGAGCGGGCGCGACAGGGGCTGGTAGCTTCCGTTGCGGATGTTGTCGACCGTTGGCAGAACGGCTTCCTTGCCGTCGCTGATGGCTACTGCCTTCAACTGCTTCTGGTTTTCGACGTAATAATCGAGGCTCAGGTAACCCAGGGCATCCTTGTCGGCGGCAATGCGCTGCGCCAGCACATCATGGTCTTCGGCGGTACTGACATCGGTCCGGCTGGACCTGGCAGTACCAACAACCACTTCCGTGAAGGACTCGAAGGTCCCGGAATCGGCACCCGGCGCATAGAGCTTGATCTGCTGGGCAGGCCACGCCGGGTTGATGTCTTTCCAGGTCTTGATTCGGCCTTGTGCCGCGGGTTCCCACAGTTTCCTGAGATCGGCGACGCTCAGGCTGCTGACGAAGGCATTCTGTGGGTTGACCACCACGGTGAGTGCGTCATAGGCCAGGGGCATTTCATAGAAGCGGATGCCGGCCTTGGCGCACTCCTCCATTTCCTTTTTCAGGATCGGTCGCGACGCGTTCGAGATGTCGGTTTCGCCACGACAGAATTTCACGAAGCCGGCGCTGGTACCCGACACGCCGACATTGACGTGCACTTCGTGCAGTCTGGCGCGCTGGAATTCCTGGGCGACGGCTTCGGTGATCGGATAGACCGCGCTCGATCCGTCGATTTTTACCACTGCCGCAGCACCGCTGGCCAGCGGGCTGAACACGAGGGTAGCCGAGAAAACGAGGGCGGGAAAAAGCGCAGTTGCAACAGGGAATGACTGATCGCGGTACATGGCGAGCCTCCGTGGTTTGAGTGTGTCGAAACGACGTGGAGATTATGTGACGGGTTTGTGACGGATTGATGACAGTCCGAGGGGCTTTGCGTAACGGCCGAACGGCCGTATGGATAGCGGTCCTGTCCGACGGCTGGGGCAGGACGGGGCAAGCCGGCGCACAAGCCCGTTTGCTTGCCCCGCCCCGACCACCGATAATGCGCGTTGACGTTGGCCGGACTGGTCGGCGGAGTCAGGGGGTGGCAATGGACTTGTGGGCATGCCCGGCGGTGGTCACCGGTGCAGCGTCGGGCTTGGGCGCGGAGACAGCGCGTTATCTTACCGAGGCCGGCGCCAAGGTGACGGTGATCGACATTGATGGCGCAGGGGTCCGGAAACTTGCCGACGAGATCGGTGCGCACGCCATTCCCTGCGATGTCGCCGATGCACACTCGGCAGAGCAGGCGCTCGCCATGGCCTGCGCAGTCCATGGCGCGGCGCGCGTGCTGGTGCACTGCGTCGGGCGTGGCCACTCCGAGCCGATTCTCGGCTCCGGTGGTCCGATGCCACTGGAGGATTTTCGTCAACTCGTCGAGGTTAACCTGATCTCGACCTTCAACATGATGCGGCTGGCTGCCGCCGACATGGCCGGGCTGCCACCGCTGGCCAACGGCGAGCGTGGCATCATCCTGTCGACGGCGTCAGTCTCGGCCTACGATGGACAAAGCGGCGAGGCGGCCTACTCGGCCTCCAAGGGCGGGGTCGTCAGCATGATCCTGCCGGCCGCCCGCGAACTCGGTCCTCTGGGCATCCGTGTGGTCGGCATCGCCCCCGGACTGTTTGGCACTCAGACGCTGTTTGACATGGAAAAGAACCTTGATTCGCGTCTGGCGCGGCAGATTCCATTTCCCCACCGCTTTGGTGATCCTGCAGAGTTCGCCATGCTGGTCCTGCACGTCATCAAGAACGTCATGATCAATGGCAGTGTGCTGCGTCTGGACGGTGGTTATCACCGCTGAGTTGGGAGTCTGATGACCGAGGAGGGGCCGTGAGCAAGAGCATTGTCATGCACCTGGTGTCGCATGCTTCAGGTGAGCTGATCGAGATGCTGGCGCGCTACGCTGTTGCCCAACTGGACGGGGTCGAAGTGGAGCGACGGCTGTGGAAAGTGGTTCGTCGCCTGGACCAGGTGCCCGAAATTCTCGGAGCGCTGGCGAGCTCGCCCGGCTACGTCCTGCACAGCATCAGCCACAGTGACGTCCGGGCGGCGCTGGAAGAAGGTTGCCTCCGACTCGATGTGCCTTGCCAGTTTGCGCTGGAACCCTTGCTCGGCAGGCTCGCCGACTACTCCGGAGCGGCCGTGCAGTCGCACAACAGTACCGGTGACGCCTTTGACGAGGACTATTACCACCGCGTCGAGGCCATGAAGTACACGTTGGCGCACGATGACGGGATCGGCAGCGACGATCTGGACGGCGCCGATGTCATTGTCGTCGGGGTGTCGCGGGCGACCAAGACGCCGACCTGCATGTATCTCGCTTCACGCGGCATCAAGGCCGCCAATGTGCCGCTGGTACCGGGTGCGCCGCCGCCGCGAGGGCTGTTACGAGCGATCGGGCCGCTCGTCGTCGGGCTGACTGTCGATCCGACGCGATTGGCGATGGTCAGGGCGGCCCGCCTGGTATCCCTGAAGGACGACACCAACCACGACTATGCCGACCTCGATGCGCTGCGTAAGGAAGTCCTGGACGCGCGTCGCCTGTTTCTGAGGCGCGGCTGGCCGATCATCGATGCCAGCCATCGCTCGATTGAACAGACGGCATCAATGATCATCGAAATGTTGAGGACTCGGGCGGGGGAGCGCCGCTAGGCTGTTCGATGACTCTGAGAATCGACCTGAAAAGCGCCATCCTGGCGCTGTCAGACGCCCTCGATCTGGTCGGGGTGAATGACTTCCAGCACGGCAAGCGGGTGGCCATGATCGCCCGCGAAACGGCGTTGATGCTCGGTTTGCCAGATAAGCGGCTGGATCGCCTGGTCTGCGCGAGCCTGCTGCATGACCTCGGGGTGTCCTCGACCGCCGTGCACCGACGCCTGCTGCACGAAGCGGACTGGGATGCCAGACACACCCACTGCGAAACCGGTTATTGCCTGCTGCAGCCCTTTGCCCATCTGTCGCAGGTGGCCATGGCGATCCGCTATCACCATACGCCGTGGGTGGAACTGCCCGCTGGTCTGGACGAGGCGGATGCCCTCGACAGCAACCTGATTCTTCTCGGTGACCGGGTGGACGCCTGCCTGCTGCAACTCGGTCTGGAAAATCCGCTGTTCAATCGTCACGGGATTGTCGATGCGGTGGCCAGCCTCGCCGGCCGGGAGCTGTCACCGGAGGTGGTAGAGGCCTTCCTCGCGGCTGCCACCAGGGAAGCCTTCTGGATTGCCCTGGTGCCCCGTCATGTCCAGAGCTACCTCGCCGATCTGCCGTTGAAGGACTGGCGGATCACCATCGATTTCCCGCAGTTTGGCCACGTGGCGCGGCTGATCTCAAGCATCGTGGACGCCAAGAGCCACTTCACGGCAGCCCATTCGCTGGGCGTCGCGCAACTGGCCCGTTACCTCGGAGAGCACGTGGGACTACCCGCTGATGCGCTGGCCGAGGTCGAGGTCGCCGGGCTGATGCACGATGTCGGCAAACTGTGCGTGCCGGACGAGATCGTTGACAAGCCGGCGCCACTGACGCCGCTGGAGTTTTCGGTGATGGAGCGGCACAGCTTCGAAACCTACCAGATCCTGCGCCATATTCCTGGCCTTGAGCAGGTCGCCGAATGGGCGGCCTTTCATCATGAGGCGCTCAATGGCCATGGCTACCCGTTTCGGCGCAGTGCCGAGCGCCTCTCGCCCGAGGCGCGGATCATCGCGGTGGCGGATATTTTTCAGGCTCTGGCACAGGAGCGTCCCTACCGCGGGCGGCAACGCGTCGAACAGATTCCACATTTTCTGAATGCTTTCGTGAATCAGGGCGTGCTCGATGGCGATCTGGTCGCGCTGGCCTGTGCGGACCTCGACGGCTGTTGGCGCGCGGCGACACCAGAGGTGTTGCCGGGAAGCGCCTGAAATGGTGAGAGCCGATGCGTCTGGCGCTGCCACCCATCGCCTTTCAGTCGGCGGTGACCCAGTGGCGACAACGTTCGACGGCTCGTCGCCAGCCGGCGAGCAGGGCAGCGCGCTGGTCTGCGGTCATCGTCGGTTCAAACCGACGCTCCGCACGCCAGAGTGAAGTCAGTTCAGCTTCGTCCTGCCAGAAGCCTACCGCCAGCCCCGCCAGATAGGCGGCGCCGAGAGCCGTCGTTTCGGTAACCCGCGGACGAATCACCGGCACACCGAGCAGGTCGGCCTGAAACTGCAGCAAGAGCGTATTGCCCGCGGCGCCGCCATCGACGCGCAATTCGCACAGGCTCCCGCCGGCATCCAGCTCCATCGCCTGCAGCACCTCGGCACTCTGGAAGGCGATGGCCTCAAGCGCTGCGCGCGCGATATGCGCGCGGTTGGTGCCGCGCGTCATGCCGAGCAGGGCGCCGCGTGCGTAGGGGTCCCAGTATGGGGCGCCCAGGCCGGTATGTGCGGGTACCAGAAAAACACCATCGCTGTCCGGGACGGAGGCGGCCAGTGCCTCGATCTGGTCCGAACTGGCAATCAGCCCGAGCCCGTCGCGCAACCATTGCACGATGGCGCCGCCCATGAAGACGCTGCCTTCGAGCAGGTAAGTCGTTTGCCCGTGTCGTTGCCAGCCGATGGTGGTCAGCATCCGATGCCTGGAGTTCATCGCCTGGCTGCCGGTATTCATCAACAGGAAGCAGCCGGTGCCGTAGGTGTTCTTGGCCATGCCCGGCTGCAGGCAAGCCTGGCCAAAGGTGGCTGCTTGCTGGTCGCCGGCGATGCCGGCGAGTGGAATCGGAGCGCCCAGGCAATCCGGGTCGAGAGTGGTGATCAGACCGCTGCTGTCGACGATCTGCGGAAGCACCGCTGTCGGGATGTCGAGCAGGCCCAGTAACTCGTCGTCCCAGCAACGACGCCTGATGTCGAAGAGCAGCGTGCGCGCGGCATTCGACGGATCGGTGACGTGCACCCGGCCGCCGGAGAGCTTCCATGCGAGCCAACTGTCGATCGTGCCGAAAGCCAGTTCGCCACGGCCGGCGCGGGCGCGGGCGCCGGGAACGTGGTCGAGCAGCCATTTCAGTTTGGTGCCCGAGAAATACGCGTCGAGAACCAGACCGGTTCGTTCGCGGAACAATTCGGCGTGTCCGGCAGCTGCCAGGCTGTCGCAGAGTCCCGCCGTGCGTCGATCCTGCCAGACGATCGCCCGGTGCAGCGGTTGGCCGCTGTGGCGATCCCACAGCACGGTCGTTTCTCTCTGGTTGGTGATACCGACTGCGGCGACCTGGTTCGCCGCGATGCCATTGTCGCGCAGGACGGTGCGCGCGACGGTCAACTGCGTTTCCCAGATCTCGGCGGCGTCGTGCTCGACCCATCCGGGTTGCGGGTAGTGCTGGGTGAACTCCTGCTGCGAGAGCGCCGCGATGCTGCCGTCGCGTCTGAAAAGTATGGCTCGGGAACTGGTTGTGCCCTGATCGAGGGCGAGAATGAATGCTGGGCAGGTGAGTGGCTGCATCAGGCAAACTCCCGGCGAGAAGTCGTGGTGGTCGATAGTCCGGGCCGAACGCTGGACGTTCTGGCAGCGGCTGTACTCAGGGTTTGACGATCAGTTCGGCGATCCAGTGCTTGAAGTCGCCGATTCTGGGGTCGTAGCTTTCGCAGGCCATCAGGCTCTGTCCAAAGACGTAGGCGTAGAGCAGCAGGCTGCGGCTTTTCGCCTCGTCGTCGGGAACGCCTCGGGCAACGAACAATTTGCGGGTGCATTCCAGCCGCCAGGCGTCGACTTCCTCGACGACCGCTGCGGCCTGGGCATCTCGGCGTGCCCATTCGCGTACCGCCAGTTCGATCGAGATCCCCCGGCGGTTGCGTGTCGCACCATAGACGTCGATCAGATGCAGGAGCTGCTCATGCTCCCTGCCCGGTGTGGACACACTCTGCTTGTGGATGTCGCGGATGCGGCCGTCGCGCCAGGTTTCCAGGACCGCCGTGAAGAGGTCCTGACGGTCCTTGAAGTGCCAGTAGAAGCTGCCCTTGGTGACCCCGAAGTTCTTCGCCAAAACCTCGACACGCATACCCTGCACACCCTGTTCGGCAAGCATGTCGATCGCCGCTTCGACCCATCCGTTGCGGTCGAGCGAAGCACGTGGTCTGGCATTTTCGAGCTTCATCGTCATCGAATCCTTTCCTGATTCACGCGTGTCAGGCAATATTGCTGATTGTTGTGTCGCTGCGTCGCCGGGCGCTGTTGACAGCCATTACTCCATACGGTACCGTACGCCATCCATACGATAAAGTATGGTCTATTGTCCGGTCAGAATTCGGCAATGTCAAACGCGGCCTGTCCTGCCCGTGCTTGATCTCGATTACTGTGGTTAGTGATAAAGGAGAAAAATTTGAAAATCCTCGTTCCAGTCAAACGTGTGGTGGATTACAACGTCAAGGTGCGGGTCAAGTCCGATGCCAGCGACGTCGAACTGGCCAACGTCAAGATGTCGATGAATCCCTTCGATGAGATCGCCGTTGAAGAGGCCGTGCGGCTCAAGGAGGCTGGTATTGCTACCGAAGTGATCGCCGTTTCGGCGGGCGTGCTGAATTGCCAGGAAACGCTGCGCACGGCAATGGCCATCGGTGCCGACCGCGGCATCCTGATCCAGACCGATATCGAATTGCAGCCGCTGGCGGTCGCCAAGTTGCTCAAGGCCGTGTGCGAGAAGGAAAAGCCGCAGATCGTCCTTTGCGGCAAGCAGGCGATCGACGACGACGCCAACCAGACGGGGCAGATGCTGGCCGGACTGATGAACTGGCCGCAGGCAACCTTCGCGTCGAAGATCGTCGTCGCTGGCCAGTTGGCGACCGTGACCCGCGAAATCGACGGCGGCCTGGAAACCGTCGAGGTGCCGCTGCCGGCCGTGCTGACCGCCGACCTGCGCCTCAACGAGCCGCGCTACGCGACCTTGCCGAACATCATGAAAGCCAAGAGGAAGCCGCTCGAAACCACCAACCCGGCGGCGCTGGGTGTCGATGTGACGCCGCGTCTGAAGACCCTCAAGGTTGCCGAGCCCGCGAAGCGTACTGCCGGCATCAAGGTGGCCGACGCCGCCGCACTGGTGATGAAACTCAAGACTGAAGCGAAGGTGATCTGACCATGGCCATTCTCGTTATTGCTGAACACGACAATACCTCGATCAAGGCGGCTACGCTCAATGCGGTCACGGCGGCGACGAAGATCGGTGGCGACGTTCACCTGCTGGTTGCCGGCTCCGCCTGCGCGGCAGCGGCCGAGGCGGCTGCCCGGATCGCCGGAGTGAGCAAGGTTCTGGTTGCCGATGCCGGGCATTATGCCGACCAGTCACCGGAGAACCTGGCGGCGCTGGTCGTCGCCAATGCCGCCGCCTATGCCTGTTTGCTTGCCGGGGCGACCACCATCGGCAAGAACTTCATGCCGCGCGTGGCGGCACTGCTCGACGTTGCGCAGATTTCCGAGATCGTCGCCGTCGAATCGCCTGATACCTTCGTACGCCCGATCTACGCCGGCAACGTCGTCGCCACTGTTCGATCGACCGACCCGATCAAGGTCATTACCGTAAGGGCAACGGCCTTCGAAGCGGCAGGTGAAGGAGGCAGTGCCGTTATCGAAAGTCTGCCGGCCGGCCCCGACCTCGCCCAGAGCAGGCTGGTCGGTCGCGAGTTGACCAAGTCGGAGCGTCCCGAACTCACCGCCGCCAAGGTCATTGTCGCCGGCGGTCGTGGCCTGGGCAGCGGCGAGAACTTTCACAAGCTGCTGGAACCGCTGGCCGACAAGCTCGGCGCCGCACTCGGTGCCTCGCGTGCAGCGGTTGACGCCGGTTTCGTGCCGAACGACTATCAGGTCGGACAGACGGGCAAGATCGTCGCGCCGCAGCTCTACATCGCGGTCGGCATTTCCGGGGCCATACAGCATCTGGCGGGAATGAAGGACAGCAAAGTGATTGTGGCGATCAACAAGGACGCCGAGGCACCGATCTTCCAGGTCGCCGATTATGGTCTGGTCGGTGACCTCTTCGATGTCCTGCCGGCATTGTTGAAGGAACTGGGCTGACCAGCACCGGGCTGCGCGAGGCCACATGAACCTGCCGGACGGCCTGCTGGATGGTGGCTGGACGGCCTGGCTGCTGTTTGTTGCCGGCGTGGGTCTGGCTGCCTGGCGGGCGCCGTGGCATGTGCTCGCCGACAGCAACCGCCTGCACGTCTTCCTGGGGACAATCGTCGCGCTGCTCCTGCTCTGGCACCTCAAGGCCGGGGTCAAACCCGGCCTTTCGCTGCACCTGCTGGGGGCGACATTCCTTACCTTGTGTTATGGATGGGCACTGGCCGGCATCGGCCTGTGCCTGGTACTGGTCGGGGCCAGTCTGAACGGTATTGCCGGTTGGCAGGCCTTTGCGGTCAACGCCCTGCTGATGGCGGGCGTTGGCGTCGCCGCGAGCCATGCGGTCCATCTTCTGGTAGACCGAGTGCTGCCACGCCATATGTTCGTCTATATATTCGGCAAGGGTTTCTTCGCCGCGGCGTTGACGGTAATCGCCGTCGGTGCGGCGTCGTGTCTGCTGTTGACGCTTGCAGGAGCCTACAGCGGCGAGTATCTGAGCAGCGAGTATCTGCCTTATTTCTTTCTGCTCGGTTTTTCCGAGGCCTGGTTGTCGGGAATGCTGACCACACTGCTTGCCGTGTATCGACCGGAATTGCTGGCTGATTTTGACGATGCGCAGTTTCTCGGTAGAAAATGATTGTCCCGGAATCGTTTCCTGTGTTACTGCCTGGCACGACAAGGTATGCTTTCCCGATGGGCTTGAGATTCCTGCGTAGCGCGCTGACTGTTGCGGCACTCCTGCTGCCTCTGGCCGTACCCGAGGCGAGGGCGATCGTCCTCGGTGAACTGCGCAGTAGTTCCCGTGTCGGCCAGGTTCTGCGTGCGGAAATTGACGTTGCGGAGCATCCGGCGGAGCGCTTTGACCCGGCCTGCCTGAAGCTTTACCGTCCGGAGTCAGTGAGCGATGAACTGCCATGGATTACATCGGCACGCCTGAGCTACCGGAGAGAGAACGGCCGCAATACCTTGAACGTCGTTTCACAGGCACCCCTGCTCGACCCGGTGGTGCACCTGGGGGTACGCTCGGAATGTGCTGGCGGTACCTCGCGGCAATACACCCTGCTGCTCACGGCACCCGCCGGGCAGGCCTCGGCTGCGGTGCCGCGCGCAGGAAGCGGGCCGGTGGTGCCAGCCGACAGCGCATCGGCACTCCCACCTGCAGCGGCACCCCGCGGGCAGTCAGAAAAGACACCAGTTCGCAGTAGACCGGCAGCTGTCGGTCCGCGTCCGGACTCGCCGATGCCGGCGAGCGAGCGCGGCGAAGAAGGCGTGCCCCTGCGCCTGAGCGACGAATTGTCGGCGCCAGCCCCGAGCAGCGAGTTGGGCCGTGAGTTGTTCCGCCTGCAGCATCGCACGCTGCAGATGCTCAACGATCCGAATGACCAGCAGCAGTCCCTCAGCGAGAAGCTGGCCTGGCTGGAAGCGAATGTTGCCGAACTGAAGAGGGCAGGGGACCGCCTCGAAGGGACGGCCGCGGCGATTCCTGCAGCTACTTCCGTGGCGAAGGCGGGCAACCCGGTGGTTGAACAAACCGCACCGTTGTCCGTGGCTCCTGCCCCGGCTTCGTCAGCATCGGCAGGGAGTCAGCCGCCAGCTTCAGCCGAGACGGCAAAGGTGTCCGGCAGTGCTGCGGCGCAGCCGACCCGTCGACCGCAGTCGGCCGCCGTCCCGGACGCCGAGCCCTGGGTCTTGTACGCCGGACTTGTCGCGGCGGTATTCCTGGTAGGTTTGCTTTTCCGCCGTCGCGAAAGCCAGGAGACTGCGCATCAGTCCACATCGAGCGCTGCCGCCGGAAAGGCACGACGCGAACCAGAGGTTTCGCGGCTGCCTGAGGAGGTGGTGACTGCAGTGCCGGTCGCGGTTGCTGCCCGTGTCGTGACGGCCTCCGCCACAGCAGCGCCGACGCCCTTGCCGCAGCCAGCGTTGGTGCCGGTGCAAGCCTCCAGTCCGGAGCCCGAAGCGAGCGGTGCGGGTCCGGCGCTCGAACTTGCCGAGATCATGCTTTCTTTCGGCCGCGTCAGCGGTGCGGCGAAAACTCTTGAGGAATACCTCGCCGCCCTGCCGCAGGAGTCGGTGCGACCCTGGATCCGCCTGCTGCAGATTTATCAGCGCAACGGCATGCGCGACGAATTCGAAGCGCTGACTCTGAAACTGAACCGGAATTTCAACGTTGAGATCATGCGTTGGGATGGCGGCGACTCGCAGAAGGAACTGCAACTCTTGCCGCTGGATACGCAGCAGGGCAAGGCGATGACGCTGGAGGACATCCCGCGCATTCGCGACCAGATCATTGCGCTCTGGGGAAGGCCGGAATGTCCTGGTTACCTGGAAAAACTGCTGCGCGACAATCGCGATGGACAGCGCAGCGGTTTTACCTTGCCGGTAGTCGAGGAAATCTTGTTCTTGATCGACATCGTGGCGACCCGCGAAGCCGCGCAGCAGTTTTCACAGAACCCTTAAGAGGAGAAATACATGAGTGAATACATTGCCCCCATCCGTGACATGCAGTTTGTGCTCAAGGAACTTGCCGGGCTGGACGAGGTGGCGCAATTGCCTGGTTGCGAAGAAGCAACCCCGGATCTGGTCGATGCGGTGCTCGAGGAAGCGGGACGCTTTGCCGAGGAAGTCCTGTCACCGATCAACTGGTCCGGTGATCAGGAGGGGGCTCGCTGGCAAGACAAGGCGGTGACCATGCCTGCCGGCTTCAAGGAAGCTTACAAGCTGTTCGCCGATAGCGGCTGGACGGCGCTGGCCTGCGAACCCGAGTGGGGTGGTCAGGGGCTGCCCAAGGTCGTTGCCGCTGCCGTCGCCGAAATGTGGAAAGCGGCCAACCACTCGTTTTCTCTATGCCCCCTGCTGACCGCCGGGGCCATCGAGTCGCTGGTACTTACCGGCAGCGACGAGCTCAAGCAGACTTACCTCGAAAAGATGGTCAGCGGCGTGTGGACCGGTACGATGAACCTTACCGAGCCGAGCGCCGGCTCCGATCTTGCCGCCGTACGCACACGTGCCGAGCCGCAGGAAGACGGCACCTACAAGATCTTCGGACAGAAAATCTTCATCACCTATGGTGACCACGATATGGCGGAGAACATCATCCATCTCGTGCTTGCTCGTACTCCGACGGCCCCCGAGGGGGTCAAGGGGATTTCGCTGTTTATTGTTCCGAAGTTCATGGTCAACGACGACGGCAGCCTGGGGGCTCTCAACGATGCCTATTGCGTGTCGATCGAGCACAAGTTGGGTATCCACGCCAGCCCGACCGCGATCATGGCTTTTGGCGATCAAAGCGGTGCCGTCGGCTACCTGGTCGGCGAGGAGAATCGCGGTCTGGAATACATGTTCATCATGATGAATGCGGCGCGTTTTGGCGTCGGCCTCGAAGGCGTTGCCGCTTGCGAGCGGGCTTACCAGCGCGCGCGCGACTATGCGCGCGAGCGCATCCAGTGTACCGACATCGGCGTACGCGGCGGCCCAAAGGTGGCGATCATCAACCATCCCGACGTCCGCCGCATGCTGATGACCATGAAGTCGCGCGCCGAGGCCACCCGGGCTCTGGCCTACGTGGTGGCCGCCGCGCACGATGCCGCAGTGCACCATCCAGACAACGAGGTACGCAAGCGCAACCAGGCTTTTGTCGATCTGATGATCCCGGTGGTCAAGGGCTGGAGTACCGAATCGGGAGTCACCATGGCTTCGCTCGGGGTGCAGGTACATGGCGGCATGGGTTACGTCGAAGAAACCGGCGCCGCGCAGCACTTGCGTGATGCCCAGATTTCGACGATCTACGAAGGGACCACGGGCATCCAGGCCAATGACCTGATCGGCCGCAAGATTGCTCGCGAAGGCGGCGCCACTCTCAACGCGCTGATTGCTGACATGCGTGCGCTCGACGCCGACCTGGCTCAGCGGAGCGGGGGAGAACTCGCGGCCATCCGTAGTCGCTTTGCCGCCGGCGTCGACGCCCTGGCGAGCGCCGGGGAATGGCTGGTGGCCACTTATGGCAAGGATGTTCGTGCGGCATCGGCGGGCGCGGTTCCTTTCCTGACGCTGCTTGGCATCGTTGCCGGAGGTTGGCAGATGGTCCGTGCTGCGCTGATTTCACAGGAAAAGATCGACGCGGGTGACAGTGATCCCTTCTACCCGGCAAAGATCGTTACCGCGCGCTTCTATGCCGACCACGTGTTGTCGCAGGCCGCCGGTCTGGCGAGCAGTGTGACCGATGGTGCCGAAGGGGTGCTGGCACTGCCCGAAGACATGTTCTGAGCGGCGGATAGTGGCGGTCCCTTCGGGTGGGCCGCCGCTGCTCATGTTCGGCGGGTTCGGTCTTGCCGTCTGCCGGCAGGACCGAACCCGCGCAATCAGACCAGGAATGCCAATGCACAGCCAACGCAAACTCGTCCAGACCAGCCTGATTCCGATCCGCTGGGGCGATATGGACGCCTACGGACACGTCAATAACACCATCTACTTCCGCTACATGGAGCAGGCCCGCGTTGAGTACCTTGAAACCCTCGGCTTCAAGGTCATGCCGCGGGGCTCGGCACCGGTGATCATCAACGCCAGTTGCACCTTTCTGGTTCCCCTGAACTATCCGGGTGTCGTCGAAGTGCGCATGTTCTGCGGCCGTCCCGGGCGCAGTAGCGTGCCGACGTACTACGAAATCGGGTTGCAGGGCGACGACACCCTGTATGCGACAGGCGACTCGAAAATCGTCTGGATGGATGTGGCGACCGGCAAGTCGGTACCGATTCCCGACGAACTGCGTGCGGAATTGCCTGCCTGAGCACAGGAGGAGCGAGGTCATGGAAAACGAAGCCCTCTGGCGCCCCAGCGCCGATGCTGTCGCGACAGCGAAACTCAGTTCCTTCATCGCCGCAGTCAACCTGCGTTGGCAAGCCGGCTGTTCGGATTACGCCAGCCTCTGGCGCTGGTCGGTGGCCAGTCCCGAGGCGTTCTGGCGTTCGCTGTGGGATGAATGCCGGGTGCTCGGCGAATGCGGTGCGAGCGTCGTCGAAGACGGCGACCGCATGCCGGGCGCCCGCTGGTTTCCGCAGGCCCGGGTCAATTATGCACAGAACCTCCTGCGCCGCCGCGATGACGCCGACGCCCTGGTTTTCTGGGGAGAGGACAAGATAAGGCGCCGCCTCTCCCGAGGCGAGCTTTATGTACAGGTTTCGCGCTGTGCGCAGGCGCTGAAGGCTGCTGGTGTCGTCCAGGGTGACCGCGTCGCCGCCTATCTGCCGAACATGCCCGAGGCGTTGATCGCCATGCTGGCAACGGCTGCGCTCGGCGCCATCTGGTCGTCCGCATCGCCTGATTTCGGGGTACAGGGGGTCCTGGACCGTTTCGGGCAGATTGAACCGAAGATCCTGCTGTGCGTTGACGGTTACTGGTACAACGGCAAGCGGGTCGACTGCATGGCCAAGAACGCCGAAGTCGCCGCGCAGATGCCAAGCGTGGAGCGGACGCTGGTCGTCTCCTGCCTGGACGATTCGCCGGCAGTGTCCAGCATCCGCAATGGCGTGCGCTACGTCGACTTCGTCGCACCGTACGCCGCTGCCGAGATCGAGTTTGTGCCGCTACCTTTCGCGCACCCGCTATTCATCATGTTTTCCTCGGGCACCACCGGGGTGCCGAAGTGCATCGTCCACTGTCATGGCGGTGCCTTGCTGCAGCACCTCAAGGAGCACCAACTGCACGGCGACATCAGGCCGGATGACCGCATCTTCTACTTCACCACCTGCGGCTGGATGATGTGGAACTGGCTGGTTTCGGCGCTTGCCTCAGGCGCCGTGCTGCTGCTCTACGATGGTTCGCCGTTCGTGCGGGGGGCCGGCCGACCGGGAACGATCCTTTTCGACTACGCCGACGCCGAGCGCATGACACACTTTGGTACCTCGGCCAAGTTCATCGACGCGATTGCCAAAAGCGGCCTCCAACCGCGTCAGACACACCGCCTCGAGCATCTTCGAGTCATGTTTTCGACCGGCAGCCCTCTGGCGCCGGAGAGCTTTGACTACGTCTATCGCGAAATCAAGGCAGATCTTCTGCTGGCGTCGATTTCCGGCGGTACCGACATCCTGTCGTGCTTCGCACTGGGTAGTCCGATCCTTCCGGTTTACCGCGGCGAGTTGCAGTGTCGCGGCCTCGGCATGGCCGTCGACGTCTTCGACGCGGAGGGCCGGCCGATTCCCGCAGGGCTGGGCGAACGTGGCGAACTGGTGTGCACCGCGCCCTTCCCGGCAATGCCGGTCGGATTCTGGAACGATCCCGAAGGCGCCAAGTACCACGCCGCCTACTTCGAGCGCTTCCCCAATGTCTGGTGCCACGGCGATTTCGTCGAACTCACCACCAACGAGGGCATGATCATCTACGGTCGCTCGGATGCCGTACTCAATCCCGGCGGGGTGCGTATCGGCACCGGGGAGATCTATCGCCAGGTCGAACAACTGCCGGAGGTCGTCGAGTCGCTGGTCATCGGCCAGGAGTGGGCGCGTGACCAGCGGGTGGTCCTGTTCGTCAAGCTGAGTGAGGGGATGACCCTTGACGAAGCGCTGGTCGGCCGCATCCGCCAACAGATTCGCCAGAATACGACGCCGCGTCACGTACCGGCCAAGGTCCTGCAGGTTGCCGACATCCCGCGCACCAAGAGCGGCAAGATCGTCGAACTCGCGGTGCGCAACGTCGTGCATGGGCGGCCGGTGAGAAACGTCGAAGCCCTGGCCAACCCGGAAGCGCTGGAATTCTTCCGTGCGCGGGCCGAACTGCAGTACTGACTCCGCGTCACGTCTCCTCATCAGCGTACGCACGTCGGCATTGCACCTGATTTGGCGAATACTCGGCGTGGCACCTCTGTTGGCTCAAGGCAGGAGTCGCTTCACGCGCATGCCAACCGCCCAGCCGGGAATGAAGGCCACCATTCACGTGTCTGCAACAGAGTAGTTGACGGACGGACTGCGAATGTCTAAACTGCCGCCTCGCGTGTTCCTCGATAGCTCAGTCGGTAGAGCGTCGGACTGTTAATCCGTAGGTCCCTGGTTCGAGCCCAGGTCGGGGAGCCAAAGAAAACAAGCGCTTAGCCCAACTCATAAGGTTGGGCTTTTTGCTTTCTGGTCTTCTGGTAAGCAGATGGTAAGCAATTTCGGGCAATCCAGATCAACGCCACCAAAGAAAAACCCGGCACACGGCCGGGTCGGGTTGGTTGCTCCGGCAGGAGTTTCCGCGGGTCGTCCAACAGTCAGGTTTGCCAACTCACGGCACTCTTCGGCGATCGCGTGGCAGGACCACATGAAACCGTCTTGCGCCACGGCGCTTCAAGGCTTCCGGCCGGCGCGAAGTAGGGATTGGCTGCGGACGGGGTCGCATGCTGTGTCGCGCTTCACGGTTGCAGCCCTCCCCAACCGCCACTTCGCGCCAGGTGTTCGCCAGGCGCGCAAACCTGTCGGCAACATGGATCCCGGCGACGATCAAGCGTCGGTTGTCGAGGACCGTGGCCGATGAATGAGCGGTCCCGATCTGGATCAATGACGGCAACCGGTCCTTTGCCGTCAATGGTGGCATAAGTGAGCCAGCGGCATGTTGCAGAGCGGAGCGGTGGCTAGATGCCCGGGCGTGCACGAATTTCTCGGGGCTGTCCCGAGTGAGCGCACCGATGGCCGGCAAGGCTATCGGGCCAACCACAAGCGCGTGTTCCGTCTGTACCCGGGTGCTGGGGCTGTGCCTAGGCGCAAGTGTCACCGCGGCACCAGCCGCTGACGCTGCCGGCGGCACCGAATCAGCTCTGGTCGATGGACTTCGTCATGGATGCTCTGTCGAACGGTCGGCGCCTGAAATGTCTGAACATCGTCGACGACTGCACCAAGGAAGCGGTCGACATCGTGGTCGATCACAGCATCACCGGTGAGCATGTGGATCAGAGAAGGAAATCGGATAGACTCATAATCAGGACTTTGCCAACCAAGGGTCGGCACTAAAATCGGGGGCAGGTCACGTGAGGGAATCTTCGATGAATCTTCGCTTGTTCGTTCTGGCCGCCATGGCGTTGCAACCCACGGCAATGCTGGCCGACCCGCTCAAGGTCGCCAAGCCGGACTTCTCAGACAATTTCGGCTTCCCGCTCAGCTTCGACGTGTCGAAGATGGATCCGAAGGCAAGCCCGCGCCAGGACTTCTCACGTTACGCTGCCGGCCGCTGGCTTGATGCCGCCACGATCCCGAGCGACCGCTATGCGGTCAGCGGCGTCGAACTGATGATGAAGCACCTGGAGAACTAGGTGCAGACGGTCCTGGCGGAAGCCGCGGCACGCGCGCCAGGCGCAGTCAAGGGTACGCCGCTGCAGCAGGTGGGTGATCTGTACGCGTCAGGCATGGACGTCGGGCGGCTCACGCTGCTCAAGGCGGAACCGATCAAGTCGGAGTGGGCACGCATCGAAGCCATCGACAGCAAGCAGGTGCTGGCCGAGTCGATCGCGCATTTCTCGCTCGTCCTGAGCGACGGCACCATGTTCGGTTCCGGCATCCTGCCGGAACCGCGTGACAACACGCAGTACACCATCGCCTTTCTCGGCGCAACGCTGCCGATGGCTGCGCGGGAAAACTACCTTTCGCCCGACATGGCCAAGGTCCGCGAGGCGTACCGCACGATGGTGGTGAAGTATCACCTGATCGCCGGTGTTCCCCTGGCCGAGGCCCAGGCTCGGGCGGACAAGATCCTGGCGATCGAGTCGCGCGTGGCCGGCAAGCAACTCACGCCGGAGCAGGCAGCGCAATTCCTCGCTGCGCCTCAAGCCGATGACCTACGACGCGCTGAAAGCACTGGTCTCGAACTTCGACCTCGACACGTTCTACCAGGCAATGGGACTGCCGGTCGGTCACGACGTCTACGTCCTCGACGACGGCAACGTGCGTGAGCGCAATTCCATTCTCGGCGATCTGCCGCTGGTCGACGTCAAGGTGCTGCTGCAGTGGGATCTGCTGCGTGGCGCACAGCCGTACCTGACGCCGGAATTCACCGAGCCGTCCATGGAATTCAGCCGGGTACTGTACGGCAACATGCTCCGGCTGAACGAGTTCGACACGCGGCGCAACCTGGCGAAGTTCGGCAAGCCGGTCTCGGAAGACGGCTTTGTGGATCCTCGCGCCACGTTGCCGACGGTCGTCAACGCAGCCTATTCGTCTGACCGCAACGGCATCGAGATCCCGGCTGCATTCCTGCAACCGCCGTTCTACACGCCGAATGCGGATGCCGGAGTGAATTTCTGCACGCTCGGTGCCGTGATCGGCCACGAGATCACGCACGGCTTCGATTCAAGCGGCCGGCTGTACGATGCGCAGGGCAACGTGCGCGACTGGTGGGCGCCGGAGGACACCAAGGCCTTCATCGCGCGTTCACAGAACCTCGTCAAGCAGGCGGTGGCGTACGAAGTGGTACCCGTACGAAGTGGTACCTGGCACGCACCTGAACGGAGAACTGTCGTCGGGAGAGAACCTCGCGGACATTGGCGGCCTGACGCTGGCGTACGACGCACTCGGCAAGTACCTGAACGCGCATCCGAAGGAAAACCGCAGGATCGACGGCCTGACGCCGCAACAGCGCTGCTTCGTCGCCTGGGCCCAGAACTGGGCAGACAAGAAGCAGCCAGGCATGTTGAAGCAGGAGGCGCTGACCGACGGCCATCCGCCGGGCTCCTATCGCATGTTCGCGCCCGCGCAGGACGTGCCCGGCTTCTACGCGACATTCGGCATCAAGCCCGGCGACAGGATGTGGGTCGACCCGAAGGACCGCGTGTCGATCTGGTGATGGCTGCGGCCTGGACAGCTGACCGCCGCAAGAAATGAACTGACGCCAAGGAGTTTTACCCTGATGAAGCCAACACGATTTTCCCAGTACCTCGCTGCCGCACTGTGCGCTGCCACCGGCTTTGCCGTGGCCCCTGTCTTCGGAGCCGACCCTGCCCGGTCCGTTGCCCCGAATTCTCCGCCCAACGTCTACAACAACTTCGGCTTCCCAATGGGGTTCGACGTGTCGAAGATGGACAAGAGCGCCAACCCGCGGCAGGACTTCAGGCGCTACACCGCCGGCAAGTGGCTGGATACCGCCACGATTCCGGGCGACGTCGCCAACCTCGACGGCATCAAGCTGGTGAAGAAGCAGGTCGAACCGCAGGTTGCCGCCGTGCTGGTCGATGCGGCCGCCGCAGCCCCGACCGCGAGGAAGGGCACGCCCGTGCAGCAGGTGGGTGACTTCTACACCGCCGGCATGGACATCGACCGGCTCAAGGCGCTCGGCGTCAAGCCGCTGCAGCCGGTGTGGGAGCGGATCGCGAAGGTCGACGGGTCGAAGGCGCTGGCGGAGGAGATGGCACGGCTGTCGCTCTTCACCAACCAGCCCGTCGTGTTCGGCTTCACCGTCACGCTGGGCATCACCGATCCGACGAAGTACGTCGTGGCGGTGAGCGACGCCGATCTCGCGCTGCCCGCGGCGGAAGACTACCTGGCGCCCGACCTGACGAAGGTGCGCGAGGCTTACGTCCGGATGATCACGGACTCCCTCGTGCTGGCCGGCGTGCCGCCAGATCAGGCGAAGGCGCGCGCCGCCAAAGTGCTGGAAATGGAGACGCGCATCGCCCGCAAGAAGCTGACGCCCGAGCAGGCGCGCGACTTCCGCGCCGCGTACAAGACGCTGCCTTACGCCGAGGTCAAGACCATGCTCGGCAACCTGGACCTCGATGCGTATTTCAAGGTGCTCGGGTTGCCGACCGGCGGCACCGTGCAGGTCACCGAGGCCGCCGCCCTGAAGGAACGCAACGCGTTGCTCGCCGAGTATGCGCTCGAGGACACGAAGGCCTACCTGCAGTGGGAAGTGCTGCGGCGGACATCCCCCTACCTGACACCAGCGCTGGCCGAGGTTCAGGCGCCCCTCGACCGCGCCCTGACCGGCCAGGCCGAGGCCCCGAAACGCGAGCAGGTGGTCGCGAAGGCGGTCACGCGCAACCTGGGGCACGATCTCGGACAGCTCTACGTTGCACGGTACTTCTCGGCCAAGAGCCGCGCCGACGCCGAAGCGCTCCTGAACAACGTCCGCGCCGAGTTCCGCCAGCGGCTGGAGCAGAACACCTGGCTGACGGCACCGACGCGGGACTACGCACTCAAGAAAATCGACAGGATGAAGATCGTCGTCGGCTACCCGGACAAATGGATCGACTACTCGTCCGTCGACGTTGCGCCTGACGACTATTTCGGTGACGTCGTGCGCCTTAGGTGATATCCCCAATTCTTCATACCGTTGTGTGCGATACTTTTAGCCGATTCTGCGATTGGAGGTCTTGCGAATGGGAGTCGCCACGGTAGCGGAAAGGAAGGTTTCTCTTGAAGCCGAGCACCTGGAAGATATCCGGCTTGCTGCGAGCAAGATGACGGGTGCGAGGCGCAGGGCGTTTCAGGCGGAGATGGCGTTGAAATATTGTAGTGGCAGTGCTCGGCGTGCCGAGGAGGTGTTCGGCTGGAGTCGGCAGGCCGTGCAGCTCGGTCTGCATGAGAAACGTACGGGTATCATCTGTCTGGGGCTGCACGCGTTCTGCTGCGGTGCGAAATTGTGGGAGAAGAAACACCCCGAGGTGGCGCAAGCCCTGTGGGAACTGGCGGAAAGTCATGCGCAACAAGACCCGACTTTTCGCACGACCTTGTCGTTCACCCGCCTGACCGCGGAGGAAGCCATCAAGCAGTTGCGAGCGCAGGGATTTGCGGACGATGTCCTGCCTTCCCGAAGCGGTATGTCGAGAGTGTTGAACCGCAACGGGTACCGGTTGCGCCCGGTGCTCAAGGCCAAACCCCAAAAAAAGTCCCTGAAACCGACGCCATTTTCGCCAACATCCGGGAACGTGACCGCGATAGCCAAGACGAAGCCGTCATGCGCCTGAGCATGGACTGCAAGGCGACGGTGAAGATTGGCGACTACTCGCGTGGCGGCAAGACGCGGGGTGACCACCGGGCTGCTGACCACGACATGGGGTGCGAGGAAAAACACACGCCGTTTGGTGTCGTCAATGAAGACAGTGGTTCCCTCCATCTGTCCTTCGGAAGCTCGGCGAAGACCAGCGATTTCATCATTGACAGTCTCTACGCCTGGTGGGAGCGTCAAGCACCCGAGGAGCGTGCTCGCGTCACACACCTCCAGATCAAGGCCGATAACGGACCGGAGAGCAATGGCCGGCGTACGCAATTCCTCAAGCGCATGGTCCAGTTCGCCGATCACATCGGCAGGTCCATCCGCCTCCTCTACTATCCGCCATACCACAGCAAATACAATCCGGTGGAGCGTTGCTGGGGAATCCTGGAAAAGCACTGGAACGGTGCCAAGCTGACCGATACCCAAATGATGCTGGAGTGGGCCAAGACCATGACCTGGAAAGGCGTTCATCCCGTCGTCGAACTGAGCCGCACGGTCTACGAGAAAGGAGTCACGGTGGCCAAGGAGGCTATGCAAGCGGTCGAGTCCCGTCTGGAACGTCACCCGCTCCTACCCAAGTGGGACATCTTGATCCGACCAGTCGGCACGGTATGAACTATCGTAGAAATCACCTTAACGATTTCGCGGCGCGCCGCTCGCTGGCACGCCTCGGCCAGCCGCCGGCCCCCGACGCCTTCTCCGACCCCGAGAACTCGGTGCCCACTGCCGTGAACGCCGGGTATTCGCCCGACATGAACGGCGTCGAGATCCCGGCCGCGATCCTGCAGCCGCCGTTCTACGACCCGAAGGCGGACGCCGGCGTGAACTATTGCACGCTCGGCGCCGTGATCGGCCACGAGCTGACGCACAGCCTCGACTGGATGGGTCGCACGTTCGACGCCAACGGCGCACTGCGCGACTGGTGGACGCCGGCCGACGTCGCGGCATTCGACCAGCGCTCGAAGAACCTGATCCGGCAGGCCGATGCCTACGAGGTGCTGCCGGGTGTGCACCTGAATGGAAAGCTGTCGGCAGGCGAGAACCTGGCCGACATCGGCGGGCTAATGCTCGGGTACCGCGCGCTGCAGACGCACCTCAAGGCGAATCCGCAGGACAAGCGCAGGATCGACGGATTCACGCCGCAGCAGCGCTGCTTCCTCGCCTGGTCGCAGATGTGGGCAGAGAAGGTCCAGCCGGAGCTGCTGCGCGTTTGGGCTGCGACGGAGCCGCATCCACCGGGCGCCTACCGGATGGTCGCGCCAGCGAGCAACCACCCTGGCTTCTACGACGCCTTCGGCATCCGTGCGGGTGACAGGATGTGGGTCGCTCCGAAGGATCGTGTGTCGATGTGGTGACGAGGGGATTGAATCGCACCTGGAATCCTGGACAATTGATGGCCGTTATTCAGGCTTGAGCAACTGCTGGGCGAAACGTGCAGCAACGCCGGCTGTGGCCGTGGATCGGGAGTAGATCGGCCGGCAGGTTTCAGGGTGGGCCAGCCCTTCAGGCGTCCGGTCTTGAGTCAGGCCTGCAGCGTTCGCGACCGGTATCAGGCGCCGATTTTCCCCCGAAATGGGTCCAGCCAGGCTCCCAGATGCATAATCGATAGCTAGACCAACTCCCTGCGCCTGCCACCCCATGCTCGACCACATCAAGAAGACCTTGCGGGCGACTGATTCCGGACGCCTTCCAGTACAACGAGATCCTGATCATCTCCGACGGCAGTCAGGCACGCCTGGGGTCCCTCTCGGCCAATGCCGAGCGATTCATGCAGTGGCGCACCATCGACGGAGTGACGCTCGATCCACTCGGTGAATTCAACGAACTGGAGAAGCTGATCCGCGGCCTGCTGGCGCCGGCCATGCTGCTCGACTACCTGCGCTACTACGTCCTGTTCGAAGACGACGGCACCCTGGTCAAGAAGATCGTCGGTTACCACCAGTTCCATGCGGTGCTGCGGCGATCACTCAGGTGGTCACCACCTCGCGCCCCGGCGGCACGCACAAGGGCGGCGTCGTCTGGCACACGCAGGGCAGCGGCAAGAGCATCACCATGACCTGCTTTGCCGCGCGCGTCATGCAGGAAGCGCTGATGGAGAACCCGACGATCGTCGTCATCACCGACCGCAACGACCTCGACGGCCAGTTGTTCGGCGTCTTCTCGCTGGCGCAGGACCTGCTGCGCGAGGAGCCGGTGCAGGCCCACAGCCGGCAGGACCTGCGCGCCAGACTCGGCAACCGTCCCGCGGGCGGCATCGTCTTCGCCACCATCCAGAAGTTCATGCCCGGCGAGGACGAGGACCGCTTTCCGGTGCTTTCCGACCGCCACAACATCGTGGTCATCGCCGATGAGGCGCACCGCACCCAGTACGGCTTCGAAGCCCGGCTCAGGACCGTCCGGGCGCCCGGGAACACCGCCGGCGACGCCGTCAACGCATTCAACGACGCCCACGCGCTGCTCGCCGCCGAGCCCGCCGCGTCGTACCGGGCACGCTACCAGCCCGGTTACGCCCAGCACCTGCGCGACGCCCTGCCCAATGCGACCTTCGTCGCCTTCACCGGCACCCCGGTATCGAGCGAGGACCGCGACACGCGTGCCGTGTTCGGCGACTACATCCACATCTACGACATGCAACAGGCGAAGGACGATGGGGCGACCGTCGCCATCTACTTCGAGTCGCGTCTCGCCAGACTGTCGCTGAACGAGGCCGCGCTGCCGCAGCTCGACGACGCGGTCGATGAACTCGCCGAGGACGAGGAGGAAGGGCAGCAGGCCCGGCTGAAGAGCCAGTGGGCAGCGCTCGAAAAGGTCGTCGGTGCCGAACCCCGTATCGGCAGCGTCGCCGACAATCTGGTCGCGCACTTCGAAGCGGTATTCGAGACTGCTAAAGTGTCCGCAGCCCTGAAGCATGACCATCGAAACGCAGTCGTAGCCAGGTTTGGCGGCAACCGCAAAATAAGACTTTCGCAAAGGGGGGCTAAACAATATCTGAGGCCTTTGGCAGAATAGTCTTGAGCTAACGGCTCTGCGTTTCTGGTGGAGGTGCTGGGATGGACGTGATGACACCGAGCGATTGGGTGCACTGCGGTCGGGAGTTCAGTGCGCAGGAGGTAGCCGAGGTCTGCGCAACGGTGGCGTGGCTGCCTGGCTTGGCACGCAGGGAACTGGCGGCGACGCTGTGCGAACACCTGGGCTGGGTGACGCTGACGGGGACGGCGAAGATCGACGCCTGCCTGGAGTTCCTGAAGCGTTTGCAGGCGGCCGGCTTGCTTGTCCTGCCCACACCGAGACCCTCGCCGCGACGCCGTTCGATGCCACCCCGTGCCGTCGTCGAGCCGTTGGTCGAAGAGTCCCCGGTGGACTGTACGCTGTCGGCCCTTGCCCCGGTCCGCCTGGAAGTGATCCGCGACACCGCCTTGGCGACGCACTGGGATGATCTGATGGCGCGCTGGCACCCGCTGGGTTTCCAGGGCGCCTTCGGCTATCGGCTGCGCTACTTCATCACGGCGGGTGAGTTGCGGCTCGGTTGCGTCCTGTTGTCCGGCGCAGCGCGGGCGGTGGCCGTGCGCGACGCCTGGATCGGCTGGACGGCTCAGGCCCGGCGCCAGAACCTGCCACGGGTGCTCAACAACAGCCGCTTCCTGATCTTCCCGCACGTCCGGGTGCCGCATCTGGCCAGTCAGGTGCTCGGGCAACTCGCGCGTCGTGCCCGTGCGGACTGGCTCGAACATTGGGGCTTCGAGCCGCTGCTGCTGGAAAGCTTCGTCGACCCGCGACACCATGCCGGCACCTGCTACCGGGCTGCCGGTTGGCAATGGCTCGGAGAGACCAGTGGACGCGGGCTGGCCCGTCCGGGCCGGTCCTATCACAGCACGCCCCGCCAAGTGTGGGTCAAGCCGCTTGGCAGCGATGGTCGCGACCGGTTGTGCGGCGTAACCGGGATCTCCCGGCCATGAGCAAACCCTGCCGTCGTCCGACGCGTGCCGGCCTCCGGGAGGAACGCGGCAACAAGAGACGGCAGGAGAAGGCCTTGAACGCGAAACGGTGCGCGATGGGACAAAGGCCCCCCGCTCCCGCGCCCTTGCCCAACCGATGCTCGACCTTCGCGACCCTCGCCGAAGAAAGGGAAGCCCGCGAGGACGCCGTGAGCAAACAGACGCGCCTCCTGCGCAAAGAGCTGCCGGCCTTGCTCGGTCAGCTGGAACAAATTCCCGACCCGAGAGACCCCAGGAAGCGCCAGCACAAGCTGACCGTGCTCTTGCTCTGGGGTCTGCTGATGTTCGTCTTTCAGTTCGCCTCCCGGCGCGAGAGCAACCGCGAAATGACCCGTCCGCAGTTCCTGGCCAACCTGCACCTGCTGTTCCCGGAGATCGAGACCCTGCCACACGCCGACACCCGCTATCGGCTGCTGCGCGACATCGACCTGACCCATCTCGAACAGGCGCACGTCGACCTGGTGCGACGCCTGATCCGCGGCAAGAGTGTCCGACGCTATTTGATCAACCACTGCCATCCGATTGCCATCGATGGCTCGCAGAAGCTCGCCGGCGACACCCTCTGGGCGAAGGAACTCCTGCAGCGCAGCGTCGGCAAAGACGAAACCCGCCAGACCCAGTACTTCGTCTATGTGCTCGAGGCCAGCCTCGCCTTCCACAACGGTCTGGTCATCCCGTTGCTCAGCGAGTTCCTCGAACACGCGCTCGGCGATACCGAAGCGCAAAAGCAGGATTGCGAATTGCGCGCCTTTGCGCGCTTGAGCGACCGGCTCAAGACGCGGTTTCCCCGCCTGCCGATCCTGCTTCTGCTCGACGGCCTCTACGCCAACGGTCCGGTGATGCAGCGCTGCTGGCGCGCCCACTGGCAGTTCATGATCGTGCTCAAGAACCAGGACCTGCCCTCGGTCTGGCAGGAGTTCCACGCGCTCCAGGCTCTGAAGCCACAGGCCTTGCAGCGGAACTGGGGAAGACGCCGACAACACTTCACTTGGGTCAACGACATCGACTATGCCTTCGGTTCGAACCGGCGTCAGCATCTCAAGCTGCACGTGGTGGTCTGTGAGGAAAGCTGGGAGAGGGTCGATCAACAGGCTCAGATCGTGACCCAAACGGCGCGCCACGCCTGGCTCTCCAGCCAGCCGCTCAGCCGCGAGAATGTCCATGAGCGCTGCAATCTCGGCGCTCGCCACCGCTGGGGCATCGAAGCGGGCTTCCTCGTCGAAAAGCACCAGGGCTACCACTACGAGCATGCCTTTGCCCTCGACTGGAATGCCATGCGGGGCTACCACCTCCTGATGCGTCTGGCGCATGTCTTCAATACCCTGGCACGCTTCACGCGACAGCTGCGCGATCTGTTTCGTCAGTTCGGCGTGCGCGGGGCTATCCGCTTCATCCGCACCTCCTGCGCTGCCCCCTGGCTCGATTCCGCGCGGATGCGCGGGCTCCTCGCCGAACCCTTTCTGCTGCAACTCGAGTGATCTGCCCAGGACGGCCCCAGCATCCCCCCGTACGGCATCGTCCGTGCCGGGAAAGGCTCGTCCAGAGATCGTACCGGAGTTCCTGACACCTCTCGACACCCTCTCCACGGACCCCACTCCACCCGCGTATCCCGCGCTCTCCTGCCGCCAGCCCCCCGCGATTTGACCGCTCCAGCGGCGAAAGCGGGGCTTCCAGCAAACGAACCCGATTGGGCAGGGTCATGCGTCAGGGCTGAAGTGTCCGCAGCTCTGAAGCATGACCAGCGAAGCCCAGTGGTGGCAAGGCTTGGCGGCAACCGCAAAATAAAACTTTCGCAAAGGAGGGCTAGACAATTTTCGGAGGCCTTTGGCAGAATAGGTTGAGGCTAACGGATCTGCGTTTCTGGGGAAGGTTCTGCGATGGACGTGATGGCGTCGGGCGATTGGGTGCACTGCGGTCGGGAGTTCAGTGCGCAGGAGGTTGCCGACGTCTGCGCGACGGTGGCGTGGCTGCCTGGCTTGGCGCGCCAGGGAACTGGCGGCGACGCTGTGCGAACACCTGGGCTGGGTGACGCTGACGGGGACGGCGAAGATCGACGCCTGCCTGGAGTTCCTGAAGCGTTTGCAGGCGGCCGGCCTGCTCGTCCTGCCCGCACAGCGAGGCCGCTCGGGTATCCCGTTCGACGCCACGCTGCTCGACACCAGCCCAGGGCCGTCGTCGAACCGTTGGTCGAGCCGAGTCGCCGGTGGACTGTATCGCTGTCGGCCCTGGCCCCGGTCCGCCTGGAAGTGATCCGCGACACCGCCTTGGTGACGCAATGGGATGCGCTGATGGCGCGCTGGCACCCGCTGGGTTTCCAGGGCGCCTTCGGCTACCGGTTGCGCTACTTCATCACGGCGGGTGAACTGCGGCTCGGTTGCGTCCTGTTGTCCGGTGCCGCCCGGGCGGTGGCCGTGCGCGACGCCTGGATCGGCTGGACGGCCCAGGCCCGGCGCGAGAACCTGCCGCGGGTACTCAACAACAGCCGCTTCCTGATCTTCCCGCACGTCCGGGTGCCGCATCTGGCCAGCCATGTGCTCGGACAACTCGCGCGTCGTGCGCGCAGCGACTGGCTCGAACACTGGGGCTTCGAGCCCCTGCTGCTGGAAAGCTTCGTCGACCCGCGACAGCATGCCGGCACCTGCTACCGGGCGGCCGGTTGGCAATTGCTCGGAGAGACCAGCGGACGCGGGCTGGCCCGCCCTGGCCGGACCTATCACAGCACGCCTCGGCAAGTATGGGTCAAGCCGCTCGGCAGCGACGGTCGCGACCGGCTGTGCGCCGTGACCGAGCCCACCCGGCGATGAGCAAACCCTGCCGTCGCCCGACGCGTGCCGGCATCCGGGAGCAACGCCAGCGAGAAGAAACGGCAGGAGAAGGCGCTGAACGCGAAGCGGCGCGCGATGGGAACAGCGGCCCCACGTCGCCCGCGACCGCTGCCCAACGGATGCTCGGCCTTCGCGACCATCGCCGAAGAGACGGGCAGCCCGCGAGGACGCCGTGAGCAAGCAGGCGCGCCTCCTGCGCCAGGAGCTGCCGGCCTTGCTCGCCCAGCTGGAACGGATTCCCGACCCGCGAGACCCCAGGAAGCGCCGGCACAAGCTGACCGTGCTGCTGCTCTATGGCCTGCTGATGTTCGTCTTCCAGTTCGCCTCCCGGCGCGAGACCAACCGCGAAATGACCCGTCCGCAGTTCCTCGCCAACCTGCACCTGCTGTTCCCGGAGATCGAGGCCCTGCCGCACGCCGACACCCTCTATCGGCTGCTGCGCGACATCGACCTGGCCCACCTCGAACAGGCGCACGTCGACCTGGTGCGCCGCCTGATTCGCGGCAAGAGCTTCCGGCGCTATCTGATCAACCACTGCCATCCGATCGCCATCGATGGCTCGCAGAAGCTCGCCGGCGACACCCTCTGGGCGGAAGAACTCCTGCAGCGCAGCGTCGGCAAGGACGAAACCCGCCACACCCAGTACTTCGTCTACGTGCTCGAGGCCAGCCTCGTCTTCCACGGCGGTCTGGTCATCCCGTTGCTCAGCGAGTTCCTCGAACACGCGCTGGGCGACAGCGAAGCGCAGAAGCAGGATTGCGAGCTGCGCGGCTTCGCGCGCTCTGAGCGACCGGCTCAAGAGGCTGTTCCCGCGCCTGCCGATCCTGCTCGTGCTCGACGGACTCTACGCCAACGGGCCGGTGATGCAGCGCTGCCTGCGCGCCCGGCTGGCAGTTCATGATCGTGCTCCGGGACAAGGATCTGCCCTCGGTCTGGGAGGAGTTCCGCGCGCTGCAGCCCCGGCAGTCACAGACCCTGCAGCAGGACTGGGGACAAACGCCAACAGCGCTTCAGCTGGGTCAATGACATCGAGTATGCCTTATGGTGCGAACGGTCGTTGCCGGCTCAAGCTGCACGTGGTCGTCTGTGAGGAAAGCTGGCAGCGGGTCGACCAACAGGCCGCGATCGTCACCGAAACGGCACGCCACGCCTGGCTCTCCAGCCAGCCGCTCAGCCGCGAGAACGTCCATGCAGCGCTGCAATCTCGGCGCCCGCCACCGCTGGGGCATCGAAGCGGGCTTCCTCGTCGAAAAGCACCAGGGCTACCACTACGAGCATGCCTTTGCCCTCGACTGGAATGCCATGCGCGGCTACCACCTCCTGATGCGGCTGGCGCATGTCTTCAATACCCTGGCGCGCTTCACGCGACAGCTGCGCGATCTGTATCGCCAGTTCGGCGTGCGCGGCGCCATCGCCTTCATCCGAAATTCCTGCGCTGCCCCCTGGCTCGATCCTGCGCGGATGCGCGTGCTTCTCGCCAAACCCTTTCTCCTGCAACTCGAGTGACCTGCCCCGGACGGCCCCAGGAACCACCCCACGCAGCGTTCGACGTGCCGGGAAAGGCTCGCCCAGCGATCAGACCGGAGCTCCTGCCACCTATCGACATCCTCTTCACGGACCCCACACCACCCGCGCATCCAGCGCTCACTTGCCGCCAGCCGCCCCGCGATCTGACCGCTCCAGCGGCGAAAGCGGGGGCTTCCGGCAAACGGGTCCGATTCGGCAGGGTCATGCGTCAGGGCTGAAGTGTCCGGCAAAGTGTTGACGGGCTAGGGGAGCGCTGCTACAATGCTTCCTCTTCGCAGCACGGCCGACCGTCAAGGCAACAAAACGTAGTCGGTCAGCAATAAAAGTATGCGAAGTTAGCAAGGAGATATTTCTTCTTGACAGTCGCGGGGTGGAGCAGTCTGGCAGCTCGTCGGGCTCATAACCCGAAGGTCACAGGTTCAAATCCTGTCCCCGCAACCAGCTCTTTAAAAACCAGACAACCGATAGGTGTGGGTTCTTGGTTCGGGGCGATTTACGAGAGTGAATTGCTGAAGGATAGAGAAGGACTCGCACAGATGAAGAAGTAAGACCTGTTGGGCTGGAGGGATCTGGTCTGATGGGACGTCGAGCGAGAGTTTTAGGATTTGAACTGAAGAGTTTGATCCTGGCTCAGATTAAACGCTGGCGGCATGCCTTACACATGCAAGTCGAACGGCAGCACGGGGCAACCTGGTGGCGAGTGGCGAACGGGTGAGTAAAGCATCGGAACGTGCCCTGGAGTGGGGGATAACGTAGCGAAAGTTACGCTAATACCGCATATTCTGTGAGCAGGAAAGCAGGGGATCGCAAGACCTTGCGCTCTGGGAGCGGCCGATGTCGGATTAGCTAGTTGGTGGGGTAAAGGCCTACCAAGGCGACGATCCGTAGCGGGTCTGAGAGGATGATCCGCCACACTGGGACTGAGACACGGCCCAGACTCCTACGGGAGGCAGCAGTGGGGAATTTTGGACAATGGGCGCAAGCCTGATCCAGCCATGCCGCGTGAGTGAAGAAGGCCTTCGGGTTGTAAAGCTCTTTCGGCCGGGAAGAAATCGCATGGGTCAATACCCTGTGTGGATGACGGTACCGGAATAAGAAGCACCGGCTAACTACGTGCCAGCAGCCGCGGTAATACGTAGGGTGCGAGCGTTAATCGGAATTACTGGGCGTAAAGCGTGCGCAGGCGGTTTGGTAAGTCAGATGTGAAATCCCCGGGCTCAACCTGGGAACTGCATTTGAGACTGCCAAGCTGGAGTTTGGCAGAGGGGGGTGGAATTCCACGTGTAGCAGTGAAATGCGTAGAGATGTGGAGGAACACCGATGGCGAAGGCAGCCCCCTGGGCCAATACTGACGCTCATGCACGAAAGCGTGGGGAGCAAACAGGATTAGATACCCTGGTAGTCCACGCCCTAAACGATGTCAACTAGGTGTTGGGAGGGTTAAACCTTTTAGTGCCGTAGCTAACGCGTGAAGTTGACCGCCTGGGGAGTACGGCCGCAAGGCTAAAACTCAAAGGAATTGACGGGGACCCGCACAAGCGGTGGATGATGTGGATTAATTCGATGCAACGCGAAAAACCTTACCTACCCTTGACATGTCAGGAATCCTGGAGAGATCTGGGAGTGCTCGCAAGAGAACCTGAACACAGGTGCTGCATGGCTGTCGTCAGCTCGTGTCGTGAGATGTTGGGTTAAGTCCCGCAACGAGCGCAACCCTTGTCATTAATTGCCATCATTCAGTTGGGCACTTTAATGAGACTGCCGGTGACAAACCGGAGGAAGGTGGGGATGACGTCAAGTCCTCATGGCCCTTATGGGTAGGGCTTCACACGTCATACAATGGTCGGTTCAGAGGGTTGCCAACCCGCGAGGGGGAGCCAATCTCAGAAAGCCGATCGTAGTCCGGATCGCAGTCTGCAACTCGACTGCGTGAAGTCGGAATCGCTAGTAATCGCGGATCAGCATGTCGCGGTGAATACGTTCCCGGGTCTTGTACACACCGCCCGTCACACCATGGGAGCGGGTTCTGCCAGAAGTAGTTAGCCTAACCGCAAGGAGGGCGATTACCACGGCAGGGTTCGTGACTGGGGTGAAGTCGTAACAAGGTAGCCGTAGGGGAACCTGCGGCTGGATCACCTCCTTTCTAGAGAAAAACTGGATCGAGAACCCACAACCTATCGGTTGTCACAGGCTGCACATGCGGAGGGTCTGTAGCTCAGTCGGTTAGAGCATCGTCTTGATAAGGCGAGGGTCGTTGGTTCGATTCCAACCAGACCCACCAGCGAATCGACGGAGGCTGCTGTAAGCGAAGTCGAAACACGTGGCTGACTAGCGGGGGATTAGCTCAGCTGGGAGAGCACCTGCTTTGCAAGCAGGGGGTCGTCGGTTCGATCCCGTCATCCTCCACCAAACTTACCACCGCGCGTGAGATGTCAGGCCTGCAGGGTCCGTACCCTGCAGGCCTGACCCCTTACGGGGCCTGTGCTCTTTAACAAAATGGAAGAAGGTTGTATTGCTGATTGCCCGGAAGACTGGGGATTGGCAATACGGTTGTGATTGCATCGAACCCCCGCAAGGGGGAGCACAAATGAGTTGCCTGTAGCTGGAGGTCTCGCAAGAGAGCTCAAGGTTATAGGATCAAGCGAATAAGTGCATGTGGTGGATGCCTTGGCGATTACAGGCGAAGAAGGACGTACAAGCCTGCGAAAAGCTCTGGGGAGCTGGCAATGAAGCTTTGATCCAGAGATATCCGAATGGGGAAACCCACTCCGCAAGGAGTATCCCACGCTGAATACATAGGCGTGAGGAAGCGAACCCGGCGAACTGAAACATCTAAGTAGCCGGAGGAAAAGAAATCAACCGAGATTCCCAAAGTAGTGGCGAGCGAAATGGGAACAGCCTGCAAGTGATAGCGATTGCGTTAGCGGAAGTCTCTGGAAAGTGGCGCCGTAGTGGGTGACAGCCCCGTACGCGAAAACCCGATCGTGGTACCAAGCTTGCGACAAGTAGGGCGGGGCACGAGAAATCCTGTCTGAATATGGGGGGCCCATCCTCCAAGGCTAAATACTCGTAATCGACCGATAGTGAACCAGTACCGTGAGGGAAAGGCGAAAAGAACCCCGGGAGGGGAGTGAAATAGATCCTGAAACCGCATGCATACAAACAGTGGGAGCCCCTTCGTGGGGTGACTGCGTACCTTTTGTATAATGGGTCAGCGACTTACGTTCAGTAGCGAGCTTAACCGAATAGGGGAGGCGTAGGGAAACCGAGTCTGATAAGGGCGCCTAGTTGCTGGACGTAGACCCGAAACCAAGTGATCTATCCATGGCCAGGATGAAGGTGCGGTAACACGCACTGGAGGTCCGAACCCACTAATGTTGAAAAATTAGGGGATGAGCTGTGGATAGGGGTGAAAGGCTAAACAAACTTGGAAATAGCTGGTTCTCTCCGAAAACTATTTAGGTAGTGCCTCAAGTATCACCGACGGGGGTAAAGCACTGTTATGGCTAGGGGGTCATCGCGACTTACCAAACCATTGCAAACTCAGAATACCGTTGAGTGCGAGCTTGGGAGACAGACATCGGGTGCTAACGTCCGGTGTCAAGAGGGAAACAACCCAGACCGCCGATTAAGGTCCCGAAGACATAGTTAAGTGGGAAACGAGGTGGGAAGGCTTAGACAGCCAGGAGGTTGGCTTAGAAGCAGCCATCCTTTAAAGAAAGCGTAATAGCTCACTGGTCGAGTCGTCCTGCGCGGAAGATGTAACGGGGCTCAAACTATGCACCGAAATCGCGGATATCCGCAAGGATATGGTAGGAGAGCGTTCTGTAAGCCGATGAAGGTGTCTTGAGAAGGATGCTGGAGGTATCAGAAGTGCGAATGCTGACATGAGTAGCGATAAAGGGAGTGAAAAGCTCCCTCGCCGAAAGCCCAAGGTTTCCTGCGCAACGTTCATCGGCGCAGGGTGAGTCGGCCCCTAAGGCGAGGCTGAAAAGCGTAGTCGATGGGAAACAGGTCAATATTCCTGTACCTCTTGGTAATGCGATGGGGGGACGGAGAAGGTTAGGTCAGCCGGGTGTTGGACGTCCCGGTTCAAGCGTGTAGGCAGACCTCTTAGGCAAATCCGGGGGGTTAATGCTGAGGCGTGATAACGAGTGGTCTTGTACCGCGAAGTGATTGATACCATGCTTCCAAGAAAAGCCTCTAAGCTTCAGTTACCAGGAGACCGTACCGCAAACCGACACAGGTGGGCAGGATGAAAATTCTAAGGCGCTTGAGAGAACTCAGGAGAAGGAACTCGGCAAATTTGCACCGTAACTTCGGGAAAAGGTGCGCCCTGATAGGTTGTAGCCCCTCGCGGGTGAAGGCTGAAAGGGTTGCAGTGAAATGGTGGCTGCGACTGTTTAATAAAAACACAGCACTCTGCAAACACGAAAGTGGACGTATAGGGTGTGACGCCTGCCCGGTGCCGGAAGGTTAAGTGATGGGGTGCAAGCTCTTGATCGAAGCCCCGGTAAACGGCGGCCGTAACTATAACGGTCCTAAGGTAGCGAAATTCCTTGTCGGGTAAGTTCCGACCTGCACGAATGGCGTAACGATGGCCACACTGTCTCCTCCTGAGACTCAGCGAAGTTGAAATGGTTGTGAAGATGCAATCTCCCCGCGGTTAGACGGAAAGACCCCATGAACCTTTACTGTAGCTTTGCATTGGACTTTGAACCGACTTGTGTAGGATAGGTGGGAGGCAGTGAAGCCGGGACGCTAGTTCTGGTGGAGCCAACCTTGAAATACCACCCTGGTTTGTTTGAGGTTCTAACCACGGCCCGTGAATCCGGGTCTGGGACCGTGCATGGTAGGCAGTTTGACTGGGGCGGTCTCCTCCTAAAGTGTAACGGAGGAGTACGAAGGTACGCTAGGTACGGTCGGACATCGTGCTAATAGTGCAATGGCAAAAGCGTGCTTGACTGCGAGACCCACACGTCGAGCAGGTACGAAAGTAGGTCATAGTGATCCGGTGGTTCTGTATGGAAGGGCCATCGCTCAACGGATAAAAGGTACTCTGGGGATAACAGGCTAATACCGCCCAAGAGTTCATATCGACGGCGGTGTTTGGCACCTCGATGTCGGCTCATCACATCCTGGGGCTGTAGTCGGTCCCAAGGGTATGGCTGTTCGCCATTTAAAGTGGTACGTGAGCTGGGTTTAAAACGTCGTGAGACAGTTTGGTCCCTATCTGCCGTGGGCGCTGGAAATTTGAAGGGGGCTGCTCCTAGTACGAGAGGACCGGAGTGGACGAACCTCTGGTGTACCGGTTATGACGCCAGTCGTATTGCCGGGTAGCTAAGTTCGGAAGAGATAAACGCTGAAAGCATCTAAGCGTGAAACTCGCCTTAAGATGAGATTTCCCTGGGGACTTGATCCCCCTGAAGGGTCGTGGTAGACCACCACGTTGATAGGCTGGGTGTGGAAGCGCAGCAATGCGTTAAGCTAACCAGTACTAATTGCCCGTGAGGCTTGATCCTATAACCTTGAGCAGCAACTCCTATGCATCACAACCCCTTCTTCCCTTTTGCGCACCCCGCTCACCCGGCGTGCATATCCGTTACGCTTGGCGGCCATAGCCCTTTGGACCCACCCCTTCCCATCCCGAACAGGACCGTGAAACGAAGGTACGCCGATGATAGTGCATACTTCATGTGTGAAAGTAGGTCACCGCCAGGCTCCCCCATCACAAAAGCCCTCCCCGGATTATCCCGGCGAGGGCTTTTGCCTTGGTAGCATCCTCAATTGCGTGGACGCATGATGTGGCGCACTCGCTACTGAAAGAGGTACCCCATGACAGCGAATCACGAGATAGCAACTCTTGCCGGAGGGTGCTTTTGGTGTCTGGAGGCGGTATTCGAGCAGATCGACGGTGTGGAGTCAGTGGTGTCCGGTTACTGCGGCGGACACGTTGACCATCCGGATTATGCCGCCGTCTGTACAGGTCGAACGGGACATGCGGAGGCGGTTCAGCTTACTTTTGACCCTGCTCGGTGCAGTTATCGTACCCTTCTCGAAGTCTTCTTTGCGATCCATGATCCGACGACGCGAGATCGGCAGGGGAATGACGTCGGGTCGCAGTATCGATCGGCAATCTTTTATCACACTGACGAGCAGCGGCAGATCGCGAAGGCGCTGGTTGTGGAATTCGAGAATCTGGGCCTGTGGCGCGGACCGATTGTTACCGAACTACTTCCTGCTTCTCGGTTTTTCGCCGCCGAGGCGTATCACCAGCAATATTTTCGCAGAAACTCCGAGCAGGGATACTGTCAAGTCGTTGTAAGCCCCAAACTGGCCAAGCTTCGCAAGCGCTTTACCAGCCTGATCAAGGCGGATCAATGAACGCGCGCAAGTCTCGCAGGAAGCGATCGCGTTCCCACTGGTGCGGCGAGTGATCGGTCCCCTCATATACGTGTAGCACGGCGTTGGCGATCCTGTTTTGAACGTAGTGAGCTGTTTCACTGCGATAATAGTTGCTGGCGCCACCGTAAACCAGCAGCGCCGGGATATCAATCCGGGCCAAGGTGGCTCGGTAGTCGGCTTCGGTCAGGCTTTCCCAGCAGGCGATCAGGGGTGCCGGGTCCTGCTCTTTCAGCCATTGGCGTGCCCTTTCAAGACCGCGCGTATTCTCGTCGTACTTCTTTCGTGCTCGATCATTGAGTCCCATCGCACCTAGGCGCAGAACCGACTCAGCGAAGTCTCTCCTCAGGTCTTTCAACAGGGTCATGGATCGCTCGCGGTCGAAGTCGCCGTAAATACCATTCAACCATCCGGCATCCGTCAGCAGCTTGGGTGACTGGTCGATAAAGCAAAGCTTGCGCAGCCTGTGGCAGCCATATTCCTCAATGTACTGCCAAAGGGTCAAGGCGCCCAGTGAATGACCGACCGCTATCAGGTCGTCAAGTTGGTAGTGGTCGATCAGGTTGCGAAGATCTCGCGCCATGCGCTGCACAGTTGGCACGGTGTCTCGCGTCAGGCGATGTCCACCGTGGCCGCGGGCGTCCCATCGGTAAACCCGGTGTTGTGGTGTCAGTGGGTCGAGAAATGGCGACCATTCCCTGTGGCTCGCCGTCCAACCGTGCAGCATGATGATCGGGGAACCGTGACCTGAAACCTGGAGGTAGATTTTTTCTCCATCATCGGCAATGAAGTGCATCATCACATATGGCAGCGTGGAAATTGCAGAGAGTGTCACAAGGGCCTGCGAATGGCAACCATAATCGCCGCCCAGCAGGGGGAATGCAGCGACGGGAGCACTGTGGGCTTGCTGGGGTCCGACCAGCATTATGCTGACATATCCATCATGAGGTAAGCAACGTCGCAGGTGATCATCATTACAGCCCCTGTCAAAGCGCCGATCCCAGCCCGTTGAATCGCCGCGATGATCAGCGAATGGTGTGCCGCCCAAAGCGAGTCATGCGCACTTCGATGGTGACCGACAGAGCGCTCAGTTTTGCCGCCTGCGCGCGGCGCTCGGCCGTGGCGCGGTAGAGATGCGGTGTCATGGCCAGCAGATCGGCAATCGGCTCCGGGCCCAAGAGCTGCAGCGGGTAGTGGACGGTTTCAGTGGACAGGCTGGTAAAGCCTTGCGGATCTCGCACGTCGGCAGCACGTTCGGGTTTCAGGGAGGGGTAAATGATTTCACGCAGTTCCCGCAGATGATCCGGCCCCGCATCAAGCTGCAGTAATTGGCCATCCGGTTTGAGTACACGGTTAAACTCGGCGTAGACGGGAAACCCGAAAAGGCACAGCACCCAATCAAGCGTTCCCGATTGCACCGGCAGGTTCGCGTTGCTGCCTACGATCCAATTGGGCCGCCTGTCCTGTTTCGCGGCCGACAGCACCGCCCACTTCGAAATGTCCAGCCCAAGCAACACGACTGTCTGTCCGTCACTGTTCGCTGCTGCCAACTGGCGTAGGTAGTAACCCTCGCCGCAACCCGCATCGAGACAACTGACAGTTCCCCTGGGCGGCAGATCCGCCAGTACCGCCTCGCTTGTCGCAGTGGCAATCGCCTGGTAGAAACCGGCATTGAGGAAACGGCGGCGGGCAGCGACCATCTGCCTGCTATCACCCGGGTCGCGCGAGCGCTTATTCTGGACCGGCAGCAGATGGGTATAGCCCTCGCTCGCGATGTCGAAACTGTGTCCGCCAGGGCAGCGCCATGTCGCACCGGTGCAGCACAGGGGGGCGCCGTCCAGCGGGCAGGCCAGCGCCTGGAATGAGGTGATTTTCACGAACAGTGCGTCCTGACGACTTGGGGAGTAGGGTTTGTCGATCGTGGTGCGCAAGCGGGTTCAGGGGAAGGACCTCGCTGAACTGAAACTTCGCCCAGACGGTGACAGCAGGGATTCTACGCTTGCCACGCGTAAACCGAGCGTCGCCGGTGATGTCGTGAATTACGCGCAGGGTGACACGGGAATGCCTACTTGGTCACTTGTCCTGCTATGCTTTTGGCGACAATAATTGTTGATCGATACGCTCAGGGAGGGACACGAGGTGGACCACGCAGGCACCAAGAGCCACGGGCGGACGCGCTTTGCGCTCAAGCAGTATTTTTCACTGAGCAGCCTGCTGTGCACCGTGCTTACCGCAGTGGTGCTGGGTTGGAGCTACCAGCATCTCGCCCTCGGCGACCTCAAGTACCTTGCCGAAGGCCGCAACATTGCGTTGACCAACGCCTTTGCCAACGCATTGTGGCCGAACTTTGCCACCCTCGTCGATGATCATCCCGACGCAACGGCTGAGGTTCTGCGCTTGCACGCTCAGGAAATCCACCTCCAGGATCTGGTTGTGCAGCACATGAAGGGCACGGAAGTTGTCAAGGTCAAGGTTTACGCCTTGAACGGCGTGACCGTGTTCTCCACCGATCCCAGACAGACCGGCGAAGACAAGAGCAGCAATGCGGGGTTCCTGGCGGCCAGGGAGGGCAGGGTGGCGAGCGTCCTGAATCATCGGGACACCATGGATACCTTCGAAGGGACCGTTACCGACCTCGACGTCATTTCGTCTTACCTGCCGGTGCGCAACGATAGGAAGGCGATAGTCGGTGTCATCGAGATTTACAGCGACGTCACAGCCTTTGTCGTCCACCTGGAGGAAACCCGCCGGATCGTGATCGGCATTGTCTTTGGCCTGCTGGCGCTGCTCTACGGACTGCTCTACCTGCTGGTGGCGCGCGCTCAGGGGATCATCGACCGCCAATCGTCGGAGCTTGAGGCATCCCTCAATGCGCTTGAACTTGCCAACCGGGAACTCGACCACCGGGTCCAGGAACGTACGCAGGCGCTCAATGAAACGAACAGGAACCTGATCAAGGAGATCGACGTGCGTCGCGCCGCCGAAAAGCAGCTCAAGCTGGCGGCGGAGGTCTTCGACAATGCCAAGGAAGGCATCATGATCACCGATGCCGACCAGCAGATCCTGGCAGTCAATGATGCGTTCACGCGGATGACCGGTTACAGCGCCGACGAAGTCGTTGGTCAGACGCCGCGCCTGCTCAATTCGGGGCGACAGGACGCTGCGTTTTACGCGACAATCTGGGCGGCACTGACCTCTGAAATGCATTGGCAGGGCGAGATCTGGAACCGACGCAAGAACGGCGAAGTCTTTCCGGAATGGCTGAGCATCGCCGCCGTGCGCGACGAGGAAGCCAGCGTATCCCACTATGTGGCGGTGTTTTCCGATCTGACGCAGCGCAAGGCGGCTGAAAGAAAGATCGACCATCTTGCTTTCTACGACATCCTCACCGATCTGCCGAACCGCCGGCTGTTGCTCGACCGGTTGCAGCACGCGCTGACTGCCAGTTCGCGAACCGGTCGCGGCGGTGCCTTGCTGTTCGTCGATCTCGACAACTTCAAGAGCCTCAACGACATCGTTGGCCGAGACCAGGGAGACTTGGTATTGCTGCAGGTTGCCCAGCGTCTGGCTGGCTGCGTGCGCGCCAGCGACACCGTTTCGCGTCCGGGCAGTGACGAATTCGTGGTGATGCTCGAAGATCTGAGTGAAGGCGCCCAGGAGGCCGCGACGCAGGCCGAAATGGTCGGAGAGAAGATCCTGGCCGCGCTCAGTCAGGTTTACCAGCTCGCCAGTTACGCACATCACTGCACGGTCAGTATCGGCATTGCCCTTTTTGGCGATCGCCAGGAGGGTGTCGATGAGTTGCTGCAACGTGCGGAGTCCGCCATGCATCATGCCAAGGGGGCGGGTCGCAACACGCTGCGCTTCTTCGACCCGAGCATGCAGGCGGTCATCACCGCGCGTGCCGCTCTGGAAGCCGGCTTGCGTGAAGCCGTGCAGAGAGAGCAGTTCCTGGTGTACTACCAGGCGCAGGTGGATTCGTCCGGTCGGGTCACCGGTGCCGAAGCCTTGCTGCGCTGGTTCCATCCCGAGCGCGGCCTGGTGTCGCCGGCCGAGTTCATTCCCCTGGTCGAGGAAACCAGGCTGATCCTGCCTATCGGTCAATGGGTGCTGGACACGGCTTGCGAGCGACTGGCGGCGTGGGCCGACCAACCCGCGCTGGCGCATCTCACGATCGCGGTGAACGTCAGTGCCCGTCAGTTTCACGACGAGGGTTTTGTCGACCAGGTGCTGGCGGCGCTGGCGCGTAGCGGAGCCCGGCCGCAACGGCTCAAGCTGGAACTCACCGAGAGCCTGCTGGTGGACGATGTCGACCAGGTTATTGCCAAGATGAGTGTTCTCAAGGCTAAGGGCGTCGATTTTTCGCTGGACGATTTTGGGACCGGCTACTCGTCGCTGTCTTATCTGAAGCGCTTGCCGCTCGATCAGTTGAAGATCGACCAGAGCTTCATCCGCAACATCCTTACCGACACCAATGATGCTGCGATTGCCAGAATGGTCGTCGTTCTCGCAGAAAGCCTGGGGCTCGCGGTCATCGCCGAGGGCGTGGAAACCGAAGCCCAGAGGGATTTTCTCGCCAGTCAGGGCTGTCACGCGTACCAGGGCTACCTGTTCAGCCGACCGCTGCCGGTCGAAGGCTTCGAGGCGTTTGCGCAACGGGCGTGAGTACGTTTGGGATGGTTGCTGGGCAAGGGCCGAGATGAATCCCTTAACTACTCGACCAGTCGGTAACCCACTCCAGGCTCAGTTCGAATATGCCGTGGAAGATTTGCGTCAATCTCGAGTTTCCGTCGTAAACCCGCCATATAAACCCGCAGGTAATGCGTATCGTCAACGTGGCTGGGTCCCCAGACCTCGCACAGAATTTGCCGATGCGTGACCACCTTGCCGAGGTTTCTCAGCAGCAGGGAGAGTAGCTTGTATTCGATGGGGGTCAGATGAATTTCCAGTTCGCCGCGCCAAACCTGCCGCTTGATCAGGTCAATCCGCAGGTCACCCACAATGAATTGCGGATTTTCCGTTCCGGATGAATGTACAGCCCGTCGGAGCAGGGCACGAACGCGTGCCTGCAACTCCGGGATGCCGAAAGGCTTGGTCAGATAATCGTCGGCACCGGCGTCGAGTGCCCTGACTTTATCGCTCTCCATGCTGCGGGCCGAGAGGATGAGGATGGGTACGCCAGACCAGGTGCGAATTTCGCGGATGACATCGATACCGTCACGGTCCGGCAATCCCAGGTCGAGGACGATCAGATCAGGTTTGCGCGTTCCGGACTCGATGATCCCGCGTTCACCCGATCCCGCCTCGGTCACCTTACAGTTTTCCGCCTCAAGCGCCACTCTCACGAAGCGCCGTATCTGGACTTCGTCTTCAATGACGATGACGCTGTGCGGGATTGCACCAGTGCTCATTCGACAACCTCCCTGGGGACTTCCGGGGCGTTCCCCGCCGGCAGGCGGATGACAAAGCGCGTTCCACCCTCGTCGCGATTCCCGGCGCTGACGGTACCCTCGTGCGCTTCGACAATGGCCCGGACAATGGACAGCCCCAGACCAACACCGGTGACCGCTGATTCGTTCCTGCCACGAGCGAATGCTTCAAAAAGGGCTTCTTCCTTGCCATGGGGCAGTCCGGGCCCGTTGTCCTCGACGATGATTTCAACTGAATCCCCATTCTGCCGTGCCCACAGTGAAATTGTGCTGCCTGTAGGGGTGTATTTTGCAGCATTCTCCAGCAGGTTGCAGAACACCCGTTCCATCAGAATCGGGTCGAAATAGAGCAGTGGCAGATCGGCCGGCAGTGTCACCTCAACCGAATGGCCTGACAACTGGTGGGCGCGGGCTTGCAGTGCGACGCCGATGATTTCTTCCAGTGGTTGCCAGTCGCGATTGATCCTGACGTTGCGCGACTGCAAACGCGCCATGTCGAGCAGGTTGGTGACCAGCGCGCTGGTTCGCAGTGCCTCGTCGCGAATGGACTGAGCTATGTCGGCTTGAGCCTTGGGCAACGGCGGACCGGCCAGGCTGAGGGAGTCGGCCAGGCCGGTCAGCACTGTCAGCGGTGTGCGGAGGTCATGGGAAAGCGCGGACAACAAGGAATTCCGCAACTGCTCCGATTCCATCTGGATCAAGGCTTCCTGTGCGACGGCGATGAAATGCACGCGTTCGAGGGCAATCGCAATCAGCGTTGCGCTGGTCTCCAGCAGTCTTTGTTGTTCCGGAGCGGCAGTCCATTGTCCGGCTGTTGGCGATATCGCCAGGATGCCCCGCGTCCGCATCGGCGCCTTCAGCGGGACGTAGAGCACGGGTGCCGACGGCAGCGTTCCGGTCGAGAATCCGGCCAGTTCATTGTGATCAAATGCCCATTGAGCGATGCCCGCATCCAGTTGCGGCAAGGCCTCCGTTTCACTCACCGACACCAGTTTGTCTTTCGTGTCCAGAGCCAGGAGCAAGGACGGAGCGCCGAACACGCGTTGCACAAAGCGCTCGCTGATTTCAGCAATCTGTTCAGTGGCCAGAGCGCTGGACAGTTCTCTGGCCATTTCGAACAGGGCGCGTATGCGCTGCTCGCGACTCTCGGCAACGGCCACCTGAAACTTCAGGCCGGCGGTCAGTTGCCCGATCAGCAGAGCAACGGCCAGCATGACCGCAAAAGTCAGGATGTACTGAACGTCGCTGACCGCGAACGAGAAACGCGGCGGTACGAAGAAGAAATCGAATGCGGCGACAGCCAGAAGCGCCGCGAAAGCACCGGGGCCGCGCCCGAGTTTATAGGCGACAAAGACCGCAGCCAGCAGGAAGACCATGACGATATTGGCCAGGTCCAGGAGGTGGAGCAGAGGCGTCATCAGACACGCGACCAGCGCGACCGCTGCCGCAGCCCAGGCATAACCCGGCCAGTCCCGTGCGACAGCAGTCGGGGTGCTCTCGGATAGCGTAGGCGGCGTGTTTTCCCGTTCATCGCGGTCGCGCGCGACCAGGACGACGTCCAGTTCAGGGCCTGCGCGGCTCATGCGCTCGGCAAAGCTGCGTTGCCAGGGCCAGAGCCTTGCCGTGTCACGACCGATAATCACTTTGCCCAAATTGTGGTCGCGGGCATAGGCCACTGCCACCGCGATGGGGTCCTGTCCAGACAGGCTGGCCGTGGTCGCGCCCAGATCCTGGGCAAGCTTGAGCGTACGCAGGATGCGTGCCCGCGCATCGGCCGGCAAACGCTGAAGCCTGGGTGTCTCGACGTAGATGGCATGCCAGGGCACGTTGAACTGTGCCGCCTGGCGAGCGCCGGCCCGAATCAGCTTGTTGCTCCCGACGCCGGCGCTGACGCAGACGAGCAGCGATTCCTGGGTTGGCCAGACGGTCGTGACGGATTTTTCCCGGCGATAGGCCAGCACGTCGTCGTCCACCCGATCCGCTGTTCGGCGAAGCGCCAGTTCGCGCAGCGCCAGCAAATTGCCTTTGCGGAAAAAGTTCTGCACCGCTCGCTCGGCCTGTTGCGGTATGTAGACCTTGCCTTCCTGCAGGCGCCGGAGCAGTTCTTCGTGTGGCAAATCGACCAGAATAATTTCGTCAGCACTGTCAAAAACGTGATCCGGCACCGTTTCCCAGACCTTCGTCCCGGTAATGCCGCCGACAACATCGTTCAAACTCTCCAGATGCTGGACGTTGACCGTAGTACATACGTCGATGCCGGCGCCGAGCAACTCCTCGACATCCTGCCAGCGTTTGGGATGGCGTGAGCCTGGCGCATTGGAATGCGCAAGTTCATCCATCAGGATCAGATCCGGAGCGCGTGCCAGGGCCGCATCGAGATCAAATTCCTGAAGTTGATGTCCTTTGTAGTCAATCAGGCGCAGCGGGATCAGATTCAGCCCCTGGAGCAGCGCCGCCGTCTCCGAACGGCCGTGCGTTTCCACCACTCCGATGGCCAGGTCGACGCCCTGGCCAACCAGCACGCGGGCGGCGCTGAGCATTGCATAAGTCTTGCCGACCCCCGGGCTGGCGCCGAAAAATATCTTCAGTTTCCCGCGCCGGGCCTGAAGGGCATCGGCCTCAAGCTGGGCGAGAAGCGCGTCCGGATCGGGGCGCTGAACCATTTCAGCCATGCCCGGCCTTTCTAGCCTCCGGCATCGAGTCGACTTCGGACATGATGAGTTCTAGCGGCTATTTGCAGCTTTGTCCAGGCGCAGGTTCAGTGCCAGGACATTGACCCGGGGTTCGCCGAGGAAGCCCAACTGGCGACCCTCGGTTTGGGCAATGACCAGAGTCCTGACTTCCTGCTCGGAAAGATGCCGCTCGCGGGCGACCCGTGGTACTTGCCAGAGGGCTGCTGCAACGCTGATGTGCGGATCAAGGCCGCTGGCCGAGGCAGTGACGAGATCGACCGGGATAGGGGAAGTCTGCGCCGGGTCGCTGGCCTTGAGGGCATCGATGCGCCCCTTGACGGCTTCGGCCAATGCCGGATTGAGTGGCCCCTGGTTGGATCCGCCGGAAGATGCTGCGTTGTAAGGCATCGGTGAAGTGGCAGAAGGACGTCCCCAGAAGTGTTTGGGGTCGGAAAAGTGCTGCCCGACCAGGCGGGAGCCGACGATCCTGCCGTCACTTTCCAGCAGGCTGCCATCCGATGCGTTGGCAAATGCCACCTTGGCCACGCCGGTAACCAGCGCCGGATAGAGCATCCCGGTCAGTATCGACAGGGCCATCAGCAAGATGAGAGCGGGTCTGAATTCCTTGAGCATGGCGAACTCCTCAGGCGAGATTGAGGCCGACCAGCAGGAGGTCGATGGCCTTGATGCCGATGAATGGAACCACCAACCCGC
Organism: Candidatus Accumulibacter propinquus; assembly: GCF_056856495.1. NCBI lineage: Bacteria > Pseudomonadati > Pseudomonadota > Betaproteobacteria > Candidatus Accumulibacter > Candidatus Accumulibacter propinquus. The sequence continues at coordinate 193,559 of NZ_JBSEHC010000001.1, forward strand.
CCAGCCCGTAGACCAGCAGGTTGCGGCGCAGGATGGCGACGGCACCCGACGGGCGATAGGCGACGCCCTTGAGAGCCAGCGGGATCAGGGCAATGATCACCAGCGCATTGAAGATCACGGCCGACAGGATGGCCGATGAAGGCGTTGCCAGCCCCATCACGTTGAGCGCATTCAGGGCAGGATAGGTGGTTGCAAAGGCGGCCGGGATGATGGCGAAGTATTTGGCGATATCGTTGGCAATGGAGAAGGTGGTCAGTGCGCCGCGGGTCATCAGCATCTGCTTGCCGGTTTCGACGACCTCGATCAGTTTGGTCGGGTTGGAGTCCAGATCAACCATGTTGCCGGCTTCCTTGGCGGCCTGCGTGCCGGTGTTCATGGCTACTGCCACGTCGGCCTGGGCCAGCGCCGGTGCGTCGTTGGTGCCGTCGCCGGTCATCGCGACCAGACGGCCTTCCGCCTGGTACTGGCGGATCAGCTTCAGCTTGGCTTCAGGCGTCGCTTCGGCGAGGAAGTCGTCGACCCCGGCTTCGGCCGCGATGGCCGCTGCCGTCAGGTTATTGTCGCCGGTGATCATCACCGTCTTGATGCCCATGCGGCGCAGCTCGGCAAATCGCTCCTTGATACCCCCCTTGACGATGTCCTTGAGTTCGACAGCACCCAGCACCCGGTTTCCTTCAGCGACGACCAATGGTGTCGAACCACGCCGGGAGATTTCATCGACCGCTTCCTGTACCTTTGCCGGCCAAGTACCGCCCTGGGTGGTGATGTAGGCACGCACGGCATCGGTAGCACCCTTGCGGATACAGCGACCATTCCAGTCGATGCCGCTCATCCGGGTCTGGGCGGTGAAATGGACGAAGATTGCGCCTTCGGCATGGATGTCGCGACCGCGCTGATGCAGCGTTTCCTTGGCCAGCGTGACGATCGAGCGACCTTCCGGAGTTTCGTCGGCCAGCGAGGCATAGAGCGCCGCTTCGGCCAGTGCTGGCGCCCCGACGCCGGGTGCGGCGACAAAGGATGAGGCCTGGCGATTGCCGAGGGTGATGGTGCCGGTCTTGTCGAGCATCAGCACATCGACGTCGCCGGCTGCCTCAACTGCGCGGCCCGAGGTGGCGATGACGTTCTTGCCCATCATCCGGCTCATGCCGGCGACGCCGATGGCTGACAACAAGCCGCCGATGGTCGTTGGGATCAGGCAGACCAGCAGGGCAACCAGAACCGTCACCGTGATCGGCGTACCAACCCCTGCCGAGTTCACACTGAACAGCGAAAATGGCAGCAGCGTCGCGGTGGCCAGCAGGAAGGCCAGGGTCAGTGCCACCAGCAGGATGGTCAGGGCAATTTCGTTCGGTGTTTTCTGACGTTTGGCCGCTTCGACCATGCCGATCATGCGGTCGATGAAAGTTTCGCCCGGGTTGACCGTGATACGCACGACCAGCCAGTCGGAGAGAATGCGGGTACCACCGGTCACCGACGAGAAGTCGCCACCGGCTTCGCGGATTACCGGCGCCGACTCACCGGTAATCGCCGATTCGTCCACTGAAGCGACGCCCTCGATGACTTCGCCGTCGCCGGGGATGATGTCGCCGGCAGCGACCATGACCACGTCACCCTTGCGCAGATCCTCGGACGGTGTCGTGTGGATCTGGGAGCCGTAGTGCGGTTCCAGCAGCTTCTTGGCCCAGACCGTTTTACGCAGTCCTTTCAGGGCGGCGGCTTGAGCCTTGCCGCGTCCTTCGGCGACCGCTTCGGCAAAATTGGCGAAGATCACGGTGAACCAGAGCCACAGCGTGATGGCCAGGATGAAGGCGGCCGGTGCCTCGCCTTCGCCGGCCAAGGCCTGGATGAACAGGCCGGTGGTCAGCAGGCTGCCCAGCCAGACGACGAACATCACCGGGTTCCTCACCTGATAGCGCGGCGATAGGCGCTTGCAGGATTCCCAGGCGGCTTCCCGAAGGATAGCCGCGTCGTAAAGTGTGTGTACGGTTTGCATACGGATTTTCCTTAGTGCATGCCAAGCATTTGCAGTTGTTCGACGATCGGGCCGAGCGCCAGTGCCGGCAGGAAAGTCAGGGCGCCGACGACGATCACCGTGCCGATCAACAGAAGGACGAACAGCGGAGTATGCGTCGGCAGCGTGCCGGCACCGGGTGGGATGCGCTTCTTGGCAGCCAGCGAGCCCGCAATGGCCAGTACCGGAACGATGATCCAGAAGCGCGCGAAGAGCATGGCGAAGCCCAGCAGCGTATTGTAGAACGGCGTATTGGCTGACAGCCCGGCAAAGGCGCTGCCGTTGTTGTTGCCGGCTGACGAGAAGGCGTAGAGGATTTCCGAGAAGCCGTGCGCGCCGGGGTTGGCGATGCCGGCCCGGCCCGCATCGAGCATCACCGCCATGGCCGTACCGACCAGCACCACTAGCGGCGGCACGAGGATGGCGACGGCGGCCATCTTGATCTCGAAAGCCTCGATCTTCTTGCCCAGGTATTCCGGAGTGCGACCAATCATCAGGCCGGCGACGAAAACCGCCACGAGCGCGAAGATGATCATGCCGTAGAGGCCCGATCCAACGCCGCCGAAGATCACTTCGCCGAGTTGCATCAGCCACATCGGTACCAGTCCGCCGAGGGGTGTGAACGAGTCGTGCATGGCATTGACCGAGCCGTTGGAGGCCGCCGTCGTTACCGTCGCCCACAGCGCTGAATTGACCACGCCAAAACGCGTTTCCTTACCCTCCATGTTGCCGCCGGACTGCAAGTCGGAGGCTTGCGTAGCTAGCCCGAGGCGTTCGAACAGCGGATTGCCGGCCTGTTCGGCCGCGACACACAAGCTAATCAACGCAACCAGGACAATGGTCATCGCCGCCAGGATGGCCAGTCCCTGGCGCCGGTCCTTGATGTAGATGCCGAAGGCCACGCAGAGGGCGGCAGGGATGATCAGGATGGCCAGCATCTCCAGCAAATTGGAGAGTGGGGTCGGGTTCTCAAGGGGGTGCGCCGAGTTTACGTTGAAATAGCCGCCGCCATTGGTGCCCAGTTGCTTGATGGCCACCTGCGACGCCACCGGGCCGACCGCGATGGTCTGCTCATGGGTGGTTACCTTTTCGGTCACCGGCTGGTTATTGTCATCCAGAAGCGCTTGACCGTCGGAAGCGAGCTTGGGTTGTTGATATTCAAGGGCTTCCATCAGCGTCACGGTATGGTGAGCCGAAAAGGTCTGCACCACGCCCTGGCTGCTTAGTGCCACGGCCAGACAGAGGGAAAGTGGCAGCAGGATATAAAGCGTCGAGCGCACCATATCCACCCAGAAATTGCCGACCACATTCGCTTCCCGATTCACGAAACCACGGGCCAGCGCGATCAGCACGGCCATGCCGGTGGCGGCAGACAGGAAATTCTGGACCGTCAGGCCGAGCATCTGGGTCAGGTAGCTCATCGTCGACTCGCCGCCGTAGCTCTGCCAGTTGGTGTTGGTGGCAAAGCTGACGGCGGTGTTGAAGGCCAGATCGGCCGTTGTGCCGGCCATCCCGTCGGGATTGAACGGCAGGTCGGCTTGCAGGCGTTGCAGGGCATAAACGACGACAAGGCCCAGCAGATTGAAGATCAGCAGGGCGACGGCATAACGTGTCCAGTGCATCTGGTCTGCATCGCTGACGCCGGCCAGCCGGTACAGGCCACGCTCGACCGGGCGCAGCCAACGGATGAATAGCGGAATGTCTCCCTGGTAGATGCTGGCCATGTAGATGCCCAGAGGCCAGGCGAACAGCAGCAGTGCGGCAAGGTAGAAACCGATTTGCAGATAGCCGTTGCCAGTCATGAAAAATTCTCCGGAAAAAAGAGAACTGCGACAAGGTAGACAAAGACGCCTAGCGCGCCAATCAGAGCAATCAAATACAAGAGATTCATTTTTGCCTCCGAATTTTTTCAAAGATCAAGGCAAGCCAGGCTGTGAGGGCAAAGAAACCAGCGGCGAGCAGTAGGTATAGCGGGTCCATGCCACCTCCGAATGAACAAGCGGGTCAGAAACCCAACGTTACCAAAGGCGCCATTAAGATCGAACTAATAGTCGAGGTCGAGGCGTTAAGGAAACGTAAAGCTCCCCGGATCTCGGCGTGTTCTCGTGAGTCAGGCGGACGGTACTCCGTCGTGTCGGTCAATACCCAGAGTATGCGTGCCAGCGTACCGACGGCGTGCGCGGGTTCTCTTAGTCTCATCGCCAACGGTGCTGCGCTGACCTCGGAAACCAGTTTTCAAGTGGCTTCCGAAGGTCGGTCAGGTTCCGTCCTTGCTGTAGCGATGGCCCGATCCGCCGCCGCCGAATATTGCCGCCGGGATCTGATCAAGTCCGGGGGATTGCTCACCATGACGTGGGTCGATCCGTTAAGTCAATAAGAAGGAATCATCATGAACTATTCGAAGCTGATTGCCGCCACACTGACGACGCTCGCATTGAGCGCCTGCTTCACACTTCCCGCGGGTCCGGCCGGGCCACAAGGCGCGACGGGGCACACTGGTGCAACGGGCAATACCGGTAATACCGGATATACGGGTGCAACCGGCGACACCGGTGCCAGTGGCGGAACCGGTGCTACCGGAAGCACCGGGGCGACGGGATATACCGGGGCGACGGGTGATACGGGCGCGACCGGCAACACGGGTGCCCGCGGCAACACGGGTGCAAAGGGAACGACCAGCGGTGGCACGGTGGTCATCGTTCCTCCTCGCTGAGGACCACTGCCGCAAGGTGAGGACCAGGTTTTCGGTCGCATCTCCGATGCCCTGGAGTGGAAGATGGGCGCGGGTGCGGGTCGGCAATCGCCGGCGTTGTGGCATTCGCATGTTCTGTCGGTGTGTTTTGGCTGGCATCGCGGCGCGCACAGATCGTGACAAGGCGTCACAACACGATCGTCGTCGAGCGTCTATGCCGGTGCGTTGGTCAAAAGTACCGACAACAAAGGGTCCATCATGAAACGTCTAATAGTTGCCGCAGTTCTCTCCGTCGCTACCAGCGTGACGGTACTTGCCGCCGACCTTGGTGTATCGGTCAGCATCGGCCAGCCCGGTTTCTACGGGCACGTGGACATCGGGGGCTATCCGCCGCCGCAGCTCATATACCAGAGGCCGGTGGTCATCGAGCGGCGGGTGCCGGTGAGTCGTCCGCCGATCTACCTGAATGTTCCACCTGGCCAGGCGAAACATTGGCGCCGACACTGCGGCGCCTACAATGCCTGTGGCGAACGGGTTTATTTCGTGCGGAACAGTTGGTACAACCACGAATACGTTCCGCGCTACCAGGAATTTCACGGTGACCGCTGGCACGACCGACGAGATGAGCGCCGGGGCGAGTACCGGGGCGAGTACCGGGGTGAGTACCGGGGCGATGGTCACCCGGGGCAAAACAACCAATACCACGGTGGCGGCCGTGGCCAGGGGCGTGATCAATGAGCGATGGGCTCAGAGTCGCTGCCGGTACCTGCCGTGGCGCCGCGCATCGGCGTAAGTACGCTGGCGTACAGACGCTGTCGGCCACGCGCAACGATAATCAACGAACAACCAGTGGATTCGGCAGATCGCCGGACCGGGTTTGGCGCATGCCTTGTTCGCGTCCGACCGTGGTTGATTTCTGGAGCAGAGCATGACTAACCCACTGACAACGTTCGATATGCAGATTCCACAGCGGCTCCGCCGCGTTTCCCTCCACAGTGGGCTGCTGGCCCTGTTCATTGCCTTGCCGTGCGCGCCGCTGCTGGCCGAGGCGGTGGGTGACGTGAGCAGGGCCAACACCGTCAGCGCGCCACACGAAGAGTTTGCCTGGATGAGTGGTGGCGTTGGCGACGAAGCGCGGGAAGAGATGCGCAAGGCGGCGGCATCCTACAACGTACACGTGGTGTTCAGCGAGCAGCGCGGCAGCTACCTTGCCGGCATCCCCTTTACTGTCACACGCGTGGCGCCGGGCAACGAGAGGCGGCTGCATTCTGCACTCAGCGACGGGCCCTTGTTGTATCTGAAGCTGCCGCCGGGCTCCTACCGGGTTGCTGCCCAGATCGACGGGGTATGGCAAACCCAGCAGGTTCAGGCGGGCGCCGCCGGTAGCCCGGCAAGGCTGTCGTTTGTCGGCAAGGATAAGTGAGTGCTGCAGGAGCACGGCTTCTAAGACATCACACGCCATGCTCCTGTCGTATTCTCCGGTAGCGGCGCCGGTATCCGTGCGTCACGCGAGCCCGGGAGGCGTTCCTTGGTGCTCTCATTTTCGCCCTGGCGATCGATGCGGGTGCTTGGCAAGGTCCCATGCGCCCCTATTGCTGTTCTTGAGGTGCTGCCCGGCAGGCGACTGATCGCCGACCCGAGTCTTGACCTTGCCTTGGCGCAAGGGGGCAACCGATGCTGGTGCAGCCATGATCCGCTTTGATCTTCATCTGTGGCAGCGCTTCCGGGCGATCGCGATACCCTACTGGTTCCGGGAAGAAAAATGGCCAGCGAGGGGTCTGCTGCTCCTGCTGGTGATGTTGCTGCTGGGGCAGACCGGCGTCGACGTGCTGTTCAATCAGTTGACCGGGGAATTCACTTCGGCACTGGCGGCAAGAGACGCCGTGAGGTTCTGGAGTGCGATCAAGAAGTGCCTTGCCATCCTGGTCGTGGCCGTACCGATCTATGCGTTCTACTACTTTGTGCGCGACAAGCTCGGCCTGCTCTGGCGGCGATGGTTGACGCGGCGTCTTCTCGGCAGCTATTTCAACAAGCGGGCCTATTACCGTCTGAATGCCAGTGTCGAGATCGACAATCCGGACCAGCGCATGGCCGAAGACATCAGAACCTTTACCCAGGAATCCCTGCACTTCCTGCTGGTGATGGTTGGCGCCGTGCTGCAGCTCGTCGCCTTCAGCGGCATTCTCTGGTCGATTTCCAGGGAAATGGTCGCCTTTCTGGTCGTCTATGCGTTTGTCGGCACCGCCGTGACGCTGCTGGTGTTCGGCAAGATCCTGATCGGCCTCAACTTTTACCAACTCAAACGCGAAGCCGATTTTCGCTTCAGCCTGGTGCGCATTCGCGAAAACGCCGAGGCCATTGCGTTCTATCGCGGCGAGCTACAGGAGTTGCGGCAGGTCAGCCGGCATTTCGATGCGGCCTTCAGCAATTTCAGAAGGCTCATCAAGGCGCAACTGCATCTGAACCTGTTCCAGTATGGCTACCGATTCATGATCATCATCCTGCCCAGTGCGATCATTGCCGGGCGCGTCATCTCGGGGGAACTGGAGGTTGGCCGGGCGATCCAGGCGACCGGCGCGTTCGCGGCGATTCTCAGCGCGCTGACGGTGATTGTCGATAACTTCGAAGCCTTCAGCAAGTTTGCCGCAGGGATCGATCGCCTGCATGGCTTTGCCAGATTCGTCGCCGCGGCGAAAGGCGATCAACCAAAGACCGAGGATGGCATTGCCTTCGTGCAGAATTCCCGCCTGGCCATCGAAAACCTGACCGTCGAAACGCCCAACCATGCTCGAACGCTGATCAAGGACCTTTCGCTGACGATCAGTCCGGGCCAGAGCGTGCTGATCGTCGGCGCCAGCGGTTGCGGGAAGAGTTCATTATTGCGCGCGATTGCCGGTCTGTGGCGCTCGGGAAGCGGTCGCATCATACAGCCGGAAGCCAGCGAAATGCTGTTTCTCCCACAACGCCCCTACATGCTGCTGGGTAGCCTGCGCAGCCAGTTGCTGTATCCGCTGGGGGATCGGGAGATCGCGGACGAGGAACTGCTGCGCTTGCTGGAGAAAGTCAATCTTCCTGACCTGGCCGCCCGCTTCGATGGCCTGGACTCGGAACTGGACTGGGCGAAGGTGCTGTCGGTGGGCGAGCAACAGCGCGTGGCCTTTGCCCGCGTACTGCTCTCGGCGCCCCGCTACGCCATCCTCGATGAAGCCACCAGCGCACTCGACATTGCCAACGAGGACCGCCTCTACCAGCAATTGGCAGCCAGCGGGACGACGCTGATCAGCGTTGGCCACCGTCCTTCGATCCTGAAATATCACCCGCAGGTGCTGGAACTCACAGGCAATGGGGGATGGCAGTTGTACGCGGCGAGCAACTACCGCTTTGATCGGGATCCGCCCGCCGGATCTGGATAGCGGGTTACGTTGTCGGTTGTGCTTCCAGTACGTCGTTCGTGGCAGCACCGTGTGGGGGTCTGCGGCGCTTGATCGTCTGTGGGCCAGAACAAGCGCTCCGACGCTGGTCACCAGCAGACCATGCCGCTACCCCGCTCGCTGTTCTGTTTGCCAGCGTACATACTTGCTTGCGTGTCGGAACTAGGATGGTTACCTGCCCGCGGTGGCTGTATGGATCGCGTTGGCCGGCGGGCGGGTGCAACGTTGCTCTTGTACAGGCCGCTTGATGTTCCACCACTACGCAGGAGAGATCACCATGGACCAGCAAAGTCATATCGTCAGCGGAATTTATACCAGTCGCGCAGAAGCCGAGGCTGTCTGCGACCGCCTCATCGAACGCGGCCTGTTGCGCGAACAGGTCAATATCGTCGACCACGCGCAGCCTGTCGGCAACAGCAGGATGGCCGATGACGATGAAGCGCTGAAGGACGTGCTGGTCGATGGCGCCGTCGGCGCAGCAGTCGGCACGGGTCTAGGTGTCGTGGCGGAAGTCGCTCTGATCGCTGCCAACGTGACGCTGTTCGTCGCCAGCCCGTTGATTGGGCCGCTGGCCATGCTCGGCTGGGGAGCGGCCCTGGGGGGGCTGGTTGGTGCTGCTGTGGGTGCTGAAAAGACGGAAGAGAAGAAAGAAGGGAAGTTTTCCGAGTTTGTGCTGGATGCCATCCAGAGCGGCCATGTCGTGCTCGTCGCGCAGACCAGGACCGAATCGGAAGCCACGCTGGTGCGCGAAATCGTCGGCGATTCGCTGGCCGCGCCAGCGCCAGCTTGAGCGCGGTACAGCCAGCCCGCAGGCAGCGTGCCCGACCTTCGTTCCTGGGTACCCAGACAAGCATGTGCTTTCGCGGCATCGGCACCGCCTCCCCAGCGGTACGCCATCTTCCTTCTAGACAACCAGGCAAAACAGTCTGCAAATCGGATCGCAGAGAGATCAGCAGGCCACGACATTCATCCTGGCGACCGTAAGGATTTCGATCGTTGTACTTGACAACTCGGGTGCGCCCGACGCAACAAAGGCGACCGTGCTGCTCTGCGCGGTCGCCTTGTCCGGACTACAGGCGTTCGACTTGTTTGTGTAGGTTGCCACCGCAGGCGCCGATGCCTTGCCGGGCGTCTTCAGGCGATTGAACGTGTTGTCGGGCGAAACGGCTCAGCCGCTGCTGCGGCTTGGCCTAGAGCCTAGAGTTGTGATTTGAAGTAGTGAAATGAACGGGTGAATGCGTCGCGTATCTTCTCCATTTCGGCAACCATGGTCTCCCAGGTGTCTTCGCCGGCTACTCGCAGTTCGTCGAGTTTGGCGAGCGCAAGCTGGGACTGCTGGCGCAGCTTGGCCATCTCTGCCTCGTAGGTGTCACGTGCATCCTGCTTGGCTGCCTGGGCCTTGGCCTGCAACTCGTTCATCCTGGCATTGACCTCGTCGAGTTGAAGTTTCATCTTCTCGATATATTCGTCTCGTTTTGACATGGTAGTCGCTCCTTGCGGTTGAAAAAGGGTCCGGCCGAAGGGGGCAGTCGACGATGAGTGGCGACTTCGCTCTCCCTTGCATCTTCGTCAAGAATAGCCTGCGGCGCGCGCCGGGTCTGTGCGCTGGCGAACAGAGGGCTCGCGCTGGACAAGCGGGTGGCCGCCGTGCCGGTCGGTTTCTTGAACGGCAGGATTCACGAGAGAAAGTTGCGCAATGTGTACGCCAGCACACCGAACTTGTGGAACCCGAAGCCGAGAATGTGTATCGAGTTCGGCAGTACCGGCGGCGGGGTGAAACCCCGGCCGGTGGTCAAGAAACCGATCAAGGCCGGGTTCGCGCTTGCTTGATCGGGAAAAGTCTGGTTCAACCTGGAAAGGATATTCGTCATGCTCTACACCATCGCCGTCATTCTCATCATCCTGTGGCTTCTGGGCCTCGTTACGTCCTACACCATGGGCGGCTTCATCCACATCCTCCTGGTGATCGCCGTGGTTTCCATCCTGGTCAACCTCATCAGCGGGCGTCGCTCCGGCTGATGGCATGGTTGACCATACGCAAAGGCATGGTAGGCACATGAGCAGCAGAGTACTTTTCCTCACCTTGGCGGTGGCCGGCTGTGCCGCAGCGGTTCTTGCCATTGGCCGTCGTACCCGGCAGCTGGAGCAGTGGCAACTGGAAGATGGCTTGCGCACCTGGGAGGATGAGGGCGGCCAACTCGCACCACCCGCGGCGCCTGCACGCGTGGCTCCACGGCGTCCGGCCCCGTTGTACTGAAACAGGGTCAGCCAGCGAAGAAACCGGCTGGCAGCGTATCTGGCGCCGGCTTTCGGCAAGGAGAGGGTCCAGTCGGCGCAGCAGCGCAACGCTCTTCCCGCCAGTGAGCGCCGCGAATGACTCCAGGTTGCCGCGTGGTGTCTAGTGACCCTGATTCCGGTACGCGTTGGCACGCGCACTGTGCTTGCTCGAAGAGGAGTCGTTGCCCATGAAGACCTGGTTGGCGACTGCCCTTTGCCGGTTGTAGGCCGCTCCTGCGGCGGCGGCCGATCCGGTAGGGGTCCCGGCGGTGACGCGACCCCAGGAGTTGACGCCGCCCCAGGTGTTGAATCCGTCAGTCATGATGATGTTGGGGCTATGCCAGAACTCGCCACTGCTGTTCCGGGATTGTTCGACGATTGCGCGCTGCCGGTTGTAGGCTGCCCCGGCCGCCGCCGGTGATCCGGTTGCCGTCCACGCGTTGACGCCACCCCAGGGATTGACGCCGCCCCAGGAGTTGAAACCGTTGGTCAGGACAATATTAGGGCTCAACTGAAACTCACCGCTGCTGTTCCTGGACTGCTCGACGATTGCCCGCTGGCGGTTGTACTGAGCGCTCTGGGCGGCAACACTCGCACCGGGTGCAGGCACCGACGGGCCAAGAAGGATTTCAGCGGACGCCGGTGCCATAAAGGCGGTCAGCAGGCAGCCCAGCGAAGCTGCCGAGAAAAAGCAGCTGGACCATCGGCTGTTGGACAATGTCTTTATCAGGTGCCGGGTTCTGCTATCCATTTCATCCACCCCGAGGTGATCGTGATGTCAAGCAAGTCCCGCAAGGCCGGCAGCATGTTCTTCGTGTTGCCAGATGCCGGGATCGGATGCGAGCCACTGGTCAAGGCCAGGAGCCGACAGGACTTGACTTGAGGATAGCATGAAATCACGGTTGTTCAAGTCGCGGCGAGAATGCGGCCGTTGCCCATTGTTGCAGTCTACATTTCGACTGGCGGTAGCAGGTTGCGCGGCACGCTCAACAGGCAGCGCAGGCCAGGCTCGTCAGGCCTGGCGCCGTAAGCTCCGGACAGTGCATCGACGTAGTCCTGCTCGGTGATTTCCCGGTGGTAGTAGCGCGAGGTCACGTCCAGGAAATACGCATCACCCTCTTGCAGGAAATCCCCGCTGATGCTCTTGCTCCCGATCCGCTCGTCTCCACATTTTCTCTGAATCTGGTCGAGAAATGCGTCATAGGGGCTGTCGGGTCGCCAGGCGTCGGGCGCACACCCCGCCAGCACGCAGAACAGTATGCCGGTCAACACCAGGCCACGGGCGGGGGACCGTTGTTGCTGACAGTCAGGACGGCATCCGCCGTGGCCGGGTGAAGGGATAGGCATGTCTGGTTCTTCCGAGAGCGGGTCAGCGGCGTCGGCGAAGGTCCTGGCCGTCAGCGCGGGACGACGCGAGCGTTTTCACCGTTGCCTTCGATGAATACCCGCTGGCCCTGGTAGAGACCGGAATTGACCGGTTGCGTTACCGAAACCAGGACACCATTGCCGGTACGGACGACGATCTGCTGGCCCGGAATCGGCTGGTCGTATTTCTTCTGGACCTCGTTGCCGGCGATGGCGCCGCCGACGGTCCCCAGCACCATCGCCACATCGCGCCCGGTACCACCACCGATCAGGCTGCCGATCCCGAGACCGGCGAGACCACCGACAACGGCACCGACGCCGGCGTGGTGATCGCTGTGCAACTGCACCATATTGATCTGTTCGATTTTTCCGGTGCGAATTTCCATTTCACCCGGCTGTGTTCCGGGTACGGCGCACGCCGTCAGGAACAGGGCGAGTGTGAATGCGGATACGCACGCGATGAAATTTCTGGACATGCTTGACTCCTGCAGGGTTGGGTGGGCGACACCCGGAAGTATGTCCGGTCTTGGCAATCGCCGTCAATCGGCACTGCCGGGGAAAAGCGCCGAAACGAAGACCGCATCGACACGGTGCACGCCGTTCGGCCGCGGATGGCGCTGCATATGGGCGTTGAAATTTGCTGTTGCCCCGGCTCGTCGCCGAGCGTCTAGCTGCCGGGTGAGAACCATCGGTTGTGGATCTGCTCGTATTCGCCATCTGCGTACATGGCGAGCAGCGCCTCGTTGATGCGCTTGCGCAAGGGGTTTTTCTGGGCGATCGCGATGCCGTACTTCTCCGGGCCGAAAATGGGACCGACCACCCTGAGCACTCCCTGACCACGCCGGGCTGCCCAGTACTGCAGGCTCGGCGCGTCGAAAACGAGGGCCTGTATGCGGCCATCGATGAGCATCGCGATTCCCTCTTCGCTGCTGCTGATTTCGCTGTACGGCAAGCCGCGCTGCTGCAGGTAGCGGGCAGCGATCGACGCCGGGACCGTGGCGATCGTCTTGCCCGGAAGGTCGCCAGGACCTTCGATGCTCGAGCGGAGTTGTTGCAAGGTCAGGGATGCGGTCACTGTGGCGGTAAACTGGGCGACGAGTACCACACCGATCAACCAGATCAGGGCGACCATCAGACGCCTGGCGACTCCCGGGGCGTTGCGATCACTGTTCTCGCCGGTGGCGATCAACAGATACACCCCCCATAGCCCTTCGAGAACGCCCCTGATATAACCCTTTTGTGAGTCGGGATTGCTGCGCCGCTCGACCAGCCAGAAGACTTGAGCGAGCAGGAAGACGATGAGGATGGCGGCGGCCAGGAAGGGCCAGACGTTCGACGACACCAGCGACAGCATCGCCGTCAGTACCGGTCTGTCGTTCTGGACGCGAACCATGATCTTCAGCCCCGAGTCGAGATAGGGATGGCAGAAGTCGACCATCGCTTCACGTTCGGGCGTCATCACCAGCTTGGATATGGCGACATCGACCCCGCCACTTTGCACTGCCCGCAACTGTTCGTCACTGGATGCCCATGGATATTCGACCCAGGAGTACTCCAACTTCAGGCGTCGCGCCAGGGCCTCCCACAAGTCGATGCTGAAGCCAGTCAGGCGCTTGTCCTGCTTGATGACAAACGGCTCCAGCACGCCGGTTGCGACGCGTAATGGCCGAGCTGCGGGCCGCGCGGGATCGGCCGGGGTGGCGTCGATGCTGCCGCTCAGGCAGCAAAGCAGCACGCCCAGGCAGGCCAGACGACTGCACAAGCGGCTGCGGTGACGGTGCGCCGGTGTGGGTGACGTTTGCGGCGTCGTTTCGGCGGCCGCTGCTGATTGCCCGCCGTTCATTGCGCCTGGTAGGCGGCGACGCAGTCGCGCAGCTTGTCGAACAGCCGGTTTTCGCCGATGAGCTCGGTCAAACCCAGGCGATCGAGGTTGGCTTTCAAGTCCGCATTGACGTGCGCGAACGCCAGGCTCGCGGCGTGCTTCCGGAGGTTCTCGTGCAGGTCCTTGAGGGCGGCGCCGGCGGAGTAGTCCACGCCGGTGATGGCACCGGCATCGACGACCAGCCAGCGCACCGGCTGCGGCGAGTCGTGCACCAGTGCCAGTACCTGCTCGCAGAAGTGACCGGCACTGGCGTAATAGAGATCGGCGCCGAACCAGAAGACGACCAGGCCCGGTTCGGAATGTTTTCCCGGCATGACCGGTTCCATGCGCCAGTTGTCCGCGGTGTCTCGCAACATGATCGCCGTATGCGGTCGGTAGCCACGGCGCACGTGATCGAGCAGGGACAACGCGATGGCCAGCAGGATGCCATGTTCAACGCCGAGCACCACGACGGCGCCGGCGGTGACCAGTGCCAGCAGCCATTCGTGGCGGGATTTTTGCCGCAGGTCGTCGAGGCCCTTGAGGTCCACCATGCGGATGGCAATGGTGAAGACGATTGCGCCGAGTGCGCTGATCGGCAGGTACTGCAGCGGGCCGGTGAGAAACAGCACCACCAGCATGACCACCAGGGCCGTGGACAGGTGCGCGAGCTGGCTTGAGCCGCCGGAGGTTTCGACCATGGCGGTCTGTGTCGGACTGCCATTGACCACGAAGGTGCCGCTGCACGCCGCCGCGGCGTTGGCCGCCGCGAGGCCCAGCAGGTCCCGGTTGCCGTCGAGAGCCTGGTGATGCCGGGTCGCGTAGGCACGGGCGGTTACCGCACTTTGCGAGACGATCATGATGAAGCAGGCGCCGGCGATGGGCAATAAGCGGGTGATTATCGACATGTCGATCGGGGGCAGCGCGAGGCGTGGCAGGCCACCGCTCACCGGTCCGATGACATCAATCCCGTGCCCGGCAAAATCGCAGGCCGCACTGGCCGAGATCGCGGCCACCACGGCGATCAGCGCGCCGGGCAGGCGGGGAGCAAAACGCCGGAACGCCTGGACAATGGCGATGACGCCAATGGCCACCGCCATTGTCGGCAAATGCGCCTGCGGCAACTCGCGGATGACCGTCAATAACTGCCCCAGCGGTTGGTGGCTGCTCACCGGCACACGCAGCATTTCGTCGAGCACGGCAATGCTCACCTGGAAGCCGACGCCGGTGAGGAAGCCGACCAATACCGTGCGCGACAGAAAGTCCGACAGGAAGCCGAGCTTGAACAGGCGTGCCAGCAGCAGAAATCCGGCGGTCAGCAGGGCTACCAGACTGGCCAGTGCCAGGTAATGTTCGCTATTGACGGCAGCCAGGCCCGCCAGTCCAGTAGCGAGGATCGCCGCCGTCGCCGAGTCTGCCGCCACCACCAGATAGCGTGATGAACCAAACGCAGCGAAGGCCAGCAGTGGCAGCAGCAGGGTATACAGGCCGCTGATCACCGGTGTCCCGGCAATCTTGGTGTAACCCAGCGCTTGCGGCACGTTCATCGCCGCCAGCGTGAAACCGGCCAGCGCGTCGCGGAACGCCGCGGCCTTCTGAATCGGCAACAGGCCCTGAAACAGTTTGAATCCGCTCGGCTTCCGTTCTGGTGCTTCGGTATTCATACGGCTCCTCGCCATGGCGTGGTTGAGGACATGGTCAGGCCTGCGGCAAGCCTGCCAGGGTCAGCGTCAACGCGCAAACACACCGGTAAGCTGGCAGCGGAGTATCTGCGGTTCGGGCAAGCGAAGTCAAGGGGGCAGCCGGCACCGCGACGCGCCCGCTCGCCGGCTGGTCATGGCGCGCCCAACCGTGACATCGCGGCGAGGACGTTCCCGCCACATTGATCGGTATCCTCCCGTTCGACCAGGGTCTGGGGTGGTGCCGTGCATCGCCGCTATGGTCCATGGCCCGTGGCTTCAGGATGTTGCCTGAAGCGGCGGCCGCGGGGCGGTGCTGCTGGCGCTGCTGACCCGACCGTGTGGGCCATGCGCTACGTACAGGATCTGTGCGGTTTGCCATTCGGCGAGTCGGTCCGGGTCGAGGGCCGCGCCGGTTGCCAGGCGTGCCATGCCGATCGGGCGCCAGCGCTCGTCGGTCCTGACGGGGCGAGTCTTTTCCCGCAGGTAGCTGAGTGCGACCACGGCCACCGCGCAGCCGACGACGTAGGGGCCGATGCGCAGCAGCGCAAAAAACGAATCGAGGCTGACCTGACTCGGGAAAGCGATCGCCGGCAACGGGTAGCCCAGGTGGCGACCAAGCGCCGCGAGAAACGGAATCCACATGGCCAACCACAGCAACCAGGCGAGCGAGGTGGCAAACAGCGCCAGCACGCGCCGCAGCGGGTGCGCCAGGTCTGGCCTCTCGATGATCAGTGGGAGGCGTCGGGTTTGATGCCGCGGTCGGGGCTCGTCCATCGTGCACGTTTTCCGGTGTCTCGGAGAAGGATCCGGGGCAGGGCCACCACCGACGTCGCGGCCGTGATGACCCAGTAAATTATCGGATACCAGATGGTCCAGAAGTAGTTCCTGAGCAGGCCGTGGTCGTAGGGACGGTCGAGAATCAGGCTGAGCATCATCTGCAACAGGCAGGTTGTTCCGATCAGCAGGCCGGCCCAGCCGAGGAGCAGAATCGGGGCACTCTGCAGGTCGATCCGATAGAGCACCAGGTCAGTCACCCGATACACCGCGAGCAAGGCGAACAGGCACGCCCAGAGGATGCTCAAAGCGTATTCGATGCACAGCGGCCAGAGTCTGGCCCGCCTGCAGGACAGCAGTTGCGGCCAGTAGTCCAGGAGTACCTGCGTGCCGCCCATCGACCAGCGCAGACGCTGCTTCCAGAGCCCGCGCAGGGTTTCGGGCATCAGGATCCAGCACAGCGCGCGCGGCTCGAAACGGACTTCCCAGTCGGCCATCTGGAGTTTCCAGGAAATGTCGACATCCTCGGTCAGCTTCTCCGGACTCCAGTAGCCGACTTCGTGCAGCGCGCTGCGTCGGAAAGCAGTGATCACCCCGGCGACGGTGAAGATCAGGCCGACGGAACGCTGTGCGCGCTTGATCAGGCCGACGATCGAAGAAAATTCGCCAACCTGGATGCGGCCGAGCAACGTCGAACGGTTGCGCACACGCGGATTGCCGGTGACGGCAGCGACTTGTGGTTCGTCGAAGTGGCGCACCAGCCAGTGCAGCGAATGGGGGTCGAGACGCGCATCGCCGTCGATGCCGACGAGGATTTCCGCGCGCGTCAGCAGCGCCGCGGTGTTCAGCCCGACCGCCTTGCCCTGGTTCTCGACCTGGTGGATGACGCGCAACTTCGGGTAGCGGGCTGCCAGCGTGTTGAGCAGTTCGCCGGTACGGTCCTTGCTGCCGTCGTTGATGGCGATCACCTCGAAGTTGGGGTAACGCAACTCCATCAAGGCGTCGACGGTTTCTTCGACGTTCGCTTCCTCGTTGTAACAGGGCACCAGGACGGCGATCAGCGGGTAGTGCTCGCGCAGCGGCGGTTGGTCGACACGGCGATGCGGCTTGCGCTCGAAACGCAGGTAAAAGCCGATGCCGCCGATCATCCAGACCAGCGACATCAGTACCGGATAGAAAAAGACGTAGGCGAGGATCGCGCCCCAGAGGTCGCCGAGCAGGGCAGGCAGGGTCATCGTAGCTGCGGCTGCGAGCGCAGCGAGAGGACCGGTGCGATGGCGTCCATGCCAATTTCCGGAAAGCCGGTGAGACCGAACTGGCGGAAACCCGCGGCGTCGAGTTCACGCATTCGCCGCGCGATCTCGGCCGCCGGCAGGCGCGGATCGAATTCGAACAGCACCTGGTCGGCAAGCGCCTTTGGCAAGGTGGCCATGGTCGATTCGCCGGCTGCCACGGCCAGCAGATCGCCGTTGGGCAGTGGCTGTCCTGGCTGAGCGGGTGGTGGTTCCTGGCGCGCATAGATCAGTCGCAATGGCCAGCGCCATTGCCCGGCAGCTTGCCGGAGTCGCTGCGCGGCGTCGCTTCCCGGTGCCGCCCTGATGCGCAGGCCGGCGAAGTTGACGTGTCGGGCGAGGTCGCCGACCAGTTCCGGCTCGTTCAGCCAGTCTTCGGGCAGATCGATGAATACCGGCACGCCGGCGCGCCGCTCGGTCTGCCAGGCGATGTGATTCAGCACATCGGCGGCAACCGGTCGCCGATGGGTCGGAAAAAGCACCGCCTCCCGGCCGTCACGCACGACCGTTGGCTTGACCAGGGCGATGTTCGGGCTCAAGGTCAGCAGGCGATCGAGCGTCGCCGAGAGCCCGGCTTCGAGATCGGTCCACTGGCCGGGATCAATGTGCACGCTGCGTGCCGGGTCGGGCGCCCAGGCGGCGCGCAGCATTTCGGCAAAGGCCTGCAGGGAGGGGCTGTTTTCGATCAACTGCCGTTTCCATGCCGCCTTCGGTGTGCGCGCGTCGTTGTGGCCGTCCTCGAGGCTCAGGCCAATCGGCATGCCGAGGCCGGCGGCGATTTCCTGCGCTGCCAGGTTGCTGCGGCCGTAGGGCCAGACGATGATGCGCGGCGATTTGCCGAGACGCTCGCCGAGCACGTTCTTCAGGCCGGCCCCGAGGCGGGCAGCATAGGCCCGGTCATCTTCATAGCGACCGTCCGCGTAGAGGCGCGTCGTCGCCGCGGGCTGGGTGTTGCCCTGCGGATTGGCGAGGATGCCATGGTGCAGGCTGTAGGCGTGCGAGGCCACCTCGACCAGTCCCGAGGCCTGCATTTCCCTGACGTCCTGCCAGGTGACGAAAGCGCTGCGCGCTACCTGCTGGCCGTCGTAATCGACCATCGCGTTGGCCGGGACGTCCAGCCACTGACCGACCAGGGCGATCACGGCTGGGTACCGGAAGAGCTTGAGCAGTGGAAAGACACGACTGTAGACGTCCTTCTTGCCGTCGTCGAAGGTCAACAGCACGGCATTCGCAGGCAAGGGTTCGTCGCCCCTGCGGGCGGCGAGAATCTGGTCGACGCTCACCGGGTGGTAGTCGTTGTCCGCCAGCCAGGCGAATTGCGCGGCAAGGTCGCTGGCGCGTACCGCGGTTGGCGTCAAGGGCTCGTGGTCACTGAGCACTTCGTGGTAGCTCAGCGCAATGAAGCGGGAGTTGTCGTCGCGTGTGTCCTTGCGTGGAGCGTCCTGTGCCGCCGGCAGCGTGCACAGGCAGCACAGCGCAGCGGCCAGCAGGGCGCGGATCAGAAGCGCCATAACATCACCAGCGTGCCAAATGTTCGTCCTTCGCTGACCCCGTCGTAGGGACGCAGGCTGCGTCCAATGCCGTAGCGAAGCGAGAGGTTGCGATCCAGCTCCCAGCGATGAGTGTATTCGATCGCTTCGATGGCACCCGCGGCGTAATCAGCCTGCCAGTAGCGGCCGCCGGTCAGCGCCAGACGTTGCCGGAAGGAGTAGTCGTAGTGACGCCAGGACAGGTTTTCGATGGCCGCGGTTAACCACAGCGAATGGTCGTTGGCCGGGTTGAAGTAGCTGACGGGGCTGCTCAGTGTGTTGTGCGAGGCGTCGGCGCCGAGCGTGGTCTCGAACATCCAGCGCGGACCGCTGTACCAGCGTTCGAACCAGGCGGCATTGACCGCAGTGCGTCGGTTGTTGTCGGAGAAATCGCTGGCCGCGAGCGCTAGCGCGAAATTGCGTGACTCGTGAGCGCGCCAGTCGGCACCGACACTGACCCGGCTGGCCTCGACCCCGTCGGCCACGGCGCGCAGCGCAATCTGGTTGGTGACGCTCTCGGCCGTGCCGTAGAGTGTCCAGTGGTCATCCGGCTTCCAGCGAGCGCTTGCGGTCAGACCCGGTTTGGTGTTGCTCCCCCCATTGATCTCGCCAGTCAGCCGCCAGTTCAGCCAGCGCCACTCGGCGCCGACGCCGGAGCGTAGCCACCTGCCGAGGCTGCCGTCGAAATCGGCGGTGCTGCTGTAATTGTGGGCGAAGACTCGCCAGCGCTCGGCCAGTGGGCGGCTGTACAGGAAGCTGTCGACCACCCAGTCGCGATTGCCAAGGAAGCCGTTATCCTTTCCCTGGCCATAGCCGGACTCGACATGGAGTTCGTGGCGATCGTGCAGCGCCAGGGTTTCGCGCGCGCGCCGCGCGCCGCTGCTGTCGCGGTCGAGCCGCTCTGCGTCGTCGAGGCTGGCCCGGGCTGCCGGCCAATCCTGCAGGGTCAGCAGCGTTTCGGCGAGATCGGCGTGCAGGGCCGGGTTTAAAGGATCGGAACCGAGCGTACGGCGCAACATCTGCTGCCCCAGTTGTGGCCAACCGCGGGCCAGGTACAGGCTGGCGGCGGCCTGGCGGGCTTCGCTGTTGTAGGGGATGGAGCTTCGGCGTGCGCTGATCCGTTGCTCGGCTGCCTGCAGGCGGTCGGAGTAGGTGCGCGCCTGGTCGGCGGTGATGTCGGCGCTCAGACGTTCGCCGTTGTATTTCCCGTCGAGGTGGCGACGTTCCGGCAAACGACTGGCGAAGCGGTCGATATGGGCGCTCGCCGCATCGAGTTCCTCGTTCTCCACGAGCGCGTAGAACAGCCCAAGGTTGGCGTCGAAATCATCGGGACTGGCGGTGACGACCTGTTTGTAGAGTTCCACCGCAGGCTGCGGACGCCGCCGTTCGAGATAGCTGCCGGCGACCGCTTTCCTGGCCCACAGAGGTACCGGCAACTCGCGCTGCAACAAGGTTTCGTACAGTTCGACGGCATCGGCCGCGCGGCGGCGGGCGGCGAGGGCACTCAGGCGGTCGCTGAGCCGCCGCAGTTCCTCGGCATCGGGCGTCCTGCCAGCGAAAAACTCTGCCGCCAGGGTATCGCTGGCGGTCAGGGCCTGGTCGAGACGCACAAAACGTGCCGGCCCGCGCAGCGTGTTGCGGTCGATGATGCCGTAGCGGATTGCCAGCGCGATCCGGTCGCCCTCCATGGCGCGCTGCTCGTCACCAGTGAGCGGTGCCGCGAGTGCCGCGGCCTGTTGATAGAGTCCGAGGCGCATGGCGGCGCGCCAGGCCGTCCTGCGCGCCACCGGGTCTTCCGGCTGCCGGTCCAGTACCGCGAGTTGTTGGCCCAGCAACATGGCCCAGTCGCCGTCGGCCGCCGGGTCGACGGCTGTGCTGTGCGCGTTGAGGCCGGTCAGCAGCAGGAGGGTCGGAAGGAGGCGGCGCGGGTGCATGGTCCGTGATTCTAGCGGCTCTCTGTCGCAGCACATTGCCGATGTCAGAGCAGCGGGCTCATGGTCTGTACGGCGTTCTCCAGCAGTCGCCGCCACTGTGGCCGGGCGTGCCACTGTGCGAGTTGCAGCGGTAGCGATCTTGCTTCGTACTCGCTTTGCAGCCGGCGGGTCTGGACCGCGAAGACCTGGTCGTAAGCGATCAGCGAGACCTCGAAATTGAGTTCGAAGCTGCGCAGGTCGAGATTGACCGTTCCGAAGATCGTGATCTGCTCATCGATGACCATGCTCTTGGTGTGCAACAGCCCGTCGCCGAAGTGCAGGATGGTGATTCCGACGCTCAGCAGGTCCTCGATATAGGCGTTGCTGGCGTAGCGGACGAGCAGCGAATCGACCTTCGCCGGCACGATCAGGATGACGCGGACGCCGCGTATCGCGGCTGAACGCAGGGCGGTCAGCAAGGGCTCGCTGGGAATGAAGTAGGGGGTGGTCAGGACGATCTCGCGGCGGGCCGCGTACACCGCGGTCAGCAGCAGCGCTTCGATGTGCCGGGTGGCGCCCTGCGGACCGGAAGGGAAGATCTGGACGTGGCTGTCGCCGGTTCGCGGCAGCTCGGGCGGTGGCGGGGGGGCAAAGTCGGCTCCGGTCTGCAGTGCCGTCAGGGACAGCGAGACGGCTTCGAGGACCCAGGCCGCCGGCCCTTCGATGCGGACCATCGCATCCACCCACTCGCCAACTCCGGCATCCTGCTTGAAGAAGCGAGGGTCGGCGATGTTCATGCTTCCGGTATAAGCAACGCGACGGTCGATGACCGCAATCTTGCGATGGTCGCGCAGGTCCAGGCGGACGAAGAGGGCCCGCAGCGGATTGACCGGCAGGACTTCGACGACGTTCGCGCCGGCGCGACGCAAGCCTGCGAGCGCTTCGCTCCGGAAGAAGGCGCGGCTGCCCAGCGAATCCATCAGGACGTTGCACGAGACACCACGCTCGCAGGCCCGGACCAGCGCCGCCACCAGTTCGTCGACGAAACCGCCGGCACTCCAGATATAGAACTCCATGTGCACTGACGTGCGGGCGGCGTCGATGTCGGCAATCAGCGCGCGCATGATGGACGCACTGTCGGCGAGCAGCTGCAGGCGATGGCCACCCAGCAGGGGCAGACCGATCGAACCCGTGGCGAGGCGACTGATGCTCTCGGCCCCCCGGTCCAGGAAGCCTGGCGAAACCACGGTCGTGGCCGGGATACGCTGTGCCCAGCGCAGAATTTGTGGTTGCAGGGCAATCGCTCTTTGCATCCAGGTCTTCCCGAGGCGGCGCTCACCGATGAGGAGATAAGCCAGCGCGCCGACGGCGGGTACGAGAAGAACGAGCAGCAGCCATGCCAGGGCTGATCCGCGTGAACTCCGGCGTGAAAAGATGCGTAGGGAAACCGCCACGGCCAGGGTCAGGTGAACGAAGGACAGGAAACTGAAAACCATGCCCCGGAGTATGCGGCTGCTGCGCCGACTCGGTCAACGAGCGCCCGCTTGCGGATCCGGCCGCGGTTAGCGTCGAGGAATCGTCGCCGTGACAAATGTTTGTGATAGCCTCACGGCGCTCGTCGCTTGCCCCTCATGAGGATTCTGCTCGTTGCCCCGGGTGAGTGATCTTATGTCTTGAACAGGACCGCAGCCCCATGAAACCTGCCATTGCCCTTTTCATCAGCCTGTTTACCACGCTGGTTGCGATCATCAACCCGCTGGAGGCGATTCCGGTCTATCTCGGATTGATGGACGGCAAGTCCGACGACGAGCAGCGCCGTGTCGCCCGCAGGGCCTGTTTCTACGCGATGTTGTTGTGTTTTTTCTTTCTGTTTTTCGGCACGTTGCTGCTACGCTTGTTCGAAGTGCCGCTGAGCATGGTGCGGGTGGTTGGTGGGGTGATTCTGACCCGCGTCGGTTTCGAATTGTTTGCGCCTACGCCGTCGGGCGGTTTGATTCCACGGGCGGACACGCAGACCGATGTTGCCTTCATTCCGCTCGCCATGCCGATCATGTTCGGTCCCGGAGCGATTGCAACAGTGATCAGCATGGCGTCGACCATCAAGCAGTCGGATACCGAGTTGGTCCATTTCGTCGCCGCCTGCACGGCGATCGTGGCGTGCCTGGGGACTACCTATCTATCCCTGATCTACGCCAAGCCAATCCTGCGCAAGATCGGCAATCAGGGCATCGATGCCGCAACGCGGATCGTCGGATTTTTCGTCGCAGCGATGGGTATGGGCCTGATATTTCAGGGCGCGGTGGAATTCCTGGCGCCTTATGGCCGTGTGGCCGGAGTCGCTGTCGGGACCTAGGTGCGCTATCATTGCTGCCGTCCGGCGACTCGAACGCGCTGGCCTTACCTTGATGAAGGAGTTCGCAGAGATGAGAATTTGGACATTGGCGGTGCCGTTCAGTGTGTTGCTGGCGGCAGGCTGCGTATCGCAGCAGACCTACGATCAGCAGGTGCAACAGACGCAGAAGGCGCAGACGCTCGAGCGGCAATACCAGGCGCTGAACAGGCAACTGCAGTCGGAAGTTGCGGCGGACCAGGTGCAGATCAAACAACTCCAGGATCGATTGGTGGTGACCTTCGTCGATGAGATCCTGTTTGCTTCCGGCAGTGCCGAAATGCACGCCAAGGGTCGGAATGTGATCAACCAGGCGGTTCCGACCCTGGTTGGCCTGACCGGCCACTGGATCGATGTGCAGGGTTATACCGACAGCGAGCCGATTGGCGGGGCGTTGCGGGCCCGTTATCCGAGCAACTGGGAACTTTCGGCGGCGCGTGCCGCGGATGTGGTACGGCATCTGCAAGCGCAGGGCGTCGATCCGACGAACCTCGTTGCCGAGGGATTTGGGCAGTACCAACCGGTAGCGTCCAATGCGACACCGGAAGGGCGTGCCAAGAACCGCAGAATCGAGATCGTGCTGCGAGCCAAATAGCCGGGTCGGTCAAGCAACGGACATGCCTGGTTGTGGTCGAGGTGACTGCGTATGCACCGATGTATTTACGCGGTGCATACGCGTAGAGCGTGCCAGGCATGGAATCCGGGACGGGTTGTGCTAATCGGGTGGTCGCGCCGGGTCTGGGCGGACGGCGTCCGGTGAGAGCACCGGCGATGAGGTCGTTTCTTCCGGGGAAAGGGCCGGGTCGCGCGGCACGGCATCGGGTGAGAGCACCGGCCCAGGGTGGGTTTGTTCCGGTGCGAGTGCACGCTCCGGTCGCACCGCGTCGGGCGAGAGCACCGGCCCGGGGTCAGTCTGTTCAGGCGACAGCGCGGGGTCGGGACGTACCGATCCGTCGCTGTTGTATTGCTGAGCATTTGCCGAGGGCAGGCTCAGGAAGGCGATTGCGCCGCCAAGAATCACGCTCGACAGGCGTCGACGGTACGAACTCATTCTTCCACCCTTTCCGCGCTACGGAAACTTGAGAGGAGAGGAAAGCCGAGGTGCCTGTTCCTCCACCCTGAATGTAGCGCGTGTTCCCCTGATGGTCAATCTTACAGCCGCCTGGCGGTCGAAAGGTGCCGCGAGCGGGGATTCGGGCTCATACTGTGCACCGCAGGAAAGGGATACCGAGTGTGCCCCTTGGCTCCGGATGCCGCTCGGCAGAATCAATGAAATCGTAACGCTGACAGGAATGGACATGTTTCCCAGATTGATGCTCCCGGTGTTGGTTTCCTTGCTGGCCGTTGTCGGTGATGTCGGTGCTCAGCCGATCCCCCAGGCCTCGCGCGGCGAGTTGCTATATACGACGCATTGCATCGCCTGCCATGACACACAGGTGCATTGGCGCGAGAAAAAACTGGTGACCGATGACAACAGCCTGCGCCGGGAAGTCAATCGTTGGCAGGATGTCGCCGGACTCGGGTGGACCGGGCAGGATGTCGAAGAGGTGGCGCAATATCTGCGGGCGCTCTACTACCGGCATCTCACGCCGAACTGATTGGGTCGTGCAGTGCGGCGCGCGCCTCGGTCAGTTCTCCGTGGAATCGAGCGGCGCGGATCTGTGTTCGACATCGAGCACGCTTTCCATCAGATCGGCTTCCTGCTTGTCGCGAACGGTCTTCGCCAGGGTGAACACCGAGCTGACCAGGAACAGCCAGGCGACGATCATATAGCCCTTTTCCCAGCCGCCGATAGTCATCCTGAACAGGCCCCAGGCGGTCAGGGATACTGCGGCGAAGAAACCGATCCATACCGTCATCACCCAGGGCGTCGTGTCAACCGCTGCATCGCGGTTGTCACGGATCATCTTCGCGAGGGTAAACGAGGCGAACAGGCAGAAACAAAAACCAATCGCCAGAAACGCCCGGTCGAGTTCCTGACCAGGCATGTTCCAGACACCGATGATGCAGGCGGTGACGGCAATACCGAATGATAGCCACACCTGTATTGTCCAGCTGGGCGTGTCGCGGCGAAACAAGGACTTCTGAGGCATCACGGCGCTCCGGTTTGAGGGTGGACGGTGGCGCGAATCGCTCCTTTTCCGGTGCCGGCCGGAGCGCCGCAAACCCTTGCGCGGCGAAAGCGTTGCTCGACAGACGGCAAGGCGGCTATAATACGCGGTTTTTCCACCTTGCCCCACCGTTCGCATGGCGGGGGGTTAACCCATAAGGAGTGTGCATGCGCCACTATGAAATCGTTTTAATCGTCCACCCGGACCAGAGTGAGCAGGTCCCGGCGATGGTCGAGCGCTACAAGACACTTGTTGCCACACGTGCAGGGCAGATCCACCGTCTCGAAGACTGGGGACGCCGCCAACTCGCCTATCCGATCCAGAAGTTGCACAAGGCGCACTACATTCTGATGAACATCGAGTGCGATGACGCCACGCTGACCGAACTCGAACACGGTTTCAAGTTCAACGACGCCATTCTTCGTCATCTGACGATACGCACCAAGCGTGCCGTCAGTACGCCTTCGCCGATGATGAAGGATGAGAAGTCCAAGTCGCTGCTGGAAGTCCGTGAGCCGGCGCCGGCTGCGACTGCCGGACAGCCAGCCGCCTGATTGACGAGGCGCTGCTGAACCGCGTCGAGCTCACCGGAACCCTGATCGAGCGCAAGGCGCTGCGTTTTACACCGGCTGGTGTGCCGGTCAGCGAATGCCTGGTCGGGCATCAGTCAGAGCAGCTTGAAGCAGGCAGTCCACGCCGTGTCGAGTGTGAAATCCAGGCGATTGCCCTGGGTGCGACGGCACAGTGGTTGCAGGCGGCAAGCCCGGGGGCGGCGCTGCATCTGACGGGTTTTCTTGCCGCCAGGAGCCGGAACAGCAAGCAGCCCAGGCTGCATATCACTACGATCGAATTTGTCGAAGGAAATCAAGATGGCCAGGTTCTTCAAGAAGAAGGATGACAAGAATGTCAAGAAGCGCGGCAGTGGTTTGTTCAAGCGGCGCAAGTTCTGCCGCTTCACTGCCGAGAAGATGGAAGAGATCGACTACAAGGATGTCGACCTCTTCAAGGAGTACATCGCTGAAAACGCCAAGATCATGCCGGCGCGTCTGACCGGTACCAAAGCCGGTTATCAGCGCATGCTGTCGGTGGCCATCAAGCGGGCGCGCTTCCTGGCGCTGCTGCCGTATACCGACAATCACCAGTAAGCGAGGACATGACGATGCAAATCATTCTGATGGAAAAGGTCGCCAACCTCGGGAACCTCGGTGACCTGCTCAAGGTGAAAGATGGTTACGCGCGCAACTTCCTGATCCCGAAGGGCAAGGCCAAGCGTGCGACGCCGGCGGCCCTGAAAGAGTTCGAAGTCAAGCGAGTCGAGCTCGAGAACGCGGCCGCCGAGAAACTGACGGCTGCGCAGGCCTACGCGGAAAAACTTGGCGGCGCCGTGGTCAGGATCGCGCGCAAGGCTGGCGTGGATGGCCGTCTGTTTGGCTCGGTCACCAATTTCGACGTCGCGGATGGCCTGCAGGCGCTCGGTTTTGCAATCGAAAAGTCTGCAGTGCGCATGCCCGCCGGTCCGCTCAAGATGATCGGTGAGAGCCAGTTGCAAGTGGCCCTGCACAGCGACGTCATGGCGACGATTACGGTGGCAGTGGTCGTCGAACAGCTGAAGATTTAGGTGCTGGATTCGGCGTCGCTTTCCGGCGCCGAAGAGGAAGCCTTGCCCGCGGGCAAGGCTTTTTTGCGTTCGCTTGCCGGTATCTCGTTCCTGGGCGCGCTAAACTCGCAGCCCAACTCGTTCTCCTGACGGATTATTCATGGTCAAGCCCTTCGATTCCTTCAACTCAGAGAATGTGCAACGTGCGAACGGTCGTGGCGCGCGGCGCGAAAGGAATCCGCAGGCTGACCCCGCGCTGTCCGAACTACGCGTGCCGCCGCATTCAATCGAGGCCGAGCAGTCGGTACTCGGCGGCTTGTTGCTCGACAACGCTGCCTTCGACAAGATCGCCGATGTGATGTCGGAAGGCGATTTCTATCGGGACGAGCACAAGCGCATCTATCGCCAGATCCGTAAACTGCTCGAACGCGGCAAACCGGCCGACGCGGTGACGGTCGCCGAAAGCCTGGACCAGGCCGGGGAGGGCAAGGATACCGGCGGGCTGGCCTATCTCGGCGAACTTGCGGCCAACACCCCGTCGGCGGCGAATATCCGGCGCTACGCGGAGATCGTTCGCGAACGGGCGATTCTGCGCCAACTGGTGACTGCCGGCGACGAGATCGCCGGCAGTGCACTCAATCCACTCGGACGCGATCCGAAAACCCTGCTCGATGAAGCCGAGGCGAAGGTCTTTGCGATTGCCGAAGGTGGCTTTCGCCATCAGAGCGGCTTCGTGCACATCAACCCGCTGTTGACCCAGGTGGTCGAGCGCATCCAGGAACTACACGATCGCGACAATCCCTCGGACATAACCGGCGTGCCGAGCGGTTATCACGATCTGGACTCGAAAACCTCGGGCCTGCAGGGCGGTGATCTGTTGATCGTCGCCGGCCGGCCGTCGATGGGGAAGACCTCGTTTGCGCTCAACATTGCCGAGCACGTGGCGATCGAAGTCGGTTTGCCGGTAGCCATTTTTTCGATGGAGATGGGCGGTACCCAGCTCGCGATGCGCATGCTGTCCTCGGTCGGCCGGCTCGATGCGCATCGCGTCCGCACCGGCCGCCTCAATGATGACGAGTGGTCGCGCCTGTCCTTTGCTCTGGGCAAGATGCATGAGGCGCCAATCTACATCGACGAGACGCCGGCACTCAACCCGATCGATCTCCGGGCGCGGGCCCGCCGTCTGCACCGCCAGTGCGGCAAACTCGGGTTGATCGTCATCGACTATCTGCAGTTGATGTCCGCAACCTCGCACGGCGAGAACCGGGCCACCGAAATTTCCGAGATTTCGCGTTCGCTGAAAGGACTGGCAAAGGAGTTGGGTGTGCCCTTGATGGCGCTCTCGCAACTCAACCGCTCGCTGGAACAACGGCCGAACAAGCGGCCGGTGATGTCGGACCTGCGCGAGTCGGGAGCCATCGAACAGGACGCCGATGTGATCATGTTCATCTATCGTGACGAGGTCTACAACCCGGACACGCCGGACAAAGGCGTTGCCGAGATCATCATCGGCAAGCAGCGCAACGGCCCGATCGGTACGACTCGCCTGACATTCCTCGGGGAGTACACCCGCTTCGAGAATTTTGCCAATCCTGGCTCGTACTGAGCCGGCGCGCCGGGCAGGGTGTGCTCAGCCGTCGACGCGGCTGGCGTTGACCAGGTAGCTGCAGCGGTGGGTGTCCGTGCTGTCGAAACGGGCGCCCGCGGCCTCCGCCTGCGGCAAGACCAGGAAGGGCAGGGGGCCGCCGCTGGCGCCATGCAGCTTGACGTCCTGGGCGGCGTTGTACGCGATCCAGTTCATCTCCCAGAAACCAAACAGCAGCTTCCTGAGAACGACCAGTTTTGCATCGCCGCTGCTCAGGCGTTCGTCCTGGATGGCCTTGCGGACATCGGCAGGATCGACCGGAATCCAGCCATAACCGGGGGTGTAGAATTCCGCGCGACAGTGCTGCTGGACGCGCAGGTTGCCGGTCGCGCCAAGTCCCGAAAACAGTCGCGAGCTGTCGACCCGCAGCCCGAATACCGGACGTGCCGGAATGCCGATCGATCGGCACAGGCCGACGAACAGCAGGGCGATGTCGGCACTCTTGCCGCTCAACTGCCCGCTATCGAGCATGGCTTCGACATCGCCTCTGCCGATGCCGCTTTGCGATGACTCGAATACGGTGTTCTCCACCACCCAGTCGTAGATCGCCTTGCCCTGCGCTACCGGATCCTTGATGCGACCAATCGCCCGCTCGGCGGTACGGCGCACCAGTCCATCGGTCGGGACCAGGTTGGTGGATTGCAGGCAGCGACGAAGCACTTCGCCACGTTCGGCGATGCTGCCGCGTCGGGTGATATCGAAATGGCGATCCTGTTTCGCCACCTGACTGACCAGTTGCAGTTGCGGTGTGGCGGCACCATCCTTCCAGTCGGCGTAGAAGACTTCCATCTCGGCCACCGGGTCACGGTAGATGCCGGCGCTGTCAAAATTGCCTCGCCAGCTGTGGCCGAGCGAACGTTGCCAGAGCGTGTCCTTGTATTGCGCCAGCGGCAACCATATCCGCACCTTGCCTTTGACATGGTTGAGCGTGATGGTCGAGGTAATGTCGTAAGTGCGCCATTGCGGCAGTGGCTCGTCCGGCAGGCTGATGGCGTTGCGTGGCTCGAGTGCGGCGGGCGGCGGGCTCGCCGCAGCAGCGGGAGGGGTGGCTGGCGTTTCGACGACTGGCCGGTAGGTGTGCCTGCCGCCTCGTCTCGCGCTGGCCCTGCCGCTGGATTTCGTTGCGGTCGCTTTGGGGCTGGCCTTGCCGGCTGCGACTTTGGACGCGCCCTTGGCTACCGGCTTGGCGGCAGTGGGGGCGGCAGCCTTCTTTTTGTTGGCGGCGAGCGCCGACGAAGGGACCAGCAGCGAAAGCAGCGCAGAAGCAGCAAGGAAATCGCGTCGTTTCAATCGACTCTCCGGTAAGCGTAGGATCCTTATCGCACGGAGCCGGCAGCACGGATCGGTGGCCAAAAACGACCGGGCCGTGTCACAAGACACGGCCCGATAACGTCCAGAAAATTATAGCACTTCAGCGGCGTAGTCGGCGAGGCGGGAGCGCTCGCCACGTTGCAGGGTGATGTGCCCGGCGTGTTTCCATCCCTTGAAACGGTCGACGACGTAGGTCAGTCCAGAGCTGCCTTCGGTGAGATAGGGCGTATCGATCTGCGCAATGTTGCCGAGACAGATGACCTTGGTGCCGGGGCCGGCGCGGGTGATCAGGGTCTTCATCTGCTTGGGTGTCAGATTCTGCGCCTCGTCGATGATCAGAAACTTGTTGAGGAAGGTGCGACCGCGCATGAAGTTCAGCGATTTGATCTTGATCCGGTGGTGAATCAGATCACGAGTGGCTGCACGACCCCAATCGCCGGCGTCCTCGTCGCTCTTGTTGAGTACCTCGAGGTTGTCTTCAAGGGCGCCCATCCAGGGGCCCATCTTTTCCTCTTCGGTCCCCGGCAGGAAGCCGATGTCCTCGCCAACGGGCACGGTGACGCGGGTCATGATGATCTCGCTGTAGCGTTTGCCTTCGAGCACCTGGGTCAGTCCGGCCGCCAGGGTCAGCAGCGTCTTGCCGGTACCGGCCTGGCCGAGCAGGGTGACGAAATCGACTTCCGGATTCATCAGCAGGTTGAGGGCGAAGTTCTGCTCGCGGTTACGCGCCGTGATTCCCCAGGTATTGTTCTTGGGATGCGTATGGTCGGTCAGCGTCTCGATCTCGGCCGTCGTCTCGGAAACTTCACGGACGATGGCCTGCAAGGGTTTTTCCCCCTCCTGGTAGAGGAACTGGTTGACCAGCAACTGTGCGCAGAGGGGCCCGTTGAGTCGGTAGCGTATGCGGCCGTCCTTCTTCCGGGATTCGACGTCGTGGCCGCATTGGTCCCAGAAGTCGGAGCCCAGTTCGCGCATGCCGGTGTACAGGAGGTCGCTGTCTTCGAGGACCTTGTCGTTGAAGTAGTCCTGCGCCTGCAGCCCGAGTGCGCGGGCCTTGATGCGCATGTTGATGTCCTTGGAGACGAGGATTACCGGACGCTCCGGATGTCGCCGTTGCAGGTGGATGACGACTGCCAGAATCTGATTGTCGACCTTGGCGGTCGGCAATCCGGCCGGCAGGTCGCCGGTGATGGCTTCGGTCTGCAGGAACAGACGGCCGCTGGCCAGCCTGCGGGAAGGCCCGAACAGTTCGATGCCCTGGTCGATGGCCGCATCCACGCTGGTGACGATCTCGTCCAGGGTACGTGTCACCTGGCGGGCATTGCGGGCGATTTCCGATACGCCCTTCTTGTGGTCGTCGAGTTCCTCCAGGGTCATGATCGGCAGGAAGACATCATGTTCCTCGAAGCGATAGACACTGGTCGGATCGTGCATCAGGACATTGGTGTCGAGGACGAAGAGCTTGCTGGCCTTGGCGGCAACGTCGTTGTCGGCGCCGATTGCGGGTGTGTGGGGCATTCGAGCGCTTTCCGGGTGAGGGTGGGTCACAGCTGGGCGAGGAAATCCAGCACTGCCTGTGCGTGGCCGGCCACTTTCACGGCGCGCCATTCGCGCCGCAAGACCCCTTGGCGGTCAATGACGAAGGTGCTGCGTTCGATGCCACGCACCTGTTTCCCGTACATCGACTTCATCTTGATCACCGCAAAGCGGGCGCACAGAAACTCTTCGGTATCGGCGAGCAGGTCGAATGGCAGGTTCTGCCTGGCCTTGAAGTTCTCGTGCGACTTGATGCCGTCACGTGAGACGCCGACGACGACTGCGCCGGCCTTGACGAACTGCGGGTACAGGTCACGGAACTGCTGGGCCTCGGTGGTGCATCCCGGCGTGCTGTCCTTGGGGTAGAAATAAAGCACGACGATGCTCCCGCGGCAAGCAGAGAGAGTGAACGCCCGGTCAGAGGTTGCCGGCAGGCTGAAGTCATCTACGGTCTGGTCGATCATTGCGGGCTTTCAGAGGGCGGAGAGTTCGATTGTTGTAAGAAACCGGAGCATCGGTCAAGCCGATCGACAAGAGCGATGGCCAGGAATTTTGCACCCATGGTTCTCGGTGCCGGGTGTCGGCACCAGCGCGACGCAAATTTCCTCGATTCCCTTTGGCGTCGCGTTCCTGGCCGGATTCAGCATCGACACGCTGTTCGCGCTGCTGGAGAGACTCACCCACTCGCTTAGCGCGGCGCCACGACGGCGCCCTGCCAACACCCACGGTTGACCTGCGGCGCCCGTCTGCACGGCGCTGCTGTCGGAATATTTTACACCTTGAGCCAACAAGCTCCTGATGATCCCCGCCTGCTTGTTCGGAAAACTGGCGGTGCTGATCGGGCATGCAATAAAATCAATCAATTAACTTCATGCGTTGAATTCTGGCGCGAATTGTGCTTGGTCCGAAAAGCGGTACAGGAATGTGCGCTCTTCTTGCTTCTTTCTGACCAATAACGTCATGCCACGATGACTGCCCGCCCGCGATCGCTGTTGACTGATATCAACAAGACAACAAGGAATATCGTCATGAAACTGAATCGACTCTTCACCGCACTGCTGACCCTGGTGGGCTTCGCCACGGCGGCGACGGCGGAGCCGTTTGGCGGCGCCTATTACGAAACCTTCGCCGGAAGCGAAATCGTCGCCATCGACCTGGCCAATCCGTCGCTCCTGCTGGGAATCAAGACCGGCAACATCAGCAACGTTGCGGTCGGTGGTGACACGGTTTACTACCAGGATGGCAGGCAGATCTTCGCCGGCAATGCCAACCTGTCGAGCACCTCGCTGTTCCACACCAACGGCGCGGTGGCGACAGATCTGGCGATCAACGTCGCCGGCAATGCGTATTATGAAAGTTTCGGCACCGAAATCGTGGCCATCGAATTGGCCAACCCGTCGCACCTGTTGGGCATTCGAACCGGTAACATCACCAACATTTCGGTTTCCGGCGGCAAGGTGTATTACCAGGACGGGATCAAAATCTTCGTCGGCAACGCGGATCTTTCGAGCGTCAGCCTTTTCCACACCAATGGTGTCGCACCAACGGATCTGGCGGTCGATGCCGACAACAATGTGTATTACGAGAGTTTCGGCGACGAGATCGTCGCGATCGAGCTGGCCAACCCCTCGCACCTGCTTGGGATCCGGACCGGCAACATCACCAACATCATGGTCGGCGATGGCAATGTGTATTTTCAGGAAGGACTGAAAATCTGGCGCGGCAACCGCGACCTGAGCACGGTCAGCCTTTTCCACACCAATGGGGCCGTCGCCGCAGACATCGCGTTGATGCCGCCCGCGCGGCCTGTGTTTGACGTCGACGAGCCGCCCAGCCTCGGCCTGCTGGCGTTGGGCATTGTCGTGGCTGGGGGGCTGCGCCCGCGGCGCCGTTCCGCAGCCTAGATCGTCTCAAGCAGAGCCGATCGACGCGGAGCCGACCGGCGCCACGCGTCGTCGGCCGAGTTCTGGTTCTTCCACAACCAACGGGCGCGGCCTGCCCAGGTCACGCCAGGCCGCGTGCATCAGTTCCAACCCATCAAGCGCTCACCTCCTGCCCGCCCGCCTGCTGCAGCCAGCGCAGCAGCGTCGCATAGAGCGCGTCCGGAACCGTCGGCTTGGTGATGTGATCATTCATTCCGGCTGCCAGGCAACGCTCGCGGTCCTCGTCGAAGGCATTGGCAGTCAAGGCCAGAATCGGGATGGCTGACAGCCCGGGCAGTCGGCGAATCGAGCGGCTCGCTTCCAGCCCACTCATCACCGGCATCTGCAGGTCCATCAGAATCAGCCGGTAGTCGCAGGCACGCGCCTGCTCGACCGCTTCCTGTCCATTGCTCACCACGTCCAGCACCAGGCCGGCGTCTTCCAGCAACAGGCGAACCACTTCCTGGGTCAGTGGATCATCTTCGGCCAGCAACACGCGCGTGCCGAGCCAGCCGCGCGTCAATCGCTCTCGGGGTGTTGCCTCTGGTGGGCGAATTTCGGGGAGAGGGATGGCGGTCCCTCTTTTCACGCGCGTGGTGACCCAGAAGGTACTGCCGACGCCGGCTTCGCTGCGCACCCCCACGTCGCCACCCATCAGCCTGGCCAGCCGCTGGGAGATGATCAGGCCGAGGCCGCTGCCGCCGTACTTCCGCGTCAAGGAATCGTCTGCCTGCGTGAAGGCGTGGAACAGTCGCGCCTGTTGCTCGGGAGTCAGGCCGATCCCCTGATCGCTCACCTCGATACGCAACAACAGGCTGCAGCTATCCTCTTCGATGACTTCGGCACGCACCTCGATCTCTCCGCGCTCGGAAAACTTGACGGCGTTGCCGACCAGGTTGAGCAACACCTGTTTCAGGCGCAAGGCGTCGCCGCAGCAGCGATCGGGCAGCGTCGGGGTGATCTCGCTGGACAGGCGCAGACCTTTGGCACGGGCCTGTTCGCCCATCATCTGCAGGACTTCGCCGAGCAACAGGACGAAGGAAAAATCCTGGTCGTGCAGCGTCAATCGATCAGCCTCGATCCGGGAGATGTCGAGGATGTCGTTGATCAAGTCCAGCAGATGCCGGGAGGCCTGCAGGCTCCTGCTCAGGTAATTGCTCTGCCGGGGGTCGGTGGCATGGCGCAACGCGAGTTCGGTCATGCCCATGATGCCGTTCATCGGCGTGCGCAGTTCGTGACTCATGTTGGCCAGGAAGACACTCTTGGCGCGGTTCGCGGCTTCGGCAGCGTCGCGCGCGGCGGCGAGTTCGGTGGTGCGTGAGAAGACCAGTTGTTCGAGGTGGTGGCGATGTTGTTCAAGTTCGGCTTCGGCGGCCTTGCGCTCGGTCACATCGTGGGAAACGACCACCACGCTTGTGGTGCGGCCGGCGTTATCCTTGATCACGCCGCCGCGCGATTCCATCTGGCGGACACTGCCGTCGGCCGCCATGACGCCATATTCGAGATAGCGGCCGATGCCCGTGGCGACGGTTTCGCGGAACGCCTTGACGACGCGACCGCGGTCGGCAGGACGGATATCATCGAAGGAAAGGGTTCCGCGAAACTCCCGCTGGCCCAGCAGACGTTCGTAGGACGGACTGGCATAAAGCCGCCTGCCGTCGACGTCGAGCACCGCGACGAAGCCTTCGAGGTTCTCGGCGATCAGCCGGAAAAACTCCTCCTGCTCGCGCAAGGCATTTTCCGTATGCTTGCGTGCGGTGATGTCCCGGTTCGCACCGGCGACGCGCACCGCCTTGCCTTGAGCGTCGCGCAGGATGGTCGCGCGCGAAACGACGTTCAGATAATGACCGTCCTGGTGCCGCAGCCGGTACTCCATTTCATAGCCGTCCGTACCGCTGGCGATGGCGGTGGTGAAAGCGGCATCAACCTGCGGCAGGTCGTCGGGGTGAATCAGGTGGCGCCACAGTAGCGGATCGCTTTCGCCTGGGTCGTTGGCGTAGCCGAGCATGCTCCACCAGCGCGGCGAGTAGAAGATTGTGTTGCGGAGCAGGTCCCAGTCCCAGAAGCCGTCCTGAGTGCCGTGCAATACCAGGGACAGACGTTCTTCGCTCTCGGCCAGTGCGCGTTCGGCTTCCTTGTTTGCCGTGATGTCCTCGCTGAAGATGACGATTCCACCGATGTGCCCGTGCGGGTCATGCCACGGACGAATCTCCCAGCGTTCCCACTGCACCGAACCATCGAGCCGCTCGAAGCGATCGCCTTCGGAACGCAAGATCTCGCCGGCCAGCCCGCGGCGATGCGCCGCCTTCCATTCCTCGGGGAGCTCGGGGAAGATCTCGTAGTGCGAGCGTCCATGCAGATCGCGGTCGCCCAGCGCGTAGTCGGCAAGCCAATGGTTGCTCGCGTACAGATAGCGCATGTCGCGGTCGAACATCGCCAGACTGACCGGGGCGTACCTGATGAACAGCCTGAGGTGTTCTTCGTTCTCGGCCAGCGCCTGTTCCGCGAGCTTGAGCGCGCTGATGTCGGTATGCGTGATGGCTACGCCGTCTCTGGCATCCGGTCCCAGCGGCATGACCACCATCGAAAACCAGCGCTGTCGCTGTGGAGAGTGGCAAGGGTATTCGAGGCTGAAGCTCGGCAGGGCCCCGTCCAGAACGGCCCGGATCCCGCTGCCGGCGTTCATTCCTCCATGCGGCGACACGGAGTCGCCATCGGCCGCGCATGCGGCGAGATAGTTGGCGCCGACTTCGGTATTTCTCACTGGCTTGCCGGGTTCTACGCCATTTTCCAGCGAGAAGCCCCGCCAGCGTTCGTTGGCCGCCCGAATGACGCCGTTGCGATCCACCACCACGATTTCGGCAGCCACCGAATTCAGGATGACGCTCTTGAAGGCTTCGCTTTCCCTGAGGGCATCTTCCGATTCCTTGCGCTCGGTGATGTCCATGATGTTGCCGACGACCTTGACGATCCGTTCGTCGTGGCGAAGGGCTTCGGCCGTCGTGCGCACCCACATCACTGAGCCGTTGCAACTGTTGAAGGGGACTTCGATATCGTAGGATTCGCCGTGTTCCGCGCAGCGCCGGAAGGCGCGCACGATGGTGTCCCGGTCCTCCGGTCGGTAGCACGCCAGGCTCTTCTCGATCAGGACTGGAGATCCCGGCGCCGTGCAGTCGGCGGTAAAGCCGTGCAGGCGATACGTTTCGGCCGTCCAGGTCATCGTCTGTTGCTCGATATCCCACTCCCAACCCCCGACCTTGCTCAGGCGTTGGGCCCTGTTCAGCAGCGCCTCGCTGTGCGCCAAGGCTTCTTCCGCCAGTTTTCGGTCGGTGATGTCACGACCGCTGACCCGCGTGCCGAGCGGCTTGCCGTGGGCATCGAAAATCGGCTGCCAGGAGAAGGCGAGCCAGCGCTGGCCACCCTGCTTGTGCTGGCAGCGGAAATCCATGTTCTGACCATGGCTGCCTCCCAGGGCACTGACGAAGCGTACACGGAATGCCGACCGGTCCTCCGCGGCGATCAGGACGGAGACGAAATCGGGCATCGCCAGCACCGCTTGCGCAGAATATCCGGTGATCTTCTCGACCGCGGGATTCACCCAGAGATACTTGCCGTCCGGTCCGAACCAGGACTCCCAGTCTGCCGTGTAGTCGGCGATGGCCTTGAATCGTTCCGCACTCTGCCGCAAGGCATCCTCGGCACGTAGTCGTTCGTGGTTGTCGCTGATCGCGATACGACAGACTGTCGTCTCCCACGGGTCTGACGCGACGATGCCTTCCAGGTGTGCCCAGAATGTCGTGCCGTCGCGTTTGACCATCCGCAGTTCACACACCTGCCGTACACCGGTGTCGAAGAGTTGCTTCCGATACTGGTAGTAGCTGTTCTGGTCTTCATCCAGGACGAACGCGGAGAACGGCTGCTTGAGCAACGCCGCGCGCACTACACCCACCAGGGTCCCCGCGACGAGGTTGGCCTCCAGGATCAGCCCCTTCTTCGAGAGGGTGCAAAAGCCTATCGGCGCCAGTTCGTAGAGGTCGAAATAGCGTGCCCGTGCGTCCTCCAGTTCCCCCTGGATCCGGCGCAATTCCTCATTCTGCATCTCCAGTTCGACCTGATACACCCGCAGATCATGCAGTGACGCGCGCAGGGCCGCGGGCGACATCGCTTCAACCTGGTCGGAATACCTGGTCTTGCGAAGAAACGCTTCAGCGTGTGAGCGCAATACCTGTTCATCGGAACTCTTGTCCTCGGTACTCACGGGCTACCCCCTGCACGCATTGCGGCCGCAATGCGGCCGCTCTCCCTTCCGGGCCGGCAATCGCGCGCCGCCGCCCCGCCTCTCCGGAAGCGGCGCACAAGGAATCGATTTGTCGGCACGGGAATCCCTCTTGATGTCATCTGCAGCAGTGCTCAGGTCTTGTCCCCTGCTACGCAGGCCTTGCCGCCACAGGCCGGCGACCCGGCGCGTACCCCGACGCCGTGTGCTCCAGCCATCCGCAGTTCGACGAGCAATCTCACTATAAGCCCTCTGGCGGGTTCTCGCCACGGCAACGACGAACGATCGGGTCATGGCCAGCGATTGAGGCCTTGCCTGCGTTGCCGGACGGTTCTCCAGTTTCCGGCGCGCCTGCGATCGCTTCTAGGCCCCGGCAGCTTGATGAGCAGGCGGCCTTGGTATATAAGTCGACATTCAGCAGTGGTTTCGTGAGTGGAGGCGTGGAAGTGGACCTTATCGTAGAGCATGCGGAAGTCTGGGCAGGGACTATCGACGACCAGCCCGGTGCCCTGGCCGGCGCGCTGGCGGTGTTGAACCGGGCCGGAGCCGATCTGCAGTGCGTGATTTCCCGGCGATCGCCTGATCAGCCCGGGAAGGGGGTGGTTTTCGTCACCCCGCTGCTGGGTGATGGCGAAACCGCCGCAGCCGCACAGATCGGTTTCAACGTCAGCCAGACCTTGCACTCGGTGCGCATCATCGGGCCGAACCAGCGGGGCATTGTCGCGGAGCTGACCGAGAAGCTGGCGGAAGCCGGCATCAACCTGCGCGGTTTTTCCGCCTCGGTGATCGGCGCACGCTTCATTGCCTACGCGGCGGTCGACTCGCATGCGGACGCCAGGAAGGCGATCGAAATCCTGGGGTGGGATTGATCGCTCCGGCCGGCGCGCGCGTCGCCGCGTCGTAGCCGGCGAGCGCATCGTCGCAAGGTATGGGCCGATCGCCGTCGGCGCCATTCGCTTGTTTCGTGGCCTGACGGGATGCCATCGATGACCGGGTCGAAAGCAGGGGTCTGCGGAGCGCCGCACCCGGCCGCGGGCGGATCGGGGAAGACCAGATTTTCCGCCTGGAAAATCTCGCGGGCTACTGTCGCGCGGCATTCATCTGACGCCGCTGTGGGCGCGGCGGTCGGCATTGTCCGGTAACAGCATGGCAGCTTCGCGGGCATAGCGCAGTGAGGCCTGCAGGTCACCTGCTTCGCGGTTGATCGAAACCAGCGCCCCGAGGATGTCCAGGTCCTGCGGGTGGCGCTTGTTGGCGCCACGCAGGACGGCCAGCGCTTCAGCACGCCGGCCGGCAGAATGCAGTGCGATGGCCTGGACGAAGGCGTAACGCGCGTTGTCGGGCGCCAGCCGGGCGGCCTCGACCAGTTCCTGCATGGCGCCGTCATGGTCATGCCGACGCACCAGCAGCAGGCCCAGCGCATAGTGCAGTTCGGCGTCCCGCGGCATGACCGCCAGCCCCTGGCGCAGCACCTTCTCCGCCTCCGCTTCGCGTCCCTGCTGGCGCCAGGCGTCGGCGAGGTTGATGTAGGCGCCGGGGAAACGCGGGTCAAGCCTGATGGCTCGCTCGTAGGCGGCCAGCGCCGCGTCGATCCGGCCCTGACGCAGGCGCAGGTTGCCGAGATTGACGTTGGTCGCCGGCCAGTCGGACTCCTGCGCCAGCGAGGCCTCGTATTCCTGCAAGGCAGCCTGGCGGGCTGCACGCTTGTCGTCCGGAAGCCGACTGTCGGGCACATCGGCGAGGATTTGTGCCGCCTCGATGCGCACCCCGCGCACCGGATCGCCAAGCAACGGCACGCTAGCCGCCACGCGCTCCGGCACGTCGAGCGGCGCCAGCAGGCCGAGCGCCGCTATGCGCACCAGCGGGTCGGAGTCGTGCAGCAACGCCCGCGCCGCCGGCTGCGTGGCGGGGGTGGCGTAAGGCTGGGCGAGTGTCGCCGCAGTGGCGCGGACGATCGCCGGGGCGGTCGGGCTGGCGGCCAGTTCGAGCAAGCCGGTCAGGGCCGGTGCGCCGCGCGTCTCGCCGGCATGCAGCGTCGTGCCGTACTGCGGGCGTTCGCGCCATGCCTTGCCGTACCACTTGTCCATGGCATTCGCCGCCCATGCCGGCTTCTTGTCCGTATGACACTGGCTGCAGGCATTCGGGCTACCGAGCGACTGCGACAGGTCGGGACGCGGGACGCGCAGGCTGTGGTCCTGGCGGGCATGGATCACCATGTAGTTCTGCGTCGGCATGTGGCAGGTCACGCACTGGGCGCCCTTGCCGCCGGCCTGGTGGTGGTGGTGCCTGGGGGCGTCGAATTCGGCGGCGTTGTGGCAGCGCGTACACAGCGCATTGCCCTCGGCACGCAGCTTCAGGGCATGCGGCTCATGACAGTCCATGCACGTGACGCCGTTCTGGGACATCCTGCTTTGCAGGAAGGAGCCCCAGACGTAAACCTCCTCGCGCTGCTGACCGTCGGCGTGGTAGTTGGGCGCGGTCAGCATGGCCAGCCGGTGGCTGTCTTCGAGCGCCGCGCCCGGCTGGCGTTCCTCGCTCAGCGTCGAGCGGCGGGCGTGGCAGGCCGCGCAGGTGTTCATGCCGGCGCGGTCGGCCGGCTGGTCGCGCACGGCAATACGGGCATCGCTGGCCGGGAATTTCCAGGCCTCGTTCCAGCGCGTAGCCAGCGACGGCAAGCCCTTGTCGCCGCGCTGTGCCGTGTCGGATGGCCGGGCATTCCGCGCCCGGTCGACATGCCGGGAACCCTGGCCGTGGCAGGCCTCGCAGGCGACATTGATTTCGCTGTAGGTCGTTTGGTAGGTGTCGCTGGCCGCAGCGTAACCCTTCTTCAGATCGGTCGAATGGCATTCGGCGCACTGCAGCGCCCAGTTCTGGTAGCGGCCGGTCCAGTGCAGCGGATCCTGGTGATCGATCTTCTCGCCTTGCTGAAGATGGAACCAGCGCTGGCCGCCCTGATCCTGCGGCCGCGCATCCCAGGCGATGGGTAACGCCTGGTAACGCCCGCCGGGAAAGGGGATCAGATATTGCTGCAGCGGATAGACGCCGAAGGTGTAGGCGATCGGGTAGTCGGCAAGCTTGCCGTCGGGGCCGTCGGTGCGCACCATGAACCGGTTGTCACGCTTGAAGAAGGTCGATTCGACGCCCTGGTGCCGGAACCTGACGTCGGCGAAATCGCCGAGAACGCTGTTCTGCGTCGCCTCCTGCATGGCCAGAGCGTGATGCGATCCTGCCCAGGCCTGGTATTCGGCTGCATGGCAGGTCATGCAGACCGCGCTGCCGACGTGGGTGGCCAGCTCGCCGGAAGGCGCGGGGGTGAGCGGGTTGGGTGGCCCGGATGGGCTGTGCGACAGGGATGGCTTGACCATGCCCGCCAGGAGATAGACGCTCGCGCAGCCGATGGCAACCAGCAGCAGGATGACGGTGGCTAGCTGTCGCCGGCGCTGTTTGTTGCTCTGCGTCGAGTCGGGTACTGGTACCCCATCGGGAACCGGGTTGATGGGCCTGTTTCTGGAT
Source organism: Candidatus Accumulibacter propinquus (assembly GCF_056856495.1). Taxonomy (NCBI): domain Bacteria; kingdom Pseudomonadati; phylum Pseudomonadota; class Betaproteobacteria; genus Candidatus Accumulibacter; species Candidatus Accumulibacter propinquus. The sequence goes on from NZ_JBSEHC010000001.1 coordinate 234,686, forward strand.
TTCCTGGTCAAGGTCAATTGTCCGTTGTCGTCAGCCAGCTACTGAATTGGTTATGCGCTGAGCAAGCCGATTTCCTCCGGCATCCCTCTCGAAGCGAATCAGGGCATCAGTTCGGCACCAACGGCACGCATTCGGCAACCAGCCCGATACACGCTTCCAGCAGCCCAGGTGGAACTTGCTGAACCCGTGTAGTGGTGACGCGACTCCGCCTGTACAGAGCACTCGTTAAGCGCGGCGGCGTGGCCATCACTCGAAGGCAAAAACTTTTCTCCAGTCATTCTTCATGCTGACGACCGTCCAGCCCTGCTTCTGCGCCTCGTCGTAAAGCGGCTGCGTGAAGTTGCCCACCTTGGTTGCCGGCAAGCCCTGCGCCGGTCCGTAGGCATATTCGCGCCTGGCATCGTCGTGCAGGACCAGCATCGCCAGCCGTGCCCCGTCGCCGGTCCTGGTGTATTCGAGCATCTGCTGGTCGCCGATCGAGTTGCCGACCGCCATGTTCGGGCGACGCCCGATCATCAGGTGGATGGCTTCCGGCTTGCCGGCGTTGTTGTCGTTGAGCAGCAGTTTCGGTGCCTTGGTCAGGAAGGGTTTGCCGTCCTTGCCATAACCGTAGGTGGTGCCGAAGGCGGTGCCGACCACCTGTTCCGGTGGGATTCCGTAGGTGGCTTCGGCATACGCGCGCACGAAGTCCTGGCCGCCGCCAGTGACGATGTAGGTCTTGTAGCCGCTGGCACGGAGGTATTTCAGCACTTCCTGCATCGGCAGGTAGGTCAGGTCGGTATAGGGCTTTTTCCAGCGCGGATCCTTGGCCTCGGCCAGCCATTTCTGCGCCTCGCCCTGGAAAGTCTCGACCGGCATGCCGCTCAGCGTTGCGCCAGCCAGTTTCGTGAGGTCGGACAGGGTCAGCCTGGCGATAGCCGAACGATCCCCCTTCAGGATCTCCAGCACGGTAGAGAACGGTGCTACCTTGGCCAGTTCGGGCTTGGTCCTGACCAGCGCGGGTACACGCTCGAGGATAAACATCACCTGCGAATACATCGGCTGTTCGACCCACAGCGTGCCATCCTGGTCGAAGGTGGCGACGCGCTCGGCGGTCGGTACGAAATTCGGACTGCCCTGGGTCGTGGTCGTGTGAACGAAGTCGAGGATTGCCTTCTTGGCGGGTCCATCATTCCATGAGGGCAGCGGGTCGGATTGGGCGCTGGCCAGGCCACCAAACGCGATGCAGGCGGCCAGCACCAACGCTCGGACAAAGTGGGGTCGATTGAAACCGATCTTCATGATTGTTGCTTTCCTGATATGCGCACGCACGGGGGCGGTAGTCTGCCGCCCCCGTGCCTTTCCAACAAGTACTATCTTTCGCCTTGCTGGTGTGCTTAGTTTCCGGTCGGTATGCCGATGTTTATCCCATCCTTCTGGAGTTGTTCCCGCACCGATTGAAATTTCTGGAACTTTGACAACTCGATCGGCCCATCATAGCCCATGCTCTGCAACTTGCGCGGCGGGTGCTGGATGTAGGTCTTCATCAGCTTTTCGATCGCCTGGGAGATCGGCACCAACGTCCATGTGCGCTCGGTGAAGTTGTTCATGAACAAGTCATAGCGCTCCTGCGGATCCTGCCAGAGGTCGAACACCTGCGGCACGGTCGCCACGTATTTTTCAGCCCCTTTCCAGCCCAGGTTGGAGTCGACGGCCAGACCGCCGGTTGCCTGCCCGTTGTCGCCACGCAGGTTGAACACCGCCTTGTAATTGCCGACACGCGCTGCGCCCGGCGACAACTCGTTTTCGGTAAAGTAGAACCACTCGTTGCGCGGTGACTTGCCGGAGCCGAACAGGACCGGGGTGATGTCGTAGCTGTCGAAGACCATCGACTTGCCTTCGCGGTCGTTCTGCGGGAGTTTGACCCCGGCGAGCGCTGCAAACGTGGCCATGAAGTCGAGTCCGCCGACGATCTCGTGATTGACGGTCCCCGCCTTGATGTTCGGCCCCCAGGCAATCGATGGAACCCGATTGCCGCCCTCGCGAACGGTACCCTTGGTGCCGCGGAACGGGGTGTAGCCGGCATCCGGATAGACGTCCTGCCAGGCACCGTTGTCGGTGGTCCAGAAAATGTAGGTATTCTTGTCAAGGCCGAGCTGACGGACCTTTTCAATGACGCGGCCGATCCGGGTGTCGTTCTCGACGATGGAATCGGCATACTTGCTCTTGGACATCGACTTGTGCACAAAGTCCGGGTGCGGCATGTTCGGCTGGTGCACCTTCATGAAATTGACGCTCATGAAGAACGGCTTGCTCGATTTCGCCACCTTGTCCAGGTGCTCGATGGTCGCCTTCTCGACATACTCGTCGAAGAAAGGAATGCCGACCACGCCTTTCTCGGGGGTGTTGACGTACTGCCCGTTGATCTTGAAGTCCTCGCTGACTTTACCGCCCGCCGTGCCGGAAAGGGCGCCCTTGGTCACTTTCTGGAACATCTCGCGCAACTTCGGATCCATGTCGGGGAACCAGGTCGGATCAGCGTAGGTGTAGGCATTGAGGTGGTAGAGACCGACATATCTCATTTCGTCGTAGCCGTGGGCTGTGGGCAATGCGTAATCGGCTTCGCCCAGATGCCATTTGCCGGTAAAGAAGGTCTGGTAGCCACCCTGCTTGAGAACGGAAGCCAGGGTCCACTCCGCCTTCGGCAGCCCGCCGCCCTGGCCCTGGAAGGCGACGGTCGTCATGCCGCTGCGGTTCGGGATGCGCCCCGTCTGTACGGCGGCGCGACCGGGGGTGCAACTGGGTTGGGCATAGAACGAGTGGAACGTCATGCCCTCCTTCGCCAGCCGGTCAAGGCTTGGCGTCGGCATGCCCCGCCCTTCGCCGCCGCCATAAGGGCCAGAGTCACCGTAGCCGAAGTCGTCGGACAGGATGAGGATGATGTTGGGTTGCTTGGCCGCTGCGCTGGACTGAGCCACCGCCGTAGACATTGCCGACATGGCCAAGACCGTCGATGCCAAGGTGCACCCGAGCAAACGGACGAATGGGTTTGTGTGATTCATGTGGCGCTCTCCATACAGAATCAAACGATCCGCGACCCAGCCCGGTCGCATCACTGAAAGTTGCCGGACCCATAATACCGATTTCAGACGTAAGGTCAATGGCCGAGTTGAGTTCACGGATCGACCTGGTCAACCGGCGAAACCAACCTGTTGACGGCAAGCGGCACGGAGAGCAAGCCGCGTGCGACGGCTAACCGATATAACGACGCCAGTTCCCGGAAAGTCGGCAACAGGCCAGGCAGCGAGGGAAATAAGTAGATAACAGCGACCGGGTCTGAGACCCGTTCTGGTCGTGCTGCTCTAGTTTTCCGCAGTCACCGACTGAGTACCGCTGATCCTGCTGCTCTGAGCCGCTTCGAAGTCCGCGTAACCCTGTTGCACCAGTTCATAGGTCTTGCCGATACCGCTGGCGACATCACCGTTCAGCACATTGAGGCCTTGAAGAATGTTGCTCGCTTCCTTGTAGCCCTGCTCGAAGCCGCCTCGCAGGGTGGTCATGAAATTCTTGAGTACGGTCGCCTCATCTTCACCGACATGCTGGTTCTTGAAGGCTTCATAGAACCCGGTGGATAGCGACACGATGCGTCCCGCCGTGCCTTCGGCGGTGTTGTCCTGGCCCGCCGCACGCTGCAGGGCATTCTCGCCAAACTCGGGTTGCAGCAGGTCGTTGATGCCGGTGATCGCGGTCTTCAGCAGTAATGCCAGCGGTTCATTCTGTGAATTGATCGCGACTTCGAAAGAAGCGGTGATAATCGACGCATTCAGTTGCGAGCGGGCCTGCGCCGGCGTGGCAATCTTTTCGCCCGGTTTTGCCGCGGTTGTTGCCGCTTTCGGGGTGTTGACGTCCGCTAACTGAAGCGAACTGCTGGCAGTGATGGACAAGGACATGCCGATCTCCCTGGTTTCGTCTGTGGATCGATGACGGCTGGCTTGCTTCCCCCGTACAGCAACTCGCCAGCGGTAGTGGTCCCCCTTGCGATGACCCGACCCGAAAAGTCATACACTGTCTTCACTTTACGCCGATGCCATTGGCCGCACAATGTTGTTGCAATCAGGTCGGCACGTGAGAGTCCGGAGGGTATGTTCCATGGTAGACCATTCGTTCCTCCTTTGCCTGGCTGATGGCCGGTCTGTGGCGATAGAATGGATGGGAGTGGACGGCACGATCGCTCGCGCCGGCGCCTGGATGTTGTGGCATTGGGCTGAGGGTAGGCTTGGCGGCGATCGACCGGTCTTTGCTCGCCAGGAAAGGGAAAGCATGCAGACCACAGGGGATTGCCCGTGCGCGGTTTCTGGCCGTCACCGAGTCACCGCGCAGCGACTGCGGGTGAGCCGTTGCCGTCCTGGCGCGCAGTGCGCAAGCGGTTGCTGGCGATGAACGATTCACCGCTGCTTCGCCGACTTGCCGGCGCACTTGGCGGGGACACCGGCAGTGGGCTCGCGCAGTTGATGCGGGCGCTCTCCAGCCGGGAGCCCGAACTTGCCGGTAGGGTGTCCCAGGTCCTGGAAGGCGTTGATGTCCTGCTGGCCAGGCATGCCCGGCTGCGCAGCGTGCAGGCCCACCTGTCGGGCGACGCCTTTTCCGATTGGCACTTGCGCAGCGGTCGCATCGAGTCCGGTCGGGGCTGGAAAGCGTTGCTCGGTTACCCGCCGGATGAACTGGCAGACAGCATCGCGGCGTGGCAGAGCCTGATGCACCCGGATGACTTGACGTTGTTCAGGACGGCGATCGCGGTGCACGCTCAGGGAAAGACGCCGATTTTCGAAACCGCCTGCCGTCTGCGCAGCAAGGCCGGGCCCTGGCGGTGGCTGCTGCTGAAGGGACGCATCGTCGCCCGCGACGACCGCGATGAGCCCCTGCGCATGCTGCTCCTGCAGCGCGACATCACGGCCTTCAAGCAGGCCGAGCAGGCGGCGGTGGTGGCCAGGGACGCTGCCGAAGCGGCCAACCGGGCGCGTGGCACCTTCCTGGCCAACATGAGCCACGAAATTCGCACGCCGATGAACGGAATTATCGGGATGACCGATCTGGCGCTCGATACCCGGCTCGACGCCGAGCAGCGACGTTACCTGAAGACGGTCAAGGCGTCGGCTGAATCGCTGCTGGCCATCGTCAACGACATTCTGGACTTTTCCAAGATCGAAGCGGGCAAGCTGCGATTCGAGGAAGTTCCCTTTGCCTTGTCCAACCTGGTCTATGAGGTGATCCGCGCGCAGGCGGTGACCGCTCACCTGAAAGGCCTGGAAATCCTCGTTTCGGTCGCGCCCGAGGTGCCCGCGCGCGTGATCGGTGATCCGGCGCGACTTCGCCAGATTCTCGGCAACCTGGTCGGGAACGCGATCAAGTTCACCGAGCGGGGAGAGATCGGGGTCACGGTTTCGCTCGAAGGATCCGCTGCCGACGCGCCGACGCTCCGTTTTGCCGTGCGCGATACCGGCATCGGCATCCCGGTGGACCGGCAGCGCGCAATTTTCGACGCGTTCGCCCAGGGCGACGATTCGACGACCCGTCGTTTCGGTGGTACCGGGCTGGGCCTGACGATCTGCAGCCACCTGGTGCAGATGATGCATGGCCGGCTGTGGCTGGACAGCTCCGAGGGCCAGGGGTCGTGTTTTTACTTCACCTGCCGCTTCGGCAACGCCGCGGGTACCGCCGTTGCCCCTGCGGCGCTGCAGTTCAGTGGCCAGCGGGCGCTGCTGCTCGAACAGCATCCGGCGGTTGCCGAGCAACTGGTGGCGATGCTTGCCCGCCACGGTATCGAGGCGTCGGTGATCAGCAGCGCCGCGAAGGCGGTGCAGGTGATCGAGCAGTCGCGGGCGGTCGGTTTTCCGTACGACTACGTGCTGGTTGACGCCCTGATGCCGCCTCCCGGAGGTCTGACGCTCGCGGACTCGTGGCGGGAGGGGGCTTGCCCGGAGAAGCTGATGGTCTTGCTGACCACCGAACAGCAGCGCCAGAACATCGAGCGTCTGCGTGCTCTCGAAGCGGTTACACATCTCGTCAAGCCGGTTTCACCGGAAGATCTGCTGGCCGCCCTGCAACTGCTCTGCGAGCCGTCGGGCGGTGAAAAGCTGATGCTGGCGCCTTTCGAGTTTGAAGCGCCGGCGCTGACGAGCAACGCGCGGACGATTGAGGTCCTGCTGGTGGAAGACAATCCGGTCAATCAGGAACTGGCCAGACGGTTGCTGGAAAAGCGCGGCTATCGTGTGACGCTGGCCAACAATGGTGCGGAGGCCGTTGATTGCTTCGAACAGGGGCGTTTCGAGTTGATCCTGATGGATATGCAGATGCCGGTGATGGGCGGCATCGAGGCGACTGAGTCGATTCGGGCACGCGAGATGCGACGGAGCTGGGTGATGTCGCAGGAATTCAGTCCGGTGCAGATCATCGCCATGACCGCCAACGCCATGGATGGTGACCGTGATCGTTGCCTGCAGGCGGGTATGAACGACTATGTGGCCAAGCCGATCAGTTCGCAGGAACTGTACGCGGCGATCGATCGTTGCCTCGTCGCGCGCACTGAAGGGGAACTGCTGCGATCAGGCGCCGGCGTGGCACTCACCGCCACTTCGCTCGACCTCGCGGCGGCAGCGCGCGATCTGGGCGATAACGATCTGTTGTCGAGGATGGCGGACATGCTGCTCGGCGAATGGGATGATCACCTGCTGCAGATCCGCTCGAACCTCGGCCACCGCGATGCACCGCAATTGTCCATGGGCGCGCATACACTCAAGAGTCTGCTCGCCATCTTCCATGCCGAAAAGGCGCGGTGCCTGGCCCTCGATCTCGAACGCGCGGCGCAGGCGGCTGCGGGGAGCGTCGATTGGCCGCGCTGCGCGGGAATCGCTACCGCGCTCTCCGAGGAAATGGACCGTTTGAAGCCCGAAATGGAACGTTTCGTCCGCGGCGATCTGCCACTGTAGGTCGGTGTTGCCTTTGACGTGGCACGATGATGACACCGCCCCGGCCACCTTTCGGCAGTCGGGGCGGTGTGCATCTCTTTCAGTACTGGCCTGGATTTCCTGCGGAGTGGCGGACAATCTCCCTGGGACCGCCGGGAGATTGTCCTGAGCCTGGTGGGACTGGCTTACCGGCGGGTTTCGACCAGTACCAGGGGTTCGTCAGGAATCTCCACCACGGTTCGCCGGCGGCGCGGAGGCGTCGCCGCAGGTTCCTCGCTGCTTGCCTGGGTTGGCATCGCGGCGATGTCCCGGCGCGTTTCGACCATGATCAGACCGCTTTGCTCGATCGCTTGCTGGATGGCGAGTGACGGTGTCGTCGCTGGCGCCGGTGCGACAGGATCGGGAACGTCGTCCGCCGGGGAGGCATGGTCGAGGGCGGCAGCGGTTGTGCTGCTGGTCGACACGGTGCTGGTCTCCGGGAGCGGCGATTCTGCCACCGTGGGCGTTGCCGGAGGCGTTGCGGCCGCGCCTGCCGGCTCGACGAACTCCGCCATCGCCGGCGTTGCCGGCGTATCGGACTCGGCAGGCGGGACAGCAAGGGGAGCGGGATCGGCGTCTGCCAGAGCGGCATGCACCTCGTCGGCAGGAGCCGGAGTTGCCGCCGTTGGGACGGATTCGGCAATCACCGCAGGAAGTTCCACGCTGACGACAGCGGCCGGCTCTGCGACAGCAACTGCCGGGCTGGACGCCGGTTCCTCGGGAGCACCGGTTAGCGGTGCAACGGCGAGCTTGCTGTCGGCGGGAGCGCTGCTGACAGCATTTTCCGCGGCGATCGCGCGGTTGTGCAGCTCAACCGGGTCTTCCATCCTTTCTCCGCGCTCACGGCGGCCACCGCGACGCCCCCGTCGACGGGTGTTGTTGCCGGACTCTTCGCTGGTTTGCCCAGGCTCGGACGCGGCCAGCACGGGCGCGGTCGCCGGTGGCGCAAGGTCGGTGCCGGTCGCCGCGACGGCGGTGGCCGTTGGCGGCCGCCGCTCGCCGCGTGGTGGCTGACGGCGGGGTTCGCGCGCCACCCCTGGCTCACGCGCTGTCCCCGCCTCGCGTGGCGTGCCGGCAGCCGCCGGTTCACGCGGCTCACGTGGGGGGGCCGGCTGACGAGCGCTCGTCGCCTCGCGTGGCTCACGCGGTTTCTGCACGCCGTTGCGATCGGCTGCAGCCGTCTGCCGTGATGTTTCCCTGTTCTCCCGGCTGCCGCGCGTCTCACCCTCGGGAAGCTCGCGCGTCTCGTCACGGCGTGGTCCGCGGACACTGGGTCGACGCGGGTCGCGCGTGCCATCACGGGCAGGTGTGCCGGCGCGTGTTGATGGTGGGGGTTGTGGAACCGCTGCGGGCTCGTCCTTGCGGCGGAACCAGGAAGCGATCCACTTCAGGAAGCGACTGATGACCGTGCCGGTCGGTTCCGGTTCGAGCGCTGTTTTTTCGGCGACGATCGGCGCCGGCTGCGACGCTGTGACGCCCTTGATCGCCGCCTCAGCGCGCGGCGTCCTGTTTTCCGGAGTGGACGCGGCGTCCTTGCCGTCATCCGCTGTCGGCAATGCGACCATCCGGTAGGAGGCCTGCTGCAGATCCTCCTGGGCGGCGTCGTCGTTGCGAACGCGTGTGATGGTGTGCTGCGGCGTTTCGAGGTGAATGTTGGGAATCAGGAGGATGGTGACCTTCTGCCGCAACTCGACCGCCTGGACATCGGTACGTTTCTCGTTGAGCAGGAAGGTGGCCACATCAACCGGCACTTGCGCATGCACCGCCGCGGTGTTGTCCTTCATGGCTTCCTCTTCAAGGATGCGCAGGATATGCAGGGCGGCGGATTCGGTGCTGCGAATGTGGCCCGTGCCCGAGCAGCGCGGGCAGGGGATGTAGCTGGTCTCGGCGAGTGCCGGGCGCAGGCGCTGGCGCGACAGTTCGAGCAGGCCGAAGCGGCTGATCTTGCCGGTCTGCACGCGCGCGCGGTCGAAGCGCAGCGCCTCGCGGACGCGGTTCTCGACTTCGCGCTGATTGCGCTGATTTTCCATGTCGATGAAGTCGATGATGATCAGGCCGCCGAGGTCGCGCAGGCGCAACTGCCGGGCGACTTCTTCGGCGGCTTCGAGGTTGGTCTTGAGTGCGGTTTCCTCGATGTCGGCACCACGTGTCGAGCGGCCGGAGTTCACATCGACCGATACCAGCGCTTCGGTGTGGTCGATGACGATCGCCCCGCCCGAGGGCAGGCTGACCTGGCGCGAATAGGCGGACTCGATCTGATGCTCGATCTGGAAACGCGAGAACAAGGGCACATCGTCGCGATAGCGCTTGATGCGGTTGACGGTGCCCGGCATCACATGTTCCATGAACTGCTGCGCCTGGTCGAAGACCTCGTCAGTGTCGATCAGGATCTCGCCGATATCGGGCTGGAAGTAATCGCGGATCGCGCGGATCACCAGGCTGCCTTCCTGGTAGATCAGGAAGGCGCCTTTCTGCTGCTGGGCAGCGGCCTCGATGGCCTTCCACAACTGCAGGAGGTAGTTGAGGTCCCACTGCAGTTCTTCGGCGTTGCGTCCGATCGCTGCGGTGCGCGCAATCAGGCTCATGCCCGGCGCGACCAGCAACTGATCCATCACTTCCCGCAACTCGGTGCGCTCGGTGCCCTCGACGCGCCGCGAAACACCGCCGCCGCGCGGATTGTTGGGCATCAGCACCAGATATCGTCCGGCGAGACTGACGAAGGTGGTCAATGCCGCACCCTTGTTGCCACGCTCGTCCTTGTCGACCTGGACGATCAGTTCCTGCCCTTCGCGCAAGGCCTCCTTGATGGTCGCGCGCCCGGCTTCCACGCCCGGCTGGAAGAACGCGCGCGAAACTTCCTTGAAGGGCAGAAAGCCGTGCCGTTCCGATCCGTAATCGACGAACGCCGCTTCCAGGCTGGGTTCCAGGCGGGTAATGACCGCTTTATATATGTTGCTTTTTTTCTGTTCCTTGTTGGCCGATTCGATGTCCAGGTCAATCAGCTTCTGACCATCGACGATGGCGACACGGAGTTCCTCGGCCTGTGTCGCGTTAAACAGCATGCGTTTCATATTTTGGCTCCCGCGCGCTATCACGGGGGCAGGGCCTTGTGCAGGCAGTAACGGATTAATTGCGGCTGGGATGCCTGAGAGGCTTTCCGGCAAGGCAACTAATAGGGGTATCTCGCCGACTCGACTGCTCGTCGGGCCTTCAACGTCAAGGACTCGGGAATCTGCCTGGGCCACGCCACAGGTGCTCGGCGCGCGCAGTTCAAGTAGTATCGCTACTTTGTGGTGAGCGTACTTAACCAGGTGTTTGGCGTTGAGTGATCTTGCGCAGGTGGCGCAAGCGAGGCGGCTGAGGCCTGCCGGAAAGTGCGTCGCAATGGCTTTAGATTCGGCGTCGCTCGACGGTCTCACGGGTCAGCGCCTCTTTCAACCCAAGACGCAAAACGAATGAAGTATATTCAAAATGGCCGAAGTTAGCAAAAACTCCGTTACCACGACGCTGATTACCGAGAATGAGCACGGACAGCGGCTCGACAATCTGCTGCTGAAGAAATGCAAGGGGGTGCCCAAGAGCCACGTCTATAGCATCGTGCGCAGCGGCCAGGTGCGCGTCAATGGTCGGCGCGCGGAGGTTTCCTACCGCCTGCAGAGCGGTGACCTGCTGCGCATGCCGCCGCTGCGCATCGCCGTCGCTGAACACGAAGTCGTTGCCGGTGCCGAGTTGAAGGTGCACCTGCCGGTGATCTTCGAAGACGATGGCCTGCTGGTGGTCGACAAGCCGGCCGGCATCGCCGTGCATGGCGGCAGCGGCGAAAGCTTCGGTGTAATCGAGGCCTTGCGCCGACAGCGGCCACAGGCGCGTTTTCTCGAACTTGCACACCGGCTGGACCGTGAAACCTCCGGCGTCCTGCTGCTTGGCAAGAAGCGCTCGGTGCTTCTGGCGCTGCACGAGATGTTTCGTGCCGGCGGTCTCGGCGGCGGCGCGAGGGGCGCCGACAAACGTTACCTGGTGCTGGTCTGCGGCCGCTGGATGGACCCGCTGCGCAATGTTCGGCTGCCGTTGCTCAAGTATCTGCAGGCCTCGGGTGAGCGGCGGGTGCGTGTTTCCGAGGAGGGCAAGGCGGCGCATACGGTGTTCCGGCTGCTCGCGCGCTGGCAGCACTTCAGTCTGCTCGAAGCGGAACTGCGGACGGGGCGAACGCACCAGATCCGCGTGCATCTCGCGCAACTGGGCTATCCGATCGCCGGCGACGAGAAATATGGTGATTTTGCGCTGAACAAGGCCTTGTCCAGGGAAGGTCTGAAGCGGATGTTTCTGCACGCCTGGAAGATGCGCCTGCCACATCCGTTGCACGGCACAGAGTTGCGGCTGGAAGCGGCGCTTCCAGCCGCCCTGAACGGCTTCCTGCAGGGAATTTCGGTGAAGGAAACGCAGGACTATGGCGAGAAGATTTGAATTGCTGGTGTTCGACTGGGACGGCACGCTGCTCGACTCGGCGGCGGCCATCGTCGCCGCCATCAAGGCCGCCTGCCGCGATCTGGGGTTGCCGACACCGGACGATGAACGGGCGCGGCATGTGATCGGACTCGGGCTGCACGACGCCTTGCGGCACGTGTCGCCCGCCCTGCCCGAAGAGCGCTACCCGCAGATGGTCGCGCGCTACCGTCATCACTACCTGTCGCACGACCACGAGTTGCAGTTGTTCGCAGGGGTGGCGGAGTTGATCGGCGAACTGGCCGAGGCGGGTTACCTGCTGGCCGTGGCCACCGGGAAGAGCCGTCTCGGTCTCGATCGCAGCTTGCGCATGAGTGGCCTGGGCAGGTATTTCCATGCTTCGCGTTGTGCGGACGAGTGTTTTTCGAAACCGCACCCGCAGATGCTCGAAGAACTGCTGGCGGAGATGTCGATCGACGCCGGGCGGGCGCTGATGATCGGCGACACCACGCACGATCTGCAGATGGCCAGGAACGCCGGCGTCGCGTCCCTGGCCGTGGCCTACGGTGCGCATCCGGCGGTGGCGCTGGACGCACTGCAACCGCTGGGGCGGGTGCGCACGCCCGGGGAATTGTCTGCATGGCTGCGCACGCACGCCTGATCTGCCGTTCGGAGGACCTGGTCGACGGGGGGCCGGGGGTCCGGTTTACGGTCGCCGGCGAAGGGGCGGAAGAACCGGCATTTGTCGTGCGTTACCAGGGCCGTGCGTTTGCCTATCTCAATCGCTGCGCGCACGTGCCGATCGAACTGGACTGGCAGCCCAATGAATTCTTCGCCGATTCCAAGTTATACTTGATCTGCGCGACGCATGGCGCGCTCTATGCGCCGGAATCCGGTCGTTGTCTGGGCGGCCGTTGCAACGGCAAGGGCCTGACGCCAGTACCCGTCGAAGAACGTGATGGCGCGGTGTACTTCACGCCAACGGTGATGGACTGCTTCCAGGACTGAACCGCATGCGCGTTGCGCACCCCCGTCCCACTGCCGCTTGCGGGAGTGGGGAGTTTCGTGAGCCGTTGACACGGCGCTTACAGTAGGCGAGCAGAAATCTTGAGTACCCCTGAAGAAGCACCACCCTGGGAACGGCAGTTGCTGGAGAAGGTCGCTTTTGCCGCCTTGCACGAGCAGCGGGCGAAGCGGCGCTGGGGAATCTTTTTCAAGCTCGCGGGCTTGTCGTATCTGGTCGCGGTGCTGGTCCTGGTGGTCGATTGGGGCGGTTCCGAGCAGCTTGCCGACGGCCGTCATACTGCGGTCATCCATCTGCATGGCACGATCGAGGCGCAGGGCGAGGGCAGTGCCCAGAACATCAACGACGCGCTGCAGGCGGCCTTCGCTGACAAGGGCACTGCTGGCGTCATTCTGCGGGTCAACAGCCCGGGCGGCAGCCCGGTTCAGGCCGGACTGGTGCACGACGAAATTCGTCGCTTGCGCACCAAGCACCCGCAGATTCCGCTCTACGTCGTGGTCGAGGATCTGTGTGCTTCCGGCGGCTATTACGTTGCCGTGGCCGCCGACAAGATCTACGTCGACAAGGCCAGCATCGTTGGTTCGATCGGCGTGCTGATGGACGGCTTCGGCTTTACCGGGACGATGGACAAACTCGGCGTCGAGAGAAGGCTGCTCACCGCCGGAGAGAACAAGGGTTTCCTCGATCCGTTCTCGCCACAGGACGCGAAACAGAAGGAGCACGCGCAGGTCTTGTTGCGCGAGATTCACAAGCAGTTCATCGAGATCGTCCGGCGCGGGCGAGGGCCGCGCCTGAAGGAAACGCCGGACATGTTCAGCGGCCTGATGTGGACCGGTAGTCAGAGCGTTCGCCTGGGTCTCGCCGATGGTTTTGGTACCGTTGGTTCGGTGGCCCGCGACGTGATCAAGGCCGACCGGATCGTCGAGTTCACGATCAAGGAGAACATCGCCGAGCGCTTTGCCAAACGCCTGCGTGCCGATTCAACGCAAGGGGTGGCAGGTACGCTGTTGGGGACACTCCTGGGCTCCGGACGGCCGCTGTTTCGTTGAGCATGCGCGGGGCGCAGTCGCTAGGCCTGCATCAGGAAGACGGTCGGCCGGCGGGCGATTTCGGGTAGCGGCTGGCTCAGCCATGCGGCTGCCGGGCGTGTCGTGATCTGCTCGGTGTCCAGCGTGAGATCGGTCGCAACGCAGATGCGCGTGCCTGCGGCGCAGGCGCTGACCAGGGATTCCAGCATCTGACGGTTGCGGTAGGGCGTTTCGATGAAAATCTGGGTTCTTTGCAGCAGCCGCGATTCCTTTTCGAGGTCACGCAAGCGTTTTTCCCGCTCCTGACTGCTGCTTGGCAGGTAGCCGTGAAACGTGAAGCTTTGGCCGCTGAGTCCGGAGCCCATCAGGGCGAGCAGGATCGCCGAAGGGCCAACCAGGGGAACCACCTGGATGCCCTGCCGGTGGGCCAGGGCGACCAGTGCTGCCCCGGGGTCGGCCACCGCCGGACAGCCTGCCTCCGAGACCAGGCCGAGGTCGCTTCCGCCCAGCGTCGGCGCCAGCAGTTGCGGGAGGGCGCTGGCCGCGGTGTGTTCGTTGAGCTCCTGGATCTCGATCTGTTGCAGTGGCCAGTCGGACGGTAGCGCTTTCAGGAAGGCGCGCGCTGCCTTGGCGTTCTCGGCGACGAAATGGCTGAGTCGCTGCGCGCACGCCCGCACCGATTGCGGCAGGGCAACGGCGATCGGCGTTTGCCCGAGCGGCACCGGGATCAGATAAAGTCTGCCGGTCCTGGGCGCTTGCACTGGGCGCGAGGGCGCCGGGTCTGGGTCAGAATACAGAGACGTTCTCGATTCGCAGCAGGTCGCAGAGCGCGATCAGCGGCAGGCCGATCAGTGCGTTGGGGTCTTCGCCATCGATCCGGGCAATCAGGGAAATTCCCAGGCCCTCCGACTTGGCGCTGCCGGCACAGTTGTACGGCTGTTCCTTGCGCAGGTAAGCGTCGATTTCCGCGTCGGTCAGGTCGCGGAAGGTGACCAGGGTCGGCACGCCTCGCAGATGGGACCTGCCACTGCTGGCGTCGAGGAGGCAAAGGCCGGTGAAGAAATTGACGCTGCGACCCCGCATCGCCCGCAACTGGCGCACGGCGTTGGCGTGGTTTCCAGGCTTGCCGAAGACCTGACCATCAAGACAGGCCACCTGGTCGCTGCCGATGATCAGGGCTTCGGGGTACGCACTGGCGACCGCTTCGGCCTTCGCCTGCGACAGGCGGAGCGCGCCAGCTTCGGGTCGTTCATCCGGCAACATCGTCTCGTCGACGCCTGGGTTTGCGGTTTCGAACGGCAGGCCCAGACGGGCGAGCAGTTCGCGTCGGAAGGGGGAGGTCGAGGCGAGAATCAGCGCAGGCTTGGGCATTGGCGGGTCGACCACATCGTGAACAGGCTGGAAGGCAGGTTGGGCAAACGGAAAAAACAGCAAATAACCGATTTTCTACTGTCGCTGCTTTGACTTCAAAAGCCGAAAATAATATCATGCGCCCCTTATGTCGCGACGCGTTGTTATTGACAGCCAGGTTTTTGGACGCGAGGGCGGTTCGCTGCAAGGCGAGTTGCCGGTCGTGTCGCTGCGTCGACTGCATGACCTGTTGACCGATACGGCCGGCAGTCTGGTGTACCGGATCGCGGGTGCGATCGGATTGTCGAACAGGCCACAGTTGCTGGTGGAGGTGGATGGTGTCTTGTCTCTCTGCTGTCAACGTTGTCTTGAGCCGGTCGAGTACCCGCTGGAGTTGCGCAGTCTGCTGGAGTTCGTCGATCACGAGGGTGACCTGACGCAGGATGAACTGGAGGATGACTCCCGGGACTTCCTGCCGCATGCGAAGGAACTGGATGTTGCCGTACTGATCGAGGACGAGATTCTTCTGGCACTGCCCTCCGTGGCGCGACATGCGGACTGCATGCTGCCCGGCGGTGGGCAGGAATCTGCGAAGGTATCGCCCTTTTCGGTGTTGGCCGGCCTGCACGGCAAGGCTTAATGAATTAGTTTTTAGGAGTTGGTCATGGCTGTTCAACAGAACAAGAAGTCCCCGTCCAAGCGCGGCATGCATCGTTCACACGACTCGCTGGGTGGCCTGCCGCTGGCGCTTGAACCGACCACCGGTGAGGTGCACTTGCGTCACCACGTCAGCCCGTCGGGCTTCTATCGCGGCAAGAAGGTGGTGAAGGGTTCGGGCGAGTGATTTTTCTGGAATGGGCAGGCAGTTCCCCGCATCGGTGAACTGCCTGCCTTTTCTTTTGTCTGCCAGCGGATGACTATTACCGTCGCCATCGACTGCATGGGAGGGGATCACGGTCCCCAAGTGACCGTTCCCGCGGCACTGGATTTCGTTCGCGATCATCCCGACGTGCGCGTCGTCCTCGTTGGTCTTGCCGAAAGCATTCGTCCCTTCCTGGGGGATGCCGCCGTTGGACGGATTGCCGTTCGCCATGCCTCGGAAGTGGTGGCCATGGATGAATCGCCGGCGCTGGCCCTGCGCTCCAAGAAGGACTCGTCTATGCGGGTGGCGATCAATCTGGTCAAGCTCGGCGAGGCCGATGCCTGTGTATCGGCGGGCAACACCGGGGCGCTGATGGCCATTTCCCGCTTCGTCCTCAAGATGCTGCCGGGCATCGACCGCCCGGCGATCTGCGCCGTTCTGCCGACGCTGGGCGGACACACGCACGTGCTCGATCTCGGCGCCAACGTCGATTGCAGTCCGGAGCATCTGCTGCAGTTCGGGATCATGGGTGCTTCGCTGGTTTCGGCGATCGAGCACCGCGATCGACCAACGGTGGGGATACTGAACATCGGCGAGGAAGACATCAAGGGTAACGATGTGGTCAAGCGGGCCGCCGATCTGCTTTGGGATTCGGGCCTGAATTTCGTCGGCAACGTAGAAGGTGACGGCCTTTACAAGGGCGAGGCCGACGTCATCGTCTGCGATGGCTTTGTCGGCAATGTCGCGCTCAAGACCTCGGAAGGTCTGGCGCAACTGCTGGCCACCTTTCTCCGCCAGGAGTTCCGGCGCAACTTGTTGACCAAACTGGCGGCACTGATCGCCATGCCGGTCCTCAAGCGGTTCAAGAACCGGGTGGACCATCGGCAATACAACGGTGCCACTCTCCTCGGTCTGAAAGGAATCGTCGTCAAGAGTCACGGCTCGGCGGATGCCCTGGCCTTCACGCGCGCGCTGGAGCGCGCCGCGGATGAGGCCCGCAGCGGTGTCCTGGCACGTATCAGCGAACGCGTTGCGCAACAACAACCGCTACAGGAGACCGCATAACATGTTTTCCCGCATTACCGGGATCGGCAGTTTTCTGCCCGGCGAGCCCGTCAGCAACGACGATCTGGCTCGCCGTGGTATTGAAACCAGCGACCAGTGGATCAGCAGTCGTACCGGCATCAGGTTCCGCCATCTGGCGGAGAACGGCGAAACCTCCAGCGATCTGGCCCTGGAGGCAAGTCGCCGGGCGTTGGCCGGCGCAGGTCTCGCGGCCTCCGATCTGGATCTGATCATCGTTGCGACCTCGACTCCTGATTACATCTTCCCGAGCACGGCCTGTCTGCTGCAGAGCAAGCTGGGTAATCATGGCGCGACGGCCTTCGATGTCCAGGCGGTCTGCAGCGGTTTCGTCTATGCGCTGACGATTGCCGACAAGTTCATTCGTTCTGGCAGTCATCGGCGGGCTCTGGTGGTCGGTTCCGAGGTCTTTTCGCGCATTCTCGACTGGTCCGATCGTGCCACCTGCGTGCTGTTTGGCGACGGTGCCGGTGCGGTCGTGGTCGAGGCTTCCGAGCAGCCGGGAATCCTGGCCACCGCCCTGCATGCCGACGGCGCGCACCACGGCATTCTGTCGGTTCCGGGCAGCGTCTGCGGCGGGCAGGTGACTGGCGATCCCTTCCTGCGCATGGATGGGCAGGCGGTATTCAAGTTTGCCGTCCGCGTTCTGGCCGAGGTGGCGGAGGAGTGCTGCCGGGCGGCCGGCATCTCGCCGGCAGACATCGACTGGCTGATCCCGCACCAGGCCAACATTCGCATTCTCGAAGCCACCGCCAAGCGCATGAAGCTGCCCATGGACAAGGTTATCGTCACCGTCGACCGGCATGGCAATACCTCGGCAGCCTCGGTACCTCTGGCTCTGGACGAAGCCGTCCGCGACCGACGCATTCAGGCTGGACAGAAGATCCTGCTCGAAGGCGTTGGCGGTGGTTTTACCTGGGGCGCGGTGCTGATCGAGCTCTGAAGGAGGATAAGGTACATGGCGTTCGCGTTCGTTTTTCCAGGTCAGGGGTCGCAGTCAGTCGGGATGATGGCGGCCTATGGCGATTCGCGCGTCGTGCGCGCCACTTTCGACGAGGCGTCGGCGGTACTCGACCAGGATCTCTGGCAACTGCTTGCCGAGGGACCCGCCGAAGCGCTGGCGCAGACGGTCAACACCCAGCCCGTGATGCTGGTCGCCGATATCGCGGTCTATCGGCTGTGGCTGGACAAGGGCGGCAGATTGCCGGCGGTGGTGGCCGGACACAGCCTGGGCGAATACGCGGCACTGGTCGCCGCCAGGGTGATCGCGTTTGCCGATGCGGTGCCCCTGGTGCGTCTGCGTGCGGCCGCGATGCAGGAGGCGGTGCCCGTGGGCGCTGGCGCGATGGCGGCCATTCTTGGTCTCGACGACGACAAGATCGCCGCTGCCTGCGCCGAAGCAGAGGCATCGGCAGGCGCTGGCGCCGTGGTGCAAGCGGTCAATTTCAATGGCCCCGGGCAGACCGTCATCGCCGGCAGCAAGGCGGCAGTCGAACTCGCCTGCGCGGGGTGCAAGGCGCGTGGTGCCAAGCGCGCGCTATTGCTGCCAGTTTCTGCACCCTTCCATTCCTCGTTGCTGCGACCGGCGGCGGACAAACTGGCCGCCGGGCTGGCCGGAGTGAACTTCGCAAGCGCATGCATTCCGGTGATCAATAACGTCGATGTGCTGATCGAGTCGGAGTCCGACAAGATCAAGGACGCGCTGATCCGGCAGGCGTACTCGCCGGTGCGTTGGGTCGAGACGATCCGGAAAATGGCGGCGATGGGCATCACGACGGTGGCCGAATGCGGTCCCGGCAAGGTCCTCGCCGGTCTCAGCAAACGCTGTGCCGACAATCTGGCCAGTGTCGCGCTGGCTGATCTGGTGGCCCTGGAAGCCGCCGTTGCAAACCTGGAGTAGGTGAGAATGCTCGACGGACAAGTTGCCCTCGTGACCGGTGCGTCGCGTGGCATCGGCCGGGCGATTGCCCTGGAACTCGGCCGCCTTGGGGCCAGCGTGGTCGGGACGGCAACCAGTCCCACGGGTGCCGAAACGATATCGGCGTTTCTGGGTGAGGCAGCTTGCCGGGGTGAGGGAGCAGTACTGGAAGTGCGCGATGCACTGCAGGTCGATGCGTTGATCGGTCACATCGAGAAGACCTACGGAGCGGTGACGGTCCTGGTCAATAACGCCGGCATTACCCGCGACAACCTTGCTCTGCGACTGAAGGACGACGAGTGGGATACGGTCCTCGACACCGACTTGAAGGCCGTCTTCCGACTTTCCAAGGCGGTCATGCGCGGGATGATGAAGGCCCGGCAGGGTCGGATCATCAACGTGACTTCGGTTGTCGGTCACGCCGGCAATCCGGGGCAGGTGAATTACTGCGCCGCCAAGGCCGGGGTCACCGGCATGAGCCGCGCGCTGGCTCGCGAGTTGGGCAGTCGCAACATCACCGTGAATTGCGTCGCGCCCGGTCTGATCGATACCGACATGACGCGGGCGCTTGACGACCGGCAGAAGGAGTCCCTGCTCGCGGGCATTCCGCTGGCGCGGCTCGGATCGCCTCAGGAGGTCGCCGCCGCCGTCGCGTTTCTCGCTTCGGCCGGCGCCGCTTATGTCACCGGCACGACGATACACGTTAACGGCGGCATGTTCATGGGTTGAGCAGTCCGGACACTCGCCCTGGGTCATGGTCATGAGGTTTTCCGGCAAGTCAACCAGGGCTGGGGCAGCGTTTCCAGGATGATTGGTAAGTTGCAGCCATTTTGTTAGAATGGCGCGTTTTGTTTTACTTTTGAACTTTGGAAGGAACATTTTGATGGAAAATATCGAGCAGCGTGTCAAGAAGATCGTCGCGGAACAACTTGGTGTCAATGAGGCGGACATCAAGAATGAATCGTCGTTTGTCGATGATCTGGGGGCCGATTCGCTTGACACGGTGGAACTGGTGATGGCTCTCGAAGAAGAGTTCGAGTGCGAGATCCCGGATGACGAAGCCGAGAAGATCACCACCGTTCAGCAGGCCATAGACTACGTGTCTGCTCACAAAAAGTAATCAACCGTGCGTGGGAGGTCCCTGTGGACGGGTCGCTGGCCGTGTCCTGCAGGGGTGACCATGAAGAAGGGAAGTTCCGGCTTCCGCATGTTCTAGTGTTCGGAGTTCAAGTTGGCACGTCGCAGAGTGGTCATCACCGGCCTTGGCATCGTTTCTCCAGTCGGTAATTCTGTCGCTGAAGCTTGGCAGAATATTCTTGCGGGGCGCTCGGGGATTGGCCCGGTTACCCGTTTCGATGCTTCGACCTTTCCCGTTCGCATCGCTGGTGAAGTGAAGGGTTTTGACGTCGGCCAGTATCTGTCGCCGAAAGAAGCCCGGCGGATGGACGTTTTCATCCATTACGGCATGGCGGCCGGACTTCAGGCCATACGTGACGCGGGATTCGACGCCAATCAGGTGCGGCCTGAGCGGATTGGGGTGTCCATCGGCTCGGGGATTGGCGGCCTGCCAATGATCGAGAGCACCTGCGACGATTTCGCTGCGGGTGGAGTACGCAAGGTGTCGCCATTCTTCGTCCCTGGTTCGATCATCAACATGATCTCGGGCAATCTGTCGATCATGTGCGGCTACAAGGGTCCCAATATTTCGCTGGTCAGCGCGTGTTCGACGGGTACCCACAGCATTGGTGATGCCGGGCGCCTGATCGAATATGGCGATGCGGACATCATGATTGCCGGCGGGGCTGAAGGCTGTGTCTCGAACCTGGGGCTGGGGGGCTTTTGTGCGCCGCGTGCGTTATCGACGCGCAACGACGATCCGCAGACGGCAAGTCGTCCATGGGACAGGGATCGCGATGGCTTTGTGCTTGGCGAAGGGGCCGGCACCGTGGTGCTCGAGGAGTACGAACATGCCAAGGCTCGGGGTGCCAGAATCTACTGCGAGCTAGTAGGGTTTGGCATGAGTGCCGACGCCCATCACATGACTGCACCCTGCGAGGACGGTGAGGGCGCGGCGCGCTGCATGACCAACGCCCTGCGTAATGCCGGGTTGAATGCGGACGAAGTGCAGTACGTCAATGCGCATGGGACGTCGACCCCGCTGGGCGACAAGGCGGAGACGATCGCCGTCAAGCGTGCCTTCGGTGATCACGCCAGCAGGCTGGTGGTGAACTCGACCAAATCGATGACCGGCCATTTGCTGGGCGCAGCGGGTGGTATCGAGGCCCTGTTTACCGTGCTCGCGATTTATCATCAGGTGTCGCCGCCGACCATCAACCTCTTCAATCAGGACGCGTCCTGCGACCTTGACTATTGCGCCAACGAAGCGCGTCCGATGAAGATCGACGTCGGAATCTCGAACTCTTTCGGCTTTGGCGGCACCAACGCCACGGTGGCCTTCAAGCGCCTCTAGATTCGCACGCGGGGCCAGGTGCAGTTTCCGATCCAGATCGAACTGCGCCGCTCGCGCCTGCTGTGGTGCCTGACGTCCCTGCTGTATGTCGTCGCTGCCAGCTGTTTGCTGGCCTTGCCCTGGCCTCCGGGGTTGCTCTGTGTGCTGCTGGTCGCGCTTGCACTGTCGGCTTGGTACGCGTTGCGGCCATCGAGAGTTGTCGGCCTGCGCCTTGGTAATCGCGGCGATCTGTTGCTGCTCCTTGCTGGTGGCGACGCGCTGTCTGTGGCGGTGCAGCCGGAGACAGCGGTGTTTCGGCAATTGATCGTCCTGCGCGTGCGCGGCGACGATCAGCGGCGTACAGACAGTCTTGCGCTGTTGCCGGACAGCATGTCGGCAGAGCAGTTTCGTCGGCTTCGCTTATGGTTGTGCTGGCTGGCCGATGCTAGAGATCAGGCCGCTGACGGCGTTTGAGCACCGTGTTGCGCGCGGTTGGCAGGATTTCCGGATAGTTGCGACTGAAGTGTAGTCCTCGGCTCTCGTGGCGCCGTAGCGCACAGCGGACGATCAAATCCGCAGTGACGACCAGATTTCGCAGTTCGATCAAGTCGTGGCTGACACGGAAGTGCGAGTAGAAATCGTCGATCTCACGTACCAGCAGGCGGATGCGGTTCTGGGCGCGCTGCAGGCGCTTGGTGGTGCGCACAATACCCACGTAGTCCCACATGAAGCGGCGCAGTTCGTCCCAGTTGTGCGAGATGACGATTTCCTCGTCGGGATCGCTGACGCGGCTGGCATCCCACGCGGGCAGCTCCGGAAGATTGCGGGCGGCTTGCCCAAGAATGTCGGTGGCCGCGGCTTCCGCGAAGACCAGGCATTCGAGCAGCGAGTTGCTGGCCAGCCGATTGGCACCGTGCAAGCCGGTACAGGAGGCCTCACCGGCGACATAGAGGCCCGGGAGGTCGGTGCGCGCGCGCAGGTCGGTGACGACGCCGCCGCAGGTATAGTGCGCGGCCGGCACGACAGGTATTGCCTGGCGCCGGATGTCGATGCCCAGATCCAGGCAGCGCGCCAGAATGTTCGGGAAATGCTCGGCGAGAAAATCCGCCGATTTGTGCGAGATGTCGAGATAGACACAGTCCAGTCCACGTTTCTTCATTTCGAAGTCGATGGCCCTGGCGACGACATCGCGGGGCGCGAGCTCGCCGCGCGCATCGTGTCTGGGCATGAAGCGGCTGCCGTCTGGCAGCAGCAGGCGTCCGCCTTCGCCGCGCACCGCCTCGGAAATCAGAAAGGACTTGGCCTGAGGATGATAGAGACAGGTCGGATGAAACTGGATGAATTCCATGTTTGCCACGCGACATCCGGCACGCCACGCCATCGCAATGCCGTCGCCGGTCGAAGTGTCCGGGTTCGTCGTATACAGATAGACCTTGCCGGCGCCACCGGCAGCGATCAGCGTGTGCCGTGCGCCGAAGGTCAACACTTCGCCGCTGCTGCTGTTCAGCACGTAGGCTCCAAGGCAGCGCTTCTCCCCGAGTCCGAGCTTGCCGCCGGTAATCAGGTCGATGGCGATGTGGTTTTCGAGCACGGTGATGTTCGCTTGCTGGCGAATCTTGCTGGTCAGCGTGTTTTGTACCGCGAGGCCGGTGGCATCGGCAACGTGGATGACGCGGCGGGCGCTGTGACCGCCTTCACGGGTCAGATGATAACCGTCGTCGTCGCGTGTAAAGGGGACGCCCTGCGCAATCAACCAGTCGACCGCGCGTCGACCGTTTTCGATCACGAAGCGTGTCGCGCGCGGGTCATTCAGAAAGGCTCCGGCGGTAATCGTATCGCGGATGTGCGCTTCGATCGAATCGCGATTGTCCAGCACTGCGGCGATACCGCCCTGCGCCCAACTGGACGCACTGTCTTCCAGCGTGCGTTTGCTGATCAACGCCACTTTGTGTGTTGGCGCAAGTCGCAGTGCGGCGGCTTGTCCGGCCAGACCACTGCCGATGATGAGTACGTCGAAGCTGAGCGCCAAGGTGGGGTCATCCTGCCAACAAGGGGCTGCAACTATAGCACGGGTTCAGCCCCTGACCCGACTACGCGGTCTGCTGCCGATCCTTCAGCCAGGCCCGGAACTCGAGGCCGAGTTCCGGGTGTGTCTCCCCGAGTACCACGCTGGCCTGCATCAGGCCCAGCTTGCTGCCACAGTCATAGCGTTGTCCGTGGTAGCGATACGCCAGCACCTGTTCGCTGGCCAGCAGCGCGGCGATACCATCGGTAAGCTGGATTTCTCCGCCCGCACCACGTGGTTGCTCGCGGATCCGGGCAAAAACGGTTGGGGTGAGGATGTAGCGCCCGGCCACGGCGAGATTGGATGGGGCAGCGCTGGGGTGGGGCTTCTCTATCAGACCCCTGATGTTCACCAGATCTGGTGCCAGGGGCTCGCCCTTGACAATTCCGTAGCGGTTGGTCTGGTCCAGGGGGACCTCCTGTACGGCGAGAATGCTGCACTGGTGCTCATCGAACAATTGCGTCATCTGTTGCATGATCGGTGGCTCGCCGATCATCAGGTCGTCAGCGAGCAGGACGGCGAAGGGTTCACCGTGTACCAGACGCTCGGCGCACAATACCGCATGCCCCAGGCCGAGTGCCCGGGGTTGCCGCACATAGACGCAATCCATGTCGTCCGGCTTGATCGAGTGTACCAGCGTCATCAGTGCGTCCTTGCCGGTGGCGGCAAGCTCGGCTTCGAGTTCGTAGGCGGTGTCAAAATGGTCTTCAATGGAGCGCTTGTTGCGGCCGGTGACGAAGATCATCTCCCGGATCCCAGCGGCGTAGGCCTCTTCAACAGCGTACTGAATCAACGGCTTGTCCACCACCGCCAGCATTTCCTTGGGGCTCGCCTTGGTGGCTGGGAGAAAGCGGGTCCCCAGGCCAGCGACCGGGAATACCGCCTTTTGAACTTTTGTATTGACTTTCATTCGAGTTCCCATGAAATCCAGGTTGAATGGAGGTGCCTGCGGGCAGTATGCCCAATCCCTTGCAAGTTGATGTTTCCCGGACCATGTCCGCGCTACACATGTTTTTCTCGCGGGGGGACGTCAGGGATGTTGGGCTCTGCCACCCCCGCGTGCCGATCCGTTTGCAGGTTCGAGCGCGGGCCATTCTATGCCCGTGCAAGGTCTCCGGTGGTGACTTTTTTCCTCAGCCTGTGACGCGCGCCGCTGCCCATGACATGCCGCCGTTTATCGCCAGCACCGCGGCGACCAGCAAGGCCACGCGCAGCGTCTGGTAGAGCCTCGGCCGGTGGGCCTGGTCCGCAATCGCAAGAATATGCAGGGCACCCCAGGCGACAACCAGTCCGGCGACCAGCGAGATGCCGAGGACCTGCAATTCGACTGCGCTGAGCGACAGCAGCCGCCCTTCGCGCCAGGGCACCGCGAGAAAGACGCCGAAGGTCCAGAACAGGGCGGTACTGCCGCCGGCGCAGATTGCGGCGACGCCGCGCGTGATCCAGTTTTCCATGGCAGGTCCTTGATCTGCCAGGTTAGTCGTCCTGGCAACGTGGGTCGGTCTGAAATTTGTTGGCGGCACCACGGCGAATGCTGCCTCGCTGCCTCGGTCAAGGGCTGAAACGTGCATGCAATTCGTCGAGATTGAGCAGGTGCAGGATTTCTTCGAGGCGCGCAGCGGCATTGCTGCGGGCTGTGCCGGTGTACCTGGCGATGATCAACTCGTTTTTCAGCGAGTGTTCCCAGCCGACGAGTTCAGTCACCGTCAGTTGATAGCCTCGCGCTTCGAGTTGCAGGCAGCGCAGGGCGTTGGTGACTTGGCTGCCGAATTCGCGGGTGTGGATCGGATGCCGCCAGAGTTCCGACGAGGGGTGTTCTGCGCGAAGGACTCGTTTTTCCTGCGCGCGCAGTACGGCAGCCACTTCAGCCTGGCAGCAGGGGACGAGAATGATGAACCGTCGCCTGCTTGTGCAGCGCGAAGCGAATCGCGTCGTCGGTGGCCGTGTCACAGGCATGCAGCGCGGTGACCATGTCGATGCGAGCAGGCAGCTCCGGCGAATCGATGGCGTCTTCAACGCAGCAGGTTCAAAAACGACATGCGCGCAAAGCCGAGTCTGCCGGCCAGACCGCGTGCATGCTCCACGAGTTCTGGGCGTGCCTCGACCCCGTAGACGTGGCCCGTCGATCTGTCCTTGAAGAACAGGTCGTAGAGGATGAACCCGAGGTAGGACTTGCCCGCCCCATGATCGGCAAGGGTCGGGTGGCTGCCCGGCGTGTCGAGTTCGGCGAGCAGCGGCTCGATGAAGTGGCACAGGTGGTAGACCTGCTTGAGCTTGCGCCGACTGTCCTGATTGAGCTTGCCATCGCGCGTCAGGATGTGCAACTCCTTGAGCAGTTCGATCGACTGCCCAAGCCTGATTTCGGGGAAAGCCAGCAAGCGTTTTCCTGACACTGGAGGGGAACGATCCGCATTCTAGCGCCTTGCAGGCGGTTGTGAACGCAATGCGCGCGCCAGGGTTGCCAAACAGGTGGGATAATGGCCCGTTTCCCGTTCGTTGGACTGTTCATGGCCATCCAGTGGTATCCCGGTCACATGACCTCGGCGCGCAAGAAGGCGGCCGAGGCAATGGCGTCGATCGATGTGGTCATCGAACTGGTCGATGCTCGCCTGCCCGAAGCAAGCACCAATCCGCTGGTTCGGGAACTCCGGCAGCAGCGTCAACGTCCGTGTCTCAAGGTGCTCAACAAGGCTGACCAGGCCGATCCGCTGGTGACCCAGGCGTGGATCGAATACTACAACCGGCAGGACGGCGTTCTCGCCGTCGCTCTGTCGTGCAAGAAGCCTGCGGACGTGGCACGGCTGCCTCGCCTGTGTCAGACACTGGCGCCGCATCGTAGCGACAACACGAAGCCGCTGCGGATGATGATCATGGGCATTCCCAACGTCGGCAAGTCGACACTGATGAATGTCCTCGTCAAGCGCAAGATTGCCAAGGTCGGCGATGAACCAGCGGTGACGCGTGCGCAGCAGACCTCACAGATCGATGTTCGGCATACCCTGACCGATACGCCGGGGCTGTTGTGGCCCAGGATCGAGTACCCCGGCGACGGCCTGATGCTTGCTGCCAGCAATGCTGTGGGCCGCAACGCGATGATCGAAGAAGAAGTGGCGACCTTCCTCGCCGGGCTACTGCTGGTGCGTTACCAGCCCCTGTTGGCCAAGCGTTACGGATTCTCGCCGGACGCCACCGGCGTTGATGCGGTGAGCCTCATCGACAAGATCGCCAGAGTTCGCGGTCTGCGCATGCGCGGCGGCGGCGTCGATCGCGAGAAGGCAGCCAGGGTGCTGCTGCAGGATTACCGCGATGGTCTGCTTGGGCGCATCAGCCTGGAGACGCCGTCGACGCGCAGCGTGATGCTGGCCGCTGAACGGGCCGCGAAGGAAACCCCACCGGCGGTGTCCGAGGACGACCGGCTGGTCGGGCAGGACGCGGACGAACTGCGGGAGTGCGGGGCGTCTGCAGGCGTTCGGACCTAGCTCATCATGCCGAGCATGCCCCACTCTTGGCGTCACTTGTCGCCGCGGACGCAAGCAGGCGACGCCGGCGCTCCGGCCGGTGTCGTCGATTTTTGCTCGCAGGTGTAGTCATGCTCGGTTTTCTGCCCGCGCCGTTGATCGGCCTGATCGCTGCCATGCTGCTGGTGCTCAACAGCTTCTTCTGGGTCCCGATCCTGCTGCTGTTGGCGGTGTTCCGGTTGATGCTGCCGTTCAAGATGGCACGCCTGCGTCTCGATCCGCTGCTGGTGCGCATTGCCGAAGCCTGGATCGTCTGCAACAATGGCTGGATGGCACTGACGCAAAAGGCAACGTGGGATGTCCAGGGAATCGCCGGCCTTGACCCGTGCGGCTGGTATCTGGTGAACTGCAATCATCAAACCTGGGCCGACATTCTGGTACTCCAGCACCTCTTGACGCATCGCATTCCCCTGCTCAAGTTCTTCCTCAAACAGCAGTTGTTGTGGGTGCCGGTAATGGGACTGGCCTGGTGGGCACTCGATTTTCCGTTCATGCGCCGGCATAGTGAGGAAGTTCTCAAGGCGCATCCGGAATTGCGCGGCAAGGATCAGGAGGCGACGCGTCTGGCCTGTGAAAAGTTTTCACTGATCCCCACCAGCGTGGTCAATTTCTGCGAGGGGACGCGCTTCACCCCGAGCAAGCACCAGCTACAACAGTCGCCCTATCGTCATCTGCTGAGGCCGAAGGCCGGGGGCATTGCCTTGGCACTGAACGTGATGGGCGACAAGTTCCGCGCCATTCTCGATGTCACCATCGTCTATCCCGATGGGGCACCGGATTTCTGGCAGTTCCTCAGCGGCGGTATGCGACGGGTTCGGGTTAGGATACAGACGCTGCCGGTACCCAGGCACCTGGCATGTGGCGACTATGCCAACGATCCGGCGGTTCGCGAGGCCTTCCAGCAGTGGATGCAACAGATCTGGCAGGACAAGGACGCGCAGATCGAGACACTGCTCAACACTGGACCATGAGCGAAGGCTGCTCACCTGCCGAGGCCGAGCCACAGACAGAACCGGTTGCCTGCACACTTTGCCTTGCCTGGAAGTATCATCGCGTACTTTCAGTTGAGGCTGCGCGGGTCAGATGATGGCAGCCGCGTCAGGAAGAAATGTCAACCGTCCAGATCATCCGTAGCAAACTGCAACGTCCGCGTGTCGCGGGCGACTTTGTCAACAGCAGCGATTTGCTGGCCTTGCTGGAAGGTGGCCGCAGCCTGCCCTTGACCTTGCTGTCGGCGCCGGCAGGCTATGGCAAGACTTCCCTCGTAGCGCGCTGGCTCGATGGCCGTGATGGCTTGTCAGCCTGGCTTTCACTTGATCGCGACGACAGCGATCCGGCGGTCTTCGTGAGCTATTTCGTCGCCGCCGTGCGGACAGCGATAGCCGACGCCTGTGCCGACACGCTGGCCTGCCTTAACGCCGGAACGCCCTCGTCGGCGGCCCTTCTGGCCAGTTTGAGCAATGACCTGGATGCATTGTCAGCGCCACTGGTCGTGGTGCTCGACGACTACCACCGCATTGACTCGCCGCAAACGCACGCCTTGCTCGATCGCCTGTTGGCGCATCCTGTGAAGGGTCTGCATCTGGTGGTGTGTGCTCGTCAGGATCCCCCTTTGTCCCTCGGGGTACTGCGTGTTCGTGAGGCGATGCTCGAGATCCGCATGCGTGAACTGCAGTTCAGCGAGCGCGTCACGGCGATCCTGATCGAGCGCTGTAGCGGACGTGCCATTCCCGAGATGCTGTTGGCCACTCTGCAGCACTGTACGGAGGGGTGGCCGGTTGGCGTTCGCCTGGCGGCGCTTGCGCTGCGCAACAATGGCGCTGCCGGCGAAAGCGGGAGTGCTTTCAGTGGTCGTGCGCTGCAAGTGCAGCAGTACTTCGTCGAGGAGGTACTTGCACGGCAGTCCGATCGCATGCGTGACTGCCTGCTCAGGACGTCGATCCTCGGGCGCTTCTGTGTGGCGTTATGCGATGCCGTCCTGGGGGAATGCGTGTCGGTTGGCGAGGGAACCGATGGCCGGGAGTTCATGCGTCTGGTATCGAGCGGTGAGTTGCTCTGCAGCCCCGTCGACGATAGTTGCGAGTGGTATCGCTATCACCGTCTGTTTCAGGAGTTTCTGCAGCGGCAACTGGGCTTGCAGCATGCGGCGGGAGAGATCGCCGGGTTGCATCGACGGGCGGCGGCCTGGCTGGAAGCGCAAGGTCTGCTGGAGGAAGCGATTCCGCATATTCTGGCCGCTGACGGCGCGATCGCCGCGGGAGAATTGCTGGCGCGTCATCGCAATCCACTGCTCAACCGGGAGCAGCGGCACCGACTCGGTCGTTGCCTGCAGCTGTTGCCGCCAGATACCGTTGAGGATGCCGTCGAACTCCTGCTGATGAAAGCCTGGCTGATGTATCACCAGGGCCGTCACCTGGAGACGCCGTTGGTTCTCGATCGCATCGAGGCTTTGCTCGAGCGCGATCATGAGATTCTCGACGTCCAGAGCGTTGCTTCGCTGCGTGGCAGCGTTCTGGCGCTGCGCAGTCTGCAGAGATACCAGCAGGGGCTGGCTGACCTCGCAGTCGCCTGCGCGGAAGACGCACTGCGGCACCTGCCCACTGATTGCTCGCATGCCCGAGTAATTGCGCAGGCGGTGTTGGCCGGTACCCGCCAGATGAACGGCGACCTCGGTGGAGCACGCCAGTGGATTCATGAGGCGCTGACGCGCGCGTCCGGACCGATAGACATTTGCCAGGCCCCGTTGGTGGCAGCATTGTGCTTCATCAACTGGATGGCAGCCGATCTGTCGGCGTTGCAGCGAACTGCCAATCAGCACTACAAACTCAGCGAGGAGCGTTTTCCCAACGAGGGCAGTCAGGCACTCGGGCGTTATTTCCATGGACTGGTTCAATACCAGCGCAATGATCTGGCGCAGGCCGAAGCCACCCTGGCCCCGGCGCTCGCCCCGCAGCATGCCCCCCGTATCGGCTACCGCACCGAAGTTTCATTCGTTCTGGCAGCGGTCTACCAGGCGCTCGGTCAGGCGGACCGCGCACGTGAGATTGTCGATACGGTCTGCGGACATTTGTTACGCAGCGGCGATACGCCGGCCTTGTTTCGTGCTCAGGCCTGGCAGGCTGACCTTGCTCTCCGCCAGGGGCGGATTGACGAGGCACAGGCGTGGGCGCGCAACTTCGATCCGGGCCCTTTGCAATTCGTCTACCGCTTCTCCAGCGCGCCGCACTTGACACTGGTCCGGGTGTGGCTTGCCGAGGGGAGTGCCGAGAGTCGCGAGCAGGCAGGACGGCTGTTGAACCTGCTGGAAGCGGAGTTGGCGTCCAGGCACAATGTTCGTTTTCTGATCGAGGTGTTCGCACTACAGGCACTGCTACAACACGCGCTCGGCGACGAAGTCGCCGCTGATGATCTGCTGGGTCGTGCGTTGGCACTTGCCCAACCGGCTGGGTTCATTCGTTTGTTCGTCGATCTCGGGCAGGAACTTGTGAGGCCGCTGAAACGACTCGACCCCGTCAAGGGCAACGCCCGCTACGTGGCGCAGATCCTTTCCGCACTCAACGACGACTGGCTGGTCAGTGCCGGTCGCCAGCAAGTGGGCGCCGACCTGACCCGGCGCGAACTCAAGATCCTCAAACTGTTGGCGGTCAGGCTTAGCAACATCGAGATTTCGGAGGAGCTGTGCATTTCGCGGGCGACGGTGAAGAGACATACGCAGAACATCTACCGCAAGCTGCGTGCGTCGAGTCGCCGCGAAGCGGTCGTCAGGGCCAGGACACTCAACATTCTTGCCGACGGCTAGGCGCCTGTGCAACAGTCGCCGGGCCAGTCAGAGCAGTGGCTGTTGTGAGCCGGGCCAGCGGGTTTTGCTACAGTACTTTTCAGGCGGCGAGGGAGCCTGGCGACGGGTTTCGTTGACTTACGTCATACAATGGTCCGTTTGCAAAAAAATGGCCCATTTCATGGCCCGTTACAGTCCCATTTCGGCTTGTCCGATTTTCCCGCGGTGGCATAATCGTCACTTATGCGGATCCACATCCACACGCTTCTGAAGAGGTAGGATTCATGTCATTGTCATTAGGCCGGGTGATTGCCGTCGTCTCGCAAAAGGGCGGCGCCGGCAAGACCACTGTCGCCATGCAACTCGGAGGAGGGTTTCAGGCTATCGGCGGTTCTGTGCTGCTGGTCGACCTGGACCCGCAGGAAAGTGCTTTTCGCTGGGCAGAGTCGGCGCCGTTGCTCGATTCTGACCTGCAACTCGATGTCCGCAAGATGACCGGCCTTGAACTGATCAAACACATCGGAAAACTGCAGAAGGAGGCAGATTACGTCGTTCTCGACACCCCGCCGTCGATCTACCATCCGTCGACACTGGCGGCACTGGCGGTTGCACATCTGGCGGTGATTCCGGCGGTGCCCAGCCCAACCGACCTGTGGTCGACGCTGGCGGTCGAACGTCTGGTCCTCAATCGCATGGAGCAAAGCCATCGTCTGCATGGTTGCATCCTCCCGAATCGCGTGCAAAACACGGCTTTGGCCAACGATGTGCTTGAACTGCTGCATGAATTCACCCTTCCGATTCTCGATGTGGTGCTTTGCCAGCGCAATGCTTATGCCCAAAGCGCGGTGATTGGGGCATCCGTTTTTCAACTCGGCTCTGCCGCTGACGCCGCGCAGCAAGAAGTGCGCAAGCTGATCGCAGCCGTTCTTAAACAATTGGGAGAAAACTGATGACGACCCCTGTAACCACCAGCAACAAGACCGCTTTGCGTGCCAGTCTGAAAAAGGAAGACGAGTCGCTCGCCGAGCGTTTGGTGGCCACTGACGTTCCCCTGGTTGCGCCTCCTGAGACCGAAGTCGTTGCTCCCACACCACCCGCAAGCCCGGTTGTTGCTGCGCCGCCTAGCGTAAAACCGGATGCGACGCCCGCTCCAAAGGCGAGCACCAAGGCAGCCGCCAAGCAGGTTGCCAAAGCAAGTCCTGGGCCAGCAGGTAAAGCTGACACCAAGGGCTTGAAGAAGGCGGTTGATGCGAAGTCCAAGCCGAGCAGCAAGAAAGCAGCCGCTAATAATCCTGGCCTGTCGGCAAAGGTGCAGAAGGCGGTCAAAGCCGGGGCCGAAGCAGCGCCTGTCAATAAGGGGGATACCGGCAAGCAATCGGCCAGGCTGGCGGAAGCGGTTGAGATGCTTGAGGGTGCTGCCAAGGCGAAGGGTGACAAACTCGTACGCTACACCGTCGAGTTGCTGAAGACCGAAGAGGCCGCCATCGAAGCCTTGCGGGCGGAATTGTCCAAGGCAGCGGGTTGGGCGGCGAGCAAGTCTGACATCCTGCGTGCAGGTGTACGCCTGTTTGCCGAGCAAAGGCTCGAGCAGATGAAAGAGTTGCTTACGGCACTGGCAGCGCCAGCGAAAGGGAAGAAAAAAGGCTGAGCGTGAGGCAGTTTTCGTGAAGGTCGCGTAGCGACGCACCCACCAACCCCGAACCGTCGATGGCTTGGGGATTCCGGGGGGCGGTCGCCGGACCAGGGGGATTTCAGCATTCGGAGTGAGTCTGTGCCATGACATCGTGGCGCAATGGGATTCTTGTGTCCGTCGTTCGCATGCAGTCGACACCAGATCTTCGAACTCCGCATGCGGCTCGAATGGATAGTGTTTGTCTTGGCTGGTCCTGAAGTGGTGCCGATCCCCGATCGGGGCCAAAATTTTAACTGAAATCTGCTCGCTTGGGCAGATAAACCCATGGAGGTCGTATGTTTAGTAGTCTGATGCCGCAACGCCGGGAATTTTTCGAGCTTCTTGCCGCGCATGCCGAACAGGTTGCCGCCGGCGCCAATGCCACCTTGCGCCTGATCAATGGCCTGGGCGATGGCAGTGGCAACGCTGCTGCCCTGGTCGCGGAGGTCAATCTCAACGAGAAGAATGCCGACCAGATCAAGGCCAAGGTGATTTCTCGCCTGCACCAGTCCTTCACGACGCCGATCAACCGCGATCAGATCCATTCGCTGGTCACGGATCTCGACATGACGCTCAATGTCCTGCAGTCGGTGGCCAACGCCATTGACATGTACGGCATCAAGCAGTCTACGGTGGAGGCTCGCGAAATGGCTTCCCTGAGTGCTGACGCCTGCATGCGTCTCAACCGTGCGGTTGCTGCTCTGGGCGACAAGGCGCGCGGCGCGGAGACGCTCAACCTGTGCAAGGAAATCGAGGAAATCGAGAGCAAGGCCGACCGCGTACAGCACAAGGCGATCACGGCGTTGTTTCAGGAGGGGGCCAACGTCTGGCAGACGATGCGGATGCGGGAGTTTTATGCTCTTCAGGAATCCGTCCTCGACTGCTGCCAGGATGCGGCCAAGATGATCGAAGAGATCCTGATCGAAAACTCCTGAGAGGTAGTCGAAAATGGAAGGCCTAAATATGAGCATCTGGACGCTGGCGTTGCTGATCGCAATTGCGCTGGCGTTCGACTTCATGAACGGGTTTCATGATGGTGCCAACTCGATCTCGACGATCGTGGCAACCGGCGCCCTGACACCCAAGCAGGCGGTTCTGTTCGCCGCGTTCTTCAACTTCGCTGCCTTGTGGGTGTTTCAGCTCAAGGTGGCGGCAACGATCGGCAAGGGCACCGTCGACCCGAGTTTCGTTGATTATTACGTGATCTTCGGGGCGTTGATGGGCGCCCTGATCTGGAACATCATCACCTGGTACTACGGCATTCCTTCGTCGTCGTCACACGCGCTGGTCGGTGGCCTGGTCGGAGCGACGGTGGCCAAGGCCGGTTCGGGGGCGCCGATCGTCTGGGAGGGTTTCGGCAAGATTCTCGCTTTCATCATCATCTCGCCGCTGGTCGGGGTAATCATCGGCGGTTTGTTGATGGTTCTGGTGGCCTGGATATTCCGAGGTACCTCGCCGTATCAGGCCGGGAAGTTTTTCAAGGGCGGGCAGTTGTTTGCCGCTGCCGCGTACAGCCTGGGCCACGGCGGTAACGACGCCCAGAAGACGATCGGCATCATCTGGCTGTTGATGATCACCGCTGGTGTGGCGACCAAGGACGTGGCGACCCTGCCGTCCTGGGTGATCTATTCGTGCTACGCCGCGATTGCCTGGGGAACGTACCTGGGTGGCTGGCGCATCGTCAAGACGATGGGTACCAAGATCACCAAGCTCAATGCGGTGAGTGGTTCGTGCGCTTCGATGGGCGGTGCGATCACGCTGGGCCTGGCGACGCTGGGCGGCATTCCGGTGTCGACGACGCACACCATCACCGGCGCGATCATCGGTGTCGGCGCGGCGACCGACGTCAAGGCGGTGCGCTGGGCGATTACCATGAATCTGATGGTCGCCTGGGTGCTGACGATTCCTGCCGCGGGTTTGGTCGCGGCGTTTTTCTGGTATGTCGGGACCAAGTTCATGTAAGCGCGGCGCGCTCGCACGACCCCCCCGTCAGGGGGGGGCGTCGGAGTATCAGAATCCACCACACCGTGTGCACCACTCGTTACAACAGATGAATATCAAGGGAGTTACTTATGCTACCGAAGCGGACCGAGTTTTTTGAGCTTCTCGCGGCCCACAGCGAGCGTGTCCTGGCAGGTGCCAATGCGATGTTGCGCCTGATCACCAGCCTGGGGGTCAGCCAGGCGGATGTCGCCGCGCTGGTTCAGGAAATCAACATGAACGAAGCGAGCGCGGACCAGATCAAGGCTGATCTGATGACGATGCTGCACAAGTCCTTCGTCACCCCGCTCAACCGCGATCAGGTCTACGCACTGACGCTGGATATCGACCGCGTGATGAATGCGGTGCAGGATGTTGCCCAGGCGGTCGGCATCTACAACATCACCGAGGTCAATGCCGAATCACGCGAACTGGCGTCGATGGCGGTGGAGGCCTGCTCGCGGCTGACGCGCGCCATCGCCGCCTTGAAGGAAAAGGAGCGCAGCGACACGACGCTCAACCTCTGCGTTGAGATCGAGCGCATCGAAGAGAAGTCCGATCTGGTCATGCAACGGGCGATCAAGGCGCTGTTTCAGCAGGAGGGAGATGATCGTGCGGCTTTGCGGGCGCTGGGCTTGCGGCAGTTCTATGCGCTGCAGGAGAAGGTGCTTCGTGGCTGCAAGGCTTCTGCCCAGATGCTCGAAGAGATCCTGATTCAGAATGCCTGAGCACTGGCGTTGAACGCACGGCACACGACGCTCATCCGATGGCGTGTTAGCCCACTGTAATAATGCGACGCCCCGGCAACAACGGGGCGTCTTCTTGTGTGCCCGGCGTTGCGACGACAAGAATGTGAAGGCGTCGGGCGTGCTCACCGGTCCTGGCCGGCGCGCGCGCCTGCAGCTGACGTGGAAACGTAGGTCTGCACAATCTCCCCTCTGTCGAACTTCGGAATACAATGCGCGCGCAGAGTCGCGTGCGGGCCAGAAGGGGGTCGAAGAGTATCTGATCCGACATAGGCGACCGTTCGGGGCGTCCATTTGCCTCGATTTCTTCACCTGCGCCAGCGGAGGATGCCGATGTTATCGACCAACCCGATGGCGGCTTTGTTCGGCAGGTCGCCGTTCAAGCCGCTGCAGCAACACATGTGCGTCGTGATCGAGTGCGTTGCCGAGGTGCAGCCCTTGTTTCAAGCCTTGATTGATGACGATCAGGAGCAACTCGAAGAGCGAAAGAACAGGATTTTTCTCAAGGAGCGTGAGGCTGACGCGATCAAGAACGACATCTGCGACCACTTGCCGAAGCGGCTGCTGCTGGCCGTGGACCGCCAGGATTTGCTCGAACTGCTGGCCATGCAGGACGCCATTGCCGATACCGCACAGGACATTGCCGGCCTGCTCGTTGAACGCCGGATGGAACTGCTCTCAGGGATGGCCGAACCGCTGATGCGGCTGGTGGTACGCTGCCTCGAAACCTGCACGCAGGCTCAGGCGACAATTGAAAGACTCGACGAGTTGTTGGAAACCGGTTTCCGCGGGCGTGAAGTCAAGCGGGTGGAAGCGATGGTCGTGGAATTGGGAAACATGGAAAGCGATACTGACGTAATGGGCATGGCGCTGACCCGCGCATTGTTCTCTGAGGAAGAGAAGCTCAAACCGCTGTCGGTGATGTTCTGGTATCAGTTGATCCAGTGGGTTGGCAATCTGGCCGATCACGCCGAAAGAGTGGGCGATCGGCTGCGGCTGCTGATCGCCCGTTGACGATGGTCATTTCGACGCGTAGACAAGGTCCGTCCTCCGACCGGTGGCCATTGCCCACGCAAGATACGCGAGTTCTTTGCGGCGATTGATGGCTGAGCGCCGGAACATGGAAATCATCGAACAGCATCAAACCATCCTTCTGGTCATGGCCCTTGTTTTTGGCCTCTACATGACTTGGGGAATCGGTGCCAACGACGTCGCCAATGCCATGGGCACGTCGGTTGGATCAGGTGCGATCAGCATCAGGCAGGCGATCGTCCTGGCAGCGATCATGGAACTCTGCGGCGCCTACCTGGCGGGAGGTAAGGTGGCCGACACGATTTCGAAGGGCATCCTCAACGGTGGACGGTTTGAATCGACTCCGGAGCTCTTGGTGTTCGGCATGATTGGGGCCTTGCTGGCCGCCGGCATCTGGCTGATGCTGGCGAGCATGCGTGGGTGGCCGGTGTCGGCAACGCATGCGATCGTCGGCGCAGTGTCCGGCGCCGGCCTTGCTGCGCTTGGTGTTGACGCCGTGCAATGGGGAATGCTGGGAGAAATCGTCGCCAGCTGGTTTGTCTCGCCGGTTCTTGGCGGTTTGGTGTCGCTGGTGCTGACCTTGAGCATCCGCAGACTGATTCTGAACCGCGCGGACCCCATCGGCCAGGCGCGCAAGTGGGGCCCGATGTACGCCTTCCTGGTCGGCTGGATCGTCTCGCTGATCACCGTCAGCAAAGGACTCAAGCACGTCGACCTTGACCTCGGCGTGGTCGATGGCCAGGTGCTTTCGATCTTGATCGGTTTGCTCCTGGCCGTCGTCGCCTGGCTGATGATGCGGCGCATCAAGCTCGACGATTGCGCTGATCGGGCTTTTCACTATGCCAGCGTCGAGCGGCTTTTCATCCCTCAGATGGTATTCACCTGTGCTGCCCTGGCTTTCGCGCACGGTTCGAACGATGTGGCCAATGGCATCGGGCCGATGGCTGAGGTCATTCAGATCATCGAAACAAGGGCGGTATTGGCGGAGTCGGCGGTAACTCCTTTCATGTTGTTCATCGGCGGCGCCGGCCTGGTCGCCGGTCTGGCGACCTATGGCTACAAAGTCATCGCTACATTGGGCTACAAGATTACCGCCTTGACGCCAACACGTGCTTACTGCGCCACGGTTGCTGCCTCGTTCGTGACCGTGGCAGCTTCTGGCCTGGGCCTGCCGGTGTCCACCACCCACATTGCGGTGGGTGCGGTGATGGGGGTGGGGATTGTACGCGGGATCGGTGCCCTGGACCTGCGGGTGATTGGCGGCATCGTGCTCTCCTGGTTCATCACTGTGCCGGTTGCGGCACTCCTGGGAGCGCTCATTTTTCACTTGCTCCGAGTTGTATTTTCCTAGCATGGCCGCCATAAACTGCTTCGCTTGCCCGAGCCCCTGAAGCTGCAGCCATGCCGGATCTTTCCACACAACCGATCGACTCGGTGCAGCACTTCAAGGGGACGGACTTTCCCGCCGACATACGGTTTCGCCAGATCCTGGTGACCGGTCCCCCCGGGGCTGGCAAGAGTACCTTGATCATGCACCTCGGCGGCTGGTCTGAGGAGGGCTACCTGGACCTCGCCCGGAAGCATTGGTGGCGATCCGAGGTGCTGTCGGTGCGGCCACGCGAGATTCATCTGGGAATACCCTTCCAGGGTCTGCCCAATGCGGTTTCGGTTTTTGATGCCGAGTTCCTGGAGTGCGATCCATTTCCGCCGATCGATTTCGCTCGTGTCGTCCTGCCGCCTCGCAAGCGCTATTTTTTCTCGGTAGACTGGTATCGCCGTTATGTGTTCGAGTTCCTGCTGCCTCCCCCGGAACTGGTCCTGGCACGTCGTACGGAACGGGCGCGCCATAGCACACACCCGGTTGATGCCCAACTCAGCCTCGAAATCTGCACCGCGCAGCTTGATGTATTCCGCCGTATTGCGGAGTACTTGCACCACCAGGGGCTGAATGTGTATCTTCGCGAGGGCATGGAGGGATGTCTGCGACGTTTCGTCAAGTCGCAGTCCGAACCGTGAGAAGGACCGCGACCCCACGCGTATTCAGGCTGGCAAGCCTGCTGGCCTGGCTGAAAGCCGTCGTCGCCCGGCTGGGTTTTGGCTGGGGGCATAACCTCAAGCTGGGCGATGCCTACCGCTTGGGTAGTACCAAGGTTCGAGTCCCGCTCGACGGCCTGTCTATCGAGATATCGCTCGGGTTGAACGAAAAGCGGCTGCACCTTTACCCCGAGACGCGCCTCAACCCGCGCGGTGAACCGGTCCCGCTGGAAAGTTTCGTGATCGTTGATCCCAGTGCACATCGTCGGCGGATCAGCGGCTTTCTGCGCCTGACGCAAAAAAAATGGCTGGCTCTGGGCTCGGCCGACGCGGTGCAGCAGGCGCTTTTCCAGTATCCGCCGGCAGTTGCCGAGCAGCATCTGGTCCTCATTTATGGTCGGGATGCACTGGTCTTTCGCAATTTGAGCGACGCCGGCACTTCAATTGGCCCTGCGCTTGATGAGCCAAGATGGATTCGTGACAGCCGTTTGCGGCGGCTGCGCCAGATCTTCGGCGGCCCTATCCGGTTGCTGCCGAGAGACGAGGCCATACGCCTCATCGACGAGGTCATTACGGTGCTGCAGGGGGAAAGCTATCGCGCCAAGGATGACCGGGGCTTGCCCGGTGGGCTGCTGATGCTGCCCCAGAGGCTGACTCCGATTCTGGTCGCCGACCTGCATGCGCAGGTCGACAATCTGCTGACCGTGCTCAGTCAGAATGCTTTTCTCGACGCCCTGGAGGACGGTAGCGCAGCCCTGATTCTGCTGGGGGATGCGGTGCATTCGGAGGAAGACGGACAACTCCGGGAAATGGACAGTTCGATGCTGATGATGGACTTGATCTTCAGGCTCAAGCTGCGTTTTCCGGAGCAGGTGTTCTATGTTCGGGGTAACCATGATTCGTTTTCCGAGGACATGTCCAAGGACGGGATTCCACAAGGCCTGCTGTGGGCTCGGGCACTGAGCGAGCGCCGGGGAACGGCCTATTTGAAAGCCATGGAGGCGTTCTATCGGCTGTTGCCTTATGTTGTCGCCTCCCCGGACTTCGTGGCCTGCCACGCGGCTGCACCGACGACCCGTGTGAACCAGGAGATGCTGGTGCAAATTCACCGTCACCCGAAATTGATGCTCGAATTGATCAACAACCGCTTGCGTCGTCCCAATCGCCCGCAAGGCTATTACCGCGGCGACGTCGGACGCTTGCGGCGCGCTCTGCAGCTTGACCCGGCGACGCCTTTCATCGTTGGTCATACGCCGATCGATCGGGAAGATACCCTTTGGCTCGACGTGGACGGTATCGCCAACCATCACGTGCTGTTCAGCGCCAACCCCGATCAGGTCGGCGTATTCACCCGTGTTGGTGAGACGATGATTCCCCTGGTGTATCCGGTCGACGCGTTGACGCCGCTCATCAATACCCTTGAAGGGGAGGTGGGCTGATTTGCGTTGCCGGGTTCGACATACAATGGCTGCACGCCTGCGGCCCGCGATAGGGGTTGCCTGGGGTGGCGCAGCATCAGGAGAAGTCAGCGATGGAAGAACGCCTGAACGAAGTCGAAACAAGGATTGGTCTCGCCGAGGATCTGGTGGAAGAACTCAATCTCGTGGTTTACAGGCAGCAACAACAGATCGAGCTTCTGCAGAGCCAATTGCGCCATCTGCATCAGCAATTGCAGGACGGTCTCACCGCTGCCGGCGAGCGGCACCCACGTGAGGAAATTCCGCCGCACTACTGAGCCGGCAATACCAGCTATCTTTCCCGGACCGGCAGCGTGCGCTGCTTGCCGGGCTTGCCGATGACATGCATTTCGCAGGCCTTGCAGTCGAAGCGCAAGGTCAGTTTCTCCTTGCCGTTGATCAGGATCATCGGTTCGGGGCGGATTCCCTTGACCTGCTTCGGGCAGAGATCGAAGGAGTAGCGCAGACAGTGCTTGGTGATCATCAGCGAAACCTCGCCTTTGACCTGACCACATTCGTATGCCGGTTCAATCACACTGACTCCGTGGCGCGCATAGAAGGTGCGCGCGCTGGTATTGAAAACACCAGCCAGGTAGTCCAGAGACTGTTCAGGGTAGGGAACCGGTGGTTCAATCGGCGGCCGACGAAGAGGCCGCTGGTAGGCGGCGCAGCGGGCTGCATCCAGCGTTGCAAGAGTATCGCGTCGCAACTGGTTCAGGGTCGCTGCCGGAAGGAACCAGTCGCCTGCCAGATCAATACCGATGCGCTCGGCGAAATAGATGCTCTCTCCCAGTCGACCTAGGCAGTCACGCATGCTCGTCCTTGCCTGCTCGGCGTTGCGGGCCGGTTGCTGGCAGTGGCTCGTGGTGACAACGACACTCACGCCTTGATCGTCGGTCATCATCAAGGCGAAACCGTCGCCACTTTCGAAGAGGCGCAGGTGCAGGGGAATTCGGCGGTGGGCCGATTCCTTTGCCAATACTCGCTCGAACTCCTGGTCTCGATTGCGATAGATTCTGGTCCCGGGCCTGAGTTCGGGAGGAAGCCGCTTGGCACCGCTCAGTTGTGGAAAAAGACGGTAGCCATCGGCGCATTTTTCCGCTCGATTGACCTGTGTGCCGAATAATTCCCCCTTTGCGTCGAACCACGCAATGCCATCACCATTGTGCAGCTCGGCGCAACTGCTTACTTCGAAATTGTCGGGGCCGAGAAAGGTGAGCGTGCCGATTTCGTCGCCGATGAACTTTGGCGAGTCAAATGCACCGATGTCCAACTGGCGACCTTTGACAAAATAATCGGTGCTGCCCCTGTTGAACGTCTTGTCGGGCTGTGGCGTGAACAGGAAGGTGCTGCGGCCCGAGGAACTGCGGCTGTAGTGCGGCCGTTCGGCGATAATTTCGTCGAGCAGCAGACGATAATGTGCGGTGATATTCTTGACATAAGCGAGGTCCTTCAGGCGACCCTCGATCTTGAACGAACTGATTCCGGCATCCAGTAGCGCACGCAGGTTGTCACTCTGGTTGTTGTCCTTGATCGAGAGCAGATGGCGATTGGCAGCGACGAGTTGGCCGTTCTGGCTGGCGAGCGAATACGGCAGTCGGCAGGCCTGCGAGCACTCGCCACGGTTGGCGCTACGCCCGGTCTGGGCATAGCTGAGATTGCACAGACCACTGTAACTGACGCAAAGCGCGCCGTGGACGAAGAATTCCAGCACGATCCTGGTTTTGTTGGCGATCACACGAATCTGATCGAGCGCCAGTTCGCGCGCCAGCACGATCTGGGAGAAACCCACATCCTCGAGGAAACGTGCTTTCTCAAGCGAACGGATGTTGGTTTGCGTGCTGGCGTGCAACTGGATCGGCGGCAGGTCGAGCTCGAGCAGCCCCATGTCCTGGACGATCAAGGCGTCTGCGCCGGCATCGTAGAGTTGCCAGATCAGGCCGCGCGCCTGCTCAAGTTCCTCGTCTTTGAGCAGGGTATTCATCGCCACCAGTACCCGTGCGTTGTAGCGGTGGGCGAAGCTGGCGAGGCGTCCGATATCGGCCACGGAATTGTCTGCCTTGGTCCGAGCGCCGAACGCCGGACCGCCGACATAGACAGCGTCAGCGCCATGGATGATCGCTTCGATCCCGAACTCGGCATTCCTGGCGGGAGCCAGCAGTTCGATCATTTTTCGGTTCAGGGGCATGTGGGGGGGCGCGCAAGCAATGCACGCATTGTATAACGTACGCATGTCAAGGCTGATGGCCATGGCCAATGTGCTGGGCCGTGTGGGAAGGGCAGCTTTCTTGACCCTGGCTGTCAACCGCTGCGCACAGCGAGCGTTACTCGGACCATGGGTGAGACGCTAAAATACTTCGACAGGAGAACAAAATGGGTAGCTTAAGCACCGAGTCCTTTGACCAGTTTCTGGATTCACTCAAGCAGGCTGGTGTAGAAATCAGCAATGAGTGCGAATTGCGGGAGCGGTTGGCAGAAGCCCAGCGCTGGCGTTTTGCTTTTGCCACCTTGGCGGCCAATGGCCGACCGTTGGGAATTCGTTTTCAGGACAGGAGCAGTGGGGCTAACGAGGCAGATATTCACCGGACCCTTGCGCGCTTCCAGTTTCCAGAAGTCCTGCAGACGACGTTTGCTGCCAGCTTGCGGGCTGAGCATTGATTACAAGCTGATCTCCCCGCGGGAAGATCAGTCTCATCGAGTCCGCCGATCCTTGGGTCACTCCGGGGTGTCGGGGAACTAAAAGGCCCGCTTCGAAGCGGGCCTTTTTCAGTGAACCTGATGCCCTGCTGACTCTGACTCGGGTGGCGGATATTACCCCTCGGCTCTCCGCGCATCAGTGTCTAATCGGTTTGGCTTGTGGGGGGAGTAGGCTCCCTGCGAGGATGCCCCTTGAACGCTGCGACGAAATCGACACGTGCAAGCTTGTTGAACCTCTGCCGCTGTGTGAGTCATAATGTCGGCATGAACGATCCAATTCCTCAAGACCCGCGTCGGCGGCTTCGTGAACTTCTCGCCATACCAGAGCGAGATCGCTCCGATGAGCAGTGGGATGAGATCATCGAGATCGAAATCACCATCGCTCCGGGAAACCGCGAGTCAGACCGACCTGCGGACAGACAGCCAGAGCGGCAGGCCGAGAAACGTCAGGGCGTCCCTTCGCCGGGTCGTCGCCAGGAACAGCGGAAGACTGGAACCAGACCTACGCCTCCGAGACCGGAGCAGCGGCCACCACCGGCCCGACCCGAGACTGTTTCCGACGCGCAGCCTGATGCGCGAGCGTCCGAGCCTCGGACGCCCAAGCGGCACGTTCGGCGACCCCGACGCCCTCCCGATACGCCCGGCGAAAGCTGATACACGCTACGGCACGCCAGGTTGCAGGCATTCACGAGGATGGGTGTAGCCTCAGCCGCTGCTGTCGCGTGGTAGCCACAGGCATTTGCCTTTGCTGAATTGCTCTATGCTCGCCAAGACATCCGCGTGGGCAACGATTTCTTCCGGGCTGGCGCGCCTGACCAGTTGTGGCCGGTGGCGGTTGGCGATAAACGCGTTGCTGGTGACTTCGATACCCGCGTTGTTATCGTCGCCGAGGTCGATAATCAAGCTTTCCTGACCGCGGGTCATTGCCAGGTAAACCTCGGCGAGAATCTCCGCATCAAGCAGGGCACCGTGCAATGTGCGCTGTGAGTTGTCGACTCCGTAGCGCTCGCACAGGGCGTTCAGGTTGTTCTTCTTTCCGGGATGCAGATCCTTGGCCATGCGCAGGGTGTCGCAGATGCCGTTACAGACCGTGCCGATCGGAGCCATGTCGAGAAGAGCCAGTTCGGCGTTCAGAAAACCGATGTCGAAAGCGGCGTTGTGGATGACCAGTTCGGCGCTGCGCACAAAGTCGAGAAACTCGACCGCAACGTCGGCGAAGCGCGGTTTGTCGACGAGAAACTCGCGGCTGATCCCGTGCACCGCCAGAGCACCGGCGTCGATATCCCTTTCCGGGTTCAGGTAGCTGTGGAAATGCCGGTTGGTCAGACGCCGATTGAACATCTCGACACCGGCGATCTCGATGATGCGGTGTCCGAGCTTGTGCTCCAGGCCGGTGGTTTCAGTATCGAGAAAGATCTGGCGCATCAGTAGGTTCCCTGGTAGTGAAGGTCGCTTCAGCGAATCGTGATCGGTGCTGCGGCTGTCAGGACGTAATGCTTGTCGGCGCCCGTTGCAGTTCGTCCATGCCGCGATTGGCCAGGGCGTCGGCACGCTCGTTTCCGACGTGACCCGCATGTCCTTTAACCCAGCACCACTTGACCTGGTGTTGCCCGGCGAGTTCATCGAGTCGTTGCCAAAGGTCGGCGTTCTTTACCGGCTTCTTGTCCGAGGTTCGCCAGCCATTGCGCTTCCAGTTGTGGATCCACTCGCTGATGCCTTTTTGCAGGTATTGCGAATCGGTATGCAAATGTACGG
Organism: Candidatus Accumulibacter propinquus; assembly: GCF_056856495.1. NCBI lineage: Bacteria > Pseudomonadati > Pseudomonadota > Betaproteobacteria > Candidatus Accumulibacter > Candidatus Accumulibacter propinquus. Next base: position 278,560 of record NZ_JBSEHC010000001.1, read on the forward strand.
TCGCAGGCTTCCTGAGCGCTTCCAGGGCGCGTATGGCGGCGGTCATTTCCATGCGGTTGTTGGTGGTAGTTTTTTCGCCGCCCCAGAGTTCTTTTTCCTGACCACCAGCCTGCAGGAGAACTCCCCAACCACCGGGCCCAGGGTTGCCACGACAGCCTCCGTCGGCGTAGATGTTGATGATCGCTTCATGGTTCATACAGTTCAATCTCCTTCTTGCTGACTACCGACAAGGCCTTTCGTGGTGAAGCTTGCTGCTTCCAGTTCGGAAGGATCAAGCGCATGCCATGCACGCGCTTGATCGCACGCAGCAGGTAGACACCTCCGGCAGGGTTCCACCAACGATTGCCGGCGGCCTCCACGAAATGCCAGCGCTTGAGCCAGCGTTGATGATGGCAGGGTGGCGAATAACAGCCGAAGCACCCGCGGTCGACCTCAAAACCGAGAAGTTGCAGCCAGTCCTTGAGGCGCGGCACCGAGAGATAGTGGCCGTTCCACGGGAAGCCGCCGGGGCAGTTGGGCAGCCGGCGCCGCAGCCCCCAAAGTGAGAGTGGATTGAAACCGGTAATCAGCACTTCACCTTCCGGAATCAAAACGCGCTCAACCTCGCGCAATATCTGGTGCTGGTGGTCATGGAACTCCAGTACGTGCGCCATGACCACCAGGTCGATGCTGTGCGCCGCGAATGGGAGTTGACGCAGATCGCAGACGACGTCGACAGTTGCTGAATCGCCAACCATCTGTCGCAAGGGGATGCGGTTCTGAGCCAGCAGGTCGCGTTGCGGCAGGCCTAGCTGGATCGCGTTGTAGCCGAAAAGGTCGGCAACGATGGCGTCGATCCGGGCCTGCTCCCAGGCCATGACGTAGTTTCCTTGCGGGCTTTGCAGCCAGTCGTCGAGTCCAGCGATTGACATTTTCCGCAATTCTTCCAAAATTCAATGATGTTCGATGTCATCCGTATTCCAGCATTCAAGGATAACTACATCTGGCTGTTGCGCAAGGGCGCTGCAGCAGCCGTGGTTGATCCCGGCGATGCGCAGCCGGTCCTCGAAGTGCTGGAGCGCGAGCACTTGTCTCTGACCGCAATTCTCGTTACCCATCACCACGCCGATCATCAGGGAGGGGTGTCCCGCCTGCTGGCGCACTACAGGGCCGAGGTTTTCGGTCCGGCGGTGGAATCGATCACCGGCAGGACCACCCCGGTACGCGGCGGCGATACGGTTCGCATTCCCTTCTGTGACATCGAGTTTCAGGTGCTTGATGTGCCGGGGCATACACTCGGACACGTCGCGTATTATGGCGCAGGCTGTCTGTTCTGTGGCGACACCTTGTTCGGTGCCGGTTGTGGACGTTTGTTCGAGGGGACGGCGGCGCAGATGGCCGATTCTCTGGCCAGGCTGGCGGCGCTGCCGGAACAGACAGCGGTCTATTGCGCACATGAATACACCCAGGCGAATCTGCGTTTTGCGTTGGCGGTTGAGCCCGGGAATCGTTGCCTGCGAAGCCGGGCGGAGGCGGTGTCGTTGGCTCGCGACGAGGGGTTGCCGACGATTCCATCGACCATTGCGCTGGAAAAGGCGAGCAACCCTTTTCTGCGTTGTGGAGAACCGGAGGTCGTTGCCTCGGCACGACGACGGGTGCCTGAGGCGAAGGATGCGGTGGCCGTGTTTGCCGCCCTGCGTGCCTGGAAGGACGGCTTCTGAACGTTCCTTCAGGCGCTTACTCGGCGTGCGGCAGGGCTCTTTGCGGCCCACGCCTGCCTGACCGTATCGAGCACCTTGCCGGCATTGAATGGCTTGATGATGAAGCCGCTGGCACCGCCTCGGATTGATTCCCGGACGTTATCCACGCTGGGGCTGCCGGTAACCATGACGATGACGATCTCCGGGTGCATCGTCTTGATCGTGTGCATGGCTTCTATGCCGCCCATCTCGGGCATCATGACGTCCATGCAGATGATGTCGGGCCGCAGGCGTTCGGCGAGTTCGAGTGCACCGACTCCATTCTTGGCCTCGCCGATGACCGGATATTCGCTGTTGCGCAGGATGGTGCGCAACAGCGTCCGCATCAACTCGCAATCGTCAACGATCACGATGCTCGGAACCGGGGGAGAACTCATGTTCCTGCCCTGCTTGAACTGATTCTCAGCAGCACGTGGCGGCTGCCAGTGGCGGTGGCGCATGCCGGGCTTGCCTGTTGAATCGCCCGTTCGCTCGCGACGCTTGCTGCGCCGCCGTCCGTTCGTGCTAAATTCAGCATTCCACCTGCCAGTCCGCGCCTTGCTGCCATGACTACAAGAAACGATAGCCCTCCCAAGGCGAATGCCTCCCTGAATGTCAGAAAATACGCACTGCGTGTCGCCGTCGCCTTGTCCATCATCGGCGTGCTCGGTTTTCTTGTGCTGCCACCGCTGGTCAAATCTACGCTGGTCGAGAAGCTTTCCGCAGCACTCCACCGACCGGTAAGCGTCGGGAACATCAGCATAAACCCGTACACGCTATCCGTGCAAGTTGCCGGCCTGGCCATACAGGAAAAGGGGGGGGCGAAACGGTAGCAGGTTTTGAAAGCCTGTATTTCAATGTCGAGGCGGTTTCGCTCTTCCGCGGTGGGCCGGTGATCAGTGAGTTGACGCTGCTGGGACCGACAGTCAAGGTCATCCGCCTGGCTGACGGGAGGCTCAATTTCTCGGACCTGATCGACGAGTTCATGGCCAAGCCGGATTCGGATGATCCTGCTCCCCTTTTTTCGTTCAACAACATACAACTCAACGGCGGCAAGATCGAATTCGACGATCGGATGATGAACGAGAAGCATCTCATCAGTGAGATCAAGATCGCCTTGCCTTTCATCTCGAGCTTGCCGCACGCTACTGAGATTTTCGTGGAGCCGGCCTTCTCCGCATCGATCGATGGCTCGCCGCTGGTCGTCGAGGGCAAGAGCAAGCCCTTCACCAATTCTCTGGAAAGTGAGTTGGCTTTCGACCTGCATGGTGTGAAGCTCGGCAGCTACGTCGATTATGCGCCGCTCAACTTACCGATTCAGGTCGTTTCAGGGGCCCTCGACAGTGATTTGAAGCTGCGCTTTCGCCGACAGGAGGCGAATCGTTCGACGCTCAGCCTGGTCGGCAATGTGGTGATCAAGGATCTCGTGGTGCAGGATTCCCAGGGTGCTCCACTGCTGTCCTTGAAGCGTCTGGAGGTGTTGCTCGGAGACGTCGATCCGCTCAACCGCCGCTTTGTCATCGAGCGCGTGTCAGTAGATTCGCCGGAGATTTACGGTCGGGTCAGTCGGCAGGGAACGATCAACTGGGTCGACTTCTTCACCAGGGAAACGGCGGCGCGTGCGGCCACCGCGACCGGCCCTACTACACCGGCTGAATCCTTGCCGGTGGAGTGGTCTGTGGGCGAAACGAAGATCACTGGCGGTGCTCTCCGCTGGCTCGACGAGTCGCATGGCAAGCCGTTCAATGCGAGCGTTGAAGGGCTTGACCTGGGCTTGCGGAAGCTTGATAGCACGTCTGGCGCACCCGCTGAGTTCGAGGCTGCCTGGCGTCTGCAGGCGGCCCCATGGGTCAAGGCGGACGCGGTATCGATCAAGGGCGGTCAACTCGATCTGGCAAAGCGTGCAGTGGTGATCGACGAAGTTGCGGCACGCGGTGTCGGCATGCTGATCCGGCGTGCCGGCAACTCCGGCATCGAGTTTGTTCAGGGCCCTGTCTTGCGCGTCGTCAAGGCCTCTCAAAAAGACACCGCGGAGCCATGGAAGCTGATGGTCGCCAAGTGTCGCGTCGCCGACCTCGGACTGCGTTTCGAAGATGGTGCCGTGACGCCGGCCGCAACCCAAACCATTGAAGGGTTGAGCGCCGAGGCTGAGAACCTGTCGACCGAACCCGGCCAGGTCGCCAAGGTATCGACCCGTTTTCGCGTCAATCGCAAGGGAGATGTCGAGGTCGGCGGTAGCGTCAAGGTGTTCCCGCTCGATGTGGATCTCAATTTGGCCGTCAAGACCCTGGAGCTATTGCCCCTGCAACCGTATTTTACCGATCGGCTGAATATCGACGTCACGCGCGGGCAACTGACGCTGAGTGGCGCTGTGCAGTTGCGGCAGACCGGCAAGGGCGAAGTGGACCCGAGCAATCTCAGCGGTGGCTTTTCCGGACAGGTGACGGTCGGCGATTTCTACGCGGTCGACAAGATCAATTCCGCCGACTTCCTGAAATGGAAATCGCTGTACCTCGGCAAGCTCGACGTACACGCCAACCCGGAGTCGCTGTCGATTGGCGAAGTGGCACTCGCCGATTTCTTCGCACGGGTAATCATCAGTCGCGAGGGCAAGCTGAATCTGTTGCAGATCATTCGGCAGCCCGGCGTGGTGCCCCCGGTGGCCGCAGGCGAAAGGTCTGACAAGGCACCGCCGCCTGCTGTCGCCGCTGCGGGCAAGTCCGTGGTCCCGGTCGTTGCTGGCGACAGACCGCTGCTGCCGGTAAGGATCGGGAAGATCACTCTCCAGGGCGGCGACATCAAGTTCAGCGACAACTTCATCAGACCGAATTATTCGGCGAATCTGAAGAAGATCGGCGGCACGATCAGCGGTCTGTCATCCGCGGCGGACAGTGTCGCAAGTCTCGAACTGCGGGGCAGTTACGACAATATCGCGCCACTCAACGTGTCAGGGCAAATCAACCCGCTGTCGGCCAAACCCTATCTCGATCTGCAGGCAGACATCAAGGGTATCGAGATGACCTCCCTGTCGCCCTATTCGGGCAAGTACGCCGGTTACGCGATCGAAAAAGGCAAACTTTCTCTGTTCGTCAAGTACAAGATCGAAAACAGTCAATTGACAGCCGAGAACCGCGTTTTTCTGGATCAACTGACTTTCGGCAATCCGGTCGACAGCCCGGAGGCGACCAAGTTGCCGGTTACGCTTGCGGTTGCTCTGCTCAAGAACCGCAACGGGGAGATCGATATCAATCTGCCAATCGCCGGTTCGCTCAATGACCCGGAATTCAGCGTCGGGGGTCTGGTGGTCAAGGTGATCGTGAACCTGTTGGTCAAGGCAGCGACCTCACCGTTTGCCTTGCTGGGGTCGATATTTGGCGGTGGCGAGGAACTGTCCATTGTCGAGTTCGATTTGGGGCAGGCGGCGATCACGCCACCGGCACAGCAGCGTCTCGAGAACCTGACCAAGGCCCTCCTCGATCGGCCGGCGCTGAAGCTGGAAATCGAGGGGCGAGCCGATCCGCTGAGCGATCCCGAAGGCTTGAAGCGTGCTCGCCTGGAGCAAAGGGTGCGGGCGCTGAAACGCGAGGAACTGACCAGGAAGGGCGTGGAAAGCGGCTCGGCGGATGCCGTAGAAGTCAGTGCCAAGGAATACCCGGTATTGCTTGAGCGCGTTTATCGGAGCGAAAAGTTTCCCAAGCCGCGCAATCTGGTCGGCATGGTGAAAGGCTTGCCGGTGGAGGAAATGGAGAAGCTGATTCTGGCCAATTCGAGCGTGGATGACGAAGATCTGCGCGATCTTGCCGATCGACGCGCCAAATCCGTCCGCGATTGGCTGATTTCCCGAGGTCTCCCTTCCGAGCGTCTGTTCCTGCTCCCGGTCCAGCTTCTTGGTGCGAAAGACAAGTCGGGATCCGAAGTCCAGGCCAGGACAGGCCGCGTGCTTTTGAACTTGAAGTAAGAAGGCCATCGGCAATTGTGCTGTTGGTCAGTCGGCAGTCTTCTGAAAGAAGCGGCGCATGGGTGAGGGCGTGGGGTACATCGTGGTGTTGCTCGGTCTCGTGATGATCGTTCTTCAGGTCGTGCTGCTGTTGCGCACAGGGGGTTCAGCGAGCGAGATTATGGAGGCGCGTTTTCGCGACCTGCAAGGTGGTCAGGAGCGGCTCGAGCGCGAGTTGCGTCAGGAAATGGCGCTGGGTCGGCACGAGGCGGCAAGCGCCGCACGTGGCGACCGGGAGGAGCAGTCGGTGTCGCTGACTCGCCTGTCGCAGACCCTGGCCTCGCAGTTGGCGCAGCTCGGCAAACTGCAGGCGCAGCAACTGGAATTGTTCGCGCAGCAGTTGGCGCGCTTGATCAACAGCAATGAGCAGTGCTTCGAGAGCTTGCGCCTGGCGCTTGAAGTACGCCTAGCGGCCATGCAGGCGGACAATGCGGCCAAGCTTGAGGAGGTGCGCCGAACGGTGGACGAAAAGCTGCACGCCACGCTGGAGCAACGACTGGGTGAGTCATTCAAGCTGGTCAGCGACCGCCTCGAGCAGGTGCATCGCGGCCTGGGTGAAATGCAGACTCTGGCCACCGGCGTCGGCGATCTCAAGCGCGTCCTGACCAATGTCAAGACGCGTGGTAGTTGGGGCGAGGTGCAGTTGGAAGCGCTGCTGGAGCAGTTGCTGACCGCCGAGCAATATGCCAGGAACGTCGCAACCCGGCCGGACCGGATTGATCGCGTCGAGTTCGCGATTCGTTTGCCCGGGCTCGAGAAGGGTGATCAGGAGCAGCGGCCGGTGTGGTTGCCGATTGATGCCAAGTTTCCGCTGGAGGACTATCAACGGATGCTCGAGGCGCAGGAGCGCGCCGATCCGGTAGCGCTCGAGATGGCAATCAAGGCACTGGAAACCAGGCTGCGTGAGGAGGCGAGAAAGATTCACGACAAGTATGTCGAACCACCATACACGACGGATTTCGCGATCCTTTATCTGCCGACCGAGGGCCTGTACGCCGAGGCCTTGCGCCGACCTGGACTGGTTGACGCCTTGCAGCGCGAACTGCGGATCTGTCTCGCCGGCCCGACGACCCTGGCGGCGCTGCTAAACAGCCTGCAAATGGGCTTCCGAACGTTGGCCATCGAGCGCCGATCGTCGGAAGTCTGGGCGGTTCTTGGCGCCATCAAGACCGAGTTTGGCAAGTTTGGCGAGGTCCTCGAAGCGACGCGCAGGAAGCTCGAACAGGCGAGCAGAAGTATCGAGTCAGCGGGCGTTCGGACGCGTCAGATCGAACGCAAGCTGAAGAGCGTCGAAGCCTTGCCGGTGATCGAAGCCCAGTTGCGGCTCGGTGATCTCGAAGACCTTGCGGCAACTACCGGGGAGGCATGAATCGCGCAGCGCTCGACGCCGCGTTTCGGGCGACAAGCTATCGGGTAGTGACGTCGAAAGGGATCTTTGCTCTCCGGATTGGCGTTGCCGATGCCGCTTTTGACGCCTTTCTGTATCGCGAGGTGACCTTGGGACAGAGCCTGGGCAGCACTGGAAGGGCAATCCACTGGGGGATTGTGACCGCGTACAACCCCGGGGTTCTCCTTCCGACCGAAGAGAATCAGCTTCGGCAGCAGCGCCTGCACGACCGTATCGCCGCCGCCGGCTGGCGTTTCCTTAGAGGTTGCAACCTGGCTGACGATGACCTTTGGCCTGCCGAACCGAGTTGTTTACTGCTGCACGTCGATGAAGGGCAGTTGCGTATCCTGGGACGCGAGTTCGATCAACTTGCCGTCGTTTGTGGGCGAACGGGCACGGCGCCAAGACTGCTCTGGATTTGACGATTCCGGTGCCTGCCAGTCGTGCCACTTCCGGTGGCGAGCAGACACGTATGGAATGCCAGTCTTCTGTGAGGACGATCGGATACTGTGAGCAAGACTATTGGACGTTTCGAGATCATTCGTGAGTTGGGTCGGGGTGCCCAAAGCATTGTCTATCTCGCGCGTGACCCGCATCTGCAGCGGCAAGTGGCGATCAAGACGCTGCACTTCGCGCACGCCGATCCGCAGCAGAACCGCCAACTGCTCGATGAGGCAAGGATGGTCAGCCAGTTGCGCCACCCGAACATCGTTCCGATCTTCGAGGCGGCCGAGACGCAAGGTGATCTCTATCTCGTCTTTCAGTATGTGCCGGGCAAGAATCTTGCCGAATTCCTGAAGGTCAGTGGTGGGTTGACGCCTGCCAAAGCGATCGCGATCATGCAGCCGATCCTGGATGCCATTGCGCATGCGCACGCGGCAGGGATCATTCACCGGGATCTCAAGCCCAGCAACATCCTGATTGACGACGATGGCGTGCCGAGAGTAATGGATTTCGGCATTGCGGCGCGTACCGAAGGTTTGACCGACGACCGCGGGCAACTGATCGGCACACCCGCGTACATGGCTCCAGAGTACATCCTGCGGCGAAGCAGCAGCAAGAGATCGGACATCTTTTCAGCGGGACTGGTGCTTTACGAATTGCTCACCGGGCAGCGGGCGGTTCCTGGGACCGACAGCGCGGAGGTGATGAAGCGGATTGCCAGCGAAGATATCCGCCTGTCGCGAGATGCCCGCAACCTGCTTGAGGAGCGGCTCGCAAACCTCGTGTACCGGGCGCTGGAGCGCGATCCGGAGAACCGCTACGAGTCGGCCGTGCAGATGCGCGAGGCCCTGGACGACTACTTGGTACCCGAGAACCTGGCGCCGTCAACGGATCCCAGGCAAAGCACGATCGACTTCCTGCTGCGGCGAATGCGCCACAAGAGTGATTTTCCGGCTTTGTCGGAGGCGGTCGGGGCGATCAACAGGATCACGACGTCTGAGAATCAGAGTATTTCCGAGGTTTCGAACACGATCCTCAAGGATTTCTCGTTGACCAACAAGATCCTGCGGATGGTCAACTCCGCCTATTACCAGCAAGCTGGTGGGGGGAACATCAGTACCGTCTCGCGCGCAGTGGTTGTACTGGGCCTCGACGCCGTACGCAGCATTGCGATCACGGTGATGCTCTTCGACCATCTGCAGAACAAGGAGAATGCCAGTCAGCTCAAGGATGAATTCCTGCGCGCCAATCTGGCCGGGGTCCTGGCCAAGGACATCGCCGGCAAGGTTTCTGCACGCGCGGATATCGAGCAGGTGTTCATCTGCTCCATGTTCCACAACCTTGGCCGCCTGTTGAGCCAGTACTACTTTCCTGAAGAGAGCGCCGAAATCCGGCGCCTGCTGCTGCAGAAGAGCTCGTCCGAAGAGGCTGCGGCACTGCAGGTACTGGGCATCTCGTTCGAGGAACTCGGTGTCGGTATAGCCCAGGCGTGGGGCTTTCCGAAGCTGCTGGTCAACAGCATGCGCAAGTTGCCGGCAGGCAGCATTCGCCGTCCCGCGAATACTGAGGATCGCCTGCGCATTCTGGCGGCGATGTCGAACGAGATCTGCACGGTCATCGCAGATGTCCCGGCCGATCATCAGCAGAAGGAGCTACGCAAGCTTGCAACGCGGTTCGGGGAGGTTGTCGCGCTCGACGAGCAGGATCTGCGCGATACGCTGGAGAGGTCGTTTGAACAGGTGGGACAATTTGCCGGCATCATCCACCTCAATCTGCAGCAGACGCGGCTCGGCAGGCAGATCAAGGCCTGGACAGGGACTTCGGCCAACCTGCCAAGCACGCAGGCGTCACCTGATGCTGAGGACGGGTTGGCGGGCACCGTGCTATCGGACGTCCTGGCGGCCGAGGTGGCGAGCGATGACATTGCCGGTGAGGCCAACCTCGCCGTGGAAGATATCGCGGCGGTGGTGAGCGAAGCCATTCTTCTGGCAGGGATTCAGGACGTCAGTAACGCGCTGGTCAGTGACTTCAAACTCAATGACGTGCTGCGGATCATTCTCGAGACAATCTACCGGGCGAAGGGCTTCAAGCGTGTAATCCTGTGCATCCGTGACGGTCGCAGCAATGCGATGCAGGGTCGTTTCGGGTTTGGGCCCGATGCACTGGAGATCGCCAAGAGTTTCAGGTTTTCACTGGTTTTTACGCCGGATATCTTTCATGCGGCGCTCGCCAATGGCGTCGACATCCTGATCAGCGACACCAACGACCCGAAGATCGCGGCGCGCATCCCCGGGTGGTTTCGCAAGGCGGTGGCTGCCGAAACATTCCTGGTCTTCCCGCTCTGCGTCAAGGGAAGCGGGGTGGCCATGATCTACGCCGATCGCGCACAGGCGGGCGAGATCGTCATTTCCGAGAAGGAATTGTCCTTGCTGAGGACCTTGCGCAACCAGGCGCTCCTGGCCATCAAGCAGTCCATATGATTCAGCCGTTTGCGATCAGGTATCAGGTCTGGCGGCCTACCAGAGTTTCCACCACGGTTCCTTGCGCTCCAGTCCGCGCACGTAGTATTCGCTGTTGGGAAAGTTCTTCCGCATGACGCGTTCGGCGTCATCGCGCAGATCGTTCAGTGCAAGCGCATCATAGGCCTTGACCATGATGAAGAGCGCCTCTTCGGTGGCCGGTGCCCCTGGGTAGTTGGTGACTGTGTACTGGGCACGGTTGGCTGCAGCCAGATAAGCACCGCGTTTCATGTAATATCTGGCGACATGCAGTTCCAGTGAGGCCAGGGCATTGACCAGATACTTCATCCGCAGGATCGCATCGGGTGTGTACTTGCTCTCCGGAAAGCGTGTCACCAGTTCCCGGAAGGCATCAAACGACTCGCGGGCACCTTTCGGATCGCGTTCGGTCATGTCCTGGTTGCTGATGGCACCCATGATGCCCAGGTTTTCGTTGAAATTGATGAGCCCGCGCAGGTAGTACACGTAGTCGACGTTCGGGTGATTGGGATGCAGCTTGATGAAACGGTCGCAGGCGGCAATCGCCGACGCCGGCTCCTGGTCCTTCCAGTAAGCGTAGGCGATGTCGATCTGTGCCTGCTGTGCGTAGCGCCCGTAGGGATAGCGGGATTCCAGCTTCTCGAAATACTTGATGGCCTTGGCGTAAGAGCTTTCGTTCAGCGCATCCTTGGCTTCCGCATACAGTTTGTTTGCCGACCAGCCAGACGTCTCATCCTTGTCTTCCGGGAGTAGCCCACAGCCAACGATCAGAGAGGCGACAAAAAGAGTGACGATAACCGCTACACTACGCATGATGGAAAACCCAAAGAATAGGAAGTCTGTAGCCGACGCCGCTATCCAGGACATCGGGCACGGCGATTATAGCTCAAACCCCCGAATCACCCTGAGCGTGCCCAGAGACTGCGGCGGTCAACGCCTGGACCAGATTCTTGCACGGCTGCTGTCGCGCCATTCGCGGAGCCGTCTGCAGGTCTGGATACGCGAGGGCAGGGTTGTCGTAAACGGTATACCGATCCTGGAGCCAAGGCAGAAGCTGTGGGGCGACGAACGCATCGAACTGGCCGAAGCGCCTGACGAACGCACAGAATCATCGATGCCCGAGGACATCCCTGTGCCGGTGACGTACGAGGACGAGACCTTGATCGTCATCGACAAGCCGGCCGGACTGGTAGTACATCCAGGCAGTGGGAACTGGAGTGGCACTCTGCTCAATGCACTGCTGTACCATGCCCCTCAACTCGACAAGGTGCCGCGGGCCGGTATTGTCCATCGCCTGGACAAGGATACCAGTGGCCTGATGGTCGTCGCCAAGACGCTGGAGGCGCAGACCCACCTGGTGCGGCAATTGCAGGCGCACACCGTCAAACGCTATTACCAGGCGCTGGCGAGGGGGCTTGTCGAGCGTTCCGGTACGGTGGATGCGCCCATCGGCCGGCATCCGACATTGCGGACCAGAATGGCCGTGGTGAGAACCGGCAAGCCGGCGCGTACCCACTATCGAGTCGTGGAGCGGTTTCTCGCCTGCACCTTGATCGAATGCGCGCTGGAGACGGGGCGGACGCACCAGATACGCGTGCACCTGACATCCGCCGGGCATCCGCTGGTGGGTGACCCGGCGTATGGCGGCGGTGTCAGCCGCGTTCCGCGCGGACCGCACTTTGCTCGCCAGGCGCTGCACGCGTGTCGTCTGGAGTTGGTGCACCCGCTGACGGGTAGAGCGATGTTATGGAAATCCTGCTTGCCGGAGGACATGGCCACGCTGATCGAGATGCTGCGGCTAGAGACACTGGAGGCCCTCAGTGACGAAGCGGATCTCGAAGATGTCCAGAATGGTGACGATGAAGATGACTGGGACGAGGATCAGGGCGAGGGTCCGGAGGTAATCTACGTCGCCGGTGACGATTCCGATGACGAGGATCCGGATGAGCAATAGGACCTTGCGTGACTGAGGGCCTTGCGTGATTGACCGTTGAGCCGATTCCATGCAACCTGATGCCTTGATCAACGAGGACTGGATCATCCCCGACTGGCCAGCACCGGCGCGAGTGTGCAGTCTGATCACGACTCGCCTGGGCGGCGTGAGCGTTAACCCGTACGCCAGCCTCAATCTCGGCGATCACGTCGGTGATGATCCCCTGGCGGTGGCAGCAAACCGACGGCGGCTGAACTGTCGGCTGCCGGCGCCGCCGTTCTGGCTCAACCAGGTGCACGGCACAGCGGTCGTTGACGCTGCCATTTCTGCAGCCTCGACGCAGATTCCGACCGCCGACGCTGCATTTACGCACCAGGCTGGTATCGTCTGCGGGGTGATGACGGCAGACTGCCTGCCGGTGTTGCTCTGTGACCGCTCCGGCACCGTTGTGGCAGCCGCGCACGCCGGTTGGCGCGGCCTGCAGGCCGGCATCCTGGAGCGAACCGTGGCGGCCATGGGCTTGCCCGGTACGCGCCTGCTTGCCTATCTGGGTCCCGCCATTGGTCCGCAGGCTTTCGAGGTTGGTGCCGAGGTGCGCAGCGCTTTTGTCGAGGCCGACGCGGAGGCGGCTGGGGCATTCAGGCGTTTGCCGCGCCGGAACGAAACACCTGCAGAGGATCTGATCGGGCAGTCCGGGCATGGTGTAGGCGTGCCTGTGGGCGGGTGGTTGGCGGATATCTACCTGCTCGCACGACAATCCCTTGGTCGACTCGGTGTCGAGTCCATTTACGGAGGGGGTTACTGCACTGCGTCTGAGGAGGCGCGTTTTTTTTCGTACCGGCGCGACGGCGTGACCGGACGAATGGCGTCGCTCATCTGGCTGTCCGCGGAGTAGTCACTGCGCGGGCTTGTCGGCATCGGCGCCGCTTGTCGTTCGACTGGCATCTTGTGATAGGCGGGCTGCGCGCCGCCGCACGGGACCACCGAAGAGCCGAAGCAAAAGCGCTATCGGCACCACCCCGTAGAAAAGCAGGGTCAAAATCCCGGCGACGAGGCTGCTCTCGGCAAGCGCCATCAACACGGTAACGTACAGCCAGGCAATCACGACGATGTGCATGAAGCGATTATAAGTCGCCGCACTGATGCACGGAGGCCCGGGGCGCAGCCAAGTCACTCAATTGGTCATTCTTGCATTGACAGCGCGGTTGCTGCAATGCAGAATCAATGACGATTTTGGGTTGCCCGTTCTCAAGTGGCGCAGTCGGGAGATGTCGGGGAAGTCGCAGTGGGAGAGTGTGGCTGCGGCGGTATGGACGGATGCGCGCCGGGAAGCGACCGGCAGGTATTCCGACGAGCCATGTGGTACTCGTAACGGTTGGGCGGACGACTCTGTCTTTCGTTCGACTGGTGCATACAGGCGGACTACGATCAAGGCCCCGGGTATTAAGCAGAGGTTGTAATCCTGGCGGTGTCACACCGCCAATTGTTTCAATCGTCAACAGGAAAGGAAAGAGCTATGACGCAACGTGTTGCTTTGGTTACAGGTGCTATGGGTGGAATCGGTACGGCCATCTGCCAGGAACTGGCCAAGGCTGGTCACAAGGTAGTTGCTGCCTACCATCCGCAGTTCGACAAGCCGGAAGAGTGGGGCAAGGCCATGGCAGACGCTGGCTTTAACGACTTCATTACTGTGGCCGGCGACGTCTCCGACTATGATTCATGCGTTGCTCTGGCTGCGGAAGCTGAAGCCAAGGCGGGTCCGATTGACATTCTGGTCAACTGTGCGGGAATCACTCGTGACAAGATGTTTGCACGCATGGAACTGGCGCAATGGAATGCCGTGATTTCAACGAACCTTGGCAGCCTGTTCAACATGACCAAGCAGGTCTCGTCCAAGATGGCCGAGCGCGGCTGGGGCCGGATCATCAACATCTCATCGGTCAATGGCCTGCGTGGTCAGGCCGGTCAAACCAACTACTCGGCAGCCAAGGCGGGTGTCATCGGTTTCACCAAGGCTCTGGCTGCTGAACTTGCCGCCAAGAACGTGACGGTCAACGCCATTTGCCCCGGTTATGTGGCGACCCAGATGGTGATGGCCATCAAGCCGGAAATCCTGCAGAGCATCGTCGATACGGTACCGATGAAGCGTCTGGCCAAGCCGGAAGAGATTGGTGGCGCCTGCGTTTACCTCGCCTCGGACATCGCCGGCTTCATGACCGGTTCGACGCTGAACATCTGTGGTGGTCTCTACTATCAATAGACGCAGGATTTTGTTTTACAGCAGTCAGGACAGGCTCCAACAGGAGCCTGTTTTTTTTGGCTGGCGTATAATTGTGTTGCATTGCATCATAGTGCGCGAAAGAGCGTTCGCCGAGTGATCTGTACATGGAGGAAGGGTCGTCATGCCCGAGCAGTTGCGCCTGATCAAGAAATACCCGAACCGTCGTCTTTACGACACCAAGACGAGCGCCTACATCACCTTGAGCGATGTCAAGGATTTGGTGCTATCGAGAGAAAACTTCAATGTCCTCGATGCCAAGACCAGCGAAGACATTACCCGCAGTATCCTGCTGCAGATCATCCTTGAGGAAGAGGCGGCAGGTGTCCCGTTGTTTACCACCGATCTGCTGGCGCAGATGATCCGCTTCTACGGCCACGCGATGCAGGGAATGCTTGGCAAGTATCTGGAAACGAACATGAAGTCGTTCGTGGACTTCCAGAAGAAGCTGCAGGAACAGTCGCAGCAGCTCTACGGAGAAAGCAACAGCCAGATGATGCAGAACGACATGTGGTCGCAGTTCATGAACTTCCAGGGTCCGGCGATGCAGACGATGATGGCCACCTATATGGAGCAGAGCCGGAAGATGCTCCACCAGATGCAGGACCAGTTGAAAACGCAGACTCGCACGCTGTTCACCAGCTTGCCGCTTCCCGGCTTTCCATCGGATGCGGGGAAGCGGCCGACTGACGCCGAGAAGTAGGTTTCTTCAACTGGCATTGTCAGCCCGCCAAAGCGTTGCTGTCCGGAGTCAGCCTAGCGACCCGTGAGTGGCCAGCCGGTTGATCCGGGTTTGCGACAGCTTGCTTGTGCGGCGACAAGCAAGCTGTCGGCGTCTTGCCGGCGGTTGGTTCGCTGCTTTCCAGGGCCGGCTAGCGTAGCATAGAGATGAAGGTTGCCGCGATGATCGCCGAGGTGATTACGCCGCTGATATTCGCGCCCAGCGCCTGAGGCATGACGATGGCTCCAGCGTTGGCCGCGCTGGCAACCTTCTGCACGATCTTGGCCGTGGTCGGTACGCAACTGACCCCGGCAATCCCAATGATCGGGTTGAACTTGCGGCCACTCCAGAAATAGAGAATGTAACCGCCCAGAAGGCCGCCGAGGGCCGAGATCGTCAGGGCCAGCATCCCCAGCAGGAGCAGCTTGAGCACCGTCGGCTCCAGCAGGGTATTGGCCTCGCAGAGCACGCCCAGTGTCAGGCCGAGGAAGAAGGTTGCCGCGTAGAGAAACACCTCCCCGAGCAGTTTGGTAAACGCGTCGATACCGCTTTCGCGCACCGCGACGCCGAGAAACAGCGAGAAGAACAGCGGCGCAGCCACGGGAAACAGCAGGCATAGCAGCGTGCATGCCACCACGGCAAAGGTGAGCTTCTGCGAGCGGCTGATCTTCGGTCCGCGGTCGGCGGCCATGCTGATCCCGCGTATGCGCTCGGGTACCAGCCACTTGATCAGGTAAGGGTAAGCGCCATAAGTCAGACCGAGATAAAGGTAACCAACGACCGTGATCGGCACGAAGAGATCCTTGGCCAGCACCAGCGAGGTGAATAGCACCATCGGCCCGTCAGCGCCGCCGATGGTGGCGACGGCAGCGGCCTGGCCCGGATTGAGGCCCAGCCAGACGGCAATCGGAAAAACGGCGATGGTTCCCAGTTCGGCGAAGAGGGCAATGAACATGCTCTGGAAGGGGCGCGCCATCACGTAGCCCACATCGAGCAGGACGCCGATCCCCATAAACACCAGGCAAGCGATCAGACCATTGCTGAAGGTCAGCGTGTAGATCGGTTGTAGCCAGTCGATCTGCATGACGTTCATCAGTTCGATCGGATCGGACATCAAGGGGTCGACGAACAGTGTTCCCATCTTGTTGCCGTCGAGGAACATCACCCCGGCGTTGACCGACGACATGCCCAGGCCCATCGGGATCATCAGCAGGGGTTCGAGGATGTTCCTGGAGCCCAGATAGATCAGCAGGAAGCCGAGCAACATCAGGAAGATGCGCCCGAACATGATTTTCGGCTCGGACGCCACCAGCGTGGCAATGCCCTGGAACAGATCGAGAAAATGAATGCCTTCCATACGCTTCAGTCCTCGCGCCAGGCGGCAGGAATCATCCGCCCGCGCATCGAGTTGCAGACGACAGGAACTCGCTCCTGCCTGTTGGCCTGGCTCAAGCGATGGTCAGCAGCGGCTGACCGCCCTCGACCGCATCGCCGGGTGCGACCAGCACGCGTGTGACCTGACCCGCGCGCGTCGCCATGACCGGGGTTTTCATCTTCATGGCTTCGAGGACCAGCAGCCGATCACCGGCCGCCACGGTCTGGCCGACCTTGACGTCCACTTCGACCACGACGCCACCCATGCCGGCCAGTTCGTCGCCGGCTCCGGCAACCGCGGCTGGTCGCGGCGCCGCCGCGGCCGGTGCGGTGCTGGTGGCGCTCCCTGCGGCCGCTACCGCCATCGGAGCGGCCGGAGCGGATTGCTGCGCCGCCTGGCCGGCAGTGAGTTCGAGAACGCTGACCTCGTACTCGCGTCCGTTGACGGTCACCTTGAATTGTCTGGGCATTGTTTGCTCCTTCTACCTTCTATCTGGGGCCTCGGCCCGTGGGCCCCGGCGTATGGGAATGCTGGGCGGCGCGTGCGCCTGCTGCCCAGCCATGGCTGGTTGGTGCAATGTGCAAGATGTGGTGCGCGCCGATGGCCACGAAGATCGCCGCCGACAGCGCGGCGACGTCTTCATCCGGAACGCCGAGTCCGATGGGGCAGACGGTTCCCGTCGGCACGTCGATCGGCTTCGCCTTTTCGATCCGGCCGGTCACCACAACCAGCACCTTGATCAGGACGGCAACCACCAGCGAGATGACAATGGCGATGCCGTAGACTTGCAGCGCCTTGAAAATGGCGTCAGACACCATGGGGGTCTTCCTTCCGTTGCCGATTACATGGGAATGTTGCCGTGCTTTTTCGCCGGCCTGAGTTCACGCTTGTCGAGAATCTTGCGCAGTGCGAGGGCGACCATCCAGCGCGTATCCTGAGGTTCGATCACGTCGGTGATGTAGAAATTGCTGGCCGATACATAGGGCGACGCGAATTCGTCACGGTATTCCTGCGCCAGTTCAGCAGCCTTTGCCTGGCGATCCTCGGCCTGATCGAGTTCCTTGCGGTAGAGGATCTTGACCGCGGCCTCGGCGCCCATCACGGCGATCTCGGCTGTTGGCCAGGCGTAAACCATGTCGGCTCCCATTTCCTGGCTGCACATGGCAAGGTAGGAGCCCCCATAAGCCTTGCGCAGGATCACCGTGATTTTCGGCGCGGTGCACGATCCGTAAGCAAATAGCATTTTCGCGCCATGGCGAATGATACCGCTGCGTTCCTGCTCGACACCAGGCAGAAAACCCGGCACATCGACCAGAGTCACCACCGGCACGTTGAAGATATTGCACGTTCGTACGAAGCGGGCCACCTTGTCGGCCGCGTTGAGGTCGAGCGCGCCGGCCATCACCATAGGCTGGTTGGCAACGATGCCCACGACGACGCCGCTGATGCGGGCAAAGCCGACGATCACGTTGCGGGCGAAGCCGGCATGGACTTCGAGCAGTTCACCCTGGTCCACGACACGGCGAATGACTGCATACATGTCGAGCGGGTCGGATGGGCTGTCCGGAATGCAGTCATTGATTCCGGGGTCTTCTCTTTCCTCGATCGGAACGGCGAGATCGTGCGGCGGATCCTCGGTATTGTTGGCCGGCAGATAAGACAGTAATTGTTTGACCAGTGCGATCGCGTGCCGGTCGTCCTCGGCAACGAAGTGGGCGTTGCCGCTGACCGTCGAATGCATCTCGGCGCCGCCGACTTCAGCCATCGTCGTCGCGCGGCCGGTGACCGCCTTGATCACTTCAGGGCCAGTGAGGAACATGTGCGCGTTGTTGCGGGTCATGATCACGAAGTCCATCAGCGCCGGCGAGTAGGCGGCACCGCCCGCGCACGGACCGCAGATCACCGCGATCTGCGGCACCACCCCAGAGAGCAGGACGTTGGCGTAGAACACATCGCCGTAGCCGGAGAGCGCATCGACACCTTCCTGAATGCGCGCACCGCCTGAATCCTTGAAGGCCACCAGCGGTACACCGATCTTCAGGGCATGGCGCATGATCCGCGTGATCTTTCGGGCCTGCATCTTGCCCAGTGTCCCGGCGACGACGCTGAAATCCTGGCTGAACGCTGCGACCTGTGTATTCCCGACGTAGCCGTTGCCGGTAATCACCCCGTCGGCGGGGAGGGATCGCCCGGCCATGCCGAAGGATGTCGCGTTGTGCGCGGCATGCAGACCGAGTTCCTGGAACGTGCCCTCGGCAAACAGGGTGTCGAGGCGCTCGCGAGCCGACAGCAAACCCTTGGCGTGCAACGCCTCCAGCTTCTCTGGACTGACGTTTTCAGTGAGCTTGTCGCGCTTCGCGCGCAGCTTTTCTATCAACTCCGGTCGTATCGTCATCTGGATTCCTAACAGGTGGCTAAGTTGGAACTGGTTCTCATTCTCGCAGCAGTAAGCTGCTGGCGACCTTCCGGCACCGTAGTATCCATATTTTCACGCGCGTTGGCTAGTAGTGAGAAAAATTTTCGGAGACTTTGGCCAGCATTCTCGATGCGTCGCCGTAGCACTTGACCTGAGAAGCGCCCGGCTCCGGGCCATGCAGTGAAAGCCACGAGGGCCCAGCGGTTCGAGCCGATGCGGCCGCCTGCGGGGAATGCTGGGAGGGGAGTTATGCCTGTTCGTCACGAGGGGGCAGGCGTGATGGCGTACAATGAGTACAGGCCGGGTTGCACACCGGCCTGCTGCGTGCGGTGCAGCCTTGAGGGGGGTCGTCAGAAAACGAAAAAGCCCCGAAAATCGGGGCCTTCGTGTATTGCCTGGTGCCCAAGAGAGGAATCGAACCTCCACGGTGTTGCCACCACTAGGACCTGAACCTAGCGCGTCTACCAATTTCGCCACCTGGGCATTTCCAGCGAAGTCCGAATTCTATAGGAACATGAAGGAATGTCAATAATGAAACTGTCGACCGTTCGCCGCCGCGATCCCTATCTGGAACGCGAACTCAAGCGCTACGAGAATCCCTTGCCTTCCCGCGAATATATCCTGCAGGTCCTTGAGGAACAGGGAAGGCCAGTGCCCTTCGAGGAACTCCGCGAACTTCTCGATATCGACAAGCTTGAACTGGACGCGTTCCAACGCCGCTTGCGGGCGATGGAACGCGAAGCCCAACTGTTGCGCAACCGCAAAGGCTCATACATCCTGCCGGAACGTGCCAGCCTGATTGCCGGGCGCGTCGAGGGACATCCCGACGGTTATGGCTTCCTCGTCCCGGATGATGGTAGCGAGGACCTCTCCCTCGAGGCCCGTCAGATGACCAAAGTCCTGCATCGCGATCGCGCGCTGGTGCGCGTGATCGGGGTCGATCGCCGCGGGCGCCGCGAGGGAGTGATCGTCGAGGTCCTGGAGAGGGCCAATACCAGGGTCGTTGGCCGCGTGCTGATTGAGCATGGCATTACGCTGGTGGTCCCGGAAAATCGCCGTATCAACCAGGACATCCTGGTCGCGCCGGGCGGTGGCGGCACGGCCATATCTGGCCAGGTGGTTACCGTCGAGATCATCGAACAGCCAGACCGGCATTCAAAGCCGATCGGGCGCATCGTCGAGGTGCTCGGCAACTATGCAGACCCCGGCATGGAGATCGAGATCGCCTTGCGCAAGCATGACTTGCCATTCGAGTTCTCGACCAGGACGCTTGCAGAAGCCGATGCCTTGCCGGAGACGTTGGTAGCCAGCGATCGGGAAGGCCGCACGGACTTGCGGGACCTGCCGCTGGTGACCATTGACGGAGAAACGGCAAAGGATTTCGATGATGCGGTTTTCGCGGAGAAAAATGGACGCGGATGGCGTTTGCTGGTGGCCATCGCTGACGTCAGTCACTACGTTCTGCCGGGCACGGCACTTGATCGTGACGCCGGCGAGCGTGGCAACTCGGTCTATTTCCCACGCCGGGTGATTCCGATGTTGCCGGAGAAGCTTTCCAACGGTCTGTGTTCGCTGAACCCCGACGTCGACCGCCTGGCGATGGTTTGCGACATGGCTATCGACCACACCGGCGAAATCACCGACTACCGTTTCTATCCGGCGGTTTTCCGCTCGCACGCGCGGCTGACCTATGAACAGGTCTGGAACTGGCTGGACGGTATGACGAAGCCGGAGAGCGATCTTCACCGGCTTCTGCAGCCGCATCTGCAGGCGCTCTACGCCTTGTTCCAGGTCCTCGGCGAGGCACGCGGCAAGCGCGGTGCGATCGACTTCGAAACCATCGAAACGATGATGCTGTTCAACGCGCAGGGCAAGATCGAGAACATCGTTCCGGTGCGCCGCAACGACGCGCATCGACTGATCGAGGAGTGCATGCTGGCTGCCAATGTCTGTGCTTCGGCTTTTCTCCAGAGCAACCGGCAGCCCTGCCTGTACCGGATTCATCAAGGTCCGACACCGGAGAAACTCGAGGCACTGCGCAACTTCCTCAAGGAGTTCGGTATCGGCCTTGGCGGTGGGGACGATCCGACCGCCAAGGATTATGCCCTGTTGCTGGACAGCATCAAGACCCGCCCCGATGCGCAGTTGCTGCAGACGGTCATGCTCCGCTCGCTGCGGCAGGCGATGTACAGTCCCGACAATGTCGGCCACTTTGGCCTGTCGTACGAACACTACACGCATTTCACCTCGCCGATACGTCGCTATCCCGACCTGCTCGTGCATCGTTCGATCAAGGCGGTGCTCGCCGGGACGCACTACGCGCCCGGCAAATGGGACGACATCGGGCTGCACTGCTCGATGACCGAACGGCGCGCGGATGAAGCGACACGCGATGTCGGCAACTGGCTCAAGTGTTACTACATGCGTGACCGTATTGGCGAAGTGTTCGCCGGGACGATTGCGGCGGTGGTCCCTTTCGGTGTCTTCGTCGCCCTCGACGAGGTGTATGTCGAGGGTCTGGTCCACGTTTCCGAGCTTGGCGAAGATTACTTCCAATACGACAGTACCAAGCACCAGATGCTCGGCGAGCGCAGCGGCAGACGCTTTCGTCTCGGTGACCGCCTGCAGGTGAAACTTGTCCGAGCCGACCTGGAAACCGGACGGATCGATTTTGTGCTCTCCGATGCTTCGTGATCGATGCCCTGCGAAGGAACGTGGGTGGTCGCGCCCAGTCTGGTAGACTCGCGCCGGTTCGATGATCGCCGGAAGGCTGACGGCGGTACCCCGAAGGTCTGCCGACCGTCGTAGCCGGAGGCGAAGGGGTCGGTCGCACACGATCCGCGGCAGCCAGTTGGGAGACAGGGAGTTGCGACAGTGAACGGAAAGTTGGGGGAAGGGCTGCCGGCGGAGCTATCGTCCGAGGTTTCGGCAAGACTCTTGCGGGTGGTGTCGGTAATGGTCGAGGAGACCCGCCCGGGACGTGTCGAACGCGTGCACATGCACAGCCATCTGGAGCGTGAACTGGGCCTGGATAGCCTGGCGCGCGTCGAACTGCTGTTGCGCGTGGGTAGCGAGTTCGGCAAGTCGCTACCCGAGTCGGCACTCGCTGAAGCAGAGACGCCGCAGGACCTGCTGCAGTTCATTGTCCGGGCTGGGGATGATGGTTTTTCGGCGGCGACCGTCGAGTTCGCCCCAGCCGCCGGTCCGACCAGCTTTCCCGAGCAGGCGTGTACGCTGGTCGAAGTCCTCGAATGGCATGCCGTGCGCAATCCGCAGCGTCTACACGTGTTGCTCTATGGCGATGGTGGCGGCGAGCAGGGCGCTCCGGAAAGCATCACCTATGGCGGACTGCTCGAACAGGCGCGCCGGGTAGCCACCGGCCTGGTGACACGCGGCTTGCTGCCACGTCAGACGGTTGCCCTGATGTTGCCCACGGGACGCGACTATCTGACGAGCTTTTTTGGTGTCATGCTGGCCGGCGGCATTCCGGTCCCGATCTATCCTCCGGCACGGCTGGCGCAGATCGAGGATCACCTGCGGCGGCATGCACGCATCCTGGACAACGCCCAGGCCGTGTTCATCATCACCGTGCCACAGGCGAAAGGGGTCGCCGCGCTGCTGCGTGCCGAGGCACCGACGTTGCGCGAAGTCCTGACCCCTGAGGAACTCGACATCGAGGCGATCAGCCTGCTCTACCGCGCCACAGCAGACGACATTGCCTTCCTTCAATATACCTCGGGCAGCACCGGTGATCCCAAGGGCGTGGTCCTCAGCCACGCCAACCTGTTGGCCAATCTGCGTGCCATGGGCGAGGCTGTCGGAGTCTGCAGCGAGGACGTTTTCGTTTCCTGGCTGCCGCTCTATCATGACATGGGCTTGATCGGTGCCTGGTTCGGGTCGCTCTATTTCGGCATGCGTCTGGTGTTGATGTCGCCGCTGGCCTTTCTTTCGCGTCCCGTGCGCTGGCTGCGGGCCATCTCGCAGCATCGCGGTACGCTTTCACCGGCACCGAACTTCGCTTACGATCTGTGCGCGAGAAAACTGGCCGACGCTGACCTTGTGGGACTCGATCTGTCGTCCTGGAGGCTGGCACTCAATGGTGCCGAGCCCGTGAGTCCTGCAACCCTGGAAGCCTTTGCCGAGCGTTTTTCGCCGTATGGCCTGCGCGCGGAGGCGATCACCCCGGTGTATGGCCTTGCCGAATGCTCGGTTGGACTGGCCTTCCCAGCACTGGGACGCGGCCCGCGGATCGACAACATCGAGCGCGAAGCCCTGGTCAACCGCAAGTGCGCGATCCCCGCCGCTAGCGGCGAAGCCGATCTGGTGCGCGTGCCGGCCTGTGGTCGGGTCCTGCCGCGGCATGAGATCCGCCTGGTCGATGAGCATGGGGACGAGTTGCCCGACCGGCGCGTCGGGCGCTTGCAGTTTCGCGGTCCGTCGGCGACGGTAGGCTATTTCCGTAATCCGCTGGCGACGCAAGCCCTTTTCCGCGATGGCTGGCTGGACTCCGGCGATTTCGCCTATACCGTTGACGGCGAGATCTATCTGACCGGCAGGGTCAAGGATCTGATCATCCGCGGCGGTCGCAATCTCTATCCCTACGAACTCGAGCAGGCGGTCAGCAACCTGCCGGGAGTCCGGCGCGGATGCGTCGCGGTATTCGCCAGCACGGATCCGGCCAATGCCACCGAGCGGCTGGTTGTGCTGGCCGAAACACGTGAGCAGGATCCCGGCCTGCGCGAGGCGCTGCGGCAGGCGATCAACGCAGCTGCGGTCGACGCCATCGGCATGCCGGCTGACGAGGTCGTGCTGGCGCCACCGAATTCGGTGCTCAAGACATCGAGCGGCAAGATCCGCCGCAACGCATCACGTGAAGCCTTCGAGCGCGGTTTGATCGGCGCCAGCGTGGTCCCTGATCGACAGCAGCTATGGCGCCTTGGCGTGGCATCACTGCGCGCGCGCCTGGCCGAGTCGGTGGGGCGTTTTGGCCGGTGGACTTTTGGCGTCTGGTGCTGGACGATCTTTCTCCTTCTGGCGGTGCCGGTCATGCTGTCGGTACTGGTCCTGCGGGCGCCGACGATCGGGCGCCGTATCGTTCATCGCTCAGCCCGGATCTTTCTGGCGCTGGTGGGCATGCCCGTGGGCACCATCCCGGACAGGGATCTGCCGACAGTACCCCACCTCCTGCTGGTTAACCACTGCAGCTATTTCGACGCGCTGCTGCTGTGCGCGGCCCTGCCACCCAGTCGGGCTTACAGCTTTGTGGCCAAACGCGAGTTCGTCGATCAACCCTTGCTACACGCTTTCCTGCGCGCGCTCGGGACCCTGTTTGTCGAGCGCTTCGAGGCGTCGAAAAGCGTCGAGGATGTTGATGGCATCGTCGCTGCGCTGCAGCGAGGGCAGCATGTGGTGATTTTTCCCGAAGGCACATTCTCGCGTGAAGCGGGTCTCAAGCCCTTTCGCATGGGGGCGTTTGTCGCCGCAGCGCGGGCCGGGGTACCGGTGTTGGTGAGCGGCCTGAAGGGCACCCGGGCAGTCCTGCGCGATCGGACGTGGATGCCGCGGCGCGGCCACTTGGCCTACGAAATCGGGCCGCTGCTGGAACCGACCGGAGAAGACTGGACGGCGGCGGTGCGCCTGCGCGATGCAACACGTCGGGAGATGCTGCGGCTCTGCGGCGAGCATGATCTGGAACGGTGACCACCGGCAGACCTGTGGGGCGCTTCGCCGCGTAGCAAACGCCGTTCAACGCCGGGGCGTCAGGCCATCGGCGAAAGATGGTCGGTGGGCCCGGTAGCCAGAACGGTGTCAGATCGAACCGGGCGGGATGTTCAGACCCGGCAGCGGTGCACCGCCTTGCCAGTGGAGATGTATGGTATGGCCTTCATCGCTTCGAGACTGGCATGGACGATGCGGTCCCCCGGTGTTTCGGTGCGGGCGAGGATGCTGCACACCGTGCCAGCCGTTTGGTTCAACGCTGGTTTCTCCGTTCTGCTTGCCGCATAATGCGCTACTTCATGGTTGCATCCAACGCCGGTATTTTGCTCTGACCAACGGGATGGGCAGGCAATAGCCGCGTAACGTCGATCACTTTCCTTGTGCCGTGGGAATCCATCGACCGTAGAAACCTAGAGCCACACCTTCATTCCTCAAGCTGGAGCCGTCATGACGTCTACCCCATTCCCCGTTTCATCCGCAGCTCGCACTCGCCGTCGTGCGGCCGCCGGGCTGGCCGGTGTGGCCTTCCTGATCATTGCCGGTTGCGACAAGGAGAAGCCCGCCGCCCCGCCGTCACCAACCGTCGAGTTGGTCACCGTCACGCAGCAGGACGTGCCGATCTACATGGAATGGATCGGGTCGCTCGACGGCGACGTCAATGCCGTCATCCGCCCGCAGGTGACCGGCTACCTCGTCAAGCAGAACTACCGCGAAGGCGACCTGGTGAAGAAAGGTCAGCCGCTCTTCGAGATCGACCCCCGCACCTTCGAAGCCGCCGTGGACGAAGCCAAGGGCGTGCGCGCCCAGCAGTTGGCCCGCTACGAAACGGCCCGTGCCAACCTCGCCCGCGTCAAGCCGCTGGCGGCCAAGAACGCGGTCAGCCAGAAGGACCTCGACGATTCCACCGGCACCGAACAGTCTGCCAAGGCGCAGCTCGAGTCCGCCGACGCGGCGCTCAAGACCGCGAAACTGAATCTCGGTTTCACGCGCATCACCTCCCCGGTCACCGGCATCGCCGGCATCGCCAAGGCACAGATCGGCGATCTCCTGAGCCCGAGCATGGCGACCGAACTGACCACCGTGTCGACCGTGGAACCGATCAAGGTCTACTTCAACATCAGCGAACGCGAATACCTGAAGATGGCGACCGCGGCGATCGCCAGCGGCAGCCGGCCGGAGAAAGTGCCGCTCACGCTGATCCTGGTCGATGGCTCGGTTTACCCTCAGCCGGGCAGATTCTCGATCCTCAACCGGCAGGTGGACACCAGCACCGGCACCTTCAAGGCGGCCGCGCTCTTTGGCAACCCGGACAACCTGCTGCGCCCCGGCCAGTACGGCCGGGTGCGCGCCACGATGTCGGTCCAGAAGGGCGCGCTGCTGGTACCGCAGCGTGCGGTCACCGAACTGCAGGGCAAATACCTGATCGCCGTCGTCGGCCCGGACAACAAGGCCGACATCCGTCCGGTCAGCGTCGGTGAGCGGATCGGGACCGACTGGATCATCACTCAGGGGCTGCAGCCCGGCGAGCAGGTGATCGCCGAAGGCACACAGAAGGTGCGGCCGGGAATGACCGTCAATCCGAAACCCTTTGTCCCGGCCGCGCCGGCGGCGCCCGCCGCAGCCAGCCCGGCCAAGGCCGACGACAAGCCGGCGGCGCCTGCGCCCGCCGCCAAGGGGTAAGGCACCATGTCCAAGTTCTTCATCAACCGGCCGATCGTGGCCATGGTCATCTCGATCCTGATGACCATCGTCGGCCTGGTCGCCATGTCGGGCCTGCCGACCGCCCAGTTCCCGAACATCGTTCCGCCGCAGATCCAGGTCAGCAGCACCTACACCGGCGCCGACGCGCTGACCGTCGAACAGGCGGTCGCCACGCCGATCGAGCAGCAGATGTCCGGCGTCGACAACATGGACTACATGTACTCGATCAACGCCAACAATGGCCAGTCCACCCTGTACGTCAACTTCGCGCTGGGCACCGACGCCAACACCGACCAGTTGCTCGCCCAGATGCGCGAAGGCCAGGCCGAGTCGCAACTGCCCTCGGACGTGCGCAATTACGGCGTGACGGTCCAGAAATCGACGTCTTCGCCGCTGATCATGTTCGCGCTCTACTCGCCGAACGGCACCTACGACAATGTTTTTCTCGCCAACTACGCGTACATCAACATCAACGACCAGATGACGCGCGTCAAGGGGATCGCCAGCGTCACCGTTTTCGGCGCCGGCCAGTACGCGATGCGACTGTGGGTCAAGCCCGACCAGTTGGCCAAGCTGAACATCACGGTTCCGGAAATCATCAACGCCGTCCAGAACCAGAACACCGTCAATCCGGCCGGGACGATCGGCGGCGAGCCGGTGCCGGCGGGGCAGTCGTTCACCTACGCGGTGCGCGCGCAGGGGCGGCTGCAGAGCACCGAAGAGTTCGGCAACATCGTCCTGCGCGCCAACCCCGACGGTTCGGTGGTGCGCGTCGCCGACGTGGCGCGAATCGAGCTCGGTGCGCAGACCTACAGCCAGCAGGGCCGGCTGAACGGCAAACCGGCGGCGCTCGTCGCGCTGTACCAGATGCCCGGCGCCAATGCGCTCGACGCCGCCGACGGCGCCAAAAAGCTGATGGAGAAGATCAAGGAGAGTTTCCCGCCCGACCTCGAATACGTCATCGCCCTCGACACGACGCTGTCGGTCACCGAAGGAATCAAGGAGATCGAGCACACGCTGATCGAAGCGCTGGTGCTGGTGATGATCGTCGTCTTCGTCTTCCTGCAGGGCTGGCGGGCGACGCTGATCCCGCTGCTGGCGGTGCCGGTGTCGCTGGTCGGCACCTTCATGCTCTTTCCGATGTTCGGTTTCTCGATCAACACGCTGTCGCTGTTCGGTCTGGTGCTGGCCATCGGCCTCGTCGTCGATGACGCGATCGTCGTCGTCGAAGCCGTCGAGCACCACATCGAACATGGTTTGTCACCCAAGGACGCGACACTGCGGGCGATGAGCGAGGTGACCGGGCCGGTGATCGCCATTGCCGTCATCCTGGCGGCGGTTTTCGTACCGACGGCTTTCATTCCCGGCATCACCGGCCAGCTCTACCAGCAGTTCGCCGTGACCATCGCCATCTCGGTGATCATCTCGGCCTTCAACGCGCTGACGCTCAGCCCGGCGCTCTGTGCGCTGCTGCTGCGACCCAAGGTCAGGGGTAGTGGCCCGTTGCAGAAATTCTACGACGGGTTCAATCGCGCTTTCGGCCGGGTCACCGGCGGTTATGTCGGTGTCTGCCGGCTCGCCATCCGCCGCAGCGTGATGAGCCTCTTTTTTCTGGTGGCCGTCGCGGTTGTGGCGGGTTTCTTCGGCAAGCTCGTCCCTGCCGGCTTCCTCCCGGATGAAGACCAGGGTTACGTCTTTGCCGCGATCCAGCTCCCCAATGCCTCATCCTTGCAGCGCACCTCGGATATTGCCGCGCAAGCCGAAGATCTGATCATGAAGGTGCCAGGCGTCCAATACACGACCACCGTCATCGGCTACAGCATGCTGAGCCAGGTGACCAATACCTACAGCGCTTTCTTCTTCATCACGCTCAAGAACTGGGGCGAACGCAAAGCACCCGACGAACAGTACACCGCGATCAAGGCCGAGTTGACGAAGCGGCTCGCCAGCATCCCCGGCGCCATTGCTTTTGCGTTTCCGCCACCGGCCATTCAGGGGGTCGGCACCTCCGGCGGGGCGACTTTCATTCTCGAAGACCGCGCTGGAAAAGACATCGCCTTCCTTGCCGCGAACACCACCAAGTTTATCGAAGCGGCGAAAAAGCGCCCCGAGCTGGCCAGCGTTTCGACCACCTTCCTGCCGATCGTGCCGCAGCTTTTCATCGAAGTCGATCAGGACAAGGTATTGAAGCAGGGGGTCATTATCAGCGATGTCTACAAGACGCTGCAAAGCTTCCTCGGCAGCGGTTTCATCAACTACTTCAACCGCTTCGGACGCCAGTGGCAGGTCTATGTGCAGGCCGAGGGCGAATACCGGACCAACATCGAGAACGTCGGGCGCTTCTACGTGCGCAACAACAAGGGTGAAGCGGTGCCGCTCTCGGCGCTGACCTCGATCCGCAACATCTCGGGTCCGGAATTCACGATGCGCTACAACCTCTACCGCAGCGCACAGATCAACGCTTCGGCAGCGCCTGGTTACAGTTCGGTGCAGGTGATGCGGGCGCTCGAAGCAGTTTTCGCCGAGACGATGCCAAGCGAAATGGGTTACGACTACTCGGGCATGTCGTTCCAGGAGCAAAAGGCCCAGCAGGGCGTCTCGCCGATGGTCATCTTTGGTTTCTCGCTGCTCTGCGTCTTCCTGATCCTGGCGGCGCAGTACGAAAGCTGGTCGCTGCCTTTCTCGGTCCTGCTCGGTACGCCGATCGCCGTCGCCGGCGCCTTCGCCGCGCTGCTGTGGCGCGGCCAGGAACTCAACGTCTATGCGCAGATCGGCCTGGTGATGCTGATCGGTCTGGCGGCCAAGAACGCGATCCTGATCGTCGAGTTCGCCAAGATGGAATACGAGAAGGGCGAACTGTCGCTCGCCGAATCGACGCTCAAAGGCGCGGAACTGCGCCTGCGGCCAATCCTGATGACTTCGTTCGCCTTCATCCTCGGCTGCGTTCCGCTGGCCATCGCCAGCGGCGCTGGTGCCATTTCCCGACAGGTGATGGGCAGTGCGGTGATCGGCGGCATGCTGGCCGCTACCTGCATTGCCATCTTCATCATTCCGGTGACTTTCTACGTGGTCGAAAAGATCAGTCACAAGGGCGACACCGGGGTCGGTCACCACGCTGGGGAGAGCGTCGCCGCGGCCACCGAGAGTTCCACGGTACCGATTGCTGGAAAGGAGGGAGATAGCCATGCGTAAGCCCTTGTTGGCCGCACTGCTGGCGCTGCTGGTCGGTGGCTGCATGGTTGGACCCGATTACGTGCGTCCAACTATCGACACGCCGACGGCCTGGCGTCTGAGTGACCAGGACGCCAGGGATCTGGCCAATACTGCCTGGTGGGAGCAGTTCGGCGACCCGGTACTCAACGAACTGGTCAGCGCCGCCCTGCTTGCCAACAAGGATCTGCTGATTGCCAGCGCGCGCATCGAAGAGTTTGCCGGCCAATATGGATTCGTCCGTTCCGCCCTCTTTCCGCAGGTTGGCGCCGGCTACGAGGTGAGCCGACAGAAGGGCGTCGCTCCGGGCGCATCGACCTCCTCGACCTACAACAACTATCAGGCGGTGCTCAATGCCAGTTGGGAGATCGATATCTGGGGCCGCATTCGCCGCCAGACCGAAGCGGCGAGGGCACAGCTCCTGGCCAGCGAGGACGGCCGGCGAGCGGTCATCCTCTCTCTGGTCGGTAGCGTTGCCGGTGCCTACGTCAACCTCCGCGACCTCGATCGCCAGTTGGAAATCGCCAGGGCGACGGCGAAAAGTCGCGGAGATTCGTACGAGATCTTCAAGGAGCGTTACGCGGGTGGCATCATCTCGTTGCTCGAACTGAGTCAGAACCAGTCCCAGTACGAGGAAGCTCTGGCCACCATCCCGGCCATCGAGAAGTCGATCGTACAACAGGAGAATGGCCTGAGCGTGTTGCTCGGTCGCAACCCCGGGCCGATTACCCGCGGCAGGAACATTGATCAACTGTTGCTCCCGGCCATTCCAGCCGGTCTACCCTCGGATATTCTTGAGCGACGGCCAGACATCCAGCAGGCGGAGCAGAGCCTGATTGCCGCCAATGCCCTGATCGGCGCGGCCAAGGCGGCTTACTTTCCGACCCTCTCGCTGACCGGCCTGTTCGGCTACGCCAGCAACAGCCTTGGCAATCTTTTCGACAGCCAGTCGAAGGTCTGGCAGTACGCTGCACCGATCAGCATGCCGATCTTCACGGCCGGCGCCATCGCCGGTCAGGTGCAGGCGGCGGAAGCGCAACAGCAGCAAGCATTGTTTGCGTATCAGAGGGCCATCCAGCAAGCCTTTCGCGAAGTCAATGACGCGCTGATCGACCAGGACCGCACGCGTGCCCAGTTGCAGGCGCAGAAACGCCAGGTGGGAGCTCTGGAGCAGTATGCGGGGACGGCGCGGCTGCGCTACGAAAACGGCTACACCAGCTATATCGAAGTCCTGGATGCGGAACGTAGCTTGTTCAATGTCCAGTTGCAGTACACGCAGACGCAGCAGACCCAGTTGCAGGCGATGATCAATCTCTACAAGGCAATGGGCGGCGGCTGGGTGGTCGAGGCGGAGAAAGTCGCCGTTGCAGGAGGAGTGAGGCGGGACGAGGTCCTCCCGCAGTAGGCCTGGCAGGTGCCGGCGCAGTGGTCTTCCCGTCGGCGTGTTTTGGCATGCCTGACTGCTCGGCGCCCGCCTGTGGGGTCGCCAGCCAGCCATGGCAGTCCATCGAAGCGTATCAAGAGGAGAAGTCAATGAGCAAGAAAGGCAAGTCGGCAAAGCGTGTCAAGGCCGAGCAAGTGATCAGCCCTGGTCCCGAGTCGCCGGCAGAACAGACCGAGGGCGAGCCCCAGAGCAAGCCAGCGAAAAGAATGTCCGAGCGGGTATACCTCAAGGAACTCGAAAAACTCGAGGCCGAGTTGGTACACCTGCAAACCTGGGTGATCGAGAAGGGCCTGAAGGTGGTGATCCTCTTCGAAGGCCGTGACGGGGCCGGCAAGGGCGGCACTATCAAGGCGATCACCGGGCGCGTCAGCCCGCGCATCTTCCGGGTTGTCGCCCTGCCGGCTCCGACCGAGCGCGAGAAGACCCAGATGTATGTACAGCGTTACCTGCCGCACATGCCGGCAGCCGGAGAGGTGGTGATCTTCGACCGTAGTTGGTACAACCGCGCCGGTGTCGAACGCGTCATGGGCTTCGCCAGCGACGAGCAGGTGCAGGGTTTTCTCAAACTGGCGCCCCTCTTCGAAAAGCTGGTGGTCGGCAAAGCCAACAACATCATCCTGCTCAAGTACTGGCTCGAAGTCGACATGGATGAGCAGACGCGCCGCCTGGAGGCCCGCATCACCGATCCGCGCAAGCAGTGGAAGCTGTCGCCGATGGACCTCAAGTCGTACAGCCGCTGGTACGATTACTCGCACGCGCGCGACGAAATGTTCAAGGCAACGGACACCGAGTGGGCGCCCTGGTTCGTCGCCCGCTCCGACGACAAGAAACGCGTACGCCTGAACATCATCAAGCATATTCTGAGCAGCATCCCGTACGAGGTCGTCAAGCAGCCAAAGATCACCCTGCCGAAACGGCAGAAAGCCAGGCGACTATCAGGAAGCCAATCTGCCGCTGAAGTATGTTCCGGAAGTCTATTGAGTCTTCGGTCGGGCGGTTTTCTGACCCGCCCGAACCCCTGCAGCTAGCGACGACATCAAGCTCCAGACAAGGGATCAGCATGACCTCACTTCCCCGCCGTGGCGGGATTCTGCTTCACCCGACCTCGCTGCCCGGCCCGCATGGTTCGGGCGATCTGGGACCGGCCGCTTATCACTTCGTCGACTGGCTGGTTGCCGCTGGTCAGTCGTGCTGGCAGGTGTTGCCGCTGGGTAGCGCCGGGCCGGGCAATTCACCCTATATCAGCCCTTCGGCTTTTGCCGGTAATGAACTGCTGATCGATCTGTGCCAACTGCGCGACGCCGGCTGGCTCAGCGACGCCGATCTGGCGTCAGTACCGGCTTTTCCGGAAGGCCGGATTGACTACGGTGCGGTGCGGTGCTTCCGGGTTGCCCATTTGCGACGGGCCGCCAAACGTTTCTTCGGGCGCAAGCCTGCCGCCGAGCGCACGGCTTTTGAAGCCTTCTGCACCGATGAACACGCGTGGCTCGACGACTACGCACTGTTCATGGCCCTGGACATTGCCCATGGTGGAGACGGCCGAATGTGGCAGGATTGGCCGGCCGCATTGGCCCATCGACAGCCGGCGGCACTACGCGAAGCACAAGCCCGGCATGCCGAAGAAATCAGGTTCTGGCAATTCTGCCAATGGCGTTTTTACGAGCAGTGGGGGGCACTCAAGACCTACGCCCGTTCGCGCAGCATCGAGATCGTCGGTGACCTGCCGATCTTCGTTGCCGCACACAGTGCCGATGTGTGGTCCAATCCCGGGCTTTTCGAACTCGACAAACAGGGTCATCCGCGCGTGGTGGCCGGGGTCCCCCCGGATTACTTCAGCGCCACCGGGCAGCGCTGGGGCAACCCGCTCTACCGCTGGTCGGCGCACGCCGCCGAAGACTATCGCTGGTGGGTCGAGCGGATGCGGCAAACGATGAGGCTCTGCGACATCGTACGTATCGATCACTTTCGTGGCTTCGAGTCCTTCTGGGAGATTCCCGCCGAGTCCGCGACGGCAGTCGACGGACAGTGGCGGCCAGGGCCGGGGAAAGACGTGTTCACCGCCATGCGTCGCGAGTTGGGCGACGCCCAGGGGCGGCTGCGGATCATCGCCGAAGATCTCGGCATCATCACCCCTGAAGTCGACGCTCTGCGCCAGGCGATTGGTTTGCCCGGCATGCGCATCCTGCAGTTCGCTTTCGACGGCGACGCCAGGAACCCCTATCTGCCACACAATTACGACGCCAATACCGTCGTCTATACGGGCACCCACGACAACGACACGAGCCGTGGCTGGTGGGAGTCGCTTGGCCACCCGGAGCAGGAGTATGTGCGCTCTTACCTGGGTGTTGGCGAAGAGGCCGGAGATGAGGTGCACTGGCACCTGATCCGCCTGGCCTGTTCGTCGGTGGCATCGCTTTGCGTCATCCCGATGCAGGATGTGCTCGGCCTCGATTCGGCTCATCGCATGAACGAGCCGAGCCGTAGCGAGGGATCCTGGGAATGGCGGTTCAGTTGGCAGCAGGTCGAGGCGGAACACGCCGGAAGGCTTGCCGCACTGGCCAGACTGTACGGACGCCGGCGGGGCTGATCGAGGATAACGCCGGCCAGCAGGGAACGCGGGCCTCGCGATTGCGGTCGGCGGCAAGAAGGGAGTGTACATGGGTGGGCGCGGCATCACTTTCAATTCGACAGCAAACCCCGTCAGGGTGATGGTGGTCGACGACCACCCGGCGCTACGCGCCGGCCTGCGCAGCCTGATCGATTCCGATCCGGCGTTGCGTGTGCTGCTGGAGGTCGGCAGTGGCGAAGCGGCCTACGCCGAATACCGTACGCAGCGTCCAGACGCCGTAGTCATGGATCTCAGCATGGATGGCTTCGGCGGCATCGAAGCCATCCGTCGCATCCGTGCACTCGACCCGCGGGCAGCCATCCTGGTCTATAGTGTGCATAACTCGCAGGTGCTGCTCGAACGGGCGCTCGAAGCCGGCGCGCTGGGTTTTGTCACCAAGGGCAGCAAGGTCGATACCCTGCTGGAGGGACTCAAGCGGGTCGCGCGTGGCGAATCCTTTGTCAGCGGCGACATGTTGCCAGCG
This sequence comes from Candidatus Accumulibacter propinquus, assembly GCF_056856495.1. NCBI lineage: Bacteria > Pseudomonadati > Pseudomonadota > Betaproteobacteria > Candidatus Accumulibacter > Candidatus Accumulibacter propinquus. The sequence goes on from NZ_JBSEHC010000001.1 coordinate 312,492, forward strand.
CTTCTGGACCGCCACCGCCCGTCGGCGGCTAACCAGTTCAAGCAGCTGACGCAACGCGAGTTCCAGATCTTCAAGCTGCTCAGCGAGGGCCACACGCTGTCCGAGTGCGCGAGTATCCTCCACCTGAGCAGCAAGACCGTCAGCAACCATTTCACTCAGATCAAGGCCAAGCTCGCGGTGGCCAGTCCGGCAGAAATGGCTCGAATGGCGATACGGCAGGGCCTGGTCGAACCCTGACGAGCGTGGCGGCAGCGGTCGCCCCTGTGCGTGCACCCGCGCAAAGGTTTTGGACTTGCCCTTGAAGTCGTGTCAGCGACTCATGAATCGCCTCTCGCCAGTACGCGGGAGCAGGTTCAGCGGCGAGGGGAAACGGTCATGGTCTTGCTGTTCCTGCGTATCTGGCTCACCGTCGTGACCAATCGGCAGCAGGACGCACACGCGGGTGCCGCAGCCGTGCGGGCTGCGAATCTGCAGTGAACCACCGAGGCTCAGGACGCGTTCGCGCATGCCGAGCAGGCCGAATCCGGCATGCGGTGCAGCGACCTCCAGCCCGACGCCATCGTCGCGGACGACCAGACGCAGCTTCCCGCCGGTCGGCGACGGCCGGCTGGCGAGGATGACCCGTAGCCGGTGGGCTTGCGCATGCCGGGAGACATTGTTCAGGCATTCCTGCACGATGCGATAGATGGCCACCCGCAACTGCGGCGCGTCGCAGACCAGGTCGCGAGCCAGGGAGGCCCGCCACTCAATCTCCGGATGTTGCTGCCCCCAGGCCTCGAGCAGGGCGGCAATGGCCTCGACGATACCGGCTGCGTCGAGAACGTTCGGATGCAGGCCCTCCATCAACCGGTGCGACACCGTGTAGATCTCACTGGCGCAATCGTCGATCGCCTGCGCGGCGGCCTTGATGCGCTCACCGTCGGAGACGCCATTACGCCGGATGGCGCCAGCGAAGGCACGGATCGCGGTCAGGTGTTGCGAGAGTTCATCGTGCAGTTCGCGTGCCAACTCCGCACGCTCGCGTTCCTGCATGGCGATCAGTTGTCGCACCAGGCGCGTGTTCTCGTCCAGCAGCGCCTGCGTCGCCGCCTCGGCGCGCTTGTTTTCGGTAATGTCCTGCACCGTGCCGACCAGGCGCAAAGGCATCCCGTCCCGGGTGCACTCGATCTGACCAAGGCCATGCACCCAGCGCACGGCGCCATCGCGGGGTCGTACGATCCGGTATTGCCGGTCGAATGGCAGGCGCTCGGCAATCACCTGCCGGCCGTAGTCGAGCATGGCCTGACGGTCGTCGGGATGCAGCAGCCGTCCCCAGCCATCGACGGTATGTTCATACTCGGGGCCGATACCGAAAATGCGGTCGAGCATCGGGCTGCCGACCCAACGCCCGGACGGCAGTTCGATAATGTAACTACCGACGCGGCCGACTTCCTGAGCGCGTTGCAAGGCCTGCTCGCTGCTCTTGATCGAGGTCACGTCCACGACCTCGACGAAGAACCCGCGTACCTCGCCATCGACGATGTCGGGAAGGTAACGGGCCAGCGCATAGCGCACCGAGCGACCGTCTGGTGATGGTATGGCGCGCTCGAATTGCTGTGCGACGCCATTCAGTACCGCCTCGATATAGGGCAGGTTGAGCCGATAGCGCTCCTCGCCGATCACTTCCCGGATATGTTTACCGGGGATAGTCGCCGGTTCGACACCGAACCAGTCGCGATAGGCGTGGTTGGCGAAGCGGTTGTGCAGTGTGCGGTCCCAGTAACCGATCATCGACGACACGCTGTTGAATACCGCTTGCAAGTGGTGTTCGTGATGGCGCAGGTCGGCGCTGCACTGTTCGAGCGCGCGTTGGTCGAGCTTGCGCGCGGTGATTTCCCGATGCCCGACGACCATCCCCTTGACAGCGCCCTGCAAGGGGGTAACGTGCAGCTCGAACCAGTGCTCGCCGTCGGGAGTGTTGAAAGGGTACTCCAGGGTGAACAGCGTCTGCCGTCCCGCCAGGACCGCTGCGCTGCCCTGCAGCGCCGCACAGGCAAACGAATCGCTGGCGGCAGCGCGTCGCAACGTCGCCAGATAATCGATACCAATCCCCGCCGCAAGGTCAGCGCTGCCGCCGTTGTTGTCGGCAAAAGTTCGCCACGCCTGGTTGACGCTGATGATCAGGCCCTGTTCGTTGACCACGGCGATCGAGTCGCACAGTGAGTCGATCACTGCGGACATCCGGTCCTCCCCGTTCTGGCCTGGCGGAAGCCGCCGAGGGCTTGGTGTCGGTTCCGCTGCCAACGACATTGGTGTACAGCGCCCGCGTCGCGCGCGCAGCAGCGGGCCGTGCGGCGGCTGGCTTTCACGGCGCTGTCTTCCCCTATGCGAGCAAACAGCATGTCCGGTAAATGGCTGGTGGAGGGTTCAATCACCCACGCATTATGACTGAAACACAGGTGTACTGTGACTGCCGCACCCACGACCCGGTGGTGGCGCCTGGTGCTGGTGAATCGACCGGTGTGCCGAGCAGGAGAATTTCCCGCTCATGACGGGAGCTTTTCCACTGGCGGCGGTTCTCGCTGCCCGACAGCATGGCAACCTGCAATAACACAGGTTTACGCCAGGATGGAAATCCTTTGCAGACACACGTAGCGGCATCTGGCAACCTACGGCACAATCATCTGCTGGCCGCACTGCCCGAGGCGCAATGGGCACGCTGGTCACCGCAGCTCGAAGCCGTGGATATGCCAGCAGGTAGTGTTCTCCACGGGTCCGGTGCCAGATTGACGCACGCCTATTTTCCGACGACAGCCATCGTTTCGCTACAGTCCTTGATGAACGACGGCGCTTCGGTCGAGATCGCCGTTGTGGGTCGCGAAGGCTTTGTCGGCACTTCGCTGTTAATGGGCGGCGAAACGATGCCAAGCTGCGCGGTGGTACGCAGCGCCGGCCAGGTGTTTCGAATCAAGTCGGCCCTGATGATCCAGGAGTTCAACCGCGCCGGACCTACGTTCCATTTGCTCTTGCGTTATACCCAGGCGCTGTTAACGCAGATCGCGCAGACAGCGGTGTGCAATCGCCACCATTCGCTGGACCAGCAACTCTGTCGCTGGCTGCTGTCGAGCATGGATCGTCTGTCCTCGAAGGAAATCGTGATGACGCAGGAACTCATCGCCAGCATGCTTGGCGTCCGCCGCGAGGGCATCACCGCAGCTGCCGGTCATTTACAGCAGGCCGGCCTGATCGAGTACCGGCGTGGTCACATCACGGTGCTCGACCGTCGAGGGTTGGAGCGGCGCACTTGCGAGTGCTACGGGGTAGTCAAGAAGGAATACGATCGCCTGCTCCCCGCACGAATTGCGACCTGAATGCATTGACATCAGACGCAAGGGGAGGGGGCACGTACGCGCCGATGATCCAGGAACCGGCTACCGCGTCATCTGATGGTTGGCTACCCGAACATCACGCTGCGTGATCAATATGGGTCAAGAGGCCATCACGACAGTTGGCAGCACTCGGCCCTGATGTCTGCTTGGCGGCGTTACTCTTGCTCAAGGCATCATTCCAGCAGGTCGCCCCGAAGAGAATGATCTTGAGTTGCTGAACGAAGTTTTCCAACATTTCGGATTCCAGCAGTGGTTGGTCGGGCGGCAAGTCGAGAATGTCTGTCGCTGCGGCGAGCATGGCCATCACCAACATGCCGCACACCATTTGCAGACTTGCTGTCGGCAAATTTGCGTATAAACCACGCATGCGGAAATCCTGCGCCATCTCATTGGTGAAATGCGTGACATCATTTCGAATCGCCAAACGCAGTATGCGACTGCCCCCTGATCGTTCGCTGGAGATGAACATGAACTGCAACCGGTTCAATTTTACGTATTCCTGATAGACGCTGACTGAACGCCGCAGCATGTCGCGTGGCGCCACATCCATCTTGCGTGCCTCACGCAGTAGTCGGCGCAGCGTAATTCCCACCTCTTCAACCAGCACCAGGCCCAACTCATCGGTGTTGCGAAAGTGACGGTAGAAAGCCGTCGGCACCACGCCGGCTTCGCGTGCGATTTCACGCAATCCGAGGCTGGTAAAGCTGCGTCCATCGCCCATCAGCGTCAGTGCGGCCTGTAACAGACTCGCTCTGGTGAAATCCTTGCGCGCACTGCGCGAAAGCGTATCGGAAATATTCGGTGCGGCGACCCTGGGTGGCATGAATGTACTCTGCAACTTGTGAAATGAAACGATTGTAACGGTAATTAAACTCAATAGACTGTTAAATTGATATTAATATACATATGGATGTTGAAACAATCTCAATTTTCCAAACTTGGCAGGATTATACAGAGTACAATCGTTCACTATTCTCCGTCGTCCTGAAGACGTCATCCGCCACCGCATAGCCCTTTGCTGCAGTGACGTTGAGCCTTCTCCTTCCTGCCTCGAAAGAACGCACCATGCCGACCTACAAAGCTCCCCTGCGTGAAATGCGCTTTCTGATCAATGAGGTGTTTGACTACCCCGCGCATTATGCGGGGTTATCAAACGGCGGCGAGGCGACGCCCGACGTGGTCGATGCCATCCTTGAAGGCATCGCCGTCCTGTGTGAAAAAGTCCTCGCACCGATCAATCTTTCCGGCGACAAAGAAGGCTGCCGCTTCAAGGCCGGCGAAGTCAGCACGCCAACTGGATTCAAGGAGGCCTACCGGCAGTTCGTCGAAGGTGGCTGGCAAGGGCTTTCATTCCCGATCGAATACGGTGGTCAGGGGTTGCCGACGTCGATCAGCCTGTTCAAGACCGAGATGATGGGCGCGGCCAACTGGTCGTTCAACATGTATCCGGGCTTGAGCCTGGGCTGTATCAACACCTTGTTGCAATACGGCACCGAGGCACAAAAAGCACGCTATCTGCCGGCACTCGTCAGCGGCGAGTGGACCGGTACCATGTGCATGACCGAGCCGCAGTGCGGCACCGACCTGGCGCAGATCAAGACCAGGGCCGAGCCCCAACCCGACGGCAGCTACAAGATTACCGGCACCAAGATCTTCATCTCGGCCGGCGAGCACGATCTGGCCGGGAATATTGTGCATGTCGTCCTCGCCCGCGTGCCGAGTGCACCGGCCGGCACACGCGGCATTTCGTTGTTCGTGGTGCCGAAGTTTCTAGTTACTGAAGACGGCTCTGCCGGTCAACGCAATACCGTCACTTGCGGCGCGATCGAACACAAGATGGGAATTCGCGGGTCGGCGACTGCGGTGCTGAATTTTGACGAGGCGATCGGCCATCTGATTTTTGAACCCAACAAGGGCCTGGAAGCCATGTTCACCTTCATGAACACGGCACGACTCGGGATAGCAATTCAGGGCGTTGCCCACGCCGAAGCGTCGTTTCAGGGTGCTCTGGCCTATGCCAAAGAGAGACGATCCATGCGCGCCCTCTCGGGAAAGAAGGATCCTGAGGCCAGTGCAGACGCCTTGATCTGGCACGCCGATGTGCGACGCATGTTGCTGACCCAAAAAGCCATCGCCGAAGGTGGCCGGGCGATGCTCTATGCCGCTGTGCAAACAGCAGACCTGATGTTTAACGCGGCGTTCGAAAAGGACCACGCCAATTTCGAACACTACGACAACGAGCTTGGTTTCTATACCCCCATCCTGAAAGGCTTCCTCACCGAAATGGGCCTCGAAGCCGCCAATCTGGGCATGCAAGTCTTCGGGGGGCATGGCTACATCCACGAGCACGGCATGGAGCAGATCGCCCGCGATGCCCGCATCGCCACACTCTACGAAGGGACCACCGGGATTCAGGCGCTTGACCTGCTTGGCCGCAAGGTATTGATCGGCACCAGAGGAAAGTGCGTACGCGATTTCACGCGCATCATGTTGCGCCTGGCAAGGAGGCATGTGTTTGCATCGGGCCCCATCGGCAGCATGGCACGCTCGACCTTGCGGCGCGCCATCGAGTGGAATATTCTCACCTTGCGCATCCTGCTGCGTGCGGGCAAGGATCGCGATCTCGTGGGTTCTGCCAGCGTCGACTACCTGATGTATTCAGGTTACGTGATGATGGGTTACTACTTCGTCTTGCAGGCTGAAAAAGCACAAACACTGTTACTCAACGGCAAAGGGAACGAGTCCGCGGATTTCTATCGCGCCAAGATTCAAACTGCCACATTCTACTTTGACCGTCTACTACCCCGAGCTGACGCCCACCGCAAGAGCGCACTGGCACCGACGCATTCGCTGATGCAGATGGACAACGGGCATTTTGCGTTCGTGTGATGTAGGCGGAACAAGCGCGCGCAAGTACGAATCATCCCGTTCAATGGCAGGCAGCAGTGCTCTCGCGCATGGGTAAATCGCGCATCAACTCACGAGTCGGAGAGCGCGGTTACCCGACGATCATCAACTGCACCCAGCGCCAAGTGTTGGCAAGCGACCAGCTATTGATCTGCGGCAACTCGGTCGGGAAGTATCGACACGGCGCTGCGGATGCTCGCCGATCAGCGTCGCAGTCAGACGGCCGGTGGCGAGGTGTTGCCAAAATTGCCGATCAGCAGTACACCTCCAGCGAACCACAGTGTAGCCTCAGGCCTGTCCGCTGACGCCGGCCGACGCGAAGCTGGCCATTTCGTTGAGGAAAGCGGCGGCGGCGCGCACCAGCGGCCAGGCGAGAGCGGCGCCCGTTCCCTCGCCGAGGCACAGGCCGAGGTCGAGCAGAGGTTCGGCCTGCAACGCCCGCAGTTGGACGACATGGCCCGGTTCCGCCGAGCGGTGGCAGAAGATGCAGTAGTCGCGAAGCGATGGCGCGATGGCGGTGGCCACCAGCAACGCCGAGGTGACGATGAAGCCATCGATCAGCAGCAGTATCCCGCGTTCGGCTGCGGCGAGCATCGCGCCAGCCATCATCGCCATCTCGAAACCGCCGAATTCGGCGAGCACCAGTAGCGCATCGGCATCGGGTGGTAGCGCCGCGCGGCCCACCGCCTGCGCCAGCAAGGTCCGTTTGCGTGCCAGTCCGGCGGTGTCGAGGCCGGTGCCCCGCCCGACGCAGTCGGCCAGCGGTGCGCCGGTCAGTTGCTGCGTCAGCAGCGACGCGGCGGCGGTGTTGCCGATGCCCATTTCGCCGAAGGCCATCACCCGGCAACCTTGGTCGGCCAGGCCGCGGGCGATGGCGGCGCCGCGTGCCAGCGCCAGGTCGCGCTCTGCGGCGCTCATCGCCGCCTGTTCGATAGAGTTGCGCGTGCCGAAGGCGATCTTGGCGTCGACCAGGCCATCGCGTGCGCCGAAATCGTGTGCCACGCCAGCGTCTATCACCTGCAACTGCAGGCCGTTGTGGCGGGCGAAAACATTGATCGCCGCGCCTCCGGCGAGAAAGTTCTCGACCATCTGCCAGGTCACTTCCTGCGGGTAGGCCGAGACACCGGCACGGGCGGCGCCGTGGTCGCCGGCGAAGACGAGCAGATGCGGGTGATCGAGACTCGGGCTCAGTGACTGCTGGACCTGGCCGATCTGCAGGGCCAGGCGTTCGAGCTGGCCGAGTGAACCGGGTGGCTTGGTCTTGCCGTCGATCCGGGCCTGCAGGCCCGGCATGGTTGCCGGTGGCGAGATGGAGAAATGCATGCGCTGACAGGCCTCGGCAAAAGCCGCAGATTATACGCATCGCCGGCCATGCTAAGCTGTGCGGGATGCGAGAACTGATCCTTGGTGGCGCCCGTTCGGGCAAGAGTCGATTGGCCGAGATCCGTGCCACGGAAAGCGGCCTGCGGGTCGTTTATGTGGCGACGGCGCTGCCACTCGACGCCGAGATGTCGCGGCGTATCGAACATCATCGCGCAAGGCGCTGTCCCGACTGGGGGCTGGTCGTCGAGCCGCTCGATCTGGCCGCGGCATTGCGTCGGCACGCGGCTGCCGACGTCTGCCTGCTGGTTGACTGCCTGACGCTGTGGTTGTCGAATGTGCTGTTCTCCGGCGAAGCCGCCTGCCAGGCCGATGCCGGCGAAGCGATTTGCTGCCAGCATCTGGCCGGCGCGACGCAAGCCCTGATCGATCTCCTGCCGCAACTGCCCGGGCACGTCATCCTGGTCTCCAACGAGGTCGGCTGCGGCATCGTGCCGATGGCGGCACTGTCACGCCTCTTTGCCGACGAACAGGGACGCCTGAACCAGCGGGTGGCGGCGGCATGCGATCGAGTGACGCTGGTAGCGGCAGGCTTGTCGCTGACCCTCAAATAGTGCCCACTGTTCGCGACCGCTCGATCGGTGTTATTGTTGAACTGGTCTGACAACTTTGCCCAGAGAGGATCCGAGACAAATGTACAAGCGAATCATGGTTGCCGTGGATGAGAGCTTCATGACCGACCAGGTCCTGCACGCGGCGATCGAACTGGCCCAGGTCACGGGTGCAAAGCTGGCGATCTGTCATGCGATCGACGAGACGATTCTTGCCCAACGTGAAGTGGCGATGATGCTCCCGAACAGCGTCGGCAAGACCGAGGCACGCTTGCGTCTCGGTGCGCAGGCTTTTCTCGACCGCCTGGCAGCAACGGCGCGTGCGGTGGGGGTCGACGCCGAGGTCAGGATCGTCGAATCGGAGCAGAAGCATGTTTCGGACATGCTGATCGAGGCCGCAGCCGAGTGGCAGGCCGACTTGCTGGTGGTTGGTACGCACGGCCGGCGCGGCATCGAACGTTACTTCGTGGGTAGCGCAGCCGAGCGCCTGGTGCGCAAGGCGCAGGTTTCGCTCCTGTTGGTACGCGGCGAAGATCCGGACGAGTAGTTCGCCAGGGCGCCGGTTGCTGCGCAGGCGACAGTCCCCTGGTAAAGCGGCCCTTCGAGTCAAGGCAAGAATCAAGTCTGTTCAGGCTGGGCTCCCGACTTCAGTAGCAGTTGGACGGCGCTGCCCCGGTTTTGCCTGCGCTCTGGTTGGTGCTGTGGCTGTGGCGCTTGCTTCCGAGGGGGGCCAACGCGCCGGTCAAACCTATCGCCGAGGACTACACGTTCCCTCCTTTCTCCGCCAGCAGGCCGGCTTTTGTAACGCCGATATGTCCATGCGCTGAGAACCGAAGATCTCCTGCGCAAGAGCCCAACGGGCACGCTCTGCCCGAGACACGCCTGCAATTTGCTCAAGCCACTTCTGGATGCGATTCATGGTAAGCAAGTCCTCCAAAGGAATGAGTTGATCAGGATCCGCAGCAACGTGCGAAAGATTAATCGAAAGCTGTACAAATGTACAGCACTTGTTGTGCATGGCTTCTGCACGACTTTCACGCAATCGATCTGCAGCGACTGATTGGCAGGATCGGAATCACCGTTTGGCGCGAGGTTGTTGTTGTTTGCTGCACCGCAACAAATTGTGTTATAGTAAATTTGTTTGCCGGTTGTGCGCCGATGCCGCAGAAGGTGTGGATATGTACATCGTTGATGATCCGACGCTGGCGCTGATCGCCCGTTTTGTCGGTGGCCTGTCGAATTCCGATATTTCCGATGCGGAGTTCTTTCGGCAGCAGGTGGCCGCCATCGTCGACTATGTCGGGAAATTTCCGCCGGAAGAGCGGGACCTGCGGGCGTTAGCCTGGATTGAAGCCAACGCCAGGCAATATCGTCAACAATGGCAGAAGCACGTAGCGGTCAATCGGCTGGCGATGACCCGCTGTGCGGATTGTCCGCTGGCCGGTGGCGACAAGCAAATTCCCTGTGCAATTCATTCCCGGTGGCTGGCGTTGTTGCGGCGCTACGCCGCGGACGAACTCTCTTCACACGAGTATGTGACCAAGACTCTGGTCTTGCTGACTACCCACAAGGACTGGCTGAGGGTGAGCGAAGCCCGCCATTTCCTGCCGTCCCCGCGCCAGGCGGTGCTCAACCCCGAGGTCGAAGCGACGGCGCTGGACTAGGCGCCAGACCCTGCCCGCGGAGCGGCTTGCTGCCACCCGGTGGCTGTCGTCGAAGGCGCGTTGGGCCGGCACGGGACGACGTTTCAGTCAATCTCAGTGGATTGCCCCGACAAAGGCCTCGATGTTTGGTTGCGCTTCGCGCAGATGCCGAAGACAGTCGTCCCAAATCTTCGGGCTCAGGTTGAGGGTTTCGAGCAGCGCTGTTCGCTCTTCGTCGTGCGTGCCAGGCGGACCCTGGACGCAGAGGGCGGCGTGCGCCGCCTGGTCGGAAAGGCCGATCACCGCACAGAACGGCCGCTCGTCGCCGGCCGCAACCGGATCGTGGTGGTGGGCGATGCCGGCAACGTACCTGGCCGGCAGATCCCAGCGTTCGGCAACCATTTCGCCCACTTCGGGGTGGGTGAACTCGAACAGTGTCCTTTCCGCCTCAAGGCTGCTCAAAGCGGATCCATGCTGCAGTTCGAGGACCCGTTGGTAGGCCGATTCCGCCTGGACAGCGAAGATCAGTTTGCCGATGTCGTGCAGCAGGCCGGCCATGAACGCTTCATCAGCGGCGCAATGCACCTGCGGGGAAAGGAAACGTGCGGCTGTCGCCGTGGCGATCGAGTGTTTCCAGAAGTCCACTCAGGTTCAGCCGCTCGGTGCGGAAGGCGTCGAAGGCGCCGACCGAGATCAGCATGCCCTGCACATTGGTGAAGCCGAGGACGCGCACGGCTTCGGCGATGGTGCGCGACGCGCCGGGAGAAACCGAAAAACACCGAGTTTGCCACTCGCAGGATCTTGGCCGAGATCGCCGGGTCGTGCACGATCACTCGTTCCACAGCCTTGGCATCGGTGTTGGGATCCTGCAGCAACCTGAGCGCCTGCATGACGATCGCCGGCAGGGTCGGGACTTCGTAAACATCGATTGGCTTGAAGCGGGCCATCGGTTCAGCGGTAAGCTTGTTCCCGCCCGAGGTGTCGCTGATGTCCAGCAGGCTGGGCGACAGCCCGGGATGCAGGAGCTGGAAGACATGCACCGGGTGCGGCAGGTCCCGCAGGCGCAGCATGCCGGTATCGCGCAGGCTGGTGCCCGAGGACAGGGATTCTCGCACCAGGGCCTGCGGTCGCCGAGGTCAGCAGCGTCTGCCCGCCGCGGGTTACCGCCAGCAAGCGGGCGCAGCGGTTGACTGTCGTGCCGAAATAGTCGCCATGGCTCAGGTACGCCGGACCGGTGTGCAGCGCGACGCGCACCCGCAGGCTGGCTCGTGTCGGCCACTTCTCTGCGGCAAGGCTGGTCTGGATCTGGCAAGCTGCTCTGAGCGCGTCGGCGGCGTCGTCGAAAGTAACGCAGAAAGCGTCGCCGACAGTCTTGAAGACACAGCCACGGTGGCGCTCGATGGCCGAGGAGAGCAGCACGTTGTGGCGTTGCAGACTGAAACGCATCGCTTCGGACTCGCGCTCCCAAAGGCTCGTCGAGCCCTCGATGTCGGTAAACAGGAAGGTGAGCGTAATCAGCGACGCATCGCCCAAGGTCATCTCTGCTACAGCCATTCGCAGTCTCGCTCGTTCATCCGCGGGGAATCGTCGGCTGCCGCCCGATGATCGCCGTGCGGCGGGGGAATATGAGATTCAACACACGAGAGTATCCCGGCTTCTGGCGGTTGCCGTCAATCGCCGATTGTCGGCAACCGCCGCGTTGGCAAGGATCGAGATCCGTACGTGGCCCATAGTCGGCAACCGCTGGTCGCCCGGGCAAGCATAATCAATCGCGCGGTGAGCGTCGGCTGCATCGCGTCGCCGATGCGACGACAAGTCCGCGCCGTTGGCCGTTTCCCTGGCCAGACCGAAGCGCGCTGCGGCGTGGCCAGCAAGCGCCGCATGCCGGGGAACGAGCAGCGCTGCCTGGTGTCACTTGCGTATCCACGTCAAGTGCGGACCTGTTCGGAGGCCGGTAATGCCCCAATCGCCATTCGGTACCTTGTCGCGTTTCATGCCTCCCGGTCAGGCGGAGGCCTGGTTTTATTCATTGCCGGCTTTGATTGCCGCCGATATCGGGCGGGTGGCGCGCCTGCCGGTGTCGCTGCGCATCGTGCTCGAAGCGCTCTTGCGGCATTGCGATGGCCAGCGAGTTACCGAGCGGCATATTCTCGACCTCGCCGAGTGGCAGCCCCGAGCGGTGCGCAGCGAGGAGGTTCCTTTCGTCGTCGCACGCGTCGTGCTGCAGGATTTCACCGGTGTACCGCTGCTTTGCGACCTCGCGGCGATGCGATATGTGGCGCAGGCGCGTGGGCTCGATCCGCGGCGTATCGAGCCGCTGGTGCCCGTCGACCTGGTCGTCGACCATTCGGTGCAGGTCGATTACTACGGCACGTCGCAAGCCCTGCAGCAGAACATGGCGCGGGAGTTCGAGCGCAACCGTGAGCGCTACCAGTTCATGAAATGGGGCATGCAGGCATTCGCGACCTTCCGCGTCGTGCCGCCCGGCGTCGGCATTGTCCATCAGGTCAATCTTGAACACCTGTTCCATGGCGTGCGCCAGCAAGCCATTGGCAGCGGGCGGCTGTGTTTTCCCGACACGCTGGTCGGCACTGATTCGCACACCACGATGATCAATGGCGTTGGCGTTGTTGGCTGGGGGGTCGGCGGCATCGAGGCCGAGGCAGCGATGCTCGGTCAACCGGTGTATTTTCTGACGCCCGACGTGGTTGGCGTCGAATTGAGTGGTCGTTTGCGCGAGGGCGTTACCGCCACCGATCTGGTGCTGACGGTGACCGAACTGTTACGCCGCGAAAAAGTGGTCGGCACGTTCGTAGAATATTTCGGCGAGGGTGCCGGCAGCCTGTCGGTGACCGACCGCGCGACCCTGGCCAACATGGCGCCGGAATACGGGGCGACGATGGGCTTCTTCCCGGTCGACGAGAAGACCGTCGACTATATGCGCGCCACTGGTCGCAGCGAAGAGGATTGCGTGCTCTTCGAGGCCTATTTCCGTGCTCAGGGCCTGTTCGGCATGCCGCGTGCCGATCAGATCGATTACTCGCGCAGCCTGCGCCTCGATCTGTCGACCATCGTGCCCTCGTTGGCCGGCCCCAAACGGCCGCAGGACCGGATCGCGCTGCCGGCCATGGCCAGTCGCTTCGATGCCTTGTTGAGCGCGCCCGAAGCCGCGGATGGCTTTGACCGTCCGGCCGCGAGCCTTGGGCAGCGCTACCCGACCGAGCGGATGGGCATCGATCTCGGCCACGGCGACGTGCTGATCGCGGCGATCACGTCCTGCACCAACACCAGCAATCCGGCGGTGATGATCGCCGCCGGCCTGCTCGCCAGAAAGGCGGTCGCCAAAGGCCTGCGCGTGCGGCCGCACATCAAGACTTCGCTGGCGCCCGGTTCGCGAGTGGTCACCGATTATCTGGACAAGGCCGGTCTGCTGGCGCCGCTCGCCGAACTCGGCTTCGCGCTCGTCGGTTACGGCTGCACGACCTGCATCGGCAACGCCGGTGACCTCGATCCGGCGTTCAACAAGGCGATCGTCGAGCACCAGTTGATCGCCGCGGCGGTGCTCTCGGGCAATCGCAATTTCGAAGCCCGCATCCATCCCAACCTGCGCGCCAATTACCTGGCTTCGCCACCGTTAGTGGTGGCTTTTGCCATTGCCGGTCGGGTCAACATCGACCTCGACAGCGAAGCACTGGGAGTCGGCAGCGATGGCCGGGAGGTCTACCTGCGTGACGTCTGGCCGACGTCGGAAGAAATCAACGCCGTGCTGCCGTTCGCGCTCGACCCCGAAACCTTCCGCCGCCGGTACGCCGACGTGACCGCCGACCAGGAACTGTGGAAAGCCATTCCCGCGCCCGTCGGGGAGGTCTACAACTGGCCGCCATCAACTTACATCGCCCGCCCACCATTCTTCGAACTGCCCGAAGAACTGGCAGGCGACATCCGCGGGGCACGCATGCTGTTGCTGCTCGGCGATTCGGTGACAACCGACCATATCTCGCCGGCCGGCTCATTCGGCGAGGCGACACCGGCCGGTCAATGGCTCAGGGAGCAGGGCGTCAGCCGTGCCGAATTCAATTCCTACGGCGCACGCCGTGGCCACCACGAGGTGATGATGCGTGGCACTTTCGCCAACGTCCGCATTCGCAACCTGATGCTGCACGTCGATGCCGCGGGGCGCCGACCGGAAGGCGGCTACACGCTGCTCGACGGGCAGCAGACAAGCGTCTTTGCCGCCGCGATGAGCCACCGTCAACGCGGTACGCCGACCATCGTCGTTGCCGGCGAGGAGTATGGCACCGGCTCGTCGCGCGACTGGGCGGCCAAGGGGACGCGTCTGCTCGGGGTGCGGGCGGTGATTGCGCGCAGCTACGAAAGGATTCACCGTGCCAACCTGGTCGGCATGGGCGTGCTGCCGTTGCAGTTCGTCGGCGACGATTCGGCAGCGTCACTTGGCTTGCGCGGCGACGAAAGCTTCGACATCCTTGGCCTTGGCCCGGGGCTGCTGCCGATGCAGAAGCTCACGCTGGTGGTTGCGCGTGCTGACGGTCAGCGTTTCGAGCGCCAACTGCTGTGTCGCATCGACACACCGATCGAGGTTCGCTACTACCGGTCAGGCGGTATCCTGCCCTTCGTGCTCGAAGAACTGCTTGGTGAGCGCACGGCGAACCATTGAACGGCGCTGCGGACGGTGCCTGGGAGCACCGGCTCATTGGGAAAACGGCATTGTCGGTTCCGGTGGCAAGTGCCGGCTGTGTTCAGAGGTAGCGGAATGCCATCTCCTCGGCACGGGTATCCGTTCCCACCCCTCTGGGTACGACCACGATGCCCGAGTCGGTGACTGTAAACCGCCGCCGGTCGGCGTCCATGTCGTAGCCGATCCGCTCTCCGGCGTTGATCGTGTTATAGCGGTCGACGATGGCGCGCCTGAGTCTGACGCCTTTGCGCAGGACGGCGTAGTCCATGACAATGCACTCGTCGAGTTCGACATCCTCTTCCATCAGTACTTCGCGACGAACGATCGAATTGCGGACGCGGGCCCCTCTTATCAGACCGCCGGAGCTGATGATGCTGTTGTCCACTTCGGCATGCACGAACTTCGGCGATGGTCCCTGATAGTTGCTGGAACCGATTCGCCACTTGGGATTGAACATGTCGAACTTCGGTTCGGCACCCAGGAGGTCCTGGTGGGCTGCGAAGTAGGCATCGATCGTTCCGACGTCGCGCCAATAGCCACGTTCCTCGTAGTCGCGTGTTCCCGGCACGCGATTCCCGGAGAAATCGTAGGCAAACACCCGCCTGGTTTGAATCAGGCGCGGCAGCAGATCCTTGCCAAAGTCCTTCTCACCCAGGTGGTGACCCTCGCGCAACGCGGTGCTCAGCACCTCGGTAGTGAAAATGTAGTTGCCCATCGACGCGAAGGCGCGTGTCGGATCGCCGGCCATGGAAGTGGGATCGGGTGGTTTTTCCCGGAAGCCACGCACGCAACCGTCGCCGCCGGCGTCGATGATCCCGAATGCCGAGGCCATGCCAATCGGTACCGGCAGAGCTGCGATGGTTACGTCGGCAGCGTGTTGCAGGTGGAAGGCAACCATCTGGCGGACATCCATGCGATAGAGGTGGTCGGCGCCGAAGACCACGACCAGGTCCGGAGAACGCTTCTCGATCAGTCCGAGGTTCTGATAGACCGCGTCGGAGGTTCCCTGAAACCATTCCGGGCCTTCCCGCATTTGCGGTGGAACCACGGTGATGAACTGCTCGGGGAAGATCGGGGCCAGTACCCAGGAGCGGCGGATGTGTTCGATCAACGACTGCGATTTGTACTGGACCAGGAGGTAAATGGCGAAGATCTTGGAATTGACCAGGTTGGAAAGCACGAAGTCGACGATGCGGAAGCGGCCACCGAAAGGAACAGACGGCTTGGAGCGGTGTTGGGTCAGCGGATGCAGACGGGTGCCTTCGCCGCCTGCCAGGACCAGAGCCAGAATATTGGGCGCGATTGTCATCTCCTCGTTTGTCCCCGTAAGACAGTAGGGATCGCGCGCTGCCGCTGCAAGGCAGTGACCAGCGCGCCGCCGCATCGCCCTTGCCAGGATCCGCACAAGTCGGTTCGAGCGTTTGTTGAAGTTAAACTCGACCATGCGATCATCGGGAAGTTCCTTCCGTTCCCCGTCGCGGCGCGATTGTTGCGTGTCAGGCATGCGCTATCGCGCTCGACCGGAGCGCAGTTGTCATTCTGCTTCGTGCTGTGGCAACATCAGGCGTCGGCAGCGCCGTCGGCGACCGATCCCGTTCGTGCCGATCCCTGGGCGCTGCACCAATCAGTCCGGAGACCGGCTTGCCGTCGCCACTCGTGATCAGCAGTATCCCTGCCGCCAATGCGGTTGCACGCGAGGCGTGGACCCGCCTTTGCCCGGTCGGGCATCCTTTCCTCAATGCCGATTTTCTGGCAATCATCGAGCGCCACGGGGCGGCAGCGCCCGCCTGGGGGTGGACCCCCCGGCATCTGGTGGCAAGCGACGAGCGGGGTGCGGTCGTCGGTCTGCTGCCGTTGTACGGCAAGACGCATTCGCACGGCGATTTCATCTACGACTGGGCGTGGGCGGCGGCTTACCGGCAGATCGGCCGCCAGTATTACCCGAAGCTGATGAGCTGCATACCGCACACGCCGGTTGCCGGGCCGCGCATCCTGGTCGGGCAGGGGCCGGACGCTGTTGCCATCCGGCAGGCCCTGATCGATGGCGCGCGCACGCTGGCGATCCGCTCCGGTGCTTCGTCGTGGCACGTGGCGTTGCCCGGTGACGACGAAATCCCGCTGCTGGAGCGTGCCGGACTGTTGCTCAGCCATGATGTTCAGTTTCATTGGGAGGACCCCGGCTGCGGTGACTTCGATGGCTACCTGGCCACTTTCAGTGCCGCCAAGCGGCGCAAGGTCAGAGCCGAACGGCGGCAAGTGCAGGACAGCGGATTGTCCGTCGAGACCCGCCATGGTGATCAGATCGAGCCCGCCGAATGGCCGCTGTTGCATGCGCTCTACACCAGCACCTTCGAGAAATTCAACAATCACGCTGCTTTCTCTGCAGCCTGCTTCGCCGAACTCGGGGCGAACCTCGGTCGACGGATGGTTGCATTCATCGCCCGCGACCGCGGTCAGCCGGTGGCCGTCGCCCTCTGTTTCCGCAGCGACGACGCGCTCTACGGGCGCTATTGGGGTTGCCGCGAGCACTACCCCAGTCTGCATTTCGAACTCTGCTTCTATCAGGGCATTGCGTATTGTTTGCGCGAAGGCCTGCGGCGCTTCGAACCCGGCGCCGGCGGCGAACACAAGCTCGCACGCGGCTTCACGCCGATCGTGGTGCACTCGGCGCACTGGATCGCCGACCCGTACATGCGCCAGTTGCTGGACCGGCATCTGGCATTGCAGCGTGGGCAGGTCGCCGACTACCGCGAGCAGGCGGCTGCGCATCTGCCGTTCCGGCGTGACGACTCGCCGCCATCAGCAGGTTGAGGCAGCGTTGAGGGATTGCCAATGAGAAACATGAGTGGCCTGGATGGAGCGTTTTTGCACCTCGAAACACCGTCCACGCCGATGCACGTGGCGGTTCTGTACCTGATCGAGCCGCCGCCTGCGGCAACCGGGGATTTCGGCAGCGAGATCAGACGACAACTGCTGCCGCGCCTTGCTCTGGCGTCGTTCTTTCGCTCCCGGTTGGCGCCGATGCCCCTGAATCTGGCCAACCCGGTGTGGATCGACGGGGGCATCCCCGATTTCTCGCAGCATCTGCGCCACATCGTCCTGCCCGCAGCGGCCGGCTTCGGCGAACTTGAGGCGTGTGTCAGCGGATTGCACTCGACCCTGCTTGATCGTCAATACCCGTTGTGGGAGTTGACGATCATCGAAGGACTGGCCGGTGGTGAGGTTGCCCTGTACCTGAAAATCCATCATGCGGCGCTTGATGGGGTCTCCGGCATGGCTCTGGTCGCGGCGCTGTTCGATTCCGGCGCCGTGCCGCGCGCCGTGCCGCCGGACTGGCGGGAAGGCATCGGCGAGGCTGAAGTTGTCGGTACAAGAGAGCGGCTCGGCGCCGCTTTTGGTCATGCCGCCGGGCAATGCCTGAAGTTTGCCCGGCATCTCCCGCGGACACTGCAGGTGTTGGCCGGCATGCTCAAGTCCGCGGGCCAGGTCACCGCGAACGACATGCGCCAGGGCAGGCTTCTTGGTCCGAAGACCACTCTCAACGGTCCGATCGACGCTGCGCGGGGTTTCGCTGCGCTAACGCTACCGTTTTCCGGCGTCAGGGAGATTGCCTGCCGGCACCAGGCGACAGTAAACGATGTCGTGCTGACGCTGTGCAGTGGCGCCTTGCGCCGCTACCTGCAGGAACATGGTGGCTTGCCGAACAGGTCGCTGATTGCCACCATGCCGGTTTCGCTGCGCACAGCCGGGGATACCGCAACGGGTATCCAGGCGACGCTGACTCTGGTCAGCCTGGCGACTCACCTGGCCGATCCGCTGCAGCGCCTGCATGCGGTGCGGGCCGCCGCCGGTGCCGCCAAGGACTGGACCACGCGTGCCCACTCGATCATTCCGACCGACTTCCCGTCGCTGGGGGTCCCCTGGATCGTGGGTGGGCTGGCGTCGCTGTATGGCCGCTCGGGTTTGGCGAAGGCGTTGCCGCCGCTGGCGAATCTGGCGATTTCCAACGTGCCGGGACCGCGTCAGGCGCTCTATCTCGCGGGCGGCCGGATCCGTGCCTGCTGGCCCTTGAGCATCGTCGAGCACGGACTCGGCCTCAACATCACCGTTTTCAGCTACTGCGATGCGCTGGACTTCGGCCTGACGGTCGCGGCCACCGCCGTTCCGGATGTGCAGGTGCTGGCGCGGGCCCTCACTGCCGCCTACGACGAGTTGCAGCATCTGCCGGCGGCGGAGCCGCAGTCGGCGCATGTTCGGCGCCCGGCGGCGCGACGCAAGGAGTCAAGGCAGGTCCCCACCCAGCCGAAGGCACGGACTCCGTGAGCGCCGTCCTGCCGACCGCCGGTCAGGCGACGGTGCGCGTCAACGGTATCGAGATTTGCTACGAGGTCCTCGGTGATCCCGGCGCGCCGGCGATCCTGCTGATCATGGGTCTCGGAATGCAACTGATCGCCTGGCCCGACGCTTTCTGCGCCAGCCTGGTCGAACAGGGTTTTCAGGTGATTCGTTTCGATAATCGCGACGTCGGTCTCTCGACGCATATCGCCTGGGCGCAGCCGCCCCGACTCCTGCCGGCGATCGCACGAGGCGTGCTCGGGCTGTCCGTGCGCTCGCCCTATCGGTTGCGCGACATGGCCGACGATGCGCTTGGCCTGCTCGATGCGCTGCAGATCGAACGTGCGCATCTGGTGGGTGTTTCGATGGGCGGCATGATCGCCCAGTGCATGGCGGTTCATCACCCGCACCGGTTGCTGAGCCTGACCTCGATCATGTCCGCCACCGGTAACTGGAGGGTGGCTTTCGGCAAGCCGGCGGCCCTGCGCGAGTTGCTGCGCCGACCGGCAGCGCCGGATGACCCGGCAAGTCAGTTGGATCGGCTGTTGCGCGTTTTTGCGGTCATCGGTAGTCCGGGTTTTTCCACCGATCAGGTCGAGTTGCGCCGGCAGTTGGCGCGGGCCATGGCGCGTGCACACGATCCGCGCGGACAATGCCGGCAGTTGCTGGCGATCATTGCCGCCGGCGACCGGCGTCGCGAACTGGCGCGAATCCGCGCTCCGACACTGGTCATCCACGGTGCCGACGACCCGCTGCTACCGGCGGCAGCGGGACGCGATACGGCGAAATCGATTGCCGGTGCCAGGCTGCAGATCATCAAGGGGATGGGGCACGATCTGCCGCCGGGAGTGCAGACGTTGCTGCTGGAGGCGATCATCCAGCACTGTCGGGCAGCAACAACGCCAGGTCTTCGATCGGCAAAGGACGGCTGAACAGATAACCCTGACAGGCATGGCATCCGTGTGCTTCGAGTAATTCGCACTGCGCCTCGGTTTCCACGCCTTCGGCAGAGTAAACAAGGAGAATGCCATGTCTTACCCAGAGTTTTTCGATGCCGTACCGCGCTTGAGAATGCGCGACCCACTCGCAGCGTTCCTTGGCGCCGTCGAGGATGGCGTGATCGAGTACGGCTACATTGATGCGGTCAAGCTCGCCGGACATTCGTGTCCGACGGTGGCGAGCGCGTACTGGCTGACCTACCGGGCGCTGGGCACGCTGTATCGCGGAGAACTCCCGGAACGTGGCGGCATCCGTGTCGAATTTCGCGAAGATCGAACGTTCGGGGTGACTGGCGTCATGGCGAACATCGTGTCGCTGCTCACTGGCGCGACCAGCGACACGGGTTTCAAAGGCTTGGCCGGACGCTTCGACCGGCGCAACCTCCTGCTCTTCAACGTCGACCTGCAGCTCGACATGCGTTTCACACGCACCGATACCGGTGCTCATGTTGACGTTGCCGCGCATGTCCGACAAGTACCCAGCGATCCTGCGATGGCCTTGCTGCTACAGCGCAGCCTGAGTGGGCAGGCCGATCCCGAGGAGCAGCGACGCTTTGGAGCAATCTGGCAGGATCGGGTGCGGCGTACCTTGCTCGATCACGGCCAAGACAACAAGGTGTTCGTGATTCACTGTCTTCCGGGCGATACGACAACTGTCCCCATGAACAACGGCGAGTGCGCGCGAGGCGAGTCGATCGCGCAATACTCATCGCCGCCTTGCTACGCCCACGAGTTTTCCGGCTTCTTTGGGGAAGATGAGGCCGGCGATTGCTGAAGCGTGTTGTGGGTTTCGGGTCGGAGCGGCGAGTGGGGCTGTATACTCTGCCCTTTCAATCTGAGCCGTAGTTCATGTCCAAACCGAAAAATGTCGGGTTCGTCTCGTTAGGGTGCCCGAAAGCCCTTGTTGACTCGGAACAGATTCTCACCAGGCTGCGCGCTGAGGGTTATCTGATCTCGCCTTCGTACGAAGGGGCCGATCTGGTGGTGGTCAATACCTGCGGCTTCATCGATGCCGCCGTCGAGGAGTCGCTCGATGCCATCGGCGAGGCGTTGACCGCGAACGGTAAAGTGATTGTCACCGGCTGCCTGGGGGCCCGGGAAGAGGTGATCCGCAAGGCGCACCCGCAAGTGCTGGCGGTAACCGGTCCGCATGCGGCGGACGAGGTGCTGCAACACGTGCATGCCCATTTGCCGCAGCCGCACGATCCGTTCACCAGTCTGCTCCCTCCGCAGGGCATCAAACTGACACCGCAGCATTTTGCCTACCTGAAGATCGCCGAAGGCTGCAATCACAGTTGCACCTTCTGCATCATTCCGGCGATGCGTGGCCCATTGGTCAGCCGGCCGATCGGCGACGTGCTGCAGGAAGCCAGGACCCTGGCCGAAGCGGGTGTGCGCGAACTCCTGGTGATCTCGCAGGACACCAGTGCTTACGGGGTGGATGTCAAGTATCGAACCGGCTTTGTCGGCGGTCGTCCGGTCCGAACCCGGCTGCGCGAACTCTGCGAGGCCTTGGCGGAGTTGGGTATCTGGGTACGCTTGCATTACGTCTATCCGTATCCCAGCGTGGATGCGTTGGTGCCGTTGATGGCCGAGGGCAGGCTGCTACCGTATCTCGATGTGCCCTTCCAGCACGCCAGCGCGCGTATCCTGACGGCCATGAAGCGTCCGGCGAGTGCCGAGAATAACCTCGAACGCCTGCGCGCATGGCGGGCTGTTTGTCCCGAATTGACGATTCGCAGTACCTTCATCACCGGTTTTCCCGGTGAAACCGAGGCCGATTTCGAAGAACTGCTGGCTTTCATCAGCGAGGCTCGTCTGGATCGCGTTGGCTGTTTTGCCTATTCTCCTGTTGACGGTGCGGCCGCCAATGACTTTTCCGGCGCGGTTCCGGACGAGGTTCGCGAAGAGCGCCGGCAGCGTCTGATGGAATTGCAGGAAGATATTTCCGCGGAGTTGCTGGCGGCGAAGATCGGGCGTGAAATCGAGGTCCTGGTCGACGAGGTGGACGATGAGGGAACGATCGCCCGGTCCACCGCAGACGCGCCGGAAATCGATGGCCTGGTTTTCCTCAATGACTTCTTCGACGCCGAGGCCGGAGATTTCCTGCGCGTGCGCGTGCTCGACGCGGACGAGCACGATCTCTACGCCGAAGTCATTGCCAGTGTGGTCTGAGTGATCCAGGGGCGGCGGTGTTTTCCGGCAACTGCGTGCTGTTCTGCATGCCGTCGCTCGTCCTGCGCCAGCTGCGACGGGGAATAGCAGCCTGTTGATCTGTACAAAAAATAAACGGCTGGATGGTGGCGCATGAGCCAAGCCGAGACGTAGTCCAGCGAGGCGGCAGGTGATTCCGGTAAGCCGAATTCACCAAATCCCCGAATCTGGGCACAGAGGCGTCCTGAACTAACTGGCAGCCACGTTGGCATATGCCGGCGATCAGACTTGGCCCGAAAGGCTCAATTCCCCGTTGCGTAGGCAGGCAGCCGTTGCTCGTCGTAACGGCTTGCCCGACTTGCCTCATGTGTTGCAGTGAGTGACTTCCGATGTTCGCACCCGCGCCATGGCGAGCGTCTCTGATTGCCGGCTACTGCTGTTTGAGGTCGAGTTGGGCGAGGTCGACGCGCTTGCGGACGCCGCGAAAGCGTAGCCACGCCTTGAACCAGAGATGCCGGGTCAGCAGGATCGGTGGCATCCGTAACCAGTGGGCGCGCACGTAGATCAGCCAGCGGGCGAGGCTTGTCGAGCGGCTGGGATGGTCTGGATGTCCAGGCAGCAGCGCCCGATTGATCAGGCTCTCCATCAGTTTCCGGATCGGCCAGAGGGGCGCGGCGCTCGCAAGGTTTTGCAGCGTCTCGGCGGGGACTGGCGTGGCGAACAGACGCTGAGCATGCTGCAGCCCGTAGAACAAAGGACGTTCGAAACCCAGTTCATGTGCGCGCGCCACCAGGTTGGCCCAGAAGCCGGGCTGTTGAGCGAAGTGGCAGAGCAGATCATGAACATCGACCAGATCTCGCAGGCGCAGACCTTCGTCCGGATCGCCCTCGAGAAACAGATGCACCAGCGCATGCAGCACCATGTCGGTCGGTGCGAGTACACGCAGGCGTGGCTCGGCAAGTGGTAGCGCCGCCGCGAACAGCGGTGCCGGGTCGGATTTCAGGTGGCTGGTTCTCGGCAGGAGTCGGTGGTGGATGTCGATTTCGGTGCCTCGCTCCTGATGACGGAGCGGAGGGATTTCATGCATCCATACACGGTAGTATCGGTCGTCGTAAGGGTCGATCTGGGTCTTGAACCAGCCGCGGCCGATCAGTCTGTCCTCGACTTCCCGGATCTGGTCCTCGGGTACCAGGAGGTCGACGTCAGCGAAGATCCGGCCGCGTGCCGGGGGAAGCCCAGCCAGCAGATAGCCGGCCCCCTTGAGCAGGATCAGCGATACCTGGGTGCCCTTGAGCGCCCAGACGATGCGGTTTACTTCCCACGACACCAGGGTTTTTCGATGCTCGATGACGTTGCGGGCAGCTTTCAAGTGGTTTGCCGCTCTGGGCGGGATGTCCCCGAGCAGACCCGCACGCGAGAGGTCGGACTCCAGCCTTCCGAGCAGCCTGGCGCGACGCGCGACGCGCAGCAGCAACTCCCAGTCGGCTGGTGGCAACGCGGGCAGATTCTCCGGCGACTTCAGGGCTTCGAGCAGCAGCTTCTGCGCGCGTTGGGTTGCGTTGGCCAGCTTAGGCATCGAAGGAACGGGACAATTCGTCGAGTGCAGCCATTGCCTCGTCGAGGTTGGAGTATCTCAGGGAGTAGCAATCGCAGCTATTGACCATGTCGATGACAAGACGAAAGGCGATTTCGTCCAGGACCTCGTAATTGAAGGCGTTGGTCGCGACCATCAGGAAGGCCTGGCTCTTCGGCATGGCTTCCAGAGTGAACGGCGCCCCGGCGATCCAGCGTGGAAAGACGAAGCAGCGGGGTCTGGCCGGCTCCTGTGCTCGTTTGATGCTGTCCACGGGGGGGCGTACGTGCGCCACTGTGCCCTTGCGGGTCGCCTGGAACGATGGCCCAATGATCGCCTCCGGCCGGAAGTGTCTGATCACGTCGATGGAGTCGTTCTTCAGAGAAATCAGCCGCGGCAAGGGCAACAACATGCCATCCTCGGGCCGCACCAGGCCGAACTCGTCGGAGAGCAGGCGCCAGCCCGAATGCACCAGCGCGGTACACAGTGTGGACTTGCCATGGCCGGGCCAGGCCGGGAAGAGCATTGCTTGGCCGTTGCGTTCGACCACTGCTGAATGCAGCATCAGCAGGTGATGCGCGCGCGTGGCTACACACCAGTTGATGCCCCATTCCAGGGCTGGAAAGGCATGCTCCACGGTGTAGGGGGCGAAAGGGGAATGTCCATCGATGGCGAAACAGGCCTGTGGACGTAGCCAGCGGCGTAGTCCGGGCGGACTGTTCATGTCGACGTGAAAGTCGCTGATGACCGCCGCGTTGAGCAAGGGATACGGCTCATAGAGCTGGTACGCGAGGGCGGCGAAAGACTTGAGATTCGAGCGAATCCTGAGGTTGAAGGGGCCGAATTGAATGCCCAGCCCCTTGCCCGCCAGGAGCTCCTGGAATTCCTGGCGACTCAGGTCACCGATAATCATTGAGTGGCAACGGTCTCGTCCAGGTACTCAATCAGGCCCAGTTCTTCGAGTCTTCGCGTCGCGAAGTCAAACTCGTCGGCACCCAACTCGCCGGGCGCGGCGTCGAGAGCGACCTCGGTCCAGGCTTTAACCTCCGCAACCGACCGCGGACCTTCTTCCAGGCAGCGCAGAATCAATGCCGTGGTTTCATTGAAAACGTGGGTTTCGGCCGATGAAGCTTGAAAGACCAGGTAATGATCATCCCATTCCTGCCACAGCAGTCTGCGACCAGCAGACACCAGCATCATCGAGTCTGCCTTACGGAAGCTGAAGCCGCCCGCTGGGACGGGTCCAGGCGCCGGTCATTCCCCGTCCGGGCAATTGCCCATCGCAAGAACTTGTCAGGCGGTGAGGGAGGATGCGCTGGCTGAACTGAGGATCGCCACGTTGGTGCTCTTGAGGTTGCCGCAAGCATAGGGACCGCCGGGATAGGTCGGGGCGATTTGACCGACGCGGGTTCCTGATTCGATCTTGGTGGGGCCGCTCAGAGGATATCCTGTGCACACCTGCTGGTCGGTGAAGCACACGTCGGTATCATTGAGACCGACACGATCGATCTGGCCACTGCTGTCGATGGAGATGATTTTTGCTCCGGTGCAGGATGCAGCCGCCAGCGCGCCACTACGCAAGGTGAGAACCATCGGCGCAACCGCCGCTACACCACGAACCAGGCGCCTTCTCCTGATGTCAGGCTGCACAGCGGCAAGCTGCACGGGGTTCCCGGTCATTGTTTTTGTCGGCGAGGACCCGAGGGTCTGTAACGCGTTGCCATCTGCTTCCGTACTCTTCATTGCAGCTTCTCCCGAACGACTCTGAACGCGGTCCAACCGTGTCAAAAGCAGCTCCTTTGTATCGTCATTTTCGGTAGCCATCTTGCCATCCTCGTCAGTTGTCTCGTCCCGCCGGTACGAATCGATGAATTTCACTTCAGTCTCCACCGCTGCAGGCACTAAGCCAATACCGAGACCGATTCATTTGTGCACCCATGTATTTTAGTGCTGACCAAGCGGAGTGCTTGCGGACTTCATCACGCTTTTGCCCGATGGGCAGAATCGAGTCGATCTAGGCCCTGGGTTTTGTGCCTCCGAGTCAGGTTTCGTCAAAGAATAAGCATATTCTGTACCAATTGTTGTGCTTTCAGAATACAGCCAACTAAATCATTGCATTAGCCTTGATTTCCGAATCGCTGGAAGGGGGTGGCTGATGCGTGTGTAAAAAAAACCGACACTTTGAACCGTCGTTTGTCCTGCCATCGTTTCGCCCTGGTGCCTGCCGCGGGGATTTTCTGACGGGCAGCCAAGCCCGGGGTACCGCCGGTGCGCAAACATGCTCAGAGTTTGAGTCGCTCCAGCAACTCGCTTTCCAGCTTGATGCGGCTGGCGCTGTCGCCGAGGTCTCCGCCGCTGAGCAGAAAGGTATCTTCAACCCGTTCGCCGAGCGTCGAAATCTTGGCTGTGTGCAGATTGGCACTGTGTGCAGCCAAAGTCATGGCAACCGTATACAGCAGGCCGGGGCGATCGGCTGCACTGACCGAGAGGACATAGTGCAGGCCCTTTTCGTCGGGTTCGATGGTGACCAGCGGCTGCACCGGGAAGTGCCTCACCTGACGCGAGATTCGCCCGCTGCCTGGTGCCTCCGGTGGGCTGAGGCGACTGAGACGCGCGCTCAACTCGTGCTCGATGTAAGTGATCATCGCGCGGTCGCTGCCGCGATCGCTGAGGTCGAGCAGCATGAAACTGTCCAGCGCGTAGCCGTGACGCGTGGTGTGGATCTTGGCATCGACGATGGTGTAACCGGCACGGCTGAAGAACCCCACCAGCCGTGCAAACAGGTCGCGCTGGTCGCGCGTGTAGATCATCACCTCCAGCCCTTCGCCCTGCGGGTTGACGCGTGCCTTGACCACCGGTTCCTCGACACGGGTTCGATAGTGCAGGGCGCGCGTGTGCCAGGCGATTTCCTCCGCCGAATGTCGGAGAAAATATACCGTGTCGAGTTGCCGCCACAAGCGTTGATGCACCGCGTCGGGGAGTGCGAAGTAGCGCAGCAGGCGCAGTGCTTCTTGCTGACGTTCCTCGATGAGTCCTTGTCTGACGGGCACCTGGCCGCCGGCGAGCAGGGTCCGGCAGGTGCTCCGGAAGAGTTGCTCGAGCAGTTGGCCTTTCCATGTGTTCCACACTTTCGGGCTGGTACCGCGAATGTCGGCGACGGTGAACAGATAGAGGGCCACCAGTTGCCGCTCGTCCTTCACCGTCGCGGCAAATGCGCCCACGACGTCAGGGTCGGCGATATCCTGTTTCTGGGCAACGCTGGACATCAACAGATGACGCCTGACCAGCCAGACAATCAGTTCGCTGTCCTCTGCGTCGATACCGTGATCTGCACAGAACTTCGCGGCATCGACGGCACCAAGTTCCGAGTGGTCGCCACCTCGCCCCTTGGCGATATCGTGGAACAGCGCTGCGACGTAGAGCACCCAGGGACGAGGGAAATCACTGATCAGCTCGCTGCACAGCGGATACTCGTGAGCGAACTCGCCGGCGAGAAAGCGGCGCAGGTTGCGCAGGACCTGCAGGCTATGCTGGTCGACGGTGTAAACGTGGAACAGGTCATGCTGCATCTGGCCGACGATCCTGCCGAAATTGGGCAGGTACCTGCCAAGCACTCCGAACTGGTTCATGCGCCGGAGTTCGTGCAGTACCCCGCGCGGTTGTTTCAGGATCTCCAGGAAACACGCACGATTGCCGGGCGAGCGGCGGAAGCTGTCGTCGATCAGCATGCGGGCATGCCACAGGGCGCGCAAAGTGCGCGCCGTCATCCCCTGCAGCTGGGGATGCCTTTGCATCAACAAGAAGGCCTCGAGCATGGCGCCAGGGTTGCTGCCGAAGAGATCCTCATCGACCACATCAAGCAGATCGTAGGTGTTGCGGAAGCGCTCATTGATCGCTTGCGGCAACTGCTGCGGTGGCGGCGATATCGCGGCGCCAAGGTTCAGCAGCAGGATGGTGTTGATCTGTGTGACTTCCTTGGCCGTTCGATAATAGCCTTGCATCAGTCGCTCGCTGGCGCGGCGGGTGGGCGTGGGCTCGAACCCCAACTGTTCTGCGAGCGCAGTCTGGTAATCGAAGAGGAGGCGATCTTCGCGCCGGTTGACGTGCAGGTGCAGACGGGTTCGCAGACGCTGCAGGAAACTCACGCTGCGCTGCAGTTGCTGCTCTTCCGCCGGGGTGATGAAACCGTGCTGGGCCAGATCTTCCCAGGAATTTCCATAGCCTGCGGCGCGGGCAATCCACAGGATCGTCTGCAGATCGCGCAAACCCCCCGGTGCCTCCTTGCAGTTGGGTTCGAGGCTGTACGGTGAATCCTGGTAACGGCGGTGGCGCTCGTCCTGTTCCAGGCGCTTGGCTGCGAAGAATGCCTGCGGCTCAAGGTCTTCCATGAGTTGCTCGCAGAGTTCCTGAAAGACCGCGCTGTTGCCGGTAAGCAGACGTGCTTCGAGCAAGGCCGTCTGAATCGTCAGGTCGTCCAGGGCGGCGCGCCTGCACTCATCGAGAGTACGCACGCTGGGGGCGATCTCCAGGCCGATGTCGTAGAACAGAGCCACTGCCCGCTCAAGGGAGGTGGTCAAGGCCTCGTCGGGTGGATTCGGCAACAGAAGCAGGATATCGACATCGGAGGCTGGGTACAGTTCGCCGCGTCCGTAGCCCCCGACCGCGACCAAGGCCAGCGAGGAAGGCAACTCCAGGGCCTGCCACAAGTCGCAGAGGATGCCGTCGATCAGTTGGCAGCGCTCGTGCAACAGGCGCGGTGCGTCGCCTTCGCAGAGATAGCGCTCACGCACCGTTCTCTGACCCGACTGCAATCGTGCCCGACAACAGGCAATGAGCGCCTGACGGTCGAAAGTGGCAGTGCGCGTGGTCACTATCTGATCCAGTCGGGCTTGGGGCGTGTGCCCTCCGATACGGTGAGGACTTCGTAGCTCGTTTCGGTGACGAGGATGGTGTGCTCCCACTGCGCCGACAGGCTATGGTCTTTGGTGACGATGGTCCAGCCGTCGGCCATGGTGCGGATCGCTGCTTTGCCGGCGTTGATCATCGGCTCGATAGTGAACACCATGCCGGACTCGAGTCTGATGCCGGTATTTGGGCGACCGTAGTGAAGGACTTGCGGCTCTTCGTGGAATTTCGCGCCGATGCCGTGCCCACAAAACTCGCGGACCACCGCATAGCCCGATTGCTCCGCATGTTGCTGGATGGCATGCCCGATGTCACCGAGGTGGGCGCCCGCCCTGACCTGTGCGATGCCCAACCAGAGGCATTCGAAAGTGACCTCGCAGAGTCTGCGCGCCTGCACCGACGTCTCGCCGACCTGGAACATGCGGCTGCTGTCGCCGTGGTAACCGTCGCTGATTACGGTGACGTCGAGATTGACGATGTCGCCGTTCTTGAGTTGACGGTCGCCGGGAACGCCATGACATACCTGATGGTTGATCGAGGCGCAGATCGACTTCGGATAAGGTCTGTAGCCGGGTGGAGCATAGTTGAGCGGCGCCGGGATGCAGCCTTGAACATTCACGATATAGTCGTGACAGAGCTGGTCGATCTCGCCAGTAGTGACTCCCGACCTGACATGCGGCGCGATGTAGTCGAGGACCTCGGCCGTCAGGCGGCCGGCAACACGCATTTTCTCGACTTCTTGGGGGGATTTTTTACTGATGCTCATGCGTTCAGGTCGCCGGCAGGGGGAGGAGGGGGGAAGGATAAAGGAAGCGGGGAGCTTAGGCAATTTGCCGCCTGGTGAGTGCAACCCCGCCGGACTCGGCAGGGTTGCCATCGCGGGACGGCATGGCCTGTCAGGCTCTCCAGTTGCGAGTTTCTGCAAGGGGGTGGTTGCCGCCGCACAGTCGCACGAGCTTATCGTTTTCTACTTGGTGATCGCGGCGTTGCGACCGGAAAACTGGTCGCTAAGACGAAAAGCCGCATCACTGAACTGCCCCAGCGGTTTGTCCGTGCAATAGCGGTTTACATGCTGTTCGACCGTTCCACTCGAAATCGCCGAAACCTGCTGGCTTGGGTTGGCGTAGTTGTGACCACTGAGCACGCCGCGTACCCAGGCGACGTAGAGTGCTCGTTGCTCGACATCGTCTTTCGACGCAGACCAGGCACGGCAGGACATGTCGTCAAAGCCGAGAATCTTGAGCGGCACTGCAGCGCCGGCATTCGTTGCCAATAGCGCGGCAAGCGGTAGGGCAGTGTGCAGCATCAACTTCCATCGGAACATCAAGGGGCTCCTCGCACGGTGAACGGATCGATCCCGCAATTTTCGTCGGTAACGCGGGGCCAGTCCATGCCCATCGGAGCGGCTGGTGGCGAGGATCCGAAAATCGATGTCGCCGCAGGTACAATTGAGGCCATATATTTGCTGGCGAAAGTACCATGAGCGGACACCTCTACATTGTCACGGCCCCATCCGGTGCCGGGAAGACGACTCTGGTGCGCCTGTTGCTGGAGAACGATCCGGGAATCTGTGTGTCCATTTCTCACAGCACGCGCAGCCCGCGAACTGGTGAGCGCGACGGCGTCCACTATCACTTTGTTGCCGTGCAGGATTTTCTGGAAAAAGTCCGTAAGGATGAATTCATCGAGTGGGCCCAAGTGCATGGCAACTACTATGGCACATCGAGGAACGGTATCGAGTCGGCCTTGCAGGTTGGCCAGGATGTGCTATTGGAGATTGACTGGCAGGGGGCGCAGCAGGTGCGCCGATTGTTCCCGGCGGCGATCGGCGTGTTCATTCTACCGCCCTCGCTCGACGCGCTGGAGCGTCGTCTTTGCGAGCGGGACACCGACAGCGCCGCTACGATCGCTCTGCGCGTGGCCGCGGCGCGCGATGAGATGCGGCATGTGGCCGAATTCGACTATGTTATTATCAACGACGATCTGCAGCGCGCGCTGCATGACCTGTTGGCGGTGATTCGCGCCGCACGACTCCGTTACGCTGCGCAGCGCCGGCGCCATTCCATCCTGTTCGCAACAATGCTCTGACTCTCCTGGGAGATTTGCATGGCAAGAGTGACCGTAGACGATTGTCTGCACCGTATTCCGAACCGTTTTCAGATGACCTTGGCGGCCACTTACCGCGCCCGTCAGATCACCGCTGGCGCATCACCTCTGGTCGACCCGGGTCGGGACAAGCCGACGGTAATTGCGCTGCGCGAAATCGCCGGCGGCCGGGTCGGTCTGGAAGTCCTCAACCGCGGTCAGGCCTGACTTTCACCCCACCGGTTGGGCAGTGTGTGATCAGGGATCCGGTTGCCGCAGCCAGCCTGTCCGGTGAATTGCCGGTGGCTGACAACGCCCCGCTGTCGCCTCATCCAGAGGACGATCCCGCTTATCAGGTTTTTATCGACACTCTGAGCTATCTTCCGCCTGAAGAAATTCAGGTCGTACGGGAGGCGTATCTGTTCAGCGAGGCTGCACATCGTGGGCAGCTGCGCCTGTCTGGAGAACCCTACATTACTCACCCCCTGGCGGTAGCCGGTGCGATCGCCGAATGGCAGATGGATGTGGAGGGGGTGGTTGCGGCGCTGCTGCACGACGTGATGGAGGACACGTCGGTGGGCAAGGTCGAGATTGCCGAGCGCTTTGGCAAACCGGTCGCGGATCTGGTCGATGGACTGTCGAAGCTCGACAAGATCGAGTTCCAGTCGCACGAGGAGGCGCAGGCGGAAAACTTCCGCAAGATGCTGATGGCCATGGCACGCGATTTGCGTGTGGTGCTGATCAAGCTGGCCGACCGCCATCACAACCTGCAGACGATGGCTGCCGTCCGCGCCGACAAGCGCCGCCGTATCGCCCGCGAGACACTGGAGATTTACGCACCGATCGCCAGTCGGCTCGGCCTCAACAAGCTTTTTCGCGAGTTGCAGGATCTCTCGTTTCAACTGATTTATCCGATGCGCGCGCGCGTTCTGGCGCGCGCGCTCAAGGCGGCGCGTGGCAACCGTCGCGAGTTGCTGTCGCGAATCCTGGAAGGCCTCACCGGCAAGCTGGACGAGGCGGGCATAGAGGCGCGGGTGTTCGGTCGCGAGAAGGGGCTGTACTCGATCTATCGCAAGATGCTGGACAAGCACCTGTCCTTCTCGCAGGTGCTCGATGTTTACGGCTTTCGAGTGCTGGTGAATGATGTCCCCACCGCCTACCTCGCTCTCGGTGCGCTGCATGGCCTCTATAAACCGGTGCCAGGGAAGTTCAAGGACTATATCGCGATTCCCAAGCCCAACGGCTATCAGTCGCTGCATACTACGCTCATCGGTCCGCACGGCACCCCATTCGAGTTGCAGATTCGCACCGAGGCGATGGACAATGTCGCCCAGGAAGGCGTTGCCTCGCATTGGCTGTACAAGGACAGCGAGGACTTCGGTGCCGAACTGCAGCAGAAGACGACCAAGTGGTTTCACTCGCTGCTCGACCTGCAGAGTGCGACCGGCGATTCGTCCGAGTTCTTCGAGCACGTCAAGGTGGATCTCTTTCCGCACGAGATCTACGTGTTCACGCCCAAAGGCAAGATCATTGCCCTGCCGCGCGGTGCCACGGTGGTCGATCTGGCGTATGCGGTGCATACCGATATCGGCAACCACTGCGTTGCTGCGCAGGTCAATTTCAAGCTCATGCCATTGGCGACCGAACTGACCAACGGTGACCGGGTCGAGGTAGTCACCGCCGCCGATGCCCACCCGAGCGTGGCCTGGATCAGTCACGTCAAGACTGGCAGGGCGCGCAGCAAGATCCGCCATTACCTGAAAACGGCACACCATGACGAGTCGACCGCGCTTGGCGAGAAGATGTTGAACCAGGAGTTGCGGGCGCTTGGCGTGGTTGCCTCTGAGCTGCCGGTTTCGAGTTGGAAGAACGTGTTGCGAGATTCCGGCAACAAGCTGATCAAGGAAGTGTACACCGATATCGGGCTGGGCTTCCGCCTTGCCGGGGTGGTTGCCCGTCGCCTGCTGGCGCGCGAGGATACGCCACAACCGGCCGACAAGTCGCCGGCGTCCCTGGTCATTCGTGGCACCGAAGGCATGGCCGTGCAGTTCGCGCCCTGCTGTCAGCCGATCCCGGGTGATCCGATCATCGGCTCGATCTGGAAGGGCAAGGGTCTGGTCATCCATACCCATGATTGTCCGGCCATCCGCAAGGCGCGTAGCGCCAAACCGACGAAGTGGCTTGACGTCGAGTGGGAACCGGAGCCCGGCAAGCTGTTCAGCGTGCGCTTGCTGATCATGGTACAGAACACGGTTGGCGCTCTTGGACGCATCGCCACCGAGATATCACGTTCCGGCACCAACATCGAGCACGTCAATATGGAAGAAAAGCATCCGGGACTGTACACCACGCTGCACTTTACGGTGCAGGTCGCCAGTCGCACTTCCCTGGCGCGTCTGATGCGCAGCGTGCGTCGCATTCCAGAAGTCGTGCGCATTACTCGGGATCAGGGGCTCTCTGCTTGAAGGTTCTGGTGATCGGTGCGGGTGTCGTTGGCGTCACCAGTGCCTGGTATCTGGCCAAAGCGGGGCACCAGGTGACGATGCTCGATCGTCAGCCTGCCGCAGGACTGGAAACCAGCTTTGCCAATGGCGGCCAGATTTCAGTCTCGCACGCCGAACCGTGGGCCAACCCGCATGCCCCGCTGCGTGCCTTGTCCTGGATGCGGCGCGAGGACGCGCCATTGCTGTTCCGCCTTCGCTGGGATGCGGCCTTGCTGGACTGGAGTCTGCGTTTTCTGCGCGAGTGCAGCACACGGCGGACGCGCGACAACATGCGCCAGATCGTCAACCTGGCGCTCTACAGCCGTCGCCAGTTGCAGGCGCTGCGCGCCGAAACCTCGCTGGTTTATGACCATCTCGAACGCGGCATTCTGCACGTATATACCGACCGTCGCGAGTTTGCCGCGGCCATCGAGGCGGCGGTGCTGATGCGCGAGTTTGGCTGCGAACGACGCACGGTGAGCGTCGACGAGTGCATCGCCATCGAGCCGGCTCTTGCAGAAGCACGCGCGCTGCTGGTCGGCGCGGACTATACGGCAGCCGACGAATCCGGTGATGCGCATCGTTTCACCCAGCAGCTTGCGGCCCGCTGTGCGGCGCGCGGCGTCGTTTTTCACTACGGTGCCACGGTCGATCGGCTGATCGCCGCAGCGGGCCGGATCGACGGCGTGCTGGTCGGTGGCCAGCGGCATCAGGCCGACGTCTACGTCGCCGCACTCGGCAGTTACACGCCGCTGTTGCTGCGCCCGCTTGGTTTGCGACTGCCGGTTTATCCGGCCAAAGGCTATTCGGCTACCGTGCCGCTGGCAGCGGACAGCGTCGCGCCAAGCGTCAGTCTCACCGACGACGGTCACAAACTCGTATTTTCGCGTCTTGGCCAGCGCCTGCGAATTGCCGGAACAGCCGAATTCAATGGGTACAATACCGAACTCAATCCGGTGCGTTGCACTGCGCTGATGCTGCGGGCCGGTGAACTGTTTCCGGCTTTGCGTCCCGCCGGGGAGGCCGTATTCTGGTGTGGTCTGCGCCCGGCGACACCGTCCAACGTGCCGCTCATCGGCCGTTCGGCAATTCCCAATCTTTACCTCAACACCGGCCACGGTACGCTAGGCTGGACAATGGCCTGCGGCTCGGGCGCTGCCTTGGCCGATATCATCAGCGGCCGCTCGCCCGAGTTGTCCTTCCGGTTCCTTTAAGTGCATACAGGAGAACAGCATGAGCACAGTGATTTACGAGGTCAGTGGTCATGTCGCCACGTTGACCCTCAACCGGCCGGAATCGCTCAACGCACTCAATCTGGCGATGATCGACGACCTGCGCACGACGACAGCACGTGCCGCTTTTGATCCCGACGTACGTGCGGTCGTGTTGCGCGGCGCCGGTGATCACTTCATGGCCGGCGGCGACCTCAAATGGTTTCGTGACCAACTGGCGATGTCGCCGCAGCAGCGGCAAATACGCTTCGAAGAAATGATCGCCGTCGTGCATACCACCATCCTCAACCTCAAGGGCATGCCGAAGCCGGTGATCGCCGCAGTGCATGGTGCCGTTGCGGGCTTCGGAATGTCGCTGATGATGGCCTGTGATCTGGTCGTTGCAGCCGACAATGCTTACTTCACTCTGGCCTACAGCAACATTGCCCTGTCCCCGGACGGCGGTGCGACCTGGTCCTTGCCGAGGCAGGTCGGCCTCAAACAGGCGATGGAGATCGCCCTGCTCGGCGACCGCTTCGACGCCACATGTGCTCGCGAACTGGGGCTGGTCAATCGCGTTGTGCCACTGGCGCAGTTGACAGCCGAGGCCGAGGGGCTGGCACAGCGTCTGGCCGCCGGTCCGGCCGCTGCATTGGCACGCACCAAAGCCTTGCTGAATCAGTCGCTGGACACCGCTCTGGAAACTCAATTGCACGCCGAACAGCGCGCCTTTGCAGCCTGTGGTGCGCATCCCGATTTCAACGAGGGTTTGGCCGCCTTCTTCGAGCGTCGCAAGGCATCCTACGATCGGGGTTGAGCTTCGGCGATGCTGATTGACACGCATTGCCACCTTGCTGCGGCCGCGTTTGCTGGTGACCGCGACGAGGTGGTTGCCTTGGCACGGGCATTGGGGGTGTCAAGCATGCTCGTCCCGGCGGTCGATGTAGCGAGCTTCACCGAAGTCAGGGAATGCTGTGCGCGCCATGCAGGATGTGTCCCGGCCTTCGGTATCCATCCGCTTTTCGTCAAGTCCGCCGGCGAGGCCGATCTGGCGGCATTGCGCGAGTGGCTGCAGCGTGTTTCGGACGGACCGCAATGGCCGGTTGCCGTCGGTGAAATTGGCCTTGATTTCTTTGTCGCTGATCCGGATGTCGAGAAACAGGAGTATTTTTTCGTCGAGCAACTCAAGATTGCCCGTGCAACGGACCTGCCGGTGCTTTTGCACGTGCGCCGCTCGGTGGATCAGGTGCTCAAATATCTGCGCCGCATCACCGTCCGGGGTGGGATTGCTCACGCCTTCAACGGCAGCCGCCAGCAGGCGGACGAATTTGTCCGGTTGGGTTTTCGACTCGGCTTTGGCGGTGCTTTG
This sequence comes from Candidatus Accumulibacter propinquus, assembly GCF_056856495.1. Taxonomy (NCBI): domain Bacteria; kingdom Pseudomonadati; phylum Pseudomonadota; class Betaproteobacteria; genus Candidatus Accumulibacter; species Candidatus Accumulibacter propinquus. The sequence continues at coordinate 348,150 of NZ_JBSEHC010000001.1, forward strand.
ACCTACTCCGGTTCGACGCGTATTCGCCACCTCGCCGCTACGCTGCCCCTGGCTTCGATAGTGCTGGAAACCGATGCCCCGGACATGCCGCCTGAGTGGCTTGCGGGCGGCCGGAACACGCCGGCGCAGTTGCCGCGGATCAACGCCGTGCTGGCCGAATTGCGCGGCATCGACGCCAACGATCTGGCGCGGGCCACAGCGCTGAATGCCCTGGCCGTGTTGCCTCGGTTGCGTTCGGCCGATTGATCGGGTAGGGTACGGCCTGACGGCTCCGGGATGCCCAAGTTCAGAGCGGGTGAACGGTGGGCCAGAGAATCAAAAGAATATCAACCATGGAACTTCTCGGCCGGCGCGGAATCAATGCGGCACCTCCGGTCAGGCTCCCTGACCTCGAAAGGCATATTGCCGAACGTAAACCCTGGCATCCTCCATTATGAAAAATCGCTTCGATAGACCTGTGGCCACGTGTGTGGCTGTAAAGAAGGCCGTGCCTGTCGTGCCGCACTACCTGCAGGCCCACTATTGGTGGGCCTATGTTCATCCGCGCGCGGTACATGTCTTCGAGCGGCAATGGCTGGTGAACCTGATTCTCTGGGGTAACTACAAACGCCTGTGCAATGCGGTGCTGCATGATTACGAACACCGCTTGCCTGGGCGCACGCTGCAGATTGCCTGTGCGTACGGCGACCTGACGCCGCGGCTGGCCGACTGCGTAACCTCCGACGGGTTGCTGGAAATCGTCGATATCCTGCCGATCCAGTTGGAGAATCTGGCCAGCAAGCTGGGACGCGATGCGCCGATCAAACTTCACTGCATGGATTCTGCAGCACTGGGTTTTGCCGATGCCAGTTTTGACCGGGCGTTGTTGTTTTTCTTGTTGCACGAGCAGCCGCAGGCCGTACGCGAGCGAACGCTGGCCGAGGCGCTGCGGGTTGTTCGTCCCGGTGGTACGTTGACCATTGTGGACTATGCTCCGCCCAGCCGTTTCAACCCGCTACGGTACTTCTGGAAGCCGGTCCTCGACCGGCTGGAACCCTTTGCCCGCGACCTCTTCAGCGAGGAGGTCACGGCCTGGCTCCCGAAGGCAGGGGGCTTCGTCTCGATTGGCAAGCAGCGCTTCTTTGGTGGCATGTATCAGATGTTGACGCTAGAGGTTGCCGAAACAGGGCATGAGCGACAAGCTGGCGGGTAGATCAGCAGCGGGTCTGGCCGGTTTGGTGCGGCCGGGCTTTTCGGACAATGATCGTGGCCGGCGATGCCCGGTACGAGAAAGGATGAAGCGTGGAGATATACAAGGCAGACGTCGTGATCGTGGGCGGCGGTGGGGCGGGGCTGCGGGCAGCGATCGCTGTGGCCGAGTCTGATCCGGCCCTCAGGATTGCGCTGGTATCAAAGGTGTATCCGATGCGCAGCCATACCGTCGCCGCTGAAGGTGGTTCGGCGGGGGTCAAGTTGCCGACCGACAGCCTCGACTATCATTTCAACGATACCGTTGGCGGTGGCGACTGGCTTTGCGAGCAGGACGTGGTGGAGTACTTCGTGGCGCACTGTGCCGAGGAATTGACTCAGCTCGAGCACTGGGGTTGTCCGTGGAGCCGTACGCCGGACGGTCACGTCAATGTGCGTGCCTTTGGCGGCATGAAGATCGAGCGTACCTGGTTTGCGGCCGACAAGACCGGTTTCCATATGCTGCACACACTGTTCCAGACCTCGATCAAATACCCGTCGATCAAGCGTTTTGACGAACATTTCTGCGTTGATCTGGTGGTCGAGGACGGTCGCGTCCAGGGCGTTGTCGCGATCGAGATTGGTTCCGGTGAATTTACCCTGGTCGAGGCCAGATCGGTGGTCATCGCGACTGGCGGTGCCGGGCGGGTCTTCCGCGAGAACACCAACGGCGGCGTGGTGACCGGCGACGGCATGGCTCTGGCCTACCGGCACGGGGTACCCCTGCGGGATATGGAATTTGTTCAGTATCACCCGACATGCATGCCGGGTACCGGCCTGCTGTTTACGGAAGCATGTCGTGGCGAGGGGGGCTTTCTGGTCAACAAGGACGGCTATCGCTATCTTCAGGACTACGGCCTTGGGCCGGCCGAGCCGACGCCGCGCAACAAGGCGATGGAACTCGGGCCGCGCGACCGCTTGAGCCAGGCCTTCTGGTACGAGCAACAGAAGGGTCGCACCATCGAGGGGCAACACGGTTCGGTGGTGCATCTCGACCTCCGCCATCTCGGCGAAGCCAAGCTGCGCGAACGCTTGCCGCAAATCTACGAACTGGCTGAGCAGTTTCTCGGTGTCGACCCTGCTCGCGCGCCGATACCGGTCCGCCCGGCGGTGCATTACACCATGGGCGGCATTCTCGTCGACGGTCTCTGCGCGTCGCCGCTGGCTGGCCTCTATGCCGCCGGTGAGTGTTCCAGCGTGGGTATCCACGGTGCTAACCGGCTCGGCTCGAATTCCCTGTCCGAACTCTGCGTTTTTGGCAAGGTGGCAGGCGTCGAAGCGGCGCGTTTTGCGCGATCTGTAGCGCCGGGAAATTCCGCGAGCCTGCACAAGCAGGCGCAGGCCGTCGAGCAGCGGGTGCTTGCACTGAAAACCAGAACCGGCGGCAGCGAACGCATAGCGACCTTGCGCAAGGAGATGGCGCAGACCATGGAAGATGGCTGCGGAATCTACCGTTTGGCGGAAACGATGCAGAAGACCTGCAGCAAACTCGAAGAACTCAAGGAGCGCTTCGGGAAAGTCAATCTGGAAGACAAATCGAGCGTCTGGAACACCGAATGGCTGCTGGCGATCGAACTCGAGTACCAGCTCGATGTAGCGCAGACGATGGCTTATTCGGCCTTGCACCGGCGAGAATCGCGTGGTGCCCACCAGCGGCTCGACGGCTTCGAGCAGCGCGACGACGTGAACTTTCTGAAACATTCGCAGGCGCATTATGTCGTTGGCGGCCCTCCACGCATCGACTATGGCCCGGTCAAGATCACCAAGTCCCAGCCAGGTACCCGCGCCTATGGTGCAGCAGGCGAAAAGGCCGAGCAGGAAAGGAAGGCGTCCCATGTCTGAACACCAGAAGACGATCGAAATCGAAGTTCTGCGTTATAACCCCGAAACGGACAAGGAACCGCACCGACAGGTCTTCGAGGTGCCGTTTACCGATGACATGTCGGTGCTGCAGGGGGTGCAATACATCAAGGACTACCTCGACGGTTCGCTGAGCTTTCGCTGGTCGTGCCGGATGGCCATTTGCGGCAGCTGCGGGATGATGATCAATGGTGAACCGAACCTCTCCTGCCAGACATTTCTGCGGGACTATTATCCGGCCCGCGTGCGGGTCGAGGCCCTCGCGCATTTCCCGATCGAGCGCGATCTGGTGATCGGTATGGAAGGTTTCATCGAGAAGCTGGAAAGTATCCAGCCCTACATTATCCCGAAGGAAGCGCGTACCCTGGCGCAGGGCGAGTACCTGCAGACGCCGGAGCAATTGAATGCCTACGAGCAGTTCAGTTCGTGTATCAACTGCTTGCTCTGCTACGCAGCCTGTCCACAGTTCGGCCTCAATTCCAGCTTTGTCGGGCCGGCTGCGATTGCTTTGTTGCATCGCTACAACGTCGATTCTCGTGACGGCGGCAAGGCCGAGCGCATGGAACTGGTCAATGCCGAAGAGGGTGTATTCAACTGCACTGCCGTGGGTTATTGCTCAGAGGTCTGCCCTAAACATGTCGACCCGGCCAACGCCGTCAACCAGAACAAGACCAATAGTGCGATGGATTATTTTCTGCGTTTCCTTGCTCCGAAGGGAGGTGCAAAGTGAACAAGCGTCGTCCCTATGTTCGCTCCATGGATGGTTGGTGGCGGAAGAATCCCTACTTTGTCGAGTACATGATTCATGAGGGAACGGCCCTCTTCGTCGCCGCCTACGCCGCCATTCTGCTGACCGGTCTGGTCCGTCTGTCGCAGGGGGAAGCCGCCTGGACGGCTTGGCTCACTGCGCTCAAGAACCCGTGGTACATCGGTTTCCACCTGCTGGCACTGGTTGCCATCGCTTATCATACGTACACGTGGTTCAAGATCATGCCGCGGACCATGCCGCCGGTGGTCGTCGGCGGCCAGCGTCTGTCGGCCTGGGCAATTACCGGCAGCGGGCTTGCCGTGGCGGCTGCGGCCAGTCTCGGATTGCTCGCTCTGGTATGGGGGATGGCACGATGAAACCGACGCTGAAACGTTCCAACGCACCGATTTTCTGGGCACTGTTCGGAGCCGGCGGCATGTTGTCGGCGCTGTTCGGTCCGATGCTGGTGTTCATTACCGGCATTGCGGTCCCACTTGGCCTGCTGCTCCCGCCGGATACCATGAGCTATCCGCGCATGCTTGCCTTTGCCCAGAACTGGATCGGCAAGGGCTTTGTCTTCGCGGTCATCGCACTCTTCCTGTGGCACGCCGCTCACCGCATCTTTCACAGTCTGCACGATGTCGGTATTCACGCTGGCACCGGCGCCAAGTTGCTTTGCTATGGGTTGGCCATGCTGGGTACGGTCGTCGCAGCGTACGCCTTGCTGACGATCGGTTTCTAGGGGCTATTTTCTAGGCGCGGCGGCGCGGACCCGCCGCGCCTACCCTGCTTCAAGCATTCATTGATGTAGGGTAGGATTGGCTTTATTGGAGCGCCTCCATCTCCCTAGCCCATGCCGCTGATCCGGGCTTTGCGCTCGCGCTCGACACGCGTGATATAGCGTTGCACCATGCTCATCCTCACTCCCGGCAAGGAAATGAATTCGCAGCCGACGCGAATGTAGCGGGAACCACTCTTGGTTGTGACGTCAAACTTGTTGCGCACGCACAGGTTGGCGACCAGCAGGCCCTCGTCAGGAAGCGTCATCTTGCAGTCGGTCAGAACGGCACCACGCTGGAGGAGCGCTGCCAGGCTAGGGGTCGCCATCAGGCCAACGCCGCCGCCGCTGAGGTCGAGCAACGATGCTTCCAGGACCAGGGCGCTACCATCGGCGCGCCTGAGCGTGGCGACGAACTTGACCGGTTTTGCAACGGGTGTCGAGAGCCTGAAATACTCGCGCCGCTGCAGTCGCAGCACTTGGTCAGGCAATTCGGCACGGAACGCCGGATGTCCGGCATTCCGTGTTTCGGCAAGGTGGCGCAAGGTGAACTGCACCTTCACCTTATCCACTGCGGCGGTCAGAATAAGCTGCTCGGCCTGCAGGGCCTGACTGTTGATGGTGTCTTCACGACCACCTTCGAGGATGAGGTAACCGCTTGCCGTATCGATATTCAGCACTGAGGTGAGCAGAAAGGACCTGCCCTGGTTGAAGTAGACGCTGACCAGTGCCCGTCGCTCGATCAGCGCGCGCAGGACGGCAACGATCTCTGCTTTGGAATGCAGGAGGTATTGACTGTAATCCTCAGGCCGTTCGATCTCGAATCGAATCGGCGTCTGTTCTGCCTGTGCCTGAACGTCAGTTTCTTCCATTGGTTCTTCCGGAATCAGCTGGAGTCGGCAGTTTAAAGCAAAACCGCTGCCGGGGTCACCGACCACGCCAACATCACCGTTCCGGCTTCTCTTCTGTGGGGGCTGTGAGGAGTGGTGCGGGCCGTCGTGAAGAGCCATTCTCGAGCTGGTAAAGCCAGGCCAGCAGTTCGGCTACTGCCAGGTAAAGTTGTGGCGGGATACGCTGATCGAGATCCACCTGCATCAGCAGCGACACCAACTCTGCGGATTCATGCACATAAACCCCGTGCTCATGAGCACGGGCGATGATCTGTTCAGCTACCAGTCCGCGCCCTTTGGCGACGACACGCGGTGCTGCGTCGGTTTGGCTGTAGGCGAGCGCGACGGCATTCTTGAGCGACTCAGCGGTTGCTTTCCGCACACGCCTCCCTTCCTGTACGCGCCAATCCGGGCGGCGGCCCCCTGTCCAGGTGCGGACCGCGCGAGGACTCGATCGATTCTCTCTGGTGGCCACGGTGGTGCCGGCGTCCAGGGACATCGCGGTAGGTGGTGGTGATCATGGGACCACATCTTACCGCGTGCGAACCGATTTCGGTATTTTGCCGCACCCGACCGTCGGCGAGTAGCGAGAAAACAGGCTTCAGGGTATTGACAGGATGAGCATAAGGTGTAAGCTGAACACCATCTTATCCAAAGGCAAACGGGGAGAAATCTCCGGACGCAAAGCCGAGGGCCCTCACCTGAAATTCAGGAAGGGCGGCCGGGTTGCATAGATTCAGCGCAGTTTGCTGGGTATCTCCTGAGCGCCCTCGACATTGCCGCCTTCTTACTTGAAGGAGTGGTACTGTGGCGCTAGCATCCTGGACCCAAGAGCAAATTCTTGCTCAACTCGATACCGGCTATCATTGGTCTGGAAGTACGATTACGTACGCCTTCCCGACAACGTCAAGCGGCATCTATGGTAGCTCGGAACTCTCGGGCTTTCAGGGTCTGAATGCCACTCAACAGGCCGCCGCCACGCTGGCACTGCAAACCTGGGATGACCTCATCGCCCCGGACTTCCTCAAAGTTAGCTCCGGTGCGTCGAATATCGAATACGGGACGAGTACCACCGGCATTGGCTATGCCCATGCCTATCTGCCGACGACCGGCAGTGTGTGGTTCAATCGTGCGTATGCGGACTTGATGGCGCCTCAGGTCGGCGCGCACTCTTTCCTGACCTACATCCATGAGACAGGGCATGCTCTCGGCCTGGATCACATGGGCGACTACAACGGATCAGGTACCTGGACGCCGTCGAGTTACCAGGATAGTGGTGTCTATTCCGTGATGTCCTATTTCGGACCCAACTGGGGTTCGGGTTCCTCGAGTGGGGTGGGTCTGGTGGCCTGGGCTGACTGGATCGGTGCCGACGGAAGGCTGTATTCACCCCAGACTCCGATGCTCAACGACATCATGGCCCTGCAGGCCATGTATGGCGCCGAGACGACAACGCGTACAGGCAACACCACCTATGGATTTAACAGCACGGATTTCGGCACCTTGTCCGCGATCTACAACTTTGCGGTAAACCTCCACCCGATCCTGACGATTTACGACTCTGCGGGTACTGATACGCTTGACCTGAGCGGATGGTCTACCTCCAGCACCATCGATCTCGCGCCAGGTGCCTATTCCTCATGCAACAGCATGACCAACAACATTGCAATCGCATACACCTGCGCGATCGAAAATGCGGTCGGTGGCGCCGGTGCCGACACGATCAGCGGTAACGCCCTGAACAACGTCCTTGACGGTGGTATGGGGAATGATTCGCTGTCGGGAGGCGGCGGTGACGATGTTCTCGTGGCGGGGGCCGGCAATGACCGTCTTGATGGGGGAACGGGTAACGACACCGTGGTTTTTTCTGGCGCTTTTTCTGAATACAGTTTCTCATATATTGTCAGCCAGGGTTTCACCTTCGTCGGTAGCGCCACCGGTTCGGACATCGTCAAGGATGTCGAGACCTTTGTGTTCTCGAACGTGACGAAGACCGCCGGCGAGTTGTCGGATGGTGCCGGTGTTGCACTGGACCCCGTCACGGTGTCGATTGCGGCCAGCGCACCGTCGGTGCTCGAAGGCAATAGCGGGTCGACCGCCTATGTCTTCAACGTCAGCCTCAGCGCAGCGGGCAGTACGGCGCAAACCGTGAACTGGCGAGTGGCCGGATCCGGCGTGTCGGCGGCCGCTGCTGCCGACTTTACCGGTGTGACCACGGGCAGTGTCACCTTCCAGGCCGGCGAGACGACAAAGGCGATCCAGGTGCTCATTGCCGGAGATACGCAGGTGGAGTCTGACGAGGGCTTGACCGTCAGCCTGACCAGTCCGTCGTCGGGGCTGGTACTGGGAACCTCAAGCGCCACGGGGACGATCCGGAACGATGACGTCGTCGTGGTTCCTGACGATTACACGATGACCACCGCGACCCGCGGATTAGTTACCGTCGGAGGTAGCGCAGTATCCGGTGTCATCGAGACGGCGTCCGATGGCGACCTCTTCAAGGTCAGCCTGACCGCCGGGTATACCTATGTGTTCAACCTCAAACGCGTTGGCGGGGCTCTCGATCCGTATCTTGAACTCTATGGATCAACCCTGACGGCAATCACCCAGAATGATGACGCGAGTGCGTCGACCACCGACTCGCAGATCATCTATACCGCGACGGTGAGCGGCACCCATTACCTGGCAGCCAAGGGCGATGCTCTGTCCACCGGCAGTTACTCGATCAGCGCGCTTCCCTGTACCGGGCTGACGCTCAACGGCGATGACAGCGCCAACACCCTGAACGGTAGCTCAGGTATCGACAGGCTCTATGGCCTTGGTGGCAACGATACGCTGAATGCCGGGCTGGGCAATGATCTGCTTGATGGTGGCACTGGCGCCGACCAGATGCTCGGTGGAAGTGGCAACGATGTCTACCTGGTTGACGACAGCGGTGATATCGTGACCGAAAGCAGCACCACGGGTGGCATTGATCTGGTGCGTGCATCGGCTTCCTGGGTAATGTCGGTCAACGTCGAGAACCTGCAACTGGAGGGAACCGCCGACCTCATGGGGACCGGCAACACGTTGGCCAACAGCATTACCGGCAACAGCGGAAACAACGTGTTGAATGGCCAGGCCGGTATCGACACCATGAACGGTGGCGAGGGCTCCGACATCTACCTGATCGGGGCTGCTTCCGAGCATGCGGCCGCAGAAATCTCCGACAGCGGCAGCACGGGTGTCGACGAGGTGCGATTTGCGGCCACCAGTGCCGGCACGCTGAAGTTGTTTGCGGGTGACAGAGGCATCGAGCAGGTGGTGCTTGGTACTGGAACAGCAGCGGTGGCGACGACCACCGGCACGACTGCCCTCAATGTCGACGCGTCGGCGCTAACCAAGGCCATCACCCTGGTCGGTAACGATGGTGCCAATATCCTCACTGGGACAGCCTACGCTGACCGGATCAAGGGCGGCGGCGGCGTCGACGTCTTGAACGGCCTGGCCGGGGTTGACAGCATGGATGGTGGCGAAGGTTCCGACATCTACCTGATCGGGCTTGCCTCCGAGCATCTAGCGGCGGAAATCTCCGATAGCGGCAGCGCCGGGGTTGACGAAGTGCGATTTGCGGCCACCAGCGCTGCTACCCTGAAGCTCTACGCGGGCGACAGTGGCGTCGAGCGGGTGGTACTTGGCACCGGAACAGGCGCTGCGGCGACGACTACCGGTACGGCTGCTCTCAATGTTGATGCTTCGGCACTGGCCAATGGTGTCGCCATGGTCGGCAATGCCGGGGCAAACGTTCTGACCGGAACGGCATACGCTGATCAGATCGATGGCGGCAGCGGTGACGACATCCTGAGCGGTGGGGACGGCGTCGACAGCATGAATGGCGGCGCTGGTTCCGATCTTTATCTGATCGCACTGGCCTCCGAGCATGTTTCCACAGAGATCAACGATACGGGCGGCAGCGGAGTCGACGAACTGCGATTCACGGCCTCCAGCGCCAGCACGCTGAACCTCTTTGCCAACGACAAGGGCATCGAGCGGGTGGTGCTGGGCACCGGCACCGGCGCCGTAGCGACGACCACCGGCTCGGCTGCCCTTAACGTCGATGCGTCGGCGGTGACCAAAGGCATCACCCTGGTCGGCAATGCCGGCGCGAACGTCCTGACCGGAAGCGCGTACGCCGACCGGATCGAGGCTGGAGGCGGCGCTGACCTGTTGATTGGTGGAGTCGGTACCGACAGCATGAATGGCGGCGAGGGTTCCGACCTCTACCTGATCGCTCTGACCTCCGATCATCTGGCGGCGGAGATCGCCGATACCGGCAGCGCGGGTGTCGACGAAGTCCGCTTCACCGCCACCAGCGCCGGTACGCTGAAGCTGTACGCCGGCGACACGGGCCTGGAACGGGTGGTCCTTGGCACCGGCAGTGACGCGCTGGCGGATACCACGGGCACGGCCGCCCTCAATGTCGATGCGTCCGCAGTGCTCAAAGGCATCACCCTGGTTGGCAATGCCGGTGCCAATATCCTGACCGGAACGACCTATGGCGATCGGATCGAGGGTGGCGACGGTGCCGACCTTTTGAAGGGGCTGGCCGGTACCGACAGCATGAATGGTGGTGAGGGTTCCGACCTCTACCTGATCGCGCGTGCCTCCGAACATACGGCGGCCGAGTTCGCCGATACCGGCAGCACGGGGATCGACGAAGTGCGTTTCGCAGATACCACCGCCGGTACCCTCAAGCTGTACGCGGGCGACAGTGGCATCGAGCGGGTGGTGCTTGGCACCGGCACCGGTGCGGTAGCGACAACCACCGGCACCGTTGCCCTCAATGTCGATGCTCTGGCGATGGGCAACGCGATTACTCTGGTCGGTAACGCCGGCGCGAACCTCCTGACCGGAACGGCTTATGCCGACCAGATCGATGGTGGAAACGGCGCCGATCGGATCATCGGCGGCAGCGGCAACGACACGCTGATCGGTGGGCAGGGCAACGACTCGCTGACGGGCGGCGATGGTGCGGATGCGTTTGTGTTCAATACGGCTCCGAATGCGGCAAGCAACAAGGATACCCTGATCGATTTCCAGGCAGGAACCGACCATATCGACTTCAGCCTGTTGCTGTTCCCGGCGCTCGGTGGGTCAACCGGCGATCTGGGCGTCGAGCAGTTCTGGGCTGCTGCCGGCGCCATCAAGGGGCACGACGCGGATGACCGGATCGTCTATAACACCACCAGCGGTTCGCTGTATTATGATGCCGATGGCAGTGGCAGCGGCGCTGCAGTGGAGATCGCGCTGGTCGGTATTTCGACCCACCCGACCCTTGATCATGGCGATTTTCATCTGATTGCCTGAGTGGCCGGGGCATGGAAATGGTGGCGCGAATCGAGGAGTATTCCAATTCGCGTCATCGCGTGCATAATGAGATGACGCGAGACGCGACCACCAGCCCCGGAACTCATGCCAGAGCAGCCCATATTCCTTACCCGGCCGTACCTGCCTCCGCTGGAAGAGTTTCTCCCCTATCTGGAAGAGATCTGGGCAAGTCGGCGGCTTACCAACGGCGGCCCATTCCACCAACAGTTCGAGGAAGCACTCCGGCAATACCTGGGGGTACCGCAGGTGTGCCTGTTTGCCAACGGCACGCTGGCATTGATGACGGCGCTGCAGGCACTACGCATCACGGGCGAGGTCATCACCACGCCCTACACTTTCGCCGCCACGACACACGCCCTGTTGTGGAATGGTATCAAGCCGGTATTCGTCGATATCCGAAGGGATACCTGCAACCTTGACGAGGAACTCGTCGAGGCTGCAATCACCCCGCGCACCACCGCCATCCTGCCCGTGCATTGTTACGGTAATCCTTGCGCCAGCCTGCGCCTGCAGCAGATCGCGGACAGCTACGGACTGAAACTGATCTACGATGCGGCGCATGCTTTCGGTGTGTCGGTTGATCGGCACTCGTTGCTTGAACAAGGCGATCTGGCAATGCTGAGCTTCCACGCCACCAAGGTGTTCAACACCTTCGAAGGTGGCGCCATCATCTGTCATGACGCGAAGCTCAAGCAGCGCATCGATTACCTCAAGAATTTCGGTTTTGCCGACGAAGTCACGGTCGTGGCTCCCGGCATCAACGGGAAGATGAGTGAGTTTCAGGCCGCCCTCGGCTTGCTGCAACTCAAACACATTGATCAGGCCATAGCCGCGCGCATGCGCATTGACAGGCGCTACCGCGATGCTCTGGCGAGCGTCGCGGGCGTACGCTGCCTGGTGGCAGCCGACGGGGTCAAGCCGAATGGCGGCTATTTCCCGATACTGATTGGCTCGGAGTACCCGCTTTCACGCGACCAGCTTTACGACAGATTCCGAAGCCGGAACATTCACGTCCGACGTTATTTTCATCCTCTGATCAGTGACCTCCCGATGTACCGGGGAATTGCCTCGGCTGCACCCGCCAACCTGCCGGTGGCGACGAGCATTGCCAAACAGATTCTGTGCCTGCCGATCTATCCTGATCTTGACCACAAGGTCGTCGATCGTATCAGCGAAATCGTTTGCTCACCTTACTGAACCACGCTCAGCGTGCACCTATAATGAACGAACTCTTGCGACTTGTCGCTTCTGCCCTGAAATTGTCGGTCGGCGACATCGATCCCGGCATGACCATGAAAACCACCGCTGCCTGGGACTCGCTGGCGCACATGGAACTGGTGATCAGTATCGAGGAACATTACCAGATCGTACTTGATGGTGATCAGATCGCGGACATGACCTCGCTCGCCGCGATCATCGGACTACTACGGCAAAAAGGTCTGCTCGATGGAGCTTGATGGTGCTGTCGTGATTGTCACCGGTGCGGCCCAGAATATTGGACGTTGCATTGCGCTGACCCTGGCTGGCGCGGGATGCAAAGTCGCTGCCCTGGACCTCAACGGTGAACTGCTGAACACGCTTGTGGCAGAACGGATCACGGTCTTCCCGTGTGATGTCGCCGATGCGGATCAGGCTTCAACCGTAGTCGACACCGTGATGCAGGCACATGGTCGTATCGACATGCTGGTGAATGCGGCAGGCTGGATTTGCAGCGCACCGCTGTATAACCTGCTCGACCGAACTGGCGGGCGCCACGACCTGGGTCTCTGGGAAAAGGCCTTGCGTCTGAATCTCACCACAGCCTTGGTGATGGGCGCATGCGTTGCCGAGAAGATGATTCGCCGCCGCACGCGTGGTGTGATCATCAATATCAGTTCGGTCGCCGCCCGTGGCAATGCCGGACAAAGCGCCTATGCGGCAGCCAAGGCTGGCAGCAACGCCCTGGCACTGTCGTGGGCGAAGGAACTCGGGGGCCTGGGGATTCGCGCGCTGGCGATTGCGCCGGGCTTCATCGATACCTCTTCAACGCACGCGGCAATGAGCCAGGAGCGTCTCAGGGACTGGGTCGGCAGAACGGCGCTGCGGCGTTTGGGTACGCCCGAGCAGGTGGCACAGTGCGTGATCTTTGCGGCCGAGAACGATTACCTGACGGGGACCGTGATTGAACTCGACGGCGGCTTGAAACTGTGAGCGAAATCGTTTCCGTGCTAGAGCCTGGTCAAGCGAAGCGCCAGCGCCTGGCGGTCGACCTTGCCGTTGGCATTGCGTGGCAGGTCCGTCAGCACCTCGACCTGTGCTGGAATCATGTAGGCAGGCAGCCGGTTTCTGAGCCCATCGCGGATGCTGCCTGCGTCAATTGGCAGCGGTGAACTGACAAACGCCACGATGCGTCCGTGTTGATCACGGACGCGCTGATAAAAGGCTGCAGCCTGGGTGACATTCGGCAGTGCGTGCAAGGCAGCTTCAATTTCTTCGAGTTCGATGCGGTAGCCGAGGTGCTTGATCTGATTGTCGCGGCGTCCAACGAACCATAATAATCCGCCATCATCCTGCCGTACCAGATCGCCGGTCCGGTACAGCCGTTCATGAAAGTGCACACTGAGCGGATTGTCGAGGAAACTGCGCGCGGTGCGCTCGGCGTCGTTGTAATAGCCCATGGCCAGTTGTGGGCCCAACAGACAAAGCTCCCCGACTTCGCCGCTTTTTGCCACGGCCAGTTTCTCGGTCAATAGCAGACATGAGAAATTCGCCGCCAGTTTTCCCAGGGGCGCCAGCCCTTGCAGATCCCTGAAATCCGTCTGACCCAGCGTATAGGCCGAACAGATGCAGGTGCATTCGGTTGGTCCGTAAACATTGACCAGGCGGGTACGCGGATGAAAGAGGTCGAACAGTCTCTTGAGCTCTGTCTTGGGGTAACCCTCGCCGCCAAAGATGAGGCAGCGCAGCGCTGGCCATGTGCCCGTCGGAAGCTGGCGCATGGTCATCAGATAGATCAGCAGAGAAGGCACGGAAAACCATACGGTACAGCCGAGCTCAGCGACACGTCGCACCAGCGCAGGCGCCGAGGCGACAATCTCACGGGGCAGCGGCGCCAGAGCAGCACCGTTGAACAGCGATGCGTAGAAGTCGAAGACCGAGTTGTCGAAATACATGGGGTTGACGCCGGTCAGCACATCATCTCCGGTAATGGCGAACTCTGCGCGCGCCCACTTGACAAGATTGAGGACGCTGGCATGGGAGATCACGACGCCCTTTGGTGTTCCGGTTGATCCGGAAGTGAACATCAGGTAGGCCGGGTCGCTGCCGGTGGTTTGATCCATCTCTACGGGGGGATGATCTGGCAGTTGTGCCTGCGTTTCTGGATCGGGCAGCATCAACAGCGGTGTGGCGTTCGCCTGACAACACTCCTCGATGTCCTTGGGCAGAGGGTGGTCGCTTATCACCATGCGCGGTTGGCACGTCGTCAGAATCCTGCCCAGGCGCTGCGGAGGGTTCTGATCATCGAGATTGACGTAAGCCGCGCCGATCTTCAAGGCGGCCAGCATCAGTGCAAAGCCTTCTGTCGACTTGGCGTGGAACAGTGCCAGGATGTCCCGTCGGCGCAGCCCCTGCACCTTCAACCAATGGGCTATCCGGTTCGAGCGGCGATCGAGGTCGGCGTAAGAAATTGACCGTTCGGTGCCGAACACCAATGCGGGTCGCTGGGCATGGCTGTCGGCAATTTCCGCAAAAGCCCGCCCGAGGTTATACGCGTAAGGCATGGCTATGGCGCTTAGCGCAGTTTCGAGATGCGCAGGAACTGGTCACTGTCGAGGCGGAACAGCTCAGTGTCACGTTCGACGAGAACGCTCTTGCTGGCTACCGATCGGGTCAGCAGCGTGCGTGCCCCGAGGATACTGTCAGAACCGATCTCCACTTCGTTACCAACCGTCGCGTTGAGCGCCAGAAAGCAGCGCTCCCCGACCACGCTGCCGCCACCGATCACGGTACCCGCGGCGACCCAGCAATGATCGCGAATCTCGGCATGATGCCCGACCACAACGTTGCTCCAGAGCGCGACGTTGTCACCGATGCGTGCCCCTGCTTCAAGCGATACCCCATCGGCAACAAAGCAGTTTTCACCTACGACGGCATTTTGTCCTGGCCAACAGCGCGAACTGACGTAGCTGGCAAGCGCATAGCCCTTGCCTCGTGCTTCGACAAAGAGCCTTTCGCGCAGGCGATTCAGTTGATGGTAGCCAACAGCGATATGCAGGAAGTACCGGTCTGGAGGGAAAAGGCGTGTCGCGTCTTCAAAAGAGACCAGCGGCAAGCCACGATATTGTGCGTCAGTGCCAAGCACCCCTTCACAGGTGTAGGCGGAAATCTCGTAATCGCTGTCGCGATTGAAGTAATCCGACATCACGTCGGCGATCTTGCCGGCGCCAAAAACAAGCAGCTTCTTCATGGTCGTCCGATTTTCTGCAAGCGCTAGGGAAGTAGCTCGGCCCAGCCAAAGCCTTCTCGGCCGAACTCGTTACCGCAGTAAATCAAAAGCGTTCTGCCGTCGAGATCAACAACATGCGGATAGCAGACCATCTCCGAATCCCAGCCGCTGATCGCCGGCTCAATACCTGCCTCGTCATCGGTGCGCTGCCATACCCGCAAGTCGTCCGAGCAGGCGTGGCCGATGCGGTAGCCGCGCGTGGCGTTGCGGAAATCAAGGCCATGCCGGTAAGAGAACAGCATGTGATGCCGACCCTGATGCTCGAATACCGAGGCGCTGGTCTGGCACTCGAAATCGACGCGTGCGGGCAGCACCGGTTTGCCGTCGCGCTCCCAGTCGATACCGTCACGCGATGTGGCGTGCATGACGACGTAGATGGATTCCCGACAGCGACCCGTATCCAGCCAGGCGGTGCCGGACAGGTACCACATATGCCACCGCCCCCCTTCCTGGCGGCGCACGATCGGGCAGGCCTGCAGGTAAGGCTCGGAGGCTGACGGGCCAATGATCGGTCCCTTGCCGATGCGCGCAAAGTGTCTGCCGCCGTCACGACTGACCGCCAGACCGATTGCCCAGTTGTAGGGAACGGCAACGCTTCGCGTCCACCCGCAATAATACAGCCAGATTTCGTCACCGACCGGCAGCACGCTTCCAGCCATGACGCCGAACTGGTCGAAGGAGCCCAGTTCGCCGAGTTCGATGACCGGCCGCGGCGAAACGGCCAGTATCTGCCGGGGATCGCCGCGGTCAAGATCCACGAAGCCGGTATGGCTCAGGCACGAGCCGTCTGCCGCACGTTTCGGGCGGCAACTGAAATATACGCGCAGACGATCATCCAGGAGCAGGGTTGTCGGCACCTGCGCGTACTCATGCATCCACGGGAAGCGCCCCTCGGGTCGAAAAAGCATTCCCAGCTTGCGCCATTGCAACATCCTGTTCACTCTCTACTATGGCTTGATGAAATAGGCATTCGGATAAATCGAAAAGGGAAACTTGGTCATGCGGGGGACGGCGTGCCCGATCTCGGCAAAATAGGTCTCCAGCGCGTTTCCCTCGCCCGCCCAGGGGGGAGAAGCATAGGCGTTGAAAGCGACGACGCCGCCTGTAAGAACCAGCGGGTAGAGATGGCGGAGGCCCGCCAAGGTGGGTTCAAAAACGTTGACGTCAAAATAGAGCAGACTCAGGCGGGTTCCCAAGGCGTTTCTTGCGAACTCCTCGACCGTTAACCGGATGTCTCCCTGGATCAGCTTGCAGCGCTCGACGCCGCGCAGAAAGTTGTCGTTGTTATGGAGGTCGACCATGCCCTGCAGGTACTCTTCGGTGGGTTTCATGGCACCAATCAAGCGGTCTACCCAGGGTTTGCAGTCACCGTCCTCGGGAGTAAAGGACTCGTAACCGCCGCAGCTTTCGAAACCGTAGACCTTTCGCCCGCGATCTCCCGGATTGAAGGTCTCAAGCAGTTTGCTCCAGGTAAACATACCGGCACCAAGGTACACGCCCAGTTCGGCAATCGAACCGGGCATGTCGGCCACCAACTTGAACAACTCGTAATGGGCCAGCAGTCGCGCCAGTTCACGTCTTCTGATGAAGGCTGGCGCGTGCATCATCACCTCTTTCAAGTCCAGCTTCGCCAGGCCGACGCAGCGCGCCAGATCCTGCCAATGCTCGGTTTCGTAGCGCTCATAGCGCGCTCGGCAGTTCTCGTCAATCTCCGGTTTGCCGCTCATTTTCTCGCTTCCCTACTCGGACTCGAGGTCGCGCGTGGCAGCACTCCTGACCACGTCGTCGAGCCAGCGATGCATGCTCTTGCCACTCTTGGCAGAAGCCTGTTGAGCCAGCGATTTCGCTTCCGCGGTAACGCCTTCCAATACACCATGGTAGCGGGTCCGGTGGCTTCCTCCCCGTATCCCTGGGATCTCGAAATCGAGATCGGCGAATGGTTCTCCGTCGCCGACCCGATATTCGAGGACATAGAACACGCCTCCGATGATCCACTCCAGCTTCACTTCACGGCAGGACACGGGCAGGTGCTGCAGCGGCAGGTCGTAGCGATACAGCGGGTTGGAGTTCATCAGGATGGCGCCAAATTCTGTATTCCTCAGCCAGACCGGCATGCTTTCGTCACCGACGACGATCTTTGCCCCGATCTTGGCAACCCGGTTGACTTCGCGGAAGAACCCGCCAATATCGGAAAAGGTGTTCAGGCCGCCGAAATGAAAAACAGCGTCGAATACCCGGTCCGGAAACGGCAGGCTACAGGCGTTGCCGACGTGGAACTCGGTGGCCACCGGGTATTGGGCGAGTTTGCTGAAGCTCTTGCGCAGGATGGCTAGCGAAATATCCTGCAGGTACAACTGGCCTGCCGGACCCAGTCGCTCGGCAATCAGCACCGAGTCCCTGCCCGATCCGGCTCCCAGTTCGAGTACGCAACTCCCTTCACGGAGGTCAAGCTTGTCGACCAGGCGATTTCTGACCGCACTTTCGTCCTCGCGAAAGGTATCGAAAGTCAGGTGCAGATTCTCGTCATAGACGTCGGCATTGGCGTCGTACCAATGCTTTGCCTCCATGTCGCTGCTGGCGAGTTGTCGTGGCCAGGTCAGGTCAGGAATTCCGTGTGATATTTCAAACACCTCACCGCACCGGCACGAGAGGGTACCGCTCAGGACCTGTTCGCCGCTGTCCTCCAGCATGTCGAGGCGCAGGGGCGCCTTGCACTGCGGACAAACGTAGAACCGCGATGCGGATAATCTCATTCTCCTACTCCTCCCTATTCGCGTCGCCGCGAAACTTCATGAACAGCGCTTTGCCGCACACGAAGGCGCGTTCAATGCGTTCAGCGTATTCCTCGATCAGCTCGTTGCCGACCCGGAGGGGGCCGTCGCCGTGCGACCACACATAGTCATCCAGGATCAGCCAGGCCCCCGGAAGCAAACGGCGTAGCCAGAGATCGCAGTCGTTTCTGACGGCATCGTAATCATGATTGGCATCAATGTGCAGAATGGCAATTCGCCGGCAGTAGGGCACCGCCCTCGCATCCTGAGACAGAATCGGGCAGCCCTCGGCGTATACGGGAAAAGCTTGTGCGGATGGCATTCGCAGATGGGCATGGTCGCTGCCGACGAACGGCGCCAGGTTGACGAAGAAGGCCTCGGCCAGGGCATCGTAGTCCCAATCGTCGACCAGACTGCGGATAGCTTCGGGCGAGTCTCGATGGACCGCATTCGCCGGAAGCCAGGGGTCAACGGTCAGCAAGGGGCCAAGGCCGTAGCGTCGGGACAGATAAAGCAGGACAAACGCCGTTCTCCCCATCAGCGATCCCAATTCGACCACATCTCCGGCTGGCGCGCTGGCGACAATGCCCATCATCGCCGCCAGTTTCTCGTCGTTCGACTCACCGTAGATCAGGGCGGACTGGCGAAACACGGCGGCGATTTCAAGCTCCGGTAGTACCTTCGAGACATCAGCGCAGGCGATGACCAAAGGCCGCAGTTGCCTGGCGCGCGCCATCAAGCGCTGGTGCTGTGACATTTGCTGGTGAATCGGCGAGTCTCCGAGCAGTTCAATAGTCAGCCGCTGCTCAATGCAGAACTGGCGCAGGAAAGCGTAAACGCTGGCCACTGAACAATGGATCCGCGCAATCGAATGCTCGGCGATCAGCGCCAGAAATGCCGCCGGGAAGTCCCTTTCGTAAATGGTCGGCAAGCTGACGACGGCCGTGCCGTTGAACAGCGACACATCCGCGGCCACCGATGCCGCGGCGACCGTTTGCTCCCCACGTTGCTGTGCTGCCCGCCAGTAGTCTGCGGCCAGTTGGTTTACGGCAGGAAAGATCAGCGTTGCCGACGGCACCAAAGAATCCCTCACCTTGGAAACTCGCTGCCGGTCGCGTCGAGTCGGTAACCCGACAACTCTTGTCGCGTGGCTGTGTGTCCGAGCTGCATCAACATGTCCATGATCGAAAGCCAAGGTAACCATTGCCTGGCAAGTTGCGGGTAGGGTCGTTCCTGCGGGACGATGAACCCAAGGCGAACGCCGCGGCTCGCGAACGCGGCACTGTCGTAGAGATCCCTGCCGCCTGGCAGGTTGATGTATTCGCACGCGCCTGCACGCCGGCATAACTCCAGTATGCGGTCCTGGCCGCGCTGCCGATGCTCGGGGTCGACCGCAGACGCCAGGCAGACCGGGGTCACGATGCCGAGATGCCTGGCCACGGCCTGCATGCTGAGCAGCAGAAAAGGCAGCAGGGGACCACCACATGAGGACAGCAGCGGCGCGAGAAAGTCCATGGTTTCCTCGAAGCAGGGTGCCTTCCGGTAACTCTGTTCGAGCGTCAGACGAAAGGCCCTGAGCCAGGCGGCATCGACGGCGAGCTCCAGTTCGCTGATCAAGCGATGGTGTGATGCACGCCTTACAGGCAGCGTGAACAGATGGGCTGCGCCATGGACCACAATTCGGTTCCGGTTCACCCAGCCCCTGGGGGTATACGCGACGTCGTCGAGAGCGATGAATCGATCGGCAGCGGCGAGGAGTTGCCAGTAGCCGATGTACGGCATGAAGTAGGGCTGCATCACCGCCAGCCTCGGCTTGTTCAAGTAAGATCCTGCGCATCTACCGCAAAGGATTCCGCGGGAAGCTGCGCACACCAGCGTCTCCACATGATGCGCAGTGCCCTTTCCAGCCCAGCGGCGACCAATTGCGGTTGGCCCATTGCCGATTGGCGCAAACGTTGCCGCAATTCGGTCCGGAGTCGGGCCAATGACTCCGGATTGACTGTCCACGCCACGCCCTGGTTCACGAACTCTGCCGGGTCGGCAGCTATGAATGTCTCCAGTCCGACATGGCCGAGGACCGATGCACCGGGTCGCCCGGGCACGGTTGAGCCGGCCATGGTCAATGTGGGTACACCCATCCACAAGGCGTGCAGAGTGGTTGTCCCGCCGGTGTAGGGGAAGGTATCGAGGCAAACATCGACATCCTGGTGCAGCGTCAGATAGGTTTTCATGTCGCAGCGATAATGCAGGCTCAGGCGGTCGCGGCTGATTCCGTTGCGCGCAAAGTCCTCAATCAATTGGTCGGCACGTCCGTCAGGCCGCATCGCCCCGAGCAGCATCCGCGAGTTGGGCACGGCTCTTAACAGTTGCGACCAGAGAGCAATGACCGAGGGACTGATCTTGGTCGGTCGATTGAAACTACCGAAGGTGACATGGCCCCTGCTCAGCGCCGGCAGCGGACTCACCGCCGGCGCATCGGCAAACGGCAGGAAAGGCGCGCTTGCCGGGAGACGCACGATTTTTTCGGTGAACTGTTCGTCAAACTCGCCGAAAGGCAGAAAGAAGCGATCCGCGAGGTAGTAGTCCATGGCCTGCAGGCCGGTGGTGCCTGGGTAGCCAATCCAGCTGGCCTGCAGCGGTGCCGGTTTGCGGGCAAAGGTCTGCAGTCTATGGTGGGCCGTATGGCCGCTCAGGTCGATGAGAATGTCGATTCCGTCGGCCCGGATCCGATCGGCGAGAGTGGTATCGGCAATGCCGGCAACCGGGTGCCAGTGAGGAATGTGTTCTCGCAGGCGCAGCGTCACATGGTCCTCGACGGTATGGCTGTAGTAGGCATGCAGTGACAATTGCCGGAAGTTCTTCAGTTCGGCGAGAACCGGTTCGATGAAATTGGCCACGGCGTGATTGCGAAAGTCTGGCGAAAGAAAACCGATCTGCAGGCAACGCTCGGGGTCACGAGAATTGCTGTGCGGCGTCCAGTGGGCACGCAGAGGGGCTTCGAACTGTTCGCCAAACCGACAATGCTCGGCAAACAGTGCCGCTGCATCAACGCTTTCGTCATGGGTCAGACAAAAGAGCAGGTTGCTGTACGCGCGTGCGCTCTCGGGTCTGATTGTCAGGGCCTGCCGAAAACCTGCTTCGGCTTCGGCGTATCGGCCGAGTGCGATGAGGGTGGTGGAGAGATTGAGAAGCGCATCGGTCAGGTCGGGCATAAGCTCCAGCGCGCGGCGGTAGCTGGCTTCGGCTTCGCTCAGTCGTTCCTGGTCACTCAGAATGTTGCCAAGGTTGAAATGTGCTTTGGCAACCTCTGGCCAGTACTCCAGCGCGCGCCGCAAGCAGTCTTCGGCTTCTTTGAGGCGTCCCTGCTTTCTGAGTGCGGAACCCAAGGCAACGAGCGGGAAGAGGAAGTCCGGTTTGCAGCCCACCGCGCGACGCCACGCGGTTTCGGCTTCCTCCAGGCGTCCCTGGTCACCGAGCGTGTTGCCAAGGTGATAATGCGCCTCGGCGAAATCCGGTTGCAGTTCCAGAGCGCGGCAGAGGGCACTTTCCGCCTCGGTCAGTCTACCGAGATCTCTCAGCGTTTCTCCCAGATGGTTATGTGCTTCGGCATCATCCGGCCGGTAAGCCAGCGCCCGTCGGTAGCTGGCCTCGGCGTCGTTGGGGCGGTCCTGCGCCTTCAGATTTCTGCCTAGCGCGAGATGCGCTGCGGCGAGGTCCGGTTGCAGTGCCAAAGCTCGCCGGTAGCTGACTTCGGCCTCGGCAAGGCAACCCTGGTCTGTGAGCGCGTTGCCCAGATTGCAGTAGGCAAGGGAATACGATGGCTTCAAGGACACCGCTCTGCGGTAACAGTTCTCGGCTTCCTTGTACCGCCCCTGCGCACAGAGGCAATTGCCAAGGTTGTAATGTGCTTCGGCCAGGCTCGGCTTGATTCTCAGCGCTCGGCGGTGGCAAGCTTCCGATTCCTTCTGCTTTCCGAGGTCTGCAAGTGCCAGCCCCATGGTGCTCTGCACCTGCTCGTCTCGTGGCAGCAAGTCTGCCGCCTGGCGCAGAGCGACCAGCGACTCGGTGTTGCGTCCCTGTAGCTTGAGCAATGTCCCGAGCGCTTTCCACCCAAAACCATGGCCCGGAAAACGCTCGGTCAGTTCTCTGGCGAAAGTTTCTCCCTCGCTGTAGTGCCCGGCGTTAAAAAATGTCAACAGCTTGCTCTCATCCTGAGCGGAAGGCTTGCCGTCGCGGCCCGCAGCACCTTTCGCGGAGTGCCTGCGGGCTGGCCTGACGGGCTTGGCGTCGGGCGCCTGCTCCAGTGGTGTGCCATCGGTCAGGCGCAGAGCCAGAGCATCCACTTCGGCACCGGCCAGGCCATGCTGTTGGCCGAGTGCGAGCACCTGTCTTGCCGTGTCCACCTGTTCGGCCTGTATCAGGGCTTCAAGGTAGCTCAACCAATAGGGGCGTGACTCCGGGCACGCTTCGATGGCGGCAAGGAAATAGGGCAGGCTTGTGGCCGGTCGCAGCCGCTGGATCTCCAGAAGACCAAGTTGATAGTTCGCCTCCGGGTGATCAGGCCGTGCCTGCAGGATTGCTTGACAGAGTTGCTCGGCTTCGCTGAACTGTCCGGCATCGTGGCATGCCAGCGCCTTGGCCAAGGCCGGTGCAAGCACTGCGTCAAGGGCGGCGGCAGGGCTGCGCCCGGCATCTTCCGGCATGGAGTCATTCTGCAAACTGGATATCCGCCTGTATTTCCTGTGGTGAAGCGACCCCCAGTGACGTGAGATCCAGCCCGGCCTGTTCAAGCTGACTGCGCAAGGTGGCCGTTCCACCGCGCAGCAACTCACGCGTTTCGGCGCTGGTGGCGCGCATGGCCAAGGTGAGCTGCTGTCCCTGAACATGAAGTCGGGCCTCCACTTCTCCGAGCCGGGGCAGCGTCAGCCGCAGCCGTGTCTGCCATTTCTGGCTATCGTCGTCACCACTGCTCTGCTGGCGCTCGTTGTCGGTTTCGATTTCCCACTGCATCTGTTGGCCAGGCCAGACCTGCCCTTGCCAGGAAAAATTCTGGGTCGCGAAGGCCTCAAGTTGCTGTTGGACAAGCGACTGGGCCTGTGCGGCCACCGCTTGTGACGGCTGCGCCGCGCCGGTGTTTGCTTCTGGCGTCTTGGCGACCACCGGCGCGGTGTCGGCGGGCGAGCCGCTGATGACACTGGTGTCGCCGATGGTAGATGGTTGCTGCAACTGCGGCAGCGGCGTCTGTGGTGCCAGTTTTCCTTGTGGCTCCTGCAAGAGCTGCTCCTTGCTGTAGCGGCCCTCGACCCATTCGGCCTGGTGCGACTCGTAGAACATGCCGCTGGTCGTGATCGCCTGTTTGAGCAGCGGCAACAGTTCCTGGGCGTCAGTGGGTGGGCTGGTAGAGATCGGTTGATTACCATTGAGTGGCAGCGCCACAGGGCCACCTTTGCCGTCGCGCGGACCGCCCAGGAGATTGCTGATCAACTGCCCGGTACGGCTCAGGCTGGTCGCGGCGGATCCATCCTCGTCCCTGCCGCTCTCCGATCCGGCAGTTGCAACGACGGCCAGGGTCAGCTTGCCGTCACTTTCGGTGACTTCGAGTTCGATCGTGTCGCCGCTCTTGGCCGCAAAGGGCAGGGCAAGCGTCACGTTGCGCTGGTTGATCAGCGCGCGGTAGCTGCCGTTAGGCATCAATGACTGGATTTCCGCCAGCAGCCGTTGCCCGGCGACCAGGCCGGACAGCTTGTCGGTGATCTCCTGTGCCGGCGGCGCCGGTCGCAAGGCGATGTCGGCCGCCGGCTGCAAGCGATTGGCTACGTCGGCGCGGATCATTTGTTCAGAGGGCCGGCTGAGCCGCGCGTAGAACGACCTGCAACTCGCTCATGCGGGTGTCCAGCAGTGGCCGCAGGTTCTCGTCGCAGCGCAGGCAATTCTCGATCAGGACGCGCGCTCGCGCCTGCAACCCGGCAGGAAGGTCGGCGGTCAGCCCGGCGGGCAGGCTTTCGGTAAGCGCGCGGCGTGCCGCTTCGAGGCTGGCCAGTGTCTCCCAGTCCTCGGCACCTGCGGCGCTGAGCATGCTCTCGGAGAGGGCCAGCAGTTCCTCCAGCGCCTGCAGCACGGCAATCATGCGACCGCTTGCTGTACCGCGTTCGGCGAAATGTCGCGCCACGCGCTGTGGATCTCTTCAAGCAGGCCCGAGACCTCTTCCAGCGCATGCAGATCGTTGTTCAGGTTGGCGCGGAGCAGGCGCAAGACCAGGTAGTCGTAGAGGGCATCCAGGCGTTCGGCGATTTCGCCACCCTTCTCCAGATCGAGGCTCACCTTGAGCCCGTTGCCGATGATGTCGATGGCTTTTGAAATCGCCTCACCCTTGGCGGCGATCTGTTGTTGTTGCATTGCGGCGCGCGCATTCCCGATCGCAGCCTGGGCGCCTGAGAAGAGCAGCAGGATCAGCCGGTGCGGGTCGGCGACCTCGATGGCCGCATCAACGCCTACCTTCTGATAGGCTGAAATCGCTTTTCGTGCATTGCCGAACATGGGGGACTCCTAGCTGTAACTGGGCAGATTGGCGAGCTGTTGCGTAAGGAAATTGCTGGTCTTGGTCATTCCCGAGATAAGGGTGTCGAGCGAGGTAAATTGCTTGCGATAGCGCGATTCGATCTGGGTCAGGCGACTGTTGATCACTTCCGACTGCTTGCCCAGGGCCTTGATCGATGTGCTCAGGCCCTGGCTTCGGGCGGCAACCAGACCACCGGCGCCAACCAGTCCATCGGCGGCGGTCTTGAATGCGCTACCGTAGGCGGCGACCAGCTTGGCGACGCCATTGAGATCGCTGCTGATGGCTTTGGTCATTTTCGCCGAGTCTACAGTCAGTTTGCCGTCCTTTTGCAGAGTGATGCCGATGTCCGTGAGGTGCTGCAGCGCAGCGCCCGAGAGCTCTGTGGGAATGTTGCCGAGCACCGAGCGGATATTGTTCTGGGCCGCACGCAGCGTGCTGTCGCCGTTCAGCGTACCGGCTTTCTTGGTGGTTGCATCATAGCTGCCTAGACTGCTGGCCGTGGTCTGGAAGTCGTTCAATGCCTTGACCAGGGCGTTAACACCCGTGCTCAGGCTTGAATTGTCCTTGCTGATCGTCAGCGTGGTGCTGACTGAGGTGGCGGGTGCTTCCGGACCTTTCAGCAAGGTCAGCGTAACGCCGTCGATCGCTGTCGTGACAGTGTTGGTGGCGGCTGCTACGGCAATGCCGTTCAGTTTGAAAGTGGCGCCTTGTGCGGCCTGCGACTGGACAAAGGGGTCGGTGAGCGGCTGCGGAGTGGCGTTCGGGTCGTAGGCGAGGGCGGCGACTCCCGATAGTTTGATGAACTGGTTGCTGCCGGGGGTGTCTCCGGTCAATACCAGTTGCTTGCCGGCGGTACCATTGATCACCAATGCCGAAACTCCGGCACTGGCGTTGTTGATTGCATCGCGAATGGCTTCCGGTGTGGCGCCGTTGGCGATCGAGATATCGGTCGTCTTGCTCGGGGTGGTCGATCCGGCCTGCGTATCGAGCCGGATGGTGAGCGTGCCGCCGGTCGTGAGCGTGCCGTTGGTCCCAGAAAAAGGGGTGGCCGTGGTAGACGTCGCGAGGCTGTGTTGTTTGGCCAGTTGGGTCACTTCGAGACTATAAGTGCCAGCCACCGCGGTCGAAGCGGCCGTGGCTGAGGCGACCGTCGCGTCGGTCAGCGTCGACTTGAAAACCGAGAACTTTTGTATGGCGGTCGTGCCGCTCGCGGGGACGAGATTGCCCGACGCCGTCTGAATTGCCGAGAGCGCACCTTGCAGCGAGCCAAGCGCCGAGATCTTGGCCTGAAAGCCTGCTTCCTTCTTCGCGAGTTCGGTCAGGGGGCGTTGTTCCAGCGCCATCAGTTGACTGACGATGCTGTTGACATCGAGGTTCGAGCCTAGGCCCGGTGACGAGATCGTCATGGTGTTCTCCTGCGCCGCTTGAGCGCAAACTGCAGGTCAGGCCGTCTGTTTGACAAACAGGCCCTTGATGCTGTCGAGTGCCTTGGCAATCGCCAGCATTTCTTCGGAAGGCATCTGGCGAATCACTTCCTTGGTGGCGCGGTCGATGATCTTGACGACCAGTTGCCCGGTATCGTTGTCGACGCTGAACTCCAGGTTGCTGTTGATCGGTTCGACAAAGTCGCGGACGCTCTGGGTGGCGGCTTCCAGCTTTTCGCGGTCGGGTTGCTGTGCGCGCAGCGGCGACTGCGACGGGTCGGTGACTTTGGTCGCTGTTTCGCTGGGTGCCCTTGTTTCACGCATTGCCACGCTGAGTGCCGGGTTGACCGGGGGTGGCAGCGAAGCGCCAGTGGGTTGGATGTTCATCACACACTCCTTGGGGAAGAAACATCGGGGCGCGACCGCGTTGCCGCGACCGCGCCCCCGATCTTACCGCTATTCAACCCTATCCGGTTATCCGCGCAACAGCGAAAGCACGTTCTGCGGCAACGAATTGGCCTGGGCGAGCATTGCCGTGCCGGCCTGCTGCAGAATCTGCGAGCGCGTCAGACTGGCGGTCTCCGAGGCGAAGTCGGCATCAAGAATGCGGCTGCGCGAGGCAGAAAGGTTTTCCGACGTTGTGGCGAGATTGCTGACCACACTACCGAACCGGTTCTGTACCGCACCGAGGTTCGCTCGATTGGAGTTGATGTTGGCCAGTGCCGAGTCGATCGTGGCGATTGCGTTTTGTGCACCGCTGGCGGTGGTCAGATCGACACTCGCAATGCCGGCGCCAAAAGTCGCGGTGGCCGCTTCATAACCAGCGCTCAGGGCCGTGTTGGCGAGATCGGCACCACCGAGGGTGATCCCGGCGCTGCTGCTCGAAGACAGCTTGATGCCGCCATAGGTGTTGGTGACCGTGTTGGCGGTGAAGCCGGTGTTGGTTGCCGCGGCCGAGCCCTTGGTCTCGACGGTGATGGTACGGCCATCAGCTGCAGCCAGGCTGAGCTGATTGGTACTGGTGTCGAAGGTCGCGGTGACGCCGGTCTGGTTGGAAACGGCGTTGATCGCTGCAACGACATTGTTGCCTTGGGCCGCAACGTTGCCGCCGGCGGCAATCGCCCCGAGCTTGACACCGTTGATCTTCATGTAGTTGGTGGTCGTGCCGTCAACCGCTGCCGAGGCACTGATCACACCGCCGGTGACGCTGGTCTTGGTGGCCACGGCGGAGACGCCGGTTTGTCCGGTCACCGTGTTGAAAGCGGCGGCCTTGGAGATGGCGCTGTCCGAGCCAACCTTGGTGGTTCCGGCCGTCAGGCCTGATGCCAGCTTGGCACTTCCGGTAAGCTCGATCTGGATGTCTCGGCCATCCTTGGAAGCGAGGGTCAGGATGCCGGTGCTGTTCGATGCGACCACACCGGTTTTGTCAGTCTGGTCATTGATCGCGTCGCGCAGGGCGTCACCCTGGAGGGTCGCGGTCGCGCCGGGGGTAAACGCCGCATCGAGCTGCACACCGTTGATCTTGATCGAACCGCCAGTGCTCGACAGACCGGTGAGCGATGTGCCATTAGCGGTTGCTGTAACGGCGATGTCACTGCCATCGCTGCTGGACAGCTGTACGACGCCACCAACGTTTGCGGCGGTGACGTTGGTGAGGGGGTTGCCAGCGGCAAGACCGGCCTTCACGGCGGTGAACGCTGCAACCACGGCGTCAGCCTGATCGGCAGCGGTTGACGTGCCAGTTACACCGGTAATCACGCCGATGTCGACACCGTTGATAATCAGATCGTTGACTAAAGTATTTGAACCGGTGGCCGCCGTCGCACCGGTGATCGTTGAACCGCCCGCGGCAAGCGCAGGGTCGATGTCGACATTGGCCGCCGCAGCACTGGAAGAGGTGAAACTCACGGAACTGGACACACCATCGGTGACCGATGGCCCGACACCGTAACCATTGACCGTGATGCCGCCGGTCGAGATGGCGCCGTTGGTGACCGTTGCCGATTCACTCGTGGTGTAAGTCGAGGTCGTCCCGACGCCCAGCGAATTGGCCTTGGCGCTGGCGATCGAATTGATGGTGATCGATTCGCCGGTGTTTGCACCCACCTGGAAGGACTGCGAGTTGAACGTACCGTCGAGCAGCTTCACGCCGTTGAAAGCGGTCTGGCCGGCAACGGTATTGATCTGCTGCACCAGGGTGTCGACTTCCTGCTGCAATGCCGCGCGGTCGGTGGCGGTGTTGGTCGCGTTCGAGGCCTGCACCGAAAGTTCGCGCATCCGTTGCAGCGATTCGGTGATGCTCTGCAGGCCACCTTCAGCGGTCTGCGCCAGGGAGATGCCGTCGTTGGCGTTGCGTGAGGCCTGGTTGAGGCCGTTGATTTGCGAGGTCATCCGGGCGGAGATGGCCAATCCGGCGGCGTCGTCTTTGGCGCTGTTGATGCGCAGGCCGGAGGACAGGCGCTGCAGGGATGTCGTCAGCGAAGCTTGCGACGTGTTGAGACTACGTTGCGAGTTGAGCGACGATACGTTGGTGTTGATAACTTGGGGCATTTTCCTTCTCCTATCACTGTCGAATTGACTATTGGTTGCCGGGGTTCTGCCTTGCGAGGCGTTTCCTGGACCATCCTGTGTGGCGATCGTTTCGCTTACATCTTTTCTTACGACCCACCGCCGGAAAACTTTAGTGATTTTCTTCTGGCCTGCCGTATGACTGCTTTATCGGCGGTCCGCCGGCGAAGTTGAGAGCGGTCTGCAAGGATGCCGCGTGCATCGGTACGGCTGGTGTGGGCAATGCTCATCGTCAGGTCGTCTGTGGTAGCGTGTGACCGCTTCGGCTGCAAGTCTGT
This sequence comes from Candidatus Accumulibacter propinquus, assembly GCF_056856495.1. Lineage (NCBI taxonomy): Bacteria > Pseudomonadati > Pseudomonadota > Betaproteobacteria > Candidatus Accumulibacter > Candidatus Accumulibacter propinquus. The sequence goes on from NZ_JBSEHC010000001.1 coordinate 377,106, forward strand.
GTTCAGTGATCGTCGCAGGCGGTTATAATGGCTCCCGATTTCGGCAGTAGTGCTGCCTGCGCCCCAGGCCACCTTTCAGTACTCCTGCGCTCTACGAGCGCCGCCGGGTGACAACGGTAGAGGATTGCGGCCGACAGGCTGGCGATAGGGTAGGCGGTAGCCTCGCGGTTGGTCAGCAGGCCGGCAGTTCGCCGGTTTTTTTTGTCCTTTTGCCCGTGTAAGTCGATGTTCGTGGAGTGCTATGCGGATCCTGCTCTGTAACGATGACGGTTATTTCGCACCGGGGATCGAACATCTGGCGCGCGCGCTGTCCGATATGGCGGAAATCACGGTGGTAGCTCCCGAGCGCGACCGCAGCGGCGCCAGCAATTCTTTGACGCTCGATCGACCACTGTCGCTCAAACGTGCTGCCAATGGCTTCTACTATGTCAACGGCACACCCACCGATTGTGTCCACCTGGCCGTCACCGGCATGCTTGAAGGGCTACCGGACATGGTGGTGTCGGGGATCAACATCGGCGCCAACATGGGCGACGACACGATTTATTCGGGGACCGTCGCGGCAGCTACCGAAGGCTTCCTGCTCGGTGTGCCGTCGATGGCGGTTTCCCTGTGCAGCAAGATCGGCGAAAACTTTGCGACCGCGGCGCGGGTTGCTCGCGAACTGGTCGAAGTGTTGCAGAGACAGGGGCTATGCGAACCGGTGCTGCTCAACGTCAATGTTCCCGACGTGTCTTACGAGCACCTGCGTGGCACCGTGGTCACTCGCCTGGGCAAGCGGCACAAGGCTGAACCGGTGCTGCGTGCGTTGTCGCCGCGCAATGAAACCGTGTTCTGGGTCGGTGCGGCCGGTGCCGCGCAGGATGCCGGTGAGGGCACGGATTTTTACGCCGTGCACAACCATCAAGTTTCGGTGACTCCACTACAGATCGACCTGACGCACAACGGGCAATTATCGATGGTGCGCGAGTGGCTGGCGCGATGATGCCCGTGCGCCCGCATACCGGTTACGGGATGACCTCGCAACGCACGCGCGCGCGCATGATCGAACGTCTGCGCGAACAGGGGATCGTGGACGAAGAAGTGCTGGCAGCGATCGCCGCCGTGCCTCGGCACGTTTTCGTCGAGGAGGCGCTGGCCTCGCGCGCCTACGAGGATACAGCCTTGCCGCTGGGTTTCTCGCAGACCATCTCGCAGCCCTATGTCGTCGCGCGGATGATCGAAGCGCTGCGTGCCGGGCGTGATCTCGGCAAGACTCTGGAAATCGGGGCCGGTTGCGGTTATCAGGCTGCGGTGCTTGCGCAACTGACCGACGAGGTCTATGCGGTCGAAAGGATCGCGCCCTTGCTGGCCAAGGCCAAGCTCAACCTGCGCGCGATCAAGCAGCTCAAGGTCCGCCTGAAGCACGCCGATGGTCAGTTCGGACTGCCGGAAGCGGCGCCGTTTGACACGATCATCGTCGCGGCGGCGGCGGCGCACGTTCCGCGCGCACTCATGCAGCAACTCGCACCCAATGGCCGGATGATTCTGCCATTGGGTACGGCGACACAACAGCTTGTGCTGATCGATCGACGCGCCGAGGCTTACGTCGAAACCCGCCTGGATGCTGTTCGCTTCGTTCCGTTATTATCGGGAGTCGAATGAAGGATCAAGGTATTCTCTTTCGCTACGGCCTGGCTCTGGCCTGCACGGCGGTGCTCGTTCTCGACGGCTGCGCCAGCAAATCGCCGGCACCTGTCGTCGAACGTGGAGGGCAGGTGGGTGCGCAACAAACTCCTGGTGCCGCCCCGCTGGCCAGCAAGGACGTGTACCTCGTCAAGCGGGGCGATACGCTGTACTCGATCGCGCTCGATCATGGGCTCGACTACAAGGACCTGGTGGCGTGGAACGCCATCGAGAATCCGAACCGCATCCTGGTCGGGCAGCCGCTGCGGGTACGCGCGCCGGGTGCTGCAGCCGCTGCCGAAGGGGCCGTCGTCAAACCGGTTGCCATGACCTCGGGGGTCGAGCAGCGCTCCCTCACTGCCGGCGCCGGTGGCGAGGTTCTCAAGCGCGAGCCGAAGGCCGGCAAGGAGCCTTACTCCGAACAGGCCCTGGCACGTGCACAGGCACAGCCGAAGTTCGTCGAGCCGGTGGCGGTGGCCGTGGTTCCCATGGCAAAGCCCGAGGTTCGCAGCGAGGCAAAGCCCGAACCGCGTGCCGAGGCAAAGCCCGAAGGCAAGCCGGCGGAGGCTGCGGCTGAAACCAGGGTGGGCGATGCGGCGCTCGGCAGCGAGGAGATTACCTGGACCTGGCCGGCCAACGGCAAGCTGATCGGCACTTTCAGCGAGGGTGGCAACAAGGGTATCGATATCAACGGCAAGGCAGGCGACGCGGTGCTTGCCGCCAGCGGTGGCAAGGTTGTGTATAGCGGCACCGGTCTGCGCGGCTACGGCAAGCTGGTGATCGTCAAGCACAACAACACCTTCCTGACGGCCTACGCGCACAATCAGAACGTACTGGTGAAGGAAGGCCAGAGCGTCAGCAAGGGGCAGAAGATCGCCGAAATGGGCAATACCGACGCCGACCAGGTCAAGCTGCATTTCGAAGTCAGGCGTCAGGGCAAGCCGGTCGATCCGCTCAAACACCTGCCGCAACGCTGAGCATGTCGGAACCTTTCGATTCGGATCCTGAGCGGAACCCCTTCGAATACGATCTCCTGCAGCCGGAGTATTCCGGCGACGAGGCTGCACCCCCGCCCGATCCGGCGTATTCGCCCGAGGGGGAACTTCTCAATGACGTGACGCAGCACTACCTGAACGAGATCGGCGCCAAGCCGCTGTTTTCGCCGACCGAGGAGGCTGCCTGGGCACGGCGCGCGCGTGCGGGGGAGTTCGTGGCGCGGCAGAAGATGATCGAGCACAATCTGCGGCTGGTGGTCAACATCGCCAAGCACTATCTCAACCGTGGTGTTCCCCTGCTCGACATGATCGAGGAAGGGAACCTCGGTCTGATCCACGCCATCGAAAAGTTCGATCCCGAGCGTGGATTCCGGTTCTCGACTTACGCGACCTGGTGGATCAGGCAAAGCATCGAGCGCGCAATCATGAACCAGTCGCGCACGATCCGCCTGCCGGTGCATGTGGTCAAGGAAATCAACCTCGTGCTGCGCGCCATGCGACATCTGGAGTCGGACAACGGGCGGGAGATTCGGATCGACCAGATCGCGCATCTGATCGACCGTTCGGTAGAGGATGTTCGGCGCGTGATGACGCTCAACGAGCGTATCGCATCGCTCGACACGCCTCTGCAGGTGGACCCCAGCCGAACGATGGGCGACGTCATCGCCGACGAAGGCGCGCTTGATGTCGATGAGCTGTTGCAGTCCAACGAAATCGGAGACTTGCTGAAAAAGTGGGTCGGGCAGCTTGCCGACAAACAGCAGCAGGTGCTGCGACGTCGTTACGGTCTTGCTGACGGCGAGGCCTGCACCCTTGAGGAAATTGCACTCGACCTGAATCTCACCCGTGAACGCGTTCGCCAGATCCAGATTGAAGCACTCGACCATCTTCGCCGCATCATCAAGCGCGGCGGCGTGACTCGCGACAATCTGTTCTAACGACTGGTCGTGACGCGAGCGTGGGCTTCCCTGAGAGATTCTGCGAGCTGGAAGACGGCCATCGCGTAGAAGCTCGAGCGGTTGTAGCGGGTAATCACGTAGAAGTTGTCGAATCCGAGCCAGTATTCGGTTGCCACCCCAGGCGTCACCAGGTCGATCAGCGCCGCTGCTCGTTCCGCGTCAGCAACTGCGTGGACCCCGTAGGCGGCCATTTCCTGGACGCTCAATGCGGGTTTGATGCCAGCGGCGATGAGTGCCGCCGGATCGCCAGTGACAGTGGCCGGGACGGCTATCGGAGCGCCTTGCTGCCAGCCATGCTGCTGCAGAAAACGGGCGACGCTGCCAATGGCGTCGCTATTGCTGTTGCGCAGGTCGATACGATCGTCGCCATCGAAGTCGACGGCAAAGCGGCGCTGGCTGCTGGGCATGAATTGCGGGATACCGATGGCGCCGGCGTAGGAGCCCTTGATGGACAGTGGGCTGACGCCGTTCTCGCGTGCCAGGAGTAGAAACTGCTCCAGTTCGCTGCGGAAAAAATCGGCTCGCGGCGGGTACTGGAAGGCCAGCGAAGCGAGGGCTTCGAGAACCCCGAAGCTGCCCATATTCTGGCCGTACACCGTTTCTACCCCGATGATGGCAACGATGACTTCGGGCGGAACGCCATAGGTCGCTGCGGCGCGCTGCAGATCGACTGCATGTCTTTGCCAAAAGGCGCGACCGCCGTCGACGCGTGTACTGGTCAGGAAGCGCTCGCGATAGCGTTGCCATGAGCGCTGTTGTTCGGGCACCGCCGCCGGCCGGATGGCTCGCAGCACGACCGTGTTTGGTCGGATGGAGGCGAATTGGCGAGTCAGGTGGGCAATGTCGAAGCCGTGCTGTTCGTGCATGTCGACGATGAAGGCCCTGACCTCCGGGTCCTGGCTGAATGCTGGCCCCTGCTGGCTGTATCCGGGGTGTGGCAGCAGGCCGCCGAGCAGCCCGACCAGCAGGGTGGCAAATCTCTTGTTCAAACGGCTTTTCTCCTTTGGCGTCAAAGTTGCTTGGGTGGCGTCGGTATCGCGCCCGCTGTCGCTGGCGTGGGCCTGCTCGTGGTTGCGTCAAATCGGCATGCCTGTCCTGCGGGCTGCATGTGTTACGAAATTCACGTGCCTTGCGGAGGCAATCGGTGTATGCATTGTTGCAGTAGACGGAGTTGTTCGCCGCCGCCTCGGCCATACCGCAACTCGGCGTAGCAGCCGGCGGCTTCGTGGGTGAGTGCGGCAAGATCGGGTCTCGCGTCGGCGACACGTTGAGCGAAAGCGATGGGTCCTTCCCATTCGGCGCGTCTTACGCCGCGCCGGTCGAGTTGCATGCAGTATGCTTTCCAGGCGCGGAGCACGGGGTCGGCGGGGCGGCGCTTCGGCAGAGTCCACAACGTGACTGCCAGCAGCAGCACACCACAGAGCATGGCCAGCCAGGCGCTCATGCTCCGCCAGTCGGGGTCCGTCAAGCCCAGTCGTGCCAGCACCTCACGCTGGCGTTGCGGATTGTAACCGAGCACCCACTGGTTCCAGGTGTTGTTTGCCGCTTCCCAGCGATTGCGCAACTGGCGCATCCACTGTGCATCGAGTCGAACGAAGGTCGGCAGCGGTTCGCCCGCGGGCAGCGCGGCGACGATCCCTTGTTCGATGCGCGAAGGGGCGACCGCTGCGGTGGGATCGACGCGTACCCAGCCTTTCCCGGCAAGCCAGATTTCGGCCCAGGCGTGCGCGTCGGACTGGCGCACGGTGAGATAACCGTCTACCGGATTGACTTCGCCGCCCTGATAGCCCGCCACCACCCGCGCCGGAACACCCGCTGCGCGCATCAGGAATACGAAGGCTGATGCGTAATGCTCGCAGAAGCCGCGTCGCGCGACAAACAGGAACTCGTCCATCGCGTCGGGGCCAAGTAGCGGAGGGCGCAGGGTATAGTGGAACTGCTGATTGCGGAACATCGCCAGGGCCGCTTCGGCGATCTTTTCCGGAGGGCGCGATTTCCACTCGTCGGCCAGGGCGCGCGTGCGCGGGTTGAGCTTTGGCGGCAGGGTCAGTGCCTGCTGCAGCGCTTCCGACGTTTCACTGCGGTTGGCTCGGTAATCCAGTGTCGACGTAAACGAAAACCGGGAACGGACGCGCAGCGGTTCACGTGCCAGGACTTCGAGGGTGGGCGCCAGCGAACTGTCGGGCGGGAGGCGGGTGGGTACGTCGAGAGCCAACAGCCAGCGCTGGTTGTGCGCTTCGAGGATGCTCGAGTAGGCATGTGACGAGCCGATGGCCTCGATGACTGGAGCGGGCAGGGGGGCGTTGCGCGGGCGGGCGGTCCAGGTCAGCCCGTCGTAGGCATCGAATACCGGGCCGCGCCAGTAGAGTTCGGATTTCTCCGGCAACTCGCCGACGAACTGGCTGCGAAAGGCAATCGCGCCCGACTGGATCAGGTTGCTGATCGAGCCGGGTGACATCTGGTTGGACAGGCCGCTGAGTCCGGCATAGGCATCCTGCGGCAAGCCCCACAGTGGGCCGGCAACGCGCGGAAAAAGCAGATAAAGAATCAACATGAAAGGGAGCGCCTGCAGCAGCAGCAGACCCGCGTAACGGGCGATGGCGGCGAGCGGCTGGGCTCCCCCGTGGAGCCTGATCAGGGTGGCGGTCAGCAGCGCCATCGCCGTCAGCAGCCACAATCCGGTGGGAATGCTCTGCGAGTAGAAGTAATGGGTCAGCAGCAGGAAATAGCCGAGCATGATGATCACCAGCGCGTCGCGCGGGCTGCGCATCTCGAGTGGTTTGAGGGCCATGAAGACGACCAGCATGGCCACCCCCGCGTCCTTGCCGAGCAAGCTGTGGAATTGCCAGCCGATGCCGGCGACGGCGCCGATCACCAGCAAGGCCAGCGACCAGCGTGGCGGGAGTTGGCCCCCCTGAAACCACAGCCAGGCTCGCCAGAGCAGGGCGCCGCCGACCAGCAGCGATAGCCACAACGGCAGGTGCCCGGCGTGCGGCCCGGCGGTCGCCAGTGCGACCGCCAGCAGCCAGGGTACGGCAGCGTGTTCGACTAGTTGTTGCGGCGGCCTAGTGCCCACCCGTTGGCCTGCTTTCACCGTACAAGGCGAGGGCCTGCAGGCAACTCGCGCGGTGTGTATTGCCCTGGGAGGGCGCGATTTGCTGTCCCGGCAGCCGTAACCCGTAGCGCGCCTGCTGCTCGTCAGCGGCGAGAATCCAGCCGGCGAGTATCGACAGGCGATCCTCTTCGCCGCGGTCTACCGGGGTCAACGACCAGTCGAGCCACAGTTCGTCACTTGCTCCTCCCGAGAACTGCTTGACCAGCAGGACCTGCTCGTCGGAACGGCGGGCGACTGCCTTCCAGGCAATATGCCGTGTCGGGTCGCTGATCTGGCGGGGGCGCAGGCCGGCGAAGTCTTCCTGCCCGCTGTCGCCATGGTGATGGTCGGTCTGTGCTCCCGGCGAAGGTGGTGGCAGCGGTGTCCGGATCGGACGCGGATAGACCACGCAGGAGAACGGTGGATAGGGGTAACTCCAGGCCCGCAACAGGCCGAGCGGATACCGCGTCGCGAGCGTCACGCGGCCGGGGTCGACGCGGCCACGCCGCTGTGTCGCCCAGGGAATGGCGACTGTCGCGCGGCTTTCCGCGGCGAGGTCAAAGGTCACCATCGGCTGATCCCGGAAGGAAAACTCGAGCGCGCGTCGCGATTGCCGGCGAACATTTTCGAGCTCCAGCGGGAAGTGCGCCAGATCGCCGGCAAATGTGGGCTGCACGCGTCCTGGCGTCAGACGCAAGCCGAAAAGGTTGTGAAAGGTGTGCACCATCGCCACCAGTCCGAGTCCGGCGAGCAGAAAGATCAGCGCGTGTCCGAGGCTCAGGTTGTAGTTGATGGCTCCGATCAGCATCACCGCCAGGACGACGGCGAAAAGGATACCGCCAGGTGTCGGCACGATGAAGATTCGGCGTTGGCTGAGCACGATTGGCAGTTGCTCGTCACGAGCCACCCGGAACAGCCAGCGCTGGAAGCTCTCGGTCAGCCGCATCAGAGCAGCGGCACGGAGTGAATCAGCGCGGCGATATCTTCTGCACCGGCATGGCTGCCGCTGACCAGGCGCAGGCGGTGGCGGGCGACAGCCGGCAGGACGGCCTGCACGTCTTCCGGCAGTACCATCTGACGGCCGCCGGTGAAGGCCCAGGCGCGTGCAGCCGAAAGCAGTGACAAGGCGGCGCGCGGACTCAGCCCATGGACAAAGCGTGGCTGCTTGCGGGTGGCCTCAACCAGCAGTTGCAGGTAGTCGAGCAAGGCCGGCGAAGTGTGGATGGCCGCCGCCCGTTGTTGCAGTTGGGCGAATTCACCGGCACCGAGGCAGGCACTCAGTGCCGGCAACTGTGCACGTCGCCCGCCGCTTTCGAGCAGCGAGCGCTCGGCATCGTGGTCCGGGTAGCCCAGTTCGATGCGTAATAGAAAGCGGTCGAGTTGCGATTCCGGCAATGGGAAAGTTCCCACCTGATTGGAAGGATTCTGTGTGGCAATCACGAAGAAAGGTTGCGGCAGCGGGCGGGTTTCGCCCTCGGTGGTGACCTGCCCCTCTTCCATGGCTTCGAGCAGGGCGCTCTGCGTTTTCGGTGTGGCGCGGTTGATCTCGTCGGCGAGCAGCACCTGGGAAAATACCGGTCCGGGGAGGAACCTGAAGTTGCCGCGCTCGCGGTCGAAGATCGATACGCCGAGGATGTCCGCCGGCAGCATGTCGCTGGTGAACTGGACGCGCGCGAACTGGAAGCCGAGCAGGCGGGCGAGGGTGTGCGCCAGGGTGGTCTTGCCCACGCCGGGCAGATCTTCAATCAGCAAGTGGCCTTTTGCCAGCAGGCAGCAGAGTGCAAGGCGGGTTTGGGCGGGTTTTCCGAGAATTACGGCATTGGCGGCGGTAAGGATCTCGCCGACTGCAGGCGGGCTGGAAGTGGCTGGCATGGTTGGCATGGCTTGTCGTGGTGGCGCAATTGGGACGATAATAAACCATTAGCGAATAACTCGATTTACCGTGGATCCAGGCGCCCCGGCGACTGCCGTCTACGACAGAAAGGCTACAGTGACCAGCACTGCATTCATCAGCCACAGCGACTGCCAGTTGCACGACATGGGGTCGTACCATCCGGAAACTCCGGAGCGCTTGCACGCCATCAGCGATCACATGATTGCGCAAGGGCTGGATTCGTACTTTTCCTACCACGAAGCGCCGCCGGCGACCTTCCAGCAGCTCAAACGCGTGCATACCGCAGCCCATCTGGAGCGTCTGAAGCGTGCCGCGCCGGAGTTGGGTATCGTCCACCTGGACCCGGACACGGCGATGAACCGATATACCTGGCAGGCAGCTTTGCGCGCCGCCGGTGCGGGTGTCAAGGCGGTTGACCTGGTGATGGCCGGCGATGTCGAAAATGCGTTCTGCGCGGTTCGTCCCCCCGGCCATCATGCCGAGCGTGCGGCGGCGATGGGCTTCTGTTTTTTCAACAATATCGCCGTCGCTGCGGCGCATGCGCTCGAAGCGCATCACCTGTCGCGAGTGGCGGTGATCGATTTCGACGTCCACCACGGGAATGGTACCGAAGACTGCTTCAAGAAAGACCCGCGCGTCCTGATGGTCAGTACCTTCCAGCATCCGTTCTACCCCTACAGCGGTACCGTAAGTCCGGCTGCCAACATGCTCAACATACCGCTGGGGAGGGGTACCGACGGCGAGGAGTTCCGGCGGGTGGTGAGCGACCTCTGGATGCCGCGCCTGCACGAATTCCGGCCGGAAATGTTGTTCATTTCGGCGGGTTTCGACGGACATTACGAGGACGAGATGGGCGGCCTGAAACTGCTTGAGAAAGACTATGCCTGGGTCACCGAGCAGATGAAGCAGGTTGCCGAGGAGCATGCGCAGGGGCGTATCGTGTCGATGCTCGAAGGCGGATACTCGCTGTCGGCGCTGGCGCGAAGCGTAGTGGCCCATATCCGGGTCCTGGCGGCGATCTGACCCCTCGCCACAGCGGCAAGGGGTGCTCACCATCGTCGGAGAAGCACGTTTTTTCGTCGCCAATCGGCTGGCTTTCGGTTAGAATTCAGCGTTTTAATTTCCACGGCGAAAGCCCGCCGTGGAATTGTTCGGGCGCCCTCCATGACCATGATTACTGGATCGATCGTAGCGATTGTCACCCCGATGCACGCGGATGGGAGTCTTGACCTGCCTGGCTTGCGCCGTCTGGTCGATTTCCACGTGCAGGAGGGTACCGACGCCATCGTCATCGTCGGAACCACCGGCGAGTCACCGACGGTTAACCTGCAGGAACATTGCGAACTGATCCGGGTCGCGGTCGATCAGGCCGCCGGCCGCATTCCGGTGATTGCCGGTACGGGCGCCAACTCGACGGCTGAAGCGATCGAGTTGACCGGATTTGCGAGGCGAGCGGGTGCCAGTGCGGCCTTGTCGGTCGTGCCGTACTACAACAAGCCGACGCAGGAGGGTCTCTATCGCCACTTCCGCGCCATTGCGGAAGCGGTGGACATTCCCGTCATCCTCTACAACGTGCCGGGTCGGACGGTCGCCGATATGAGCAATGACACCGCCTTGCGCCTGGCGGAAATTCCGAACATTGTCGGGATCAAGGACGCCACCGGCAACATGGATCGAGGGATCGAACTGATTGAGCGCGCGCCTGATGGTTTTGCCGTCTACAGCGGTGATGATGCCAGTGCTTGTGCATTGATCCTGATGGGCGCGCGTGGCGATATCTCGGTGGTGGCCAACGTCGTGCCCCGCTTGATGCACGAAATGTGCGCCGCAGCGCTGGCTGGCGATGCGCGTCGCGCACGGGAATTGAATGCGCGCCTGCTCGGCCTGCATCGACAGATGTTCTGCGAGGCGAATCCGATTCCGGTCAAATGGGCGTGCCGGGAACTCGGGCTGATCGAAGGCGGGCTGCGACTGCCGCTGACACCCTTGTCGCCGGATTGTCACGCGCGTGTTCGTGCCGCCATGGTTCAGGCCGGCGCACTTGTCTAGAGTCAGGGTCGTCAAATGAGTCCTCCCGCTTCGCTCTGTCGAATGGGCATTCTGCTGGTCATGCTCACTGCCTGTAACGGATCCCTGCTCGAACCCAAGAGAATCGAGTACAAGACTGCGGGGAGCGGTAGCGCCGTACCGACGCTGGAGGTGCCGCCTGACCTGACCTCACCCACCCGTGATGACCGTTACGCCGTTCCCGATATCGGGGGCAAGGGGACGGCCACTTTCTCGGCCTACACTGCTGAACGTTCTCCGCAGGCCAGAGCGCAGCAGAACAGCGAAGTCCTCCCGGAAGTCGAGCAGGCGCGCATCGAGCGGGCGGGCACCCAGCGCTGGCTGGTGGCCACAGGTTCGCCGGACAAGCTCTGGGGTCCGGTCAAGGAGTTCTGGCAGGAAACCGGCTTCCTGATCAAGCTCGAACTGCCTGACGCCGGAGTAATGGAAACCGATTGGGCCGAGAACCGCGCCAAGATACAACAGGACTTCATTCGCAACCTGTTGGGGAAAGTGATCGACTCGGTCTATTCAACCGCCGAGCGCGACAAGTTCCGTACTCGTCTGGAACGGGGAAGCACGCCGGGGACTACCGACATCTTCATCAGCCACCGCGGAATGTACGAAATTTACGTTTCCGAAGGCAAGGATCAAACCAAGTGGCAACCGCGTCCGGCGGATCCTGAGCTGGAAGCGGAGATGCTGCGCCGCTTGATGATTCGTCTGGGTAGCGAAGAGAAGCGGGCCAATGCGGCTCTGCAAGCGGTACAGGAGAAGCCCGTCGAGCGGGCCAGGCTCTCGCGGGGCAGCGACGGCGCCGGTACGCTCGAGGTGGAGGAATCGTTCGATCGCGCCTGGCGTCGAGTCGGTCTGGCGCTGGACCGTGTGGGTTTCACCGTGGAAGACCGGGATCGTTCCAGAGGTCTGTACTTCGTTCGTTACGTCGACCCCGAAAGCGACAATGAGAAGAAGGACGATGGCTTCTTTTCCCGCCTGAATCCCTTCAAGGGAAGCGCTGCCAAGGCGCAAACGCAATTCCGCATCTTCGTTGGCGAGGCGGGTAGTCGGTCGACAGTGCAGGTGCTCTCGCTGGAGGGTGGCGTTGATCAGTCCGAAACCTCGAAGAAGATTCTTAACCTGCTCTACGACCAGTTGAAGTGATCCGTTTCGCATCGCTAGGCAGCGGCAGCAAGGGCAATGCCCTGATTGTCGATGCCGGCGAGACGAAGGTGCTGCTCGACTGCGGTTTCTCGACACGGGCGGCAACGACGAGGCTGGCGAGGTTGGGCGCTGCGCCGGCCGACTTGAACGCCATCGTGGTGACGCACGAACATGCTGATCACGTTGGCGGCGTCTTCGCTTTTGCCCGACGTCACCAACTGACGGTGTATCTGACGCATGGTACGCACGCCGTGGCGGCGCGGGGCCAGATGTGCCTGCCGGAATGCCGTCTGATCGACGGCCACACGCCTTTCGCGATCGGTGCTCTCGAAGTCCAGCCTTTCCCCGTGCCACACGATGCCCGCGAACCGGTACAGTACGCCTTCAGCGACGGCCGGCACCGTCTTGGCGTGCTCACCGACAGTGGTTGCATCACGCCCCATATCGTTGAAGTGCTGCGTGCCTGCGATGCGCTGGTGCTGGAGTGCAACCACGACCAGGCGCTGCTGGCAGCGTCGCGCTATCCGCCGGCGCTGAAGCAGCGGATTGCCGGGCGTTTCGGCCATCTGGAAAACGATCAGGCGGCGACACTGCTGCGGCAGGTCGATACGCAGCGCTTGCAGCATCTGGTCGCCGCACATCTGAGCCAGGAAAACAACCGGCCGGAACTGGCCGTCAAGGCGCTCGCTTCGGCTTTGGATTGCAGTGATGACTGGATTGGCGTCGCCGACCAGGAGGGAGGCTTCGGCTGGAGGCAACTGATCTGAGCGATCGCCGCTGTGTGAACACAAAAAAGCCGGCTGACGCCGGCTTTTTTGTGTTCTTGTATTGAAGAGAATTACTTCTTCATTGCATCCTTGGCAGCGTCGGCAGCACCATGCGCGGCGGCAGCGGCAACTTCCTTGGTCTTCTCGGCGGCTGCGTCGGCAACCGGCTTGGCAGCGTCCTTGACAGCGTCGGAAGCGGCTTGACCGGCGGCGGCAGGAGCACTGGCCGGAACAGCAGCGGCCGGAGCAGCGGCCGGAGCGGCAGCAGGTGCAGCGGCGGCAGGAGCGGCAGCCGGAGCGGCGGCCGGCTTGGCTTCTTCCTTCTTGCCACAAGCGGTAACAGCAAGAGCGATCAGCGCAGCAACGAGGAGGGAGTTCTTCATGTTGGGGTTCCTTATCGACAATGAAATGATTACAACGAGCCAGAAGTTTAATGGTTGACCGGCGAGCACGTCGACCAACGGAAAATTTTACCATTGATTTGCCCGGTTTCGCCGGGCTTTTTCCCGGGAACGGTCTGGCTCTGGCTTTATCGCCGAGCGGGTGGCGCTCCAGGGCGCGTGCGGGACGCGCCATAAACGCTCGCGCGGCGCATGTTTTCTGCCCACAAGCGAACGAGCCATGCCGGTTTCCGGGATAATGACGACTCGGAGTTCGTCGAAGAAAGAGAACGATCGGGTGAATGCAGCAGCGCCTGCCCAGGCCGGAGTGCGCGCCAACACGCTTGCGGGAAGCGTGCAGGCGACATGTTGAACCCTGTATTACAGGCGGCCGCCGGTTACTTCCTGCTCATCGGCATCGCCTGGGTTCTCTCATCCCGGCGAAGCGCCATCCCCTGGCGAACTGTGGTTGGTGGAATCGGCGTGCAATTGGCCCTGGCGCTGACGATCTTTCGCCTGCCTGGTGTCAGAGAGTTGTTTGCCGCCTGTAACGACATCCTGCTGGCCATTGCCGCGGCCACGCGCGACGGCACCCGGCTGGTGTTCGGTTTCCTCGGTGGCGCGTCGCTGCCCTACGCAGAAACCGCTCCGGGCGCCAGTTTCGTGCTCGCTTTTCAGGCCCTGCCCGTGGTGCTGGTGATGAGTGCCTTGTCGGCCGTACTCTATCACTGGCGAATCCTGCCGGTCCTGGTCAAGGGTTTCTCGGTGCTGCTCGAGAAGACGCTCGGGGTCGGCGGAGCGGTCGGCATGTCGAGTGCAGCCAATGTCTTCGTCGGGATGGTCGAAGCACCGCTGCTGATCCGCCCTTACCTGGCAAGTGTCAGTCGTGGCGAGATGTTCATCATCCTCACCGCGGGCATGGCGGGTGTGGCCGGTACGGTGATGGCCTTGTACGCCAGCATTCTCGGACCGGTCGTCCCGGATGCGTTGGGCCATATCCTGGCCGCGTCGTTCATCAGCGCCCCCGCGGCAATCATTTTCGCGGTCATTCTGGTGCCGCCCGAAGGGGTGCCGACCGGGCGGCATCTGGATTTGCCGCAGACCGACAGCAGCGTCATGGACGCCGTGACCCGCGGTACCGGCGAAGGCGCCACCTTGTTGATCAATATCATGGCCATGCTCATTGTGCTGGTGGCGCTGGTCAGCCTCGCGAATCAACTGCTGGCGCTGTTGCCGCGGGTGGACGGGGCGACGTTGTCGCTGCAGCGCCTGCTCGGCTGGTTGATGGCGCCGCTTGCCTGGATGGCCGGGATCCCGCTGCAGGAGTCGGCCGCCGCCGGTGCCCTGCTGGGGACCAAGACCGTGCTCAACGAGTTGGTGGCCTACCTGGACATGGCTCAACTGGGCGAGGATGTGCTCAGCGCCCGCAGCCGGGTCATCATGACCTATGCCTTGTGTGGCTTCGCCAATCTCGGAAGCCTCGGGATTCTCCTCGGTGGCGTGTGTGCGATCGCCCCGCAACGTCGCTCGGAAATCGTCGAACTCGGTCCGCGAACGCTGATTTCAGGGACCCTGGCGACACTCTCCTGTGGCAGCGTGGTGGCCTTGCTGTTGTAATTGGCGGGAGCGGGCGGTCCTGGTTGGCTGCTGGTGCCGGTTGTTCCTCCAGGTACTCGATCAACTCTACCGGCTGCTCATTCCTTGACCGCAGGCCTTGCTGACGCCTTGCCCCCCGCCTTCTTCTGCTCGGCGGCAGCGGCGTGATACTTCCGGGAGATCGCATCAAGATCGACGCGCGGCGGCGGCACCTTGAGATTCATGTCTTCCATGCTGTCGGCGATGATCTGCGAGATCGCGAGGTTGCGAAACCACTTGTGATTGGCGGGAATGACGTACCAGGGTGCGTTCTGGCTACTGGTCTTGCTCAGCGCCTCTTCGTAGGCCGCGACATAGTCTGACCACAGAGTGCGCTCGGAGTAGTCGGTTTCGCTGATCTTCCAGTTGCGCGCCGGGTCGTCGAGCCGCTGCTTGAAACGCGCGAGTTGTTCCTCGGGACTGATGTGCAGGAAAAACTTGAGGACGCGCGTGCCATTCTGGACCAGGAGCTTCTCGAAATCGTTGATCAGTGCGTAGCGCTGCGACCACACTGCCTGCGGCACCAGGTTGTGCACCCGCACGACGAGCACATCTTCGTAATGCGAGCGGTTGAAGACCACTACTTCACCTCTGGCCGGTGTTCGCTGATGGGCACGCCAGAGAAAGTCGTGCGCGGCCTCGTCGGCACTCGGCTGCTTGAAGCCGGCAACCGAAGTGCCCTGCGGGTTCATGCCGCTGAACAGGTGCCGGATGACGCCATCCTTGCCGGCAGCGTCGAGTGCCTGCAGGACGACCAGCAGCGACTGCTTGCCGTCGGCATAGAGCAGGGCCTGCAGTTCGGCCATACGTGCGACGTGCCGCTGGATTTCCGGCAGCGCCGCTTCGCCGGAAGCCTGATCGCCGGTTTGCTCCGGGTCGATCCCAGCCAGGCTGAGTTTCGTGCCCGGGTGTACGAAAAACTGTTTGCGGTAGTCCATGCTGCTCCCCTGGTGACTTTTCAAAAGGTCCCTGAATTCGCTTATCTGACTCGGTAATCCGTCAGTTCCTCACACGTACCTGGTCATGGGTTCGCGCGTGGCCGACGGTGTCGCGGAACACCCGCTTGATGAAGCGTTTGACTTCCGGCGCATACCAGACAGAAGACTTCGGAAACGTTGCCGGAGAAGGAACCCGTTCTGGCCATGCGCGTGTACGTGCCGAAGAGATCGACGGGCAATGAGGCTTTATCATGAGCGATCACCGAGGCAGGGCAACTAATCGGGACGCGCTTTGCTCATGCTCGCCGCGATGTTCCTGGCCGGACTGCCGCGATGCGGGCAGTCGGTTTTGGTGCATTCGGCATAGAGATAGAGGGCGTGTTCGCGAATCACGAAGCCGCGCTCCTTGGCAATCCGCGTCTGTCGGCGCTCGATCTCGGCATCGTAGAATTCCTCGACGCGACCGCAGTCGATACACACCAGGTGATCGTGGTGCTGGCCGGGGCTCAACTCGAACACCGCCTTGCCGGACTCGAAGTAGTGGCGCTCAAGCAAGCCGGCCTGCTCGAACTGGGTCAGCACGCGGTAGACGGTGGCTAGGCCGATGTCCAGGTTTTCGGCGAGCAGCAGCCGGTAGACATCCTCGGCCGTAAGATGGCGCACCTCGGTCCTCTCGAAGAGAGCGAGGATCTTGAGGCGCGGAATGGTGGCTTTCAGCCCCATGCTCTTGAGGTCTTCGGAGTTGCTCATCGGGCTTACCTTGTTCGGCTGCGAAGGGAGGGTTTTCAGTTATGATATACCCTTGCCGCCGCTTGTGAGGCACTGACACCAGCTTTCGAACGGCTCGACCCAGGCTTCGGTCGCGGTCGAGAAGCTTCCTGGCCACTGCCCGCCGGCTATTGATCCCCCGACACCATCCGACCAGAACATGATCTTCCCGCGCTTTGCCCCTGTCGTCATCGCCTTCGGGCTGCTCTCCGCCTGCTCGTCGGTGCCGCGTATCGTGAACGAGTACCGGATCGACGTGCAGCAAGGCAACGTCCTGACGCAGGAGATGGTTTCGCAGTTGCGCCCCGGCCTGACCAGGGATCAGGTGCGCTTCATTCTCGGCACGCCGGTGTTGATGGACATGTTTCACGCCAACCGCTGGGATTATTTCTACTGGCTGAAGAAGGGGAGCTCCGGAGAGGTCGACACCCGTCGCTTTGCGGTCTACTTCGATGCCGACGGCAAGCTGATCAGCGTGGCCGGTGATGTCGCGGCCGCGCAGCCGTCAGACTCGACGATCGTCTCGGAAACCCGCAACCGGGAAATCGATCTCGGTTCGTTGCCGACCGATGCGACGGTCACGATGCCGCCTCCCGAGGAGCGGGGTTTCTTTCGCAGCATGATCGATATCGTAGGATTCTGAAATGAATGGGATGCGGATCGCGATTACCGGTGCCGGTGGTCGCATGGGGCGAATGCTCATCGAGGCGACGCTGCACGATACCGAAGCAACACTGGTGGCTGCTCTCGACCAGCCGGGCGTACCCGCCGAGGGCAAGGACGCCGGCGAACTGGTCGGCATGCCTTGCGGCGTGCCGGTCAGCAGCGATCGTGACGCGGGCATCGCACTGGCCAACTGCCTGATCGATTTCACGCGCCCCGAGGCGACGCTTGAGCACCTCGCCATCTGTCGCCGGCATGGGGTGGCGATGGTCATCGGCACCACCGGTTTCGACGCTGCCGGCAAGCAGGCGATTGCGGCTGCGGCGCAGGAAATCCCGGTGGTCTTCGCTCCGAACATGAGCGTCGGGGTCAACGTTGTATTCAGGCTGCTCGACGTGGCGGCGCGGATTCTTGACCAGGGCTACGACGTCGAGATCGTCGAGGCCCACCACCGGCACAAGGTCGACGCCCCCTCGGGGACGGCGCTGCGCATGGGCGAGGTGGTGGCACAGGCGCTCGGCCGTGACCTCAAGGCGTGCTCAATCTATGGCCGTGAAGGCGTGACCGGCGAGCGCCTGCAGTCGACCATCGGTTTCGCCACCGTTCGCGGCGGCGATATCGTCGGCGACCATACGGTCATGTTCTGTGGCCAGGGCGAGCGCGTCGAAATCGGCCACAAGGCCAGCAGTCGCATGCCCTACGCGCTGGGCAGCCTGCGCGCCGCGCGTTTCCTGGCCGACCGGGCCTGCGGGCTGTTCGACATGCAGGACGTGCTCGGACTGCGCTGATCCCCTCGCGAGCGACTCCTGTGCCGAACAGGGACAACGCGACGGAGCGTCCCCTGCTGTCGCTGATTCTGCCGGTGCTCGACGAAGCGGCGACGCTTCCGGCCCAGTTGGCCCGCTTGCAGGACTTGCGACGCCGGGGTGCGGAAGTGCTGGTGGTCGATGGCGGCAGTGCCGACGCGACGCAGGTCCTGGCGCGGCCGCTTGTCGACCGGCTGATCGCCGCACCGCGCGGCCGCGCCGCGCAGATGAACGCCGGCGCCGGTGCCGCGCGTGGGCAGGTACTGCTCTTCCTGCATGCCGACACGACGCTGCCGCCGGCCGCCGACGCGCTGATTCACGCGGCGATCGCGGCGGGTGCGGCGTGGGGCCGCTTCGACGTGCGTATCGACGCCCGCCATCCCCTGCTGCGCCTCGTGGAACGGATGATGAACTGGCGCTCGCGGCTGAGCGGCATTGCCACCGGCGACCAGGCGATCTTCGTTCGCCACGACATCTTTACGCGCCTGGGCGGCTTTCCCGAGCTACCACTGATGGAGGACATCGCCTTCTCCAAACTGCTGAAGCGCATCGCGCGGCCGGCCTGCCTGCGCGCGCAGGTGCTCACTTCCGGGCGGCGTTGGGAGAAGCACGGGGTGTTGCGCACCATCGTGTTGATGTGGCGTCTGCGCGCGAGTTATTTTCTTGGCGCGGACCCGCAGCGGCTGGCTATCCGTTATGGCTATGCTCCACGGCAACGCTAGACCACCGGGCATCGCCCTGTTTGCGCGCGCACCGCAGGCTGGTGCGGCAAAGACGCGCCTGATTCCGGCGCTCGGTGCGGCCGGCGCTGCCCGCCTGCAGCGTCGCCTGACGCTGCAGGCGCTGGCCACGGCACAGCGCGCGGAACTGGGCAGGATCACGCTGTGGGCCACGCCGGACACTGGGCAGCGCTTCTTCCGCGCCGTGCAGCGTCGCTGCGACATCGATCTGCGCAGTCAGCCGGCGGGCGACCTCGGTGCCCGCATGGCCGCAGCCTTCGCGGCGCAGGCCGGCCCGCTGCTGCTGATCGGCTGCGACTGTCCGGTTCTGCGCGCCGCGGATCTGGTGATGGCGGCGCAGGCGCTGCGGCACCCGGGGCCGGATGGCAACGACGCGGTATTCATTCCCGTCGACGATGGCGGCTACATGCTCGTCGGCCTGCGCTGCCCGCAGCCGCGGTTGTTCGAGGACATCGACTGGGGCAGCGAGCGGGTGATGGCGCAGACGCGGCTGCGGCTGTCCGCGCTGGGCCTGCGCTGGCGTGAACTGCCCAGCTTGTGGGACCTCGATCGGCCGGAGGACTTGGCGCGTCTGGCGACGCTGCCGGGGTTCGCCGCGTGGCAGCGATGAACAGGCAGCGCCGGCGGGCGGCGCTGACCCTGCTGGCATTGCCCGCCATCGGCGCCACGGGCGTCATGCGCGGGTTTGCCGTCGCGGCGGCGAGCGATGGCGACGGCCCGCGGCGTATCGAGTTGCCGCGATTCTCCGCGGCGCCACCGGGCCAGCGCCTGCCGGCGGGATGGACGCATCAGACGCTGCCTTCGGTTGAGCGGCCGAACCGCTTCGACCTGGTTGCCGACGCGGGGGTGACGGTGTTGCGGGTGTTGTCCGATCATTCGGCGTCCAGCCTGGCGGTGGTGCTGCGCGTCGATCCGGCGGCGACGCCGTTGCTGCGATGGCGTTGGCGAGTGTCGAACAGCGTCGCCGCTTCGGATCTGCGGCGCAAGGCCGGCGATGACTACGCCGGCCGTGTCTATGTGCTCTTCGACCTGCCGCCCGAACGTCTGCGTGTGGCCGACCGATTGAAGATTGCCGCGGCGCGGCTGCTGCATGGCGCGGATCTGCCGGCGGCGGCGCTGTGCTACGTCTGGGGGACGGCGCAGACGAGCGGCGAGTCGGGGTGGAATGCGTACACCGATCGCCTGCGCATGCTGGTCGTCGATTCCGGGAACGGGCATGCCGGACAGTGGCGCGAAGTCGTTCGCGATGTCGCCGCCGATTTCCGTGTCGCTTTCGGTGAGCCGGTACCGGCCATCTCCGGTGTTGCCGTCGCGGCCGATACCGACAACAGCGGCGAGCGTGTCGAGGCGCGCTTTGGCGACCTGTGGTTCGAGGCGCGGCCCTGAAATTGTCAGGCGGCGACAGCGACCCGGTTGCGACCGTTTCGCTTGGCCTCGAAGAGCGCCGCGTCGGAGGCCTGGATCAGTGCCTGGCTGTCCATTTCGGCGCCGTGCAGGCTGGCCACGCCGATGCTCAAGGTGACCGGAATCGTCTGACCTTCCCAGAGAAAGCTGTATTTCTCGACCACCGAACGGATCCGCTCGGCGATCTGCACGGCGGCGCGCGCCGTGGCATTCGGCAATACGGCGGCGAACTCCTCGCCGCCGTAGCGAAACACCAGGTCTTCGGCGCGCGAGGCTCGCTTGAGCAACTCCGCGAGCTGGCGCAGGACCGCGTCGCCGGCGGCATGGCCGTAGGTGTCGTTGATGCGCTTGAAGTGGTCGATGTCGAGCAGCAGGCAGGCCATCGGCAAGGCGTTGGACTGCGCGAAGGCCCACTCCGAGGCCAGGAAGTCGAGCCCGTGGCGGCGGTTGGGCAGTTGCGTCAGGGGGTCGGTCAGCGCTTCCTGCAGAAGACGTTTGTGGGCGACGGCAAACTCGTCGGTTGAGCGCATGATGCCGCGCCGTTCGCGCTGGATCTCTTCGCGCAGACGCAGCATGCGGGTGGCGGTGTTCAACCGGACGCGCAGGGTCTGGATGTTCAGCGGCTTGACCAGCACGTCGTCGGCGCCGGCATCGATGGCCTCAAGGATGTGCTCCTCGCTTTCCGGGGAAGCCAGGAGCAGGGCGTAGGTTTCCTTGCCCGCCGGGGTCTGGCGAAGGATGCGGCAGAAAGCGGCCGGTTTCAGTCCCGGCATGGCCATGTCGGCAATCACGATCTGGGCCGGCTCGCGCAAGGCCTGCTTCAGGCCCTCGGGCGTGCTGTCCACGAGGACCGGCTGGTGGCCCAGGCTTTCGATCTGCCGGATCAGGGCGGGCAACTCCGCCAGCGGAATGCCGAGCAACTGGACGCGCAGGCGCGGCGCCGCGTCCTTGCCGTTCTGTTCCGGGCTGACGCTGCTGACGCGGCGGCTTGGCGGACTGGCCGCCAGGATCTCGGCGAAGGGCGGGATCTCCTGGGTACGCACCTGCAGCATGGCACCCCAGTCGCGCCAGCGGCGGGCCATCCGATCGACCATGTCGTTCAGCGCATCGCCGCTGATGCCCAGGCGCGCGGCGCGGGTCAGGAGGCCGGGCAGCAGACTCCAGCGCGATTCCTCGTCGGCCATGCACACTTCGGCCAGCGAACGCGCAAAGTTCAGCGAGTGGGTGAGCGTGAGCACGCGCGAGCCGTCGCGAAAACCGGCGAGGTCGGGTTGCTCATGATGGTAGGCGGCCTGAATCAGCATCTCCGGCAAGCCCCATTCGCCGAGCATCGTGGCCCCGAGCTGGTTGTGGTCCATGTCGAAACGCTGGCGTTCGAGAGCGGCGAGGTCCTGTTGCGTTTCCCTGGCCTTGAGCAGTACCACCGCGTACTCCTCGGGGTAGAGGGAAGCCATGGCCAGTTCGCCGACACGCGCCAGCAGGCCGATGGTGAACAGCTCCTCGCTGGAGATCTGCGCAAAGTGGGCGAGTTCCTGGCAGGCAATGCCGGTGGCCAGCGAATGCCCCCAGAAAGCCCCGTAGTCAAAGGCCGGGCATTGTCCGCTGGTGTGGCTGTGCATCACCGACAGGCCGATCACCAGGTCGCGAACCCGGAACGACCCGAGGGCGACGATCGCCCGCTGCAGCGAGACGATCGGCCGCGCCCGCCCGAAAGCCGCGGCGTTGGCAAACTTGAGCAGGCGACCGGCAATCGCCGGGTCTGACTGGACCAGCTGCACCAGATCGGAAACCCGGAAGTCGTCTTTCTGCAGCAGCTTGATGATCGAAAACGCGACCCCCTTCGGTGACGGCAGTTTGCCGGTCGCCTTCATCGAGTGATAGCGGCTGGGGTCGACAAATTTGATCAAGGAAGTCTCGACTTCAACATTTGCGGCCGATTATGCTACAAAAAAGCCACCTCCTGTCCGGCGCCGTTGTCGACGATCGTTCTGCGCCGGCGCGCGAGCGGGCCGTGGGCCGTGCCGACGACGCCATCGCGGCGACGCGCCTGCCGGTCAAAGCAGCTCGGTGTCTTCATGGCGGTAGGGCGGACTGCAGCAGCAGAGAATGTGCAGCGGCTCGTTGCCGGTGGCGGCGACGCAATGCGGCGTCTGCGGTGGAATCAGGATGGTGTCGCCGACGCCGATGCACAGCGTCTCGCCGGCAAGCGTCATGATGCCGGTGCCGCGTGTGACGTGGTACAACTCCTCGCTGCACTGGTGGCGATGCAGGCGCGTCTGTTCGCCGGGGCGGATGACCGCTTCGGCGAGGCTTTGTCGTACGTTGCCATGGCGCGCGGGATGCATCAACTCGCGTATCGCCGAGCCATCGCGGGTGGTGTAGACGACGATATCCCGGTAACTGGTTTTCATGGGTTTTCGCAGCTCGGCGCGTGCATCAGCCCCGGATCATCCGCGGTGGCCCGACCGATCCGGCGGTTCACCGGCGACGCCTGCCACTGCTCGGGGGAAAGGATCTCGAGGGCATCAGGTCCATACATGGGCGCAGTGTAACCCAAGGCAACCCGATGCCTTCGCTCCGCCACCCGAATCCACACCGGCCAGGGTGATTTTGGCGTGCGGCGCGCATCGGTCTTGTCCCGGGAGGCGAGCACAGGGAGAATGTCGCGATGGTTGCGCGGATACCGGCCATCGCGCCGGTTGTCGGTGGGCCGGGAATCCGACGGGAAGGGATAATGGCAGGATGAGCTTTCGTTTCCTCAACGCCGGCGATACGGCGCTGACCATCGAGTTCGGCGACGGTGTCGAGCGACGCCTGCTGGCCGCGGTGTCCGCCCTCGATGTGGCCCTGTCGGAGGCCATCGCGAGTGGTGGCCTGCGCGGAGTCGTCGAAACGGTGCCGACTTTCCGTTCGCTGACCGTCATCTACGACCCTTTGCTGACCAGCCGTGCAGCCATCGAGGCCGGCATCCGCGCCGCGCTCGGCGCACCGGTGACGCTGGACCGGCGCCGCGGACGCCTGTGGCAACTGCCGGTCTGCTATGGCGATCAGCTCGCCGCTGGTGGCCCCGATCTCGGCGACCTGGCGGCAGCCTGCGGACTGACGCCGGCAGAGGTGGTGCGCCTGCATGCGAGCCTCACCTGCGAGGTCTACATGCTCGGCTTCCTGCCCGGTTTTCCATTCATGGGCGATCTGCCGGCAGTGCTGTCGCGCCCCCGTCGCAGCGAACCGCGCCTGCGTGTGCCGGCAGGTAGCGTGGCGACCGCCGGCACGCTGACCGCCATCTATCCTTACGAGAGCCCCGGTGGCTGGCATCTGATCGGTGCCTGCCCGCTGCCCCTGTTTTCGGCGGCGTGGCCGCAGGCGGCGTTGTTGCGGCCCGGCGACCGGGTGCGCTGGCGCGCCATCGAAGTCGCCGAGTATCGCCAACTGGTGGCCGAGATGGCGGAGCGACGGGCGTCACCATGGCCACCGCGGGAGTTTCTGCTCGACGCGGCCGTCGACGGATGAGCGCGATGCTGGAGATCGTCAGCGCCGGGGCGATGGCGTCGATCCAGGATCTGGGCCGGCCCGGTTTGCGCCGGCTCGGCGTACCGCGTGCCGGCGCGCTGCAGCCGGACTGGCTGCGCCTGGCCAATGCCCTGCTGGGTAATGACGAAGACGCGCCGGCGATCGAGTTCTTTGCCGGCGGCTTGTCGGTGCGGGCGCTGGAGTCGCCGCTACGACTCGCTCTGGCGGGCCCCTTCGCGGCGGTGGTGGTGGCTGCCGGCAGCCGTCGTCGCCTCGAATCCTGGCGCAGCGTGATCCTGGCGCCCGGCGAGGTGCTGCGCTGCGGGATGCCGGTCGCGGGTCGGGTGGGCTACGTCGCACTGGCCGGGATACGGGTTGCGCGCCAGTTCGGGAGTGCTTCGACCTATGCACGTGCCGGTCTCGGTGGCCTTGACGGCAAGCTGCTGGCGCCTGGTGCGCGCATTCCGGCGACCGCCTGCCGCGGCGGCGGAGAACGGTGCCTGCGCCCGCCGCCCGCTGGCGATGGGTCGCCGATTCGCGTGCTGCTCGGGCCGCAGGACGACTACTTCGACGCGCCGTCGATCGCGGCCTTCCTGAGTGCGCCTTACCGGGTTTCGCCGGCGGCCGACCGCATGGGCATGCGGCTGCAGGGCGCCTTGCTGAGGCATCGCCCCGAACGTGGCGTCGAGATCACTTCGGACGCGACGGTGCCTGGTTCGATTCAGGTCCCCGCTCAGGGCCAGCCAATGGTGTTGCTCGCCGACGGCCAGACCGCCGGCGGTTATCCGAAAATCGCGACGGTGATTTCGGCCGACCTGCCGCGCCTGGCGGTGATGGCGCCCGGAGAAGCCGTACGCTTTGCGGCGGTCTCGGTGGCGGCGGCCGAAACCGCGGCGCGGGCGCGAGAGGCAGCGCTGCGCGCGCTGATTGACGACATCGGGCCATGCACGGAGTTTGCCGGGCAGGTCGATCTGCAGGCCATCTATGCCGCGAATCTGGTCAGCGGCGTAGTCGATGCGGCGGGGGACGAGTGATGACAGGCCGGATCAATCTCAACGCCGATCTCGGCGAAAGCTTTGGCGCCTGGGAGATGGGCAGCGATGCCGAACTGCTGCGTATCGTCGGCGCGGCCAACATCGCCTGCGGTTTTCATGCCGGCGATCCCCTGGTGATGCGGCGTACGGTCCGGCAGGCGCTGGCCGCCGGCGTCAGCCTCGGTGCGCATCCGGCGTTTCCCGACCTGCAGGGTTTCGGCCGGCGGGTCATGCAGCTTTCGGCAGCCGAACTGGAGGCGATGCTGATCTACCAGATCGGCGCTCTTGGTGGCATCGCACAGGCGGAAGGCGGGCGGCTGACGCACGTCAAGCCGCACGGCGCGCTGAACAACATGGCTTGCGAGGACGCTGCGCTGGCGGCCAGCGTGGTCTCTGCGATTCGCAGCCTCGATCGATCACTGATTCTGTTGGCGCCGGCGTTGTCGAAGCTGGCGCTGGCCGGAATGGCCGCCGGGTTGCCGGTAGCCACCGAAATTTTCGCCGACCGGGCGTATACGGACGCCGGCAGTCTGGTGCCGCGCAGCCAGCCCGGCGCGGTGCTGCATACCGCCGAGGCCTGTGTCGCGCAGGTCCTGCGCATGTGCGACGCCGGGGGCATCGTCAGCGCCGGTGGGCAGCGCATCCGCACGGACTTTCACAGCATCTGCGTGCATGGCGATGGACCCCAGGCGGTGGTCGTGGCGACGGCGGTGCGGTCGGCGCTGCTGGCCGCGGGCGTCAGTCTGTTGCCGCTCCCGGAGGTGCTGCAGGGGCCGCGTGATGGGGACGTTTCGCCGGCGATGGTCTAGAATGTCGGCGTCGTCGCGGCGAGCGGCGTGGCGCGGCTAATGTGCCGGGTGCCGATCTGCCTGCCGCGCCGTCCCCCCACCCCCGATCTCCTCCGAGTAGCGGAAAGACGCTGATGCCTCACAGAGTACTCAAAGTCCCCGAACGTGGCATGATCGACGCTTACGAGCGCCTGCTGGCGGCGCGTCATTTCACTGCCGATGCCGCGCAACGCGCGGCAGCCGAGCGTCTGCAGCGTCTCTATTATGATTTGCTGTCGTTCAAGGTTGGCCGGCGCAGTGCCCTGCGGCGCTTCTTCACCCCTCCTGAAGTACCGCGCGGAGTCTATTTCTGGGGCGGGGTAGGGCGTGGCAAGAGCTTCCTGATGGACTGCTTCTTCGACGCCGTGCCCTACCGTCGCAAGCGGCGGATTCATTTCCACGCCTTCATGCATGATGTCCATCGCCAGTTGAACGAACTCAAGGGCGGCAGCGATCCGCTGCTGCGGGTCGCGGAACGCATCGCCAGTGAAGTGCGCCTGCTGTGCTTCGACGAGTTTCACGTTTCCGACATCGCCGACGCGATGATCCTGGGGCGGCTGCTCGAAGCGCTGTTCGCGCGCGGCGTGGTGTTCGTGATGACTTCCAATTACCCGCCCGAGAAGCTCTATCCGAACGGCCTGCAGCGTGAGAACTTCCTGCCGACGATCGCGCTGATCAAGTCACGCCTCGACGTGCTGGAAATCGACGCCGGCGTCGATTATCGCTTGCGGACGCTGGAGCAGGTCGAGATCTTCCACTATCCGGCGGATGCCGCTGCCGAGCTGAAAATGGCCGACTACTTCCTGGCCATGGCCGGCGGCGAAGGAGTGCAGGGCGGCAACATCGAGATCCTGGCACGTCCGATACCGACGCTGCGACGCGGCAACGGGGTGATCTGGTTCGATTTCAAGGCGCTGTGTGGTGGTCCGCGGTCGCAGAATGACTACCTCGAACTGGCGCGTGGCCATCACACGGTACTGTTGTCGGGGATTCCACGCATGTCGGCGAGCATGTCGTCCGAGGCGCGGCGCTTTACCTGGCTGGTCGACATCTTCTACGACCACAAGGTCAAGCTGATTGCCACCGCCGACTGTGGGCCCGCCGGCCTGTACACGCAGGGCACGCAGGCCAGCGAGTTCTTTCGCACCGCCAGCCGCCTCACCGAGATGCGTTCGCGCGAGTATCTCGGTTTGCCGCATCTGTCGTGAGCAACGGGACGCACCGCCCGCCGCTCAAAAAATCTCCAGATCGACGCACAGCCGGTTGCCACCGGCTTCGCACGCGTTGGCCAGCAATGAGCGTACACGCTCGATAAGCACCGCCGCATCCTCGCCGGTGCATTCGGTGACGCCGCCGCTGATCGTCAGTGCCGGCTCGCCATCGCCCGGATGGCTGCTTTCGACCATTTCGCGCAGTCGTTCCAGGCCGTGCATGGCGTCGTTGACGCGTACGTTGGGCAGAATCAGCAGGAACTCCGCTTCGCCAAGGCGGCCCACCATGTCGAATTCGCGCAGGCCCCTGCCGAGCACGCGTCCGACATGGGCCAGTACGCTCTCAGCCGCCTGCGCTCCGTGTCTCGCGCAGAAATCGGAATAATGGTCGGGGGTCACCAGGGCCAGAGCAAACGGCGTGCCGTAACGCCGTGCCCGGCGATCCTCGTCGTCGAGCAGGAGTGAGATGTAGCGCTCGCTGAACAGTCCTGTGAGCGGGTCGTGCGTCGGCAGCGGCGGGTTTTCGGTTGCCAGCCGGTTGTCCTGGCTGAGGTCGGCCAGGGTCAGGAGAACGCGGCGCAGGCTGCCTTTCCCGGAAAACACGGGAAAGGCGCTGGCCTTGCACCAGGTGCGTGCGCCCGCAGGATCACGCCGGATGCCGACGGCGCGCTGACGAACCGGCTGCCGGGTCTGTATGACCTGCCTTTCGAGGCGGTCGCCGGCGGCCAGCGGCTGGCCGTTTTCATCTTCCCAGATGCCTGGCCCGGCGCCCAGCAGGTGGTCGGCGTGCGCATTGCGCAGGCGCAACGCGCCGTCGTCGTCGAACACGAGCAAGCCGATGTTCAGGCTGTCGAGCAGCGCTGCGTAGTTTCCGATTTCCGCATCATCGGCACGCAGGTCGACGAGCGGCAGGCGGTATGGACTGGTGGACATCGACTGAAACGACCCGTACAGGACGATGGTCGCATCCTAACCCAAAACTTGGCCGTGCGCTCGCCGCGACGCCCCTGGTGCGTTGCTGCCCCGGAAGAATCCAGGACAGCGCCGGTCAGGCGGCGGCCAGCGCCTGTTCCAGGTCGGCGACCAGATCGTCGATATGCTCGATACCGACGGAGAGGCGAATCATCTCCTCGGAGACGCCCGCCTTGGCCATTTCCGCCGCTCCCAACTGGCGATGCGTGGTCGATGCCGGATGGCAGGCGAGCGACTTGGCGTCGCCGATGTTGACCAGCCGGGTGAACAACTGCAGTGCATCCTGAAAGCGCGCGCCCGCCTCCGCGCCGCTGCAGTCGCTACCCTTGACGCCAAAGGTGAGGATCCCGGAAGCCTTGCCCTCCATGTACTTCTGGACCAGCGCATGGTCCGGATGATCGGGCAAACCGGCGTAATTGACCCATGCCACCTTGGCGTGGCCCTGCAGGTAAGCGGCGATCCTTTCGGTGTTGGCGCAGATGCGATCCATGCGCAGCGGCAGCGTCTCCAGGCCCTGCAGAATCAGGAAGCTGTTCAGCGGCGAGATGGCGGCGCCCATGTTGCGCAGCGGTACCACGCGCGCGCGCCCGATGAAGGCCGCCGGGCCCAGGGCTTCGGTATAGACGACGCCGTGGTAGGAGACGTCGGGCTCGTTGAGGCGCTTGAACTTCAGCTTGTGCTCGGCCCATGGGAAGCGGCCGCTGTCGACGATCATGCCGCCGATCGAGTTGCCATGGCCGCCGATATACTTGGTCAGCGAGTGTACGACGATATCGGCGCCATGCTCGAAGGGGCGGCACAAATACGGTGAGGGAACGGTGTTGTCGACGATCAGCGGCACGCCGTGGCGGTGCGCAATCTCGGCGAGTTGCTCGAAGTCGGTGATGTTGCCGAGCGGGTTGCCGACCGACTCACAGTACAGCGCCTTGGTCTTGCCGTTGATCAGTCTTTCGAAACTCGCCGGATCGGCGTGGTTGGCGAAGCGGACTTCGATGCCGTACTGCGGCAGGGTGTGGGCGAAGAGGTTGTAGGTGCCGCCATACAGCGTCGATGCCGAGACGATGTTGTCGCCGGCTTCGGAGATGGTCATGATCGCGTAGGTGATCGCCGCCTGACCCGAGGCCAGCGCGAGGCCAGCGATGCCGCCTTCCATCGCCGCCACGCGCTTTTCGAGCACATCCTGGGTCGGATTCATGATCCGGGTGTAGATGTTCCCGGCCACCTTGAGGTCGAACAGGTCGGCGCCGTGTTGCGTGCTGTCGAAGGCATAGGAGGTGGTCTGGTAGATCGGTACGGCGACCGCCTTGGTCGTCGGTTCGGGGCTGTAGCCGGCGTGGACGGCGAGCGTTTCGAGTTTCATGCAGCATCTCCCTTGGTGGTTGGCGCGGTGTCTGGACGAACGCGAATCTTAGCACTTCGAAATGTCGGTGTCGGCGGGCCAGGACGATAGTCGTCGTGTCGGGAAACCGCGCCGGCCCGGCCGGGCGCGCGCTTGGCGCCGCTCAGCCGTCGCGGTCGGCAGCAGGGCGTGCGCGCAGCCAGTCCGGCAGTTCACGGTCGCCGGCGTTGTCGATGACGTACTGGCGAATCAACTTGCGGACCACCTGTGACGGCGTCAGGTCATGCGCGGCGCAGATCTCCTCGAAGATTTGTTTCTTGCGAGGGTCGATGAGGATCGTGAGGCGTGCGGTGCGATTTTCCATGTGAGTGCGTTGTATGTTAATAAAAGTATCATCAGAATAGTATCAGGAACAAATGGTATTGCTCTCAAATTAAAACGGTAGCAGAATACGGGTCGGTTCGGCCGGGTTCGGTCAGGACAAACACTTGACAAGCCTCGTCTTCCTCGACTGCAAGCGGGTTTTTTCGGGAGGTCTGAACGGCATGATCCTTACCACCAGCGGGTGCCGCCGATCGTGACGGCCGGTGGGCTGCACGCCGCGACACTTTGGGTACATCTGGACTGGGTGCTGCTGGTCGTTGCCGCGTGGCTGCTGATCGCGGTGGTCGGCGTGTTTGCCTTGCGCCGTTTGACGCTGGTGGCGAGGGTCCTGTTTCCGGTCGGCGGCGCCGGCGGCCTGGCGCTGCTCGGCATTGCCCTGAGTGCGCTGCAGGGTGCTCCAGAAGTCGCCGTGCTGCCGATCGGATTGCCGCAGTTGCCGTTCCATTTTCGCCTCGACAGCCTGTCGGCGTTCTTCCTGATGGTCATCGGCGGCATTTCGGTGGGCGTGTCGGCGTTTGCCGCCGGCTACTTCCGCAAGGGCGAAGGCACGCCGCCCGGTTTGCTGGCCTTCGAGTATCACCTCTTTCTGGCGAGCATGGTGCTGGTGGTGCTCGCCGACGACGCCTACGCCTTCATGGTGATGTGGGAGACGATGGCCCTGTCCTCGTTCTTCCTGGTCACCGCCAATCACCGCATCGTCGAGATCCAGCGTGCCGGTTACCTCTATCTGCTGGTCGCGCATATCGGCGCCATCGGCATCCTGTTGTGCTTTGGCGTGCTGCAGGCGAACAGCGGTGATTATACCTTCGCCAACATGCGCGCCCAGCAGCTTTCCCCGTTCTGGGCGTCGCTGGCCTTCCTGCTGGCGTTGTTCGGTTTCGGCGCCAAGGCCGGCATCCTGCCGCTGCACGTCTGGCTGCCCGAGGCGCATCCCGCCGCACCCTCGCCGGTGTCCGCGCTGATGAGCGGGGTGATGTTGAAGACCGCGATCTACGGTGTGCTGCGCGTTCTCTTCGACCTCCTGCAGACGCCGATCTGGTGGTGGGGCCTGCTGTTGCTGACGGTCGGACTGGCGACGGCGTTGTTCGGCGTCGTTTTCGCGGCGGTACAGGTCGATATGAAGCGCCTGCTGGCCTATTCGTCGATCGAGAACATCGGTCTGCTGTTCTCCGGCATCGGCCTCGCGGTCCTGTTTTCCGCCTACGGCATGCAGCCGATGGCGGCGCTGGCGCTGACCGCGGTGCTCTACCATGTCGCCGGTCACGCCTTCTTCAAGAGCCTGCTGTTTGTCGGCACCGGCGCGGTCCTGCATGCCACCGGCGAGCGCAATCTCGGCAAGCTGGGCGGGCTGATCCGTTACATGCCCTGGGTGGCCTGGCTGATGCTGCTCGGCGTTCTGGCCAGCGCCGGCCTGCCGCCGTTCGCCGGCTTCGTCTCCGAGTGGTTGCTGCTGCAGAGCTTCCTGTTCTCGCCGGGCTTGCCGAGTGCCTTCCTGAACATGCTGATCCCGGTGGTGGCGGCACTGATCGCGCTGATCGCCGCGCTCGCCGGCTATACCATGGTCAAGTTCTTCGGCGTCATCTTCCTCGGCCAGCCGCGCGAGGAGCGGCTGGCGCAGGCGCATGACGCCAGCGGCTGGGAGCGGCTGGGCATGCTCTGGCTGGCCGCGGGTTGCCTGGTGCTGGGATTGTGTCCGGTACAGTTCATTGCCGTCATCGATCCGGTGACGCAATTGCTGGTCGGCGCCGGCATGGGCGAGGCGATCGCTGCCGGCAGCTGGCTGCTGGTGCCGGTGGCCATCGAGCGCGCGAGCTACGGGCCGGCGATCTTCCTGCTCGGGGTCGCGGCGAGCTTCGCGCTGGCTTTCCTGCTGGTACGCCTGCTGTACCACGGCCGTCTGCGGCGCGCGGCGCCCTGGGACTGCGGCTATCCGTGGCAGAACGCGCGCATGCAGGACACCGCCGAGGGCTTCGGTCAACCCATACGGCAGATCTTCGAACCCTTCTTCCGCATGGAGCGGGAACTGCCGAGCCCGTTCGACGCGGCGCCGCATTATCGTGTCCACGTCGGTGACCACTTCTGGCACTGGCTGTACCTGCCACTGGCCGCTCTCGTCGAGCGCCTGGCGCGGCTGATCGGACTGCTGCAGCAGGGGCGGATCGCGGTGTACCTGCTCTACAGCTTCGTCACCCTGATGATCGTGCTGGCGGTGGTCAAACAATGACCGGCCTCGGAGCAGTCTCGCAGCTGCTGGAAATCGTCATGGCGCTGTTGCTGGCGCCCTTGCTCGGCGGCTGGATCAACCAGTGGCGCGCCTGGCTGCAGAACCGCTCGGCGCCGGGCCTGCTGCAGCCCTACCGGATGCTGCACAAGCTGTTCAACAAGGAATCGGTGGTTGCCGAGCACGCCTCGCCGCTGTTTCGCGGCGCACCGTACATCGTCTTCGGTTGCATGGCGCTGGCCTGCGCGATCATTCCGACGTTGTCAACGGATCTGCCGCTGTCGCCGGCGGCCGATGCGATTGCGCTGGTCGGCCTGTTTGCCCTGGCGCGGGTGTTCATTTCGCTGGCGGCGATGGATGTCGGCACCTCTTTCGGCACGCTCGGTGCCCGGCGCGAGATGCTGATCGGTTTCCTGGCCGAGCCGGCGTTGCTGATGGTGCTGTTTTCGGCTTCGCTGATCTCGAAATCGACCTCGCTGACGACCATCGTCGAGACCCTGGCGCATCGCGAACTGGCCATCTATCCGAGTCTGGCTCTCGCCGGCGTGGCGTTCACCATGGTCTCCCTGGCCGAAAACGCGCGCGTGCCGGTAGACAACCCGGCGACCCATCTCGAACTGACGATGATTCACGAGGCGCTGATCCTCGAATACTCGGGACGTCACCTGGCTCTGCTCGAATGGGCCGCGAGCCTGAAACTCTTCGCCTACTCGTGCATCGGTCTGGCGTTGTTCTTCCCCTGGGGTATTGCCGAGGCCGAGGCGCCACTGGCGCTGCTGCTGGCGATGCCGGTGCTGATCCTGAAGCTGGCGATCGGTGGCGCGCTGCTCGCCCTGCTCGAAACCCTCAGTGCCAAGATGCGCATCTTCCGCGTCCCGGAGTTTCTGGCCACCGCATTTCTCCTGGCGGTGATCGGCATGCTGGTCAACATCCTGCTGGGCGGCTGAGATGACCGAACTCGTCGGACAACTGATCAATCTCCTGGCGGCGATCCTGCTGATGCTGTCGTTCGCGATGATCTCGCAGCGGCGAATCCTGTCGCTGATTCACCTGTTTACGGCACAGGGGGCGACCCTGGTGGCGGCGACGGTGCTGGTCGGTTATGCCACGCAGCAACCCCACCTCTACATTTCGGCGGGCATCACGCTGCTGCTCAAGGTGATCGTCATCCCGCTGCTGCTGCATCGCGTCATCACCCGCCTCGATGTGCGCTGGGATGTCGAGACGCTGATCAATATCCCGATGACGATGATCATCGGCATCGCGCTGGTGATCTTTGCCTTCAACCTGGCGCTGCCGATCTCCAAGCTGTCGGTCAGCCTGGCCCGCGGCACGCTCGGCATTGCGCTCGCCTGCGTGCTGCTCTCGTTCATGATGATGATCACCCGTTCGAAAGCGGTGCCGCAGGTGATCGGCTTCCTGTCGATGGAGAACGGGCTGTTCTTCGCCGCCACCTCGGCCACCTACGGCATGCCGATGGTCGTCGAACTCGGCATCGCCCTCGACGTCCTGGTCGGGATCCTGATCCTCGGCGTGTTCCTGTTCCATATCCGTGAACAGTTCGACAGCCTGGACATCAGCCACCTCGAAAAGCTCAAGGAAGACTGAATTGGCGACGCTGTTTTTCGTTCTCGGCATTCCCTTGCTCGGCAGCGTCGTTCTCGCCCTGAGCGGGCACCGCGACGCCGGACGCGAGATCAATGTCGCCTTCAGCCTGGGGACCTTCGTCGCTACTTGTGTGCTCACCACCGAGGTCATTGCCGGCGGCCCGCTCTTCGCCTGGAATCGCGAGTTCTACATCGATCCGCTGAACGTGTTCCTGGTCACCCTGACCGCTTTCGTCGGCCTCACCACCGCCATCTTCTCGCGCCCCTACATGCGTGTCGAACGCGATCACGGCAAGATGACGCCGAATCGCATGCGCCTCTACCACAGCATGTATCAATTGTTCAGCTTCACCATGCTGATCGCGCTGACGACCAACAATCTGGGGATCCTGTGGGTGGCGATGGAGGCGGCGACGCTGACCACCGTTCTCCTGGTCAGCGTCTATCGCACACCGGCGAGCCTGGAGGCCGCCTGGAAATACTTCATCCTCTGCGGCGTCGGCATCGCGCAGGCGCTGTTCGGGACCGTGCTGCTGTACATGGCGGCGGAAAAGGTCATCGGCACCGAGGGGGGCGCGCTGCTATGGACCAATCTCGACGCCGTCAAGGCGCAACTCGACCCGGCGATCATCACCCTCGCGTTTGCCTTCCTGTTCATCGGCTACGGCACCAAGGTCGGTCTGGTGCCGATGCACAACTGGTTGCCCGACGCGCACGCCGAGGGACCGACGCCGGTTTCGGCGGTGCTCTCGGGCCTGCTGCTCAACGTCGCGGTGTATGCCCTGCTGCGCTGCAAGGTGCTTACCGACGGCGCGCTGCACAGCCCCCTCGCCGGTCAGTTGATGATCGCCTTCGGCCTGCTGTCGGTGGTCGTGGCGGCCTTCTTCCTGTCGCGGCAGAAGGACGTCAAGCGCATGTTCGCCTATTCGTCGATCGAACACATGGGGCTGATCACCTTCGCCTTCGGCATCGGCGGACCGATCGCCAACTACGCCTGGCTGCTGCACATGACCGTGCATTCGCTGATCAAGTCGGGCATCTTCTTCGCGGTCGGGCACGCGACGCAAAAGGCCGGGACGCAGAACATGGCCGACATCCGCGGCCTGATCAAGGTCAGCCCGACCGTCGGCTGGGGCTTGATGCTCGGCTCGCTGGCGATCCTCGGCATGCCGCCCTTCGGCGTCTTCGCCAGCGAATTCCTGATTCTCACCACCGCCATGCGCGAGCAGCCGTGGGCCACCCCCTTCCTGCTGCTGGCGCTGGGCGTCGCCTTCGCCGCCGTGTTCAGCCGCGTGCAGCCGATGGTCTTCGGTGAAACGTCGGTCCGGCCGCTGGCGCACCCACCGGCACTGCTGCCGGTGTTTGCGCACCTTGGTCTGGGCCTCATGCTGGGTCTGTATATCCCGCCGTACCTGGACGACTGGTATCGACAGGCGGCGCGAATGATGGGAGGTTGAGGGGTGCTGATCTCCGACCTGGGTCTGGATGTCGAACGCCTGCCGGTCGCGCTGCCGATGTGGCGTGCCTCGGTCCGCGCCGAGACCTGGCGGGCGGTCGCCCAGACGCTGTCCACGGCCGGCGGACGGCTGTTGTCCCTGTGGGGCTCCGATCGCCGCCGCGGCGCCGCCGGCGGACTGGTCGTCTCGGCGGCCTATGTCCTTGCCGACGGCCTGCTCTGGCTGGATCTGCCGCTTGGCGAACGGAACCCAGGCTATCCGGACCTGGCGCCGTTCTTTCCCTGCGCGGCACGCATGCAGCGGGCCACGGCCGACCTGCTGGGGGTGAGCGCCGAAGGGGCCGCCGACCGGCGCGGATGGCTGGACCACGGCGCCTGGCCGGTGCAGGGGTTTCCACTGCGTCGGGAAGGGGGCGCAGCAACTCCGCTGCCGGAAGACCCCCTGGGCACAAGCGAGTATGCATTCGTGCGTGTCGAAGGCGACGGTGTGCACGAGATCCCCGTCGGACCGGTACACGCCGGCATCATCGAACCGGGGCACTTCCGCTTTGCGGTGGTTGGCGAGAAAGTGCTGCGCCTGGAACAACGCCTGGGGTATACGCACAAGGGCGTCGAAAAGCGCTTCACCGAACTGCCGCCGCTGCAGGCGCATCGCCTGGCCGGACGGATTTCCGGCGATTCGACGGTGGCTTACGCCTGGGCCTTCTGCATGGCCCTGGAGTCGCTCGCGGGTTGCGAGATCTCCGAGCGGGCCGGCTCGTTGCGGGCGCTGCTGCTCGAGCGCGAACGCGTTGCCAACCATCTCGGCGATCTCGGCGCGCTCGGCAACGACGCCGCCTTCGCCTTCGGACTGGCGCAGTTCTCGCGACTCCGGGAAGACTGGCTGCGCCTGTCGCAGGAGGCCTTCGGACATCGCCTGATGATGGACTGCGTGCTCCCCGGCGGCGTCGCGTCGGACATTGACGGCGTGGTCGCCAACCGCCTGTCACGCCAGTGCGACGTGATCGAACGCGAAGTGCTGGAATTGCGCCAGGTGTACGACGGGCACGCCGGCTTGCAGGACCGCTTCATGACCACCGGGCGGGTGACGCCGGAACTGGCCGCCCAACTCGGGCTTACCGGCCTAGCCGGCCGCGCCAGCGCGCAGGCCGCCGACCTGCGCCGCGACCAGTACTGGCCACCGTACGACCGGCTGGCGGTACGCATCGCCACGCGTCGCGAGGGCGACGTCGCGGCGCGCGTCGGCGTGCGTTTTGACGAGCTACTCGAATCCCTGCGCCTGCTGCGCCTGCTGCTCGCCAGGCCTGGCGCCGGCGCGACACAGAGCCCACTGCGTCTGCCCGAGCAGGCCGCGTTTGGCGCCGGCTGGGTCGAAGGCTGGCGCGGCGAGGTCTTCGTCGCGCTCGAATGGGACGGCGAGCGTGGCGCGCAGGCCATCCGTCGCTGCCACGTCCACGATCCCTCCTGGCAGAACTGGCTGGTGCTCGAACACGCGGTGATCGGCAACATCGTCCCCGACTTTCCGCTGATCAACAAGTCCTTCAACCTCAGCTACTCGGGACACGACCTCTGATGTGGCGCATCCTCAGACAGATCGCACGCCACGGCATTTGCAGCGAGGCCGCGCCCGCGTGCAGCGACGCCCTGCGCGCGCAAGGCGCAGAGATTCAAGACGAACTGCTGGCCATTCTCGGCCAGGCGCTGACCATTCGCCAGGTCGATGCCGGTTCCTGCAACGGCTGCGAGCTGGAAATCAACGCCCTGAACAATCCCTACACCAACCTCGAAGGCCTGGGCATCAAGTTCGTCGCCAGCCCTCGCCACGCCGACCTGCTGCTGGTCACCGGACCCGTGACGCGCAACATGGCAGAGGCCTTGCGCCGGACCTATGACGCCACCCCGGCACCGAAACTGGTCGTCGCCGTCGGCGACTGCGGCTGCGACGGCGGCATCTTCGGCGAGAGCTACGCGACTTGCGGTCGCGTGGCCAATGTCATCCCGGTTGATGTCGCGGTGCCCGGCTGCCCGCCACCGCCGCTCGAGATCCTGCGCGGGATTCTGACGGCGGTGCGCCGCTGTCGAGCGCCGTCGGCCTGAAGACAGGCGGCTGACGCTCCCCTCAATTTCTTCGGGAGCGGACCTGCAGACGATGTCCTGCTCAGTGATGCACTGGGTCAACTCAACTTCGGTCCAGACTCGCTCGGTGACCTCTGCGGCGGCAACGCCAATCCCAACGCCCCGCCGTATTGGCTGGGCGCCTGGGATCTTGCGCAAGTTGCGGCATCGGTGCCTGAACCCGGCACGGGGTTATTGATGCTTCCCACCATGCTGCTGGCCGACGGTTTCAGAAGAGCTTCGGGTGTGGGCGGGTCTTGCGGAGGGTAGTCCGGTCTCCCTGTGCTCGGTTCTCTGTGCGCCGCATTCCTGGAGTCGGCATGGCGCCATCGCACAAGCAAGCCAATCAGGTTAGCCAGTGCACCGCATTGACGGATACTTGATGGAACCCCGTGGGCTGATCGGTTGGCAGCGATCGCAGTAGCTGGCTGGTTGGGAGTCCTGATGTGCCAGTATCCACTTCGAGCGGTGGCGATGTCGCCGCGAAGGGGTAGAGGCATTCGCAGGGGGCGCAATAACCACCATGTCGCCGTGCCGCTTTACGCGGTTTTTTAGTACAGTGTCGCAACGCGGGCACACGACGCCAGTGCTGCTACGGAGAGGCCTTCAACGCGAACCATGATGCAGCATCAGGGAGCCGGCGCCGGAGTTGTGGCGCAAACTTGTCTCCCGATAAGCGCTCTCGGATAAGTTTTTCGATCTTCAGAGGCTCCTAGCCAGGCAAATACGTTCCTAAAAACACGAAAGACTTCTTACCTTACAGATCGCTTCACAAAGATAGCCACAAACTACCACGCGATGACCACCAACCTCTCCAAATACAAGTCCGACCTCGATAAGCTGGTCGCGCTGGGCAGTAAGATGCACCTCGACTTGGTATTTCGACATCGCGCCGAGGTCGGAAAGCTGTCGAAAGAACATCAGGAGATGTACGAGAAGGTCAAAGATGCATTTGAAGATAACTATCAGGCATGGTACACAGAGGCAGGCTCGGTCATCCGCCAGCTGATCCCGGATCGGTCGTCTGAGTTTCAAGAACTCTACAAAGGGGACGGGAAACGAAAGACAACAGAACTTCAGACATACCACATTCAGGATTGGTTAAATGGGGTTCGTGCAAACACTGCGAAAGGAACAGCCGACAAAATATTCAACGATCTTGCAATTGTGTCCTTACGGTTCAATACGCAGACTTTAATACTTAGTGCGGTTCAGGCAAGGTTTAAGAGTTCGCTATTCGACATAAAGCAGCTAGTACAGGCGGATCTATTTGACTCTGAACTCGACGCGGCACGTGAGCTCTCTAAGAATGGGTTTCACCGAGCCGCCGGAGCAGTCGCTGGCGTCGTCCTTGAGAAGCATCTTGGTCAGGTTGTGGCGAACCACGCCATCGCCACGAAGAAGCAACATCCAACCATCAGCGACTTCAATGACTTGCTCAAGAACGGCGCTATCCTAGATGTTCCAGCTTGGCGAAACATCCAGCGCTTGGGGGATCTGCGCAATCTATGCGATCACAGTAAACACCGAGACCCGACGAAAGAGGAGATCGCCGAACTCATTGATGGTGTTGACAAGATCACCAAGACGCTCTTCTAGCTAGCCGGTGATGGCTGACCCCTCGCTCGCCTCCGCGGCCCGGTTACCTCGAACGTTTGGCCGCGCGCATGAACTATTTCAACACGAGCGACGGTTGAAGATAATAGTGATTAACCAGAAACAGATCAACCATTTCTCGCAACAGTCGCCAAATGGATTTTATCAAAGCCAAAAAATATGAACTACTGGATCTTCCAAGGAAACCCAACCCGTTTTGACGTCGCTGATCGCAGTAAAGTTGACGATGGCAAACAGGAGACTTGGCTTGTAAGCCGCTACCGCGAACTGATGCACGCTGGTGATGTTGTTTTCCTCTGGCGATCGGGAGAAACGAGCAGACGCGGCATCTACGCTTGGGGAATTATGCAGGGGGAGCCGGAATACCACGAAAACTGGGGAGCGGGGGTCAGGATATTATACAGGAAGCGCCTTCCAGAACACATCCCGGCCTCCGTGATGCAAGCCATTCCACTACTCCGGGATCATCTTATATTCCGGATGGCAATTGGTACAAACTTTGCACTTTCCAAGGCGGAGGCGGCTGCCATCGAGGAAATTATTGGTCGCCGTTTCGGCCCGGATTACACACCGGGGGGGCATTAATCATGCGCGGCTGGCTTTTTGGAGTCTTCTTAATCGCTCTTCTGGTTTCGATCATACTAACTGCTGTTGGACTTCTTGCCAATTGGGGCATCTGGATAACAACCCCTTTGGTCAAGCAGGGCGAGAAGCTACCACTGCTGGAAAATCTTGTAACGGGTGTTCTCTTGGCAATCGTTGCGCTCCTACTTGAGTTGGGGAGAAGATGGTTCATTGCAAGAAACGCGAAGGATCAATTGGCAGATGCTTACGTACGTTTGGTCGCTGCAGCAGTGATTCTTCCAACAACTACTAAGGAAGAATCGGATACCAACTACACTTACATTACCGATTATATCGACCAAAACCTCGAACTTGAAAACGAGGAGTTGAAATCGGTGGTCTCAACGGGCGTTAAGTCAGCAATGCTTGAAATGATGCGAATTCGATATGGAGGCGCAGCAAGACCCCAGCGACAAATTGAAGTGCTGCCCGTAGATGGGGCCAGCGCGGCCTAAAGCAAACATACGAATATTCTTTCACAAATGAGTCCAACCGTTTTTCGAGAAAGCGGCTTCCGTTTTTATTTCTTCTCGCGTGAAGAGCCCAGAATGCACGTCCATGTGCAGGGCCAGAATGGAGAGGCAAAATTTTGGGTTGAACCCACGATTGAACTTGCCCAGCACGTCGGGCTTTCCCGGAGCGAAATCAACGAAGCACTTCGCCTGGTTCAGGAACACCAAAATGAAATCCGCAGCGCCTGGCTTGAACACTTCCCCAGTTGAAGTAACCAATATCTCTCGGCATGGTTTCTGGCTGTTGCTGGAGGACGAAGAATTGTTTCTTCCGTTCTCTGACTTCCCCTGGTTTCAGCATGCCGCTGTCGGGAAGATTCTTCATGTCGAGCGTCCATCAGCAAACCATTTGTATTGGCCTGAGCTGGATGTGGACTTGGCGGTTGAGTCTATTCGTTATCCCGAGAGATTCCCTCTGGTCAGTAAACCCGATGCCTGAATTGGGATGGATCGTGCGAAGAAAAGATCCATCCAATTGTTCGAAGAACCCGGGCCGGAGCGCTGGGCCCGCCTTCTGCAAACATGTTTTCTGGATTTACCCCAGAGGCATGAGCGCCGGAGTGCCAGGAGCGGGAAATTTCGGCGCGTTGCGGACACCAATTTCTGCTCCCGGTTTTACTCCGATTCTCTCTGTTCGAACCGTCTCGGCTTCACCAGCAGACAGGCGCAATGTACGGCGAAGCCGTTATTCGCGCTTTGTTCCTGTGCCGCTGGCCGAACGGAGAGAGGCGTTCCGGGTGAAATGAGGGCGAGGCCCTTCCCGCCCGGTCTGGCGCAGATTCCCTTGCACAGATGGCTCTTGTAGCTACAATAGACACATTACCATCCATCAATCAAGGATATGTCGATGAAATCCATGAGTGCACGCGATGCGAAGAATCATTTCGGCGAGTTCCTGGATGCGTCACAGCGGGAGCCGGTCGTCATCACGAAGAACGGCCGGCCGGTCGGGATCATGATTTCGATCGAGGACGCCCTTGATACGGTGCTTCCGGAAATGATCATCGACCGAGAGTCCGGCTACGATGGCTGGCTCTTCGAGAAGGTGGCTGGCACGATCAAGCGCGTAGAGACAGGGGAAACGGAACTCATCGAGCACAGCGAAGCGGTGAAGCGCGTGCGGGAGCGTCTCAAGGCGCGATTCAGTGAGCGAACTGCATAGGCCGTGCGCATCACCTGGACGATCGAGGCGCTTGATGATCTCGAAAACATCCTCGCCTACTACTACGAGCAGTCTTGGCCGGTTACGGCCGAAGCGGTCGAAGCCCGGATCGCTTTGGTCATCGAAAAGCTACGGGACTTCCCGGAGCGGATTCGCGCGAGTGACCGGATTCCCGGAGCGCGAGAATTGGGGATTCACCGTCTTCCGTACATCGCATTTGTCTGCGTCACAGTAGATGAAATCCAGGTGCTCAACATCGTCCATTCGATGAGGAAATTTCCGTAATTTGAGGCGAAAACCTGCAAGGAAACCCCGAAGGGAAGGCTCGTGCATGTCACGGATGGCGGTGTCGCATCGCGGCCGGCGCGACGCAGGCGAGGCCGCCGGTCGCCTGGCGCATGCACACTGCGGCCAACAATCACCTGGATGATCGAGAGGAAACCACCATGCGCAGCAAGATTGTCACCGCCGACGAAGCGATCGCCCTGATCCGTGACGGCGATACCCTGGCCAGTACCGGCTTCGTCCAGACCGGCTTCGCCGAAGCCCTGCTGTCGGCGCTGGAGCGCCGCTTCCTGGCCACCGGCAGCCCGCGCAACCTGGCCTTGTTCGCCGCCGCCGGTCAGGGCGACGGCAAGACGCTGGGGCTCAACCACCTCGGCCACGAAGGCCTGCTGCGGCGGGTGGTGGCCGGCCACTGGGGGCGCATGCCGAAGGTCGCGCAACTGGCGCTCGACAATCGCATCCAGGCCTACAACCTGCCGCAGGGCATCATCTGCCAGTTGTTCCGGGACCTCGCCGCGGGCAAGCCGGGTTCGTTCTCCAAGGTCGGGCTGCATACCTTCGTCGACCCGCGCTACGGCGGTGGCCGGGTCAATGCCGGGACCACCAAGGACATCGTCAGCCTGGTCGAGGTCGATGGCGAGGAGTGGCTGTTCTACAAGGTTGGCCAGGTCAATGTCGCCTTCGTGCGCGGCACCACCGCCGATACCTTCGGCAACATCACCATGGAACGCGAAGCACTGACCCTGAACAACCTGGCGATGGCCATGGCGGTGAAGAACAGCAACGGCATCGTCATCGCCCAGGTCGAGCGGATCGCCGAGCGCAGCGGCCTGCCGCCACGGCAGGTCAGGATTCCGGGGATTCTGGTCGACTGCGTGGTGGTCGCCGAGCCGCTGCAGCACATGCAGACCCTGGCCACCCAGTACAGCGCCGCCTATGCCGGCGAATTCCGGGTGCCGCGCGCCAGTCTGGTGTCGACGCCGCTGACCGAGCGCAAGATCATCGCCCGGCGCGCAGCCTTCGAATTGCCGCCCAACGGGATCATCAACCTGGGCGTCGGGATGCCCGAAGGGGTGGCGGCGGTCGCCGACGAGGAGCGGATCTCGCATCTACTGACGCTGACCGTCGAATCCGGGCTGATCGGCGGCATTCCGTCGAGCGGCGGCAACTTCGGGACCGGGGTGAACATGGATGCGGTGCTCGACGAGAACCAGCAATTCGATTTCTACGACGGTGGCGGCCTCGACATGGCGTGTCTGGGCATGGCCGAGTGCGATGCCACCGGCAACGTCGGCGTCAGCCGCTACGGCGGCCGCCTGACCGGCGCCGGCGGCTTCATCAACATCAGCCAGAACGCTCGCCTGGTGGTCTTCGTCGGCACCTTCACCGGCCGCGGGCTGAAGGTCGAGGTGGTTGACGGCAAGCTGCGGATCGTCGAGGAGGGCCGGCAGCGGAAGTTCCTCAAAGAGGTCGAGCAGATCACCTTCAACGGCCAGTACGCCTACGATCGCGGCAAGCCGGTGTATTACATCACCGAACGCTGCGTTTTCCGTCGGGTGCGGCGGGGGCTGGCGCTGATCGAGGTGGCGCCGGGCATTGACGTCGAACGGGACATCCTGCCGTACATGGCGTTCGAGCCGATCATCGGCGAATATGGCGAAATGGACGCACGCATCTTCAATACCAACCCGATGGGCCTGGAGGCGGAACTGCTCAACCTGTCCTTGCCGGAACGGGTGATCTACGATCCGGAGCGCAACATCCTGTTCCTCAATTTCGAGGGCATGCACGTGCGCGGCGCCGATGACGTGAAGGCGATCTGGGATATCTGCGAACTGCGCTGCCGGGCGGCCGGCAAGCGCGTCGGGGTGATCATCAACTACGACCGTTTTCGCATCAACCAGGACATGTACGACGCCTATGCGGAGATGGACCGTTATTTTCTGGCCAATTACTTCAGTCAGATCACCCGCTACGCCACCAGCGCCTTCCTGCGCTCCAAGCTCGGCGAGGCGTTCTCCGCGCGCAGCATCGCGCCGCATGTCTTCGAACGCCGGGAGGAGGCGCAGGCGTTCCTGGCCGGGCGCAATGGCGACGCCGGCCGCCGCAACTGAGCCGGTGAGCAACACCCACACAGAGGAACCGCCGTGCTGCCCGTGAACCGCGACGCCGGCAGGATTCCCCCCGCGATCTGGGCGCTGGGCTTTGTCAGCCTGCTGATGGATGTGTCTTCGGAACTGATCCACAGCCTGCTGCCGGTGTTCCTGTTCACGGCTCTCGGCGTCAGCGCGCTGACGATCGGCCTGATCGAGGGCGCGGCGGAAGCGACGGCGTTGATCGTGAAGGTTTTCTCGGGCGTGCTCTCCGACTGGTGGGGCAAGCGCAAGCCGCTGGCCCTGCTCGGTTACGGCCTGGGGGCGATCGCCAAGCCGTTGTTCGCGCTGGCCGGGGACGCCGGGATGGTGGTGGCCGCCCGGCTCATCGACCGCGTCGGCAAGGGCATCCGGGGCGCGCCGCGCGATGCGCTGGTGGCCGACCTCGCACCGCCCGGCATACGCGGGGCGGCTTTCGGTCTGCGCCAGTCGCTCGACACCGTGGGCGCCTTTCTCGGGCCACTGCTGGCGATCGGGTTGATGTTCGCCTGCGCCAACGATTTTCGGGCCGTGTTCTGGGTGGCTACCCTCCCGGCAGGCCTCGCTGTCGCGCTGTTGTTCTTCGGCGTGCGCGAGCCCGCGGGCGGGCCGGTCGCCAGACGTGTCAACCCGATCCGTGGCGAGAACCTGCGTCGCCTCTCGGGCGACTACTGGTGGGTGGTGGGCATCGGCGCGGCATGCACGCTGGCGCGGTTTTCGGAAGCCTTTCTGGTCCTGCGCGCCGCGCAGGGCGGGCTGCCTGTCGCCCTGACGCCGCTGGTGCTGATCGGCATGAATCTGATCTACGCGGCCAGTGCCTACCCCTTCGGGAAGTTGTCGGACCGCCTGTCCCACACCGGGCTGCTGGCCTGGGGACTGGTCGTGCTGATCGCGGCCGATGTGCTCCTGGCGTACAGCAACCACTGGGTCTGGGTGTGGGCCGGCATCTCCTTCTGGGGCCTGCACCTGGGCATCACCCAGGGCCTGCTGGCGACGATGGTGGCGGCCACGGCGCCGGCCGATCTGCGCGGCACCGCCTATGGCTTCTTCAATCTCGTCAGCGGACTCGCGATGCTGGTGGCCAGCGCCCTGGCCGGGCTGCTCTGGGATCGCGCCGGGGCCACATTCACCTTTCTCGCCGGCGCGGGTTTCAGCGCCATGGCCCTGATCGCGATGGTCGTCCGCGGCACGCGGTGCACCGAGTCATGAGCGTGAGGGAGCAAGACCCGGTTTCCGGTACCGGCCGGTTTTCCTGGTAACTGGAGCAGTGCGCCCATGTTGGCGGGCGCACAGACGGCGATGGTCTTCCGGCGTACCCTGCTGAACTCGATCGGGCGCCACGCTGGCTGACGGCAGTACGCTCCGGGACGGTGCAAGGAAGCATTCGACAGCGCGCGGAGGGCACAGACCATGAAGAATGAACCCGGATCAGTAACTCCCGATGTCGCCGTACACGCCAAAGCCCTGACCCGGGTGCTCGGGCAGAGCGAGCACGTGAAGCTCCTGGTGGAGGAGTGCGCCGACGAGTTGTCGTCGGTCAATCTGGCGCTCAAGGAGGAAGTCGCTGGACAGCATCAACTCCCGGGAATCGAGGAGGCCCTGGAAAAGACCGAGGCTATCGAAGGGAAGGTGCTGGAAGCGGCGGACAAGCTCTCGGTCGTGAACCAGGCTCTCGAAGTCGAGGTGGAGGCGCGGCACGTTCTCGAAGAGCGGCTGGCCGAGTTGACGCAGGAGGAAGAAGCGGCGCGGCATGCCGCTTTTCACGATGCCCTGACCGGTCTGCCGAACCGCGCCCTCTTCGACAATCGGCTGGCGCACGCGCTGGCCCAGGCCAGACGCCGCGGCTGGAGCCTGGCGGTGATGTTCATGGACCTCGACGATTTCAAGAAGATCAACGACGTGCACGGCCACGATGTCGGCGACGCCGTGCTGAAAACCGTCGCCGCGCGCTTGCAGGAAAGCACGCGCGCGGACGACACGGTCTGCCGCCATGGCGGCGACGAGTTCCTGTACCTGTTGGTGGCGTCCGGCGAAGTGGGCGACGTGACTCT
Source organism: Candidatus Accumulibacter propinquus (assembly GCF_056856495.1). NCBI lineage: Bacteria > Pseudomonadati > Pseudomonadota > Betaproteobacteria > Candidatus Accumulibacter > Candidatus Accumulibacter propinquus. Next base: position 422,080 of record NZ_JBSEHC010000001.1, read on the forward strand.
TGTCGCGGAAAAGATCGCCCGAGCGATTGCCGCGCCCTGTCGGCTCGGCATCGGTGAGTTCCGCATCAGGCCGAGCATCGGCATCTCGATTTTTCCGAAGGACGGAGCGACGGCCTTCGAGCTGATCAAGCGCGCAGATGCGGCAATGTACGAAGCCAAAAGAAACCGCTCAGGGCATGCTTTTGCTCGCTGATCAGGGTGGCTGTACGCATTCGGTCAGAGAAATAGATCAGCAGCGGTCAGGGTGGTCACCCCGACGAGCTGAATCGCGAACTCCGCGGCGGTGTCGGCGTCGTTGTTGCCGTAGAGGACATGCGCGGTGGTGTCGAAGTACAGATCGCCGGGGCTGGCGAAGACACCGGAGAACGTCCCCCCAGCACCGGAGCGGTGAACGCCTGGTCGCCGGCGAGCGCCTCGGCATACGTCTTCCACGAGGCTTCAGTAATCTCGGCAATGACCTGCAGGGTGGGGGTATCCAGCCGGCCGCCGATGGCGAAGGTCTTGCCCGTGTCTTTACAGTGATTGAAGAGGTCGGCCTGGGTACGTGAAGTTTGCGGCGCGCACTGCCCGGCTGCGGCATCTCGGTGGCCAGCCAGCGGCCCAAACCCACACCGCGGATGAACTCGCCGAACAGCGCCAGCCCGGCATTGGCCGTCAGCCGTTCTTCCGTCGCTTCGATCTTGAACGGAAGCACCGACTGTGCCAGATTCATCATCGCTTGGCCTCCCCTGTTCATCCAGCGGGTGCTCGTACCGATGCCGATAGTCTACCGGAAAGCCTATATATACCGGCCTTCAACAGGTTCTATGCGGTTCGAATCACGGAATTTGGGGACAAGGCTACCGCTTTACAGAGATAGGCATCAACGGGTACTATCGGACAAGGGGCTGACAGTGAAGATGTTTTAAGCAGCCTAAACAAGCTCCAAGTCACTGCGATAAACCACGAACTACCGACGAATGGGCCGATTGCTCAAGATCTGGCAACATTAAATAATCTATTCAGTAATTCTCATTATGACTAAAGCAATCGGGCGATCTGGTCGGATAACGCCTTTTTGCTGTCCATGAGAGAGAGGGGTTTGGCCCCTAAGTATTTCTGATTTTAACGTGCTCAATGGGGATGGCCACGTGCAAACTGTTAGTTTGAAAACGGCACTAGCCGTATACGGGTGCAGTCTGGGGCTGGCTGGTTGCGTAGCGAACAAAGCCCAAGTTACTATGCTTCAGGCTCCGGAAGTCGCCGAGGCCTCTGCTTTCAAATCGATGTCAGTGGCTCGCTTTTCGGGGCAGTACGGCGATAGCCTAGCCGTTGCCATGGAAAGCGCCATGATGAATGCACGGGTTCAAGAAAAGCCCGTTTATCGTTCGGTCAGCCGAGCATCGGAAGGACGCTCCGTTAGCAGCGACACCAAGTCGCTGGCCAGTGCAGCTCGTGCTCAGGGGGCAGATGCCATTCTTGTCGGGGAAGTCACACAGGCCGTCGTACAGGATCAACGTAGCACCACGACCCAGTTTGTCTGCGACCAGACGGCAGACCCCAAAAAGTTGGTGAGCAAGTGCGTTTCCGGTCGCAACGTGACCATTCCGTGCATTGATCGCAGGGCCAGTATGCAAGTGCAAGTCCGGCTAATCAATGCCAAGACCGGTAACGCCGTCTTCAGCCAGGCCATTACCAAACAGGAGGGCAGTCAGGCCTGCGGTAGTGATTCGCCGAAGGACGGCCGGATGCTGCTGGGTAGCCTGCAAGCTGCGGTAGTGGACGAGGTCATGCGCAAGATCGTCCCCCACGAGAAAAATATGTCGGTGTCCCTGATGGATCCGGATGATCGCATCCGATCCTCGGCCAACAAGGATCGCTTTGCCGGTGCCATCAAGTTTGCCAACGGTGGTCGGATGGACAGGGCATGCGAAATGATGAGGGATGTTTACGAACAGGAGAAAGAATCCGTCGCTCTCAATTATGATCTCGGCGTCTGCGAAGAAGCAGCTGGGGCCTTCTGGAAAGCGAGCGAGCACTACCGTATTGCTGATCGTCTGACCAACGAGCCAAATAGTCTCATTACAGCCGCGCTGACCCGCAACGATCAGAACATCAAGAAGGCCGGCGCAATGGCCAATATTCGATCGGATCTGGTAAAGACGGATCGCCTGGAGGCTGGCGCTTCACCGCAAACGATCAACAAGCGTGACTCCCGGCCGTCAGCTTCTCAGGCGATCCCGAATGCCCCGCAGAACATCAGTCCCGACGCACTATTTCTTGGTCAACGAACGGCTCTGGTCATGGGTAATTCGAAGTACCGGCGCGGAGCACTGCTCAACCCGGTCAACGATGCCAGAGCCATGGCGATCGAGTTGCGAAAATCCGGCTTCCAGGTCATTGCAGTGGAAGATGCCGGCCTGGATAGGATGAATTCTGCCATTGAAGAATTTGGCAGAGCCATCAAACGAGGCGGGGTGGCCCTGGTTTTCTATGCAGGTCATGGCATGCAGGTCAATGGAGAAAATTACCTGATCCCGATAGATGCTGACCTGAAAAAAGAAACCGACATTCAATCCAAGACCCTGAATTTGGGGCTGATCCTGACCAAGCTGGAGGATGCCAAGTCTCAAGTCAACGTCGTTGTCCTGGATGCCTGCCGCGACAACCCCTTTGCACGATCCTGGCGTTCGGCTGGTAAAGGAGGATTGGCTTCCATTGATGCGCCTACCGGGACGGTAATTGCCTTTGCCACGGCTCCAGGCAAGACCGCTGCCGACGGCTCAGGAGCAAATGGCCTGTTTACCACTCACTTTCTGAGGCAGCTGCGGATTCCCAACCAGAAGCTGGAGGACGTGCTGAAAAATACCCGTAAAGGCGTAGCCGCCGAATCTCAGAACGAGCAGATTCCCTGGGATTCGTCTTCTCTGACGGGTGATTTCTACTTCAAGGTCAGCAACAGCGTCATGACAGCCAAGGCGGGACAGCCTCCTGAAACCGGTGGAGCAGAACAAACCACTGTGGCCACACGCAGTATAAAGATTGACGGGGCGGCAGATAAGTCTCAACCGGATGGCACAGCATCTGACAGTCCGGTAGGCGGATTGTTTAACTCCCTCAAGGGGATGTTTAAACCCCAGGATTGACAGCACTTGCAGCGAGGTCGCGAGGTAGCGAGGCCCAGGCTGTTACCCAAGACGGGAAATCCCCCGGCTTTGCCGGGGGATGGTTACTGATCTTCCTGCACGCGCATGGGGTATTCACCTCCCGTGCGGTGCTCATCGACAAGACCTGCGGGCTGCTGGCAGCTGGGCAGCCATCTGAAGCAAACCATCCGAAGCGCTATCCAGAATATGGACTTCGCTGACGCCAGCCAGGCTATTGGCCAGCCTCTGGTAGTCGGCAACGCGGGAATCGATGAAAACAAGGTTTCTGGACATGATGAGGTTGTCGGCTGGAACGTCGGCACAGGGGATGCCAAAGGCGTATCGTGATTTCGTGGGGAAGGCGCGGATCGCTATAATGGGCCGATAGTACCGCAGGTGATGAGCATTCGTTCACACCCCGACGTTGCCCTTGGGCGCTTCCGCCAGTTCAGATGGACCTGACGCCATGACCGTTTCCGCTCCGCCAGGCCTCCTGAAGCGCTGGACCCTGCTCGTGGCCGGCAGCGTCGCCTGCGGCGCGCTGTCGGCCGTCGACCTTGCCGAATGCGAGCGGCTGCCGATGCCGGCGGTGAGCGTGCAGTTGATGGAGAACAAGGTCGGTTTCAACACCGAGTTCGGCTATCGCTCGCTGACCAGTATCGGCGGCGACAAGGTGCGCCCCGGCAGCCAGGTGCTCGGACTGACCCGGGCGAATGCCGTCGCCCGCTTCAATCTGAACATGCCCGCCTACCGCGACGCCGGCCAACGCTACGAGTGTGCGAGCCCGCAGATTACGCTGACGCTGGGTTTCAACCAGATCACGGTCTATGTCGGCAAGGAGTTTCCGAAGGGGAGCTGCGCGTACAAGGAAATCCTCGCGCACGAGATGCGGCATGTGAAGGCCTATCAGGCGCACCTGACCAGCGTGCAGAAGGAAGTGCAGGGCGGCATCAGCAATCGTTTTGCTACCGGCAGCGTGTGGCGCGGCGCGGTCGGCGCGAGCTACGCGCGCGTGCTCCAGGAACTCGACGAGCGTTGGCTTCCCTACGTCAATCGGGAAATCGGCAAGGTCGAGGAACCGCAAGCCCTGATCGATACCCCGGAAGAATATGAGCGCCTGCAGAATGCCTGCAATGGCGAGGTCAGGAAGGTGCTGCAGTGATCGTCGGCGACGAACGACGGGCTGTCGCGGTTGCCGGCAAACCGGCGATCGGTTATGGTGCGCGTCTCGTCAATGACAAGCGATTTCCCCGATGCTGCCTGTGCAGGTCTTCCCGCGTCGCCGCTGTCCCCGCTGTCCCCGCGCTTCCGGCTGGCCGGGCACGCGCGCGCTGCTGCTGTTCCTGAGCGTCGCGCAGCCGGCGTTCGCCGCTTCGCCGCAGGCCCTTTTCGAACCGCTTGCGGGGCAGGTGCGCGAACTCGAAGTGGCGGCAGCCGACGGTCGTCTGCTGGCCACGCACTCGGCGGTGATCGTCGATGCGGAACGGGTGGTCGTCCAGTGCGACCTCGTCGAAGGGGCGCCGCTGCTGCGTCTGCGCGCGGCGAGTCGAACCCTGGTCGCGCGCCCGCTGCACGCGGATGTGCGCCGCAATCTTTGCCTGCTCGACGTTCCCGGCTTGTCCGGGCGGCCGGTGGAACTGGCGACCGCGCTGCCGTCCGCCGGCGCGCGGGTGCTCGCGGTGAGCAACGCGCTCGGGCTCGGCATCGGCGTTTCCGACGGTGTCGTCGCCGCGATCCGCGAGAGCGGCGGCGAGGCGCTGATCCAGCACACGGCGCCGGTTGCCCCAGGGTCGGAAGGCGGCGGCCTGTTCGACGAATCCGGCCGGCTGCTGGGGGTGATTCGTTATCGCAGGCTGGATGGGCAGAACGTGAATTTTGCCGCGCCGGCCGCGTGGATCCCGGAGATCGCCGCGCGTGCCGCGGCACAGACCGAATTGCGGGAGTGGCGTGGCCAGGCGGCGGCTTTCGAACGTGACGCGCGCTGGGCTGAACTCGCCACGCATGCAGCCGAGCGTACCCGACGCGCGGCCGACGAACCGGAAGCCTGGTTCTGGCTGGCCTGGGCGAAAGAGGCGCAGCGCGACTGGCCGGCGGCCGAGCAGGCGTATCGCGAGGCGGCGCGGCGTGCTGCCGGCGACGTGACGGTGGGGCTGGGACTGGCGCGTGCGCGCATCAACCTCGATCGGCTCGACGAAGCGCTGGCCACGGCCCGCCAACTGCTCGCCGTGCAGGCCGAGGACACGCGCGTCTGGGCGATGATCGGCTGGATCGAGATACGCCGCAAACAACCGCAGGCGGCGGCCACGGCGCTCGACGAGGCGATCCGGCTGGCGCCCTGGAATACCACCGCGCTGTACCTGTCGGCGACGCTGGCGGCCGACCACGGCGACTGGCCGAAGGCCTTGCGGCTGTTCCGGCAACTGACCCGCGCCGAGCCGGCGAACGCCTTGTGGTGGATCAAGCTGGCCGAGGCCCAGTACCGCGCGCAGGATTACCAGCGGGCGCTGAACGCCGCCGAGAAGCTGCTGGCGCTATCGCCCGAGCATGCCGACGGCTGGCTCTGGAAGGGCGCCGCGCTGTCGGCGCTGGGGCGTCGCAAGGAGGGCATCGATGCGCTGCGGGCGGCACTGGCGCGCGGCCCGCTGAGTCCGGCCTGGGCGTGGATCTTCCTGGGCAACACCTATTACGCGTTGCGCCTGTATCCGGAGGCGATCCAGGCGTACCGCGAGGTGGCGAAATTCGAAGCGCAGGCCGAGTCAGTCCAGGACAGCCTCGGGGTCGCACTCAAGGACGGCGGCCAGTTCGATGAGGCGCTGCGCCTGTTCGAGGCGGCGAGGCTGAAGCGCCCAGAGGATCCTTTCGTCTGGCGGCAGGTCGGCTACGTCAATGGCCTCATGGGACGCAGCGAGCCGATGATTGCCGCCCTGGAACAATCGCTCCGGCTTGATCCCAAACAGGCCCGGGTGTGGCGGGCACTGCTCGAAGGCTACCATGCCGCCGGCCGGCCCGCGGATGTCCGCCGCGCGTATGCGAAGTTGCTCGAACTCGACCCCGGCCAGGCCGAAAGGGCCTATCACGATTACCTGCTGCCCTTCGAGGCCGGGCGATGAAGGCGCTCTGCTGCCTGTTGCTGGCGCTGGCCAGCGCCGTCGTCCACGCCGATCAGGCGCAGGAGGTGCTGGCCAGGGTGCGCACGCAGGTGCTGCTGGTTGCCGCCCTGAACGCGCGCGGCCTGGTCGAGAGCGAGGGCAGTGGGGTGCTTGTCGCCGCCGGGCGGGTGGTCACCAATTGTCATGTGGTGGCCGAGGCGCAAGCGGTGCGGCTGACCACCGCGGACGGGCGCCAGCTCGCCGCCCGCGTGCTGCGCGAAGATGTCGGCCGCGACTTGTGCCTGCTCGAGGTCGCCGATGTGCCCGCGCCGGCCTTGCCGATGCGGCCGCTGGCCGATGTCCGACAGGGCGAGGCGGCTTATGCCGTCGGCAATCCGCTCGGTCTCGGGGTGGCGGTCAGCGCCGGTCTGGTGTCGGCCATCGACCGGCGCAGCAGCGAGCCGAGAATCCTCACCAGCGCCGCGGTATCCCCGGGGTCGAGCGGTGGCGGGCTGTTCGACGGCAGTGGGCGCCTGCTCGGGATTACCAGCAGCGTGCTCGAACTGGGGCAGAACGTGAGCGTGGCGATTCCCGCCGAGGCGATCGCGCGTCTCGAGCGCGAGGGTCGCACGCCGTCGCCCCCGGCGCCGGTCACAGCCGAGCCGGACTGGCTGCAGATCGCCGAAGCGCTGCGCCTGCGCGCCGATTGGGCGGGTCTGCTGGCGCATGCCGAGCGCTGGCAGCAGTACTATCCGACTTCGGCGGATGCCGTGGCTGCGGCCGGGCTGGCCGAGGGCAATCTCGACCGCTGGCCGGCCGCGCGCGAGCACCTGCGCCGCGGTGTCGCGGCCGCCCCATGGCATGCGCCGAGCAGCGGCTATCTGGCGCGTACGCACCTGGCGCTCAATGACCCGGCGGCGGCCGAGGCCGAAGCGCGGCGTGCGACCCGTCTCAATCCGGCCGCGGGCTATTACTGGGGACTGCTCGGCGAGGCCCTGCGCGTCCTGGGGCGCAACGACGAGGCGGCGAGCGCCTTCGCCACCGCTTTGCGTTTCTCGCCGGGCGAAGCCTCGGTGTGGGAAGGCTGGGGCGATCTGGCGGCCACCGCCGGCCGCGGCGACGACGCGGCGGCGCGCTATCGGGTTGCCGCGCGCCTGGCGCCCGAGTCGGACGGCCTGCGCCGCAAGCTGGCGCAAGCGCTGGCGCTGCGTGGCGAAGGCGCGGCCGCCGGCCGGGAACTGGCGGCCATCAAGGACCGTGGCCAGTCCGACGACGCCAAAGTGTGGAACACCGTCGGCGCCGGCGAGGAGAAGGCCGGTCGCTACCGCGAGGCGGAGCAGGCGTTCCGCAAGGCGCTGGCGATCGATCCGGCGCAGCCCGAGGCCTGGTTCAACCTTGGCCTGGTCCTGCGGCGCTCCGGGCGTGACGCGGAAGCCACACAGGCCTTCGAGCGGGCCCTGGAGCTGAATCCGCAAATGACCGTGAGCATGATCATGCTGGCCGAACTGCGGCAGCGTGCCGGTCGCCTCAGCGAGGCGGCGGAATGGGCGGCACGCGCCTGCGCGCAGGCCGATGCGCAGGCCACGGCGGCGTGTCGCGTACTGGCCGGCATCGCCAACGAGCGCCGCGACTGGACACAGGCCGAACGGGCCTACGAACGGGTCGTCGCGCTCGACGGCAGGAACGCCGACGACTGGGTCGCGCTGGCGCAGGCGCGGCTGGCACTCGGCAAGGCGCAGGAAGCGTTGCTCGCGCTGAACCGAGCGCTCGAACTGAACCCGCAGCACGGCGTCGCCTACCAGGCGCTCGCCGCCGCGCACGGCCGCCGCGGCGAGTATGCCCAGGCGCTGGAGTATGCCGAGCGCGCCACGCAACTCGAACCGACCGATCATCAGGCCTGGAGCAACAAGGGTTACAGTCTGCTCAAGCTGCAACGCCCCGCGGAAGCGGTGCCGGCGTTCGAGACGGCGTTGCGCCTCAAGCCGGATTTCAGCAACGCCTGGATCAACCTCGGCGAGGCCAAACTCGCGCAGCGCCAGGCCGGCGAGGCGATCGTCGCCTTGCGCAAGGCGCTCGAGCTTTCGCCGGGGGCCAGCGATGCGCGGCTGTATCTCGCCTCGGCGTACGTCAGCACCGGCCAGTTCGCGCTGGCCCGGGAGCAACTGACACCGCTGGCCGAGAAAGCGCCGCAACTGGTGCAGGCGTGGGTGTTGCTGACCGTCGCCAACGCCGGGCTCGGCGACCGCGACGCGGCCACTGCCAGTTATACGCGGCTGAAGTCGCTGAATCCTGCGGCCGCGACGGCGTTGCGCACCCGTCTGGCCGCGTTGCCGGGGAACCAGGCGGTGAACCTGCCCGAGTAGCGCTCGCGGCCGTGATTTTCCGCGCGGCAGGGGCCGAGCCGCCAGTGCGTGGCGTCCGCCCCTGCCTTTACGGTGCGCCTACTTGCAGTGTTTGGGTTGCGCGATGCCGGTCTGAACGGCCGGGTTGTAGCCGGCGCCTTCGCCTACCGCCTGTTGCGCCGCGGGTGCCGCCGCCGCCCGCATCGCCGCCGGCAGGGCCTGGGTCAGCTTGTCATACTGACTGTCGAGGCAGGTGGTATTCAAGGGCGTTTGCTGTGAGCACGACGCTTCTCCGGCCAGCGCATCCTTGACCTCCTGCACATTGGCCAGGTAGGCGCCCCACTTGAACTCGAGGAAATAAGCGTCGGCGCAGGTCACGTTCGGAAACTTGTCGGCGCAGCTCGGGTCGTCATCGTCCTTGGCGGCCCCGGGAGGATCGCACTTGACGTAGCCACAGCTCCCTCTCACCCAGGCCGAGAGCGTCCGCAGCGGATCATCCTGCAAGGTGCCGATGCTCCTGGGCAGTTGCGCGGGGGTGATGTCCTTGCCGTCGGGAGCCTTCAGCCAGGTGTCGTGCTGCGTGACCATCTGCTGCCAGAACGCATCCTCCTTCATGTTCGACCAGTCGGCGAGCAGGAAGGCATAGACCTTCTTCTCCTTGTCCTTGATATCGGCATTCCAGACGGCAGTGGACAGGTGGTGGTGGTCGGTCAGGTAGAACACGCCGCCCGGGCCGCGCACCATCGGCACCCAGCGATTGTCTGCAAGCAGATAGTCGTTGAGTTTTCCCTTCCTGGCGTTGCTCGATATCTTTTCCGCCTTGCACTCCACGGCATCCATTCCCACCGCGGATTGTGTCGGACGCAGCGCCTGCACGTCGATGACGCAGCCGCGCTTCTTCTTTTCCTTGAGCGTGATGATTCCCTCCTCGTCGGGCCGGGCGACCTTGGTATTCTTGCCGCATGCGGGGATTGCCGAGTCCCCGTCATGTTTGCTGCCCTTGGCCTCGGCGGTGCCCGCCAGGCCGATCGCCAGAAATCCCGAAAGCATCATCGTGAGTGCGCGCATCTCTTCCCTCCTTTGTTAAACCAATGTGAAACAGAAAAGATCCTCCTGGGCATTCAGTCGCCCGCGCGCAGTATCGATGGCGTCGCGGGCGAAGTCAATCTCATTCTTATTGCGTAATCAGGCATCGATCACCAGGCCGCCGAGGAGTGTGCTGCGGCGAGAGTGAGAAGAAAAAACTGCGAGAATGTCGTGTGCGGCGCCGGGCACCAGGAAACGCCGGCAGTGCGCAGCCATGGGTCCGCAGCCATGGCTCATTTCGCGGAGCGATCAACAGCATGTCGGCAAGCGCCTTGAACTATACCTATCGTTATCCCTACGCGTCGGGCGTCGTCGGCGCGGCCGGCGCGCAGTCGCTGCGGCTGGCGACCTGTTCGTCGGGCCACGAACACCCGCCGTTCTTTCAGGGGCGCATCGAACAGCCGCGCAGCGTTGCCGACATGCTGCTGGCGCTGCTCGATGTCGTGCGCAGCCACTATTTCCTGCCGCGGCCGCCGCAGATGGACCCGGTGGTGACCAGCAACGAGGCGATGCTGCGTTTCGAGGGGTTCAGCGGCTGCTGCGGGGTCTACGTGCGCGTCGATCTCGATACCGCCGGGCTGCAAGCCGAGCGGCTGGGCCGCGGCACCACCAACGTCGACTTCAACCTCCCGATGCGGGCCGCGCTGATGCGTTTGCAGGACAACGAGCGGGTCGAGTTTTCCGTCGGCAGGGAAGCGTTCGCCCTGAGTCACGGCACAGAAAGCGTCGTCGAGAAGAAGGTCAGCCTGCCGCTGCGCTGGATCAAGGGCTTCAGCGAGGTGCAGGCGTATCAGCCGCGGCTGCTGCTGATGGCCGACGTGAACGGTGTGGAGGCGCGCCACTTTGCCCGGAGCCTGCCGTTGGGCAGCGTTCCTAGACAGCCGTCATTCGCCGTTCAGTCCGGCAGCGGCTTGCGTCTGAGTCAGCGACCGGCCACCGGCGCGGTGCGGATCAGCGGCCTGCAACGCCTGCGGACCTTGCCGGGGCTGGTGCAGCGGGCCGAACGGCTGCGCCTCTGGAGCGCCGCGACAGCGGGCGCTTCGGCCTGGGAGGTGATCTTTCCGGTCGGGCGGGTGACCCTGCTGGTCAGCCCCGAGGCGCAGCGGGGCTTCTCGGGTGAAGGCCAGGTGCTCGAAACGCTCGCCGGCAGCGCCTGGCAGCAGGCGTTGCCGCGGGTCCGCGCCGAGTTGCGCTGGCAGAACGAGATCGACGTCGGCCGCGTCGCCGCGGCCACCCGGCTGAGCATCGCCGAGGTCGAGGGCGCGCTCGCCGCGCTCGGCGCGCGCGGACTGGCGGGCTACGACCGGGCGAGCGGCCGCTACTTTCATCGCGAACTGCCGTTCGACCTTGACCGCGTCGAGGCCTTGCAGCCGCGCCTGCTCGATGCCCGCGAACTGCTGGCCGGGAGCAAGGTGCGGCTGCTGCAGACGATCGACGTCGGCAGCCATGACTTCGCGGTCGATGGCCGCGAGGTCGTCCACCATGTGCGCCTGCGCGCCGGGCAGGATCGCTGCTCCTGTCCGTGGTTCAGCAAACTGCAGGGCGAGCGTGGTCCCTGCAAGCATATCCTGGCGGCGCGGCTGTTCCTCGATGGCGCTGCCGAGGTGCCGATTTCATCATGAACGAGCCGGAGTTGGCGGCGCTGATCGCCAGACAGTCGCCCGAGCAGGTGGTCGACGCGCTGCTGGCCTTGCCGCTGGAGGCCCGCCGCGCGCTGGCGCCAATTGCCGCCGAACTGTTGAAGGCGGTCGACAGCGGACGCCTGCTGAACGCATGGACGGGACTGCTGCCCGGTTTGCCGACGACGCGCACCGGCGGCCTCGGACGCCGCTGGAACGAGCACCACGCCAAGCTCGCACTGGCGGTGCTCACGCTGTGTCCGATCGACAAGGCGCGGCGTGTGCGCTGGCTCGGCCTGCGCGACGCGGACGCGCTGTTGCGGCGGGTGTTCGTCGCCCGCGACCCGGCCTGGCGCGACGCCTGGCTGCGTCACCGGCTGCGCGACGAGTTCCCCGGCGTCGGGTGGAGCTTCGTTCGCGGCCTGGTGCGTGACGGACTCTGCGCACGCCCCGAGGAAGAAGGCTATGTGCGGTTGATGGTTGGTGGACTCAATCCGGGATGGTTCCGCAACGGCGAGAGCCATGTGCCGGTCAGTGCCCGCCTGCTGGCCGACCCCGGTCTGCTCGAAGTGGAAGTCTGGCGACTGTTCGAAACCGATACCGCCGCTTTCAGCGACGCCTGGCTGCGCAACAACCCGCGGCGACCCGAGAACTACGAAAGCTGGAGCGACGCCTTGCTGCGCCTTGCCGACGAGGGCCGGCTCGACCGCCAGCGCCTGCTCGACGCGAGCCTGTCCGGATTGTGGAAGAGCACCAGCAGCAACGTCCTTTCCGGCTATCACCAACTGCATCTGCGGCTGGCGCCGACGGCTGCAGAACTCGATGCGCGCGAAGCGCAGTACCGGGACCTGCTCAGCCATCGCACCGGTCATGTCGTTGGCTTTGCCCTTCGGCAACTGGCGTCGATCGCCCGCCGCCGGCCACTGGCGGCAACGCCGACGTTGACCACCATGCTGCCCTTGTTCAGCCTGCCGGCCAAGGCGCACGCCCTGGCCGCGCTGAAGCTGGTCGGCCGGATCATGCAGCAGGCCGACCAGGAGGGGCGCGAGGCTGCGATCACCGACGCCGCGCACGCGGTATTGTTCGAGGCCTTGCGGCATCGTGAGAGCGAGGTCCAGGAGGCCGCGGCGCAACTCCTGGCGGCCGGTGCCGACGCCTGGGACGCCGCTCGGGTTTCGCAATGGCTGCGCGTCGACGGCGAGATTTCTGCGCATGCCCGCGCGCAACTCGCCAACCTCAGCGGTGCGGCGGCCGTGCCTGTCGCCGCCGCGTCGTCGGCGGGGAGTGAGGCGGCCGGCGCCGCCGAGCGGCAATGGCAGCTCCGGTTGCAGGCCGTGCCGGTGCGCCTGCAGACTCTCGGCGGGCTGGCCGGAACGGTCGATTTCTCGTCGCCGCCGCCGCCGTTGGCCTTTGCCCTGGGCGAACTGCCGATCCTGGCGACGTGCGAGCCCTTGCTGCCGATCGCCGGCGTTGATGAACTGATCGACTGCGTGGCGCACGCGATCGAGCGCGTGGCCTCGGTCGACGAGGTCGAACGTCTGGTCGATGGCATGGGCCGTCTGTTCGACGAGCGGCCCGCCGATTTTGCCGCCCGCACGCAGGCGCTGATTCAGCGCATCCATACCGGTGCCGCCGCCGACGCGCGCGGCCTGGTGCTGCCGGGGGCGCCCAACGGCCTGCGCGATCTGGTACTGACCTGGCTGGAGGGCGGACTGCGGCACACCGCCTATCCCTTCTACTGGCGTGTCCGCGGACCGGTGCGCTTCATCGATCAGCGCCTGCGCGAACTGGCCCGACATCTCGACCGGCACGGTGCGCTGGCGCCACTGGCGACCCCCACGCATAGCCACGGCTGGCTCGATGCGCGCACGCTGGTGCGGCGTCTGGCGGTCTACGAGCAGGAAAATCGGCGGCCGCTTCGTCATGATCTGCTGCAGGCGCTGTTGCGCCTGGCACCGGACGGCCGCGCCGACGCGCTGGGCGAGGCCCGGGAACTGCATGGCGCCTGGGCTCCGGCGTTGTGCTGGGCGCTCGGAGGCGAGGCTGGCCCGCAGCGGCAGGAGCGGGCGCAGGCAGCGCTGTGGGTCGCGGCGGGGCGCGCCCGCTGCCCTGGCGGCGACCTCGGCCTGGCGCTGGAACCACTCGGATTGAAGGTCTCCTGGCCGGATGTGCTGCGTCCCGCGAGTTATCGCTGGCAAGCCACGACGCGCACGCTGCGTCGCCAGCGCCGCGAGAGTGCCTTGCCCTGCCTGGATCTCGAGGTCCTGCCCGCCAACGCCGGCGAACCGCTGCGGCCGACGCCGGCCTGGGGGGCTGCGGCCAGGCTGCGTCAGGGCTTGCGCGGCCTGGGTGCGCTCGTGCGCCGGCTGCGGCGGGTCATGCCGGCGCTGGCGTTGCGTAGCCTTGATCCGAGCCTGGTGTTGCCGACCTGCCTGCCGCACGAAGCGGCGGCGCACCACTCGCTGTCTGTCGGCCATGCCGCGCCCTGGATGCTCGAATGGAGCCGCATCCTCTGGCCGCTGAACAGCGAGGCCTTTCTGGCGCAGGGCGCGCAGCGGATGGTCGAACGCCTCGACCTCGCCGCCGCCGCCGGCGAGCCCCTGCACGCCTATCTGGAGCCGCTGTTCGAGAGCGAGCGACCGTGGTCGGAACTCGGCATGCTGGTGTTGTGGCTGGGCATGGCCGGTCGTGACGGTGACCTGCGTGGCCTGGCGACGGATTTGTTGATTGCCGGGATCGAAGACGGCCGCGCGCATCCCGGCGAGTTGGCCGCCGTTCTCCGCAAACTGGCTGCCGGCGGCTGGCTGAAAGGCCACCGTCTGGTCCAGACGCTGGCCGAAGTCGCGCGCGTGTCGCCACTGCATGCCTGGGCCGTGGCCAGCGTCATCGAAGCGGCTCTGGAGGTGTTCCTCGGCCAGAGCAGCCGCGCCAACGCGGCCCTCGAACTGCTGCTGGAGTTGTTGCTGGCCCTGCACTGCGGCCCGGCCGAAGCGACGGCGCAACGCCTGCTCGCGGTCAGCAGCGGCAAGGCCGGAGTCGCCGCCGGGCGCATCGGCGCCCGGCTCGGTCAGCCGACGCTGGCATGTTCGCCGGTGGCCTTGCATCCGGCCTGGGAAGCGCGGATATGCCGCATCGAGCGCTGGGCGAACCGCGCGGAAGCCTGAGCGAGAGGATTTGATGGCGCCGAGAATCCTTTGGCATACAGGCTGCGTTGGCTTGCGTCATCTTCTGGATTCCATCCCGACCGATTACTCGCTTTCCTCAAACTCCGCATTCTTGAACCGCAGCACGTTGCAGTTCTCCTTCACCGCACGCTGCAACCCGTCATCGAAGCCGGTTGCCGCTTCGGCCTGAATCTCGATGGCGATACGGACCTTCACGCCGGGGCGCGAGGTGAATTGCAGGACGACTTCGTCGACCAGATCGGCGAACTGCTTTTTCGCTTGGATGGCATCCAGTTCGATGCTGCCGAAGAAATGTTTCTTCGTTGCCTGCGCCGCGCCGCCGCCCGTCGGATAGGTCGACTTCGCCGAGTCCTCGACACGCGAGCCAGTGGTCGCCGTCGCGGGCGCATCGCTTGGCTTCGGCCTTGCCGCCTCTTCGGCAGCACGTTGAGCCTCGGCGAATCCCGCTGCCGTCACTGCCTCAATCAGAATCAGCGACGAGTCGAAGAACGGCGAGGTGCGCTTGCCGTAGGTGAAGCCGAGGTAGCGGTCCTCGTCCTTGCCTTGGGCGAAGCCGAAGAAATCGCGGCTATCGGAGCCAGCGGCCAAGGTCGATTGGAAAACCGTGTCGTCGCGCAAGCGCGGCAAGTAAAGCTGCTGGCAACTTTGCTGCCACACGTTCAGGGCATTCGCCTCCCGCACGCCGTCTTTCCAGAACCACGTCTTGAGCAGGGCCGCCAAGTGGATCGGTGCCCACTCGGTAATCAGCAGTTCGTTTTCCTTGAGGACGCGCTCGATCTCCTGCGACAGATTCTGCGCGCCGGGATTGACCGGGAAATGCTCCCACTGAATCTCGGACAGCCCCGCATTTTTTACCCCTGCGGGCCGCGCCTCCTGCATCGGCGCGAGCAGCCATTTGTAGGTCTCGCGGATCATGCGGCGCAGCGCCTCACTGGCATCGTCGAGACTCTTGCTGGCCTGCCTCGACTGGAACTGGTCGAGGTTGAGCTTCATCTCCTTGATGTCGTTCACGATGGACTGCCACGCCAGCGTCGAGCGCACCTGATCCTTCAGGCGGCTGACCGAGTCATAGTCGGCGGCGAGGAAGATCAAACGGTTCTGCTTGAAGCGCGGCTGATCGCCCCGGTTTTTCAGGATCACGTTGGCGCGGTCGATGGCGAGGCTGTGGTTGCCAACCCCGCCGCTGCGGCTGAAAGCGGCATCTGGCGGCAGCACCACCAGGCGCAATTGCCAGTCATCGGGGATGTCGCTGCTGGCCGTGAAGACATGCGTACCGCCGAACACGCCGGAAGCGAAGCTACGCTGTACGCGGTCACGGATTGCCGGGAACACATCTTCCTTGTCCTGGAAGCGCCGCTTCCGCTCTTCCATTTCACGGCGCAGGTTGGGTCGCGTGTCGAACCAGAAGCGGTTGTTGCCACTGTTCAGGTAGTGCAGTCGGTCGCCAAGGCGGCGTAGCGCGTCGCGATACACACCCACTTGCTGTCCCGGTTGCGCTACGCCGAGGACGACGCGCTCAAGCTCAAGGCCGCGCACCATCTGGTTGGATGTGCTCGGCGCACTGCCCAGGAAGATCGCCCGTGCCGAACGGCGACATGCCTGCACGGCGCCGAGCCGGGTATCGCGGTTTTCGATCTCGGTCGTTTCGGCGCGCTCGCCATCCACGTCGCGCTCGACCACCGGGTCCCAGCCT
Organism: Candidatus Accumulibacter propinquus; assembly: GCF_056856495.1. Classification (NCBI taxonomy): domain Bacteria; kingdom Pseudomonadati; phylum Pseudomonadota; class Betaproteobacteria; genus Candidatus Accumulibacter; species Candidatus Accumulibacter propinquus. The sequence continues at coordinate 438,219 of NZ_JBSEHC010000001.1, forward strand.
TGCGGCAGGTAATAGATGACCTCGTTGCGGGTGTCGGCGTCTTGCAGCGGGAAGCTGCCCGGCATGATGAGCGGGTCTTTGTCGTTGTCCTTCCAGATCCGGTGAATCACCTTCGCCATCAGTTTCAAGACACCCCGCGTGCGCTGGAAGTTATCGAGTGAAGACCAATCCTCATACAGCCGGTCGAACACCTCGGGATGAATCGGGTAGGCGTGCATCAGGCGCTCGAAGTAGCGGCTCTCCTGTGTCTCATGCGGGAAGTCGGTGCCGCTAGCCGTGTAGAAGTCGGCGAAGGCACGGCAGACCGATTCCGCCGCCAGCTTGTCGTTGATGCTGGTAAACAAACGGCGGCGCACGATCTCGAACGCTTCTTCGGTCGCCACCGGCTTCCACAATGCCTGAATGCGGCCAAAGTAATGGGCCAGCGAGGCCAGCGCCTTGACGCCGCGCTGGCTGCCCGCTTCCTTGTCCGATTCGGGCAGCGAGGCGAGCAAAACCGCCGTCGGCACCGCCTTCAAGGCTTCGGTCAGCGCCTGAATGAAACTCAGGTTGGAATCGAAGGTGCCGCCGGTCAGCGCCTTGCCTTCCTCGAACTGGCGCACATAGGCCACCAACTCGTCGATCAGGATCACGCAGGGCGCGTAGCGGCTGAGCAGGGTTTCCAGTACCGCCTTGCCGGGCGACGTACCCGACGCATCGGCATCGGCCACCAGCGCGTAGCCTTCGGCCTTGCCAAGTTGCCATGCCAGATCGCCCCACAGGGTTCGGCAAGCATGGCCGTCGCGCACGGTTGGCTGGTTCGGGGATGACTTGATGCCGTCGAGAACGGCCACGCGGGCACGCGGCAACTCGGTTACACCGGCTGTATCGAGGATAGCGGGAATGCCCGGCAAGTCGCTCGCCACCGCCTCACCCTTGGCAAGGTGATAGACGGCCAGCATCGTATGCGTCTTACCGCCGCCGAAGGCTGTTTGCAACTGGATGACCGGATCGCCACCCTTACCAGCAAGGCGCTTCACTACCGAATCGAGCAGCAGGCGCATACCTTCGGTGATGAAGGTACGCTGAAAGAACAGCGTCGCATTTTGATACTCGGGCGTCGCCGTACCGTCGTGCACCCGCGACAGATCAGCGGCAAATTCGGCCTGCTGGAACGTGCCTTTGAGGACATCCTCGTGCGGAACGGCGATCTCGCGCCAGGGTTTCAGGTTCATGCGTCTTCTCCATTTCCCTCGGGCACATGCGGCAAGGCGCCGGCTGCTGCCTGCTCACGTGCTCTTTGCACGATGCGGTGCAATTGCGCCCGCAACAGTTTCATGTCCGGAATCTTGTCCAGGTATTCCGCCACCCGGATATTGGCGCTGACCAGATCGAGCAGTTCCACCTGCTCGGTATCGGCTTCGGCGCACAGAATCAGGCCGATGGGCGACTCCTCGCCTTCGGCCCGTTCGTACTTGTCCAACCAGCGCAGATACAGTTCCATCTGGCCCTTGTGGGCGGGCTGAAACTTCTCCAGTTTCAGTTCCACGGCCACCAGCCGCCGCAAATGCCGGTGGTAGAACAGCAGATCGAGATAAAAGTCGTCGGCACCCACACTGACGCGCTTCTGCCGGGCAACAAAACTGAAGCCTGCGCCCAGTTCCAGCAGAAAGCGTTCCATGTCGCGCAGGATCGCCGCTTCCAGATCGCGCTCGCTGTAGCCATCGGACAGTCCGAGAAAATCCAGCATGTACGGATCGCGAAACACCAGATCAGGCGTCATCTGCCCGCCGGCCCGGAGTTTTTTCAATTCGGCATCGACCAGCGCCTCGGGTTTCTTGCTCAACGCCGTGCGCAGATAAAGCTGGCCGCCGATGCGCTCGCGCAATGTGCGTACGCTCCAGCGCTCGATGCGGCACATTTCGGCGTAGAACTCGCGTTCCAGTGGCTTTTTCAGCGGCAGGATTTCGACGAAATGGCTCCAGCTCAATTCTCGCGACAGTGATACGACAATGTTTTCGTCGGTGAATGCTTCGGCGAATTTCACCATCCGGGCGAGATTGCGGGCGCTGAAGCCCTGCCCGTAGTCGGGTACCAATTTTGCCGACAGTGTCGGCAAAATCTCCTCGCCATATTGAGCACGCTGACCTTGCAGGACTTCCCGCAGGATGCGCTCGCCTAGCTTCCAATGAAGCATCGTCAAGGTGCTGTTGGCCGTTTGCGCGACATGCAGCCGGGCCTGCTCGATCAGGCCACGAATCTCATCCAGCAGCAAACGATCGGGGTTCGCGGGTACCCGCTTCATCGCAACCCCAGATCGAAGTCCCTCGGCTCAAACGTCACCGAGGCATCGTGATAGCGGCCGTGAAGAATGGCATCGCGCATCAGCCGAACAAGCTCAGGCGAAACGCACTCCTTCTTGCGACGACCAGCGGCGTCTCGCGCTTCCCCGGATTCCCGCTCCACGCATTCCCTGATACCTTCGGTCGTGAGCACGAAAGCATCATCGACGACATCCAATCGGCCTGAGCTCAACCAGTAATTGATTGCGCTCAGATCGTTGATGAAACGCAAGGCCGCCTTATTCATCCGCCGATTGGCGCACAGATCAGGAACGCGCTCGACGCCTTGCGCCACCAAGAAGCTGGCAATCGTATGAGCGCTCAACTCCTTTTTATTGCTTTCAAGCGAAGTACCGATTCGATAGATCGTGGTCATTGGGGCGTCCTCAAATATCCAACTGCGCCTGCGAGCCGACAAAACCGGCGTCGCCGGCGGCTTGCTCGATGCTTGACCACGCCGTCACCAACTCGTTATAGGCGCGGGCTTCTTCCGCCCAGCCCTTGCGTTCGCACAGGGTATAGAGACGGTAGGCCAGTGCCCGCATCGGTTCGGCTCGGGCCGGCATGCGTGCCAGCAAGGCACCGGCTGCCGATTCACCCTGTTGGTTGAGGGCGCGAATCAGTTGGTGCAAGGCTTCCCAAACCGGCGTGCGGGTATCGGTTTCCGGGCTCCAGTCGGCAGGCAACTCAGCCCAGCGCAGCAGACGCAACTTGCCGGCACCACTCTCGATCACGCCCGCATCCTGCAAACCGCCAACGCTGGTTCCCTTGGCGCGGGCCAGCACGTCGGCTTCGCCGTACTTGCCCTCGGCCCAGCCTTGGGTCTCGAACCAGTGCAGGCAGAACTGCGTGTCGTGGTCGAAATCGTCCTCGGCGAAGAAGCGGTTGATAAGTTGCAATGCGGTGCGCACGCTCATCGGCTTGCCGTCGGCCTCCAGAACGGCGGCGTACTGGCTGAAGATTGCCATGCCGGGGCCGATGATGGCTTGTGACAGGTCGACCGGGGCTACGGGTGAGTTGACGCCACCGAGGGTCATGTCGAGTAGTGCCTCGGGCAGTTGAGCATTGAGTTCGCGCAGGAATTCGCGGCGGCTGACGGTGGCCGCATCTGCGGCACGCTTGCGACAGACCAAGATAATGCTTGAGGCAAGAACGTTATTACCTTGTCCAATCATGCGCCCAGCCCCTTCTGTCCTCATGGGCCAAGTACCAGTCAGGGCAAAACCGGCACGCAATACGGCTTCGAGGAAAGTCTCCCATCCGGTACTGTGGGTGCCTGCCTCGCCCTTGGTTTCGGCTTGTTTGAAGGCGTAATAAATCGTGACCGGAAACGCTGGATGGGCTTGCTCTGCAAGGTTGTGCATGGCACGAGTCATACCATCAAGAAAAAACGCTTCCGCTTCGTCCTTGCCACCGTGCCGGTAAGGCGTTGCTACAAGCTCTTCAGATTTAGGCACTGCCAACGTGGCATAGAGACCAGGGAAAATTGGCTTCAGGCTCTTGCGTAGCCAAACGTAAAAGAAGTCGGAAAGGTCGGCATAGCCAATGTTGTCGTAATAGGGCGGATCGGTCGATACGACCTTGTTGGTGCTTATGCTTTGTGATGACGCGTCCGCTTGCTGAGCGCGGCCTTGTCCAACTCGTGGAAATTCACGAACGGCCATTGCACCTTTGTCAATTGCTGTTTCAAAGCTACCACCTGCATCGGCAAAAGTGTTGGCCTCGGCGAAATCCCAGACCATCGGGATGGCCTGCCGAGCAAAAGTTTCTCGAAAGGCACCTCTATCGTTCATCCATGAAGCTACAGAGGAACCGATATTGCTAATTTTGCTGACGGCAAACGCCAAGTAAACTCCAACCGCCTGCGCATACGCCTTCGCGCCAGCGCCGACTTTATCGAGTGGCAGGTCGTGGTTAATTCGCAAAGCGGCGTTGCCCTGATTTTTTCGCGAGTTATCGTCATGCTCCAACGCTGCGAGCGCGTCCAAGCGACAGCGCTCGATGGCCTCGGTAACCAAATCGGAAAAGGTTGTCAGTGCAACCAGTTGGCGCTGTGTGAAGAGGTCGCCGAACTTGGTTAGTCCGTAGTTCGGCGTTTTGAAGTCGCGTGGGTTGTTCGGAAGCTCCATTTCTGGTGACCATTCCGGACTCGCGCTTTTCGCAATCGCAATCTGTTCTGGGTTCGGCGACAAATACACTCGACCTCGCACGCCTTCCGCCACAATCGCCATGAGGCGCTGCCCCATTCGATCAGCCTTACCTTCCGAGCGAATGTGGTTGTAGTCGATGGGTGACTTCGATAGCAGGCAGATGAAGGCCGCTCGTTTCCCTGCGGTCGTGCCTCCCGCAGCACTGGCCGGAGGTGTTCCCACCCTGACTTTGAATTGATAGGTATCGCCCAACGGTGTCCGGTTGCTTCATAGGTATGCCAACAACAATGGCCTCAACTGGGCCTCATAGAGCGCCTGGGAGGCTGGTTTGTGAAAACAGTGCTTGAAGAAGCGCAGGACTTGGCGGCTCACCTTCGAGGTGTAGCGGAATACCGGGGTGCTCCAGTCGGGGCGATCGGTCCCGTCGGTCGCGGAGGTCTGGCGCCGGTCCTGCTTGCGCAACGCTTTCTCGTCCGCGATTCCGTGCTGGCCCATTCTGCGGTGCAACAGCAGGGCCACCAAGAGGCTGGTGACAATGGCCAGGCGGACCTGATTCTCGATGGCCGCCAGGCTGGCGCCCCAGGCCTTGGCCAGGCTGAAGTCGTTCTTCCAGGTGTCAAAACACTTCTCCTCCTCCCAGCGGCGCGAGTAGAGGAAGGCGATGACGCCGGGTTCGAGCTTGAACTCGTTGGTCAGAAACTCCACGAGATGGCCACGCGGGCTGCGGAAGGTGATCAGGCGCCAGTTTTGGCGGGAACTGCGCAAGGTGATGCGCAGATCCTTGAGCACCCCTTCGTTAGTCGGCACGTCCGCCACCGGCAAGGGCTCGGTGGACTCGATGCACAGGCTGCTTTTCATGCGCGTGATCAGGGTCATGCCCAAGCGCTTTTTCCGGCTATCCCAAAACGCCGCGTCGATGAACGCGCGGTCGACCAGCCACAGCGCACCCTTGTGACGGGTCATGGGTTGCGCGGATTGATCGTAGTCGCGCAACAGCGCCGTCTCGTGGCGACTGCGGGTATCGACGTGCACGTCGGTGGGACAACCCAGGCGCACGTCGTAGAAGCTCAACAGCGCGTGTCCCTTGGGATTGTCCTCGCCGCCCTGCCGGGGCGTACACCGCCCGTAGTGTGCGCTTTCGCTCTGATACGTCCCATCCATCGCATACACCGGGCGCCCTTGCAGGGCAGGGAATTGCGCCAGACGATCCGGCAGCACCGCCCGTGCCTCGCCGAGCAACGGCGCCATCGCTGCCTGCAAGACTGCGCGGCGGTGGCGCGAGGACAGCGCGTCCGACCAGGTGGAACGTGCCAGCGGGGCGCGCAGCGCCGTTCCCGGCTCCCAATGCAGCAGCGACTGCACCTGCTCGCGCAGCGTGCGCATGCCTTGCAGGTGGCGCAGTACTCCCAGGCCGATAAAATCCGCCATGCTCAACACCCGCGATACCGTGTCGGTACCGCGTATCTGCGCCAAGGCACGAGCCACCGGCGCCAACAGTTCTCCCAAGACGGTTTGATTCATGAGGCTGTCCATGACTGCAGTTAATCGTTCGGTATCCACGCGAGGCTCCAATAAGCTGTTGTTTATACAGCATAAATTGAGGGCATTTTGCTAAACCTGTGTCAAGTGTTTTTTGCGATATTTTTGAAAATATTTTTCCGTCCCATGATCTGTTCCATAGGGAGCGTAGATTGCGCACCGGCCTTTTCCTATTAAACGATCCCATTATCTGCGTATAGCGGGGCTGACGCTGTCTCATGGGCAAGCTTGCCTGCTTCGGCTTGAATCACAGCCGGACACCGTTGTGTGTTCCATATCGCCGGTATTCGGCTCGTTGCACCACTCACAGCGCTCGACGTGATCGGTCCAGTCAAAGCAATTGGCGCAGAAATAGATGTCTCCACGCTTCACGACTGTGTGATACCCATCGCAGCTTGCACAGTTGGCAGGCTCCCAACGGTCGTCACCGTCTGCGATGCCCATGTGTGCCGCATCGTGATCGGTCAGCGCGTTCACCAAATCGTCGGGATCAATTGCCCCACCACAATGCTCGCAGGTCGCATATCCCTCGTTCGCGATGACGATAGGTTGGTCGCAGTGCGGGCAAGCAATCGCTACTTGAATCTCGGTGTGGTCGCACACCAAGCAGCGCAGAGATGCAATCTGGTCATCGACAGCATCCGGCACGGCTGCCTTGAAACCGCAAGCACTGCATGCCTTCGGTCTGTTGCCCGCCTTACGCGCTGCATCCAGGTCGGGCTTAATCGCCTTGAACTTAGCACTCAGGTACTTTCGATGCGCCTTCATCGCCCGATCCGCCCGCGCTATGTCATCGCGAAAATCCCGGAAATATCCTTCCCAGCGGTTCAACAGCCGATGCAGATGAAACCAAGAGCGGCAATGCTCCGCGACGATTTTTGCCCTTGCGTCGCCATCGTTTTCCACATCAGCATGGAAGAAATGGATCATCTTGTTACGGTGATTAGCCAAGGTGCGGAAGCTGTTGAACGCATCGTCAGCGATATCCTCAACCGCAATGTCCCGAATACGAGTTCGCGCCTCATCCATCGTGACTGATGCGAAGTCGCCTGCCATGAACTTTCCAAGATTGGCCTGCTCAGGCTTGGAAACGATCAGCGACCAGTGCTCCACCATCAGCCGGGCCTTGAGCAGCATCTCCACCGCAGCACAGAAGTGGATAACCGAGTACTTGGGAGCCTTGTCAAAGTCGTCGATGGCGCGCTTCAAGAAATCGAAGGCATTGCGGGCCAAGGAATCAAAAATGTCGTGCTGCTTCATACGACACGCTCCGCTTTCGCAAGTAACTGATCGAGGTCCAGATTGATGCTGGTCACCGCCCAATCCGGTTCTTGCGTGAAGGGCTTGGTGACGTAGTACGGGCCTTCATGGCTATTGCCATCGACAATCACAATGGCGAGGACGAGTTTGTCCTGCTGGTTGAGGCAGTAAAGGATTTCGTTGCGGGTCACGGTGATCGTGCTTTGCCCCTTGGCTCGCCCCTTCACTTCGATATGTCGCGAGGCCGGCAGCTTGCCGTCGATGGCTTTCGGCAGGCTGGTCAGGTCCCAGCCACATTTCTCGGCGGATACGTCGATGACCTCATGGCCGAGGGCGCGCTCGGCATCCATGACGGCTTTCATGGCGACGGCCTCGACGCGTGCACGTGCATCGGCATCAGCGGTCCAACCGGGCTGGCCTTTGCGCTGTGCCAACAAGCCAGCGGGAATGACCAGCGCACCACCGACGACAACGGGCGTTGCCGAAACCACGTGGCGCATGGCGAGCAATTCTTTCTCGCGAGACTCCCGCCGGGCGGTCAAGTCGTCGATGGTGCGGCGGACGTTCTCAAGCGTCAGACGAACGTCCTTGCCGGCGGCAATGTCGTCTTGCAGCTTGATGTAGCGATCCGACCAGAAGTTGATTTCCTTCACCAGCCGCTCATGAACGGCGGCCAGGGTCTTGTCGACGCTCTTCTCACGGCGCGTGCGCACCTCGTCGAAATGCTCGGGCACCAGATGCGTCGAGGCGTGGGCCAACGCCTGCTGTTCGAGGTTCTGTGTAATCCACGGCGCAGCGAGTACGTCCTCGATCAGCGACATGTCGGCTTTGCCGATGGGTTCAAGGTCGAGGTGCGGTGCCCAGCCGGCGTTGATGGCGCCGCCCTGCGGGTCGATTTCGACGAACTGCATGCGGCGGGAAACCACGTGTGCAGCTTCACCCCCCTCCTTGACCGAGTGGTCGATGATGAACATGACCTTGGGCGTCAGGCCCATATCACCGGCGTCGACGAGGATGGCGCCTTGCTTGAGCTTGTTGCGATGAAGCTCCAGCACAAGGTCGGTCACGGACTGCATGATCGGGTGACCGGGATGCACGAGGCTCGCCATCGGTGCGCCGATTCGGTCGGTCAGGCGAACGTATTGCTTCTCGAAGCAAACGCGCTCGTAGCGGCGCAGCACCGGGTCGGCGTTGCGACGGTCACGCCCGGTGATTTGGCGGTCGCGTTCGCGGATGTTGGCCGGTACGTGCGTGATTTCGTAGCGGCCTTGCTCGCGCAGCTTGAGGTCGCCGCCGAGTTTCTGGAAGGCTTGATTGAAGAAGGAACGAATGAAGTACGGTTGCAGCTTGCGCGCCTCCGCTTTCTCCATTTCCTCCTTGACCGCGAACAGGCGCTTTTCGTCCATGACCTCTTCGCAGAGGGCGTTGCGCTTGATGATGGCTTCGAGGTGCTGGGTGTCGAGTGCGCCTTCGACCTTGCGATGCAGGCGGGCGCGAATCTCGGGGTCTTCGCCGTAGCGGATCGCTTCGATGAGCAAGTCCTTCAGGCTCTTGTCCTCGAAGACTTCGCCAAGGATGTCGAACACGCGACCGCCCAAGGCTTCGCGCTCGACTTCCAGCTTCTCGAACAGGCGCTGGAATACGTCGCCCTCGCGGGTTTCAGCGGCGACCATGTTCCACAGATGACAAACCTCTGTCTGGCCGATCCGGTGAATACGGCCAAAGCGCTGTTCAAGGCGGTTCGGGTTCCACGGCAGGTCATAGTTGACCATCAGGTTGGCGTTCTGAAGGTTCACGCCTTCGCCGGCGGCATCGGTCGCCAGCAGTACCCGCGTGGGCGGGTCGTTGCGGAATAGCTCCTGAACCTTGCGGCGCTCTTCACGTTTGACGCCGCCGTGGATCATTACGACAGATTCCTCGCTGCCGATCAGGCCGCGAATCTTGACGGCGAGGTAGTTGAGCGTGTCCCGGTGCTCGGTGAAGATGATGAGTTTGCGCTGCCGGCCATCGGCATCGCGCATTTCCGGCGTGTTCTGTAGCAGCTTGGAGAGTTCGTCCCACTTGCGATCCTGGCCGGAATGCACGACTTGCCGGGCCTGTTCCTCCAAGCCTTCGAGGATGATGATCTCGGCTTCGAGTTCCTGAATGGTTTGCGCCGCCGTGGCCTGATCGACGACGGCTTCCTCGAAGTTTTCGTAGTCATCTGGCGACAGCGAATCGGCGGAGTCCCAAATATCGTCGGACACATTGCCGAAGCCGTTCGGTCCCACGGTTTCGGCGAGGGACTGCCCGCGCTGGCGCAGCTTTTCTTCTTCGACCCTGCGCTTGAGCTTGTTGCTGCGGCGCTTGAGTGACTGGTAGATCGCCTCGGGACTCGACGCCAATCGACGTTGCAAGGCCGTCAGCGCGAAGCCGACCGTGCCCTTGCGTTGGCAGTCGAGCTTGTCGGCCCGATTCATTTCCTCTTTGACGTAGTCGGTAACGGCGCTGTACAGGGCCGCTTCGGGGTCCGACAGCTTGTAGTTGGCCGTTCGCGCCCGACGCTCGGGGAACAGTGGCGAACCGTCGAACTTCAGCAGATCTTCCTTGACCATGCGGCGCATGAGGTCGGTCACGTCAACCTTGTGCGCGCCGTCACGGAACTTGCCGTAGAAGCGGTTCGAATCCAGCAGCGACATAAACAACTGGAAGTCCTCTTCCTTGCCGTTGTGGGGCGTCGCGGTCATCAGCAGGAAGTGACGGGTGATCGAGCCGAGCAGTTCGCCCAACTGGAAACGCTTGGTTTTGTTGACCTTGTTGCCGAAGTAGCTGGCCGAGAGCTTGTGCGCTTCATCGACGACGATCAGGTCCCAATGCGAGAGGCGCAGCTTTTCTTGCAGGTCTTCGGCGCGGGACAATTGATCGACGCGGGCAACCAGCAGGTCGATGTCGTCGAAGGGGTTGCCGCTGCGCGACTGTTCGACCTGTTCGCGTGAGAACAGCGAAAACGACAGGCCGAACTTCTCGAACATTTCATCCTGCCACTGCTCGACGAGACTGCCCGGCGCGACGATGAGAACGCGTTTGGCGTCGGCCCGCATCAGCAGTTCGCGAATGAAGAGGCCGGCCATGATGGTTTTGCCGGCGCCGGGGTCGTCCGCCAGCACGTAGCGCAGGGGCTGGTGCGGCAGCATGGATTCGTAAACAGCGGTGATCTGGTGCGGCAAGGGTTCGACGTTGGACGTATGCACGGCCATCATCGGGTCGAACAGGTGCGCGAGATTGATCCGGTAGGCTTCTGCCGCCAACTTGAATTCTTCGCCGGGGGCATCGAAGGCCCACGGGCGACCGGCCTCGGCGAGTGACAGCTTGGCCTCGTCGGTGCGGAACAGCATGCGCTCGTGCAGCTTGCCGTCCGAGGTCTTGTAGTAGAGGGTCAGCGCGTTGTCACCGACCGGCTCTGTCGTGACGACGCGAACGACCTGACCTGGCTCGATGCCGGAGATGGCCGCGTTCTTCTTGATGTCTTCAAGCTTGAGCATGTAATTGGTGTCCCCGCGCGATGCGCTCAGGCTTTCTCCGATTGTTCGTAGCCCGGCGCCAGCACCAGATTGGTCACGCCATAGAGGGCTTGCCGGTTGCGCAGCCAAAGGTGGAACTCGGAGCCGCGCAGGCTATGGTTCTCGGTGCAGTCGACGTTCCAGCGACGCAGCAGGTAGCCGGCGAGCGCTGCGCGAATCAGCACCTTGAGTTGCCCATCCTCCATGCCGTACTCGGCCTCGATGGTGTCGGGGTGCTGCACGTTGGCGGGATGTGGAACCAGTTCGAGGTCGACGATACGGTTCCACTGGTTGTCGCGGGCCGGGATTTCATGCTCGCCAACCTCTCCGGTCAGTACCTTGGCGTCGGCGATACGTGCCAGAACGAAATCGCGGAACTCGCCGCTGCGTCGGTCAAATGCCCGAACGTGCCAGCGCTGGCCGTTGTCGGCCAAGGCGAACGGCACTATCTCGCGTGTGGTGAGGCCGCTGGTCAGCGCACGGTAGGAAATCTCGACCGGTGACTTGCTGTAGATGGCTCGCGTGACTACCGACAGGGTATCGAGGTCGATCTTGCTCGATACGACCATGCCCTCACAGGGGAACGGCGAGCGTAACCGTAGCGGCTCGGCGTCGCCAAATCCTTGCGACAACCAGGTCAGCACGCGATCCGCCGAGAAGGCGAATACCGGGCGGAACCACTCGCCGCAGCGATACGCCTTGCTCTTGGCGTCGTAGTCGAGGTTGCGCGGGGCCAAATTCTTGTACGCACCGAGGTCTCGCGTCGCGGCTGCCGTCTGGATGCCGAAGCGGGAAACAAGGTCTTGGCGTCGAAACTCCCCGACGAAGCGCAGCCGCAACTCGATGAACGCTAGGCGGTCACGCTGCGATTGGGTCAGTTCCGACAATTGCTGAGTGGTCATGCTGGATGGTCTCGTGGCAGTCGAAGGGCAGCATATCCGCTCCGTATTGATAAATCAATGCGACGTAAAATGATCTTGATACGGGATTTTTTAGATTCCTGCTGCGGCGTCAGTCCGGGAAGCAATCGCGGCATTTCGGAGCAGCCACCCCCAGCGGCTGCCCATCGGCCCGGAGAAAATTCTCCAGTTTTCAACGAGCGGGAGCATTTTCCATGGCGGAGATCCGCGTGGTGACGGCACTGATCAGCAAGCGCGCCGAACTGGCTGGGCTGCTGATCGAGCATCTTCAGAAGGAAATGGGCGTCTGGCGGGTGATCTGGCCCGCCTTGACGCCACCCTCAAGCTGTTATCGCCTTATTCGGCAAGCGCCGTGGCGAGGGTGTGCGCGTTCTGGCGCATCATGCCCAGGTAACTGTCTGCCGGACTGCCGCGCTTCGACAGGGAGTCGGAGTACAGCGTGCCGCCGATGCGCGCGCCCGATTCACGGCTGATGCGCTCGAGCAGGCGCGGGTCGGCGATATTCTCGATGAACATCGCCTTGATCCTTTCCTGTCGGATTTGCCGGATCAGGGCGCCGATGTCGCCGGCCGAAGGTTCGGCGTCGGTGCTGATGCCGACTGGCGCGATGAAGCGGATGCCGTAGGCGCGGCCGAAATAGGCGAAGGCGTCATGCGAAGTGACGACCTTGCGCTTCTCAGCCGGCAAGGCGCCGAAGGTGGCGCGCAGTTGGCTGTCCAGGGCGCCAATTTCCTTGTTCAGACGGGCTGCGTTGGCCTGGTATAACGACCGGTTGTCGGGGTCGGCGTCGCCGAGTGCGGCGGTGATGTTGTCGACGTAGCGACGTGCATTGGCCAGATCCTGCCAGGCGTGCGGGTCGAGGTCGCCGGTGTGATCGTGCGACGCGTGCTTGCCGGGCTGCGGGCGTGCCTGCCGCAGCGTATTGACTCCCTGGCTGGCGACGACCAGCTTGCCGCGATAGCCGGAAGACTTCACCAGGCGGTCGATCCAGCCTTCAAAACCGAGTCCGTTGACCACCACCAGTCGAGCGCGTGAAAGTGTCTTGGCGTCGCTCGGGGTCGGCTGGTAAACGTGCGCGTCGGCACCGGGGCCGACCAGCGTGTAGACCTGCACACGCTCGCCGCCGATCTGCTGCGTGAGGTCGCCGAGAATGCTGAAGCTGGCGACCACCGCCAGCGCTTCGGCAGCCGCAGCCTGGCCGGCCATACCGGCGGCGGCGATGGCCAGCAGCGTGCTCGCCGCCAGCCGGCGCAGGGTGTTCCGGAAAGTGTCGTGCAGCGTCTTGCGCATGGTCTTCCTCCAGGGTTCAGCGTTCGAAATGCCAGTTCGACCGCCAACGGCTGGCCAGCGGTCCGAGCGGTCCGATCGCCAGCGACAGCAGGTACGCGCCACCAAGCGTCAGCACGATCGCCGGGCCGGCCGGCAGATTGGCGTAGTACGACAGCAGCAGGCCGATCAGTGAGCCGCTGAAGGCGATGACCACGGCGATCAGCAGCAGCGGACCGAGGTTGCACACCCACAGGCGCGCGGCCGCCGCCGGCAGGATCATGATTCCCACCGCCATCAGCGTGCCGAGCGCATGGAAGCCGGCGACCAGGTTGAGCACCAGCAGCACCATGAAGCCATAGTGCGCCACCGGTGCGAGGCGGCTGATTCTTGCCAGGAACAGCGGGTCGCAGGCTTCGAGCGCGAACAGGCGCAGGCCGAGGGCGAGGGCGACGACCGACAGCGAGGCGAAGCCGGCGAGCAGCAACAGCGCCGCGTCGTCGAGCGCGAGCACGCTGCCGAACAGCACATGCAGCAAATCGACGCTGCTGCCGCGCAACGAGATGATCAGCACGCCGGCCGAGAGTGAGAGCAGATAGAAGGTGGCCAGGCTGGCGTCCTCCTTGATCACCGTATTGCGCGCCACGCCGCCCGCCAGAACTGCCACCGCCAGGCCGGCGACCAGACCGCCGAAAGTCATTGCCGGCAGCGACAGACCGGCGATCAGATAACCGACCGCCGCGCCCGGCAGGATCGCATGTGACATGGCATCGCCGGCGAGGCTCATGCGGCGCAACATCAGGAAGACCCCGACCGGCGTCGCGCCGAGTGACAGCGCCAGACAGCCGGCCAGAGCCCGACGCATGAAGCCGAACTCGATGAACGGTGAGAGCAGCGGCAGTGACGACAGCATCTCGCTCATGCGCCCTCCCGATCGGAGCGGCAGACCGCGGCGTGGGGATCGTCGCCGCGACCTTCGGCGATCGCGCGGGCGTGCTCCAGGTTGGTGTCGCTGAGTACGCCGGCGGTGTCGCCACGGGCGATGACTTCGCGCGCCAGCAGCAGCGTTTCGGGGTATTCCTGGCGCACGTGTTCGAGGTCGTGCAGGACGGCGATCACCGTCCGGCCTTGCGTGTGCCATTGCCTGACCAGCGCCGCCAGATCGCGGACGCTGGCGGCGTCGATCGCCCCGTAGGGTTCGTCGAGCAGCACCAGCGGTGCATCCTGGAGCATGACCCGCGCGAAGAGCGCACGCTGCAACTGGCCACCCGAAAGCGAGCCGATCGGACGCGTCTCCAGTCCACTCAGGCCGACATCGTCGATGGCCTGCGCGATGCGCTGCCGGCGCGCGCGGTTCAGTCCGGCAAAAGCGCCCATCTCGCGCCACAGGCCCATGGCCACGAAGTCATGGACGATGATCGGGAAACTGATGTCGAGCGTTGCCTGCTGGGTCAGGTAGGCGATCTGCCGGCGGTGCACGCCGTGCAGTTCGATGCGGCCCTGCAGCGGACGCAACTCGCCGGCGATACCCTTGAGGAGCGTCGACTTGCCGGCACCGTTCGGGCCGACCACGGCCAACAGGCTGCCGGCCGCCACTTCGCCGCGCAGGTGGTGCACCGCCGGGTGGCGGTTGTAACCCAGCGTCAGGTTGTCAAAACGCACGACTGCCGGTGCGCGCACAGCGGCTGGCCGGGGCATGGGCAATCGAGCGTTCAATCGAGAGCCCAGAGCACGGTGGTCCACAGCAGCAGCAGCGCGCCCGCGGCCCAGAGCAGCCGCGCGGCAGCGCTGGCGCAGAGCACCGGATTGGCCTGTGGGTTCCTCGCGGAATGGCGCGGCGGGACGACTGAAGGCATCGGGTTATCGGCGAGCGCAGTGGGCGGTGGGGTCGATGAAGAGCGCGGATCTTGCCTCGTTCGCCATCCAAATGCAACACTGTTGCGAAATGTGGCGGGATTTCCGGCACTCCCGGCAGCATCCCGTCCGACCAGGAGCGCTGGAGTCGTCGGTGGCCGCAGCACACTCGGCACGGACTTCCCCAACCGGGCCGCGGCGTCGCCATCACAACGCTTCCCTGCGCGATAATCCACCCTTCCGCCCACGAGAAAACAACGCCGGTCATGCCCGACGATCCGATCAGCAACGACAGCACGAACCCGCACTTCGAGCAACTTCTGGTCGCGTCTTCGACGCTGTCGGCGAGGCGTCGCCGCCTCCTGCAACTGGGACTCGGCAGCGCGGCCCTGCCGTTCCTGGGGCTGCCGCAGCGGGTTGCGGCGAGTGCTCAGCCCGGCATGCGCTTCCAGCCTCTGGCGGCGTCGAGTGAAGACCGTGTGCGCGTCCCCGAGGGCTACCGCGTGCAGATGCTCTACGCCTGGGGTGACCCGGTTTCGGACGCTCCGGGCTTCCGGGGCGATGCCGGCAACAGCGCCGCGGAACAGGCCGAGCAGGCCGGAATGCATCACGATGGCATGCATTTCTTTCCCTTCGTCAGGCACGGCCAGCCGTCGTCCACGCACGGCCTGTTGTGCGTCAACCACGAATACACCGACGAGGGCCTGCTGCACCCGGATGGGATGGCCGACTGGAGTCATGCCAAGACGCTCAAGTCGCAGCATGCGCACGGTGTTTCGGTGATCGAAGTCGAACTTGCAGGGAGCGGCAGGGACCTCGCCTGGCGGGTGCTGCGGCCTTCGGCATACGCGCGGCGGATTACCGCGCGCACGCCGATGCGCATCGACGGTCCGGCGGCCGGCGCAGCCGCCATGCGCACCCGTGATGACCGCCGCGGCAATGTCGTTTTCGGTACGCTCGCCAATTGCGCGATGGGTGTAACCCCCTGGGGCACCTACCTGAGCTGCGAGGAGCATTTCAACGCCTGTTTCAAAGGGCTCGACCAGCCGACCGCGGCGCAGCAGCGTTATGGCCTGCGTGAGCGGGGCGGCGGAATGCGCTGGCACGAGCATGACCGCCGCTTCGACGTGGCCAGCGAGCCGAACGAGGCCAATCGATTCGGCTGGGTGGTCGAGATCGACCCGTGGAACCCCGCCAGCGTCCCGGTCAAGCACACGGCGCTAGGGCGTTTCAAGCACGAAGGGGCGATGCTCACGCTGGCCGGCGATGGCCGGGTGGTGGTCTACATGGGTGACGACGAGGCCTTCGAATACCTCTACAAGTATGTCTCCAGGGATCGATTCGACGCGAGCAGGGCCGGCGGCAGCCTGCTCGCCATCGGGACCCTGCACGTCGCCCGTTTTGGCGCCGACGGCCGGGGTCACTGGATTGCGCTGCAACTCGGGCAGAACGGCCTCACCCAGGCCAATGGCTTTGCCGACCAGGCCGATATCCTGATCCGCACCCGTCAGGCGGCCGATCTCGTCGGGGCGACGAAGATGGATCGTCCGGAGTGGCTGGCGGTCCATCCCGGAAGCGGCGAGGTTTATTGCAGCTTGACCAACAACCGTCAGCGGGTCGACGTTGACGCCGCCAACCCGCGCCGCGGGAATGTTTTCGGGCACATCATCCGCTGGCGCGAGGAGGGGGGTGACGCGGCTGCCGGCAGCTTCGGCTGGGACATCTTCGTTCTCGGTGGGGACCCGCAGCACGCCGACCCGGAGAAGCGGGGCAACAGCCGCGGCGACGCCTTCGGCAGCCCGGATGGACTGTGGTTCGACCGTGACGGCCGCTTGTGGATCGCCACCGACGTTTCCGGCAGTGCCATGCATCGTGGCGACTACGCGCGCCTCGGCAACAACCAGTTGCTGGTCGCCGATGTGGTCAGCGGCGAAGTCAGGCGTTTTCTCACCGGGCCCAGGGGCTGCGAGATCGCCGGGCCGACGGCAACGCCGGACGGTCGCAACCTGTTCATCAATGTGCAGCATCCGGGCGAGCTGCCCGGCGGCCGCTCCGACCCGACCAGGCCGCTGGCTGGATCGGGTTGGCCGGCGAGCCAGTTTGCCAATGTCACCGGCGGTCGACCACGCTCGGCGACGATCGTCGTCAGACGCGACGATGGCGGCATGGTCGGCGTTTGAGTCGGGCTCGGCGTAGCGTCTGACCCTGGCGGGCAGCGGCGCGCGCCGGTTTCAGTTGGGTGGCGGGGCCGGCGGCGGCGTGTCGTCCACCGCCACCTCGTGTCGACAGGCCTGGCGCAGGAAAGACAGCTGCCGACGGTAGTTCCGGCAGCCGAGGCAGATCAGCAGATGCAGGCGCAGTGACCAGCGCCGGCCGCCGGAGAGATCATGATCCATCTCCTCCGACATCAGTTTGACGGCTTCCCTGCAGTTCATCATCTGGGCTGTTCTCCGGCGTTGAACCATTGCTGATCCAGGCACATGCGCAGTCCCATGCGCGCCCGGTGCAGAACGACCCAGCAGTTGTTGCTGCTCATCGCCAGTTCGGTGCAGATTTCGTCGGTTTCCAGGCCGAGCATCTCGCGCATCATGAACACGCGTGCCGTCGCTGCCGGCAGGCGGTTCAGACAGCCATCGAAGATTGCCCAGAAACGCTGGTTCTCGAAACTCTTTTCCGGGTCGCCCCAATCCGCCGGTCGGCTGTCACTGTGCCAGTGTCCGTTGGCGCTGAACAGCGGGTCGAAATCGGCGTCATCGATCTCCGTTTCGGGTGCCTGATAGCTGGGCTCGCGCACTCGCCGCCGGATGATGTCGACGATCTTGTTCCTGAGAATCGAAAACACCCAGGTCTTGAGCTTGGCCCGCTCGGCAAAGCGGTCGGCTCCCTGCAGGGCGGCGAGCATCGCCTCCTGCACGGCGTCTTCGGCGCTGGCCTGATCGCGCAACTGCAGCACCGCGAAGCGCAACATTTCGCGCTGGAAGCCGGCCATCTCGGCAGCGATGCCGGCGGCGGCCGCCGGCAGGGTGCGGCTTCCCGCCGCCGGCGATGGTCCCGGATCGGCACGCCCGCGAGCGTTGGGGGTCATGGCGCTGCGCTCTCCTCTGAACATGCACACGAGTCTGGCACGGGTTCCGATCTCTCCAAAAAGTGGCCTCCAGTCATGCAGGGACCGCCGCCGGGCCCCTTGCACTTCGATGCGAAGGGGGAAGGGCAGGTCACCGGACCTGCTGCCGAAGCCGTGTCCGCACAGGACGGGAACAGGGTTCGCAGTCTATACGCAGTTGCCGGGGCTTGGAACAGCCACGGGTGCGCTGGCTGCCGGGTGTGCGGAGAGCTGCCGCGCGTGCCCTTCCGCTCGCCGCCTGCCATGCCGTTGAACTGGCGCGTGGCGACCCAAAAATGCCGCCATTGCGAACGAAATGCAATAAGATGAGCAGCCCCCAACTACTGGCAAGGAGACTCAGATGCACATCGGCGTACCCAGGGAAATCAAGAACCACGAATATCGTGTTGGACTGACCCCGTCATCGGTTCGGGAGATGGTCGAGCATGGTCACCAGGTGACGGTTGAGAGCGGCGCCGGGACAGGCATCGGCGCGACCGACGAGGTGTACCGCAAGGCCGGCGCGGTCATTGCCGATACCGCCGGGGAGATTTTCGGCACCGCCGAAATGATCATCAAGGTCAAGGAGCCGCAGGCTGGCGAGCGAGCGATGCTGCGCGAGGGCCAGATTCTGTATACCTATCTCCACCTCGCTCCCGATCCGGCACAGTGTGCCGACCTGGTCAGCAGTGGCGCGGTGTGCATCGCCTATGAAACGGTGACGCAGCCCGGTGGCGGCCTGCCGCTGCTGGCGCCGATGTCGGAGGTCGCTGGCCGGCTGTCGGTGCAGGCCGGCGCCTACTGCCTCGAAAAGGCGCATGGCGGCATGGGCGTCCTGCTGGGCGGAGTCGCCGGCGTGCCGTCGGCGCGGATCGTCATCCTCGGTGGCGGCGTCGTCGGCTCGAACGCGGCGCAGATCGCCGTCGGCAGCGGTGCGCAGGTGGTGGTCATCGATCGCAACCTCGACGTCCTGCGGCGCATGGACCGTCTGCTCGGGGCGCGTGTGATCACCGTGTTTTCCAACCGCGACAACGTCGAACACCATGTGTTGCGTGCCGACCTGGTCATCGGTGGCGTGCTGATTCCCGGCGCCGCGGCGCCCAAACTGGTGACCCGGCAGATGGTCGACGCCATGAAGCCGGGGTCGGTGATCGTTGACGTCGCCATCGACCAGGGCGGCTGCTGCGAGACGGCCAAGGCCACCACACACGCCGAACCGACTTACATGGTCGGCAAGGTGGTGCACTACTGTGTGGCCAACATGCCCGGCGGCGTGCCCCGCACCTCGACCTACGCGCTCAACAATGCGACGCTGCCTTTTGCCCTGCAGATCGCCGACAAGGGCTGGCGGCAGGCGCTGCAGGACAACGTTCACCTGCGCAATGGCCTGAACGTCGCTTTCGGCAAGGTCACCTGCCGCGAGGTGGCAGAAGACCTGGGTTACCTCTACCACGATGCACTGTCGGTGATCGCCGGCTGAGCTTTGGCCGGGCGGAGGGCAAGGTGGGCGGCGTAAAGTCCGGATTTCTCCTGGAGTCGCCGGTTCGCGTCGGGCACCCGTTACGATTTTGCCTGGGCGCCGCCCGTGCACGTGACGAATAGCGCCGAGAGCGTCCTGACATGAAGCGCTCGATTCACGTTCTCGGCGGCGACGGTCTGACAAGATCATGAACCCTCATGACGGCCTCTATGACGAGGTGGTCTCCAGTGCCCTGTGGGGTGCGCTATTGAAGACCACCGGCGAGGGTGAGCGCACCCTCGATCCGCTTGCCGCTGAGGATGTTGCCGGGCGCTTATCCGATGCACTGGCCCGCCAACTCTCGCGGATACTCGAGGACCTGGGAGGCACCGGGGAAGAGAGGGCACACCGGCAATTGGAACTGGTCAATTCGATCCTGACGGATGTTCGCCATCGGCTTGGCGGTCATGGCAATCAGATCGATACCGTCCACGCGCCATTGCAGCTGCTACATTCCATCCATCGGCGTACTCCGCCACGCGTACTGCCCGATACCGGTTTGGCCATGCCTTGGCTGTTTACCGCGGGCAAGGGTTCGCCCTCGCTACTGAGTGAGTTACGCCGCGAGCTTGCTGCCTGCGATGAAGTGGATATCCTGGTCAGCTTCATCACCCATTCCGGGGTGCGCAAGTTGCTGGACATTTTGCAATCGGTGACGTCCGTCGGGGCGGATGGCCAGCCGCGCAGCCGCTTGCGTGTGTTGACTACCACTTACACTGGCGCGACCGAGATTCAGGCTGTGGATGAGTTGGCCAGATTGCCGGGGTGCCAGGTTAAGGTGATATCCCCAATTCTTCATACCGTTGTGTGCGATACTTTTAGCCGATTCTGCGATTGGAGGTCTTGCGAATGGGAGTCGCCACGGTAGCGGAAAGGAAGGTTTCTCTTGAAGCCGAGCACCTGGAAGATATCCGGCTTGCTGCGAGCAAGATGACGGGGGCGAGGCGCAGGGCGTTTCAGGCGGAGATGGCGTTGAAATATTGTAGTGGCAGTGCTCGGCGTGCCGAGGAGGTGTTCGGCTGGAGTCGGCAGGCCGTGCAGCTCGGTCTGCATGAGAAACGTACGGGTATCATCTGTCTGGGGCTGCACGCGTTCTGCTGCGGTGCGAAATTGTGGGAGAAGAAACACCCCGAGGTGGCGCAAGCCCTGTGGGAACTGGCGGAAAGTCATGCGCAACAAGACCCGACTTTTCGCACGACCTTGTCGTTCACCCGCCTGACCGCGGAGGAAGCCATCAAGCAGTTGCGAGCGCAGGGATTTGCGGACGATGTCCTGCCTTCCCGAAGCGGTATGTCGAGAGTGTTGAACCGCAACGGGTACCGGTTGCGCCCGGTGCTCAAGGCCAAACCCCAAAAAAAGTCCCTGAAACCGACGCCATTTTCGCCAACATCCGGGAACGTGACCGCGATAGCCAAGACGAAGCCGTCATGCGCCTGAGCATGGACTGCAAGGCGACGGTGAAGATTGGCGACTACTCGCGTGGCGGCAAGACGCGGGGTGACCACCGGGCTGCCGACCACGACATGGGGTGCGAGGAAAAACACACGCCGTTTGGTGTCGTCAATGAAGACAGTGGGTCTCTCCATCTGTCCTTCGGAAGCTCGGCGAAGACCAGCGATTTCATCATCGACAGTCTCTACGCCTGGTGGGAGCGTCAAGCACCCGAGGAGCGTGCTCGCGTCACACACCTCCAGATCAAGGCCGATAACGGACCGGAGAGCAATGGCCGGCGTACGCAATTCCTCAAGCGCATGGTCCAGTTCGCCGATCACATCGGCAAGTCCATCCGCCTCCTCTACTATCCGCCATACCACAGCAAATACAATCCGGTGGAGCGTTGCTGGGGAATCCTGGAAAAGCACTGGAACGGTGCCAAGTTGACCGATACCCAAACGATGCTGGAGTGGGCCAAGACCATGACCTGGAAAGGCGTTCATCCCGTCGTCGAACTGAGCCGCACGGTCTACGAGAAAGGAGTCACGGTGGCCAAGGAGGCTATGCAAGCGGTCGAGTCCCGTCTGGAACGTCACCCGCTCCTACCCAAGTGGGACATCTTGATCCGACCAGTCGGCACGGTATGAACTATCGTAGAAATCACCTAAAGTTTCTCTGGACGGCCGCCGGACCCGGTTGCATGCAAAGGCATGGTTATTCAGGCGCAAGACCGGCTTCGGCTCGGCTTATGTGGGCAGCGCCAACCTTTCGGGTGCGGCCTTGGCGGGAGGGCTCGAATGGACAGTCAAGTTTACCGAGCGTGGGCAGTTGGAGTTATTCGAACGTGCCAAGGCACATTTTGAAACGCTCTGGGACGACAACGAATTCCAAGCATATGATCCGGCAGATAGCAGGCATCGCCGAGCCCTGAGCGACGCGCTAACGCGGGAATCGGGTTACGACATCGTAGCGCGACCGACCTTCTTCGATCTGGAGCCGAAGGCCTATCAACAGGAGATGCTCGATCAGTTGCTGATCGAGCGTGAACGCGGCCGGCGGCGAAATCTGGTTGTGGCGGCCACCGGTACAGGCAAGACAGTTGTCGCCGCTTTTGACTATCGGCGCGAGTGCGAACAGAAGGGCGGAAGACCACGCCTGCTATTCGTCGCGCACCGGTTGGAAATTCTCAAACAGGCAATGCGCACCTTCCGGGAGGTGTTGCGCGACCACTCCTTCGGCGAATTGCTAGTGGGAGGCACGGAGATTGATCACTTCGATCATCTATTCGCCAGCATTGACAGTCTCGCATCTCGCAATCTGGTGCAGCGCTGTGGTGCAGACTATTGGCATGTGGTGGTGGTCGACGAGTGTCATCGTCTCGCCGCAGAGCGCTTCCATAACTTCGTCAGCGTTGTCCGACCACACATTCTCCTGGGTTTGACGGCAACTCCCGAACGCAGCGATGGGCAACCCATTCTGGGATATTTCGACAATCGACCGGATGGCGCTCCGGCGGTTGAACTACGGCTCTGGCATGCTCTCGATCTACAATTTCTGAGCCCCTTCGAGTACTACGCTTGCGATGACGACACCGATTTTTCTCAGGTGCCCTGGGAGCAGCCGGGAGAGCTGGCGGCCATAGACGAGTTGGTCACTGGCAATGAGGTGCGCGCCCGGCTTGTTCTCAACGAGTGGCGTCGTCTGGCTGGCGACCCTGCCCGGTGCCGTGCCTTGGTGTTCTGTGTTTCTGTGGCGCACGCGCTGTACATGACCCAGAAACTGAATCAATCCGGGATCCGAGCGCTTTGCGTGGTGGGAAACACCCCTGACCAAGAGCGACGTCGCGCACCCGAACTGCTCGCAAGTGGTCAGATCTGTGCCCTGGTCACCTGTGATCTCTACAACGAGGGGGTGGATCTGCCTTCGGTTGATACGCTGTTGTTGCTGCGGCCCACCCAAAGCCCGGTCTTGTTTCAACAGCAGATCGGTCGTGGCCTGCGACTGGCCAAGGGCAAGGAAAGCTGTCTGGTGCTCGATTTTGTGGGTCGCCATCGGCAAGACTTTCGTTTCGATCGTTTGCTCGCTACCATCACCGGCCTTTCGCGTGGACAGTTGATCGATGCAGTCGACCAAGGGTTTGGCTCACTTCCGCCAGGCTGCCACATCCACCTGCAACGTCAGACCCGCGATCAGGTATTGAGCAGTCTGAAACGATTGGTACAGCAAAACTGGCGTCGCTTGCGTGCCGAGTTGCAAACCTATGTGGCTCTCAAAGGGCGCGTCAACGTTCGTCTGGCGACCTTTCTACGCGAGCAGGCTGTTGATCTCGAAGACATCTATCGAGGCGCCGGCCGTTCCGGTTGGACAAACCTGAAGCGCGATGCCGGACTATTGACGACTCCGACTGGGCCAGAAGACGATTATTTTGGCGGTCGCTTCGCAGACCTCCTGCATTTCGATGACCCGGCACGCATCAACTTGCTTCTCAAAGTGGGGGAACCGGACGCCTCTTATTTTCCCGAAGTCAAGTCTGAGCAGCCACTGCTACAGATGCTGGCGTATCAGGTGGATGGGCAACACCACCGGACCGGGCGGGGTGCAGATTTTCTGCAGCGATTGAGTGTCCAGACCGATACGAGAAACGAACTGGCCGAGATCGCGGAAGTGCTGCAGGGGAGAAGCACCCTCAGTCATCAGGCGGTTCCGGGGCTGGAAGGCACGCCTCTTTGCTTGCATGGGGCGTATGGTATCCGTGAAATCCTGACCGCCGTGGATTGGCTGACTGCAGAGCGCCGTACGCCATTTCGGGCAGGCGTGCTAGCTTTGCATGCGCAAAAGATTGAACTTCTGTTCGTGACCCTGGACAAGCGAGTCGGATATCATCAGCGCATTGCTTACCACGATTTCGCCATCAGCACCGAGCGTTTCCATTGGCAATCCCAGAATAGTGCGGCTCCGGATACGCCATCGGGCCGCCGTTACCTCGACAGTTCCAGTAACGGCTGGAGTTTTCAGCTGTTCGTCCGCTGCGCCAGAGGAAGTCCATACCGGGCATGTGGCCCAGTCACTTTAGAGCATGCCGAAGGCGCAAGGCCGATGACCATCTATTGGAAACTCGGTAGACCGCTTCCGCTTCGCCTGTTTCAGGAGTTCAGCATCTTGCGCGGCGAGTAGACCAGCATGACCATTGGCAAGGCCGGTACCGCAGTTTCTGTTCGAGGGCTTGAGGATTGCCCGGCACTATGGTGCCGCATTTGAAATGCGGCAAGTCCCGGGGCTTTCGTCCGGCCACAATCGAGGGCTGTTGTCCGCCGCCGGCCTTGGTGACGTCGTTAAGGTAAGAGCGTCTGTCAGTGCCGTCCATCCCGACGCGAGCTTGCCTGGAGCGGGTACCCTTGCTTACGCCAATCGCAACGCACGCCGGACACGCCATCGGCGGTCAACCCGCGCTACGCCCTCACGCCATCAACCCCGGCGTCCGGTGGCCGTCGATCACCTGCAGCAGTTGCGCAAAGACTTTCGGGTTGCCGGCGACCAGGTTACCGGTCTGCAGGTAGGTTTCGTTGCCGGCAAGGTCGCTGATCAGGCCGCCGGCCTCGGAAATCAGCAGCGCGCCACCGGCGATGTCCCAGGGCGACAGGCCGAACTCCCAGAAGCCGTCGAAGCGCCCGCAGGCGACGTAGGCCAGATCGAGGGCGGCGGCACCCGGGCGGCGGATGCCGGCGCTCTTGCGCGCCAGTTCCTTGAAGATCGCCAGATAGGCGTCGATGTGGTCATAAATGCGGTAGGGGAAACCGGTGCCGATCAGCGCTTCTTCGAGGCGCAGGCATTTGCTGACCCGGATGCGGCGTTCGTTGAGGAAGGCGCCGCCGCCCTTGCTGGCGGTGAACATTTCGTTGCGTACCGTGTCGTAGACCACCGCTTGCGTGACCTGTCCGCGGTGAGCCAGCGCGATCGAGACCGCGTACTGCGGCAATCCGTGGATGAAGTTGGTGGTGCCGTCGAGCGGGTCGATGATCCACTGATACTCGCTGCCGCCGGCGCTGCCGGCGGTCTGGCCCGACTCTTCTGCTAGAATGCCGTACTCGGGATAGGCCTCGCGCAGCACGTCGATGATTGCCGCCTCGGCCGCCTTGTCCACTTCGGTGACAAAATCGCTCTGACGCTTGGTGGTGATCTGCAGGTGCTCCAGATCCAGAGAGGCGCGGTTGATGATCTGACTGGCGCGCCGCGCCGCCTTGATGATGATGTTGAGAGCTGGATGCATGGTTTTGGAGAACCTGACGGGCGGCGGTTGTCGCCCGATTGGTGTGGAGGAGTCCCGATTCTAATATGAACCGGCCTGCAAGGTCTCATTCTTCGGGCTCGCTGCTCGACAGGGTGCGCGTCGTGTTGTCGCATCCCAGCCATCCGGGCAACATCGGTGCCGCCGCGCGAGCGATGAAGACGATGGGCCTGTCGCGCCTGACCCTGGTCAATCCCAGGCGTTTTCCGGACGACGAAGCGGTGGCGCGTGCGGCGGGAGCCGGCGACATTCTCGCGCAGGCACAGGTGTGCACGAACCTCGATGCGGCGCTGGCCGACTGTATGTTTGCGTACGCCGTGTCGGCGCGCCACCGCAACCTCGGGCCACCGGCGCTGCAGGCACGTCAGGCCGCCGCTGAGGTACTGGCGAAGGCCAGCACGGGCGAGGTGGCGCTGTTGTTCGGCAACGAGACCGCCGGTCTGTCGAACGCCGAGGTGCAGCGTTGCCGGTGTGCGATCTTCATCCCCGCCAATCCGGAGTACACCTCGCTCAACCTCGCTTCGGCGGTGCAACTGCTGGCCTACGAACTACGGCTGGCTGCCTTCGACAGCCAGCCGCCGGTAGTGACCCGTGCTGTACCCTTTGCCTCGCCGGCGGCAAGCCACCAGGACATCGAACGCTTCCACGCGCATCTGGAGCGGGTGATGGTGAGCAGCGGTTTTCTCGATCCGCAGCAGCCCAAACGGCTGTTGCCCAAGCTGCGTCGTCTTTTCGCGCGTGCCGAGCTCGAACGTGACGAGATCAACATCCTGCGCGGACTGCTCGACGCGGTCGAGAAGCAGGTTGCCGGTGCCGCTGCTCCGGATAGTGCACTGTAATAGTATGGTATTGTACCAGCGCCCCGGCATTGAGGGGTGACCGCTTAGGACTCTCGTTTCATGTTCAACCACCTGCGTGAAGACATTCAATCGGTATTTGACCGTGACCCCGCTGCCCGCACGTTCTGGGAGGTTCTCACCTGCTACCCGGGGGTGCATGCGATGGTCACGCACCGTCTTGCGCACTGGTTGTGGGTGCATCGCCTGCGCTGGCTGGGGCGCCTGGTTTCGCACCTCGGGCGCTTCTTTACCGGCATCGAGATCCATCCCGGAGCGAGCATCGGACGCCGCCTGTTCATCGATCACGGCATGGGTGTGGTGATCGGTGAAACCGCGGTGATCGGGGACGACGTCACCCTCTATCACGGCGTTACCCTCGGTGGCACTTCCTGGAACAAGGGCCGGCGCCACCCGACCCTGGCGAACGGGGTGGTCGTCGGCGCCGGCGCCAAGGTGCTGGGACCGATCACCATCGGGACGTCGGCCAAGGTCGGGTCCAATGCCGTGGTCGTCAAGGATGTGCCGGTGGGGGCAACGGCGGTCGGCAATCCGGCGCGGATCATCGACAGTGCGCAGGCGCAGAAGCGCGAGGAGATGGCCGGGAAACTGGGGTTTTCGGCGTACGCGCTGGCGGGCGATCAGGATGACCCGCTGGCCAAGGCGATTCATGGCTTGCTCGACCATGCAGTCGAGGTCGATCGGCGGTTTGTCCTGCTGCTCAGCAAGCTTGAGGAGGCTGGCGTGCATGTCGAGGGTCCGCTGGTCACCAGCGACCAGTTCGACCCGCAGTACTTGAGTAAAATAGTTGACTAAGCTTCAGTGCGTCGCTATAGTGTACCAATCCAATCAACTATTATGATACGTGGAGGAACCATGAGACTAACGACCAAAGGACGTTTCGCAGTAACCGCGATGATCGACCTGGCACTGCGCTGCAGCGAGGGACCGGTGTCTCTGGCCGGAATCAGCGATCGGCAGAAAATCTCGCTTTCATATCTCGAACAACTGTTCGGCAAGCTGCGCCGCTATGGCCTGGTGGAAAGCGTGCGTGGTCCGGGCGGCGGTTATTGTCTGGCGCGCCGGACCAGCGAAATGACGGTCACCGACATCATTCGCGCCGTCGATGAGCCGCTCGATGCGACGCAATGCGGCGGCCGCGAGAACTGCCGCGACGACGAGCGCTGCATGACCCATGAGCTGTGGACGACGCTGAACGACAAGATGTACGAGTTCCTGAGTTCGGTGACGCTGGCGGAACTGGTTGATCAACAACTGAGAAAAACCGGCGGTCACGTGGCGATCATCCAGGACGCGCGGCGTTTCAAGCCGCGGGCACGTGCCAACAAATCGGTTTCCCTCACCAATTGAACGTCTCTTAGCCATGTTCGCGCCCGTCTATCTCGACCATAACGCCAGCACTCCCGCCGAACCGGCGGTGGTCGAGGCGATGCTGCCCTACCTCTCGGCGCACTTCGGCAACGCGTCGAGCCGGCACGAGTACGGTCGGGCGGCGCGGCGCGCGGTTGACGAGGCGCGCAGCAAGGTGGCCGCCGCAGTTGGCGCACATCCTACCGAAGTGATCTTTACCAGCGGCGGGTCGGAAGCCAACAATCTGCTGATCAAAGGCGCTGCCGCGTGTCTGAAACCCGGTGTGCTGGCAGTGAGTGCCATCGAGCATCCCTGCGTGCTCAAGCCGGCGGAGCAGCTGGAAAGGCGCGGCTGGACGCTGGATCGCTTGGCGGTGGACGCCGACGGACGGATCGACGCCAGCCGCTTCGCCGTGGCCATGGGCCGCAAACCGAAGATCGTTTCGGTGATGCTGGCCAACAACGAGACCGGCGTGGTGCAGGATCTGGGACTGCTGGCCGAGCGTGCGCGTCTCACCGGCGCCTGGTTTCATACCGACGCCGTACAGGCGGTGGGGAAGATTGTCGTCGATTTTCGCCGTCTGAATGCCGCGGGCGTGCATGCGCTGACCGTGTCGGCACACAAGATCGGCGGGCCGAAGGGCGCTGCGGCGCTGGTGCTCGACAAGCGCATCGAGCTTGAACCCCTGATTGCCGGTGGTGGTCACGAACGTGGTTTGCGGTCGGGTACCGAGAATGTGGCGGCGATCGTCGGCTTCGGTGTCGCCTGCGAACTGGCGGTGCAACGTCGGGCGGCGCTGGCACAGCGCCTGCTCAAGCTGCGCGGCGAACTCGAACACGGGCTGCGCGGCTGCGGTGCGACGCTCTTTGGCCAGGCCGCCGAACGCTTGCCGAATACCGTCTATTTCGCGATCCCGGACGTCGACGGTGAAACCCTGGTCGGCCACCTCGACCGTGCCGGATATGCGGTGGCCAGCGGCGCCGCCTGCTCAAGTGCCAATCCGGAACCTTCGCATGTGCTGCAGGCGATGGGTGTCGCGCCCGATCTGGCACGCGGAGCGGTGCGTGTCAGTCTGGGTTACGGCAACACGGCAGAACAGGTCGCCGGTTTTCTGAGTGCCTTGCAGGCCACCGTGGCCCGCCTGCAAGGGCTGACCGCGATGGCCGTCTAGCGGCCCGGCCACATGAAAAACTGCATAACCATGGACAACCCGGAGCAAGATCAATGTTGAAACAGCCTATCTATCTCGACTATTCGGCCACGACCCCGGTTGATGTACGCGTGGCGGAGAAGATGATTCCCTATCTGGTCGAGAAATTCGGCAATCCGGCCTCGCGCTCGCACGCTTTCGGTTGGGAAGCCGAAGCGGCGGTCGAAGAAGCACGTGAAGAAGTGGCCAGACTGGTCAATGCCGACCCGAAAGAGATCGTCTGGACGTCGGGCGCGACCGAGTCGAACAACCTGGCACTCAAGGGAGCGGCACAGTTCCTGGCCGGCAAGGGCAAGCATCTGGTAACGGTGAAGACCGAGCACAAGGCCATTCTCGATACCTGCCGGGAACTCGAACGACAGGGCTTTGAGGTCACCTATCTCGACGTCAGGGACGATGGCCTGCTCGACCTCGAAGTGTTCAAGGCGGCGCTGCGCCCGGACACCATCGTGGTGTCGGTGATGTTCGTCAATAACGAGATCGGCGTCATCCAGCCCATCGCCGAGATCGGCGACATCTGCCGCGCCAGGGGAATCCTCTTCCACGTCGATGCAGCGCAGGCGACCGGCAAGGTGGTGATCGATCTGGCGGCACTGAAGGTCGATCTGATGAGCTTTTCAGCGCACAAGACGTACGGCCCGAAAGGTATCGGTGCCTTGTACGTGCGTCGCAAGCCGCGCGTTCGCCTGACGGCGCAGATGCACGGTGGCGGGCATGAGCGCGGTTTCCGTTCGGGCACGCTGGCGACGCATCAGATCGTCGGTATGGGCGAGGCGTACCGACTGGCACGCCTGGAAATGGGCGCCGAGAACGAGCGCATCCGCATGCTGCGCGACCGCCTGCTGAAAGGCCTGTCGGACATCGACGAGGTATATGTGAACGGTGACCTCGAACGGCGTGTGCCGCACAACCTGAACATCAGCTTTGCGTACGTCGAAGGCGAGTCGCTGCTGATGGCGATCAAGGATCTCGCGGTGTCGTCAGGTTCGGCGTGCACCTCGGCGTCTCTGGAGCCCTCGTACGTGCTGCGTGCCCTCGGTCGCGAGGATGAGCTCGCGCATAGTTCGATTCGTTTCACGCTCGGCCGCTTCACTACCGAGGAGGAGATCGACTACGCGATCAAGCTCCTGCACGACAAGATTGGCCGCTTGCGCGAACTCTCGCCATTGTGGGAGATGGTGCAGGAAGGCGTCGACTTGAGCACGGTCCAGTGGGCCGCGCATTGATGAAGCATTGAAGGAGAAACAGCATGGCATACAGTATCAAGGTCCTGGACCACTATGAAAATCCGCGAAACGTCGGTTCCTTCGGCAAGGAGGAGGAGGGCGTGGCGACCGGCATGGTCGGTGCGCCCGCTTGTGGCGATGTGATGAAGCTGCAGATCAAGGTCGGCAAGGGTGGCGTCATCGAAGATGCCAAGTTCAAGACCTACGGCTGTGGTTCGGCGATCGCTTCGTCGTCACTGGTGACCGAATGGGTCAAGGGCAAGACCATCGATCAGGCTCTGGACATCAAGAACACCCAGATTGCCGACGAACTGGCGCTGCCGCCGGTGAAGATCCACTGCTCGATTCTCGCCGAGGATGCCATCAAGGCGGCGGTCGCCGATTACAAAAAGAAGCACAGCGAACAGGTTTCCGTTTGACACGGTTTGTCGCAACTACAGCAGGAGGTCTTTCGAATGGCTGTGACGCTTTCTGAACGGGCAGCGAGCCACGTCGCCAATTACATGGTCAAGCGCGGCAAGGGTATCGGGTTGCGCCTGGGTGTGCGCACCAGCGGCTGCTCGGGGATGGCCTACAAGCTCGAATTTGCCGATGTCGCCCACCCGGACGACATCCAGTTCGAATCTTACGGGGTCAGGGTGCTGATTGATCCGAAGAGTCTGCCTTACCTTGACGGCACCGAACTCGATTATGCGCGCGAAGGTTTGAACGAAGGTTTCAGGTTCAACAATCCGAACGTCAAGGACGCCTGTGGCTGTGGCGAAAGCTTCAATGTCTGAGTGCTGGCGTGACCCGGTGGCAGACGGGCTTGCTGTTTAAGCGCGCCCGGATCTGAAGGAGGCGCGCCGGATGGACTTCAACGCCGATCACTTCTCGCTGTTCGATTTGCCGCCAACGTTCCGGCTGGACCAGGCGCTGCTTGACCGCCGCTATCTGGAGATGCAGTCCAAGGTGCATCCGGATCGCTTTGCGAGTGCCGGCGAGGCCGAAAAGCGGCTCTCGCTGCAGTGGGCGACACGCGTCAATGAAGCCTACCAGACCCTCAGGAAGCCGCTGGCGCGGGCGCGTTACCTGCTGCATCTGGCAGAGTACGATCTTGGCAGCGAGAACAATGCCCTGATGCCCGCGGACTTCCTCGTTGAGCAGATGGAATGGCGCGAGGCGGTTGCCGAAGCGCGCGCTGCCGGCGAACACCATGAGCTGGAGCGTCTGCACCACCGCTTGCAGCGCGAGATGCGTGAACGCCATGAGGAAATCGCCGTGCTGCTCGACGATCGGCATGATCTGGAGCAGGCCGCTGATCGCGTGCGGCGACTGATGTTTCTGGAGAAGCTGCTCGCTGACATCGACGACGCGATTGCGGCGTGTGAAGAATAGGCCGTACACCTGTATGCGATTGGCCAGCCGGTTTCCAGGGGGCAAGGAGCCGTTGAACGTTTGCCTCACCCCCCGCCCATCGCCCGCAGGCAGGCGATGGGGAGCGCCGTGAGTCGCTGGCGCGACCTCCACGTCATCCACGAAACAAGCTTCAGGACCTCTTTTCTTCATGGCTCTATTACAGATTGCGGAACCGGGCGAATCGGCAGCGCCGCACCAGCACCGGCTGGCTGTCGGCATCGACCTCGGGACGACCAATTCTCTGGTGGCGACGGTGCGCAGCGGTTTGGCCGTCGTCCTCAGCGACGAGTTGGGTCGCCCCTTGTTGCCTTCGGTGGTGCGTTACCTGCCGGACGGCAGCAGCGAAGTCGGCTACGAAGCGCAGGCCAGACAATCGCTCGATCCGCGCAAC
Organism: Candidatus Accumulibacter propinquus; assembly: GCF_056856495.1. Classification (NCBI taxonomy): domain Bacteria; kingdom Pseudomonadati; phylum Pseudomonadota; class Betaproteobacteria; genus Candidatus Accumulibacter; species Candidatus Accumulibacter propinquus. The sequence goes on from NZ_JBSEHC010000001.1 coordinate 469,841, forward strand.
AGCATCGTTTCGGTCAAGCGCTTCATGGGCCGCGGGCTGCAGGACATCGCTCATCGCGAGGGCATGCCCTACGTCTTCGACGATGCGCCGGGAATGCTGCGCCTGCAGACCGCCGCCGGCCGGAAGAGTCCTGTCGAGGTCTCGGCCGAAATCCTGCGCACCCTGCGGTTGCGGGCCGAGGCCTCGCTCGGTGGGCCGCTGGTCGGTGCGGTGATCACCGTCCCGGCCTATTTTGACGACGCGCAGCGCCAGGCGACCAAGGACGCCGCCAGGATCGCCGGACTGCCGGTTCTGCGCCTGCTCAACGAGCCGACGGCGGCGGCGATCGCCTACGGGCTCGACAACGCCTCCGAAGGCATCTATGCGGTCTATGACCTCGGTGGAGGCACCTTCGACATCTCGATCCTCAGGCTCGCGCGCGGCATCTTCGAGGTGCTGGCGACGGGCGGCGACTCGGCGCTGGGTGGCGACGATTTCGACCATCGCATCTTCTGCTGGATGCTCGAAGCGGCCCAACTCAAACCCTTGTCGGTCGAGGATTCGCGGATGCTGCTGACGCGCGCGCGCGAGGCCAAGGAATACCTGACCTTTCATGGCGTGGCCCCGATCAACGCCCGTCTGAACAGTGGCGAGGCGGTGGATCTGACGCTGACTACGGAGATCTTTGCCGAGATCAGCCAGACGCTGGTGGCGAAGACCATTCAGCCGGTCAAGAAGGCCCTGCGCGATGCCGGGCTGTCGGTGGCCGACGTCAAGGGGGTAGTCATGGTCGGCGGCGCGACGCGCATGCCGCAGGTGCAGCATGCGGTCGGTGAGTTCTTCCGGCAGGAGCCGTTGAACAATCTCGATCCCGACAAGGTCGTGGCCATTGGTGCGGCGAAGCAGGCCAATCTCCTGGTCGGCAACGGTCTGGCCGGCGACGACTGGCTGTTGCTCGACGTGATTCCCCTGTCGCTGGGGCTGGAAACGATGGGTGGTCTGGTCGAAAAGATCATCCCGCGCAATGCCACCATTCCGACGGCGCGGGCGCAGGAATTCACGACTTTCCGCGATGGCCAGACGGCGCTGGCTGTCCATGTGGTGCAGGGCGAGCGCGAACTGGTCAGCGATTGTCGTTCATTGGCCCGTTTTGAGCTGCGCGGCATTCCGCCGATGGTCGCCGGCGCCGCACGCATCCGCGTCACTTTCCAGGTCGATGCCGACGGTCTGCTGGCGGTGACGGCCCGCGAGCAGACCGCCGGAGTCGAAGCCAGCATCGTCGTCAAGCCGTCCTACGGGCTGTCGGATGGCGAGATCGCCGGCATGCTCAGGGACTCGATGCTGCACGTCAGGGATGACGCGCTACAGCGCGCTCTCAAGGAATCGCAGGTGGACGCGCAGCGGCTGATCGAGGCGGTAAGTTCGGCACTGGCGACGGATGGCGACCTGCTCTCCGGCGAAGAACTGGCGCGGGTAGAGCACGGCATCGTCAAGCTCCAGGGTGCGGCCGGCGGTGAGAACCGTCGGCAGATCATGCTGGCGATGGACGACCTCGAAGCCGAGACCAAGGATTTTGCGGCCAGGCGCATGGACAAGTCGATCCGGCGGGCCTTCGCCGGGCGCAACATCAGCGAACTGGACAGCGAAGTGCTCGCCACGCGGGCGGGGGAAACAGCATGACCCAGATCATCGTTCTGCCGCATGTCGAACTCTGCCCCGATGGCGCGGTGATCGACGCCCGTCCTGGTGAATCGCTGTGCCAGAATCTACTCGAGAACGGCATCGCCATCGAACATGCCTGCGAGATGTCCTGTGCCTGCACCACCTGCCACGTCATCGTTCGCGAAGGCTTCGAGGCGCTCGAACCGTCCGATGAGGTCGAGGACGATCTGCTCGACAAGGCCTGGGGACTGGAACCGAATTCTCGCCTGTCGTGTCAGGCGATGGTCAATGAAACGCCGTTGCTGATCGAGATTCCGCGCTACTCGATCAATATGGCCAGGGAGGGCAAGCGATGAAATGGACCGACATCAACGACCTCGCCGTCGAACTTGCGGAGAGGCACCCCGACGTGGACCCGATGAAGATCAACTTCGTCGATCTGATGCACTGGGTCCTCGCCTTGCCCGGCTTCGAAGACGACGCGAAGCATTGCGGCGAGAAGGTGCTGGAGGCGATCCAGCAAGCCTGGATCGATGAACTGACATGAAACCAGATGATTTCGGCGGCAGCCAGCGCAACGTCCTCGGCGGTTTGCTCGGCTCGTGCAGCGAGGCACCGATTACCGGGTTCTTTCGTGATGGTTGTTGCAACACCAGTGACGAAGACCTCGGCAGTCACACCATTTGCGTCGTGCTCACGGCAGATTTTCTGGCGTTTTCGAAAGCGCGCGGCAACGACCTGTCCACGCCCAGGCCGGAGTTCGATTTCCCCGGCCTGAAGCCCGGCGACCGCTGGTGTCTGTGTGCCGCCCGCTGGCGCGAAGCCCTGCAGGCCGGCAAGGCGCCGCACGTCGTGCTCAATGCCACCAACGAAGCCGCTTTGCTGATCGTCAGCCTGGACGACCTCAAGCGCCACGCGATCGACCTCAACTGACGAGCTGGCCGGTGGGAGGCGCGCTTGCCGGGCGTCCGCCCCTTAACCCGGCAATGGCCGTTGCGTGCCACTCGCCGTTGCCGGCGCGTCGTCGACGGGTCCGGAGACCGCCGGCGCCGCATACCATTGATCCCTGGGGACCACCTTGGGCTGCTTCGGATCGCCTTCATAGGCCGGGGTCATGATCTGAACGTCGTATTCGTTGAACAGATCAAGGATGTTGCGGCGGAGTTCGGTATACAAGTGCTCCATCATCCTGGCGTCGTTGCAATAGGCATTGATCTCGTAACTGACGCAGAAATCCCCGAGTTCCTTGTGCATTACGAAGGGTGTGGGTTCCGCAAGCAGCCCCGGAGTGCGCGCCGCCGCCTGCAGCAGCATCGCCTCCACCTGCCGCCACGGCGTCTCGTAGCCGATACCGACTGTCGCGTGCAGGATCAGGCCCTGTTTCTTGGCCAGGGAACTGTAGTTCATCACGTGCCCATTGAGGATCTGCGAGTTGGGAATCGTCACCTCTTCGTTCTTCAGGGTACGCAGATGGGTGACCTGCAGCCTGACCTGCGTCACGTCGCCGGTCACTTCGCCGATGCGCACCCGGTCGCCGACCCTGAACGCGCGTCGGTAGGTGATCATCAGGCCGGCGATCAGGTTGGCGATGATCGACGAGGAACCCAGCGAAACGACTACGCCCAACATCAGTGTAACCCCCTTGAAGGCAGCCGATTCCGATCCGGGGATATACGGGTAGGCCACGATCACTGCCAGGACCAACAGCGCGAAGCGTGCGATCTTGTAGGTTGGCCGGGCCCATTCGGCTTCGAAGTGCAGGAGGGTGACCGAACCCTGTGCAACGGCGTCGAAGAACAGCCGCAACAGGCGCAGGACGAAACGGACCAGCAGCGCCAGCACGATCAGGAAGATCAGGTCCGGGAAGTAGCCGATCAGGCCCTCCCCGATGAGTCGCAGGGGGCGAAGGGCGAAATCGGTCAGATTCCCGGCCAGCCAGCGCGTCCACGGAAAGCGGCTGAGCACGAAATCGAGGTAGATGAAGCTGACGATCAGGATTGACAGCATGCGCAGTGCCGACAAGGCGGCGCGCAGCCCGGCCCAGATGCTTTCGGCCCGTACAATCTCGAAAGACTGGATACCGAGGTGATGGATTCGGCTCCGGAAGCGCCGCTCCAGCAGGCCATTGAGCTGGCGTGCCAACCACAGCAGCAGTGTCACCATCGTTGCCAGCGCCGCCGTGGCACCCGCAGCCTCCAGGCCGCGTCGCTGCAATACCTGCGTGTCCCGGTCGTGGCGGTATTCGTCGATGGCCTTGCCGATCCGCTCGCACAAGGCCAGTCCAAGGGTTTCGCGTGCGACTTCTTCGATGCGCGCGTCCGAATCGAAGAGCGCCATGATCCTGCGGTCGCCGGCCATGATCGAGGAATAGCCGCCGGACTCGACGAGCCGTACTGAATCCGCCGGCAGCGCCGGATCACCCGCCAGTCGCTTGATCCGCTCGGTGATCGCCGCCGCACGCTCGCGTGCGGGGAAACTGCTGACGCCGCGCACGCGGAACAGTACGCGGCCGTCGACTTCGACGGCTGCCGTCGCGACGGTGGCGTCGGGATGGAGATCCAGATCCGCCGGTTGAACGCTGCCGGCGGCGGCAAGCGAACCGCCGCTGGCGGCGCTGAGCAGAATCAGGATCAGCAGCCACCGCACACGCTCAATCATCATTCCTCTACTCTCCTCAAACAGCCTGCCCACGATCACGCTGGCCTATTCGGGGTCGAACAGCCTGGCGTTGCGACCCTTGAAGGGCGCGTAGAACGACTTGATCGATGCCATGTCGCGTTCGATATCGCCGGTGGGCGTGAATACCGGACCCAGACCGCTCACTTTGCGATCGTAGTCCATGTAGGCCATGACGATCGGCACTTCGGCGCCGAGGGCAATGTGGTAGAAACCGGTTTTCCAGTGGCGCGTACGGCCGCGTGTGCCCTCCGGGGGGACGACCAACTGCAGTCCGTCGGTGGCGGCCTTGATCGCCGCCACCGACGCGAGCACGAAGCCGGTCGACTTCTCGCGGTTCACCGGGATGCCGCCCAGCCACATCATCAGACCGCGAAAGGGTGGATTGAAGAGGCTCTGTTTGCCCATCCAGTAGATGTGCAGGCGCAAGCTGAACGCCACCATCAGCGTGTAGGGCAGGTCCCAGTTGCTGGTATGCGGTGCGGCGATCAGTACGCATTTGGCGGTGCCTGGTGGCAGACGGCCTTCGACAGTCCAGCCGGTGAAGTGCAGAAAGGCCACGGAGCCGGCGCGCAACAGCGTGCTCACCACCGGGGTATCGAAGATCGTGCGGTGCATGCGGGCAGTGTCCCAGGCGACGAGTCGGTTGCCGAGCCGCTGCGTGTCGCGACGCCGAGCGCGTGACCGGCAATGGTGCAGGACTCGAGGTGTTGCTGCGGTTGCAGTGGATCGGGCGTCGCCACCCTGATTCCCGGTCAATGGATTGTGGCTGCAAATGTAAACACTTTGCGCATCATCGGCAAGGCGGAGGCGCTGCAGGGCGTTGCCCTGGAATCATCTCCGGGCTTGCGGATGGACGCGAGCTCCGGCGAGCGAGGCCGGTAACGCGGGCAGGGTATTACTTGCCGCTGAGGAAGCGGAACGGCACCGCGACGATCGCCCTGCCGGTATCGATCAGCAGCGTCGCTTCCCATTCCATGCTTCCGGTGATGCATACCGGCAGGCTCGCCATCCCCACGAAATGATCGCTGCTGCCTTCCTGCCTTTCCAGTTGCAGTCGGTTGTAACCCATTTTCATGTCCGTGCCGGTGAAATCGACCTCGATCCTGCGTACCTCGCCACCCGTGAGCGTGGCTTGCAGCTTCAGCGGTCGGAGTACCGGAATCGGTCGCGGTTCGATCGCGAACTCGATTCGAGTCCCGTTGGGGAGCGTCGCCGCGCAGGCTCCCTGACCGAGGTCGCAACTCGAAAGCGGCAGGGCAATGTCGGTTTTCGGGTTGAGCAACGGCGCCAGTTGGTAGCCGACGGTGCCGAGGATGGCGAGTCCCAGCAGGATGGCGACGTCGAGCAGCAGGTTCTTGGTCATCGGTTCAGTGTAGCGCGGGTCGGTGCGTGCAGGGTGCCGAGTGTTCGGGAATACCGCCCCGAATCTGCGGGATAGGCCTGAAAGATCGACGGATTGGCGGGGCTGTGGTGTGCGGCAGGGGCAGCCTGGCGAAAATTGATTCACCCAAATTATCTCGCAGGGCTTGTCCGCACAATGTGCGATATATTGCCGCAGAAGCGTTCAGTCGCACGGCAATGGGGGTGAGGAGTCGTCAAGTGGAACTTCTTCAAGCCTTGATCCCATAAATGCGTGGTCGATACGCACCGCTTGCGCGCGTCTTGACAATCATCAACGCCGGGCGGCGGGTTGCTTGCTAGATTTGCGGGTATCGATTCTCAAATAATGGGGGTAACGATGAACAAGCTGATACTGGCGGTTTCCCTGGCGACGATCGCCGGTATTGTGCAGGCCGGCCCGCCATCGCCGAAGACTCAGGGCATCGAGAGCAAGGATTACAAGTGGAATGCCCAGGGGGGCGAGAAGAGTGAAGCGCTGAAACTCAAGGGCGACAGGAAGCGCGGTGAAGAAGCGTACGAGGTCTGCAGTGATTGTCACTTGCCGTCGGGTGCCGGCCGTCCGGACGGTACTTTCCCGCAACTTGCGGGTCAGCACACCACCGTGCTGATCAAGCAGATGGCCGACATCCGTGCCGGCCTGCGCGACAACCCGACGATGTACCCGTTTGCCGTGACCTTGACCGATCCACAGGAACTGGCTGATGTCGCGGCCTTCATCGAGCAGTTGTGTATCCCTGTCGAACATGGTCGTTACGAAGGCAAGGATCTCGCCAGGCAGTTGGCGACAGGCAAGGAACTCTACGAGAAGGGGTGCAAGGAGTGCCACGGTCAGAACGGCGAAGGAGCCAAGGAAAAGTTCTTCCCGGTGATCGCCGGTCAGCACTACAAGTACCTGTTGCGCCAGATGACCGAAATTCGCGACGGTCACCGCCGCAACGCCAATCCCGACATGGTGAAAATCATCCAGAAGTACAACAACGATCAATTGGTCGCTATTTCGGCCTACCAGTCCAGCCTGGTGATGCCGGGCAATATGTGCAAGGCCAAGGCTGCGGCCAAGAAGAAGTGAGTTCGATGATCGCGGGGCGAATCGCTCTCAACATGGTCTCGCGCCAAGTTGACCTTCTGTCCCCTTGCCTGGCCAGGATCGTCTCGATTTGTCATGCGCCTTGCTGGCGCTGTTTGGAGTGAAGACCCATGGGCAGACTGCTGACCGTGTTGACGATGGTGCTACTTTGTGGCTGCGCCGCGCAGCAATGGCGTGGTACCGGCGACCTTGGGCTGGTCATCGAGCGTGCGAGCGGGCAGATCAGCCTTGTCGATACCAGTCGACGTGCGCCTTATGCCCATGTGGCAGGGCTTGGTGACCTGTCGCATGCCTCGGTGGTCTACTCGCGCGATGGCCGCTACGCCTACGTCTTCGGTCGCGATGGCGGACTGACGAAAGTCGATCTGCTCGCCGAGCGGATCGTCAAGCGGGTGCTGCAGTCGGGCAATGCCATCGGTGGCGCCATCTCGCAGGATGGCAGCATCGTCGTCGCCCAGAACTATACACCCGGAGGCATCAAGGCTTTTGACGCCGAAACGCTGGAACTGCTCGCCGAAGTGCCCGCCGAATACGCGCCGGGGAGATTTTCCAAAGTCGTCGGGCTTGCCGATCTCTCTGGCAACCGCTTTGCATATGCCCTGTTCGATGCCGGCGAGATCTGGGTGAGCGATTTTTCCGATCGGCGACGCCCGCAGACGCAGCGCTACCCGGCCGGGCTGCAACCCTATGACGGACTCGTCACGCCGGATGGGCGATATTATCTGGCCGGACTGTTCGGCGAGGACGGCGTCGCGCTGCTCGATACCTGGCAGCCGCAGCCGGTAACCCGACGCATCCTGCAGAGCTACGGGCGCGGCCAGGAGAAGTTGCCGGTTTTCAAGATGCCGCATCTGCGTGGTTGGTCGTTGGCGCAGGGCAAGGCGTATCTGCCGGCGATCGGGCGCCACGAGGTGCTGGTGGTGGCCGTCGGTAGCTGGCAGGAGGCCGGCCGCATCCAGGTCAGGGGTCAGCCGGTTTTCGTCATGGCGCAACCCGATGGCCGGCAGGTGTGGGTCAACTTCGCGTTTCCCGACAATGGCTGGGTTGAGGTGATCGATACGCTGAGCGGCAAGGTGGTGCGCACCCTTGCACCAGGGAAAGCCGTCCTGCACATGGAGTTTACCCCGCGTGGCGAGCACGTCTGGATTTCCGCACGTGACGACAACCGCGTGCTGATCTACGATACGGCGACTTTCGAAAAAATTGGAGAATTTGCCGCCCAGGCACCGAGCGGCATATTCTTCACCAGCCGTGCCAACCGCACCGGATTCTGACCAAGATGCTCAATGAGGCGCTCGATTTTCGCTTGCTCAATGATTTCCAGAGAGACTTCCCGCTCTGTTCGGCGCCTTTCGCGGAATTGGCATCGCGGCTGGGTGTTGCCGAAGCGGCGGTCCTGCGGATGCTCGAAGGGCTGCGCCGCGAAGGAAAGATTGCACGCGTCGGCGCGGTCTTTGCTCCGAAGCGCATCGGCGCCAGCATGCTGGCCGCGATGGCCGTGCCGCCCGAGAAACTGGCCGCTGCCGCCGAGGCGGTGAATCGCTTCCCCGAGGTAAACCACAATTACGAGCGCGAGCACCGCTACAATCTGTGGCTGGTCGTCACGGCCGGTTCGGAAGGCCGCCTGCAGGCCGCCCTCGGCGCCATAGAACAGGCGGCTGGCTGGCCGCTGCTACGCTTGCCCCTGCTGCAGGAGTACCACATTGATCTCGGTTTCCCACTGGATGGCAAAGGGCAGAAGCCGGCCACCAGCGGTGGTGTACGCTGGCAGCCCTTCGTGCCGCCGAAGCCGCTGGATGAGGGTGAGCGCCGTCTGGTCAGTGCCTTGCAGGAAGGCTTGCCGCTGTTCATTCGTCCGTTCGCGGTTCTTGCCAGTCGTGTCGGCTGCGACGAGAGCGAGGTTCTCGAAAGAATCCGTCGCTGGTGCGCCGAAGGCATCATCAAGCGTTTCGGAGTCATTGTCAGGCACCGCGAACTCGGGTATATGGCCAATGCGATGCTGGTTCACGACATCCCCGACGCCGATGTCGGCGAGATCGGCGAGAGGCTGGCCTGTGCCACCGGAGTGACGCTCTGCTACCAGCGTCCGCGGGTGCCTCCCGAGTGGCCCTACAATCTGTTCTGCATGATTCACGGTCAGGACCGTGCGCAGGTCGAGGCAAGTATCGCCGAACTGCGCGCCAGGCTCGGTCTGACTGGCTACGCGCATGACATCCTGTTCTCGCTGACCCGTTTCAAGCAGCGCGGCGCGCATTATGCGTGAGGCGATCGAACTCGACACGATCGATCGCGCGATCATCGACACGCTGCAGGGCGGTTTTCCGATCTGCGAACGGCCCTACGCTGAAGTGGCCGGGGGGCTGGGGATTGCCGAGGCGGACTTGCTCCGGCGCCTGCAACGCCTGCTCGACCGGAGCGTGCTGACTCGCTTTGGCCCGCTCTTTCAGGTCGAACGTATGGGTGGCGCCTTCGTTCTGGCGGCGATGCGCGTTCCTGAATCGGACTGGCAGCGAGTGCTCGCGGTCGTCAATTCACTGCCCGCGGTTGCCCACAACTACCGCCGCGAGAGTGAGCGGAACAGCGAGTTCAACATGTGGTTCGTTCTTGCTGCCGAGAGCGAGGCCGGTATCGATGCGGCCATCGGGCAGATACAACAGAGCAGTGGTTTGCAGGTCTTCAGCTTCCCGAAGCTGCAGGAGTATTTCGTCGAGATGAAACTGCCGGTGCGGCCATGACGGGCGGCCTCGACCCGATCGATCGCCGCCTGGTGTTATCGACCCAGAGCGGTCTGCCGTTGGTGCCGCGCCCCTATCACCAGTTGGCCGAGGAGGTCGGCATTTCGCCGGCAGAGGTGATGACGCGGTTGGCGCGCATGCTTGAGAGTGGCGCCATTCGCCGCATAGGCGCCGTGCCCAATCACTACGCGATTGGTTATACCGCCAACGGCATGAGTGTTTGGGATGTTCCGGACGAGCGTATTGATCAACTTGGCGCTCGTGTCGGAGCGCTCGATTTCGTCACCCACTGTTATCACCGGCCGCGCCGACTTCCCGAGTGGCCGTACAACCTGTTTGCCATGGTGCATGGTAGTTCACGGGCGGAAGTGCGGGACAAGGTGGCGAAGATTGCGGCGGTCATCGGGTGCGATTGCCGTTCGTACGATGTCCTCTTTTCGACCAGCATTCTCAAGAAAACGGGCCTGCGGATCGGTGCTTGAGTAGTGCTTCCCTGCGCGTACCTAGGCCGAGCCGCTGCTGCACGGCCGATCGACATCTGCCGTACAATTCGACCGTCGGTGCTCAAACCGGCTTGCACACTTGCCTGATGGAACTGTTGGTGATCGCTTTCCCCGACCGGGGTCAGGAGGTCGAACTGGAGGAGGGCTGGCAGATGGGATCGGCACAGGTGGGACGCGGTTTTCTTCGGCATCCGGCAGACATTCCGATCGAGATCGATGCCGAGGTGCCTTTGCCGACGAGGTTGCGTCGTCTGAAGGACATCAGCCTCGGTGGGTTGGCCTGTCGCTCGGAGCGGCCCCTGGAGGTCGGGTCCGGTGTACGGCTGACCATCCCGCTGGTCAAGCCGGCCTTTCACGCGGCGGGTTCGGTGGTATGGTGCCGTCGCCATGGCCCGTACTACGAAGTCGGTATCCGGTTCATGGAATCCGATGATGTTTTCGCTGCCCGCATGGTGGAGCAGATCTGCCAGATCGAACACTACCGCAAGGAAGTGTTGCACAGCGAAGGACGAGTGCTCGACGGCGAGGCCGCGGCGCTGGAGTGGATCGCGCATTACGCTGCGAAGTTTCCATCCCTGGACACGACCAGTCGCCACTGAGGATCTGCAATGCCGATCACCGTCAGCGCTGCGGTACGCATCGGCGATGGGCCTGTAACGCCGGCCGGCAATCGTGCAGGGGTTTCAAGCGTTGTCGGCGGGGGTTCGCGTCAGCCGTACCGGTAACGGTTGTGAAATGTCGAGATGCACATCACGCTGCGGGAACGGAATCGGAATTCCTGCGGCTTCCAGACGCTGCCCGACCGCATGCCGGAGGTCGCTATCCACCCTGCGGGCAACCAGATTCGGTCCCAGTTCGACCCAGAAGACGAGGACCAACAGCAGCGCATTGTCGCCGAAGTCTTCGAAGAAGACTTCCGGTGGCGGATCCTTCAGGACCTGCGCGTGATCCTCGGCACAGCGCGCAATAATCTCGGCGGCCGCTCGGATCGGTGACCCGTAGGCGATGCCCAACCGGATCTCACGGCGGATGCGCGGGTTCGAATAGGTCCAGTTGACGACCTGGTTTTCGAGAAAGCTGGAATTCGGCACCAACGCTTCGACACCGTCGAAGCCACGCACCGTCGAAGCGCGCAGGTCGACGGCAATGACATGGCCGGTCATGCCGCCCAGGGCGATGATGTCGCCTACGCGGATCTTGCGTTCGAAGAGGATGATGATCCCGCTGATCACGTTCTTGATGATGGTCTGGGTGCCGAAACCGATACCGATGGCCAGTGCCCCACCCATGAACGCGAAGACCGTCAGGGGAATGCGCGCCAGATTGAGAATGAAGATGATCAGCGCCACCGCCAGGGAGATCATCGCCCAGCGACGAATCACGCTGGCCATTTGCTCGTTGACCCCGAAGCGGCTCACCATCACTCGCTGCAGGCGCCGTGAAAGCAGTGCGAACAACCAGTAGCCGAACAGGAAGAGCAGCAGTGCACCGATGCTCTTGCCGACCGTAACCCCGTAGGTGACGGTCACCGTCTTGCCATCGATGACTGTCGAATCCTCGACGGCAAACATCTCGAAGTTCCAGATCGACTTCAACGTCTGCGCCAACTGCAGGGCGCCAAGCTGCCAGTCGTCGGCGCTGGTGGTCCTGGCAGTGAATCCGAAGTCATCGAGCCAGCGATCGAGTTGACGTTCCATCCGGGCACTCGCCCGTTGCAGGCGCTGGTACGCCCGCGCCCGCTGTTGCAGCGCTTCGTACAGGCTCGAATCCTTGTCCGTGGCGTCCGGGTCAAGCGACGTTCCACCCAGGCGCAACTGCTGCTCGTGGACCGCAACGCGCGCTGCCTGCTGCAGTTCGTCGACAATCTGCTTGCGGCCGGCCAATTCTTCCCTGCTCTGGCTCAGACCCGAGATCACAGACTGGCGGGTGTTGGCATCCTCGGAATGAAAGCCGACGTAACGCTGTGCCCAGGCGTCGCTTGCCACCTGCAGCGTCGTCTGCAACCAGGTCAGCGTCAGCAGTAGCACGCGGTCGGTTTCCAGGCGTGCGTCAAGCAACTCCAGTCTGTCCGCCTGCGACGCGCTGCTGCCGGCCTCCGCCACGAGTTTGTTCAGTTGTTGACGTTCCGTGGAGCGCCGGCCGTTAGCGATCACGAGCGCATCGATCTCCGCGATGACCACGTTCAACTCCTTGCGCAGCAGCGCTTGTTGCTGTTCCAGTTCCTCCTTGCCGAGGCGTTGTTCAGGTCGCACGCGGGTCAGCAAACGCTCCAGTTCGGAGTTGAGTGTCTGCACCCCCTTCCTTTCCAGGCGGACCCTTTCGAGTCCCATGCCGATGTTGGCCAGTTCTGCTTCGGCGAGTTGCCGACGCAGAATGGCCAGTTCCCGGCCCAGGCGTTCCTTGTCAATAGCGCTCTGACCGTCGGCCCGGGCGAGTTTGTCCTCTGCCAGGCGAACCGCTTCCGCCGCGCGCTGTTGCGTCTCAAGCCGTCCGACTTTGAGCGTCTCCAGTGCGCGTTCCGTCGACGCCAGACTGTTCAGGCGTTCCTTTCCTGAATCCACAAGGTCGCGCAAGGCATCGACCCGTAGCGCGGAGTAGGGCGGCGGGCCGGCGAACTCCGCCATCAGGGTCTGCTTGTGCGGGTTGTCAGGTTGCGCGGTTTTCACGCTCTCCAGTTCGTCCAGCAGTTTGAGTTGTTCGCTATAGGCAATGACCAGGCGGTCAAAGAGCCGCTGGCGATCGCTCGCCGGCAATTCCTCGGCACCCGGAGTTCCCCCCTCTTCCAGATGCCCGGTTTCCTGCCGACGGCGCGCCTCGCTCAGTTGTGCTTCGATCTGGGTACGCTGGTCCACCGTGGTGGCGACCGCTTCAGGCTTGGGCACGCTGCTCTGCGCTGTGGGTATCGGGATCTGGCCGTGCGCCAGCGTCGTGCACACCGCTACCAGGAGGGTTCCGAGCCATGTTGTGAAGTTGCGGGAGCCGGACTTCGCGGATGTGGCAGCGTTACGCCTTTGCCAGCCAAATAAACGCGGGATCTGCTGGCCGCAGCACGCGGGTGTTTGCGGAGCGTCATCAACATTCCGAGGTGCATCTGTTGCCATCAGGTTTTTCCAGATGGCGGCGAACTGAGCGCGGCTTGTCCGGCGAATGCGCGCTGTCCGATCGTCAGCGATTGAGCGCGCCCATCATGTTTGCCGGGTAGCGCTCCCCTGCCGCGGCGTTGAGCGGAAAAATCGCATCCAGCGCCGCCAGTTGTTCCGGCGTCAGCCGCACCGCCAGAGAACCGATGTTCTCGTCAAGATATTTTCGCCGCTTGGTGCCGGGGATCGGGACGATATGTTCGCCCTGTGCGAGTACCCAGGAGAGCGCGAGTTGACTGGGTGTGCAACCGATCTCGGTGGCCAAGGCCCTGACCTGTTCGACCAGGGCCAGGTTCTTGGCGAAGTTCTCGCCCTGGAAGCGTGGGCTGTAACGGCGGTAATCGTCGGCCGCGAAGTCGTCGGGGTGGGCAATCGCGCCGGTGAGGAAGCCGCGCCCGAGTGGGCTGTAGGGCACGAAACCGACTCCGAGCCGGCGGCACGCGGCGAGCACGCCCGCTTCCGGGTCGCGAGTCCACAGCGAGTATTCGCTTTGCAGCGCGGTGATCGGATGCACTTTGTGCGCGCGTTCGAGCGTCGCAACCGAGGCTTCGGAGAGACCGAGGTAGCGTACCTTGCCGGCGCGCACGAGATCGGCGAGTGCACCGACCGTGTCCTCTATCGGCACCTTCGGGTCGACCCGATGCTGGTAGTACAGGTCGATGGTGTCGACGCCCAGGCGCCGCAGACTGCCTTCGATCGCGCTGCGTACATACGCCGGTCGGCTGTCGAAGCCGCGCAGCGACGCGTCCTGCGGATCGCGCAGAATACCGAACTTGGTGGCCAGGAAGACCTCGTTGCGACGGCCCCTGATCGCACGTCCGACCAGTTCCTCGTTGGTGAACGGACCATAGATGTCGGAAGTGTCGAGGAAGTTGAGGCCGAGGTCGAGCGCGCGATGGATCGTGGCGATCGACTCCACATCGTCGCGACCCGCATAAAAGTCGCTCATGCCCATGCAGCCCAGGCCAAGAGCCGATACCGAGGGGCCACCAGAACCCAGTTGTCGCATTTGCATTGACGTCTCCGGCAAGACAAAGCAACAGCTTAGCACTTCACGGCAGGCGACCGCCAGAACAACCGGGGCGCGTCGCGGGATTCAGCGTGACTCCTTGATCATGCGGGCGAAGTTTGCCTGCACCGGGCGCGCGTTGTGTCGGTAGAGGCGCGCAAAAATGGCCAGTTGCTCGGGCGAGATCGGTTGTGCCTGCTTGAGCACCAGCCAGAGCACGCCTTCCGAGCACGGCGGCGTGGTCAGAGACCCCATATAGGTGTAGTAGCTTCGGTCTTCAGGTAGCAACTGTGCGACATCGATGGTGAGCCCAGGCGGTGTCACGTAGTCGTTCTTCTCCAGCGGCAGGTTGTTCCACACGCTCTGGATCAGCGGATGCTCCATCCCCTTTTCGAGCAGCACTGCGACGACCGCAAGCTTGCCATCCTCCGATTTGTGGACCAGGTGGGCGACCATGTCGAAGGACTTGCCATTCACCCGTTCCTCGGAAGGGCGGTGAAAATGGAATTGGGCCAGTTCGTAGGTCTTGCCGAGCAGGCTGATGTGGCTGCCGCTGACCTCCACCTGGATGGTGTGACCGTTGTCGACGACACGAAACGGTGATGGTCGGTAGCTGAACTGAATCGCTTCGAGATCGACGCGAAAACCGTCGCGAATATCAATCGGTGATTGCCGTTTGCCGCTCGCGCAGGTCGCATATTCGGGCTTCAGCTTGCCCCAGTTCTCCGGCCCCCCCTCACCCTCGTAGCTCCAGTGGATATGTGCATGCGTGTCGCCGGTAACGGCGTTGCCGGTGGGGAAGTGTGAGCGGGCGACGCGAGCGGGTACCGCGCCCGCGGTCACCGCGATCGGAGCGTGTGCCGCGGGCTTGGCATGCGCTGCGGGTTTCGCTTCGGGTTCGGTCTTTTCCGGAGACGGCGTTTGCAGGTTGGCCCGTTTGACTTCCTTCTGCACCAGCGCCTCATTGGCTTTGCGTAGCTCGCCGGCGGCCTCGTTGACCTTGTCGGCGGTGCGGCTGGCAGCCAGTGTGGCGTCGCCGCCAGGTTTCGGGCGGCAGACTTCGCGCAGCAGCTTGTCGTCTAGCATGCCGGTGCGCACCGGCATTTCGACCTGTACCTTGACGTCCTCTTCCCGCAGCAACTCGCCTTCGTCCTTGAAATAGCTGCGCTTCAGCGTGCTGTAGCTGCGCGACCCGCAATCGTAGCGGTTGACAGCCTCGACGATGCGATACGACATCGAGGTCTTGGGATCGATGATGGCCTTCTCGAGAATGATCCGTCCGCGCGCGATGCTCTTGCCGGTTTCGTCCTTCTTGATAGAGGCACGATCGAGTTCGACACGCTTCCCGGGTTCGGCCGAGATCACCTGCCAGGCAGCGCTAGCCATTCCCGGCACGAGTGTCAGCAGACAAAGGAGCAGTCGCCTGAGGGTTGGATACATGAAAGGACTCCCGTCGTTCGCTCTTCTCATCCTCCTGTCAACGGAGGAAGGGCTGGCAACTTTAGCCGGCGATGCCGATACGCCACTTCGCACGCGAAAAAAAAACCCTGGCGGGTACGCCGCCAGGGTCTTGTGTGGTGCAGCGAGTGCCTAGTGGCTGGCGCCGGAAGCGCCAAAACCGGTCTGGGCGCGCACGTACTGGTCTTCGAAAGCCTCCTTCTCCAGCTTCGAACGTGGACCGGTGTCGCTCTTCGAGAAGATATAGGCGAAGATGAACGCGATGGGCATGGCGAACAGCGCGGGTTGGGTGTAGGGGAACAAGGCGGCCTTGTTGCCCAGCACGTCGACCCATACCGACTTCGAGAACAGCACGAACAGCACCGCGGAAATGACGCCGCCGTAACCGCCCCACAACGCGCCGCGAGTCGTCAGGCCTTTCCAGTACATCGACAGGATCAGCACCGGGAAGTTGGCCGCGGCAGCGACGCCGAAGGCCAGACCGACCATGAAGGCGATGTTCATCTTCTCGAACAGGATGCCGAGAACGATGGCCAGCATGCCGAGGCCGATGGTGGCGAAGCGGGAAACGCGGATCTCTTCCTTTTCCGTTGCCGAGCCCTTGCGGATGACACGTGCGTAGATGTCATGCGAGATCGCCGAGGCGCCGGCCAGGGCCAGACCCGAAACGACGGCCAGAATGGTGGCGAAGGCCACCGCCGCCAGGAAGCCGAGCAGCATGTTGCCGCCGACGGCCTTGGCCAGGTGCATGGCGACCATGTTGCCGCCGCCGATGATCTTGCCGCCGACCACACCCCCTTCGAAGAACTCGGGGTTCTGACCGACGATGAGGACCGCGCACAGGCCCATCAGGAAGATCACGTTGAAGAAGAAGCCGACGAAGCCGGAAGCGTAGAGCACCGATTTGCGTGCTTCCTTGGCGTTGCCGACGGTGAAGAAACGCATCAGGATGTGCGGCAGACCGGCGGTACCGAACATCAGGCCGAGGCCCAGCGAGATCGCCGTGATTGGATCGGCCAGCAGGCTGCCCGGAGCCATCAGCTTGGGACCCAGCTTATGCACGGCTTCGGCTTTTTCGAGGAGCGTCGTCAGCGAAAAGCCGAACTGCGAGTAGGCCAGGATCAGCGTCAGCGTGCCACCGAAGAGCAGCATGCAGGCCTTGATGATCTGCACCCAGGTCGTTGCCACCATGCCACCAAGGGTGACATAGACCATCATCAGGATGCCGACGACGAAGATCGCGATGTTGTAGTCGAGGCCGAAGAGCAGCTTGATCAACTGCCCGGCACCGACCATCTGCGCGATCAGGTAGAAAACGACCACCACCAGCGACGAGATTGCGGCCATCGTCCGCACCTTGCCCTGGTCAAGCCGATACGAGGTGATGTCGGCAAAGGTGAAACGCCCCAGGTTGCGCAGCCGCTCGGCCATCAGGAACAGGATGATCGGCCAGCCGGCGAAGAAGGCCAGCATGTAGATATAGCCGTCGTAGCCCGAGGTGTAGGTCATCGCCGTCAGCCCGAGCAGGGTGGCCGCCGACATGTAGTCGCCGGCGATCGCCAGACCGTTCTGGAAACCGGTGATGCCGCCGCCGGCGGTGTAGAAATCGGCCGTGGACTTGGTGCGTCCGGCAGCCCAGTAGGTGATCCCCATGGTCATCGCCACGAAGATCAGGAACATGATGATCGCGTGCCAGTTGGTGGCCTGCTTGGCCCCCGAGGCATCCATCGCCGGGCCGGCAAAAGCCAGGCCGGAAAGGAGCAGCAGGGTGAGTGCCGATGTCAGTCGTTGCATCATAGCTTCTCCTTCTGGGCTTCCTTGATCAACTCCGCGGTCAGATCATCGAATTCCCCATTGGCACGACGGACGTAAACCACCGTCGTCAGCCAGAAGAAGACGAACAGACAAAGTTCGATGGTGTAGCCGATCGGCCACATCGATCCCTCGGCAATCTTCTGTCCGAGCAGGCTCGGGTTGAAAGCGACCAGCATGAAGAAGCCGTAGAAAAGGACCAGCACGATGGTTGCCAACGTCCAGGCGAAGCGTCCCCGCTCGTGCACCAGTTTCTGGAATTTGGGATTCACCCGCATTCGCTCGTACATAACACTACTCATGTTTTCTCATCCTCCGGTTTTGTTTTGTTGAAGCGGTATTGCTGCGGATTCTGCAGCGTATCGACCAGGTTTTGACAAGACCTTCCCCTCGCCGCGCGGAATACTAACCCAGATCCAACGGCTTGTTCAATCAAGGCTGCTGCCCGGTAGCGCAGCGGAATGAACAGCGAGGCCAGGAAACGTGCCAGACCGGCATCCGTGTCGAGCAAGCGTACATGCGATATCGTGCAGTTGCCGCGCTGCACAATTGCGATTGGCAAAAACCGACTAGAATCGCAAGCGAAAAATAGACAACAAGGGCTGGCCGTCACGCTGTGGCGGCGAATGCACCGGAGGAGACAAGATGCGGGAGATGGCTTCTTCCCAGGCGCGGGATACCTTTCCTCGCCTGCTGCTGCAGCACGCGCAGGTCCGCGGCGACAAACCGGCGATGCGCGAGAAGGACCTGGGTATCTGGCAGTCGTGGACCTGGCACGATGTCGCCGAGGAGGTGCGTGCGATTGCCTGTGGACTGGCCGAAATGGGCTTCAGACGGGGCGAGAACCTGGCCATCGTCGGCGAGAACCGGCCGCGCATGTACATGATGATGACCGCCGCGCAGTGCCTCGGGGGCGTGCCCTTGCCCCTGTACCAGGACGCCGTGGCCAGCGAAATGTTGTTTGTCCTGCTCGACGCGGAAATCCGCTTCATCTTTGTCGAAGACCAGGAACAGGTCGACAAGGTGCTCGAGATCCAGGCCGAATTGCCGCAGCTCGAACATCTGCTCTACGACGACCCGCGTGGCATGCGCCATTACACGTTGCCGTTCATCCACGACATCCGCGAGTTGATGGCCATGGGGCGGATACATAACCGCAACCATCCCGATCTGTTGGCCAGCGAGGTTGCGGCGGGCGCCGCCGATGATGTCAGCGTGATGCTCTACACTTCTGGAACCACCGGCAGGCCGAAGGGTGTGCGGCTGACGCACCACGCTTTCATCAGCGCGGCGCGCGGCGGCGCCGATTTCGATGGCCTGACCGCCGATGAAGACATCCTGTCCTATCTGCCGATGGCCTGGGTCGGTGACCACCTGTTTTCATTTGCGCAGGCGATGGTCACCGGGTTCACGATCAACTGCCCGGAGTCGGCCGAGACGGTGATGACCGATCTGCGCGAGATCGGCCCGACGTATTACTTTGCGCCGCCACGCGTCTTCGAGAACCTGCTGACGCAGGTGATGATCCGCATGGAGGACGCCAGTGTCGTCAAGCAGATGATGTTCCACTTCTTCATGGCGGTTGCCCGGCGCAGCGGCGCCGAGATTCTCGATGGTCAGCCGGTCTCGCTCGGCGATCGCCTGCTCTATGCTTTGGGCAATATCTTCGTTTTCGGTCCGTTGAAGAACGTGCTGGGGATGAGCCGTATCCGCGTCGCCTACACTGCCGGCGCGGCGATCGGTCCCGACCTGTTCCGCTTCTATCGCTCGATCGGCATCAATCTGAAGCAACTCTACGGCCAGACCGAAACCTGCGCCTACGTTTGTCTGCAGCCCGATGGGCAGATCAGGTTCGACAGCGTCGGCAAGCCGGCGCCCGGCGTCGAGGTGAAGATCGCCGACAACGGCGAAATCCTCGTCAAGGGGCCGATGCTGCTCAAGGAGTATTACAAGCGGCCTGATGCGACCGCCGAAGCGATCGACGCCGACGGCTACTTCATGACCGGCGATGCCGGATTGTTCGACGATGACGGCCATCTGAAGATTATCGACCGCGCCAAGGATGTCGGCAAACTGGCCAATGGGGCGATGTACGCGCCGAACTATATCGAGAACAAGCTGAAGTTCTTCCAGTACATCAAGGAAGCGGTGGTCTTCGGTGACCGCCGCGAGATGGTCTGCGCCTTCATCAACATTGACATCGGCGCCGTTGGCAACTGGGCCGAGCGGCGTGGCATTGCCTATTCGGGTTATACCGACCTGGCGGCGAAGCCGGAGGTCTATGGGCTGATCCAGGACTGTATCGAACAGGTGAATGGCGAGCTGGTGGGCGAGGGTGCTCTTGCCGATTCGCAGATTCACCGTTTCCTGATCCTGCACAAGGAACTCGACCCCGATGACGACGAACTGACGCGCACCCGCAAGGTGCGCCGTGCCTTCGTCGCCGAGAAATACGCGCCGTTGATCGACGCGCTGTATGGCGGCCGGAGTAGCCAGTTCATCGAAACTGCGGTCAAGTTCGAGGACGGGCGGCAAGGCAAGGTCGCCGCGGACCTCGTCATCGGCGATCCGAAGACCTTTGCAATCGCTCGGAGGGCCGCCTGATGAGTCGACAGATCGGCGAGGTCATTCTCGACTTGAAGAAAGTGTCGCTCTCCTTCGGCGGCGTCAAGGCGCTCACCGACATTTCCTTCGATGTACGCGAGCACGAGATTCGCGCGATCATCGGCCCGAACGGCGCCGGCAAGAGTTCGATGCTCAACGTGATCAACGGCGTGTATCGGCCGCAGGAGGGAGAAATCATTCTGCGTGGCCAGCGTTTCGCGCGCATGAACCCCTACAAGGCGGCCAAGGCCGGCATCTCGCGCACCTTTCAGAACATCGCCCTGTTCAAGGGCATGAACGTCATCGACAACCTGATGACCGGGCGCAATCTGAAGATTCGCACCAATCTGATCCAGCAGGCGTTCTGGTGGGGGCCGGCGCGGCGCGAGGAACTGGCGCATCGCGCGAAGGTTGAGGAAGTGATCGATTTCCTCGAGATTCAGCATATTCGCAAGACGCCGGTGGGTCGCCTGCCCTACGGTTTGCAGAAGCGCGTTGACCTCGGTCGCGCGCTGGCCATGGAGCCGAGCATCCTGCTGCTTGACGAACCGATGGCCGGGATGAACGTCGAGGAGAAGCAGGACATGTGTCGATTCATCCTCGACGTCAACGATCAGTTCGGTACGACGATCGTACTCATCGAGCACGACATGGCGGTGGTGATGGATATCTCCGACCGCGTGGTGGTTCTCGATTACGGCAGGAAGATCGGTGACGGGGACCCCGACGAGGTCCGCGCCAATCCGGAGGTCATCAGCGCGTATCTTGGCGCCAGTCACTGAGGAGCGGTCGCATGGGTTTCTTTCTCGAAACGCTGATCGGTGGCCTCATGGCCGGGATGTTGTACTCCCTGGTGGCGCTGGGTTTTGTGCTGATTTTCAAGGCCTCTGGGGTGTTCAACTTTGCGCAGGGAGCGATGGTGCTGTTCGCGGCCCTGGCCATGGCGCGCTTCGCGGTGTGGATTCCGGGCTGGCTCGAGATCGACAATCCGGTGCTGGGCACCGTGCTCGCCTTTTTCGCCGCTGCGGTGCTGATGTTTGCGGTGGCCTGGCTGATCGAGCGCCTGGTCCTGCGCCATCTGGTCAATCAGGAGGGCGCGACCTTGCTGATGGCGACCCTGGGTATCGCCTACGTTCTCGAAGGCCTGGGCACCAGCCTCTTCGGCAGCGACATCTACAAGATCGACGTCGGCATGCCAAAGGATCCGGTGATGATCCTCGAGGGGACCTTCGAAGGCGGGTTGCTGATCAACAAGGAGGACTTCGTGGCGGCGCTGATCGCCGCCGTGCTGGTCGGCTTGCTGGCCTTGTTCTTCCAGAAGACCAGTACCGGCCGGGCGCTGCGGGCGGTTGCGGACGACCATCAGGCCGCGCAGTCGATCGGCATCCCGCTCAATCGCATCTGGGTGATCGTCTGGTGCGTCGCCGGGGCGGTGGCTCTGGTGGCCGGCGTGATCTGGGGTTCCAAGCTCGGCGTTCAGTTCTCGCTGGCGACGGTGGCGCTGCGGGGCTTGCCGGTGGTCATCCTCGGCGGCCTGACGTCGATCCCTGGGGCGATCATCGGCGGATTGATCATCGGTGTCGGAGAAAAGCTGTCGGAGGTCTATCTTGGCCCGATGATCGGCGGCGGCATCGAAATCTGGTTTGCCTACCAACTGGCGCTGCTCTTTCTGCTGTTCAGACCGCAAGGGCTGTTCGGCGAAAAGATCATCGACCGCGTCTGATCGGGGAGCAGGCCAATGCTATATAGAGAAAACGGTCAGTTCAAGACTTCCTACGCCGCCGACCAGCAAATCTTTCCGATCGCTCAGGATCGCTGGGCCATTCTCGGGCTTCTGCTGTTGGCGTTCATCGGGGTACCGCTGCTGGTTGACGAGTACCTCTTCCGCGCCATCCTGATTCCCTTTCTGATCCTGTCCCTGGCGGCCCTGGGCGTCAATATCCTGGTCGGTTTCTGCGGCCAGATCACGCTCGGTGCGGGGGCCTTCATGGCCGTTGGCGCATACGCCGCCTATAACTTTCACATCCGCATCGAAGGCATGCCATTGCTGGGTTCGTTTCTGCTCGGCGGTTTCACCGCGGCGCTGGTCGGAATTTTTTTCGGAATCCCCAGTTTGCGGGTGCGTGGGCTTTATCTTGCCGTCGCGACGCTGGCCGCGCAGTTTTTTACCGACTGGGTATTCCTGCGTGTGCCCTGGTTCACCAACAACGCGTCCTCGGGATCGGTGTCGGTCTCGAACCTCCAGATCATGCACTGGCAGATCGTCACCCCGGTCGACAAGTATCTGTTCTGCCTGAGTTTCGTGACGGTATTTGCGTTGCTGGCGAAGAACATGACGCGCTGCGCCGTTGGCCGGCAATGGATGGCCATTCGCGACATGGACGTCGCCGCCGAGGTGATCGGCATCCGGCCGCTGTTTGCCAAGCTCTCGGCTTTTGCCGTCAGTTCCTTCTTCGTCGGCACCGCCGGCGCGCTCTGGGGTTTCATCCACCTTTCGTCGTGGGAACCGGCCGCGTTCTCGGTCGATCGCTCGTTCCAGTTGCTGTTCATGGTCATCATCGGCGGCCTGGGATCGATCATGGGCAGCTTCTTCGGTGCGGCCTTCATCGTCATCCTGCCGATCGCCCTGAATCAGTTCCTGCCGGCCCTCGGAAGCGTGTTCGGGATCAGCATCTCCACGGCCGGCGTTTCACACGCCGAACTGATCATTTTTGGCGGACTGATCATCTTCTTTCTGATCAAGGAGCCACATGGCCTTGCGCGCCTGTGGTCGACCGGCAAGGAAAAACTGCGGCTCTGGCCCTTTCCGCATTGAGCGGCGCTCCGGAGTTGGGTTTCGCGGCCATTCGT
This sequence comes from Candidatus Accumulibacter propinquus, assembly GCF_056856495.1. NCBI lineage: Bacteria > Pseudomonadati > Pseudomonadota > Betaproteobacteria > Candidatus Accumulibacter > Candidatus Accumulibacter propinquus. The sequence continues at coordinate 492,760 of NZ_JBSEHC010000001.1, forward strand.
GGCTTTCGGGCAGCAACCGCACTTCGATTACAACAAGAGGAGACACTGATGAAGCTACGCAAGCTCGCACTGACCGCGTCGGCGGCCGCCGTCGTCCTGTCGTCGCTGTTCACCGCGCCGGCCGCGCTGGCTCAGGCCAAGGAGCAATTCTTCCCGGTCCTGGTCTACCGTACCGGCGCTTACGCGACCAATGGCGCGCAATGGGCCAATGGTTACGTGGACTACCTGAAGCTGGTCAATGCCAGGGGCGGTATCAACGGCGTCAAGATTTCCTTCGAGGAGTGTGAGACGGCCTACGCGACCGACCGTGGCGTCGAATGCTACGAGCGCCTGAAAGGCAAGAATGGCGGGGCAACCGTGTTCCAGCCCTTGTCGACCGGCGTGACCTTCGCGCTCACCGAAAAAGCCCCGGTCGACAAGATTCCGCTGATTACCGCGGGTTACGGTCGCAGCGAATCACAGAACGGTGCCGTCTTCACCTGGAACTTTCCGCTGCTCGGGACTTACTGGGTAGGCGCCGAGGTCGCCATCCAGCACATCGCCAAGAAGGAAGGCGGCGTCGCCAAGCTGAAGGGCAAGAAGATTGCTCTGGTCTACCACGACAGCCCGTACGGCAAGGAACCCATTCCGGTGCTGCAGGAGTTGGGCAAGACCTATGGTTTCGAGGTGCAGTTGCTACCAGTGGCGCATCCCGGCGTCGAGCAGAAAGCCACCTGGCTGCAGATCCGGCAGCAGAAACCGGACTACGTCCTGCTCTGGGGGTGGGGGGTGATGAACTCGACCGCGCTGCGCGAAGCCCAGTCCACGGGTTACCCGCGTGACCGGATGCTGGGTGTCTGGTGGGCGGGTGCCGAACCCGACGTCAAGGATGTGGCCGAAGGCGCCAAGGGCTACAGCGCGCTGACGCTGCAGCATGGTGCCGAGCCCAACTCCAGGGTCGTCAAGGACATGCTCGAACTGGTCTACGCCAAGGGCCAGGGTACGGGCCCGAAGGGCGAGGTCGGGCAGGTGCTCTACATGCGCGGTTTGCTGTCGGCGATGCTCGGCGTGGAAGGTGTGCGCAAGGCGCAGGAACGCTTTGGCAAGGGCAAGGTCATGACCGGCGAGCAGGTTCGCTGGGGGCTGGAAAACCTCAACCTCGACCAGAAGACGCTCGACAGCATGGGCTTTGCCGGGGTGATGCGGCCGGTGCAGACGTCCTGCCTGGACCACATGGGGTCGTCCTGGGTGCGTGTACACACCTGGAACGGCAGCAAGTGGGAGTTCAGCTCGGACTGGTATCAGGCCGATGAGAAGGTGATTCGCCCAATGGTGATGCTGGCATCGAGCAAGTATGCCGAGGAGAAAAAGCTCAAGCCGCGTACGCCCGAAGAGTGCAAGAAGTAGCTTTCGGGTAGACCCGAAGGAGAGTTTCTCTACCGCCCTCCCGCGTGCGGGAGGGCTTCCAGCCAGCGAAGAGACGCCATGAGCCCCAACATCCTGCTCCGGGTAAACAGCATCGAGGTGATCTACAACCACGTGATCCTCGTCCTCAAGGGGGTTTCGTTCAGCGTTCCCGAGGGGGGGGTCGTGGCTTTGCTCGGCGGCAACGGCGCCGGCAAGACGACTACCCTGCGCGCGGTCAGCAATCTGCTGCGCGGCGAGCGCGGCGAAGTGACCAAGGGCACGATCGAACTGCGCGACGAGCGCATCGAGGCGCTGACGCCGGCGCAACTGGTCAAACGCGGTGTGATCCAGGTCATGGAAGGACGGCACTGCTTCGCCCACCTGAGCATCGAGGAAAACCTGCTGACCGGCGCCTACACGCGCAGCGATGGCAAGGCGGCGATTGCCGAAACGCTCGACAAGGTCTATGCGTATTTTCCGCGCCTCAAGACGCGCCGCAGCAGTCAGGCGGCCTATACCTCGGGCGGAGAGCAACAGATGTGCGCCATCGGACGCGCGCTGATGGCCAGTCCGCGCATGGTGCTGCTCGACGAGCCGTCGATGGGCCTCGCACCGCAGATCGTCGATGAAGTGTTTGCCATCGTCAAGGATCTGAACCAGAAAGAAGGCGTGACTTTCCTGCTCGCCGAGCAGAATACCAACATGGCCTTGCGCTACGCGGACTTTGGCTACATCCTGGAAAACGGCCGCGTGGTGATGGAGGGTGCGGCCAGGGATCTGGCGGCCAACGAAGACGTCAAGGAGTTCTACCTCGGGCTGTCCTCGGTGGGGCGCAAGAGTTTCCGGGACGTCAAGCATTATCGCCGCCGCAAGCGCTGGCTTTCGTGAGGCAACTAAGGCGTTAAGCAAAAGTAACTTGAACCTTTGTGGAAATTGGCCTTTGGTTTCAGCACGGATCAAGAGTGATGCGTGCCGCCACCCTCGCACCCGAACTGGTCGGCCCAGGGACAGGAACGTCCGCAGTACCGCAAATGGCACGGTAATCGGGGGAAAGGCGCTGAAAAAAGGTAGATCCAGGCCGAAAAGCTAGTCAAAACATACATTCCGCATATTCCGGCTCAGGCTGGCGCCAGCATCCAGTCGCGCTGACTGTGGCGCAGAAGTGAAAAATTCACAGCCCCTGAGATCATTGAGCTCTGCTGAAGTCGTATCGGCGGCAGACGTCAGGCGGACAGTCTAGCCGCGCACAAGCGCTCACACCGTGCGTTTCGCCGAACGCTTTCCGTTGATCACCTCATCGGCAATCTCGGTCAAATCACGGATGAGCGCGGCGGGCGACTCGAAGCTGCGAAAGCAGCCAGCGTCGGTGTCGACCATACCGATGTGGGCGGCTTCGCGCAGCGCATGGAGTCGGGCAGTGTCCTGTGCCTTGCGATCCTCAACCAGCCGCAGCCCATCGCACCTCACCTCGCTTTACGTTTTGGTCGCGTCCGGTGCGCGACATTGCCGGCTTTCGAAGCGCAGGAGGCCTATAGGCTCTTCGGCGCCCATGGGCCGTGAGAAAATCCCCGAAGCAGGGGGACATGCCGATACACTGTCCTGTAAATATTGCTTCTCCCTCCCGAAAAATCCTTGGCAAGAACGCTTGCGCACGAGCCCATTCGTGCTTGATACGAACCCTTCATGGCCTCAATACGTTCCCTGCTCGGTGAACTGAAACAGCGGGCGACCCGGATTGCCCCGGGCCTTTCTAGCCGCCTCGCCGGCACGCTCGACGCTTGCCGCCATCCCACCCGGCGGGGGGTCATCCGGGCACTGCTGGCGGTGCCTGCGCTGTTGCTGCTGTATGTGTTGATCCTGATTCCCTTCACGCCAAGTATCAGCAACATCCGCAAGGCGTCATCGGAGCAACCGGCTCAGGTCGTCTCGGCGGATGGCAGGAAACTGGCCGAGTTCAAGCAATCCAACCGGCAATGGGTGGCTCTCTCCGAGATTTCGCCACAGGTCATCAACGCCCTGATCGCCACTGAAGATCACCGCTTCTACGACCATTTCGGTCTCGACTGGCGACGCACCGCGGCTGCCGCGCTCAACACCTTCCGCGGCGATCGCCAGGGGGGTTCGACCCTCACCCAGCAGCTTGCCCGCAACCTCTACCCCGAGGCGATCGGCCGGGACCAGACGCTGACGCGCAAGATCAAGGAGGCGATCACGGCGTTGAAGATCGAGGCCATCCACAGCAAGGACGAAATCCTCGAAACCTACCTCAACACCGTGCCCTTCCTCTACAACGCCTACGGCATCGAGATGGCGGCACGCACCTATTTCGATACCTCGGCCGACCAACTCGATGTACTGCAAAGCGCCACGCTGGTCGGCATGCTCAAGGGCAACAGCTACTACAACCCGGTGCTCAATCCCGAGCGATCCTTGCAGCGCCGCAACACGGTGCTGAAACAGATGGTCAGGCGCGAGAAATTGACTCAGGCGCAATTCGACGCGCTCAGCAGGAAGCCCTTGCGTATCGACTTCGAGCGGCAAACGGAACCCCCGGGGCCGGCCCCGCATTTCGCCAGGTATCTGCGCAAGTGGCTGATCGCCTGGGCCGACCGCAACGGTTACAGCATCTACGGCGACGGGCTGGTGGTACGCACCACCATCGACTCCCGGCTACAGGCAACGGCCAACCAGGCCGTGACGCGCCAGGGCAACAGCTTGCAGAACATCGCCAACGCGGCCTGGGGAAAACGCTCGGCGTGGAGCACCGACTCCAGCCTGGTGCAGGCCTTCATCCGCGAATCGCCGGAATACGCCGCCGCCATCGCCAAGGGCCGGACACCTGAGCAGACTCTGCAGGAATTGTCGGCCGACAAGGCCTTCATGCGCGCGCTGCAGCGGCAAAAGACGCAGATCCAGATCGGTTTTCTGGCCATCGATCCGCGCAACGGCCACGTCAAGGCCTGGGTCGGCAGCCGCGACTTCGAGCAGGATGCCTTCGACCATGTCGAGCAGGCGCGTCGCCAGCCCGGCTCGACCTTCAAACCCTTTGTTTATGGCGAGGCGTTCCGCCAGGGCGCCAGCCCGGACGACCGATTGATCGACCAGGCGGTGGAAATCCACGTCGGCGGCGCGGAGGTCTGGCGGCCAACGGATGGCACGCCGCCAAGCGGCGAGGCCATGCGCCTGAGCGATGGGCTCGCCTATTCGAAGAACACCATCACCGCGCAACTCATCCAGCAAGTCGGCCCCGCCAAAGTGGCCAAACTCGCTCGCCACATGGGCGTGCGCCAGAGCAAGCTCGAAGCCGTGCCATCGCTCGCCCTGGGCACCAGCCCCGTCACTCTCAAGGAAATGGTTGCCGCCTACGGCACGATCGCAAACGGCGGCGGCTACCTTGAGCCGCTGCTGGTCAGCCGCATCGAAGACCGCGACGGCCGGGTCATCGAAGAATTCGGCCCGCCAGCCCCCGACGTCGCGCTCGAGCGCGACGTCGCCTACACGCTGCTCGACAGCCTGCGCGGGGTCATCAACCGCGGCACCGGCAGGGATATCCGCGGCCGCTACGGCATCCGCGCCGACGTCGCCGGCAAGACCGGCACGACGCAGGACAATGCCGACGGCTGGTTCATCCTGATGCACCGGCAGTTGGTGGGCGGGGCATGGGTCGGTTTCAACGACAGCCGCGTCACGCTGCGCAGCGACTACTGGGGGCAGGGGGCACACAGCGCCCTGCCGGTAGTCGGCGACTTTTTCGGGAGTGCCTTGCGCGCCCGCCTCATCGACCCGCGTGCCCGCTTCGCGGCGCCGGAGGAGAGTGGCCTCTGGGCACGCGTCAGGAACTGGTTCCGGAGCCTCTTTTCACAGGAACCCGCCGCCGAAGCCAGGCCACAGCGGATCGTCAAACCCACCCGAAAACAGGAACCTCCCCAGGAACCGGCAACGCCTGCGCCGGTCGCATCGCCCCCACAAGCTCAGGGCGATCCGCTGCAGGAGAAGATCGATCAGATCATGAAGGAGAGCGACGAAGCCGAACGGCCGCCAACGGATTCCTCACCGGCGGCGAAGGCGGAGGAGTCCCGGTGAAGCGGGGCGTGCCGCGCTTCTCTTTTCGTTGGAGCGGTGACCGGGCAGGCGGGCTGGCCCTTGTCGGCATGGCGCAGGTGTCTCACCGCTCCCGGCTCCATGAGGACATTACCCTCTTTACGGGAACAAACTCAAGCAAACCGTGCCGCAAACCCCTCAAGCGTAATGTTCTCTGCGATCGCGTCATGCGGAATCAGCACGTAACACCAAGGCTTGCCGCCATAACTTGCCGCATGGTCTGAGGCATTCGCGCACCACTTCACGGCGGCTTCCTTCTTGGCGACGACAACCGGGTCTTCAAGCTCCGTGCGCTTCTTGGGTTCCAGCATGTAGATCGTTGCAGCAGTTTCGGCAACGAAGTCCGGCTGGTATTCCGGATGATCCGCGCCGTTCTGGTAGAAAATCTGGAACTGGCCCTTGGCAGGCTTGAACCACTTGAGTGAATCGCGCTCCAGAATCACCGCCAGCTTGCGTTCCGAGTCGGAATCGAACTTCTGCACCGGATACAGACACTTCTGGAAGCCGCCGAACAGGTACCTGGCCATGTTGCTCTTGTCGGCCGGCTCCACTCGGTAGTTGGCAGTCGGTTCCTGTACTGAATGTGAGTAGGCGCTTTGCTTCAGTTCGGTGTAGCCCTTGCTGATTCTCACCTCGTAGCCGGCCACGTCCTCCCAGTAATGCGCCTGCATCTGGGCGTGGATGAATCGCGCGATGTCCCGCTGATAGCAACGTAGTACCTTGCGGGTGTCCTCCTCGGACAGGTAAGTCTTGAAGTGCTGCACGGTCTGGGTGGCCAGGTCGTAGAGCAGATCGGCGTGTTCGTCGTAGGAAATATCATCGAAATCGACCAGGCCGCTGACCACGTAGTCTTCCAGCCGTGCTTCCTCGATGCCACCGTGGCCTAGCGACACCACTTCCAGATGATTGGTGCGCAGGTGCTGAATCCAGAGCTCGTCGGATACCGCCGGGTATTTGAGCGTGGAGAGCTCGAGTGTGAAAGGTTTGAAGCCGGATTTCACTTCACCCTTGGGCACCACCAGAATACGCGGAATGTCGATGGTCTGTTGCGTGACCAACACGACGGTTTTCGCCACCACGGCGGCGAAGTCCGGCTTCTCCGTCACCCCGTCCAGTTCCAGTTGAGTCGGCTGGTGCTGTTCCTCGACCGCCTTGACGATGGCGGCCTGGATATCCGGCTTCTTCAGGTATTCGATGGTGGGCAATGTCTGCGGCTGGTTTTCCAGTCTGCGGATGACTTCATAAGTGATCTGCGCGATCTTCTGCTCCTCCGGCCTGGTGAAGACAGGCGCCTGATCCTGCCCCGCCATCGTCGTGCTGCTCGTCGCGTGGGCAGGCTTCAAACCTAGCTGGGTCGCCAGTTGCGATTGCGACACCACCGTGGTTGTTTTCTGCCCGAGCGCATCCGCATCCAGCACCAGGGTCTGCAGGTGGATCGCCGAGTCCGGCTTGTTGGCCTCGGCGATGATCTCCTGAAACTTGTCATGGGCGACGATGTTCAGCCGATCCACGGCAGTCACTCCAGTACGCTTGCCATAGGGCAGGCGCAGGCCACGCCCGATGGATTGCTCGATGAGGATGCGGGCGTTGGCCGCCCGCAGCGGCACTATGGTGTAGAGATTGGTGACGTCCCAGCCTTCCTTGAGCATGTTGACGTGAATCACGATCTCCGTCGGCTCGTCGGTATGTTCCACCTTGAGCAGGCGGCCGATCATCTCCTCTTCTTCCGCGCCGGTCTTGCTCGAATCCACCTGGATGACCTTGTCGCGGTAGCGTCCCTCGAAGAAGCTCTCGGACTTGATCAGCTCGGAAAGTTGCCCAGCATGGGTGGTATCGCGGGCAATCACCAGCAGGAAAGGTTTGACGATGGGCTTCTCGCTCTCGCGGGCGTAAGTCTCCAGTTCCACCTTCACGCTTTCGTGCAGGCGCACGCCGTCTTCCAGCTTCAGGCGCTCGATCTCTTCCGCCGACATGCCGGCCGGGTTGAAGTTCTTGCGCGTCACGACGGCCGGTTCCTTGACGAAGCCGTCCTTCATCGCCTGCCCAAGCGGGTAGTCAACGATCACGTTCTTGAAGGCCAGCGCGCCACGCGGCGTCTCGACAAACGGCGTGGCGGTCAGCTCCAGTCCGAGGATCGGCCTCAGTTCGTTGATGGCGCGAATCCCGGCGCTGGCGCGGTAGCGATGCGATTCGTCCATCAACATCACCAGATCGGGCAAGCCGGCCAGATAGTCGAAGTAGCTCTCGCCGATGTATTCCGACAGCCGTTTGATGCGCGGCGACTTGCCGCCGCGCACTTCGGAATTGATCTTGGAAATGTTGAAGATGTTGATCCGCACATCGCCGAAGAGCGTGCCGCTGCGCGGGTCGTGCTGGTCGTAGTTGTCGCCGGTGATGATCGAGGGCGCGTTTACAGCGAATTCGGCGATGCCGCGGAAAACGTACTTGGGGTGATTGCGGTCGCTGAAGTCGGCGATCAGCTTGTTGTAGATGGTCAGGTTCGGCGCCAGCACGAAAAAGTTGTCGATACCGTGCGCCAGGTGCAGGTAGCTGATGAAAGCGCCCATCAGCCGCGTCTTGCCCACGCCGGTGGCGAGCGCGAAGCACAGCGAGGGAAAGTCACGCTCGAAATCCGTCACCGAGGGGAACTCGCAGCGGATCGCTTCCAGCATTGCCGGGATATCCGCCCCCTTGCCGGGCGGGGCAATCTCGGTGATACGGTCGAGGATTTCCAGCGAGCGACGCTGCGGATGTCGCAGACTGAGGCGGCCAGCGATGGCGTTGACGTAGCGGTTCATGACTGCGCGCTCCCGGAATCGAGTTCTTCCATCTCGCGTTTGATTTCAGCGCGCAATACGTCTTCGCTGGGCAATTGGAACTGGTAGCGGCTGGCAAAGATCTGTTTTGCCTTTTCGTCCAGCACGTAACGCACCATCGCCTCGTTCTTGTCCGCGCAGAGAATCAATCCGATGGTCGGCTGATCCCCTGACTCGGCGATCTCGCGGTCGTAATAGTTGACGTACATCTGCATTTGACCCAAGTCGCCGTGGGTCAGCTTTTCGACCTTGAGGTCGATCACCACGTAGCACTTCAGTTTCGCGTGGTAGAAGACCAGGTCGGGGTAAAAATGGTCGCCGTCCAGCGTCAGCCGCACCTGCCGGCCGATAAAGGCGAAGCCGCTGCCCAGCTCCAGCAGGAAGTCCTGCAAGCGTGAAATCAGCGCTTCCTCGACGCGGGATTCGACGAGACGATGCGACTCGGGCAAGGCATGCAGGCGGCCCGGCTGCCAGTCAGCCTCGGTAGTCAGTAAGGGGAGGTCACGCAGTGCGTGACTTTTCGCCTCAGGGCTTCCTTCTGCCGATTCAACACGCACCGCGTGTTGTACTTCCGATCCAACACCCGCCGCGTGTTGAATGTCCAGCAATGCCGGATAGCCAAGGTAAAAGGCCCGCATATATTGCAACGAACTGACGGAAAAACCGTTGCCATAGTCCTTCTCCAAGGTTTCGGACAAGGTTTTCAGCAACCGGCTGCTGTAGGCCGCGCGCGATTTTCCCCTCTGTTCGGCCTCGACGACCTGCCGGCCGATCAGCCAGTTGGCCTGCACCAACGCCGAATTGACGGATCGTGCTGCCTGCAAGCGCGCCGATTCCCAAATGTCGCGAATCGCCGCGAGCAACTCGGCCGTGCCCGCATCGTTCCTTGCCACGGCGCTGGGCGTGTCCTTGGTTCGCTTCGGGGTAGCCACGAGTCAAGCCTCCTCGCCAAAAAGCAACTGTTGTCCCGGCTTGGACGGCTCCTTGGGGAGGTTCTCCACCTGCAAGGAATAGTCGTCATGGCCCCATTCGCAGCGCGACAGCACCTGCCTGGGAATCTTCTTCACCGTCAGGTTGGGGTAGGCATCCGCCCTGGCGCGGAAGGCGGTGCACAGGACCAGCAACGAGCGATCCGGCCCCACTTCGTCGGAGATCTGCTGCAACTGCTCGTGGGTCAGGCTGGCGGTGGTGACATAGACGAAGTCGCGCTCGGTGGAATGGCCGTGCTGCCAATACACCGCGTCCGAAGGTGCATAGCTGAAGCCCTCGAGCTTGCACAGCGCCTCGGCCAGCATGGCGGCGTTGTAGTCGTGGTTGATGACCCAGTTGCCCCACTTGTCCTTTTCCAGCAGCGAGGGCGCCAGGCGGTAGTAGCGGAAGCCGCCGCCGCCTTTCCAGTCAACGGCCTTGGTAACGCCACCGGGGTCATCGCCGTCAATGACTTTCTTCAGGCGTGGAATGATGTGGGTGTGGCAATGCTCGCCGAGCTCGACCATGATCCAGCGGCGGCCCATCTTGTGGGCGACGGCGCCGGTGGTGCCGGAGCCGGCGAAGGAGTCGAGGACGAGGTCGCCAGGCTTGGTGGCGATCTCTATTACGCGCTTAAGAAGACGCTCAGGCTTGGGAGTGCCAAACGATTCATCGCCTGGAAATAAGCGCCTAGCAAAAAGTCATTCGATAATGAGAGCCGAAACCGTCCAGAATTTTGTCGACGTCAGCCTCAAGCCCGGCAGAGTTCCGTGCTTTGAAGGCCATCCACTCGTACTTCATTTTGTGCCAGAGCTTCTCGACGCGGTTCAGTTCCGGACTGTAGGGTGGCAGGAAGTAAAGCGTGAGGCCCTTCTCTTTCAGCAGGGCCAACAGGGGCTGGATTTCCTTCGCCTTGTGGATGGAAGCATTGTCCAGAATCACCGTCAGGGGTCTGCCGACGCTTTCCAGGAGGAGACCGAGGAAGCCGCCAAAAAGAGCTGCGGTCGTTGTCTCCCAGAACTTGGCCGTGAACAATTCACCCGTCGAGATCAACGCGGCCATCACATTCAGACGCTTTCCCCGCGCGGCCGTGATGCGGTGCACCTCTCCTGTCTCGGTCCAGGCGCTCCGATTGGGCTGGGTCTGCACAAAGCCGGCTTCATCCATATACGATAACGTGAGTTCGCCAAGCTTTGTTTTTTCAAGCAATTCATCTATTTCTACCTGGGCTGCTCGAAATTTCGCCTCATCCCGTTTTTTTTAGACTGTGCCGGGTCCTTTTCCAGACATAGTTCTTCTCTTTCAAGGCCGCCTGAACCACTCCCACCGAAACCTGTACGCCATGTTCCTCTGACAGGCGGTCCCTCAACTGGGGGGCCGTACAGGCATCAGCCGTCGCCCAGGCGCAGAGTACCTGCTGATACGTTTCCGATAGTTTGCGAGGGGCACCACTGCGCGGCAGGTCGCGCAGCCCGATGAACCCCCTGGCCAGCCAGGCATCCCTGTGGTTGGCTACGGTTTCCTTGTGGAGCTTCTGCTGTTTCGCCACTCCGTCAAGGGACCCTCCTTCAGCCAGGAGAAGTACGGTCCGGGCTCGCCGGCGTTCGCGCCAGTCACTGCCTCGCTCCTCTACCTGCGTCAGTTGCTGGCGCTCTTGTGCTGTGAGGGTCAACGTTTTGGCTCTGCGGGACATGGCGAGGCATTCGGGAGGTTGGAGCGGACAGTATGCAGGCATACTGGCTTAACTCGAAATATTTATCAGGAAGCGCTTAGGGCGCGCATCTCATTCTTCGATGTGCGATTACTTCCTACCTCATCTTTCGACCAAAGAGTTCGAGGAACTAAGTCGCCAACCTCCGACAGGTAACGCTTTAGGCTTGGCCTTGCACCTCCCGTAGGACCCCACCAGATTCGCCCGTCGTGGTCGAGTTCCGAGAGCTTCTCCTCCGAAATTCGCCAATAGCGGCCTGCTGGTGGTGAAAACTCGCGGCCGGTAGGCCCTGTTATGGTGTATTTCCCTTTTGAGTAAGGCTTGTTGGCATAAGGGTCACCTGGTAACCAAGGCCCGCGAGGATCGTTATCCGGATTTGCGTAAATTGAGTTTGCTTCATCTGTTCGCGCCAGCTTCCTCGGAATCCAATCAGGAGACTTTGAATAAACCAGCAAGTGGTCATGATCAGTTGAGAATTGTCGAGCCGAGTTTCGTGGGGAGTCTGCCTTTTCCCAAATGGCATTGCATACAAAATTTGCTCGTCCAAACACCTCATCGCACAACACCTTCAGGTAATGCGCCTCGTTGTCGTCGATGGTGATCCACAACGAACCGTCGTCGGACAGCAGCCGCCGGATGATCTCCAGCCGGTCGCGCATCAGCGACAGCCAGATCGAATGTTCCACGCCGTCGTCGTAATGCGTGAAGGCACTGCCGGTGTTGTAGGGCGGATCGATGAAGACACATTTCACCTTGCCGGAAAACTCCCCCTCCAGCGCCTTCAGCGCCAGTAAATTGTCACCGAAGATCAGTCGGTTGTCGAACAAGTCGGCACTGGCGAAACGATGCTTGGCGTGGTAACTACGGGCAGGGTCTTCCAGCAGGATGCGCGGCTCCAGCTTCGGCCGGTTTTCCTTGCCGATCCAGGTGAGTTCGAGCTTCTGCTTTTTCACGCCAGCAGCCTCGTTATTATGGCGACAACAATCTCATTCACGAGTTATTTCCTCGCGGTTTGGCGCGCGCGGCGGTCGCCACGATGGCATCCAGCTTTTCGATGATTTCGGGCTCGATCCGTTGTCTCGACAAGAAACTGGCAAGCAAATGGTAATCGCGCTTGCGGAACGTCAAGGGCAGTCCCATTTCCTTGAAAAATATCCTGAAAATCCGATCAAGAACTTCGTCAGTGGCTTTTACATCGGGTGACCAAGGCGATTTTTCGTCGATCTCCAATAGGTGCGTAACCTCGACAATGGCCTTTTCCATTACCTGCTGACGTTTGCCTCGTTCGGCAATTCCAAACAAGTCGTCTGCCACATCATGGACGGCCCACGCACGCAAAACCTCGGGAGTGCATAGATAGTTTTCGATCTCTCGCCTGGCCCACATGATCTCGTTCAGGTTTTCGTTGGGTTGAAGCGCACGTTCGAGGCGGTCAAACAGGGCAATACCCACCAGATCGCTCTTGGCTTCACGCAAACCGTTGAAGTGGTCACGAGATTTTTGCGGCAAGTTTGTTGAAACATAATGAACAAACGGCATTTCCAGCAATGCTTGGGCCGGGTGCGCCAGGATTCTGGCGAATGCCTTGAGAATGGCCAGATCGGTCGAGTCTTCGACATACAACACCCAGCCCGTTTCCTCAGCCTGATAGTATTGATCCCAGCCCATATCAGTCAGGGCCTTCATCACTTGGCTGCCACGGTCGTTCAGTAGATGCGGCTTGCCGACAAAGGCTACCACCATGCCGCGATTCGCCGCTTCGGCCAGCACGACTTCGGAATGGCTTGCCGCAACGATTTGCGAGCCCTTTTCCTCGGCAATATCGTTGATCAATTGGTAAGTCTGGCGTTGGCGGAGTACCTCAAGATGCGCATCCGGTTCATCCAGCAACAGCACCGTGCGAGGATTGGCATATAGGTGAGCAAGAATCAGCAAGGTTTGCTGCAAGCCCCGTCCGGACGACGAGAGATCGAGCCGGGTGCCGGACTTTTCCTCATACTCCATCACAATTTCGCTGCGCTCGGCAACAAACTTCGGGTTAAGCAGTTTCACTCCAAACAGGCGAGATAACTGCCCTGTCAGCGCAATCCAGTCCGCAGATGGTTTTGCCACTTTATCGTCTGGCCAACATACTCGGTAACACAGGTTGCGGAGAACCTGTGCCGTTTGGCCTTGCCCGATCAGTACACCAATTTCCCCCGGCTGCTTGATGAATTCACGATCCGTCAGCCCGGACATGGGAGGCAATAACGCCACCTTGGCTTTGGTCGCGTGCTCCGGGATGCCCATCCGTGCAGGCTGCTTATTCTCGTCAAGTCTGAGTGGGCGGCAATAAAACGACTCTTCGTTGGCATAGTCGAACTCAAGCCCGCAAGACCATGCCTGATCATCGGTAATTCCCTCGACCATGATGTCCACACGAACGTTTTGCGTTTTGGGTTTTCCTTCTTGCCGTTCCGCGTTGCGGACATGCAGGTCGCGCCAGAGAAGATTGGCGACGGGAACAGGAAGTGCTACCAAATCGCGCCGGTTGATTGCCACACCTTGCCGCTGGAGTGCCGTTGACTTCCCTTGACGCTTTTCAGTCCATCGACGCAATCCAAGCTCCCAGAGGGCTAGTGCCTGAAGCGCGGTTGTCTTCCCGGAGTTGTTTGGGCCGATGAGCACAACAGACTTGCCTAGATCAACCTCGGCCTCGTCAAACCGTTTAAAGTTTTTGATGGTCAGTTTAGTTAGCATTCATATCCCCTTCGTGACTCAGGGCAAGCAAGTCCAGCCCCTCAATCTCCTGTAACGACTTCCCCGCTATCCCCTGCAAGTCGCCATACGTCCCCCACCGTCGCCCCCATCACGCGCTCGATCTGCTCCTCGCGCTTGGCCCACTGTTTCATGATCATATTGCGCTCCTTGTCCAGGTCTTCCTGCATGGACGGAAATGCCTCGACGATGGCTTCGACGCGCTGACGGAAGCACGGACCGGTGAGGTACTGATAGACCATCTCGGTCTAGGTCTGCTGGCCTTCGGAATTCAGATCATTCCGTGCGACAAGCTCGCCCAGGCCGTCCCAGACGCTTTTGAAGACGCGTGGATAGATGACCGGCAGATGCTCGTCCATCAGGCAGAAGCCGGAGATGTCCTTCTGCTTGAAAGCGGCCTTGAAGATGAAGACGCCGCATCCTTCAATCGTTTTGCGCCACGCTTCCAGCGCCCGCTCGTCGCTTTTCCAGGCCGTCTGCTGATCGAGCAAGATGCCCAGGTAATCGCGAATGGCTGCTGCTTGCAATGCGACCTCTTGCGATTGCGAAAGCGTGATGGCTTTCCAGATAGGGCGCTCGGCGGGGTTGTGTCCGTCGAACAACTCCTGCAATCCAATCTGGTAGGCGTGGGCGCGGCGGATGTGCAGGTAGGTATCGCGCGCGAGGGTTTGCATATCCGCTTCAGGCAGGGTGCGGAACTCCCGCTGCGGAAGGGATTCTTCCGGCGGCGAGGGCAGAAAAAAGATCGCCAGTGGGCGCTTGTATATTTGATACGCCAACTTTTCCAGTTGCGGATAGGTCGGCGCAGCCCTGCCGTCCTCCCATGCCTCGATCTCTTCCGGATGTCGCTTGAGCATGTCGGCAACATCGGTAACTGTTAGCCCGACCGATTTCCTGGCCCAACGAAGAATCTCAGGCTCAACGCCGGTGACTGAATCATGTTTCATAAGGGGCATTCCCAAGCTACCAATCCTCCCGAATTCGAGGGAATTAAACCTCTCGAAAACGATAGGCTATTGCTATTCTCTCTTGCCGTGGGAGCGATATTTTCAAATGACAGGGCAAGTTTAACCGCATCAGGGCTCACTAGGCGAGCCACAGGGCAATCGCATGAATCTTATACAAGACCCAGGAGTTGGGTGCGGAAGGCGTCCGAAGAGGCGGCGATCAGTCGCTGAACCTTGAGGCCGCCCTTTCGTTTTACCGGAGCAAGGCGCAGGAGATTCAAGACGAACTGGCGCAAGACGGCGAAATTCTGAGCGGCATGATCGGTGCGAGCGCGCATCTGGTCGTCGCCGAAAACGACATCCATGCACCAATGCAGGCTGTTCTCGACGCGCCAGTGCCTGCGGACGGCCTCATTCATGCGTTGCGCATCGGGGACCAGGCTGCTCACGTAGAAACGGCGATCAACGGAGGTTTGTCCCTTGATCGTCCGCTCGCTCGTCACCATCGCGAACGACTTCAGGTCTGGCCAGCGCTCGGGGGCGTGCAGGCAGTCCAGCGGGTCGAAGACATGGCAGCGCCGGACTTCCAGGCGACCATGATCCTTCTGGACGACTTCATGAAACTGGTGAGGCGTCTTGCCTGGCGCCGCCTCGAAGGCGCTGACAAAATCCTCGATCGACGCGGCCAGGGTGGGCTGGTTATCCTTGACCGCCAGAACATAGTTGGCCCCCCGATCGCGAATCGCTTGGGCAATGTTGGGCTGCGTGCCCATGGCGTCAATGGTGACGATGCAACCTTCCAGTGCCAAGGTCACCAACATTTCGGGAATGGCGGTCTTCTCGTTCGACTTCGCGGCCGTCGCGCGCTGTCCCAGGACCAGACCCGCCTGGGCGGCAAACGCGCTGACCAGATGCAACGGCGTGCCCCCCACCTTTCCCGATCGACGACTCGTTACTCGACGCTGTCCGGCGGGCAACGGCGGGTCAACCCATAGGCCAAATACTTCGTGTGGTAGGCAGAAATCACTGGCGAATTTTCGACCGCCATAGCCGGCGGCCGAAAACGGTTTCGACATGTCTCTGCATCCTGGCCGCCTCGCGCGGCGCTTACTGCATCTGCTGGATGCCGGCCAGGACCCAGCCGCTGCTGCCATCGCGCGGCTTGACCATGTGCCAGATCTCGTCGATCGGCTCGGCGGTGGCGTCCTTGTCCTCGCGGATCAGGCCGTTGAAGCGCACGCTGACCACGTAGCGGTTGGTTTCTTCGGTGACCTCCACCACTTCGGCGTTGAGGGTCACGACATCGGTTTCCTGTTCGGCTTCGCCGCGCTCGGCAATGTTCATCCTGATCTCGGCAAACATCTCAGGGGTCGTGAATTCGCGAATGTCGCCCAGGTTGCGGTGGTCGTTGGCCGCCTGCAGGCGGATGAAGCTGAGCTTGGCGTTGCGCACGAAGCCGGCGGCGTCGAAGTCTTCAGGGATATGGCTGTCGGTGCTGGAGCCCGTTGCCGCGGCACCCGATGCCGGCAGCGCAAGTTGATGTGCGCCGCGGTTCAGTGGGTTACCATCGGCGCCGGCTGCCGCGTACTGCAGGCCACCCGCTTCGGCCGTCGCCGGCTGCTGAGCACCGGCGCGGCGGCGCATGACGAAGCCGATGACCAGTACGACCGCCATCACCAGCAGCCCGATCATGAGCATCGAAGCGAGTTCTTCGCCGAAACCGAAGTGCGAGGCGAGGGCAGCGAGGCCGAGGCCGGCGGCGAGGCCGGCGAGCGGCCCCATCCACGAACGCTTGGGCTGGGCTTGCGGTGCGGCCGCAGGCGACGGGGCTTTCGCGGCACTGGTCGCGGTTGCAGGCGAAGGTGTCGTGGTCAGCGATCTTTCCGCGGTGGTTTCGCGTTGCATGCCGCTCGACTTGCCGGCACCAAAGCGCTTGCTGGCGGCCTCGGCGTCGCCGATTGCCAGCGTGAAGGCGAAAGCCAGAATGGCTGTGAGCAGTGAGAAGGTCTTCATCGTTGTCTCCTGTGGGTCAGTGGTCGTGGAAAGGCAACCATAAACGCTCTGTCAGCGTTATAAAATCAGAATTATCGATACTAATACTTCGTGGAAAACTGATGTTTCACCGTTCTCGGCCGTTCTCCGTCAGGCAAGCGTTGGGCCAACATGTCGGCAGCGCATCCGG
Organism: Candidatus Accumulibacter propinquus; assembly: GCF_056856495.1. Lineage (NCBI taxonomy): Bacteria > Pseudomonadati > Pseudomonadota > Betaproteobacteria > Candidatus Accumulibacter > Candidatus Accumulibacter propinquus. Next base: position 509,629 of record NZ_JBSEHC010000001.1, read on the forward strand.
GGGATTCCTTCGGCTTTGTCGCGCGTGAGCGGCGCGGCTGGGTTACGGAAGGGGCTTCCTGCGCGGTCTGGCTGGGCCGGCGGCGTGCCCGTTGCGGGCCGCGACTGTCGGCTCCCGGTGATGGGCGCCGTCGTCGGCGCGCGGGCTGCGCGCCGCGTCGCCGAAAACCTCGTTGCGCGCCACCTGGCTGATGGCGACGATCGCCGGGTGTGTCAGCCGACGCTCGGTGGTAATCGCGAAGAGTTGTTCGGCGATCGAATCAATGCGCCCCAGGGAAGTGACGCGATACTGTTCGCAAACGTAGGCGGCGATTGCCGTCGGAGCGACGAAGAGGCCGTCGCCTGCCTGTCCGAAGGCCTTGAGCAGCGCGCTGTCGTCGAACTCACCGATGATCCGCGGATGCAGGCGCTGAGCTTCGAACCAGTGTTCGAGGCGGGGCCGAATGGCGACGTCTTCGCCCGGCATCAGAAACGGAGCGCCGTCGAGCATGGCCGGGAAGCTGTCGCTCGGTCGCAGCGTCTCGACCAGCGCGGCGGCGCCGAAAACCGTCAGCGTGCTCTCGCCAAGCAGATGGTTGTAGCCGCGCACGTTGAGATTCGCGGGCATCGGGCGGTCGGCGATCACCATGTCCAGCCGATGGATGGCCAGTTCCGCCAGCAGGGCGGTCAGGCGGCCCTCGCGACAGATCAGACGCACCGGCTCCGGCAGGTGCAACGCGGGCTCCACCAGTCGGTGGGCCACCGATTTGGGCACCGAGTCGGCAATGCCGACCGCGAACGGCAGGCTCTTCGTTGCTGTCTGGTCGCGCACGGCGTCGAGCAGTTCGTCGCCGAGCGCAAAGATCTCTTCGGCGTAGCCGAGGATGCGTCGGCCACTGTCCGTGAGTTCCAGGCCACGCCCGACGCGGCGGAACAGGGCCACCCCGAGGGCTTCCTCGAGTTCGCGAATCTGGCCGCTGATCGACTGTGGCGTGAGATGCAACTGTTCGCCGGCACGTGCAATGGCGCCGGATTTGGCGACTACCCAGAAGTAGCGCAGGTGTTTGTAGTTGAGTGCGGCCATGTCTATAAATACATCCAGAATATCGATCTGTTGATCAATTATATTCGATTTGTTGGATTGGTTGCCGTGCGCTACAGTTTTCCCCGTTGCCAACCCACCAGGAGTTCCTCCATGCACATCATCATCCAGGCCGCAGGTTTCGATCTCTCCGCCGGTTTGCGCGAGCACGTCGAGAGGCGCATCCATTTCGCGCTTGATCGGGCCAGTCAGTACGTGCGCAAGGTTTCGATCCGTCTTACCGATGTCAATGGTCCGCGCGGCGGGGAAGACAAGCGCTGCCGTATCCAGGTGACGGTTGCCGGGGCTCCCGACCTGCTGATCGAGGATACCGAGCCCGACCTTTATGTTGCCATCGACCGGGCGGCCGACCGTTCGGGACGGACGCTGGCGCGCCTGTTGGCACGACTGCGCGAACATCGCCACGAAAGCCCGCGTGGAACCCGGTCCAGGGGCGTGGCGATCGCCGGGAAGCCAGAACATGACGGAGCGGCCCTGACCGGGGACGCAGCATGAAAAGGACGCTCCTGTTCATCGGTACCAACCTGGCGATCATGCTGGTGCTGGGTCTCGTCACCACCCTGACCGGCGCTCACAGGTTCTTCTCCGGCGCCGGGCTTGACCTCGGCAAGTTGCTGTTCTTTGCCTTGATCATGGGTTTCGGCGGTGCCTTCATCTCGCTATGGATGTCGAAGACCCTCGCCAAGTGGAGCACCGGAGCGCAGGTGATCGAATCGCCGGGCAACTCCACGGAGTACTGGCTGTTCGAGACGGTGCGCCGATTCTCCGAACAGGCGGGTCTGCCGATGCCCGAGGTGGCGATCTACGAGGGCGAGCCGAATGCCTTCGCGACTGGCGCCACCCGCAATCGTTCGCTGGTCGCCGTCTCTACCGGCCTGCTGCAGAACATGACGCGCGCCGAGGCGGAGGCGGTGATCGCCCACGAGGTGGCGCACATCGCCAATGGCGACATGGTGACGCTGACGCTGATCCAGGGGGTGGTGAACACCTTTGTCGTGTTCATCGCCCGCGTCGTCGGCTGGCTGGTGGATTCGGCGCTGCGCAAGGGAGATGCCGAGTCTTCGGGGCCGGGCATCGGCTACACGATCACGGTGGTGGTGTGCGACATCGTGTTCGGCATCCTGGCCAGCATCATCGTCATGTACTTCTCGCGCAGTCGCGAGTTTCGCGCCGATGCCGGAGCCGCGAAGCTCCTGGGCACGCCGCGGCCGATGGTGGACGCGCTACGTCGCCTCGGCGGCATGGAAGCCGGCGAACTGCCGCAGAATGTGGCGACCGCCGGCATCAATGGCCGGCCGGGCTGGATGGCCCTGTTTTCCAGCCATCCGCCGATCGAAGAGCGCATCGCGGCACTGGAAGGCGGCCGCCGCTGAAAGCGGCTGATTGCCCGGCACGCGAGCAGGTTCAAGCGGGTGCTCAAACGCGGAATGCTGGATCGTTCGATGCGCTACGCTGACCGCCAGTCCGCCAGGGACGCGGTCAGCCCTTGCCCCTCCGCGCGGCGGCGGTCTGTCTCAGCCTCTGTCTCAGCCTAATTCGCGGCCACCGGCTCGCCACCGAGCGCGGCCAGCAGGTCGCCGAGCAACTGCGCCACTTCTCCGCTCATCAGCGTGAAGTCGATATCGAAGCGCTCGTCTTCGTTCTCCCCCTGGCCGTCCGCCTGCTCCTTGAGAATGTCCAGGAAGGCGAGGCGCTTGATCTGCAGAAGGTCGTTGAGGACAAAGGAAATGCGGTCGTTCCAGGTCATGGCCAGGCGCGTGACGATCTTGCCGGTGGCGATGTGCTGGCGGATCTCCTCGCCATCGAGCGTGTGATTGACGTAGCGCACGGTCGCCTTTTCCGTGGAGCGCAGTTCCAGGTCCTGATCGAGAGTGAAGCCGGCCGGCGCTTCGCCGCTGGCCACCCAGCCGGTCATCGCTGCCGAGGGCGATTGAATGACCTTGAGCACCTTGGCCGGCAATCCGTCTACCGACTTCTGCAATTGTTCGAGAAATTCCTCGGCCTTTGCCGGCGAGGCGGAATCGATCACCAGCCAGCCGTTGATCGGGTCAATCCAGCCGAAGGTGCTGCGGCTGCGGATGAAGGCGCGCGGCAGCAGTTCGAGGGTCATCGCCTCCTGGATCTCGCGCATCTCGCGGCGCCCGATGCGGCGGCCTTCGGCTTCTTCGATCTCCTTCGCCTTGTCACTGGCGAAACGCTTGACGATCGACGCCGGCAGGAGCTTCTCTTCGACGCCGAGGGCGAGCAGCCACTGCTGATTGACGCTGTGAATCAGTGTACCGCCGGCACGTGGCGGCACCCAGCCGATACTCTTCGGATCGGTGGCATGACATCCTTGCAGGGTCAGTTTGGCGAGTTGCTCTTCAAGCCGGGCGGTGTCGGTCGCCCAGTTCCTGGGCAGGCGGTAGAGATGAAGATTCTTGAACCACATGGTCGGACCCGAAAAAGTCGAGGATTATAGGCCGGAAAGGGGGCGACCATCGGGTTGATCCCGATCCGGCCGTCGGCACCCTGGCCGCAGGCTGCGCCGAAATTCACCAGCGCGGGCCTGGCCCGGCTCAACGTTCACACCGGGCCGGCACGGGTTGCGGTATCACGGGACCATGGCCAGAAAGACAAATACGGCGAACACCACCAGATGAACGGCACCCTGAAGAATCGTCGCGCGTCCTCCGGACAGTGTCGTCGAGGTCAGCAACAGCGTCAGTGCCAGCAGGGCCACTTCCTTGGGAGGCAGTCCCAGGTCCAGCGGTAAACCGAGCAGGATGGATGTCGCGGCCACGGCGGGAATCGTCAGGCCGATGGTGGCGAGCGCGGAGCCCAGCGCCAGGTTGAAGCTGGTCTGCATCCGGTCGCTGCGTGCCGCGCGCACGGCTGACATCGTCTCGGGCAGCAGCACCATCAGCGCGATGGCGATACCCACCACGGCATGCGGCATGCCCGCGCCAACGACGGCGGCCTCGATGCTGGGCGCGAGCACCTTGGCGAGGCCAACCACCGCGACAAGAGAAACGAGCAGCAGCACCAGGCTGATCAATGCGGTTGCTCCCGAGGGTGGGGCCGCGTGCGCGTCTTCGGATTGGCCGTTCTTGGGCAGGAAATAGTCGCGATGCCGAACCGTCTGGACGAAAACGAACACGCCCCAGAGCACGAAGGAAACGACGCCGGCGAAGACGAGTTGCGGTGCCGAAAAAGTCGGACCCGCCGTGGACGAGGTGTAGGTGGGAAGAACCAGGGTGAGGGTGGTGAGAGTGGCCAGTACCGCCAACGCGGGGGTGGTTCCCTCGACGCGAAAGCCGATGGTCCGATGCCGGATACTGCCCATCAGCAGACAGAGACCGATGACGCCGTTGCAGACGATCATCACCGTGGCATACACTGTGTCGCGTGCCAGAGCGCTGGAACCCTCGCCGCCGGCCCGCATCATCGAGACGATCAACGACACTTCGATGACGGTTACCGCCAAAGCGAGAACGAGCGTTCCGAACGGTTCGCCAAGTCGGTGCGCAATCACTTCGGCGTGATGAACTGCGACCAGCACCGACGCGATCAAGGTCGAACCCGCAATGGCGGACAGGAACCATCCGGGAGCGAGCCCCCAGATCGCGGCGAGCATGATGCAGGCCAGAACCGGTACAGCAATACTCCAGACAGGCACACTGGCAAACAGTCGACGGGTCATGGGAGGCAGCCTCAGGTTGATGAAGAGCGCGCTTCAGTGCGGCGGCACGAAGTGTAATGTGAAAGTCGCACCAGCGACTCACGAACCTCCCCTCGCCCACTTGAGGGAGAGCAACCGCTGGACGGTGGGGAAGAGCAATCGACGAGTGCAGGAGCGCAGACAGCCGCAGACAGCCACAGACAGGAAACCGGCTGCAACGCTTCGCACATTCCGCCGTTACTGCGCCGCCACCTTGCGAAAGACGTAGAACAGATTGCGCTCGCTGACCAGGTACAGGTTGCCGGCCTCGTCGAGGGCCACGCCTTCGGCCTGCGGAATATTGTGCTCAAGGCCGTTCAGACCGCGTAACAAGGCGATGAAATTGCGTGGATCGTAGTGCTCGTCCAACTCGACCAGCAGGTGTGACTCCTGCGACAGCGCGACGATATGGCCACTGCGCGGGTCGACGGTGAGCGCCGCGAGATCGGTCATGTGGTCGCCCAGATCGACAAGCGCGTGCAGCTCTCCACTTGCCCGGCAGCCATCCGAAGCCAGGCCATAGACCATCACCGGATGTTTCTCCTTGCCCAACAGCAGGCGCCGATGACGCTTGTCCCAGGCAAGCCCCTCGAAACCTTTGTTCGGGGGATCCGGATGGCCGAGTTCGATCTGCTGGACGAACTCTTCCCTGCGCAACGCCTTCGTCTCGGCAGCGATGCGGAAGAACGACAACCGCTCCTGGCGCTCGTCGGCGATTGCCATGCAGTCGCCTTCCAGCACCGCCACCCCTTCCAGATTCGACGCGCCGCTCACCGGCATGCGACGCAGAACTTCTCCCGCTGTGGAGATCTCGATCAACAGCGGCGTCTTGCCGCTGACCGCAAACAGGGTGCCGCTTGCCGGGTTGTACGCCAGGTCGGAGAGTTCCTCGCTTTCGAGTCCGGGGAGTGCAACCTGCAGGACTGCACGGTAGCCCGGCAACCACAGGCTCGCGGCACGCTCTGCGGGCGCGCTGAGCGACTCCTGGAGCCAGAGCAGAGCACGCGCATCCAGGCGCAGGCCATGCAGGATGCCGGCAAGCAGGGCCGCAAGAGCGACCAGGCTCCAGAAATGAAAGGCTCTCGACATGCGTAAAAAGCAATCTTCTTGCACAAAAGCAGAGAGTAGAACCGATTTCTTCCGGATTTAAAAGATGACGTGATGCCGGCCAGGCCAGTTGCGGCATCCACCGGCACGATGCCTGATCCGGTCGCTGCGCGGACATCGGGACGCGCGCCTGTAGCGGACACCCGCACGACCGTACCGGCAAGCAGGCGTCCTTTGACTGTGGGACAATTCGCGCCTCATCATTCAATTCTGCGGGCTGACCCATGAACATTGCCGGCTGGAAATGCTGCTCCGCTTTGATTGCCGTCCTCGCGCTGACCCCATTGGCGGCGCACGCCGGCAAGACCCTGGATTCGGTCCGCCAGCAGGGGCGCGTCGCCTGTGGGGTGAGCACCGGTCTTGCCGGGTTTTCCGGGGTGGACAGCAAGGGAAACTGGAGCGGGCTCGATACCGACATCTGCCGCGGCATCGCCGCGGCGGTGCTGGGAGACCCGGGCAAGGTGAAATGGCTGCCGCTCAATTCACAGCAGCGCTTCACCGCCCTGCAGGCAGGTGAGGTGGATGTGCTGTCGCGCAACACCACCTGGACCCTGACCCGCGACGCTTCGATGGGCCTGCATTTCACCGCCATCACCTACTACGATGGCCAGGGCTTCATGGTCCCGAAGCAGTCGAAGGCGAGCAGCGTCAAGCAACTCAGGAACGCCGAAATCTGCGTCCAGTCCGGTACCACCACCGAAAAGAACCTGAACGACTACTTCCGCGCGCAGGGGGCGAAGGTCAGGCCGGTGGTTTTCGAAAGCTTCGAAGCCTCCCTCAAGGCGTTCTTCTCCGGGCGTTGCCAGGCCTATACGACCGATGTGTCCAGCCTGGTCTCGATTCGCGACAAGGAGGCGCCGAAGCCCGGCGACTATGTGATCCTGCCCGAAGTGATCTCCAAGGAACCCCTGGGACCGGCAGTCCGGCGCGGCGACGACGAGTGGTTCGCGATCGTCAAGTGGCTGGTCTTCGCGCTCATCGAAGCCGAGGAACTGGGCATCACGCAGGCCAACGCCGACAGCTTGCGCAACAGTCCCAACCCCGCCGTGCAGCGGCTGCTCGGCAGCGGCGACGATAGCGGCCGCCTGCTCGGCCTCGATCGCGAGTGGGCGCTGCGGGCGATCAAGGCGGTGGGCAACTACGGCGAGATCTTCGAGCGCAATCTCGGTTCCGGTTCGTCGCTCAAGCTGCCGCGTGGGTCGAATGCGCTGTGGACCAAGGGTGGCCTGATGTATGCGCCGCCCGTTCGCTGAGTTCCGGCGCCACGCTTCATCGCGCGCTTTCTGCTATCAGCTACTGGTCGCCGGGCTGGCGCTGGCCCTCGTCTGGCTGTTGGTCGAGCAGACCGGCGCCGAACTGCGGACGCGCGGCATACGCAGCGGTTTTGCCTTTCTCTTCGAGCCGGCCGGCTTCTCGATCGGCGAGAGCGTGCTCGACTTCGACGCCGCGCAACCGTATTGGCGTGCCTTTCTCGTCGGCGTACTCAACACCCTGCGGGTGGCGCTGGCGGCCATCGTCCTGGCGACCGTCCTGGGCCTGTGCCTCGGCGCCTGCAGCCTGACGAGGAATGTCCTGCTGCGAGGACTGTGCCGAGCCTACGTCGAAGTCTTCCGCAACATCCCCTTGCTGTTGCAACTGCTCACCTGGTATTTCCTGCTGGCCGAGAAACTGCCGTCGGCGGACGCTGCGCTGAACCCGCTGCCGGGGGTTTTCCTGAGCAAGAGCGGGCTCGCCTTTCCCTGGGGTGGGGAAGTGCCGGCCGCGGGCGATTTCGGCATCGCCGGCGGTGGCGCCGTGACGCCGGAGTTTCTCGCCCTGCTGCTCGGACTGAGTGGCTATGGCGCGGCCTACCTGGCTGAGATCGTCCGCGCCGGCATCCTTTCGGTGCCGCGCGGCCAGGTCGATGCGGCCGCGGCACTCGGCATGACGCCGCTGCAGGGCCTGCGCGCGGTGGTCCTGCCGCAGGCCCTGCGTCTGATGATTCCACCGGCGACCAACCAGTTTCTCAACCTGACCAAGAACTCCTCGCTCGCCGTTGCCGTGGGTTATCCGGACCTGGTGTCGATTGCCAACACCAGCCTCAACCAGACCGGGCAGGCCGCCGAGTGCATCAGCATCCTGATGGCGGTCTATCTCGCATTGTCGCTGCTGACCGCCGCGGCGACCGGCTGGTATAACCGGCGGCAGTTGCGCAGGGGACACTGATGGCCAGCCGGCGATCAGCGCTCACGGCGATCGGCCGCCAGTTCCGACCACTCCTGGATGGCTGGGGAAACGCGCTGGCGACGCTGGTCATTCTCGTTACCGCCTGCGTGCTGCTCCCGGACGTCTTCGAGTGGAGCATCCTGCGTGCCGACTGGCAGCCGGATGCGGAGCGCTGCCGTGCACTGCTGGGAACCGGCGCCTGCTGGGGGGTGATCGTCGAGAAGTATCCGCTGATCCTCTTCGGGCGCTATCCCTTCGACCAGCACTGGCGGCCGGCGCTGGCCTGCGGACTCTTGCTCGCTGCGCTGTGGCTGGCCGGCAGCGGTCGGCTGCGGGTCCGCCCGGCGCTGGCCTTGCTGAGCGGAGCGCTGCTCGGTTTTCTTGCCCTGCTGCACGGCGGCGGCCTCGGTTTGCCGATCGTCGACAGCCAGCTCTGGGGCGGCCTGCCGCTGACCTTGTTGCTGGCAACGGGCGGCATGGCCGGCGCCCTGCCTCTGGGGATCCTGCTGGCCCTCGGCCGGCGCTCAAGGTTGCCGCTGCTGCGGAGCTGCTGTGCCTTCTATATCGAACTGGTCCGCGGCGTGCCGATGATTTCGGTACTGTTCGTGGCGGCCTTCCTGTTCCCGCTGTTCCTGCCCGACAGGGCCGGCGGCAGCGCCTTGTGGCGGGTGTTGCCGGCGATCGTCGGCTTTGCCGCCGCCTACCTCGCCGAAGTGGTGCGCGGCGGACTGCAGTCGGTTCCGGCGGGGCAGGGCGATGCCGCGGCAGCCCTGGGCCTGAGCCGCTGGCAGTGTCTGCGCCATGTCATCCTGCCGCAAGCCTTGCGGGCGGCCCTGCCGGCGCTGGTGAACACCTTTATCGGCCTGTTCAAGGACGTCTCGCTGGTGACGGTGGTCAGCCTCTACGAACTGACTGGCGCGCTGACCCTCGCGCTATCCGGGGATGCCCAGTGGCGGGCGTTTTACCTGGAGGGCTACCTGTTCATCGGCCTGATCTACTGGCTCGGCTGTCTCGCCCTGTCGAACTTCGGACGGCGCCTCGAAAGGCGCCTTCAATATTCATCCGGGGACTGCTGAGCAACGACGGATCCGCTGTTCTGCCCATGTGCTGTCTTGCTCGAATCGGCCTTGAAACGCAGAAAACGAAGCCTGCCCTCGCACGCACCGCGCCTGATCCGGGCGATTCGCGGTTAGTTGCGGTTGCCAGTGAATTCATCTGGATGACTTCCGACTTTGTCCGGGTCACTCCTGGCTGACGACGGTCGAGATCAAGTTCACTTCCGGCGATTGCCAGCGTCAAGGCAGCGCTTCCCCGCCTCTGTCCGCCAATGCAAGGCGTTGCGCGCGCATCGAGGCCCGATCCGCAACCGTGGAAGCTTCATGCCGGGCACTCGATGCCCGTTGGCGGTGCGCGGAAGCTCCTTATGGGTCATTCGCAACATCGAATCGCTTTCCGAAATTTGATTCTGGTGATTGCAGGCATCATCCGGCAAGCAAGCGGGCGGGCGGGAATCCGGGCGTCGATCATCAGCGTTCCCGGTAATCTCAAGACCAGCCTTTCGGGTAGCGATATGTCCCCTGAGCAGGTCAGCTTCCGCATCCTGGGTGAAGCGAACCCGATACGCCACCTTGTTATCCGCTTGTCTTCGACGACGCCTTTGCCTGGGCCAGCATTTTTTCAAGTCGTCCGACAACGGCATCGGATGAAACGTATTTTCCCGATTGCTTTGCCTTGTCACGTGACGCCAGACCGCGAGCGATGAATTCGCGTTGGGCCAGACGACGCTCGATGCTTTCGCGAATCGATTGCTCGACAAAATTCGACAGGCTCTCGCTTTCGCCCAGCACTTCTTCGGCCGCCTGGCGCAGGGCGGGGGCAACCCGCAGGGAAGGAATCGAAGCTGTTTTCATGGGGCACCCTTGTTTTTCGACTGCGTTGCAATTGCGATGCATTCTGGCGCAAGCCTTGTTGTCTTGCAAGAACGCCGCCCAAGGACAGATGGAGTTCGCCTGGCGGCTGGAGGAGAGTCCGCTGGTAGTGGGCTTCCGGCAACCCACCGGATCGGAGCGATTGCCAGGCGGTCCTGATCGAATCGAATGGTCGAGTGCATTCTGCCGGTCTGCATCGGCCCCTATCGACATGTTTCCATTAGCCAACAGGCAATAGTTCCTTCTGCCGGCCTGCCAGCGACGACTAGACTGAGCCGCAGGCGAACTGGCGGAGGGTACTACCGGTGGTGCCGGCAGGTCGGCCGGAGCCTGCGGTTTCTCCGGCGCGGAGGCAAAGTGCGTGCAATTCGACGGCCCATTCGGCGCTCGTTTTCCGGCGTTGCACCCGAGGCTCCGTAATGCGGCACGGTGAGTCCTGGTATGCACCTGATTGGTGCACCAATCCCGGGAAAGCCACTTGTCCGGGAGGTTTCCAACCGGCCGCATGGAGCCGAAAGTTCCGTTGCCGGGCCTCGGTACCTTTCGCCGGGTTGGGGCGAACAAGCCGTCAGGCAGAACCGAGTGCTTGCGCAGCGGATGCTGGAGCAAGGTGGCAATTGTGGCTCGCTATTTGCTTTGCCCTGATGGAGACACGCTTTGCTGGCGTGGCAGTTTCGGAGTGGTGGCGGAACGGTATCGCCCGCCGATTGTCAGGATTGGGAAGTCAACGGATTCTTGGAGAACAGTATGGACATCGTCAGTCATTTTGCCGCCCGCTTTGACCGCACCCGCGAAGAGGAACTCTCGCTGGAGGATTACCTGGCGCAGTGCAAGCGGGACCCGTTGAGCTACGCCAGCGCCGCCGAGCGCATGTTGCGCGCGATCGGCGAGCCGCAGACGGTGGACACCCGCAACGACCCGCGGCTGTCGCGCCTGTTCGCCAACAAGGTGATCAAGATCTACCCGGCTTTTGCCGAGTTCTACGGCCTCGAAGACGCCATCGAGCAAGTGGTGAGCTACTTCCGCCACGCGGCGCAGGGGCTGGAGGAAAAGAAGCAGATCCTCTACCTGCTCGGTCCGGTCGGCGGCGGCAAGAGTTCGATCGCCGAGCGTTTGAAGTCGCTGATGCAGGAGGTGCCTTTCTACGCGATCAAGGGTTCTCCGGTGAATGAATCGCCGCTGGGCCTGTTCGATCCGGACGAGGATGGCGCCATCCTCGACAAGGAATACGGCATCCCACGCCGCTACCTCAATCGCATCCTCTCGCCGTGGGCAGTCAAGCGGCTGGAAGAGTTCGGCGGTGACATTCGCCGCTTCCGGGTCGTCCGGCGCTACCCGAGCGTGCTCAAACAGATCGGCATCGCCAAGACCGAGCCCGGCGACGAAAACAACCAGGACATTTCCAGCCTGGTCGGCAAGGTCGACATCCGCAAGCTCGAGACTTATGCCCAGGACGACCCCGATGCCTACAGCTTCTCCGGCGGTCTTTGCCTCGCCAACCAGGGGCTGCTCGAATTCGTCGAGATGTTCAAGGCGCCGATCAAGGTGCTGCACCCGCTGCTGACCGCGACGCAGGAAGGCAATTTCAAGGGCACCGAAGGCTTCGGCGCGATCCCCTTCGACGGCGTCGTGCTCGCGCACTCGAACGAGAGCGAATGGAAGGCTTTCCGGAACAACAAGAACAACGAGGCTTTCCTCGACCGGATCTACATCGTCAAGGTGCCTTATTGCCTGCGGGTTTCCGAGGAAGTGAAGATCTACGAAAAACTGCTGCGCGGTTCTTCGCTGGCCGAAGCGACTTGCGCGCCCGGTACCCTGCGGATCATGGCGCAGTTCGCGGCGCTGACGCGCCTGAAGGAGCCGGAAAACTCCAGCCTGTATTCCAAGATGCTGGTCTACGATGGCGAAAACCTGAAGGACACCGATCCACGCGCCAAGAGCTATCAGGAATACCGCGACTACGCGGGCGTCGACGAAGGCATGAGCGGCATCTCGACGCGCTTTGCGTTCAAGATCCTCAGCAAGGTGTTCAACTTCGACTCGACCGAGGTCGCCGCCAACCCTGTGCACCTGATGTATGTGCTCGAACAGCAGATCGAGCGCGAACAGTTCCCGGCCGAAACCGAGTCGAAGTATCTGTCGTTCATCAAGGAACACCTGTCGGTGCGCTACGCCGAATTCATCGGCAAGGAAATTCAGACCGCCTACCTGGAAAGCTACAGTGAATACGGCCAGAACATCTTCGACCGCTACGTCACCTACGCCGACTACTGGATTCAGGATCAGGAGTACCGCGATACCGACACCGGTGAAGTGTTCGACCGCAGCTCGCTGAACGCCGAACTCGAGAAGATCGAAAAGCCGGCAGGCATTGCCAACCCGAAGGATTTCCGCAACGAGATCGTCAATTTCGTGCTGCGCGCGCGGGCCAACAATCAGGGCAAGAATCCGTTGTGGACCAGCTACGAGAAGCTGCGCACGGTGATCGAGAAGAAGATGTTCTCGAACACCGAGGAACTGCTGCCGGTGATCAGCTTCAACGCCAAGGCCAGCGCCGACGATGTCAAGAAGCATGAGGATTTCGTCAACCGGATGGTCAACAAGGGCTACACGGCGAAGCAGGTGCGGCTGTTGTGCGAGTGGTATCTGCGCGTTCGCAAGAATTCGTGACCCGGCAACGATAACGGCTCGGAGGACTTCCCTTGCAACAGATCATCGATCGCAGGCTGGCCGGCAAGAACAAGTCGATCGGCAACCGTGAGCGCTTCCTGCGCCGCCACAAGGCGCAGATCCAGGAAGCGGTGAAGCGCGCGGTCGCCGGGCGCGGCATCCGCGACATTGCCCAGGGCGAGGACATCCACATCCCGCGCCGCGACATCAGCGAGCCGGTGTTCGGCCACGGGCCGGGCGGCCGACGCGAAATGGTGCATCCGGGCAATCGGGATTTCGTCCGCGGCGATCGCATCGACCGCCCGCAGGGCGGTGGAGGAGGGCGGGGTGCCGGGCAGGCCGGCGACGCCGGCGAAGGGGAGGATGATTTCGTCTTCCACCTGAGCAAGGAAGAGTTCATGCAGGTCTTCTTCGACGACCTGGCGCTGCCCAATCTGATCCGCACCACGCTTGCCGATGCGCCCGAGTACAAGACGCACCGCGCCGGATTTTCGAGCGACGGGACGCCGAACAACCTGCATATCGTGCGTTCGATGCGCGGCGCCATCGGCCGGCGCATCGCGCTGGGCAGCGAATCGCGGCGCGAACTGACGCGTCTCGAAGGATTGCTCGTAGTGCTGCGTGCACAGGCCGCGACGCCGTCGCGCCGGCATGAGATCGAAGCCCTGGAGCGTGATATCGAAGCGCTGCGCGCGCACCTGCTGCGCATTCCCTACCTCGACCCGATCGACCTGCGCTATCGCAGCCGCGTGCGCACGCCGGTGCCTACGGCGAGGGCGGTGATGTTCTGTCTGATGGATGTCTCGGGTTCGATGGACGAGGCACGCAAGGACCTGGCGAAGCGCTTCTTCATCCTGCTCTATCTTTTCCTGACCCGGCATTACGAAAGGATCGACCTGGTCTTCATCCGCCATCACACGCAGGCACAGGAGGTGAACGAGCATGATTTCTTCCATGCCACGGAAACCGGCGGTACCGTGGTGTCGAGCGCGCTGGTGCTGATGGAAGAAATCATCCGTGCCCGCTACCCGAGCGGGGAATGGAACATCTACGGCGCACACGCCAGTGACGGCGACAACTGGCATAACGACAGCACGCTTTGCCGCAAACTGCTGGCGGAGAGACTGCTGCCCCTTTGCCGTTACTTCGCCTACATTCAGGTCGTCGAGCAGGAGCAGAATCTGTGGCAGGAGTATGTGCTGCTGGCGGAGTCGTCCGCAAGCCTTCGCGATGCGCAAGGCGAGCACCGCCGACCAGATCTACCCGGTGTTTCGCGACTTGTTCAGCAAGGAAGGGGCGAGCAAATGAGCGACTCCTTGAACCCCAGGCGTGGCATGCAGGGGGCAGCGTCGCTGCCGCAGCGGGCGGCGTCGCCCCTGCCGGCGCCGAGCGACTGGACCTTCGAACTGCTCGACGAGTACCACGCGGTGATCCGCAGCACCGCCAGACGCTTCGCACTCGACACCTATCCGAACCAGCTCGAAATCATCACCGCCGAACAGATGATGGACGCCTATGCGTCGGTCGGCATGCCGGTCAACTACCGCCACTGGAGCTACGGCAAGGAATTCATTGCCACCGAAAAGAACTATCGCCGCGGCCAGATGGGCCTGGCTTACGAAATCGTCATCAACGCCAATCCCTGCATCAGCTACCTGATGGAGGAAAACACGATGGCCATGCAGGCGCTGGTGATCGCGCACGCGGCCTACGGTCACAACAGCTTCTTCAAGGGCAACTACCTGTTCCGGATGTGGACCGACGCGGCGTCGATCATCGACTATCTGGTTTACGCGAAGGACTACGTGGCCACCTGTGAAGAGCGGCATGGCGTCGACGCGGTCGAGCTGTTGCTCGACAGTTGCCACGCCTTGATGAACTACGGCGTTGACCGTTATCGTCGTCCAAACCGGCTGAGCCTGGCCGAGGAGATGGCGCGCGCAGAGGAGCGCGAAGCGCACGCGCAGCAGCAGGTGAATGATATCTGGCGGACGCTGCCGAAGCGGCGGGGCAAAGAGGCGGCGGAAAAGGAAGCGGCCCGTTTCCCGGCCGAACCACAGGAAAACCTGCTCTACTTCATCGAGAAGAACGCGCCCTTGCTCGAACCGTGGCAACGCGAAATCGTCCGCATCGTGCGCAAGGTGGCGCAGTACTTCTACCCGCAGCGGCAGACGCAGGTGATGAACGAAGGCTGGGCGACCTTCTGGCACCACCATCTGCTGAACACCATGTACGACGACGGCCACCTCGCCGACGGCCTGATGATCGAGTGGCTCAAGGCGCACACCAATGTGGTTTTCCAGCCACCGGTGGGCCATCCGGGCTACAACGGCATGAATCCCTATGCCCTGGGTTTCGCCATGTACTCCGATATCAAGCGCATCTGCGAAGCCCCGACCGACGAAGACCGCGACTGGTTTCCGGACATCGCCGGCAGCGACTGGCTGGCCACGCTGGATCATGCGATGCGCAACTTCAAGGACGAGAGCTTCATCGGGCAATTCCTGTCGCCGCGGGTGATGCGCGCCTTCCGTCTGTTTGCCGTCGTCGACGACGAGAAGGCGCCCACGCTCGAGGTCGCGGCGATCCACGACGAGGCCGGCTATCGGGGCCTGCGCGAGGCGATGTCGCGTCAGTACGACCTGGGGTCGCGCGAACCCAACATCCAGGTCTGGAGCGTCAACCTGCGCGGCGACCGCTCGCTTTGCCTGCGCCACACGCAGCACAACGATCGCCCGCTGCACGACGGCGCTGACGAAGTGCTCAAGCACGTCGCACGCTTGTGGGGCTTCCCGGTGCAACTCGAAAGCGTCGGCAGCAACGGCGAGATCTCCAGTAGTCGGGTAGTCGCGCCCGCGAATGGCTGACGCGGCAGGGGCAGGAGTACCTCCGCCACTTGCTGAGGCGCCCCGTGGCCGGCTGCCGGCCATGTGGTGAGCGAGGCCCTCGTGCTTGACGCGACAGCCGGCATGCGCCAGACTGCCCCGGCAAGAAAAACGATGCTGAGGCACGACCCAGATCCTGGGATGGATGGCCGATGGCGTCACACGGCGGTGTCGGCCGAAGCATGACGGCCCGCGGGCCTGGAGGGTAAGTCAGCGATGGGACGAGAAATCAAGGTCATGATCGTTGACGACTCGGCGGTGGTGCGCAAGGTGATGAGCGCCATTCTCGACCGCGATCCCGGGATCCGGGTCATCGGCACCGCCCACGATCCGATCTTCGCGATCGAGAAGATGCGCCGCGAATGGCCGGACGTGTTGACGCTGGATATCGAGATGCCGCGCATGGACGGCATCACGTTTCTTGGTCAGTTGATGCAGGAACGCCCGACGCCGGTGGTCATCTGCTCGTCACTGACCACCGCGGGGGCGGAAACGACGCTGCAGGCCCTGGCCGCCGGCGCGGTGTCGATCATCACCAAGCCCGGCCTCGGCGTCGGGAACTTTCTGCAGGATTCGAGCGATAACCTGGTTGCCGCCGTCAAGGCGGCGGCGCGGGCCAATATGGGTGCCGTGCAACGCGGCGCGCGCGCGCCGACGCTGGCGACTGCGCCACCGGCGCCACGTCTGGCGATGGCGCAGACCACCGAGCGCCTGGTGGCGATCGGCACTTCGACCGGCGGCACGGTGGCCCTCGAAGCCTTGCTGACCGTATTGCCGCGGGTCTCGCCGGGAATCGTCATCGTCCAGCACATGCCGGAGATGTTTACCGCCGCCTTTGCCGCGCGTCTCGATGGTCTCTGCGAGATCTCGGTGCAGGAAGCGAAGCACGGGCAACGCGTGCTACCCGGTCTGGCGCTGATTGCCCCCGGAGGCAAGCACATGCAACTGGCGCGCAGCGGTGCGCAGTATGTCGTCGAGGTGAAGGAGGGCCCGCCGGTCAATCGCCATCGCCCGTCGGTCGATGTGCTGTTTCGATCGGTAGCGAAGTATGCCGGCAAGAATGCGATGGGGGTGATCATGACCGGCATGGGCGACGATGGCGCGCGCGGCCTGAAGGAGATGCACGACGCCGGGGCTTACACCCTGGCCCAGGACGAGGCGACCTGCGTCGTCTACGGCATGCCCAAGGAAGCTGTCAAACTCGGCGCCGTCGACCGCAGCCTGCCGCTGCAGGCTCTCGCCGCAGCCATCCTGAATGGCGCCGGAAATTCTCGACCACGTCAGGAATAGCCACGGGCGAGCCACGCTCAAGCTGCCGGAAACCCCGCGCTGGTCGTCGTGGCGCCGGCTCTCGGCGGCGCAGCGTTCGCGGTGAGGGAGGAGGGGAACGCCATCGCCGCGCGCACGCTAGCCATGGCAGAAGACGTTCAGCTTGTTGCCATCCAGGTCGCGAAAGTAACCGGCGTAGAAACCTTCGCCGCGTGCGCCGACCGGGCCTTCATCCTTGCCGCCGAGTTCGAGCGCCCTGGCATGAACGCGATCGACCTTCTCGTGCGAGTCGACCACCAGGGCCACCATCACGCCGTTGCCCACCGTGGCGGCGTTGCCGTCGAAAGGCGTCATGACGGCAAGACTCGGTTTGTCCGGAGCCACTCCCCAGGCGACGCCGCGCGGAAATTCCCACACGCGTCTGGCTCCTGTTTCCGCCAGCAAGGCGTCATAGAAGGCGGTGGCAGCGGAGAGGTCGTTGGTTCCAAGCGTGACGTAGCCGATCATCTGATTCTCCTTTGGTGGTCAAGAGCTGCCAGTTTAAGTCACTTGTCGTCGCTGCGGTATCGTCTCCCGGCGTGAATCGTCGCTGGCCGTGGCTTGCACGATCCGGTGTGTGCGCCGCGGCGCTAGACCACCCCGTCCTGGCCTTTCAAGGCATGTCGGCCGGGCATCGACGCCATGCCGGGCGCAGATCTTCTGCGCCGAGGTTCATCACGGGACTGGTGGCTTACGGCGGCGGCAAGGCGCCGGCCAGGCTGTCGATCGCCTGTTTGATGGCCGTCATTGCCGGCAGGATTTGCTCGTCGGCAATGGACACTTCCGGGTTTGTCCGCAGGATCTCCTCCAGGTGGGCAGCCATCACGGCCAGGTGATCGGCCCCCAGTGTGGCCGACGCACCCTTGAGGGTGTGCAGCAGGCGCTCCGCCGCTGCGTGGTCGTCCTCGGCGAGGTTCGCCGCCAGGCGTGTCATGTCGTCGGCGTGCAATCCGACAAACCGGCGGAGTACGCCAAGGTACCTGTCGGCCTTGCCATTCAACGCTGCGAGTCCGCGTACCACGTCCATCCCCGGCAGGGTGGCCAGGCGCGTCAATGCCGCTTCGTCTGGCGTAGCCGCCTGTGCCGGCGAGGGCGGCGCAATCGACTTCGGGTCGGGCGCGCGACTGCGCAAGTCGCTGACTGCCTCGGTCGGCAGCCATTTCAGCAGGGTTGCGGCGAGCAGGTCGGGTTGCACGGGCTTGGCGACAAAGTCATTCATGCCGGCCTCCCGGCAGGCACGCCGATCTTCATCGAAGGCGTTGGCGGTCATGGCCACGATCGGAGTGTTCTCCCGGTGCGGCAGCGCCCGAATGGCGCGGGTGGCGTCGAGTCCGTCCATGATCGGCATCTGCATGTCCATCAGGATCAGGTCGTAGGCCGTGCGGCGTGCCATGTCCACTGCCACACGACCATCGCAGGCCGCGTCTACGGCCAGACCGAAGCCATGCAGCAGTTCCAGCGCGACTTCCCGGTTGATGGCATTGTCTTCTACCAGCAGCAGTCGCGCGTTAGCGTGGCAGCGGCGCAACTGGGCCTCGACATCGATCTGCTCCGTGGTCCTCGCCATGGTCGGCATCACACCCTGTCCACGTTGCAGGCGGGCGGTGAACCAGAAGGTACTACCCACTCCGGGCGTGCTGTCGGCGCCGACTTCGCCGCCCATCAGTTGTCCTATACGCTGGGTGATGGCGAGCCCGAGACCGGTGCCGCCGTACCTGCGGGTGATCGAGGTATCCGCCTGTTCGAAAGCAAGGAACAGCCGGGACATCTGCTCGGGCGTGATGCCACAACCACTGTCGGCAACCTCGAAGCGCACCAGCAGTTCACTGGGGCGCTCGTCCAGAAGTCTGGCGCGCAGGGCGATGCTGCCGCGGTCGGCGAACTTGACGGCGTTGCCGGCATAGTTGAGCAGGGCCTGTCGCAATCGCGTCGGGTCGCCTCGCAGCCACATCGGAACGGCATCGTAGTCGAGTTCGATCTGCAGCCCCTTGGCCTGTGCCGCGTCGCCGATGATCGAAGCGACATTGTCGAGGATGGCGGAGAGATGGAAGTCGGTGCTTTCGAGTTGTACCCGGCCGGCCTCGATCTTGGACAGATCGAGAATGTCGTTGATCAGTGACAGCAGATGCCGTCCAGCGGCGTCGATGTTGTCCAGGCGAACCGACTGCTCAGTAGTGACTCCGCCGCGCCGCAAGAGGTGGGTCAGGCCGATGATGGCGTTCAATGGGGTGCGGATCTCGTGGCTCATGTTCGCCAGGAACGCTGTCTTGGCCTGATTGGCTGTTTCGGCCTGCTGCCGCGCAGCAACGAGTTCGGTCGTTCGCTGTTCCACCAGGTCTTCGAGATGCAGTCGGTGGCGCTCGAGTTCTTCGGCGAGTCGCTTTCTTTCGCTGATGTCTTCCTTGACCGCGACGTAGTGGCTGATGGCTCCGTCGGGCTGCCGCAGTGGCGAGATGATCGCAAACTCGATGAATTCTCGACCATCCTTGCGTTGATTGCAGAACTCGCCTTTCCACACCCGACCGTGCGTCAGCGCGTCCCACATGGCCTCAGAGGTCTGCCGCGGGGCCTTGCTGGCGCCCAGCATGCGTGGATTTCTGCCCATCAGTTCGTCGCGAGTGTAGCCGGTGCTGCGCAGGCAGCTCTCGTTGACGTACTCGATCCGGGCATCGAGATCGGTGATCAGAATGCTCTCCGGGCTTTGCTCCACCGCCAGGGACAGCTTGCGCAACTGCAGTTCGGCCTGCTTGCGCTCGGTGATGTCCTGCACGATTCCGGCCATACGCCGCGCGCTGCCGTGCGCGTCATGCTGGTGCTTGCCCGCCGCCCAGATCCAGCGCAACGCTCCGTCGGTGCGCCGTATGCGGCACTCGAAGTCCCAGTCGGACTGCGTCGAAAGCGCTTCCCGGAACAGCCGGTCGACCTCCGGGCGGTCCTCGGGCAGCACGTGTTCAAGGAAGGTTTCGTAGCTCCACTCGGGCGGTGGCGAGGCGTAGCCGAAGATACGATCATGTTCCGGCGTGCGATAGGCGGTGTGATCGACCAGGTCGAGATCCCATCCGCCCGTATGGCTGGCCTGCAACGCGAAGCGCAACCTTTCTTCGCTTTCGCGCAGGGCCGCGTTGGCGGCCTGGCGAGCCGCCTCGCGGGCAAAGCCATCCAGCGCGAAGCTGACATCCCTCGCCATTTCCAGCAGCAGTTGGCGAGTGTCTTCGTCGAACGCGTTCACTGTCGGGGCGTAGAGGGTCAAGGCGCCAGTTACCACGCCATTGCGCTGCAGCGGCAGCGAGGCGGAGGCGGCCCAGCCAAAGCGGGTGGCGCGTGCATGCCAGGGGGCGGTGTGTGGGTCGGCGAGAAAGTCCTGACACCACACCGCCGTAGTCTCGCGTATTGCGGTGCCGGTTGGCCCCATGCCCAGTGGGTCGTCGGCGGCGATGGAAATCTGGATGTCGTCGAGGTACTCCTGGCCATCGCCATACGCGTAGGCCGGGATGACTCGTCGGCTCGCCGGATCGAGCACCGCCACCCAGGCCATTTTCATGCCCCCGAAGGTCACCGCGTTGCGGCAGATTTGCGGCAACAATTCTTCCTCGCTCGCGGAATGAACGATGGCCTGGTTGCACTGGCTGAGGGCAGCATAAAGCTGAGCGAGGCGATGAATCTCGCCTTCGGCGCGCTTGCGCTCGGTAATGTCCTGAACGGTGCCGATAGTGCGCAAAGGCTGGCCGTCCGGCCGGTCTTCCAGACCACCGAAGACCAGCAGCCAACGAATGTCCCCGCGCTGCGGGCAGGTTCTCATTTCCAGGCCGGGCATGCGATCGCCCGCCAGGCAGGCGGCAAACCAGTCCTGCATGGGCCGTCGGTCATCAGGGTGCAAGGCCTCGAGCCATTGCTCGAACGGCCAGGGGTCACTGCTTGCGGGCGGCAAGCCATGCAGGCGGCTGGCTTCCTCGCTCCATGTCACCTTGCCGGCATCGACCTGCCAACTACCGATATGCGCCATCGCCTGCGAATCGGCAAACAAGCGCGCCTGCTCCCGGAGCGTCTGTTCCGCACGCTTGCGCTCGGCCTCGCGACTCGCTACCAGACGCTCGTAAGCGCCACGGCGTTGCTGCTGGAAATACAGCCCGAGTGCGGCGACCAGGGACAACAGGCAGAAAAGTCCGATCTGTGCGAGCGCATCGCTGCGCCAGGCTGCGAACAGCGCCGGCACTTCGCGGCTGACAGCGATCACCAATGATTTGTCCATCGTCACGTCAACCGGCCGGATGGTGCGCAGAACCGTCAGACGGTCCTCGCCGGTCGCGGCGGTGATCCCCGCATACACGTTGACCGGTTGGCCGCTCCTGATGTGCTCGTTGAAGATCGCGCTTGACTTGGCCACGAGGTCGATGCCGACGATGCCCTGCGGGTCGGGAACCCTGAACACCACTTTGCCATCGCTATGGATCAGCGACGAGCGCATGTCATCCGCGTAGAGAATCGAACTCAGGAGGGTTCTGAAATAGTCCGGGTCGAGGATGGCCAGGATGACTCCGGCGAACCCGCCGTGATCATCGCTGAGCATCTTCGCCGCGCTGACGGCGTAGACCCCGAGGGGCGTCCTGAAGGGTGGTGAGACGTACAGCATGGCCGGGTTCCCGTCCCGGCGGACGACCTGAAAGCGCTCGCCGTCGCTGAAGTCGCGCCCGACCAGCTCTGCACGGTTGCTGGCCACCGCGGTGCCGTCGGCGTGCATGATCACGATCGTGCGTACCCCCGGCATGGCGTTGCTCATTGCCTGCAGGCGCCGAGCGAGCATTGCCCCGCGGTCGTCCGGCTTCGTCAGGTCGGGTAGATCAAGGCGAATCGAATCGAGCACGCGACTGGTCACCAGGAGTTGCGAAGCCAGATTCTCCTCGACGACGATGGCTTGCGTGCCCAGTCGCTCGCGCTCGCGGGCGTCGATGGACTGGCGTTGCGAGTAGAGACTGCTGCCGATGACCGTGCCAAGCAGCAGCAGGGCTGTGGCAAGGAGCAGCCATTGCGCGAAAGGTGAGCCGTCTCGTAGCCGTCGCCACACGATCATGTCAGGTCTCCTGTCGGCCATTCCGTCCCTTGTCGTCGATCACGATGACGCCTCGATCACGAGGTTGCGAGTTTGTCGCGCAATTGTTCGATGCGGCGGCGATTGACCCCGAAATCGTTGCGCCCGACGCGCGACGCCGAGCGTACCTGTACCACACCCTGCACGGGGTCGAACCAGAACTCGACATCGTCGACGAACTTCATGAGTCGGGTCGTGTATTGCACGCGCAGATAGTCGACGCGGCTGTCCACAATGGTCGCGCCCGGTTCGGCCTGCAGCAGTGCGTTCAGCCTCGCCATCGTGGTGGGCCCATCGCCCCGCAGCGCCAGCGGTGCGATCTGTGCAGCTTCGCGCTGGCGATGGCCAGGCCACAACAGCGCCTGGCTGCTCACACTGTTGTCTGTATCCGACGGTCGCTTCAGTTTGCCTGCGTGCACGCCAAGGTCGCCGGGAGGCTGGCCGGCGAACAGGCCCAGCTGCCCGGCCAGCAATGCCAGTGTGGCGGTCGCCACGATAGCCGTGGCGACCCACTTGATGATCTGCATGCCAACGCCTCCCCGGGTCTCTGCGTCACGCGTCGAATATGGGGCCAATGATATCCCCACCACGGGAGGACTCGCGATCTGTGGAATCGTTCGCTTGCTTCGCGCGACTTCCAAGCAGGGCAAGAAAGTGCTTGCAAATGTTAGATATTGTGCGATACTGATTACTAACCAAACACAAACACACATTTATAACCGTAACCGAACACCATCAGAAAGGGCCGCCATGTCTCTCAGACTCGATTTTCCTGCCAGCGTAACGAACGACTCTCACCGGAGGCGACCCGCGCATGGCTGAGCATCTCGCCGACCATCGGCTGGAATTGATCATGTCCGAACTGTCGGCGCGCGGTGAGTGCCGCACGCGGCAACTGGCGCAACAGTTCGCCTTGTCCGAGATGACGGTGCGCCGCGATCTGGCTGAACTCGAGGCGCGCGGCCTCCTGCGCCGGGTCCATGGTGGAGCGGTCCTGCTCAATCGCGACGTCGAATACACGCAACGCCTGGAACTGGCGTCGCTGCAGAAGCAACAGGTCGGCCACACCGCGACAAGACTGCTGAAAAGCGGCCAAACGGTGTACCTGGATGCAGGCACGACGGCCTTCGAAATGGCACGGGCGATCGGCCAGGGCCTGCCGCAAGTCACCCATCTCCATATCGTCAGCCACGGCATCAGCATCATCAGCGAACTCGCCGGGCGTACGCCCTATCACCTGCAGTTGATCGGCGGCGAGGTCTATCAGAATGCGCTCAGCACCGTCGGTCCGATCGCCCTGGCACAGATCGCCAACCTTGATATCGATCTCTTCTTCATGGGTGCCGGCGGCGTTACCGGCGCACAGGGCTGGACCAATTCCAACCACGTCGAGGCGGTGATCAAGCGCGCGGTCATCACCCGCAGCAAGAGCGTTTGCGCGATTTGCGACAGCGCCAAGTGGGGCCAGCAGTCCTTCGCGCCCATCGTGCCCTTCGCCGCCCTCAGCCGCTGGATCGTCGATCGCGGCCTGGCCGGCGAGGGGCTCGCCGCCGCCCGCACCGCCGGCATCAGCATCACTTACGCGGAGCCGTCGTGAACGACCGCGATGGCGCCAGATGCGCTTCCGACCACCACCCCAGCCCGCATCCCCGGGATCTCCGGAGCAGGGCGACACAAGGAATGCAATGATGATCAAGTTGACCCAGGGGAACATTCTCCTGAACGCCCGGGCACAAGACAAGACCGAGGCGATCCGCATCGCCGGCAACCTCCTGGTCGATGCCGGCAACATGCAGCCGGGTTACATCGACAGCATGCTGTTGCGCGAAAAGGTGGCCAACACCTATCTGGGCAACGGGATTGCCATCCCGCACGGACTGCCCAGGGATCGCGACCTGATCCTGCGGACCGGTATCTCGGTCAGCCAGTTTCCCGACGGCGTGCAGTGGCATCAGGGCGAAACGGTGCATCTGGTGGTGGCCATCGCCGCCCGCTCTGACGAACACATCGAACTGCTCGCCAACCTCACCGATGTGCTCGATGACCCACAGACCGTGCACCGCCTGGCCACCACCAGTGATCCGCTGGACATCATCGCGCGCCTGACCCAGCCACGCGACGGCGGATCGGTTGCCGTCGCGCCGGTCGAGGCCGACGACGGTTTCGCCAAATGGGTCGATGTCGAGCTGTCCGGCCCCGCCGGGCTGCATGCCCGGCCGGCAGCGGCGTTTGTCGACATCGCCAGGCAGTTCGAGTCGGAGGTGCGTGTGCGCCACATCGGCAAGGTGGCCAACGGCAAGAGCCTGCTCTCGCTGCTGAAGCTCGGCGCCGGCACGCGGGCCGGCATCCGCATCATGGCGCGTGGCAGCGATGCCGACGCCGCGCTCGAGGCGCTGGCGGCGGCGGTCAGGCACGGCCTGGAGGACGCCGCGGAAGCGAGCCCCTCGTCAGACCTTGTCGCCCCGTCCCTGAGCCTGCAGGCGCGCGCGATCGCCGGCATCGCCGCCTCGCCGGGCGTGGCGATCGGGCCGCTGCGGCATTTTCGACGCGAGAGGATCGTCGTCGCGGCGACCGCCGACGACGCGGTGCATGAGGAGACGCGCCTGCGTCAGGCGATCGCCGCGGCCCGGCTGCAATTACGCGAACTGCACGACGAGGTCAAGGCGCGCAGCGGCGCCGCGCGTGCCGCCATCTTCCGCGCCCATCAGGAGTTCCTCGACGACCCCGATCTGGTCGAGGCGACGCAACGGCTGATCGAGGCCGGGCACAGCGCCGGCTGGGCCTGGCGTCAGAGCATCGACGAGCGGGCGCAGGAGGTGGCGTCGCTCGACGACGCGCTGCTCAAGGAGCGCGCCGTCGATCTCCAGGATGTCGGGCGCCGGGTGCTGCGCCTGCTCGCCGACACGCTGGAAGAAGAGCCTGGCACCTTCACCATGCCGGTGATCCTGGTCGCCGAGGACTTGTCGCCGTCGGACACCGCTCGCCTTGACCCGGCGATGATTCTCGGCATCTGCACCGCCGGCGGCGGCCCGACCTCGCATACCGCGATCATCGCCCGCTCGCTCGACATCCCGGCCATCGTCGGCGCCGGCCCCGCAGTGCTGCATCAGCCCGAGGACAGCCTGTGCATACTCGATGGCGACGCCGGTAATCTCTATCTGGAACCGGGCGACGGCGATCTGCACCTGGCCCACCAGGTGCAGCAGCAGTGGCAGGCGCTGCGCGAAGCCGAGCGGCTGGCCTGCTATCAACCGGCGATCACCACCGACGGCCAGCGCATCGAGGTGGTCGCCAACATCGGCGGCGCCAGCGAAGCCGAACAGGCGGTGGCCGCCGGCGCCGAAGGAATTGGTCTGCTGCGCAGCGAATTCCTCTTCCTGCAGCGCGCCGAGCCGCCGAGCGAAGACGAGCAGTTCATCGCCTACAGCGCGATGACCCGTGCCCTCAACGGCTTGCCGCTGATCATCCGCACGCTCGACATCGGCGGCGACAAGGAAGTGCCGTACCTGTCGCTGCCCGCCGAAGACAACCCTTTTCTCGGCGTGCGCGGCATCCGACTGTGTCTCGCCCGCTCCGACCTTTTTCGGCCGCAGTTGCGTGCCATCTACCGCGCCGCCGCGACCGGCCCGGTAAAGATCATGTTCCCGATGATCGCCACCGTCGAAGAGTTGCTTGCCGCGCGCGCCATTGCCGAAGACGTTCGCCGCGAACTCGGCGCCGCCGCGGTGGACATCGGCATCATGATCGAGGTGCCTTCGGCGGTACTGATGGCGCCGGAACTCGCCGCACACGCCGACTTCTTCTCGGTCGGCACCAACGACCTGACACAGTACGTGCTGGCCATGGACCGCGGGCATCCGAGCCTGGCGCGCCAGGCCGACGCCCTGCACCCGGCGGTGCTGCGCATGATCGACATGACCGTCAGGGCGGCCAGCGCCGCCGGAAAATGGGTCGGGGTATGCGGCGGCGTGGCCGGTGATCCGAAGGGCGCGATGATCCTTGCCGGCCTCGGCGTTTCTGAACTGAGCATGAGCATTCCCAGCGTCGCGGCGATCAAGGCCCGCCTGCGCACCCAATCCCTGACCGACCTGCGAGCGCTCGCGCAGCGCGCGCTCGCCTGCCGGACCGCCGCTGAAGTGCGCGCCCTGTGAAGGAGAACACGACCATGAATCCAATGCCCGGCATTGCCACCATCACCCTCAACCCGGCCATCGACCAGAGCGTCGCCATTCCCGGCTTCGCCGCCGGGAGCGTCAACCGCGTGGCCTGGGAACAGTCCGATCCCGGCGGCAAGGGAGTGAACGTCGCTTCCTTTCTCGCCGACCTGGGTTGCCGTGTCGCCGTCACCGGTCTGCTCGGTCGCGACAACGCCGGCGTCTTCGAACAACTGTTTTCCGGCAAGGCGATGAGCGATGCCTTCGTGCGCATCCCGGGCAACAACCGCGTCAACATCAAGATCATCGACGAGGTGACGCCCTCGATCACCGACATCAACTTTCCCGGCCCCGCGGCGACGCCCGAACACCTCGCCGAGCTGGCACGGCGGATCGACGCGCTGCTCGCCGACCACGACTGCTTCGTGATCTCCGGCAGCGTACCCGTCGGTGTTCCCGCCACCTACTACCCGGACCTGATCCGCCGACTCAAGATGGCGGGCAAGCGCGTGCTGCTTGACAGCAGCGGTGAAGCGCTGCGCGCGGGTATCACCGCGGCACCCTGGGCGATCAAGCCGAACCTCGCCGAACTCGAGGAACTCGTCGATGCGCGGCTGCCGGACCAGGCGGCGGTGATCCATGCGGCGCGCGCGCTGCTAGTGCGCGGTCTCGCTTGCGTGCTGGTGTCGATGGGCCGCGACGGCGCGCTTTTCGTCACCGCCGATGCGTGCCTGCACGCCATGCCGCCCGAGGTGACGGTCAAGACCACGGTCGGGGCCGGCGACGCAATGCTGGCCGGCTTCATTGCCGGCAGCCTGCGCGGCTGGTCGCTGGCTGACTGCGCGCGTCTGGCCACGGCCAGCGCCCTCGGTGCGCTGACCCAGATCGGGCCGCGACTGCCGGCGGCGACAATCATCGAGTCATTCATGGCCCAGGTCACGGTACGCCAGATCGCCGCTACGGCAGACCGGTCGCCGGCATCGAGCCAATCAACAGGGAGTTTCTAGTCATGGCAAGGATCATCGCAGTCACCGCATGCCCCACCGGCATCGCACACACCTACATGGCCGCCGAGGCCCTCAAGAAAACCGCCGCGCTGATGGGCCACAGCATTCGCGTCGAGACCCAGGGCGCTGCCGGAGCCAAAGATATCCTCGACGAGGCCGATCTCGCCCAGGCAACCTTGCTCATCCTCGCCGCCGACACGCACGTCGAAATGACCCGCTTTGCCGGCAAGACGGTGTATGAAACCAGTACCAGCACGGCGATCCGCGAACCACAAGCGGTGCTCGACGCCGCCCTGGCCCTGATCGGCATCCGCGCCGAGCACCGGCCCGAACCCGGGGCGACGGCTGCGGCACCGCCGGTCGCCGCCACCGCCCAAGTCGATGCGCAGGCCGAAGCCAGTGGCGACGTCAGGAAGATCGTTGCCATCACCGCCTGCCCGACCGGCATCGCGCACACCTTCATGGCCGCCGAAGCGCTGAAGAAGGCCGCCGCCAGGCACGGCTACACGATCAAGGTGGAAACGCAGGGCTCGGTGGGCGCCAGGAACACGCTCAGCGCCGTGGAAATCGCCGCCGCCGACGTGGTCATCATCGGCGCCGACACGCACGTCGATACCAGCCGCTTCGCCGGCAAGCGGGTGTATGAAACCTCGGTCGGCCGCGCGCTGAAGGAAACCGACAGGGTCCTGCAGGAGGCCTTCGCGCTGCCCGCGCCAAGTGGAGCGGCACTGCAGCGCGCGGCGGAGCACACCGAGGCGCGCACGCCGGAGAAGCCGGCTGGGGCCTACAAGCATCTGCTGACCGGGGTTTCCTACATGCTGCCGATCGTCGTCGCCGGCGGGCTGGTGATCGCGCTGTCCTTCGTCTTCGGCATCGAGGCCTTCAAGGAAAAGGGCAGCCTGGCGGCCAGTCTGATGGACATCGGCGGGGGCGCGGCCTTCGCGCTGATGATTCCGGTACTCGCCGGATTCATCGCCTTCTCCATCGCCGACCGGCCCGGCCTCGCGCCGGGTCTGGTCGGCGGCATGCTGGCCAGCCAGTTGCAGGCCGGTTTTCTGGGGGGCATCGTCGCCGGCTTCATCGCCGGCTACGTCGCCCGCTATCTGCGCGACCACATCCACCTGCCGGTACATTTCGAAGGCCTCAAGCCGGTGCTGCTGATTCCGCTGCTCGCCACGCTGGTGGTCGGTCTGCTGATGATTTATGTCGTCGGCAGTCCGGCACGCGCGATCATGGAGGGGCTCACCCGCTTCCTGCAGGGCCTCAGCGGCACCAACGCGGTGTTGCTCGGCCTGCTGCTCGGCGGCATGATGGCGGTGGATATGGGCGGACCGATCAACAAGGCGGCCTACACCTTCGGCGTCGGCCTGCTGGCGAGCAACAGTTTCATGCCCATGGCCGCGGTCATGGCCGCCGGAATGGTGCCGCCGCTGGGCATCGCGCTCGCCACCTTCCTGGCCAGGAACCGCTTCTCGGCCGACGAACAGATTGCCGGCAAGGCCGCCGCGGTACTCGGCATCTCGTTCATCACCGAAGGTGCGATCCCGTTCGCGGCCAAGGATCCGCTGCGCGTGATTCCTGCCTGTGTCGCCGGCGCGGCGATCACCGGCGCATTGTCGATGATTTTCGGCTGCACCCTGCACGCACCGCACGGCGGCATCTTCGTGCTGGCGATTCCCAACGCCGTCGGGCAGTTGCTGCCTTACGTCGGCGCCATCGCCGCCGGCACGCTGCTCACCGCGCTGGTCCTGATCGTGCTCAAGAAACCCCTGCCCGCGAACGGGGCCGTAGCCGCCTAGCCCGACGCAGCGGGCGAGGGGAGAACCTCCCCCTCACGCCTCCCACAAGCAGCACCCCCATGACGATGCCGGGCACGGCAGGGGGCATCGCACGCCCGAATTTCGTAGAAGGAAGGATCCGACCATGCGCCAAACATCCCTGCGCCACCGCTCTTCGCTCGCCTTGCTCAGCGTCCTTCTGGCCGCTCTGCCGTGCGGCCAGTCAACCGCCGCCGAAGCGAGTGGCGCGAAGGTCACCGAAACCGACGTCGGCGGCGTCGAGGCTCCGGAAATCCCGCTCGAGCTGGCGCCAGAAATTGCCAGGGATCTTGTGGTTGCCGGCTATCTGCGTGCACTCAGCGGACTCAATTCCGAAGGAAGCCGGGCCGCCTGTTTCCAGTTGGCCGGTTCGCAAGCCAAGTACCGCCTCGGCAACGAGTGCGAGATCTACGGCGAACTGTTTGTCGGCAAACAACTGGCGAGTTTTGCCGACGGCAGCACGCTCAGTGCGAACGTCATGTTCAGCCTGAACCACGCAACGGCCTACAACGCCGGCGACCACGGCACCGATACCCGTGTCGCCCAGGCCTACGCTGCCGCCGAGAAACTCTCCCTGCTCAACGGCGGGGCGGTGTGGGCCGGGCGGCGCTATTACAAGCGCGAAGACATCCACATCAATGACTTTTTCTACTGGAATCCGCAGGGTCTCGGCGGCGGTATCGAGGATGTCGCCATCGGCGGCGTCAAGGTCAGCCTGGCTTATTTTCGTGAGGACAACCAGGACCAGCCGATCAAGGCCGACCGCTACGATTTCCAGGTGCGCGGTCTCAAGACCAATCCCCATGGCGAGCTCGAATTCGGGCTGAGCGTGATTCCCGTGTCCGGCCATGTCGCTACCGGTGGCGACTCCGGCTGGTCGCTGACCGTGCAGCATCGCCAGAGCAACCTTCTCGGCGACGGCTGGAACAAGTTCGCCGTGCAGTACGGGGTCGGACCGGGAACCGGGCTCGGCAGCACCGGACCACTCGCCAATACCACCGCCGACAAGCGCTGGCGCGTCGTCGAAGGCATCTACGCCCAGTTGACGCCGCAGCTCGGCGGCATGTTGACCGGCGTATACCAGAAGGACGAGTCACCCACGGGCGACCAGAGCTGGATCTCGGCGGGCGGCCGCCTGACCTACGGCCTCACCGAGCACTGGAAGCTGCAGGGCGAACTGGGGCATGACCGGGTCAAGCCGAGCGCCGGCGCGACGCGCAACCTGACCAAGCTGACCATCGCGCCGACGCTGGCCATGGCCCGCGGCTTCTGGTCGCGCCCCGAGTTGCGCTTCTTCTACACCTACGCGCGCTGGAACGACGCCGCGGCGCTGGCGGCCAACAGTTCGACGAATACCGCCGTCGCCTCGACCGCCGCGAACGGCATCTTCGCCGGCGGCAACCAGGGTTCGACGATCGGCCTGCAATTCGAAGGCTGGTGGTGAGCCCGGCCGGAGCAGGTCGATCCGGCAAGCGATGCCCGCAGGAAAACCACCTGCCGCCGTGGCTACTCCGGCGATTCCGCCGCCGCTGGCCGGCTGGCAGGCAGATTGACCAGCACGATCCCCAGCGTGACACACACTGCCGCGACAATGAAGCTGGGGGTCAACCTCTCGCCCAGGAACAGCACGCCGAAAGCGACGCCGAAGAGCGGGGTCAGGAAGGAAAAGACCATCAGCCGCCCGGCGAGGTGGCGGGTGAGCAGCCAGAACCAGGTGAGATAGCTGGCGAAGGCGACGATCACGCCCTGGTAGGCGAGCGCCAGAACGATCGGCACGGAGAGCGTCGTGACGCCGCTCTCCCCGAGCAGCGGCGAGAGCGGCAGCAGCAGCGCCGCCGAAGCGGCGAGCTGGTAGAACAGCACCTTGGTGGCACTGATCGTCGCCAGGCGGCTGGCGCGGATCAGCACCGTCGTCGCCGCCCAGCCGAGCGCCGCGAGCAGGCCCAGCCCGTCACCGATCCAGGCGTCCGGCCGGACACCGCTCGCGCCGGCAAAACCGAACACGATGCCGGCGAAGGCCAGCGCGACGCCAGCCAGATGCCGCCAGCGCAACTGCTCGCCGGCAACGCAGCAGTGCAGCCCGAGCACCGTCAGGCACGGAGCGGTGTAGAGAAAGACGATCATCCGCGAGGCGGTGGTGTAGGACAGGCCGACGTAGATGAAGACGAACTCGATCCCGAACAGCAGCCCGGCGAGCAGGCCCGGACGCAGGCTGCCGTCGTCGCCGCGCAGCGGCAGTCGCCGCCAGTACGCCCAGGCGGTGAGCAGCCCCAGGGCGATCGCCGAGCGTAGCCCGGCCTGCAGGATCGGGCTGATGCCTTCGCCGGCGACCTTGATCGTCACCTGCTGAAAAGCCCAGGTCGCGCAGAGCAGGACCATCACGGCAAAAGCGGTGAAACCGGGCGGGGTGCGTGCTTGCATGAATATGGGCGAAGGGCACAGCAGCGTTGGGGGCGAACGGCGCAGTATCCGGGCTTCTCGCCGGCGGGTCAAACGCCTGGCCTGTCTCGATCGCCGGAATCGTGCGCATGGTGCTTCCGTCGGCGGTGCGCGCAGCATGTGAGCGGCATCGCCGGACAGCGCGGGACCCAGGGCTTCCGGTGTTTCCGAAAAGCGGCGCGCAGCAGCAATTTCCGATTGCCGCGCTGTGCGGAAGGGCAGATACTGAGGACATCAGAAGGGATAACCATGACCGCCGGTGGGTGGGCACCGACGGATGGGCCCGCTACCGGCTCCGGAGGGAAACCATGAGCACCAATAACACACCGATCGGCGTGCGGGTCCGGATGACGGCCCTCTCGTTGCTCACCCTGATCGGCCTGGCGGTGCTGTGCATCGTCGCCCTGGTCAATCTGAAGGGCAATCTGCTCGAGGACCGCAAGCTGAAGACGCGCAATCTCGTCGAGGTCGCGCTGGGCATCGTCAGCCACTATCACCAGCTTTCGACGCGCGGCGTGCTGCCGGAAGCCGATGCCCGGCTGGCGGCGATCGCCACGCTGCGCGACCTGCGCTATGCCGGCACCGACTACTTTTTCGGCTTCGATACCAACCACGTCTACTTCCTGCTGCCGACCAAACCGGAGTTCGAGGGTCAGAACAAGAAGGAGATGAAGGATGCCAAAGGCACCTTCCTGATCCAGGAACTGGTCGCCGCTGCTCAGGCCGGCGGCGGCTACGTCAACTACTGGTTCCCCCGCTCCGGTTCGGACATCCCCGAGCCGAAACTCTCCTATGCCGCGCTTTTTGCGCCGTGGAACTGGGTGGTCGGCACCGGCATCTACATCGACGACGTCGACGCCACGTTCCGTCGCGAAACGCTGATCCTCGGCGGCATTGCCATGGCCCTGCTGGCGCTGATCGCGGTGATTTCCTGGCGGCTCGCCCGCGGTGTACTGCGCCAGCTCGGTGGTGAACCGGCGTACGCCGCGGCGGCGACGGCACGCATCGCTGCCGGCGATCTGGCCACGCCGGTGGTCGCCGACACGCGCTTTTCCGACAGCCTGTTGATGGCCATGCAGCGCATGCAGGGTCGGCTGAGCGAAGTCTTCCGCAGCATCGACGCCGCCGCGCAGTTGCTCTCGAACAATGCCGAAGCCTTGTCCACCACCGCCGCTGAAGTCAGTCGGGCGGCCGGCGCGCAGGCCGAGGCGACCGCCGCGACGGCTGCGTCGATCGAGGAAATGACGGTCAGCATCAACGAGGTCTCCGCGCAGGCACAGCAGACCGAGGTCAATTCGAAGCGCACCGCCGGCCTGGCCGACGAGAGCGTTACCGTCATCCAGCGCGCGGCCGGCGAGATCGAGTCGATGGTGACGACGGTGGGGGGCTCGGCGACGCAGGTGCAGGGGCTGCTGCGGCGCTCGCGGGAGATCGGCGGCATCGCGCAGGTGATCAAGGAGATCGCCGACCAGACCAACCTGTTGGCGCTCAACGCGGCGATCGAAGCGGCACGTGCCGGCGAACAGGGGCGTGGTTTTGCCGTCGTTGCCGACGAGGTGCGCAAACTCGCCGAACGGACGACGCAGGCGACGATCCAGATCGCGAACACGATCGAGCAGATTCAGACGGAGACCAGCCTCGCCGTCACCGGCATCGAGGCCGCCGTGCCGCAGGCCGGCCGCAGCCTCGAACTGGTCCGCGAGGCGGCCTCGATGCTCGATCTGATCGACGTCCAGGCGGCCGACTCGCTGGCGCGTGCGCGCGAGGTGGCCAACGCCGCGCGTGAGCAGGCCGCGGCCGCCGGCGACATTGCCCGGCATGTCGAGCAGATTGCCCGGATGGCCGAGGCAACGACCGCGACGATGAGCGGCAACGCCGACAACGCCCACCAGCTCGAAGTCATGGCCGGACAACTGCGCCAGCAAACGGGCTATTTCCGGACCTGATTCAGCCGCCGTCGATGCCGGCCCTGCGGAAGAAACCGGCGGCCCGCGACCCTGCCGTGCGCATGGCCCGCTTCGCTGCGCTGCGGGCGCTGGCGAACCGACTTTACGGAACGGCGACCGGCAGGCTTCGCTGGTTGCTCATCACCTTGATCGTCGGCCTGGCGGGATGCGCCACCTCAGGTCGCACCCCCGACCCGATGCCGCCGGTATACGTCTCGGAGCGTACCTGGTGGCAGGTCGATAGCGACATTCTCGCCGCCTCGCGAGCGGCGATGATACCGGCCGGGAACGACGCGCGCCGCTTCATGGAAAACTGGCGAAGCCGCGTCCACAAGCGCGGCGAGGCCGACTTCATCCCGTGGTTTACCGGCTACTGGACGCAGCAATGGCTGGCCATCAAGGTCGCCTGGTACAAGCTCGGCGCCGGCGAAGGGAAGGATCCGGCCGCGCAACGACTGGCGGCGTATCTGCAGGAGCAATACCGAGAACGTGTGCTCGAACCCGTTGCCCGGGAGATCAATCCCGAAGTGATCCGGGCGAAAGCGACGCAACGCTACGTCCGGCTCCTCGGCGAACAACTGCAGGCCATCCCGCGGCGTTACGGCGTGCCTCCGGAGCAATTCGACCGCCGGCTCGAGGACATTCCGGCGATTGCACTGGCGCCGCCGGCAGCGCACAACGCCTCGCTCTACCAGGTCGTGCATGCCGATCCGCTCGACACGCTCCCCGCGGTTGTGGCGCTGACCGCCCACATCCGCAAGGCCGCGGGTGGCGCCGGCGGCGGGCCTTCGGATGCCCGGATATCGCCAGTAGCGAAACGGGCCAGCGAGAGACTGGTGGCCAGGCTCGCCACCAGCGGTGGCGCCAGCGCTGCCGCGGCGGCGGTCGGCGGTGTCGCCGGCGTGGTGATCTCGCTGGGCGCTGCCGGCTTCGGCGCCATCCGGCACGAGCAGGAACGGCCGGAAATGGAAGCGCAGCTTCGCGAAAGCCTGGACGCCGCGCTGGACGACCTGTGGCACAGCCTGATGGAGGATCCCGCGACCGGCGTCATGGCCGGCGTCCATCACCTGTCGGAACAGCTCGAAGGCCGTCTCGCCCAGACACTTGCGCAACCGGTCGAACTGCATCCGGCACCGCAGGAAATTCCCCTGGCGAGCGAGCCGCCCGTGCAGGAGGAAGAAGAAGGCGTCGAAGAGGACGACATCGAAGAGGAAGCCTTGCCCGACGAAGGGCTGGCGGCGGAATGATCCTGGAAACTTCTGTCGATGACACGCAGGCCCTTCGACATGCCCGCGGCGCGGGCTGCGCAGGGCGAGCTCACCCCCGCGGTGAGCCGAAAAAATCCTCCTTGTTTCGCCTTGTATTGTGCCCGTCTCAGGTTTCAGCGCAACATCTCCAGCCGCTACGGCGGGGATGAGCACTGCAGACCGATCCATGATCATGCTCCTGCAAAAGTGCTGATGGTCGCGCAAACCGGCGAGGGATGCCCACGGTTGGCGCCGGTGAGCGCGCTTCAACGCCGCTGCCCTTTCCTGGCAGCACCGGGTGGAACGTCTGACCGCAACCAGGTGAGGACATCGTCGACATGGCGATCGGGAGGGAACACCGGATAGAAAACCTTCCTGATCTTCCCGTCCTCGGCGATCATCGTCAGTCGCTTGAACAGCGTCATGCCGGCGACGGAAAACGTGGGCAGCCGCAGCGCCGTTTTCAGTTGCAGCGCGCTGTCGCTCAACAACTGGAACGGAAGGTGCAGACGGTCGCGGGCTTCGCGCTGCTCTTCGGAGGGCTGCGCGCTCAGTCCGAAGACCCCCGTACCCAGGGCGTCGAGCTCGCGATAGTGATCCCGAAAACTGCAGGACTCGGGGGTACACCCGCGCGCACCGGGAATGTCATTCCATCCCTCGGGCAAGGGCACATCGGGTCGCCCGGTCATCGGATAGAGGTAGAGGACCCATAGACCCCGCAGCTCGCTCAGCTTGACGGCGCTGCCGTCGGTGCTCGGGAGCACCACCTCCGGCAGCAAGGCGCCTTCCAGATGCGCCGCCGCACCATCATCAACGGGTTTCGGCAAGTCGGGTGGCAACAGCGATAGATCGGTGCGCATGCTTTCAATTACCCTGGAATGGTCGGGTCGGCGTCATGTGATGCTCTTCCGCACAAGTGCGCAGGGCACGATTAACGGCCTCGGCATCCGGGAACAGGCTCTGCAAGTCAGCTTCGATGAGGACCAGCTTGGTGCCCTCCTGAATGCGCCGGGCGTATTTCCCGCGCTCGCCGGATGTGATCAGATCAGCCGGGTACTCCGGCCGCAACGTGTCTTCATCGTTCATAGGCTTGACGCTCCTGGCGGGTCATGCGACGTGCGGAAATGATACGAATGGTCCGGGTCGCGGACGCACGGAGAATGGGTGTCGGCAAAGACATCAGCGGCTTCGACGAATGAAACCCCATGCTTCTTTTCGTTGCTGCGTGCCTTTGCTTCATCCCATTGAAAATCCATGGCCATGCCGCCTCATGAGGATGGTGGTTGCCGAATGCCGTCCAATGTCCGATTTGCAGGCCGGCCCGGCGATCCCTTCCATGGGCATGGCCCCAACAAGCGGCATCGGAAGGCTGCGCGGTGTCTTTTCCTGCGCGTGTGTGGGAAAACAGCATGCACGCTATGATCAGGGAGGGCAGGCGAAAGCCTGTACTTTACATGATCGGTTTTTCCCAGTATGTCTCTGTTTTTCCCAACAGGCTTGCAATGCCGCCAGAATTTTCTCTTTTGTGGCTTTAAATTCATCTTCCGAATGGTCATTCACGAATCCACAGACAGGGCTGATGCTTTCCATCGAAACAAGGAAGTGCAGCATCAACACGTTCTCTGGAAATCCCGACAACCGCGTCGATGCCGACAGCCTTGCGCGGACTTCCAACGCCTCCCGGACCCCTTCACCAACAGTATCCGTCCCAAGAACTATAGCATGCCGACCGAGCCGGTTTGGCGTGACCGGGGGCGAGGTGACCGCGTTTTCCACGCGTAGCGCCACTCTCGGGAGATCGGCGCGCGGGAGGTCGCAGCGTTACTCTTTCACGCCGTCGCTGCCGATCGGCGCCAGTCCACAGGCGGTGACCTTTCTACTTGAGCTATGGGAGAATGGCCGCTGCCGCCTGCCACCGGAATGGCGCGATCCTCGCCGACGACGGGCAGGCGGCGCCGGCCTATTCCCGCTCGCACGCCGGCTTCGCGTGCGCCTCTATCCCGACACCACCGCAACCGCTTCAAGGAGCCTGCCATGCAAAACTTCACTTTCCACAATCCGACGCGCATCCTCTTCGGCAAGGGACGTATCGCCGATATTGCCCGCGAGATTCCCGCCGGCGCGCGCGTCCTGATCACCTACGGGGGCGGCAGCGTGGTCAGCACCGGCACGCTCGACGAAGTGACCGCGGCGCTCCAGGGCTTCACGCTGTTCGAGTTTGCCGGCATCGAACCGAACCCGACCTACGAGACGCTGATGCAGGCGGTGGACCTCGCGCGTCGCGAGAAGATCGACTTCCTGCTCGCCGTCGGCGGCGGCTCGGTGATCGACGGCACGAAATTCATCGCCGCCGCCATACCCTTCGTCGGCGACCCCTGGGACATCCTCGCCAGGCGCGCCCGGGTGAAGAGCGCGATCGCCTTCGGCAGTGTCTTGACGCTGCCGGCGACCGGATCGGAGATGAACAGCGGCGCGGTGGTGACGCGGCGCGCGGGCAATGACAAGCTGGCCTTCCTCAACCCGCTGCTCTTCCCGCGCTTCTCGGTTCTCGACCCGAGCAAGACCTTCACGCTGCCGCCGCGGCAGGTCGCCAACGGCGTCGTCGACGCCTTCGTGCACATCGCCGAGCAATACCTCACCTATCCGGTCGACGCCAGGGTGCAGGACCGCTTTGCCGAAGGGCTGCTACTGACGCTGATCGAGGAAGGTCCGCGCGCGCTGCACGAGCCCGCGGACTACGACGTGCGCGCCAACCTGATGTGGACCGCGACGCTGGCGCTCAACGGCCTGATCGGCGCCGGCGTGCCGCAGGACTGGGCGACGCACATGCTCGGTCACGAACTGACGGCGCTGCATGGCCTCGACCACGCCCAGACGCTGGCCGTGGTGCTGCCGGCGATGCTGCAGGTCCGGCGTGCCGAAAAGCGGCAGAAGCTGCTGCAGTACGCCGAGCGGGTCTGGGGCCTGCGCGCCGGCGACGACGACATGCGCATCGACCAGGCGATCGCGCATACCCGCAGCTTCTTCGAATCCCTGCAGGTGCCGACCCGTCTGTCGGCCTACGGCATCGGCGTCGAGGCGATCCCGGCGCTGCTGGCCCAACTCGAACGGCATGGCATGGTCGCGCTCGGCGAACACCAGAACGTCGACCTCGCGCAATCGCGGCAGGTCTATGAGCTGGCCGTCTAGGCTTCTCGCCGGGTAGCGCCGCCGGCGGCCAGATCAGGCCAGCGCCGCTCACAGACTCTTGCGTGCCTGCGATTGATGAGCTGCCCGCCGATGTGATCTGTTGCGGGCGTCCGCGTGCAACTCGAACATCGACAGCGCGCCGCGTTCGCGCAGCAACTGCAGGTGCTCCGGGCGTGCCTTGTCGTAGTGGTGGGCCAGTTCAGACAGGTGGCGAAGCCAGGCGTCCTCGTCTTCGCCTTCCGCCGGTTTCACCTCGCCGAACGGGTGACCCTGCCAGACTTCGTCATGGTAAACGGCGTGCGCCCAGTCGTAGAGCGATTCGCGGTCACCGTCGTTGCGGATGCGTACGACGTTAGGATCGGCGCCGGCGTCGAGCAGCAGGCGCAACATTACGGTGTCCATGTTCAGGGCGGCGGCGAACAAGGGGCTGGAGCCGTCCTGGCTGGGACCATTCGGATCAGCGCCAAGCCGCAGCATTTCCTGGACGACCGCGTACTTCGGCGCTTGCGGGTAGAGATCGAGCGTGCTGATCGTGTATTCGAGGATCGTATCGCCGAATTGATTCCTGCCATTCAAGTCGAATCCATCGGCCACCAGATTACGCAGGGCCTTGATGTCTCCGGCACATGCATGCGCCATGAAGCTCTTGATCCGGCTTTCGACGTCAGCGGTCTGTCGTTGATGATGGTTCATCGCAACTCCCTCGTTATCAAGAATTCTCGGGGCAGGGAAGGGCCATCTATGAAGCATCTTTCGCAGACGCCATGGCCAGCCCGCTGAAGCGCACTGGATCCACCCGACCCCTCGCTTCCGCACCTCGGACAACAGCAAATCCTGAGGCTTTCGCCAGAGGGTACAGGACTGTTTTTCCGCAGCGGCAATGTTGCAGCGCAATGAAACAATAACGCGCCCGGTCACCGAACGATGTCAGCTACTCTGTAAGCGCGTGTGTCGACGTGTAACAACATCGTCTCCCAAAGGGATGGCTTCGTCTCCCGGAAAGACGACATTGTTTCCTGGAGAGATGGCGTCGTTGCTTGGAGGGACGAGATCGTTTCTCTGAGGGATGAGATCGTCTCTCGGAAGGTCGAGATCGTTTCCCGGAAGGACGAGATCGTTTCTCGGAAGGACGGCATCGTCTCTCGGAAGGACGACATCGTTTCCCGGAGGGACGGCATCGTCTTTCAGAACGACGACGTCGAGCCTCCAGGACTTGACGGCAAGGCGCGGCGGCTGGCGACGGCGTCAGGCCGGCGGGCGCTTCGCCGTCGCATGCCTGCCGGTGAAGCGGGCAGCCATGGTTTCCTTCAACGCATCGAGCCCGGCGCCCTTGCCGAAGGCCTTGGCGATCGCATAGCCTTCGAGCGCGGCACAGAGGATGTCGCTGCCGAGCGCCATCTCGGTATCGTCGGCCTTGGCGGCGAGTTGCCGCAGGCGGCTGAATCGCCGGCGCAGCAGATCGAGGTTGGCCAGGTCGTTCTCGGCTTCGCGCAGGTCGAAGCCCGGCGGAATCATCTGGCTGTTCTGCGCCAGAACCAACAGCGTTTGCCGGCACACCCCTTCGGTTTTCTCACCCATCTTGGCGAGGGTGCGCCGTTGCTCGACCGAAAGCTCGATCAGATGCGAAAACTTTTCTTCGAGCGTGCTCAAGGCGGAGTCTATCGCGGCGATGTCTTCGGCGCTGAAGTTCAGGGATATCAGGTTCTGGCTCATCGGAACTCTCCTCGGGGTGGACAGGAAACTCAAGAATTTCAAGCAAAAGTATGGACGAACATTATGACGCTGGTCAAGCCTGGTTGCGCTATTCGAGCATTATCATATAAAGATGGCTAATGCCGTAATGTGAATGCATCAATAATATAAATCATTGATATCGTGTAATCTATTGACTGTATCGCAGATATGCCCTAGCATGCGTCCGATTCCATACACTGACGCAGGTCGATTGATGAGTTGAACCGGCAGGAAGTCGTATCAGCAAACATGATCCATGAACTATCGTGTTGATTTTCGGGCAGCGCAGGTATCAGGACTTAAAGGATAGGAACAGTGTCACTCAGTACGTATCGGAATTGTCCCAAAACCGGATAGCCATTTTCTTGGGAACCTTCGCCATGCGTTTCATGACAGGAATGCTAGTAATTTCCGCAATGGCCATCTCGGGTTGTGCCAGCAATCCCTATATTACCGACCCGAGGCCAAGCTACTCCGAGATGAACGGGGCAAGTTGCCGGTCAGGGTCGGCGTGCGCTGCTTCGGGCAGTATTGAATATGCCTGGCGCTACGCCGACAACACCTATGAGAGCTACGAAGCCAAGCTTTCACAGGAATTCGCACGTCAGCAATTTCTCAGTGGCGGGCTCTTGACCCTGGGTGCGGCGATCATCGGCATGGCGGTTGGCCATGCCAACAACTACTGGATGGCGGGTACGGCGCTCACTGCGGGAACGATTTATCAACTCGGCACATGGAACTCCAGCAAGGATCGGCTCGGCATCTACATCGAAGGCATGAAAGCGGTCTCCTGTGCGCAATCCGCGGTTGAACCGCTGCGCATTGGTGCAGGTGGAATTGCGAATATCCAGAACGATGAGGCCAGGGTCAGGGAGGACATCGAACAGGCAGCCAAGGCGGCGGGGAAGGTAATGACCTGGCTTGCGATCGTCGGCGACCAGAACAGGCAGAATCCTTCGAGCCTGGAGCGCAAGGCCGAAAGCGAACTGGCCAGCATGGGCGTCCTGTTCAAGAAGGGGAATGACGCCATCAGCCATACTGCCAGGCTGGAGCAAGGCGTGCAGGAAGCAGGAGGCTTGCTGGAGAATACGGTGAGAGACATCCGAACGTCGGTCGATGCGGCCCTTAACGGAACGCTTGCCGATCTTTCGAACCTGCCGAAGTTCATCAGTAATCTCAGCGCCTCAGCGAGTATGTTTGCACCGGGCCTCGATCTGGATTCTGTCTTCAAAGGCGCCGTGGCAGCGACCAACGTGGCTTCCAAAAAAGGAGGCATACTTATGGGGAGTCCCGAGTCCGGCTCTCCTCTGGATGCCGTGCGGGAAGCGCCGATCGATCCGGTACTCAAGCTGGCCGGCGCACTAGGCGATCTGAGCAGCCGGCATACCTTGCTCGCTGCCAGCATTTCCAGATTGAAAGGGACGCTGGGAAAGGCTGCGCCCTCTCAATCCAGAGTCAGGAACAGCCTTGCGGGTTGCGGTATCGACCTCGAAAAACTCAATCTCGGCTTGCAACTTGACCGCAGCGCGGTGGCCTTCAAGGCCGGCATCGCTGGGATCTCAATGGTAACGCTCAGTGGTGGCACGTTATCCTATACGGCGAATTTCGTCGATCTACCGGCTCCGAAAGGGATCAGTTTTTCCCTGAGCAGAGAAGTGTTGATGGTGAGTGCGACTGGCGATACCGAGGCCGGCAATTCGACTAAGGTCAAGGTCGCGGATAGCGCGGGGTCCACCGCCTTTCTGACGATCAGCGTCGAAGACAAAACGGCGAGCGCGACGACCGGAACGACCAACAAATCAACCTCAGCCAAAAAGGAATCATCCTCGTTGGATGCCGTTTGTATTGGCCAGCAAAATCGATCGGCGGAAGAGCTATGCCTGATCCAGAGTGTGATCGGCGTCAAGGTTACCGGTTGGTTCAAAGAACAGTCTTGTCGGGCTTTCCTGTCGAATCCCCTTACCCAGAAATTCGGCGGACGGATCAATGACGGCACCATGGAAGCGGTCTATGGCGCGGCTGGTTTTTCCAGTGCCCCCGACAGCAAGCAGATTCGCGCAAAATTGAGCGAAAGAGGCGTGAAGCTCTGTCGAGGCCAGCCGACTGGCAGCGAAGCAGGGAATGCGACGCTTCCGGCCGCTGGGGCTGCGGCGGCGACGGTATTGTCGCGGACATGTGAAGTCGAGGGGTCTCGGACCGATTTCGAATGCAGACAATCCAAATCGGATGTTCGGGAATTGCGGCGCGAACTGGGCGTCAGCCCGACCCCGGAGAAATTCGACGTCGATTTACGCAATGCGCTGTCCCGCTTTCAGGAGACGGAAAAACTTGATCAGCGGAAAGGCGATTACACCCAGGAAACGGCCATCAGGTTGCAAACGAATGCACGCAAAGCCAAAGGCCTCGGGCCTTCGCCCGGCTAGCTGGCTAGCAGCGGGAGGGAAGGTCAATGACTGACGAGGAGAGGCCATGGCACAGGTGAAGGGCGGAGCATTACTGAGGAACGCTCGCGATCGCAGCAACAACTACGGCACTTTCGGTTGCCTGGTGCAATCGAGGCACGACCCGAGGACGCGCTACATTCTCACCGCTGGGCACGTCATCGGGATGAATGGTTACGCGCGCCACGGCGACGCCATTGAAGTTCGTCCGCAAGGGGGAGACTGGACGAAGGTGGCCGAATTCGAGACCGCCGTCAAATGGCGACTTGTCGAGGGGGCGACCCAGGTGTGCGATGCGGCGATCGCCAGGGTGACCAACGATAGCCTGGTGAGCGCCGAGATCGAGGGTATCGGGATGCCGGGCGAAGTGTCCACCGGGATGTTCGAAGGCCAGATCGTCCAGTTTCATGGCGCAGGCACGGGCCGGGTGGCGGAAGCCTCGGTGCATTCGACCGGCAATGTCGTGCCGATCGCCTATCCCGACATCACCAGCAATGCAACCTTCACGCTTCTTTTCGGCAACCAGATCCTGTATGGCCTCGGCGGTGGTGGCGCCTGGAGAAGCGCGACAACACCCATGGACAGTGGCGCACTGGTCGTCGACCGGCACAATCAGGCTGTGGGCTTGCATATTGCCCGGGCGTCCGACGGCTATTTACTGGAGGTCAGCGTTTGCACGCCGCTGCGCGTGATACTGGACGCGCTCGAGGTCGATCTGGTGGTCGCGCCGGTGACCGGCGACGACGGTGCCGCGGTCCCGGCGATATCCGGGCAGAGCCCGGATGCGCTCGGTAAGCGAAGCTCAGCGGTGTTTAAAGTAAGCATTCGCTCCCTGCTGGAACCTCACAATAGTAACTTCGGCGGAGTCAAGTGGCAACTGTCGAGGGATGGCCTCATCGTCAATGGCAAGCTCGACCGTTCCCCGGGTGAATTGGTGACCGTGCCGCGGGTCTGGCAGACATACGACACGCTGATCGCCGATGCAGCGACGAAGTACAAGGTCCCGCTGGAACTTATCGTGGCGACCATTTGCACCGAGAGCTCGGGCCGTGCTGACGTGCCGCCCCGAATCGAGCCGGGCTGGAAGAGCGATGAACGAACGCCACATCGAGTTTCCGTCGGTCTGATGCAGACCCTGATCAGTACGGCGCGCGAGGCATTGTCGGATCCGACGATCACACGCGACAGCCTCTTCAAACCCGAGACATCCATTGCGGCTGGCACGGCGTATATCAGCAGCCAGCAGACCATGACCCGCTTCGATCCGCCCCTGGTTGCCTGCGCCTACAATGCCGGTGGCGTATACGAGAACACGGGTGCCGCCAACCGCTGGAAGATGAGGCAATATCCAAAAGGAACCGGCGCGCATGCGGACCGCTTCGTGCAATGGTTCAACGATAGCTTCGCTTATTTTCTCGCCCAACCGGACCAACTTCCGCAGAGCGCGCCCAGTTTTTCTCGTCTGTTCGTGGAGGCATAGCCATGGCCAGAGCCGCCGCGTTGAAATATCTTGGCCTGACGGCGGGCCTGTTGTTCTGCACTTTTGTTTGGGCGGCCGACGCGTGTCGGCCACTGGTGGTGATGCCGATCAACAGCATCCTGCAGTTCGACCGCAGAAATCTGGAAGTCGATCCCCGTCTTGAGGCGACGCTGGAACACGACCTGACACTCGTTCTGGACCCGGGAACCCTGGGCCTTGAACCCAAAGCGGGAGTCACGGAGCTTGATCATCCGGTTCTGGTGAAGGATCAGATATTGGGTCGAGGGGTGCTGACCGGCGACAAGGGGGTGCTGACTTTTGATTTCCCTGAGAAGAGCGGAGCAACCATGGTCGGCAGTGGCGACCGACGCTTCTCCCTTGGAATACGTGATCGCCAACCGGTGGCGGCGGATGGTCGCGAACTCGAGGTATCGCCGGTTCTGACGCTCGCGAGTTCATTCATTTTGCCCGCCAAAACGAAAGTCACCACGGCCGGAGTAGGCAAGGTCGTCGTCACCAAAGGGACGAAGCTCATCTGGACCCTCGACAGCGACCCATCGCTGGCCTTTTCGCTGTTGCGTTCGGTCTATCTTGAGGAAATCAGCGCGCTGACCCCGGCCCCGCGCCTCACCGTCGTCAAACCGGTGCGTGTTCCCCCGGGCAGCCCGCTGACTGTCCAGGTCAGCGCGGCCGGATTCGACTTCCGGACCAAGCCGGTGACCTTTTGCTTCGAGGGGCTCACGCGGGACGGCACGAAAACGACCGTCGCGAGTGGAAACGGAAAATTCCTCAGCCAAAGCGGCGATATCGCGACCTTCGAGGTCAGTGTGCCGACCGAGGCGTTTTTCTCTTCGATGCCGCAAGGGCTGCAAGGCGATGCGATGGGGTTGACCTGGCGGGATCGTCTTATTGGGACTTCATTGAGCGTACGGGCGATCGGTTTCGATGCTGGCAAAGTGGTGGTGGATGCCGCGGGAAGCTTCACGCTTTCAAATGCCATGGGCGCGGTACTGG
Organism: Candidatus Accumulibacter propinquus; assembly: GCF_056856495.1. Classification (NCBI taxonomy): domain Bacteria; kingdom Pseudomonadati; phylum Pseudomonadota; class Betaproteobacteria; genus Candidatus Accumulibacter; species Candidatus Accumulibacter propinquus. Next base: position 554,066 of record NZ_JBSEHC010000001.1, read on the forward strand.
CCGGCTTGCTGGTGCTGCTCATGACTTTCGCCATCAGTGGATGGATGATGAAAGCGTTGAACCCTGCGGACGTCATCCGCAACCTGGTTATCAATGCCTCGTCCGGACGATATAGTCTGTCGAATCTCCAGATTCTGCTCTGGACCTTGCTGGTCATCTTTGCCCTGTCCTACGCATGGTTCAGTACGGGAGTGTTGTTGCCTCTCTCCTCAGGCATTCTTGTACTGCTGGGGATCTCCGGTGCGACGAGTATCTTGGCTCGGATGGCAGAGGGAACCGATAACTCCTCTGCAGAACCAGCAACCAAGCCCATGCTATGGTCGGAAAAAGAAGGATTCGACCTGCTGCGTTTTCAGATGCTTGGCTTCACCTTGTTTACATGGTCGTATTCCCTGGTGTCGGTGCTGCGCAACGAGGGACTACCCGAAATTCCGGAAAATTTGTATACGCTGATGGGCATCAGCAACGCCGCCTACATCGGCGGCAAACTTCCCAACAAGCCGCTGGCCGAGGTCACGTCACCGACGCAACCCAGCGACGTGCTGACCGATGCCGAGCGCAGTCTGGGAGAAGCGGACATCCGCACCCTGCAAAGCCTGCTGGGGATACCCGCATCGGGAAAGATCGATTCGGCTACGCGTGAATCAGTCAGCAAATTCAAACTCGAGCATGGCGTCGCACCGGTCAATGGTCTTGTCGATCGTTTGCTGATCGAAAAAGTCGCGGCTGAGGCAACTCCGGCGATTTGAAACACGGACTCCTGATCACCCGTCCACCACCGCGACCACGCGGGCGGCGTGTTGCGCCAGATCGAAATGATTGGGGTCGAAATCCTCGCCGAGCCATTCCCGGGCGTCCTCGTACCCTTCGGAGGCCGGATCCTGCAGGTCCGATAGCAGATTGCTATAGCCGTAGACACCGCCGCAATCCTCCGGCGGACACGCACCCTCACCGGCGACGAGCACGGCGCGCGGCGCGGCGGGGTCGGGCGGCAGACGCGTCTCGATGGTGATGGTGTGCCACCAGTCGTCACCAAAGTCGTACCAGTAACGAAACTTGCGCTGTCTGATCAGCAACTCGCCGAGCGTGGTGGTGTCTTCGGGAAGTGCCGGCTCCCTGCCGAAGAGTTCGTCTTCGAGGCCGGGCATGCCCACCACCCGGTTGGCCGCCCGGAACTCGTGCAGGTGATCATCCTCCCAGCCCATCGCTTCCTGGATCACCCGGTGAAACTCCCAGAAGGTGAGATCCTTGTTGACCTCGACCCGCCGCCAGATCGGCGGCTCCCAGTCTTCGAGGCTGATCCGCAGGCGCAGGCGGCCACCGGACTTGTTCGATGCTGTACTCATGGCTTCAATACCTTGGTCGATTCCTCGCCGAACTGGCTGACCACGCGCACCGCCACGCGCCGGCCGGCCCGGAAGGGAATGGGATGGGAAACGAAGCCATAGAGGCGGTCGAAGGCTTCGGCGTCGATTTCAATTTTGAGCGTGTTTTCCAGTTTCTTGCGCGTGCGCGTCTTCGCCACGTCGGACAGACCGCGCTTCCATTTGTCGAATTCGTCCTGGTCGCCGCCGCAGAAGAACACCTGCCGGACCATGAAGCTGGAGCCATCGTAGTCGTCGTCGACCATCCAGTAGGCGATGTCGGCCACCGAGCGGGCCTTGACCTCGTCGCGGATCGGATCATATAGGTCGAGGCCGCGGATTTCGACGCGCAGCGTGTCGCCATCGCGCAGGAGGGCGATGTCCGGCTCGCCGATGGTGACGAAGGTCGCGGCCTTCCTGTCCTTCTTGGTCAGGCCGGCCTGCAGCAGGTCGTCGTGCATGCGCACCTTATCGACGCGGAAGCTGCCGGCGCGCTGCCTCTGCACTGAATTCTCGACATCGGATTCGAAGGCGAAGCCGAGAATCAGCAGCCACTGTGCGTCGCCGCGCGCGCGGCAGGCTTTGACCGCGTCGTTCACCGCCTGCCGGCTGACCGGCGCGAACTGCGGTCCGAGATGGAGGTAGGCCTTCTGTTCGCCTTCGGCGGTGTCGTAATAGCCTTCGGCGTGCAGCGCGCTGTCGGGCAGCGCGTCGACGCGGGCGAAGACCGCCATCTCGTCGCGCGCGCCGTTCTTCACGCCGGCAGTCTTCAGGTGCTCGAAAACGCGCTCCTGGAAAGCTTCCATGCGCTCGTGGTCGAGGCTGGCTTCCGCGACGTCCTCGGGCGCCAGCGGCTCGTAGCTCTGCAGCGTCTCGACGGTGAACGGGCCGGCGACGCGCAGCTTGCCGCGATCGACCGCCGGCTGGTCGTAGAGCGTGACGTCCTCGGGCGGTTCGTCGTTGGCCAGCGAACCCAGGGTGATGCGCTGCACGCTCTTGTAGACGAAGCCGTGCCGCAAGTCCCAGTGCTCGCGCGGCAGCGCCTTCTTTTCGTCCTGCAGGGTGTACCACGGGTAGCTGGCGGTCATCAGCCGCGTCTTGGCGATGTTCAGCGCGACACGCGACGTGTCGGTGGTGATCCAGCGGCGGCCCCATTGCTCGGCGACGTGCGCGGTGGTGCCGGAACCGCAGGTCGGATCGAGAACGAGGTCGCCGGGGTCGGTGGTCATCAGGAGGCAGCGCTGGATGACCTTAGTGCTGGTTTCAACGACGTATGCCTTTTCAGATGCAAAACCGGCAATGACGGTATCACCCCACAGGTTGGCGAGCGGCTGGAAAGGAAAATCGCGGGCATAACGCACGTAGTACAAACCACCCGATGTCGCCTCAAGGCGTTTGGCTGAAAGGAGCTTCCCCATCCCTTCTTCGTTCGTTTTCCAGCGGTTCTTTTCGTTCGGGCGATAAGTCTTGCCGTTGAACTCAACGGGAAACCAGCAAGCTGCACCTTCGCCTTTTTGACGCCCAACACTCTGGCTTTGAAGATTGTCTATGCGAAAGACACGAGCACCTTCCGGGAGTAGTTCCGGATTCTGCCGTTCCTCAGCGTTCATGCGGCGACGTTCTCCGGAGGGTAACTCAATCATAGAGTAAGGCCCGCTGGTATCAGTCTTGCGCTCAAAAAACAATTGTCGAAACTTGAGGACTGAGCGCCTTTTTGCATAGAACAGCAAGTAATCGCATACGCTCGACAAATAATCTTCAGTCGATCCCGTCGTCTTCACAAACGGAATCAACGCCACAAAATTCTCACTCCCAAACACCTCATCCATCACACAGCGCACCAGATGCACATTCTCGTCGCTGATCTGCACGAAGCACGAACCGCTCTCGGTCAGCAACGCCTTGGCCACCAGCAGCCGGTCGCGCAAATAACTGAGGTACGAATGAATCCCGAGTTCCCAGGTGTCGCGGAAAGCCTTGATCACTTCGGGCTCGCCGGAGAGGCTGGCGTCGTCGCCGTCCTTGACGTTGCGGTCGTTGAGGCGGATCTGCCAGTTGGAGTTGTACTTGATGCCGTAGGGCGGGTCGATGTAGATCATCTGCACCTGGCCCTGCATCCCTTCGCGTTCGAGCAGGCTGGCCATGACCATCAGGCTGTCGCCCTGGATCAGGCGGTTGGCCCAGCGATCGGCGTGTTTGTAGTAGCTCTGCGGCTTGTCGAGTTCGTCGATGTCCTTGTAGTTGGCGAACAGTTCGTCGACGAAGAAATCGGCCTGGTGGTCGGCTTCGCGCCGCAGCGTATACAGCCGCTGGATCAGCTTTTCCGGGGCGATGTGCTCGGTGCGGTAGAGCGAGCGGATGTCGACTTCCAGATTTTCGTCGCGGTCGTCGGCGCCGTACTTCTCCAACCAGAACAGTTCAGGATCCTGGCCGCGCTGGGTTACCGGGTTGAGCGGCCAGTTGGCTTCGGTCTGGCGCGCCTCGGGGCTTTCCTGCTCGCAGCCGGCTTCTTCCTGGCTCGGAATGCGCGTACGTCTGGCGTTGGCGTGCTTGAGGCTGTCGATCTTCTTGTCGGTCATGGCGTGGTCCAGTCTTCGAGCGTCAGCCCGCCGACGCGGGCAAACTCGCCGGTATTGTTGGTGACCAGAGCAATGCCCAGGGTTTGCGCGTGCGCGGCGATCCACAGGTCGTTCGGACCGATGGTGCAACCGGCACTTTCCAGTTCGCCACGGATGGCGCCGTAGCGGTCGCCGACGGCTGCGCTGAGCTCCAGCACCGGTACAAGTGTTCGCAATTTCGTGATTTTCGCCAAGGTCTGGCTGCGTTCACGGGACTTTTCAGCGCCCAGCACCAGTTCTCCCCAGGTCACTACGGACATGGCGACGTCGCCCGGCTGGAGACCGGCCAGCTTCCTGGCCACGTTGGGATGCCGGTTGTTTTTAAGGAAGATGCAAATATTGGTGTCGAGCAAATAGCGCGGCGTCACTCAAATGGCTCCCTTTGTTCAAAGGCGGCGGAATCGTGCCGACCGTCCGGGTAGAAGTCGTCTGGCAAGCTGGCGAGCAGATCGAGAATCTCCACGAGACTATCTGGCGCGGCATCGATTTCGTCGACGATGCGTCGGATGGCCTGGGTCAACGCCGGCTTGATGTCTTCGATGTCCGCAATTTCCTCGAAGTACCACGCTGGCAGCCCGAGCTTGTCGCGCGCGTTGTTCACTGCCGGCAGCCAGCGTTCGCGCACTGCCCAGCGCTTGAGTTCCTTGTCCTGGTTGAAGCCGGTGATTTCGAGGATGAGCTGGGCGGTGCGCAGCTTCGGCGTGCGCAGACGAATGAGATAGTCGGGCAGGTAGCTTCGCTCCTTGCCGCCGCTGATGTAGGGAATGTGGAAGCCGAGGAAGGCGTTCTTGATGTAGCTTTCGACCGCCGGGATCTTTTCCAGCGTCTTGGCGGCGATCTGCTCCCAGGTGCCGGTGTCGGCGACGACCAGATTGACGTGGCTTTTCCGGGTGGGCCAGGTGTTGCGGCTGGTGTGGCCGAAGACGTGCCGTGTGCTGCCCTGTGGGTTGTAGTGGTTGAGGATCGGCAGCACGCGCTCGCGTTCGGCGGCGTGCGCGACGATGCCGCGGTTGATGCTCTCGACCACCGGCTGCGGGTCTTCGTAGATCACCAGGCGCTTGTAGATCGGGTCGTCTTCGCCGACGAGCTTGAGCTTTTCCGCGTACCAGCGCTCGACGATCTGCCTGACCTGCTGGAAGAGACGCAGGTCGGCCCGCTGCGCTTCATCACCGTGGATACGCCGCAGGTAGTCGCGGGTCAGCTTGTAGATGACCGTCTGGTCGCGCAGTTCGTCGAGCCTGAGGCGCATCGTCTGGCGGTCTTCGGAGACGGCGGTGCCGAGCGTGGTTTCGACCGGCAGACGGGTGGTGTCGAGGCGATAGTCGGGGGTGCCGCTGAACTCGGCGGCGAGACGATCGCTGTCGGTCTGCAGGCGGTAGCCGACCAGATTGGGGAAGCGGATTTCGAGGTGGTCGCGTTCGCGCAGTGCGCGCAGCGTGGCGTATTCGGGCGGGTCGACGGGACTGCTCTGGCCGGCCTTGAACAGCTTGAAGGGGATGCCGATGATGTGCGCGTATTCGGGAGGGAACTTGCCGGTCTTCGGGTCGGTGAAGTAATAGCGGCGGCGCAGCGCCCGGCCGGCGACCTGTTCGCAGAGCAGTTGCGAGCCGAAGGCGCGCAGGCCCATGACGTGCGTGACGGTGTTGGCGTCCCAGCCTTCGCTGAGCATGGCGACGGACACCACGCAACGGACGTGCGCTCCGAGGGTGTCGGGTTTGCCGACGGTGTTGACCACCTCGCGCAGCAGTTCGGCGTCGGTGAGGCTGTCGACACCGCGCTCGGGGTGGCGGAGACGGTAGGCGCGCTTGAAGCGCTCGATCTCGGGCGCGAAAACCTTCTTGAAGCCCTCGTCGATCTGGCCGGAGTGTTCGAGGGCGTCGCTGTCGATCAGCAAGGTCGGCGGGCGGGCGAGGGCGCGGCCGCTGTCGCGGTCGAAGTTGGAGAACAGCGGGAAACGACCGGCAACGACGGTCGCCTGACCGCTCTCGTCCACGCGTTCGTAACCGGCGATTTCCTTGAACACTTCGCGCGAAACGGTGGTGTTGCCGCAGACGACGATGAACACCGGCGGCGCGGTGAACAGGTCGGCTTTCAGTTCGCCACGCCGCCGCAAGCCGCGCTCGTATTCTTCGTAGTGGGTATAGAACTGGTCGAGCGCCTGCCGCACCAGCGCCGGCAGGTTGGGGGCGGCTTCGCCGAAGGGGGTTTCCTGCGCCGCGCGCCGCTGCGTGCGCTGTCCCTTGCGGGGCAGTTCGGCCTTGCAGTTCTCGTAAAGGTTTTTCAGGACCGGCTCGTCGATCGCCTGGCTGCTGTCGTCGATCGGCAGGAAGGGAATCTTGACCAGGCCGGCTTCGATCGCTTCGATCAGGCCGAAGTCGCTGACCACCCAGGGAAACAGCGAGTACGCCGGGAAACCCGATCCGGAGAGGTAGTAGGGCGTCGCCGACAGATCGTAGACCACACGCACTTGAAAGCGCCGGGTGCAGGCGCGCAGGCCGGAAAACCAGACCGCGGCGCGCTCGTTTTCGGTTTCCGAATTGTCGAGTTCGGTATCCCTGCCCCTGGCGCGCGGCAGATAGCAGTGATGGGCTTCGTCATTGATCACCAGCAGCCGGCGTCCGGCCTTGAAGCTGCCGAGCACGCGGCGCAGCATCTGGTTTTCGTCCTCGCGGCTTTCGACCTTGTGGCCGTCGGCGCCGAGCTTGCCGTCGAAGGGCGTGCGCTTGTTGCCGCCAAGCAGGCGCGGCAGGAACTCGTGATAGTTGGTGATGATCAGCCGGTGCGCGAGTTCGTCGAGGGCGTGCTGGTGGGCCGGCGGTACCAGCGTGCGCTGCTGGTAGTAGTCGCGGGCGGTGGCGGGCGGCGTGTTGCGCTGGTCCGGCAGGAGGACATTGAGGCGGTCGCGGATGGTGATGCCGGGGGCGAGGATCAGGAAGTAATCGACGTAGCGGGTATCGTTGCGGTATTCGCGCCGGTTGAGATAGTGGTAGAGGATCAGGCAGGCCATGACCACGGTCTTGCCGCTGCCGGTGGCCATCTTGAAGGCCACCCGCGGCAACTGGCTGGCGGTGTCGTCGCCGGCGCTGGCCTGCCGCTGCCGCAACTGGTTCTGGAGATGCGTGCCGGTGTTCGACTTCTCGGCGACCTCGTTCAACCAGATCGCCGCCTCGACGGCTTCCTGCTGCGCAAAGAACAGTTTCTGGTGCGCGGCCCGTTCGGGGTTGGCGAACCAGTAGTCGAGCAGATCGCGGGTGACGCGGCTGGTGACCCCCCGATAGCCTGATTGCCGCCAGGCGCGCAGCTCGTCCCTGAGCCGGTTGATCAGGTGTTCACCGTATTCCGCCCGGAAGTCATTCACGTCGAACATGCTGCCCTGGTTTTGCTGGCCGATCGGTACCTGCGGCACATCCGGGGTAAAGATGCGGCGGCCGGGGCGAATGTCGCGATAGTTCAGATTCCCCTGCGCGTCGGTGGCGTAGTGCCGCGCCGGCTCGTCGTAAGGAGAGTTCAGGATGGGATTGTCGGCGGAGGCCATGGGCAGTGACGCCGGTTGCAGGGTGGGCGCATTCTAACAGTCTCTGCTTGCTCTTGACTGCGCCAGGACCGCATCGGGAACGGCGGAATCGCTCCGGAAAATGTGCTGAAAGGCGCTCGAATGGTGTCCGCCGGGTGGCTTGCAGCGGCGGAAAATGTGAGGGTTGACAAGCGCTTGTGGCATGACGCAAAGTACGTGCCAATTTCTGCCGGGCGCCTGCGCCGGCCCGCCGATTCCGTTCTGCTTGCAACCTGACGTTCTTTGACAAGAGGCTCTAAAAATGAAAATCAAAACGCTTCTCTGGAGTGGATTTGCCGCGATCTGTGCGGTGATGGCGGTGCTGGTGAGCATCGGCATCTGGCAGTTGAACGTGATCGACAAGGCGGTCGACAATATCGTCCGGGCGAGTCGCAACGAATCGATGGCGCGGGAAATTGCCGAGCGGGTAAATGGCATGCGGCGTTATCAACTCAGTGCGCTGGTCGCCGCCGACGAGCGCGACCAGCAACTGGAACGTGCAACCAAGGCCGGCAAGGAAAACACCCAGTTGGCGGAAGAACTCGAGAAGTTCCAGCGCGGCCCCGAAACCCGGCAGATTGCGGGCAACATGCGCACGCTGAACGAGCGCTACCTGCGCGGCCACGAGCAGGTGGTCGCGCTGGGCAAGGAAGGCAAGCTCGATGCGATGCGTGATCTGATCCAGGGAGAGGCGCGCAACGCGCAGCGCGAGCTCGCGGCGGAAAGCGAGAAATTCATCAAGATTCAGCAGGAGCGCAAATCAAAGGCCGAGCAGGAGACCGAAGCGGCGCACGTACTGGCGCAAAACCTGATGCTCGGGCTGCTGGTCGCGGGAGTGGCGTTGGCGATCGGTATCGCATTCCTGGTCACGCGGCGGATCACCGGCCAGCTTGGCGGTGAGCCCGAATACGCCCGGCAACTGGTGCAGCGCATCGCCGACGGCGACCTGAGCCAGGATCTCGCGCTGCAGAGCGGCGACACGCAGAGCCTGATGGCCTACCAGCAGCAGATGCAGTCGCGGCTGCGGACGATGTTGAAGAACATCGGCAGTACCGTCGTCAGCACCGAGGGCGCGGCGCAGACGCTGGCCGGATCGTCGCAGCAGGTGGCCGCTGCTTCGCGCTCGGCCAGTGATTCGGCGGCGTCGATGGCGGCGGTGGTCGAGGAGATGTCGGTGAGCATCAGCCAGGTGGCGGACAATGCCCGTGATGCGCTGAAAACGGCAAGCCATGCCGCCGAGCTGTCGGACAGCGGCGGCGGCGTGATCGAGCAGGCGACCAGCGCCATCAACCGCATCGCCGACACTGTCCGCCAGACTTCCGGCGCGATGCGCGCCCTAGACGAAAGCGCGACGCGCATCTCGACGGTGGTGCAGGTGATCAAGGAGGTTGCAGATCAGACCAATCTGCTGGCGCTGAACGCGGCGATCGAGGCGGCGCGCGCCGGCGAGTCGGGGCGTGGCTTCGCGGTCGTCGCCGACGAGGTGCGCAAGCTCGCCGAGCGCACCGGCAAGGCCACCAATGAGATCAACAGCATGGTTCTGCAGATCCAGCACGAAACCCGCAACTCGCTCGACTCGATGACGACCGCCGTGCAGCAGGTCGATCACGGTGTCGACCTGGCCGGTTCCGCGGGTGATGCGATCCGCGACATCCGCAGCAGCGTCGAGCAGGTGGTCGCCGTGGTCAACGACATCGGCAATGCGATCAGCGAGCAATCGATCGCCAGCCAGCAGATCGCGCAACGGGTCGAACAGGTCGCGCAGGCTTCCGAGGAGAACAATGCCGCGGCCGAGGAGACCGCCAGCGCGGCGCGCACGCTCAGCCAACTCGCGGGTGGCTTGCGCAATACCGTCGCGCAGTTCCGGACCTGAGTGCACACCGATCACCAGCTCGCGCGCAGTGCGCCTGCGACGATGCCACCGGGAGTGTGAGCCGTGCGCAACAGCGACCCGACCGGCGGCGAGGTCCGCGCCGAGCACGACAGCCTCGGCGCGATCGACGTCGCGGCCGCGCATCTCTGGGGAGCGCAGACGCAACGCTCCCTCAAGTATTTTGCGATTGGCCGCGAGCGCATGCCGACGGAGATCATCCGCGCGCTGTTGCTGATCAAACGCGCCGCGGCGCAGGCCAATAGCGCGCTTGGCGAGATCGATGCGGCGATCGCCGTGGCCATCGTGCAGGCCGCCGACGAAATCCTCGCCGGCCAGTGGCCCGATGAATTTCCGCTGTCGGTCTGGCAGACCGGCTCCGGTACGCAGACCCACATGAACGTCAATGAAGTGCTGGCCAACCGTGCCTCGGAGTTGCTCGGCGGGCCGCGCGGCGTCGGCCGGCTGGTGCATCCCAACGACCACGTCAATTGCGGGCAGTCCTCCAACGACGTCTTCCCGACGGCGATGCACATCGCCGGTGTGCTGCTCGTCGAACAGCGCGTGCTGCCGGCGCTCGACATGCTGGCGGCGACGCTGCGGGTGAAGGCGGAAGCGTTCAGCGGCATCGTCAAGATCGGCCGCACGCATCTGCAGGATGCCACGCCGCTCACCCTCGGGCAGGAGTTTTCCGGTTACGTCGAGCAATTGCGCATCGCGCGCGCGGCCATGGCGATGACCCTGCCCGGCCTGTATGCCCTGGCGCTCGGCGGCACGGCGGTGGGCACGGGTCTCAATGCGCATCCGGATTTTGCCGCGCGCGCGATCGCCGAAATGGCCCGTCACAGCGGTCTGCCCTTCGTTGCCGCCGGCAACTATTTCGCGGCGCTGGCCGGGCACGAGCCGCTGGTCATGGCGCACGGCGCTCTGAAGACGCTGGCTACGGCGCTGAGCAAGATTGCCAACGACCTGCGCTGGCTGGGCAGCGGTCCGCGTTGCGGCATCGGCGAGTTGCGTCTGCCGGAGAATGAGCCGGGCAGTTCGATCATGCCCGGCAAGGTCAACCCGACACAATGCGAGGCGCTGCTGATGGTCTGCGCGCAGGTTTTCGGGAACGACGTGGCGATCAGCTTCGGCGGTGCCGCGGGCAACTTCGAGTTGAACGTGATGAAGCCGCTGATCGCCCGCAACTTCCTGGACAGCGCCCGCCTGCTGGCCGACGCCATGCGCAGTTTCGAGAGCCATTGCGTGTGCGACCTGCAGGCGAATACGGCGCGCATCGATGAACTGCTGCACGGCAGCCTGATGCTGGTCACCGCCTTGGCGCCGCACATCGGCTACGACCGCGCCGCGCAGATCGCCAGGCGCGCGCATGCCGAGGGGACGACGCTGCGCGCGGCGGCCATCGCCTCCGGCCTGCTGAGCGCCGAAGCGTTCGACCAGTGGGTGGTGCCGGAAGACCTGGTCTGAAGTGCGCGTCCCGGATCACCTCAAGGCGTGATCCGGATCTGCAGGGCGGCACGATCCGTGCTCTGCGCATGGCCCGCGGCGCCGAGGAACTCCGGCAGCCAGGGGCTTTGCGCCAGGCGTGCGCCGGCAAAGCAGGCGGGTTGCGCGCCGCCCGAGTCGATGCGCGACGGGGTAGTGTTCTGCGGGCCTAGCTTGCGAGGGCTTTGCTCGTTCGCCCGACTGGAATTCGTGGCTACGCTGGCCGGGTGTAGCCGGGCAGGGGGCTTGCCGCGCGTGCCGGTACGCTGCGCGCTGCCGAACTGCACGGTGAACCGCTGCTCGACGCGGTTGCCCTTGCCGTCGTCCGCCTCCAGCCGGAAGAACTGTTCGCCGGCCTGCGGTGATTCCCAGAGCAGGAGTCCGCTGGCCGCGTCGATGCGAGCACCGGCGGGTCCGTCCAGGAGACGATAGCTGAGCGCGTCGCCGTCGGTATCGCGAGCCATGGCCTGGTATCTGAAAACCTGCGGCGGCATGTCGAGGCGCCCGCCGGGGGCATCCGGCCGGTGAGGGCCGATATCGTTGACGGTCGGCATTGCGGTGATCGGCTGCGTCATGACCGTCACGCCTACGCCTGTCGATGTCGTGCTCGGCTGCAGGCGCATTTCGGCGGCGGCCGCCTGCCATTCGAAGCTGGCGGGAGGGGCGCTGGTCCACGTTGGCGCATCGTCCACCGGCAGCACCAGAACCTCGAAGCTGGCCGTCGTGCTGGCCTGGCTGCCATTCGACTGCTCGGAGGCAGTAGCGACGATGGTCAGCGTGAAGCGGCCAGTCCTGTCGGGCGGTGGTGTGATCGACAGTTTGCCGAGATCCCAGTCGCTGATCGTCAGCCGTTGCGCCAGGCTCGTGGCGGTAAATGAGTGTTCGCCGTCGCTGAGCGTCGCGCCGACAGGGAGGCCGGCGATGTCGATCGACAGGGCTTCCGAGCCGTCGTCGTCGCGCAGCGTGGCGGCGATCGTCGGCAGTGGCATCGGCGCATCCTCGAAGCCGACGTTGGCCGGCAGCGTTTCACTGAGCACGATGTCGTCGATCATCGTGCCGCTGCTCCAGGCGTCGAAGCGTGTGGCTTCCGAGGCAATGCGCAAGGTCTGCCGGCCGCCCGTGCCGACGAAGTGGAAACGTCGCGTTTGCCAGGCGAGCGCTTCGAGCGGGCTGGTGCTCGCCTCGCTACCGATGTTCCGGCCATCGAGGGTGATGCCGATGCGCGTGTATTCGGCAGCGTAACCCGGCGCGCCGGCGAGGGTCAGGGAGAGGGTGTAGGTGGCGCCGGCGATGGTGTCGATGCCACGCTCGATGGCCCGTGTCGGAATCAGCGTGCTGCCCAAGATGTTGAGTTCGAGCCAGTTCTGGCCGCTGCCGGCAGCCGGGTACGCGCTCAGGCTGCCGCCGAGGGCATTGCGCATGCGGTCGCCACCGCTCCAGATCTGGAAACTGCCGCCGGGCATGCTGGGTCCGCCACTCAGCCGTTGCCAGCCTTCGAGCCCGTCTCCCTTGACCGGCGTTGGCGTAGCGCCGGCGTTGGCGACGCTTTCCCAGCCGCTGCGGAAAATTTCCCGCGTTGTTCCTGTGCCATCAGTGAGGGTCAGCGTCGGTGCATCGGCCTGCGCGCTGATCGTCAGGCGCAGCGTGCCTTCGGTGGCCACTTGCCCGTCGCTGATCGTGAAGGCGAGCTCATCCTCGCCGTGATAGTCGATCGCCGGGCGGTAGGTGTAGCTGCCATCGCCATTGCTGCTCAAGGTGCCGTGCCGGGGCGAGCCGGCAGATACGGCCAGCGCATCGCCGTCCGGGTCGGTCGCGCCAGACAGCAGATCGAGGGTCACGCTGCCATCCTCGGGCAGCGTGGCGGTGAGCGGACTGAGCAGCGGCCATCATTCACCGGCATTACCGTGAGGGTCACCGTGGCGACTCCGGATGCGACCTGGCCATCGCTGAGTTGGTAGGTGAAGCGATCCTCGCCGTGCCAATCCTTCGCCGGCGTGTAGCGGAAGCTCGCATCGGCGTTGACCACCAATTCGCCGTGTGCCGGGCCGTCGACGACTACCGGCGCGAAACCTGGCTGTCGCGCGTTGCGGTCGTTGGCCAGCGCGTCGATGAGCAGCGGGTGGTCTTCGTCGGTGATGTTGGCCGTCTACAGGGACAAGACGCTCGGGAAGCAAAAGTCGAGCGTCTTAATGACCCTGATCAGTGCGTTCAATCCATTAGGTGGTTTGGCGCTGCTCACTCAGGTCGCATCGATAACGATTATTGACCCGGTGTCAGCACTGCTGCAGAACAAGGACTGGGCGGGGCGGCCGATCTACATCGAGAAAGTCAATGCACTGGACCAGGAGCCCGGGTTCAAACGCTCGAAGGATTCGGCGACACCCTGGGCGAAGGGGTTTGCGGGGGCGATCAACGCCATTGCCGGCGGTACCGAGTACACGCCTGGCGGATGGTCACCGACGCCCGATCAGATCGACTACGTGATCGGCCAGTTGACAGGCGGTCTCGGGCGCGAGGCGGGGAAGGTGGCGTCTACGGCATCGGCGCCGTTCACCGGCGAAGAGTTGCCGCCCTACAAGATTCCGCTGGTTGGCCGGTTGTACGGGAACACCGGTGGCGCGTCCGGCCAGTCGGAGCGGTTCTACGAGCGAATCCGGGAGGCGAACGCGGCGGAGAACGAGATCAAGGGGCGGGTGAGGGCAGGGATCGCCGTGGCCGACTACCTTGCCGACCACCCGGGCGCCATCGAGCTCGCCGCGCGCGGGAACGTGGCCGAGCGGCAGGTGGCCGCGCTACGAAAGGCGCGGAATGACGTCGTGAAAGCGGACGGGCCCGACACGGCGGGCCGGGTGCGCGACGTGAATGAGCGCATGGCGGCGGTGATGCGCGGGTTCAATAGAGAAGCGGAGGGGGTCCAATGATCTGGCCGATCGAAAGGAGAATACAAAGAGATGGTTGAGCCCACCAGCAGCGCCGCCGCGTTGACCATCACTGCTGCCGGCCTGACGATCTTTGGGATTTCCACCGGCTTGCACCCGCACATCCTGCTGGCCGGGCTTGCCGGCGGCCTGTGGTCGCTGTCATACCAGCACCCGCTGCCGGCGTGGAAGCGCCTGGCCGTCGCCACGTTGGCGTCGGTTATCGCGGGGTACCTGACACCGGCAGTGGCGGTCGGCGTGACGTCGATAGCCGTGTGGCCTCAGGCGATGTCGAACGACCTGATGCAACTGCCGATCGCGGTGACCATCGGCCTGTTGGCACATCGGGTGCTTGGCCCTGCCGTCATGCGGTTCGCGGCCAAGAAAGCGGAGGAGGTTCAGAAATGACGGACACGCTACTGACTGCCATCGTGCTGATGGCGTCGATCATCATCGCGTTGAGATCTGAACCCGAGTTGAATCGGATGAGCCCGTGCGCACCGCTGCTCGTGCGTATGGCGTTTCACATGCTGACGCTGGGGGCTGTCGCTCAGATCGCAGCGATTCTTGCGTGGAACGACAAGCCGAACTGGCCCGAGGCGATCACTGCCGCTGGAATCGCGGCGCTTCTGGTTTCGGACCGGCTGGCTAAGCTCAGGGCGAGGGTTGCGGGTAAGCATGCTGGATAGCGTAGATCACGCTTTGCTGCCCATCAACTGGTGATGGTCAGTGCCGAGCTTGGACGGGTTGTTGAAGCTCGGAACTCGCGAATGGTCAGATCCACCTTCGTTACAGAGTTGCTGACTCCTTGTTGACATAGACAGGTCGGAGTTCAATGGCCGCTGACGACCCATTGCAGCCCGATGACATTTTCATGGGCAATGTCGGCTTAATGATCACCAAGCTGACGTACACTGTGACCTGGGCGCCGGCTGCAGTTCTACCAAAACGGTTGTAGCCCTGATGGCATCGCTGAGTCTGCTCTCCGCTTCTAACCCGACTTGCCCTACCATATATAGGGAAACACTGAATCAGTCCGCAACGCTGCCTGCAGATCCTCATGGTTACGTTTGTGTTTCTAACTGAAGTTTAGACACTCGCGATTGCCGGCTGCGGCCGCAGGCATTCCGGGGCCGATAAAATTTTCGAGAATGCAAAAAAGGCTTGACATGGCGAAGGAATCGTGAGGTCGCCGCGCGCTGCTTGCGCAGGGTTCTCGCGCAAGCAGCGCGCGGCGACCAATGAGGGATCGTTTTCGATCCCGGACTTTCCCTCATGTCTCTCGCTGCCAACGTTTGCTTGCTGCTCTCGGAATGGATTTCCTTTCTTCTGGTGGCCGTGCCACCGCGTTCCCGCCGGACCTTCGTCGAACTCCTGATCGGCTGCCTGCTCAACCCGGAAGGCTGGGTCACGCGCGCCATCGGGGCGATTCGCCGAGAGGCGCACTGGACCACCTATTACAAGCTCATCGAACGGGCGCAGGTGCCGGTCACCGAACTGTCGCTGCGTTTGTTGCAGCTGATACTGCTGGTGTGCCCGGCCGAACGGGTGACCCTGATCCTCGACGATACGCTGGTTCCGCGCTGCGCGAAGCTCGGGCCGGGGATCAGCATCAAACACGATCACAGCCACAAGGCCAATCGGCCGACGTTTTTGAACAGCCAGTGCTGGGTCACGCTGGCCTTGGTCGTGCGCGTCCGGCTGGGTTCGGCGCTGTCGGTACCAATTCGCTCCTGGCTGCTCGAAGAATCGGGGCAGCGCGGCAAGCTCTGGGTGGCACGGCAATTGATGGATTCGATCCGGGGGCACGTGAAGGGGGTGCGCTTGCTGATCGATGCCTGGTTCATGCGCCGCAGCCTGATTCTGCCCTTGCTCGAACAGCAGGTCCGCATCATCGGGCAGGTGCGGCGAGATACCGCCTTGTTTCTCCCGCCCCAACCCGAACCGAAACGCCGAGGGCGGAAGCGCAAATACGGCCAGCGGGTCGATGCGGCAATGCTCGAAACCTTGCCGATACAAGAGATGGAACTGATGCTGTACGGCAAGGTGCAGCCGGTTCGGGTGCGCTCGGTCTTCGCCGTGGCGCGATTCCTGAAGGGGCTCCCGGTTCGCGCGGTGTGGTGCGAGATGTTCATGCCCGACCACACGTGGTCGCGCCCACGCCTGATTCTGGCCACCGAGACCGACCTCTCGGCCCAACAGATCGTCGAGATCTACGCCGAGCGCTGGGGGATCGAGCCCTTGTTTCACAATCTGAAGCGCTGGTGGGGCGTGGCCAATCTGTGGCAGCAGTCGAAGGCCGCGCTGGAACTGTGGATGCAGATTCGTGCCACGGCCTATGCCTTGACGCAATTGCTCGCCCTGCAGTTGTGGCAGTCCTTTCCGCTGATGGCCATCGCGCCTTGGCGGAAGGGCGCCATGATTACCGGAGGGCTTTTCGCCCAGTGGTTGCGGATGCAATTTATCGGACTTCCCGTGCGCGGCGCCTACGACCCGAAGTCCGGTCAATTCGTGATGCCTTTCCCGGGTCAGGATCAGCGTTTGCAGTGCTGAGCCCGTCTCTCCCTGCCTCGACCAGCGTCGAGGCACGCCTTTGTCCTGTTGGTCAGCCATCGCCACCCGGGAAATCGCGGCCGGTGGGAGAGGCGTGTGTCTAAACTTCAGTGGTTCTAAGAAGTCGAGACTTATTCAGTCGTTTCCTAGGCAAAAGGTGCATCTCAACTTCTAGTGAAACCTCTTCCCG
>NZ_JBSEHC010000002.1:0-838866 GCF_056856495.1 Candidatus Accumulibacter propinquus
CTATTCCTTCTCATCCTCCGGATTGCCGAACTGCGCCTTGCCCTGAGCCGTCTTGCGGCGCAGGAAGCTGGCACTGGTCGACTCGGTGTCCGGACCCAGGTAGCCGCATTCTTCCTTTGCCGAAATCCGCGAATTCATCTTGCGGGCGGCATAAAGCGCTTCCTTCCGGAAGCGTGCAGTGTCCATCATGCCGGCTAGCTCCGCCATGCTCTCCAGCACCTCGATCACCCAGGGTTGCTCGGCAAAGCGCAGGCGAGCTTCGGCGAGCAGGCGCTCGACGGTGTTCCAGTCGCCGTATTCAGCGGCAGCGCGCGCCTGTTCGAGCAGCTTGCCGGCAGCCAGTTCGCACTGGCGCGCGACCACCAGCGGATCATTCGGCAGCGCGTCCCAGGCAGTCGCCGGCAGCGCGGTGAGAGTCAGCGTGGCGTCGGCAAAGAATAACGGTTCATCCTCGGGTGCCGAGGCGGTGACGGTCGCTTGCAGCAACTGCCGGGCGTCCTCGGTGGCGAACGCCGGCGGCAGATCCAGTTCGACCAGTGCCCAGGCTTCGGCGCCGAAGGCAATGTCGGGCAGATGGATCACCGGCAAGTCCGCATGGCCTTCGCGTCGATAATCGTTGAGCAGGCGGATGCGGACGTGTGGCGGTGCCGCCAGCGACAGGCGGACATGGCGGGCGCAGAGGGCCGAGATCAGGTCGAACTCCTCGGCGAAAGGCTCGAAAAGATCGGCAGCGGTATCCCCGTAGTAATGGTTGCCGCCGCCTCGTTTGGCCATCTCGACCATCAATTCCTCGTTGAAGTGGGGTCCGAGACCATAGGTCGAGGTGGTGACGCCACGTTCGGCGGCCTGCGCGCAGCAGGCGGCGATCGCCGTGGTGTTCGTGATCTCGCCGACATTGGCGTTGCCGTCCGAAAGGAGGACGACGCGTGCCAGTGCTGCCTGCACGGCGGTCGGCAGCAGGCCATCGGCGCCGGCCTGCCAGCCGCCGTGCAGGTTGGTCGAGCCGCCGCCATGAATCTGCAGCAGGGCCAGGTGCAGTGCCTGGCGGTCACCAACCGGGTGGGTCGGAACGAGGGTCTGCACGCGGTCGTCGAAGATGACCAGCGAGGCCAGGTCTGTGGGCGCGAGCTGGTTGATGATGTGCCTGGTGCAGCGAACGGCTTCAACCAGCGGCGGACCGAACATCGAGCCGGAACGGTCGATGACCAGGGCGAGGTGGTAAGGCTTGCGTGCTTTTCCCTGCGTCGGCGCGGCATCGGGCGCCTGCACGCGGATCAGGACCGGAAGCCTCTGGGAGACGCCGGCGATGACTGCCGGCTTGAGCGGCTGGATGAGGATACGGGGTTGGTGATGGGGCATCGGGTCTCCTGTTCGTCCGGCACCATTGCCGGCAGATGTCTGCAGGATAGCGACCGTCGAGCTCACAGGATGCGCCACCGGGCGCAGCGGTGATGAATCAGTGCAGGCGTTCGAGCAATCCGGCGGCGGACTTCTGGTGCAGGATCAGCACCAGCTTCATCGAACTGCGCGTGGCGCCGACGAAGAGCTTGCGCACCGCCTGATCGTCGAGCACTGCGAAATCGATCTCGGTGAAAATGACCGCCGGGGCGGCCTGGCCCTTGAAGCGGTACACCGATTCGACCAGCACGTCGCCCTGGCTATAGACCGGTTGTCCGAACAGGTCGTACGCGCCGGTGAAGTGGCGCAGGCTGGTCTGGCCGAGAGCGTCAAGCGCCAGCAAGTGCGACTGCGCGCGGCCGTGGTAGCTGATGATGGCGAGGTCGTGCTTCTTGAAGCCGGCGGAGTAGCAGAGCCGGATGGCCTCCTTGACGCGGGCGAACAGGCCCTGGGTGTCGGCATAGTCAAGGATCTCGATTTCGTCGGCGGCGATCGGCGAGGCCGCCTCGATGTCGAGGTCGCCGGGCAGCAGGCGGCGCAGCAATTCGACGATCGGTCGCGGGCTGCGGTAATTGCTCTGCGTGCGCAGCGTCACCCAGCCGGGCAGCGGTGTCGGCGGGCGTCCGTAGAGGTTCTGCAGCGGGTCTTCGAGCCACAGGATGCGCGCTTCCGGGCGCGCATGGCGGAAGATGAAGTCGCGCCAGGGCTCGGAGATGTCCTGGCCTTCGTCGACGATCAGGGTGTCGAACAGGAAGGCGTCGCTCACCGCCAGTTCGGCGGCTCTTTTCTGCAGGCGCTCGAAGGCGTCGGGCAAGGTGAAGTCGGGTGTCTCGCCGGCCTGGCGCAGGCGCTGGTCGCAGAGCTGGTGATAGGTGCAGGCCATGCCGCCGGCCGGTGCGATGCGCCTGAAGTGGTCGGCCAGCGGGCGGTTGAAGCAGACATAGAGCGGCCGCTGGCCGGCTTCGACGGTGGCGCGGAATTCGGCCAGGGCGAGTTGCGTCTTGCCCGATCCGGCGGTGCCGGTGACGCGCAGGCGGAAGGGCTCGAATTCGAGCCGCCGCGCCCACTGCGCCAGGCCGCCGGAAACCCGGGTGACGACCTCGCGGGCATGCCCCATCAGCGCGCTGACGTCGGTATCGAGCTGGATCAGGTTGCGCAGGAAAGCATGCACTTTGGTGGTGGCCGGCGTTTTCTCGCGTGCCGGCAGCAGGCGCTGGACGATCTGGCAGAGCTGGCCACGGCGGTTGGCATCGACGATGCGTTCGGGGACCAGGCCCGCGGTTTCCGGGTTCCTGACCGTATAGTCCGGACAATAGAGGAGGGCGTCGGTGTGTACCGAGGGAATATCGCCGCGGACAGCGAGCTTGCCGCGCAGGTGGCTGACCATGCGCGAGATCTGCACCGGCACGCTCTTCGACTTGCCCGGATACTGCTTGACCAGGCCGGCGGCCGTTTCGTCGAGAAATCCGCACTTCTGCTCGATGAGCAGCAGGTCGCCGGCCAGATTGACCACCGCAAAATCGATCTCGCCGTAGATGGCAAAGTGTCCGTCGATGCCGGTCCAGTGCACCGCATGGTAGACGGTGTAGTCGTCGGGCAGGCCGTCGGCGAGCACGGCGAGGGTTTCGATCTCGCGTTGCGCGGCGCCGGTGACGGAGAGTTCGCGCCAGCCGTCGGGAATGATGCGGGCCATCGGGGATCTCCTGATCAGGCGGGTTCGCCTGTACAGGATAGTACCGGAGCTTGCCTGCTTCCGTCAGGCACCACTTACCCCCGTGGCACAAGAGGCGTGGGGGTGCCGGTGTCAATCGGCGTGGAATGCACGGGTGATCCATGGATTTCGAGCCTCCCGCGGGGTTCAGAGCCCCAGAGGCGGATTTCCTGTGATCAAAAATCCGGGGCCACCTCTGCCGGTTGCTGGCGGGTTGTCAAGAGAAGGTTTGGTGTGTCAAGCTACGCCACATGGGCACGGTCACTTTCGACACCCAAGAACCTGGCCAGGAGCTGCGCGCGGCAGGCATGCCCGCAGAACAAGCCGATGCGGTGGTGCGGACCATTGTCAAGTCGCATACCGGGTTGTCCACCAAGCACGACATCGAGCGCCTGGAAATGCGAATGGAGAACAGGTTTGCCTTGGTGGATGCCAAGTTCGGCAAGCTCACCTGGATGATGGGCATCCCGATCGCCATCGCCCTGGCCAACTTCGCCAAACAGTTCTTCTGAGCGACTTGAAAACTCCCCTGCGCCATCTGCTGCGCCGCACCATTCGCCTGCTGGGAGCGATTTTTTCGCGAGGGAAGTCTTCTTGGCTGTGAGCCTAACCTGATGACATTGTTTTCATCGTTCGGTGCGAACCCCCTCCCGCATTCCACGAATGCACAGCGGCCGGAGAGGGAACGCTGGGGCTCTTTTCGTAATCGCATCAACTGGTCAGCGGACAGCGCCAGGATCCCGAACATCAGGTGGGCCATCACTTTGGTATCGCCCCGGACTCTGAGGGTCTTGCCGCCGAATTCGTCCTTGAGCCGCGCGTTGCTGCGCTCGGCGGCGGTCCGCTCGTTATCGCGGACCGCCGCCGCCGGGGAGAATTCGATCTTCGTGCCACGGCGTGGATTTGTGTATAAGGATATGACTTTACAGGGCATCGGCCATTGCGGAGTGTTACGTTTGTGTTGACCCGGCAGTTTCTCGATGTCCGCCTGCCCATGCTCACTTTCGACCCATTGGCGTCGGCCATGAGACTTTGGAGCAACCCTTCACCGTTCGCGCGGGAGAATCGAAAGCGGCCGCCCGACAATGCTGGCTTCAAATTCACTCATGAGTAACAGGGGCATAGCGTCCATGGGCATTTATAGCAATGAAGAAACGAATTTGGGCGGAGCGGCAATTGGCCGTGTGGTTTTCATCCCGGTTCATAAAATCGGATAGAATTTCGCCCTGCCTCCTTGGCTTCGTACATGGCGATATCGCCCCATTTCAATAGGTCATGTTGGCTGGCAGTATGATTGAGAAACAACACCACGCCGATACTTGCTGTGCAATGATGTTCGACCGTCGTTTCTGCCTTGCCTTCAAGCTGATATTTGAGCAGATATTTCTTGTTCAGGATGGTGCGAACTTTTTCAGCGAGAAGGTTCGCGTGTTTATTCGATTCTCTTCTATCCACATCCAGTTCGTTGAGGATCACGGCAAACTCATCCCCACCGAAACGCGCGACGGTATCGACCGCGCGTAAACAGCTGGAAATGCGTTGTGCCGTCTCGATCAGCAACAGATCGCCCACGTTATGCCCGTGTAAATCATTGACGGTTTTAAAGTTGTCCAGATCCAGAAACATTAACGCGCTATACCGACGACTTCGCTTTCCGTTGGCCATCGTAAAGTCCAGCCGGTCGTTGAACAGGCGACGATTGGGCAGGTGCGTCAGTGCGTCATGCGACGCCAGATTGAGAATTTGTTGCTCCGCCTGCTTGCGCTCCGTAATGTCGCGCACGGCGGCGAACACGCCCTGAAGTCGCCGGTCGCGGTCATAAAGGGTTCTCGCGTTATACGACACCGGCGTTTCCTTGCCGTCCCGGTCACGTGCGGTGAGCTCGTAGTTGGCGAGTTTTTTTTCGCTCAGTACCTGTTTGATGCCGGCCTCGGCCCGCTCCGGATCGGTGAAGTAATTCTTGAAGGGTGCGCCGATCAACTCGTCGCGCGTACAACCGGTAAGTTCCTCCATCTGTTTATTGACGTCAGTGATAATTCCAGAGGGATCGGTTGCCATCAACGCATCGATGTTCGACTCAAACAGGGAGCGGGTATAGAAATGATGGTCACGCAGGCGTTGACCGAGTTGCTTCTGCTCGGCTTCAAGCAGCTTCTGTTCCGCTTCGATCCGTTTGCGAGCGGTATTGTCGGTACCGATCAGCAGGTAGCCGATGATGTCATCTTGTGCGTCACGCAGAGCAGTGACCGAGACCACCGCAGGGAAGCGGCTGCCATCCTTGCGGATATAGGTCAGCTCGTAGATGTCCTCAATGCCTCGAGATGCCTTGAAAACCAGGGCTTCAAAACCGGGGGCGATCTGGGTAAGGAGTTCAGTGCTCAAGGCTTTGGCCCTTGCTATCAGTTCATCCGGATCGGAAATGTCAGCGGGCGTGATCTTGTTCATCACATCAGCGGCCTCGTAGCCCAGCATGCGTTCGGCGCCGACGTTAAAGATCTGAATCACACCCCGCGCGTCTGTCGCAATACTTGAGAAGTTCGCGCTGTTGAAAATCGCGCTTTGCAAGGCTCCTGCCTTGAGCAGCGCTTCTTCGGCCTGTTTTCGCGCGGTATTGTCAGTGCCGATCAGCAGGTAGCCGATGATGTCATCTTGAGCGTCGCGCAAGGCGGTAACTGAAACCACCGCCGGGAAGCGACTGCCATCCTTGCGGATGTAGGTCAGCTCGTAGATGTCCTCAATACCCCGTGATGCCTTGAACACCAATGCCTCGAAACCAGGTGCAATTGGTGTTTCGAGTTCAACGCTCAAGGATTCGGCACGTGCAATCACTTCTTGCGGGTCGGAAATGTCGGCAGGAGTGATCTTGTTCGTCACTTCATCAGCCGTATAGCCCAGCATACGTTCGGCACCCACGTTGAAAATCTGGATGACGCCCTTGGCATCCGTAGCGATACTGGAGAAATTGGCGCTATTGAAAATCGCGCTTTGCAGCGCTCCGGTGTTAATCAAAGGACCTTGGTGCTGCACATCGGGAAAGCCGTCCGATTTGCCAATGTCGTCAACGGTGGCGGTGTTGCATTCTTTTCCGATCATAATATATTTCCTCAATAGTTTATTTTGAGTAGATGATGCTCTGGCCGGATTATCATCGGACTTATGCGGCCTTGCTGAGTCTGAACAAAAATCTCTCCACACAAATGACCTTTTATATTGAGCCACTTGCAAAACTCTCCTGCGCCATCTGCTGCGCCGCACCATTCGCCTGCTGGGAGCGATTTTTTCGCGAGGGAAGTCTTCTTGGCTGAGAGCCTGACCATGATGACATGGTTTTCATCGTTCGGTGCGAACCCCCTCCCGCATTCCACGAATGCACAGCGGCCGGAGTGGGAACGCTGGGGGTCATTGTCGTAATCGCATCAACTGATCAGCGGACAGCGCCAGGATGCCGAACATCAGGTGGGCCATCACTTTGGTATCGCCCCGGACTCTGAGGTTCTTGCCGCCGAATTCGTCCTTGAGCCGCGCGTTGCTGCGCTCGGCGGCGGTCCGCTCGTTATCGCGGATCGCCTCAGCCGGGGAGAATTCGATCTTCGTGCCACGGCGTGGATTGTGATCGATCAGGGGCACATGGCCGAGACTCCGGCTGTGGTCACGCAACTCGCTAACCGTAGCATGCCAGAAGTGGCCGCCCGCACCCTCAGATCTCGCCCTCAGCCGCGAAAAATCAGCCTTGCAGGGCGTGTTTTGCAAGGGGCTCTTCTGAGCGACCTTTCAGGTCACCCGCTCCCGGATCTCGTTGAGCTTGTCGATCTGCGCCTCCGTCAGGCAGGCGACGCGCGACTTTCCGGCCAGTCGGGAAGGCGTAGCGCCAGGGCCGCGTGTTCGGGCGTCGTGCCATGCTCGACGACGCCGAGCAGCGGCGCCGGCAGCCGCGCCTGCAGGGCCGCCAGGTTCTCGGGGAAGCGGGACATCGCCGGATCGATGCGGTTGGCCACCCAGCCAGCCAGTGGCAGGCCGCGGGCGGCGATCGCCTGTTCGGTCAGCAGCGCATGGTTGATGCAGCCCAGGCGCATGCCGACGACCAGGATCACCGGCAGGGCCAGCAGCGACGCCAGGTCGGCGGTGTCGCGGGTGTCGCCGAGCGGCACGCAGAAACCGCCGACGCCTTCGACCAGGACGACGTCGGCCATCGTCAGCAGCGTGGCCAGCGCGGCGGCGATCTGCGGCAGGTCGATGCGCCGTCCTTCTTCCGCGGCGGCGATGTGCGGTGCAATCGCGGCGCGGAAACCGTAGGGATTGACCAGGTTCCGTGCCGGCTGCATCGACGACGCCGCGAGCAGGCGCTCGACGTCCTCGTTGTGGCCGTGTCCATCAAAACCGGCGGCGACCGGTTTCATCGCCACAGCCGTCACGCCGGTCCGCCGCAAGGCGTGCAGCAGCGCGCAGGCGACGAAAGTCTTGCCGATTTCGGTATCGGTGCCGGTGATGAACCAGCCGCGTGGATCGTTCATTTTCGGGCGTAGGCGAGAATCACGTCGTAACGGGCGGGCAGCCCGGCCGGTGTGCGGTGCCGTTCGTAAGCCGCCTGCACGCGCTGCCACGCCGCGCGCCCGAGCAGGCCGCTGCGTGCGCCCTCACCGACCGCGTTGGCGCCGATCGCCTTCACCGCGCGCAGCAGCGACTTGAGATCGGGGTAGGGCAGGCTGATCGTCTGGCGAATCAGCCTGATCTCGGCGAAGCCGGCGTCGCGCAGCGCCTGGGCAATCGTTGCCGGTGCGCTGAACGATAGCGTGTGGCGGTGGCGATCGATACCCGTGAAGGCCTCGCGCAGTTCCTGGAAGGTTTCCGGGCCGAGCGTACTCAGCGCCAGTTGTCCGCCAGGACGCAGGACGCGACGCGCTTCACGGCACACCTTGTCGACATCGCACCACTGTACCGTGAGGTTTGACCACCAGGTGGTGAAGCACGCGTCCTGGCAGGGTAGCGCCTCGATGTTGGCCGCCAGGCAGAAGTCGGCATCCGGGCGTGCCAGCGCGAGCATGGCCGGAGCGAAGTCGACCGCGGTGAGCTCTGCCGTCGGCCAGCGGCGATGCAGAATCTGGAGTCCATGGCCGGTACCGCAGCCGGCGTCGAGGATGCTGGCCGGTTCGGGATCGGCGGCGAATTCGCGCAGCAGGTCGTCGCCGACCTGCCGCTGCAGTACCGCCGCCTGGTCATAGGAGGCCGCGGCGCGATCGAAGGATTCGCGCACACGCTGCCTAGCTGTTGGTGTGGGCATCACGGGAAGTCGTCGAGCAGTTGGATGAAGCGCTGCGGGTCGGCAAGGAACGGCGCGTGTCCGGCTCCAGCGAACACCTCCAGGCGGGCATCGGGCAGGAGTCCCGCCAAGCGCCGGGCGGCGGCCAGCGGGTTCAGGGCGTCATTTTCGCCGTGGATCAGCAGACTGCGGGTCGTCAGTGCCGGCAGCAGGGCACGCAAGTCGACCTCGCGCAGCCAGTGCAGGCCGCGGCTCAGCACCTTGCTGGCCGGAACAGGGGCGTTGCGCAGGCCGGCACGCAGCGTACGCGTCAGCGATCGTGCCTGGTGGTCGCCCTGGCAGAGCAGGGCCACGAAGCGCTGCAAGGTCTGCTCCGGCTGACGCGTGATGCTGTCCGAAAAACTGTCGAGCAGGGCCGGCGCCTGTGCTTCCGGCCAACCGCTGCGCTGCGTGAAACTGGCGGTGGCGCCGACCAGCACCAGACCGGTCACACGTTGCGGCGCGAGTAACGCGGCGCGCATCGCCAGCATGGCGCCGAGCGACCAGCCACAGAGGGTGATGGGATGCGGCAGGGCGTCGACCACGGTTTGAGCCGTTTCGTCGAACGCGGCATCGTCGTCGGGCGACTGGCCGTAGCCGGGCAAATCGACCAGGTGCACGCGGTAGCGTCGTGACAGGGGTTCCACCACTGGCTGCCAGACGGCGCTGCCCAGGCCCCAGCCATGCATCAGGGCGAGGTGCCGGACGCTGTCGACACCGCTGATCACGCCAGCTCCCGCAAGGCATCCACCAGGCGGGCCAACTGCGCTTCGCTGTGCGCCGCGGTCAGCGATACCCGCAGACGTGCGCTGCCCCTGGGCACGGTCGGCGGCCGGATGGCCGGTACCCACAGGCCGCGTTCGTAGAGCGCGCCGGCGATGCGCAGGGCTTCGTGGTTGTCGCCGATGATCACCGGCTGAATGGCCGTCGGTGACGGCAGCAGGCGCCAGCGCGTAGCGGCGAGGCCATCGCGCAATTGGGCGATGAGTTGCATCAGATGCTGGCGACGCGCGTCGCCATGCGTGATCAGGTCAAGACTGGCGGCGAGAGCGCAGGCGATCAGCGGGCTGCCGGCGGTGGTGAAGATATAGGTGCGTGCGCGCTGCGCCAGCCATTCGATGACCGTTTCGTCACCGGCGACGAAAGCGCCGGCCGCGCCGGCCGCCTTGCCGAGCGTACCCATGTAGACCAGGCGCCGGCTGTGCGGCAGATGGAAGTGCGCGAGGCTGCCGCGGCCCTGCGGGCCGAGCACGCCGAATCCGTGCGCGTCGTCGATGACCAGCCAGGCGTCGAAGCGTTCGGCGAGCGCCAGCAGGCCGGGCAGGGGGGCGAGGTCGCCGTCCATGCTGAATACCGCGTCGCTGAGGATCAACTTGCGTCTGGCGGGGCTGGCGGCAAGCAGTTGTTCGAGAGCCGCCAGATCACCGTGCGGATAACGATGGCTGTCGGCGCGCGCGAGTTGCACGGCGTCGATCAGGGAAGCGTGGTTGAGCCGGTCGGCGAAGACGGCGTCGCCGCGCCCGACCAGCGCCGGAACGATACCCAGATTGGCCATGTAGCCGGTGGAAAAGAGCAGTGCACGCGCAAAGCCGGTGAACGCCGCGAGTTTCTCCTCGAGCGTGGCGTGCGCGGCGAAGTGGCCGCTGACCAGATGCGAGGCGCCGCTGCCGACGCCCCAGGTCCTGGCGCCGGCGCAGGCGGCTGCGACCAGGGCCGGGTCATTGGCCAGACCAAGGTAGTCGTTGCTGCAGAAGCTGATCAGCGTCCGGCCTGCGACCTGCGCAACGGGTCCGCAAGGGCTTTCGAGGGTGCGGCGGTTGCGCTTCAGGCCGTCGCGCTGCAGGGCGTCGAGTGCGCTTTGCAGTTCGTCCCAGATCATGTGTGCAGCGCGGCGTCCAGGGCGGCGGTGGCGCGCGTCACGAGAAATTCGCACTCGGCGGCGCTGATCGCGTACGGTGGCATGAAATAGACGGTGTTGCCGATCGGCCGCAGCAGGATTTCGTGCGCCAGGGCCTGCCGGTAGAAGCGCTGCGAGAACTGGGGGTCGTCGCTGACTACGTCGAAGGCCGCGATCATGCCGCGCTGGCGCAGGTGCCGGACTTGCGGGTGCGTCGCCAAAGGCCGCAGGCAGTTGCCGAGGTGCTCGGCGAGGATGCGGTTGGCGTCGATGACCTGGTCGTCGGCGAAGATGTCGAGCGTCGCCAGGGCCGCGCGACAGGCCAGCGCGTTGCCGGTGTAGGAGTGCGAGTGCAGGAAGCCGCGGCTGGTGGCCGGGTCGTAAAAATCCGCGTACACTGCCGCGGTGGTCATCACGATCGACAGCGGCAGGTAGCCGCCGGAGATGCCCTTGGACAGGCAGAGGAAGTCCGGGCGGATGCCGGCCTGTTCGTGGGCAAAGAAGGTGCCGGTCCGACCGCAGCCGACGGCGATCTCGTCACAGATCAGATGCACCTCGTAGCGGTCGCACAACGCGCGGGCGAGGCGCAGGTATTCCGGGTCGTACATCGCCATGCCGCTGGCGCACTGGATCAAGGGCTCGACGATCAGCGCCGCGATGCGCTGATGATGCCCTTCGAGATGGCGTTCGAGGGCGGCCGCCGCGCGGCGGGCGACGTCGACGGCCGTTTCGCCGGCTTCGGCGAGGCGTGCGTCCGGCGTCGGAACGGTGCACGCCGGGCGGATCAGCGCCGCGTAGGCGTCCTTGAACAGCGCGACGTCGGTGACCGCCAGGGCGCCGACGGTTTCTCCGTGATAGCTTCCGGCCAGGCACAGGAATTCCTGCTTGTCGGTGCGGCCACGGTTTTGCCACGAGTGGAACGACATCTTGAGGGCGATTTCGGTCGCCGACGCGCCGTCGGAGGCGTAGAAGCAGTGCCCCAGCGCGCCGCCGGTCAACGCCGACAAACGCTCGGACAGTTCGATCACCGGCCGATGCGTGAAACCGGCGAGGATGACGTGCTCCAGTTCTTCAAGTTGCTCGCGCAGCGCGGCATTGATCCGCGGATGGCAGTGGCCGAAGAGGTTGACCCACCACGAGCTGATGCCGTCCAGGTAGCGCCGGCCATCGAAATCATACAACCAGACGCCGGCGCCCCTGGCGATCGGCACCATCGGCAAGGCATCGGCCGCCGCCGCATGCTGCTGCATCTGCGTGCAGGGATGCCAGACGGCGTTGAGGCTGCGCTGCAGCAGATCGCTGTTGTTCATCGCGCCCGATTCAATGCAGCGTTTGTGAAGGGGCGTTGTTCTGCTCCGGCATCTCGGCGTGTACCGTATCGCCTTCGATATTGGGGTAGAGCGGTGCGCCGCAGTCGTCACAGAACTCGTAGGGGAACTGCTGGTCGAGCACCACCACCTCCTTGAGACCGGACTTGCGCAGCGCGGCTTCGATTTCGGCGGCGACATCGCTGGTTTCGTCTTCGATGCCCAGCAGGGGCCAGACCACCCCGTGATAGATCATCTCGCTGTCGTGCGGGCCGAAACCGACGCGGTATTCTTCCAGCCGCTTGTCGTGGAAGCCGCCGATCACCGCGCGCAGGCTTTCGGCGGGTTGGCCGAGGGTGCTTTGCAGAAACGCCACCGACGCGTTCAGCGAGTAGGGACGCGAGGCGCTGTCGGCCGCGCGGCAGGCCGCATGGTAGGCGTCGGCCAGCAGCGGTTGATAGGCGCAACCGGTGAGCAGGGGTTCGAGGCAGGGGCCGCCCTGTCGGGTCCACTCCTTGAGGGATGCTTCACGGGTGATCTTGTCGGCCTCGTTCCAGCGAAAAATGGGTGTGCCGCGCGGAATGGCCAGTGCCCCGACCACATAGCGGGTATCCGAGAGAAAGCGGTTGGTTTCGGGCATCGAGGACGCGTCAATGGTCAGATCGCTGCTCGCCAGCGCCGCTTTTCCAAGCTGTTGCAGCAACTGCCAGGTCTCGACAAAACTGTGCGGCAGTTGATCCGGGCTGTACAGATAGTCGGCGAGCGCCACGCGGCTGCCGGCGGCGAAGACGTGTGCGCAGAGATGGACTTTCAGCGTCTGCAGGGTGCCCTTCGGGATCGCCGTGGCCGGGATCGAAAAGCGCGACCAGGCGAGTACCGGCGCTGCAAACAGCAGGATGTCGAGCGCGTGGCCGCGATCGGTCATCACGCACGACTCGGCTTGCGACTCGATGATGTCCGCGAGATCGTCATGGGCCATCGGATGGGCGTCGAAGAGGCGGTCCAGCGAGCCGGTGAAGTCATCCTCCGAGCCTTCCTGGAACAACCGGTCCACCAGTTCGGCGAGGCGGTTCTGCCAGAACAGATCCTCAAGCTTGCTACCGGATTCGGCAAGGCCGATGGCCAGTCGGCTGAGCTCGGTGGCGTCGGCCGAAATGCGCTTGCGGGATGAGAAGCGGTTGCGTTTCATGGTCTGGAGCCTGGAAGACGGTCAATCCGTCATTGTACCAAGCTGGCGAGCCTGACGTTGGCGCGCATGCATCTTCTTGCCTGTGCCGGCTGTCGTGGCAGGGTCGCGGCGATTCCCCGCAGCAGACCGACCTGTGCGGGCCTGGTCTAGGCCGACGGCGGGGTTGCGCCCATGCCCGGCCGGCGCAGGGTGGCGATCCAGGCCTTCTGGCAGAGGCTGTGCTGCTGTTGCTCCAGATACTCGCGAATGGTGTTGCGAGCCTCCGCGAAGCTCAGCAGCCGCTCGCGATGGATGGCTTCGCAGTAGAGCAGGTGGTAACCGAGTTCGCTCTCGACCACGTCGGAGAGCATGGCGGCGTCGAGGGCGAATGCAGCGGCTTCGAGTTGCGGGTAGAGCTGGCCGCGCGGCACCGTGCCGAGCAGGCCGCCGTTGATCGCGGTGGGACATTCCGAATGCTTCAGCGCCTGTTCCGCGAAGCGCTGCGGTTCCCTGAGCAGGCGCGTGCGGATGGCCTCGATCCTGACGTGGGCGGACTGCCGGTCGTTGCCCGCCAGTTGCTCGTTGATGGTTATCAGGATGTGCCGCAGCGCGCGCGTTTCGGCGCGTCGAAATCGATCCTTGTGCAGGTACCAGAAGATCTCGACATCGATCTCGCTGACCGCCGCCGCCTGCGCCGCGACCCTTTCCAGTACCGCTTCGACGACCATGTCGCGGGCGACGGCCTGGCGCAGGGAGTGGGCGTCGAGACCGATGCGTTCGAGGTCGGTCTGGTACTCGTGGTCGTTGCCGTAGCGGCCGCGGATCTCGGTCAGGCTGGCATCGATCGAGTTTTCCGGCAGGATCACACTGGCGGCTTCCGGTGTTGCCAGGATCAGGGTCTCGATCGCGGATTGTCTGGCGGCGACCCGGTTTACCCTGTGCAACTCGTCGGGCGCCAGCGATTCCAGGGGTTTGCCGAACAGTTTCGCGGCCAGCTTGAGCGAGAGATAGACGTTGTCCGGTTCATCCATCGTCGCTCTCCCATAATCCGAGCGCGGCTTCCGGGACGAGCAAGGGATTCCCCGGCAGGCAGTCGAAGTGGGTGTGATAAACGACGCCCTGTGCCGCGGATCGGTCGACATCGAGAATCTCGCCACGGCTGCCCAGCGGTACCCGAATCTCCCCGCGGATGACCAGCGAGCGCGTCGCGCGTACCTTCTGGCGAACCTCGAAGCGGCTGTCGATCCAGGGTTCGTCGACCCCGATCAGCTCTTCCTCACGACAGCCGACCACGCGGCCCTCGTCGAGGAAGTGCACGGAGTAGATGATCTGGTCCTGCAGAAACGTGCCGACATCGCGAACATGCCCGACGCGACCGCGCCGAACCAGCAGATCGCCGGTTCTGGCGCCGGGGAAGGTGCCATCGTTGCGCACATTGCGGGTTACGCGCACCGCATCCCCGTAGTCCCAGCGCGGCAACACGGCTTCAGTCCGTCAGCGAGGACAGGGGCACGAAAGACGAGCCTTCGGCTTTCTGGAACACGGCGAAAACCTTCTCGGTCTGCGCGCTGGAGTCGACGAAGTCCGCATAGGCTCTTGCCAGCCACTGGCGGTAGGCCGCGTAGTCGGGCGCCTTGCCGGCTTCCTGTTTGGCCAGATAATCGTGGAAGCGCTGCAGGATGTGCAGGCGGTTGACCTGGACCACGCGCACATCGAAGTCGATGTCGAAGTATTCCAGAAATTCTTCGGCCGAACTCAGGTCGGCGAGGTCGTCCTCGAAGCCGTCGGTTTCGCAGGGCATGGTCTTCTCCGGTTTCAGTCAAGCAGTTCGTGGGCAGGGGCGTACTGACGATCGATCACCGACAGCAGCGGCAGCACGCCGAGCGCATCGCGGGTGTCGACCTCGGCAATCTTCTTCAGGCGCGCACGCGCCTCGTTCAGTCGTCCTAGGCGCAGCAGGATTACTGCCGAACCCTTGAGGGCCAGGAGATGGAAGCGCAGCATGCCCATCGAGCGCATCGCCGCCTCGCCGAGCGTGATCGGCCCGAGGTTGCTCCAGCTACCGGTGAGGTGCAGGCGCCGGGCACTGACGTCGAGGGCCCGTTCGGCGACCAGCAGCGCGTCTTCGAGGCGATGCTGGTAGAAGTAGTAGCGGTAGATGGCCACCAGCACCGAGAGCTGCTCGGGGGCCAGGAAGTAGGCGTAGAGCAGCCGCTGCTCGGCAATCGGCTGGCCGTACTGCTGTGCGGCCGCTACGATCTGGGCGGCAACGCCAGGCGGGCAGGGTTCGTCGAAGTACAGGACATCATCGCCAAGTTCCAGCAGTTCGAGTCGACTAGCCACGGCCCTGTTCCTTGCAACACAACTCGCCTGCCGAACAGGTGATGCAGGTGCCCGTCGCAGTCTCCGTGGCCGTCGCCGCGGTCGCGGGTGTCGGTACGTCAGGTCGCAACCCGGCTTCGAGGGCTTCGATACGTTCCAGCAGGCACTGGATCGCCTTGCCGACGGGATCGGGAATCAGATGGTGGTCGAGATTGATGGCCATCCCGGCAGTGCCCACCGCGCCGACCTTGCTGCGCCCGCCGACCAGTCGCGCCGGGATGCCGATGGCGGTACGGCCCGCCGGGACTTCCTTGACGACCACCGAATTGGCGCCGACGTGGGCGCCGTCGCCCACCGCGATGGCCCCGAGAATCTTGGCGCCGGCACCGACCACTACCCCGTTGCCGAGGGTCGGATGCCGCTTGCCCTTGTTCCAGGTCGTTCCTCCCAGCGTGACGCCGTGGTACAAGGTGCAGTCGTCGCCGATCTCGGCGGTTTCGCCGATGACCACGCCGGCGCCGTGATCAATGAAGAAGCGGCGACCAATGGTGGCCCCGGGATGGATGTCGACATTGGTCAGCCAGCGCCCGATGAAGGCCAGCCAGCGTGCGCTGAATCCCCAGCCCCGGCGCCAGAGGCGATGGGCGAGGCGATGCACGAGGATGGCGTGCAGGCCGGGATAGGTCAGCAGCACTTCGATGCGCGATCGCGCCGCCGGGTCGCGATCAAAAACGCAGGCCAGGTCTTCCGCGAACAGCGCCCGCAGCCCCGGCGGGGTTTGGCGTGGTCTGGCGGTGTGGAGCAACGGCGTCGAGAGGTCGGTCATCATCGGGTCAGCGATCGAGCAGTCTGAGCAGGTCTGCCTCGGAAGGCACCTGCTTGTGGTGGGTCATGAAGCCTCGCAGCCGCTGCAGGAAGGCACGTGCCGCGGCGTCCGACAGGGCGTGCCCGAGGCTGGACATGACTTGTTGCACGGCGCGTGCTCCGGAGTGCTTGCCGAGAACGACGCGATGCCTGCGCCCGACCAGAGAAGGATCGAAGCCCTGGTAGTTGGCCGGGTCCTTGAGCAGTCCGTCGACGTGGATTCCGGCCTCGTGGGTGAAAGCGCCTTCGCCGACAATACTTTTTTGCCAGCACAGGGGACGTCCCGAAGCGATGGCGACTCGACCCGAAATGTCCGGGAAACCGGCCAGATCGATGCCCGTCTCGATGCCATGGCAGACGTGCAGACCGAGCACGACTTCCTCGAGCGGGGCATTGCCCGAGCGCTCGCCGAGACCGTTCACCGTCGTGTTGAGGTGCGTCGCGCCGGCGCAGGCGGCGGCCAGCGTGTTGGCCGTGGCCATTCCCAGATCGTCGTGGGCATGCATCTCGATTTCCAGATCGCAACAGGCGCGCAGATGACGGATGCGCTCGAAGGTCGCAAAGGGGTCGAGCACGCCCAGCGTATCGGCAAAACGGATGCGCTGGGCACCCGCCGACTGCGCCGCTTCGGCGATCGCCGCCAGCAGTTCCGGGTCGCCGCGCGAAGCGTCCTCGGCACCGATGCCGACGCCAAATCCCAGATCGCGTGCCAGACGCACATGCTCGCCGATCTGCGTCAGCAGCCACCGCCGATCGCGCTGCAGTTTGGAATGCAGATGCTGATCCGAAGCGGGTACCGA
Source organism: Candidatus Accumulibacter propinquus (assembly GCF_056856495.1). NCBI lineage: Bacteria > Pseudomonadati > Pseudomonadota > Betaproteobacteria > Candidatus Accumulibacter > Candidatus Accumulibacter propinquus. Next base: position 16,764 of record NZ_JBSEHC010000002.1, read on the forward strand.
AATGTCGATCAACTGTGGGCCAAGTCCCGCCGCGAGCGTGATGTCGGCGCGATTCATCCGGCTCCAGACCATCAGGCGGGCGCGCAGTCCGAGTGCTGCGACCGCTTGAATGCTTGCGCGCTCGGCGTCGCCCATGGCTGGAATTCCGATTTCCAGCTCGGGCACGCCGAGTGCATCGAGGCGACGCGCGATGTCGATTTTCTCGTCGAGACTGAAGGCTACCCCAGCCGATTGCTCACCGTCGCGGAGGGTGGTGTCGTTGATGAAGATGTGGGTTCGGGGTTTGTTGGTCATGGCGGTCAGTGACTGACTAGCAAATCCGGTGCCAGCATGAAATGCCTTGCAAATCGGCCGCTGCAAAACACGTTTGTAGCGGAATTGTCGGGTTTGCTACGACATTGGGTGGCTGCTGTTGGAAAGCGACGCGAGGCGCTGCCGGGTCAAGTCTGTAAACGAGAAAAGCCGCTTTCGCGGCTCTTCCCGTTCTTTGCTGCCGTCTGCTACTCGGCATCCAGTTCCCGCCAGGATACCCGGCGCGTGCCAGGCCCCGTCGGGTCTATCGGCACCGGCTTGCTGAGGGTGCCGGGGGCATCGGTTCGGATCAATTCCCTGATCGTGCCATCTACCAGGCGGATCACGCTTGGCGCGGTAGCCAGGTATTCGCCAAGCCTGGCACCGGCGAGTCCATCGGTTCCTTCAACGGGTCCGCCGGTCCGATAATCGAGGAAGTAGGCGAAGCTCACGCCAACGGCAGCGCACGCTCCCGAGGTCGGCGTGTTGGTGTTGAAGGTCAGGGTTCCGAGTTGCAGGCGCAGGTCGGTGCTGACCCGTTCTCCCGCGACCGGGAAGTCGACGAACCAGCCGTCATTAGTATGGAAATCGACGGTCTCGCTGCTGCTGGTGACAATCGCGTCGCCTTCGTTGCAGTAGGGATTGCCCTCGCCGCAAGTGCCGGAGGTCAGCGTCTGTTGGACGAAATCCCCTGGTACCGGGTCGGTCTGTGGGGGCGTCAGTGGCCGCGGGCTGCCGTAATCCGCGTTGATCAGCCGGTCCTTGATGGCGTAGAAGGACTGCGTCTGCGTGTTCCCCAGATCATCGGCGCCGAGCAATTGTCCGGTGGCCACGAAAACCACCGGCTGGCCGGCGATCTTGCCGAGTTCAGGCTTGCTGGTGATCGGCTGGGCGACGCCACCGGCGTCCTTCAGGGTCGCCAGGCGCTGCGCGTCATAAACCGGCGGGTCGACGGTCGTCGGAATGTCGCCATTGACATCGAAGCGCCAGAGGTTGCCGAGCAGGTCGCCTCCGTAGACCCGTTGCGCGGTGTTGTTGTTGTCCGGGAAGTTGGCCCAGGCGGTGATCCGCGCTAGCCCGCTGGGGGTGGTGGTGTCGCCGACGTCGGTGGTGATCGCCCGGATCAGCGCACCGCTATCGGCGTTCAGGATGAACAGATAGCCTTTGCCGTCTCCGGGACCGACGTTGTTGTATCCGGACGCCACGATGACCACCCAGGTGCCGTCCTTGAGTTTGGTGATCACCGGGTTGCCGTAGCTGTAGCCGAGATTCTCGTGGGTGAATTCCCAGAGTGCCTTGGGCGAGGCCGGGGTGGTGATGTCGAGCGCGTAGTAGCCGCGTCCTCCATGGTTCAGGCCGCCGACGAGAATGGTTTTCCAGACCGGGCTGGCGGTGTCGCCGGCAGCCGGGGTCGCGCAGTCGCTGGCGCAGATGTCCGCCATCACCGGTGTGCCATCGACATAGAACTGGTGCAGCGACGAGTAGCTCTTGTCGGCCAGTTTGTAGACCGTCGGCAGGACGAGTGCCGGGACATAGGCCCAGGCCTCCTCACCGGTGCTCTCATTGAAGGCGTGCAGCATGCCGTCGTTGGCGCCGATGTAGACCATCGCCGTTCTGCTCGCGTTGCTCGCCTTGAAGGTGCCGTACTGGTAGTCGGCATAGTTCCACGGCGACCCCTTGACATAGACGGCTTCGGAACCGGCGATGTCGCCCAGCAGGTGGGTACGCTGGCGGTAGTAGGTGGTGGTGCTGACCAGCGCACCCTCGTTGCTCTTGTCGCCGCGCAGGAAGTTAACCAGATTTTTCCCGCTGGCCGCGGTTTGTGTGGCATCCGGCAGGCAGATCGTGCCGACCGTGCAGAACTGCGTCAGCGTGCCGGAAGGTGGCGCGATGGCCGTTTTGGCAAAGTACGCCTTGTCGGCATCGCTGAGACCGACAAAAACCGCTCTCTCGGCATCGCTGAGCCCTTCGTCGTCCCAACGGAACGACTTCAGTTTGGTGGTCGAGGTCTCGCTGGTATCGAAGGTGAGGATCTTGCGCGCCGCATAACCGTCCGTCGATACCTTGGCGTCGAGTTTCGCCTGCGCCGCCCACGTCGGGGTCGCCGAAATCGCGCCGGTCGTGCCGTCGATGGTGCGCTTGACCAGATCTCCGGACCAGTCTCCGGCGGTGAAAGACACTTCGAAGATCGAGTTTCCGGCCTCGTCGGCGACCAGGTTCGGGCTGGTGACCGTGACCGCTGCCAGGGCACCCGCCTTGACTTCCACCGACTGCAGCGCGCTGCTGATGCCGCCCGCCAGGGACGAAGGGTCGGAAGCGCTGAAGTAGGTGCCGCGACCGTTGACCGCGGCGTGCCAGAGGTCGTCGATGTTGGTCTGCGCGTTGCTCTCGGGTTTCGGCCAGTTGCAGGGCGTTCCGACGGGCTGCCAGGGGCAGATGCCGGCATCGGGGTTGGCATTCTCGGGGAGTTTGATGCTGTAGAAATCGCCGCTGGTGGCGGTGGGATAATCCTTGTCGTAGCCCATCAGACCCGATGCCCCGAGGCCGAGGGTATAGGTGATCATGTTCTGCCGTGGCCCTTTCAAGGCGTCGTTGGTGCACACGTTGTTATGCACCGTCACTTCGCCGGTGACCACCGGGCCGCCGGTACAGCGGTCCGGCGTCAGCGCGGGATCACGCAAGTCGGTTTTCCAGTAATACTGGGCCACATCGGCGAGCGTGTCGGGGGTCTGGCCCCTGGGCAAGGTCGAGCAGGTCGTTCGGGTATAACTGGGGGAGGTGGGTTCTGCCGGGGTGCAGGAGGCCACGTCGGTCGGACCGGTGGTCGTGACCGGGCAGGTGGTCAAGACATAGTCGTTTTCGGCACTGGGCTCGGCGGCGGTACAGGTGGTCGGGTCGACGGCTGTCGGGCCCGTACTGTTGGTACTGCACGTCGTCCGCATGATGCCCGTGGTCACTGCCGTGCATGGCGGTGCCACGGCCACCGGCGAACCGAGGTTGGTCCGGCATTCGGTCACCGTGGTTCCGGATGTCCCGGTGCTGCAACTCGCGGTGTCGGTCCAGTCGGTCCAATGGTCGGGGTCGGCCCGGCATTCCACGGTGGCCGAGGTGGTGCAACTGCCGGTGGCGGTGACCCAGTCGCTCCAGTCCCGCTGACATCTGCGGCCGAGAGTCACGGTGTACGGCGAAGCGGTCGATTCCGCGGCCGTGCAGGAATCGACATCGGTCCAGGTGGTGCCCCAGTTGTAACGGCAGGCTTTCGCGTCGGCCCGATAGACGGTGCCGGTCGTGGTTGCCGATGTCCGGTTGGCCACCGTGCAGGTACTGGTGGTGTCGGACCAGGTGGGAACCGGGTCCCGGTACAGGCATTCGACTCGCGTGGTGTAGGTCGTGACTTCACTGTCGGTGCCCGCGCCGGTCACCGTCGTGCCGCCGACGACATAAGTGCAGCTTGGGGTGTCGGCCGCGCTGCCGCGGGGAAGCGTTACGCAGTCCACCCGGCCGGTGACCGGCGAGCACGACGCGACATCGCCGAAAGCACTCCAGGTCAGGCCGCCGTCGCTGGAAGTCCGTTGCCGTACCTGCGTCACCCGTTGTTGCAGGACGTAGGCCCGGACCTGTAGCGGTCCCGTGAGTTCCTGCATGTGTCCCGTCCGGGTGCGCGTCTGCAGGGGCGATGTCCGCTTCTGCCGCGGACCCGTTGCGGCCATCTCCTGGCGCGTGGTCTTGTTGACCTGCTCGGTGGATTTCTGCTCCTGAAAACCGCCGCCATCGAGTTGAGGTCGCACTTCCCCGGTGGTTGGGCCGTCCTGGTCGCCGACGGCGGTGCTGCCGTCCCACTTGAAACCGGCGCCTTCGTTCCAGTAGCCGTCGGTCGAAAGAATGGTGACGTTCGGCTGGCAGTAGAACTGCACGGGGTCGACGACGTCGACGCCGTTGAAGCTGGTTTCATTGAGGCGACCCGCGTACAGACGGCCGGCGTTCGACAGCGCGATCCGCAGCGGCGTGTTCAGGTTCGGTACGGCGGAGAACAGCTTGTCGTACCAGGCTTTCTTCTGGGCGGCGTTGAACACGTCGATGTTCTGGAAGTCGGTGCTGGTGTTGTTGTTGATGGTCATGTAGCCGATACGGAAACGGCTGCCGATCGGTTCGAACGACAGGCTGGCGGCGGTCTTCATGGTCAGCATGCGGGTGTGGTAATAGGCCCACCAGTTCGCATAGTTGGTCATTTCCTCGGCATAGGTGCAGGGGTCCGCGGCGCAGTCGCTGCGGGCGCCGAGCTTGGGATAGGTGGTGGTCGTCTCGGTGATGACGGTCAGCAGGTTTTCACCCGGCGCGCGGTTGGTCGAGGGGCGCGCGAAGGCGGTGGTGCTGACGCTCATCGAGCCACTCTTGGTCACCGCCGGTGTGGCCGTGACGGCGCCCGGCGCGCTGACCGTGACCACGCCGGCCGCGGCAACGGCGCTGTAACCGACGATGCCGCAGGTGCCCGTTTTGATGAACGTGCAGGCGTTGATGCTGGTGGCGATGTTGGCGGCGAGTACCGCCGGATCGGTGGAGGCGGCGATGGTGGTCGATAGGATCTGCAGCGAGCTGACGGTGATGCTGCTGATCGACGTGCTGCTGGTGCCGCTGAGGGTGATCGTGCTGGTGCGTGGCGCGGGCAGGCGGGCGAACTCGAACGGCGTATTGGCGCCAGAGGTCTCGATCCGCACGGCCTGACAGGCACCCGCGCTGGGCGTCAGGGCGATGGCTTCTGCCGCAGTCTTGCACCAGCGCAGTTTGGCCGCCACCGGGTGGGAGGCATCCGACGTGGTACTGCACGACTTCAGACTCTTGTTGGTGCAGAACTCGCCGGCCTGGGTCGTATAGTAGAAGGCGCTGCCGACCAGGTTGCGGGTCGTTGCCGACGCGCCGAGGTCGTAGCCGTTGTCCTTGACGGCTGTCCAGGCGCTGGTGTTGGCGGAGGTCTGGCTGGGGTAGGTGGTGGTGTCGGGCAAGCCATCAACGGAGAAATACTTCGGCGGCGTATACGTAATGGCCGGGTTGTATGCCACGCCGTTGAAGCCGGCATTCCTGCTCCGGGAGCGGTCGGTGCTTTCCGCCCAGTCGGGCAGGAAGTCCCAGGCCATGCTCCCCGAGTCATCGAGGACGAACATCACGTTGGGCGATATCTCGACCGAAGAAGCACCGGAGATTGGCGAGTTGGCCAGTTGGGTTGTCCCGGCCGGGGCGCCCACGGCAAGCAGCAGCAGCGCGAGCAGCGACAGCGATTGGGTGGTCACTTTCCTGGTTTGCATGGCAAACTCCTTCTTGAACTGCTTGACGACCTACAGCGCCACGACGGTCTGGAGGTAGGCGACCGTATTGCGTGGTCCGGTGATGCGTGTGGTAATGCGGTAATAGACCTGGTTGCTGGCGATCTGTGCTGGACCGCCGGCACTGAAACTGCCGCCGGTGTTGACGCCGGCGGGTGGTTTGGCGCAGTTGGTGTTATGCGGAGCTTTGTTGTTTTCATCACACAACCGATGTATCACAAAGCGTACGGTGTTGCCTGCGGGATCCACAGGGTAGGTCCAGTCGTCTGGCGGTTTAACCCTGTTCCAATACACTTCCCAAGACTCGTCGCCATCGACGTCACGATCAGCGCGAGCGGCAGAGTAGAAAATCAGGCGGTCCTCTATAACGGCAACGTTGTGTAGCGTTGAGTTGTTGTTCTCTTCCAGCCAGGTGATCGCGGCCTGCGTACCACTTTCGCCAGAGTGAACCGCCGATTCGCGGAACGACAGGTTGCCGGCAATGATGTTGGCGGTGTCGACCGAGCGAATCAGCGCCACCCCGGCGAGCGTCAGCGCCACGAGGATGATCAGCGCCACCAGCAGGACGACACCGCGCTCACTTGATGGGCTGTTGCCGGCAAGCGCTGGTGACGGTACAGGTTTTTGCCTTAGGGCGTACATGGGGCCATCCAGCTCAGGTTGCGAAGTGGTACGACGGTCTCGAAGACCTTGTAGCGGTAATTCTGCCAGTCGGCCCTGGCGGTCAGATCGATCGCCGCGCCGCCACTGCCTTCCCAGACCGGCGCCTGCGCGGTGACCGTGCCCTGGTCGACCTGGCTGTTGCGCGCGACGACCGCGATACGCAGCGCCGAGGCTCTGGCCCATCGACAGGCGCGAGTCTCTGCACTTGCCGGAGCCGGTAACAGTGGGTTCTGGTCCCAGGTTTCGATGCCGTCCGGGACGGCATCGGTGTCGCGCCCATATTGGGCTCGCAGGCTTACGATGTTGTTGGCGATTGCAACATAACTTGTAGCCAAACTACAATCATTTGGGCCTAGGTAATCGCAGAACGTGAGGTTGCCGCCACGAACGGCGTAAGCGAGGATTCTTGGGTTGGTACCCAGGTTGAAAAGTGTGCCGCCATCGACGGCGCCGCTGGCTACCGTGGTGGTGAGGTTAGGTGCTGCGATGGAGTCCACTCCTGCCAATGTCAAACTGCAGCCGGCGGTTGGGCCTGAGGGGGCGGCGATTACCTGACTACCAACGGAAAAGCTCGCTGCGGTCTGTACCCCGATCACTGTTGCGCTGGGGACGGCGGTTATCACATCGCCCTCCGGCGAGCCCTCGCCGTTGCCGTAGGCGATGAGCAGGGTGTCGGTGTTGGCGTCGCCGGCCGGGACGTCTGCGATCGGTGGGTTGATGACGACTGGGGCAAGTTGCGTGAGCGTACGACTTGGCAGAACCAGAGCGCAGCCGAGGGCGTTCATGGCGTTGAAGCCGTAACCCGCCTCGCGGATATCGCGTTGCAGGGTATAGATCGCCATCGCGCCGTTGCTTTGCGCATCGCCGGTGCCCGTCGTCGTTCGCTTCTGCCCTTCGGCAGAGGCGAAAACCTGCATCATGATGATGATCCCGATCATGCCGATGACCATCGCGACCATCACTTCGACCAGAGTGAAGCCTCCTGGTCTGGCCATCGCGGGCGGTATTGAGTGCGAGTTCATGGCGGTCTAGGGGTTGCGGACGATTTGTGAGACGACGACATGGCGGTGCGAGGAATTCGCGCCGCTGGTCGGCATTTGCGGCGTGCGCCAGAACATGGTGATGACCACCTGTCCGGTGTTGTCAACGGTCACGGCCGGCAAGGTCGAGTCGACGCCGCTCGACGCCGCCACGACGCCCGGCAGGCCATCGATCCCCTGCACATCGGCGAGCCAGGCGTTGTAGGTGGTGCAATCGGTACACGCCGTCGAGAACTGCGCCTGCAGGCCGGCGGTGGTCAAGCCGCTCGCCCACATCTGCCCGATCAGCCGATTGGCCAGCAGGCTGGCGTCGGTACGGTACTTGGCGTCGCTGGTGAGCTGGATCGACGTCGCCTGCAGGGCGACCAGCGAAAGGATGCCCAGCGAGAAGATCAGGATCCCGATCAGCGCTTCCAGCAGCATGACGCCTGCCTGGGCCTTGGCGGTGTTGGGCGATCGGTTCATGTGCAGGCCTGCGCGTCGCCGACGGCCAGGGCCGGATCGCACATGCGGATCTGGCCACCGAGCGTCACAATGATCTGCAGGCAACGAATCGGCCCGCCACTGGCCAGACAAAGCCCGCCGGTCGCACTCGCAACGTTGATCGTGACGTTGGCGGCCGGCACCGGCGTGAGGCGCCCCAGGCTGTTGAACACCAGGGCCGACTGGTCGGCCGCCAGGGTCGTGTCCGCAGAGCCTTCGGCACCGCTGCGCAACTGGATGATGCGCGGCGCGACGGTGTCGGAGGGCGGTGTTGCACAGGCGCCGACCGGGCTGTCGAAGCTGACCACCCAGTTCGGGCCGGCTGTGCTCAGCGCGCAACTGTCGTCGGTGGTGTCGACAAGTTGAAAACTGATGGTCGTATTGCGCCTTACGGCCTCGGCCCGGGCCAACTGCAGGCCGTTTTGCACCGATTCGGCGGCCGTGCGCACCCTGGCGTTACGCAGCCAGTTGCTGAAGGCCGGCATGGCGATCGCCAGCAGCACGCCGAGGATGGCCATGCCGACGATCAGTTCGACCAGACTGAAGCCGCGCCCGGGTTTCAACAGCCACCTCCCTTGCTGGTGACCCAGCAGGTCGCGGAGGTCGTCCAGCCCGCGGCGACGGCGGGCGTGGCCCTGACGTTGGCCTCGGTGACCGTGTAGGTGAAGCCGGTCATCGAACTCTTGCCGGTGGCGGTCAGGGTGTAGGTGGTCGCGGTCAGCGTCGGACAAGAAAAATTGAAGTAGCTGCTGGCGGTCGTGTCGGCGGCGCAGGCCGGCGCACTGATCGGCGGATCGGCCTGGAAATAGAAATGGTTGTCCTGGAAGAACTGCTCCATGCGCGTGCGTCGTTCCGCCAGACCGGAGGTCGCCTGCGTGATTCTGGAGCGGGTCAGGTGATCGGTGTAGCTGGGTATGGCGATTGCCGAGAGAATGCCGATGATGACCACGACGATCATGACCTCGATCAAGGTGAAGCCGGTTTGTCTGTTCACAGCGTCGATCTTCCTCGGGAGCAGCTTGGGGGGGGCCGGGCGTAACGGCGACTGATGCCATCATAGTCCAGGGCTGGTCTGGAGCAAGCGCCGAGCGATGTACGGCAGTCGTTGGGGGACGAGTGGCGCGGTGTGCGCAACCGGGAGCGGTAGAATCCTGCTTTCGGCTCCTCCGGCATCTTCATTTCAGACAGTGCGCTTCTCGATAGGGGCATTCACGGGCCGTTCAGCGGAGCAGGAACAGTGGCGCAGGCTGCTCTGGGCGCTCGCCGGGTCGCTACTGCTCCATTGGGGCGTGTGGGCGGTTCTGCGGCCGGGTGCCGGGGCGGTGGGGCCGGGTCTGGGCAGGTCGACCGTGTTCGCAACGCTGCGCAGCACGGCCCGCGCGGCGCCACCGGCGGCCATCGAAGCGCCTGGCGATGAGATCTTGGCGGCGTCCGCAGACGCTCCTTCGACGCGCGTTGCCGAGTCGGAGCCAGCGCTGCCGCCGGAGCCGGCCGAATCCGCCGACGCGACTTCACTGCTCGCGACGTTGGGCCAGCAGCGGCTGGAGGCGCAGCTGCCGCCGTACCTGGTGGCCCCCTTCGCCATCGACGCGTCGCCGGGTCCCTGGTATTTCCCACGTTCCGAACTGACGGTTGCACCGAAGTTGCTGGACGAGCCGCTGATACCGCAGCCGGAGAAGCCGGGCACTACCGGGCAGCGTACCGGCAAGGTGGTGTTGCGGGTGTTCGTCGGTGTCGGCGGTACGGTCGATCGCGTCGAAGTGGCTGGCAGCAGCTTGTCGGCCGATTTCGACGCGGCTGCAGCTGCAGTCTTTGCGCGATTGCGTTTCAGTCCGGGCGAGATCGAAGGGGTGGCGGTCAACAGCGAGACGCGTTTCGAAATTGTGTTCGACGGCGGCGAAACTGACGGCAGCCATGCGACCGACCGGGTGAGCGTTGGTGACCCGCGTCGGCAAGTGGCCGCCGATCCGGCGGCGGCCCGGTCGGTGGCCGCGGGGAACGCTGCGGTCTCGCCAGCGCCGGCTAGGCCGCTGGGGCGCTAGGCCCGGGCGCTACTGCAGTTCGCGAGGCAGGGCGAAGGTCACGTTTTCCTCGGCACCGTCGAGCTGGGCGACTTTCGCGCGGTCGCCTCCCGACAGGCGATCGACGACGTTCTGCACCAGGACTTCCGGGGCCGACGCGCCGGCGGTGACGCCGATACGGCTGGCACCATTGAGCCACTCTGGGTTGATCTGTTCGGCCTGGTCGACCAGGTAGGCGCGGCTGCCAATCAGTTCGGCGACTTCGCGGAGTCGATTCGAGTTGGAACTCGACCGGCTGCCGACGACGAGGACGACTTCGCTGTTGCGTGCCAGTTGCTTGACTGAATCCTGCCGGTTTTGCGTTGCGTAGCAGATGTCGTCCTTCTTCGGGCCGATGATCGCGGGGAAACGCTCCTTCAAGGCGGCAACGACCTGCGCGGCGTCGTCGACCGACAAGGTGGTCTGCGTGACGTAGGCCAGGCTGGCCGGGGATTTGACCTGGAGTTGGCGGGCATCGGCGACGGTTTCGACGAGGTACATGCCGTCGCCACTCTGCCCCATCGTGCCTTCGACCTCGGGATGTCCCTTGTGGCCGATCATCACGATCTCACGGCCTTCCCTGCGCATTCTGGCGACTTCGAGGTGCACCTTGGTGACCAGCGGGCAGGTGGCGTCGAAGACCTTGAGGCCGCGTGCCGCGGCTTCCTCGCGAACGGCCCTGGAAACACCGTGGGCACTGAAAACGACCGTGCCGCCGGCCGGTACGTCGGCCAGTTCGTCGATGAAAATGGCGCCCTTGGCACGCAGGTCGTCGCAGACGAAGAGGTTGTGTACCACTTCATGGCGAACATAGATCGGCGCACCGTACTTCTCGATGGCGCGCTCGACGATGGCGATGGCGCGATCGACGCCGGCGCAGAAGCCGCGGGGATTGGCGAGAATGACCTGCATGCTGGATCTCACATGATGGCGATGACTTCGACCTCGAAGCGGAGGGCTTTGCCGGCGAGCGGATGGTTGAAGTCGAAGAGCGCGCTGTTGTCGCTCAGTTCGCGCAGAAAACCGGCAAAGTTGCCGGCGCCGTCGGGCGAACTGAATTCCACCAGCGAGTTGACCCTGAGTTCGATCTCCGGCGGCAGGGCACTGCGCGCAATACGTTCGACCAGGCGGGGGTTGTGGATACCAAAGGCGTTCGTTGCCGCAAGCTCAAAGACCTGACGCTTGCCGGTGGCCATTCCGAGCAGGCACTGTTCGAGCGTTTCCGCGAGCTGGCCGCTACCCATCTGCAGGGTCGCGGGAGACAGGCCGAAGGTGCTGACGTACTCGTCGCCGTCGAGATCGGCAAGGCTGTAGTGCAGCGTCAGGAAACTGTCGGCCAGCACCGTTGCGATGATCTTCGATGGCCGGGTGCCATTAGATGGCGGCGGCATCAGCGACCTCGCTCGCAGCGCGCGGGATTCTGCTCGGCGGGTCTGGCGGCAAACTGGTCCCAGGCCATCAGCAGCGCGCCGATGCAGATCGCCGAATCGGCGATATTGAAAGCCGGCCAGTAGAAACCGGCGACGTGCCATTGCACGAAGTCGATCACCGCGCCGAAACGCAGGCGGTCGATGACGTTGCCGAGCGCACCGCCGAGGATCAGCGTGAGGGCCAGAGAGAGCCGGAATTCGCCGCTATGGTGAGGCAGGACACTGACGATCCACGCCGAAATTCCCAGCGCCAGGGCAGTGAAGAACCAGCGCTGCCAGCCACCGGCATCGGAGAGGAAGCTGAACGCGGCGCCGGGGTTGAAGGTCAGCACCCAGTTGAAGAAAGGGGCGACGTAGATCACGTCGCCAGGCTGCAACCAGGCGAGGATCAGCCATTTGCTGACCTGGTCGAAGGTGACGATGATGCCGGCCAGCACCAGCCAGCGGTCGATGTTACGCGAAGGCACGGGCTTCGCCTTCCGCGTACAGGTTGTCGATGCAGCGGCCGCACAGGCCGGGGTGCTCCGGGTGCTTGCCGACGTCAGCGCGCACATGCCAACAGCGCTCGCACTTGGCGTGCGTCAGCGCGGTGCACAATAGTTGGTCGACCGGGTCGCGCACGACCGCCGCCTGCGAGCAGATCAGGACAAAGCGCAGGTCGTCGCCGAGCGAAGCAAGCAACGCGTGCTTCTCGCCGTCGCAGTGCAGTTGTACTGCAGCCTGCAGCGGCGAGCCGATCCTGCCTGCGCTGCGCAGTTCTTCGAGGGCGCGCATGACTTCGCCGCGGTAGGTCCGGATCTTGCCCCATTTTTCGAGCAGTTCGCCTTCGCCGGCCGGTGCCGGCAGTGGTTGCCAGGTGTGCAGCATGATCGACTGCTGGCGGTCACCGCTTTGCAGTTGCCAGATCTCCTCGGCGGTGAAACAGAGGATCGGCGCCATCAGCTTGGTCAGGCATTGCAGGATATGCCACAGGGCGCTTTGTGCCGAGCGGCGTGGCGCGGAAGCGGCGGCAGTAGTATAGAGACGATCCTTGAGGATATCGAGGTAGAAGCCGCCGAGATCCTCGGAACAGAAGGTCTGCAGCGACTGCACGACGCGGTGGAACTCGAAGCGCTCGTAGTCGGCTTCGCATTGCGCCTGCAGTTGCCGGGTCATGGCCAGGGCGTAACGATCGATTTCCAGCCATTGTTCGATCTCCAGGAGATCGCGGCTGGCGTCGAAGTCCGCGGTATTGGCCAGCAGGAAGCGCAGGGTGTTGCGGATGCGGCGGTAGGATTCGACGACGCGCTTGAGAATCTCGTCGGAGATCGACAGTTCGCCGGAGTAGTCGGTGGCCGCGACCCACAGGCGAAGGATCTCGGCGCCGAGCGTGTCGCCGATCTTCTGCGGGGCGATCACGTTGCCCCGCGATTTCGACATTTTCAGGCCCTTGCCGTCGACCACGAAGCCGTGCGTCAACAGGGCCTTGTAGGGTGCCTGCCCGTCCATCGCACAGCCGATCAGCAGCGAACTCTGGAACCAGCCACGATGTTGATCGGAGCCTTCGAGATAGAGATCGGCGGGGTAGGCGAGTCCGTTGCGATGCGAGCCGCGCAGGACGCTGGAGTGCGTCGCGCCGGAGTCGAACCAGACGTCGAGGGTGTCGCTCATCTTCCGGTATTGCTCGGCCTCGGCGCCGAGCAGTTCCCCGGCGTCAAGCGCGAACCAGGCTTCGATGCCGGCCTTTTCGACGCGCTGGGCGACGGCTTCGATGAGTTCGACTGTGCGTGGATGCGGCGCACCGGTCTCGCGGTGCAGGAAAAAGGGCAGGGGAACGCCCCAGTTGCGCTGACGCGAGACGCACCAGTCGGGACGCGTGCGCATCATCGCTTCCAGGCGCGCGCGACCCCAGGTCGGGAAGAAGCGCGTTTCGTCAACTGCGCGCTCGGCGCACCAGCGCAGCGTCGGTTCCTCTTCGCTGAGGGGCGTCGCCGCGGCTTCGGTCGACGTCGGGCGGTGATCCATGCCGATGAACCACTGCGTGGTGGCACGGAAGATGATCGGTGTCTTGTGGCGCCAGCAGTGCGGATAACTGTGCTGGATCTTCTCGGATTTCAGCAGGTGGCCGTTGGCGGCGAGTTCCTCCAGCACCAGCGGGTTGGCCTCCCAGACCGATTTGCCGGCAAGCTCGCCGACGCCCAGCGCCGGGGTGCCGGCGACGAATCGACCATCGTCGCCGACCGGATTGTTCACCGGCAGACCATACACCTTGCCGATCAGGTAGTCGTCGGTGCCATGCGCTGGCGCCGTGTGCACCAGGCCGGTGCCGGCCTCGACGGTGACGTGCCGGCCGCAGATGATGGCCACGTCGCGGGCCTGGAAGGGGTGTTTGAGAAGCACGTGTTCGAGCGCCGCGCCTTTGGCCGAACCGATCACCGTCCCGGCGAGGGCATAGCGCTGCAGGCAGGCAGCGGCCAGTTCACGCACCAGGATCAGGGCGCCGCGGGGGGTGTCGATCAGTTCGTAGTCGAAGTCCGGGTGCGCGCTGACGGCCTCGTTGGCCGGCAGCGTCCAGGGCGTGGTCGTCCAGATCACGGCGAAGGCCGGCCCGCGCAGGTGCGTGAGGCCGAAAGCCCGCGCCAGCTTGTCGGCGTGATTGGGGTGTACTTCGAAAGCCACATCGATCGCCGACGAGGTCTTGTCTTCGTATTCGACCTCGGCCTCGGCCAGCGCCGAGCGACAGTCGAGGCACCAGTTGACCGGCTTCAGGCCCTGGTAGAGGTAACCCTTCTGCAATATCGCACCGAGCGCACGGATTTCGTCGGCTTCGGTCTTGAAGTTCATGGTCAGGTAAGGATTGTCCCATTCTCCGAGAATACCGAGGCGGATGAAATCCTTCTTCTGGCGCTCGATCTGTTCGCCGGCGAAGGCGCGGCACAGTTCGCGCACCCGCTCGGCCGGGACATGCTTGCCGTGCAGCTTTTCGATCTGATGCTCGATCGGCAGGCCATGGCAGTCCCAGCCCGGAACATACGGTACGTCGAAGCCCGCCAGCGTCTTCGAGCGGACGATGACGTCCTTGAGGATCTTGTTGACCGCGTGGCCGATGTGAATGTCTCCGTTGGCGTAGGGCGGGCCATCGTGCAGCACGAAACGGGGGCGTCCCTGCGAGACCTCGCGGATCCGCTCGTAGAGTTTTGTCTCCTGCCAGGCGGCGACCCACTGCGGTTCGCGTCGAGCCAGGTCACCGCGCATCGGAAATGGCGTGTCGGTGAGGTTGAGGGTTTTCTTGTAGTCGGCCATGGCGGTTCTCAGAACTGGAAGTACGCTTTCGCCGCGGCAACGTCGCTGGCGATTTGCGCCTTCAAGGCGTTGAAATCGGGGAATTTCATTTCGTCGCGCAGCTTGTGCAGGAAGCGGACGTTCAAATGGGCGCCGTAGATGTCGGCATTGAAATCAAAGAGATGCACTTCGAGCAGTGGTCTTACGACCTGGTTCGCGCTCGGTCGGTATCCGAGGTTGGCAGCACCCTGGTGCGGGCCACCCGGCAAGCCCTTGACTTCGACCGCGAATACTCCCTGCAGTGCTGGTCGTTCGTGCTTGATGCGGATGTTCGCCGTATTGAAGCCCAGTTGCCGGCCGATCTTGTCGCCATGGACCACCCGTCCATCGATCGAGTAAGGGCGGCCGAGCAGGCGCGCAGCCTGTTCGAGATGGCCGGCCTGCAGCGCGTCGCGAACGGCCGAACTCGATGCGCGCTCGCCGTCGAGGGTGACGCTGTCCATGGCCTCGACCTGAAAGCCGAGGCGGGCGCCGGCGTCGCTGAGCAACGCGAAGTCGCCGGCACGCCTGGCGCCGAAGCGAAAGTCGTCGCCGACGATCAGGTGCCGCACGCGCAAGGCGCCCAACAGCACCTGCTCGATGAAGGCTTCGGCGCTCAGGGCCGCGAAGCGGGCGTTGAAGTGGCAAACGTGGACCAGGTCGACGCCGTCGTCGGCAAGCAGTTCGAGCTTTTCACGCAGCGTCGACAGGCGTGAGGGCGCCGCTTCCGGGGCAAAGAATTCGCGCGGGTGCGGTTCGAAAGTGAGCACCGCCGCCGGCAGGCCGGCTTCGCTGGCGGCTGCCGTCAGACGTGCCAGCAGTGCCCGATGGCCGAGATGGACGCCATCGAAGTTGCCGATGGTCAGGACGGTAGCACTGTGCGTGGTCTGTGTGAAACCGCGATAGACGAGCATCGGGCGGCAAGGGAAGGCCAAAGAACTCGCGATTATAGCGGCATTTCGCTGGCTTGATGCTCCTGTGCGGTCCAATCGGAAGGTGTGCCGGCAACAAAACGAGATTCAATACAATATGGGCCAGCGGCGAAAACTTTCGCCGCTGGCCCATGGCAAACAAGGATTGCAACTGATCGTCGTCCATGACGTGACCGACGCGCAATGTGCCGCAAATTTTGGCCTTGATCCGGCTACGCCGTATCAAGGCCCTTTGATAAGTGCTTCTCCTTGGTCAATGACCCCTGACGCTCAGGCTGCTTTCCGCCGTCTAGCGCCAAACAGTCCCAACACGCCGGCACCAAGTAGAGCAAATGTACCCGGCTCTGGAACGAGAATGTCATCTGGCGTCCCGTAGGATTGGATATAGTTCAGCGTAATCGAGTCCCCAGCCGCCAGGGTCTTCTCCCAGATGATCGCAATCCCGATGTCCTCGTTGGCCAGGTTGGGATCATACGGGGTCCCGTATAAGGCAGCGATTTGCGAGCGCGTTGTGATGATTTTCGACACTGAACGCCGGTATCAAACGTTGCTGCTTCATTTGCTGCACCGCACTGTTGTCAGTCCTTTGAGCGACATATTTCGCGAGACTCTGGTACGCAAAAAAGGCGCCGTCTGCAGTTGGCGGCGTATCGCATATCGCAAGCCGTTTGATTTAGTTGGCGATCACTTTGCGGCGACGAGGCAGAATTCCTGCCAGTGCCAGCTCCGACGAGGGCCATTCAACCCGGCTCGGGTATCAGGGCGGGCGGCAGGCCCAAGCCCACTTGAACCCGTAGCCGTGAGCCGGCGCACGTCTGAAGCCATTGGTGCTCGGGGTGTTGCCATTGGTGTACGAATAAGCGTCGACATCCACCGAACTCAGCGCAGTCAGCAGTACGGGTGGTACTGCTGTCGGCGCCGATGACGGTACCAAAGTCGGCCGATGCGTCGGCGGCGAAGTCGCCGAAGCCAAACACGAAGAAGCCAACCGTGGCCCCGGCAAAGCTGCCAGCACCCACATTGGCGTCTTCGCGACCGAAACCGGCGGAACTGCTGATGCCAAAACCAATCGTCTGGTAACCGTAGTTCCAGAAGCCACCGGCCGCGTTCGTCACATCGTGAATCGATCCGGTTGCATTGACGTCCAGCGTCAAAGTCCCGTTGCTGATTGATGCCGCCTCAGCAGTTCCAAGAAAACCCACACTGCCCAACACTCCACCAGCAAGCACAAGGGCCTGTGCCAGTCCGAATTTTTTCATTTTCATTCTCCTAAAAGTCAATCGAAAGTTAAACCTCAAATGCCATTCGTCTAAGCACATTCTTGATCGGTTTGTTTGCGTTAGGAGCGTGCTTACCAGACACTTAGGACAAAGCATGATGCGTGCCATATGTTTTATATTGCTAATATAAAAAGAAATCAACAATTTTCTGAGACAACCGCTTCGGTAACTTGTAAGAATTTTCGACACCGCTTACCGACCCCGGTGCGCTTCTTGGTGGAACCACCAAGTCCTTCCGCAACGCAATTGCCGCGAGCCAAGGCACCCGGGTGCACGCTTCGGGTTGGGGCGTGCATTGGCCGCCGGCGGCGACCTGGCAGGTGCCGCCGCAGCCTTTGAAGACGCGGCCGGACTGTCGCCAGGCAATCCCCTGCCTCTGATCGCACTTGCCGAGTTGCAGGCAAAGAACCGGCAGTTTGATCAGGCGCTGGCCGGCCCAGACCGTGCCGCCAAAGTGCAGCCTTCAAACATGCGTATCGGCATCGCCCGTGCTGACGTGCTTGTCCTCAGTGGTGCGCGGGACAAGGCGGTCGTCGAGTTGACGGAGATGCTCAAGACCGCGCAGCCCCCAGGCTCGGCCCATGTGTTCCTCAAGTTGGGTATCTTGCAGCAGGCTGCCGGGCAGCTCGATGCGGCGCAGAGCTCCTACCTGCGTGCAGTCGAGGCCGATGACAAGATCCCCCTGGCGCACAACAACCTGGCCTGGGTGGCAGCCGAACGCAAGCGCGACCTCGACTGGCGCTCAGGGCGTGCCCTCCGTGCGCTCGATTTCAGCCGGGCACTCCTTCGTTTGAAGACATGCTGGCTTCGTCCATTCGGCACGCGGTGAATACGACCAGGCAATCGAAGCTTATGGGAATGCCATAAAGTCCGCGCCTGGGGTACCCGACTTTCACTACCGCCTGGCACTGGCGCTGCAGGCCAAGGGCCAGCCTGACAAGGCCGCAGCCAGTTTCAAGTCCGCACTTGACCTGGGAGAACGCTCATCTGACGAGCAGGACGCGCAACTGCTCGGCTCAAGGCGTTGTCGGCGAAGCGCCAGGAAGAAAGCCACTGGCCGAGCAATCCATGCTTCAAGACTGCACTGTTGCCGCTCGCCAGTCTTTACCCCATCGTCAAGGCATGTTAGCCTTGATTCGAGTTCTACCACGCCGGGGACCACCTTGCCATGAGTCGCTCCATATTGCAGTTGTTGACGGTACTTGCGGCGGTGCTGTTTTCTTTTTCAGCGGATGCACTGCTGCTCGAACAGCTTTCGGTTGTGCCGAGCCAGGCCGAACAACCGCGTACTGCCGGCGAAAGGAAATTCGCCGAAGGTCGTGAACTCCTGGGCCAGAACAAGCTGCGCGAAGCTGCCGCGGCATTCGAGGAGAGCGCCAGAGCCGATCCACGCTCGTATTTACCTTTGCTGGGCCTGGCAGAGGTTGCCAGCCGCGAGCGGCACTCAGAAGATGCGGAGAAGTATCTGCGCCGTGCCGAGGGCATCGCGCCACAGAGCGCCGAGGTGCAGACCGCGATCGGCCAGTTCTATTACGGGAGAAAAGACTACGCCAAGTCGGAAGCGGCGTTGAAGAAGGCGACCGGGATGGAACCCAAGCTGATCTGGCCCTGGCTGGCGCTCGGTGAGTTGTACAACGGATCACAGCGCTGGCCAGCCGCTGTCGATGCCTTTCGTAACGTGCTGAAGATCGATCCGAATCACGCCGGCGGACATTTCGGGCTTGGCCGGGCATTGTCGCACTCGGGTAAGCTGGACGAAGCTCTGGCGGAGTTTGACACCGCCGCCCGTCTGGCCCCGAACAATCCGCTGCCGTTGCTTGCCAAGGCGCAGTTGTTGTTTGCCCAGAAGCAGTACGACAAGTCGCTGGCCGCTTATGATCAGGCGCTTGACATGCACGTCGACGACGTTGCCGTTCGGATGGGCCGCGGTGAGGTGCTGATGGCGCAGGGCCAGGGTGACAGGGCGGTCGTGGAGTTCAAGCTGGCGGTAAAAGCGGCTCCGAAAGCCTCGCTGCCGCTAGTTAAACTGGGTATCGCCTATCAGGAGCTGAAGCGTTGGGACGAGGCGGAAGCGGCTTATCGCGCGGCGATCAAGAACGATGTGCAAGCGGTCCACGCCTACAACAATCTGGCCTGGCTCCTTGCCGAGCGCAAGATCAAACTCGATGAGGCGCTGAAGCTGGCTCAGAATGCAACGCTGTTGACGCCAAAAGACCCGAATGTGTTCGATACCCTGGCGGCGGTGCACCGGGCGCGCGGCGACGCCAACGAGGAGAGGAAAGCGCAGGCGCAGGCCAAGCAACTTGGGAAACGCGGCTGAGGGCGGGCCAGCAAGCGCGGTCGACATCCTCCTGGCAGTGATGGACCCTGGTGATTGCTACCACTGCGGACAAGCCGTGGCGACCGGAGTGGATCTCTCGGTAAATATCGACGGGCAGGCGCGCGGCATGTGTTGTGGCGGCTGTCAGGCGGTGGCGCAGGCGATTATAGACAACGGCCTGGGCGATTACTACCGCAATCGTGATGCCTTGCCGAATGCCCCGCGCGAGGCCATGCCGGCGATCGTCGAGGGCTTGCAGCTTTATGATCATGCCGATTTCCAGAAGGGTTTCGTGCGCGTCCGCGGCGAGGGGCCTGACAGCAGCGAGCGCGAGGCGTCGCTGATTCTCGAAGGGATCACCTGTTCGGCGTGTATCTGGCTGAACGAGCAACACCTGTCGCGCCTGCCCGGGGTGACTGCGGTGGACATCAACTACGCGACGCGGCGCGCGCGCGTCTGCTGGGACGAACGGCGGGTCAGGCTGTCCGAGATTCTTTCGGCGATCGCCGCGATCGGCTATCGTGCCTATCCCTACGATACGGCGAAGAGCGAGGAACTCGCGCGCAAGGAGCGGCGGGCTGCGCTGTGGCGGGTGTTTGTCGCCGGCTTCGGCATGATGCAGGTGATGATGTACGCCGTACCGGTGTATCTGGCGGGCGACGGCGAGATGACGCCGGCGGTCGAACAGTTGATGCGCTGGGCCAGCCTGGTGCTGACACTGCCGGTGGTGCTCTATTCGGCAGCGCCATTTTTCCGCAACGCCTGGCGCGATCTGCGACTCCGTCGGGTGGGCATGGATGTGCCTGTCGCACTGGGGGTTGGCGCTGCCTTCGCGGCCAGTGTCTGGGCGACGCTGATGGCCGGCGGGGAAGTCTATTTCGACTCGGTGACGATGTTCGTTTTCTTCCTGTTGAGCGGGCGCTTCCTGGAAATGACCGCCCGACAGCGTGCGGTCAGCGTCACCGAGGCTCTGGCCAGGCTGATGCCGGTGGTCGCAGCGCGTATGCCCGCGTATCCCGACCAGCGCGACCTTGTGCAGGTGATGGCTGCCGACCTGCGCGCGGGCGATGTCGTCCTGGTCAAACCCGGGGAAACCATTCCGGCGGATGGGCGGGTCATCGAGGGGGAAAGCACTGCCAACGAGGCACTGCTCACCGGGGAGAGTGCGCCGGTGCGCAAGCGCCCTGGCGTGCCCGTGACCGGTGGTGCAGTGAATATCGAAAGCCCCCTGCTGGTCGAGGTGGCGCAGGTCGGCGAAGGCACGCGCCTGTCGGCGATCGTCCGGCTGATGGAACGTGCGGCGATGGAGAAACCCCGGATCGTCGAACTGGCCGATCGCATCGCCAGTCGTTTCATCATCTGTCTGTTGTTCCTGGCGGTCGGCGTGGCCGTCGCCTGGTCGTTCATCGACCCCCGGCAGGCGCTGTGGATCACGGTTTCCGTACTGGTCGTCAGTTGTCCCTGTGCGCTGTCGCTGGCTACCCCGGTGGCGCTGACCGTTGCCGGCGGAGCAATGGCGCGCGCGGGCTTGCTGGTGACGCGCAGTCATGCCATCGAAACCCTCGCGCGGGCTACCCATTTCGTGTTCGACAAGACCGGCACGCTGACCACCGGCGAGATGCACGTGCTCGAAGTCCTGCCGCTCGGTACGCTCGGTCGGGAGCAGAGTCTGGCGCTGGCGGCGGCTCTTGAGCAGGCGTCCGAGCATCCGATCGGCAAGGCATTGCGGGTGGCTATGGCGGGGCGGGACATGCCGGCTGTCGAGGGCCTGGCAAACGAGCCTGGATGTGGCATGAAGGCGCAGTACGGCGGCCGCCAGGTGCGCGTCGGGCGGCCGGACTATGTACTCAAACTGCATGGCAGGCCCTTGCCGGACAGTGCGCAGTTACTGCTCGATGGCGGTGATACCGTGGTTGCGCTCGGTGACGATACTGGCTGGATCGCGTTGTTTCGCATTGGCGACGAGCCGCGGCCAGAAGCTGCAGCCATGGTTGCAGCGCTACACGCCGCGGGCAGCCACGTTGCGCTGCTGAGTGGTGACGCTGCGGCGGCGGCGCGCCGGGTGGCGCAGGCGCTGGGTATCGATGAGGTGCATGCGGACGCATCACCGCAGGCCAAGCACGCTTACGTGTGTCATTTGCAAGCCGGCGGAGCCGTCGTTGCGATGGTCGGTGACGGTGTCAATGATGCGCCGGTGTTGGCGCAGGCGCAGGTGTCGGTGGCCATGGGCGGGGGGGCGCAGCTGGCACGCACTCAGGCCGATCTGGTGCTGCTCTCCGAAGACCTGCAGCATCTGTGGCGTGGCGTCGTCGTCGCGCGCCGGACCCTGCGGGTAATCCACCAGAACCTGTGGTGGTCCTTTGCGTACAACCTGGTCGCCCTGCCCCTGGCGATGACGGGTTTCATCGCTCCCTGGATGGCCGGCATCGGCATGTCCGGTAGTTCATTGTTGGTCGTTGCGAATTCGCTGCGGCTGCAGCATGTCGCTGAGAGTTGATCGTCGATGGAAACGCTGTACCTGCTGATTCCAATCTCCGTCGTGCTGGTTTTTCTGATCGCCATTGCCTTCTGGTGGTCGTTGCGCAGCGGTCAGTTCGACGATCTCGAGGGCCCGGCTTACCGTATTCTGATGGACGATGATCGTGCGCCATCACCGCCGTCAGAGGCAGCGGATCCCGCCGCCCGGCGTGAGCCGGTCTGAGCCGGTCTGAGCGCATGCGGCTTCGTCAAGCTGCACTTCTGTTGATCCAGGTCAATAATGGGTTCTCGCGGATGGCGATAATACGCCGGTCGATGGCGCTCATGCAGCACGGGCGGGGTTGGTTGCCTGGGGCGTGTCGGGATTTCTCTGTTGGGGTTGGGGTGCGTTTCGACGCACCCTTTTTTTGCGTGCCGGGGTCGCTGCGCAGGAAGAGTGCAACTTGATCTGCGTCAAATTGACCCTCCGGGGGTTAGAATAACATCTGCAAAGTCAGTGCTCAGAATAAGGGCATTCGGGGCGGTGAAAGCCGGTTTTTAGTCAAGAACGAGGTGAGTCCATGTCGGAAACTCAGTCAACATATAACTACAAGGTGGTGCGGCAGTTTGCCGTGATGACCGTCATCTGGGGGATAGTCGGAATGCTGGTCGGTGTGATCATCGCCGCCCAACTGGTCTGGCCGGAATTGAACCTGGGCTGGCTGCATTTTGGTCGCTTACGCCCGTTGCATACCAATGCGGTGATCTTTGCCTTCGGCGGCTGCGCACTTTTTGCCACTTCCTACTATGTCGTGCAGCGGACCTGTCATGCCCGGATTTTCTCGGATGGTCTGGCGGCATTCACTTTCTGGGGCTGGCAGTTGATCATCGTCCTTGCCGCGGTCACCTTGCCGTTGGGGATCACCTCGGGCAAGGAATACGCCGAACTCGAATGGCCGATCGACATCCTGATCACCCTGGTCTGGGTAGCCTATGCGGTGGTGTTTTTCGGTACCATCGCCAAGCGCAAGGTCACGCACATCTATGTGGCCAACTGGTTCTACGGGGGATTCATTCTCGCGGTTGCCTTGCTGCATGTGGTCAACAGTGCCGCCATTCCGGTTTCGCTGACCAAGTCCTACTCGGCCTACGCCGGTGTGCAGGACGCCATGGTGCAATGGTGGTATGGCCACAACGCGGTCGGCTTTTTCCTAACCGCAGGTTTCCTGGGCATGATGTACTACTTTGTTCCGAAGCAGGCTGGCCGCCCGGTCTATTCGTACCGTCTGTCGGTGGTGCACTTCTGGGCCCTGATTTTCACCTATATGTGGGCCGGTCCACACCACCTGCACTACACCGCGCTGCCGGACTGGACCCAATCCGTGGGCATGCTGTTCTCGCTGATCCTGTTGGCACCCTCCTGGGGCGGCATGATCAACGGTGTGATGACGCTATCGGGCGCATGGCACAAACTGCGCGATGACCCGATCCTCAAGTTCCTGATCACTTCGCTGTCGTTCTACGGGATGTCGACCTTCGAAGGCCCGATGATGGCCATCAAGACGGTCAACGCGCTGTCTCACTACACCGACTGGACGGTTGGACACGTTCACTCGGGTGCCCTGGGTTGGGTGGCCATGGTGTCGATTGGTGCCATGTATTACCTGTTGCCGCGTCTTTTCGGCAAGCCGGAGATGTTCAGCGTCAAGCTGATCACGGTGCACTTCTGGGTGGCGACGATCGGCGTCGTGCTGTACATCGCTTCGATGTGGATCGCTGGCGTGATGCAAGGTCTGATGTGGCGGGCGGTCAACGTCGATGGCACGCTGACCTACAGCTTCGTCGAATCGGTCAAGGCCTCGTATCCGTTCTGGGCGATCCGTTTCCTCGGAGGTCTCCTGTTCCTGTCCGGCATGCTGATCATGGCCTACAACATGGCCAAGACGATCGCCGGTGGCCGGTCCGTCGATGATGCACGCATCCTGGTGCCCGCTGCTCACCACGCCTGACAGGGGAAGAAAAAATGAAAATTACGCAAGACGCAATTGAACGCAATGTCGCGTTGATGGTGCTGCTGACCTTGCTGGTGGTCAGTGTTGGTGGATTGGTCGAAATCGTGCCCCTGTTCTTCCAGAAGTCGACCACGGAACCGGTGACCGGGCTCAAGCCCTACGATCCGGTCCGCCTGACTGGGCGTGACGTTTACATCCGCGAAGGCTGTTTTCTGTGCCACTCACAGATGATTCGTCCCTTCCGCGCGGAAACCGAACGCTATGGTCACTACTCGGTCGCTGGTGAGTTCGTCTACGATCATCCGTTCCAGTGGGGTTCAAAACGCACGGGTCCGGACCTGCATCGGGTCGGTGGGCGTTATTCCGACGAGTGGCACCGTGCGCACCTGATCAATCCGCGCGATGTCGTTCCGGAGTCCAACATGCCCGCCTTCGCTTTCCTCGAAAAGGCGCCAGCCGACGCGAATAGCATCGAAGCCAAAATGCGTGCTTTGCGCAAGGTCGGCGTGCCTTACACAGATGACGAGATCGCTGCTGCCAGAAAGCAGCTTGAAGGCAAGAGCGAACTCGACGCGGTGATTGCCTATCTGCAGGGGATGGGCCTCGAAATGAAGAACGCCAAGTAAGCGCATGGACATCAACGATCTGCGATCCATCGTAACAGTCGTGTCCCTGCTGACCTTCCTCGGCGTGGTCTGGTGGGCGTACGGTGTGAAAGGCAACAAGCAGCGCTTCGAAGAAGCGGCAATGCTGCCTTTCACCGATGAAGATGCGGATAGGGCCGAACTGGGCCTGGATCGCAACGGACAAAGGAAAGCATCATGAACGATTTTGTGAATCAGTTTTGGAACTGGTACGTCATTCTCCTCGTGTTGGTCAGTATCATCGCCTGTGGCGTCCTGCTGTGGACGCAGAGCGCCCCACCAGCCGGCAGCCGGGTCGATACTACCGGTCACGTCTGGGATGAGACACTCGAGGAGTACAACAACCCGTTGCCGAAATGGTGGATGTGGCTGTTCTATATCACGGTGATCTTCTCCCTGGTGTACTGCGTACTGTATCCGACGCTTGGCAGCTACCAGGGCATGTTGGGCTGGTCGTCCAGCGGCCAGCTCGCAAAGGAAGTCGCCAAGGCTGACGAGCAGAGCAAGCCGCTGTACGACAAGTACATGAAGATGGATCTGCAGGCTCTGGCCGCCGACAAGGAGGGCATCGAGACGGGCAAGCGCCTGTACCTCACGTACTGCATGCAGTGCCACGGTGCCGATGCGCGCGGCTCGAAAGGCTTCCCGAATCTTGCCGATAACGATTGGCAGTGGGGTGGCGAGCCGGCTCAGATCGTCGAGACGATCAGCAGCGGTCGGATGGGGGTGATGCCGCCGCATGCCCAACTCGGCGCCGAAACGATCAAGGATCTTGCCAATTACGTGCGTTCCTTGTCCGGGATGCCAGCTGATTCAGTACGTGTAGCGAAGGGACAGGAAGCGTTCAATACGGCCGGATGTTCAGGTTGTCATGGTCCCGACGCAAAAGGCATGCATGCGCTGGGGGCACCGAACCTGACCGACAAGACCTGGCTCTACGGCAGTTCAGAGGCGACGATCATGGAAACCATTACCAAGGGTCGTACCAACCAGATGCCGGCCTGGAAGGAGTTTCTCGGTGAAGCCAAGGTGCACGTCCTGGCAGCCTATGTACTCAGCCTGAGCACTGCCGCAGACAAGAAGTAGCCAAGTTGTCCTCCTGGATCAACGGAGCGGCTCTGGTCGCTCCGTTTTTTTGCTCCAGTAGGCTGGACTAGCGAAGTACCGAACAGGTCGCACGATTGGTTGTCTTGTGCCGGATGGAAAAGCCCTCCTGCATGAAGGTGTTTTCCTCCGGCAGGGATTTGCACTTTAATCCAGCCTTGGCTGATTCAAATCAAGATCACACTGGCGCTGCAATGTAATATTAGAGTTTGGTGTAATTCTGAAATGGATCGGAGCTGAAATCATGGATGACGCGGCCAGCAGCAAGGCCAAGGCTATCCCCATCAATGTGGATGGCTTGTACGAGAAGCACAGAACGGTTTACGCCCGCAGCGTAGATGGGATTTTCAACAACTGGCGCTGGGCAATGGTTGTATTTACCCAGTCCCTGTTTTACGGGCTGTGCTGGATCGAATGGAGCGGACGGCAGGCAGTCCTGTTTCACATCGTTGAACGCAAGTTCTATATCTTCGGCCTGGTGTTCTGGCCGCAGGATGTGATCTACTTGGCCGTTTTGCTGGTGATTTCAGCATATGGACTGTTTCTGGTGACTGCCGTGGGTGGGCGGCTATTCTGCGGCTACGCGTGTCCACAGACGGTCTACACAGAGATCCTGATGTGGATCGAACGGAAGATCGAGGGGGAACGCCCGGCACGGATGAAACTGGATGCGCAGCCGATGAATCCGCGCAAACTGCGGCTGAAGGTCATCAAGCATTCCTTGTGGCTGCTGATTGCGTTATGGACAGGGATCACCTTCGTCGGCTATTTCACGCCAATCAGGGAACTCTTCGGCGAGATCGCCGCCTTTGATCTGGGTCCCTGGGAGGCATTCTGGATATTCTTCTACTCGGCGTTTCTTTACCTGATGGCCGGATTTCTGCGTGAGCAGGTCTGCAAGTACATGTGCCCCTATGCACGATTTCAGGGTGTGATGTTCGACCCGGATACCCTGATCATCAGCTACGACCCTGAGCGCGGCGAACCGCGCGGACTACGTCGGAAAGGTGCAGCTGCGAAGGCACAGCCTCTTGGCGACTGTGTGGACTGCAGCATTTGTGTTCAGGTTTGCCCGACCGGCATCGATATTCGTAACGGCTTGCAGCTCGAATGTATCGCCTGTGCCGCCTGTATCGATGCCTGTGATCAGGTGATGGACAAGGTTGGCTCACCGCGTGGTTTGATCCGTTACTCCACCGAGAATGCCCTGGCCAAGCACTATACCGCCAGGGAAATGCTTGCGCATTTGCTGCGCCCACGGACACTGCTGTATTCGAGCATCCTGCTGGCGATCATCATGGCGGCGGTGTGGAGTCTTGCTCATCGCGTGCCCTTGAAGGTCGATGTGCTGCGCGACCGCGCAACTTTGTCCCGCGAGGCGGACGACGGACGCATCGAGAACGTCTTCCGCCTGCATATCTCGAACACCGACGAAGCGCCGCATCGCTATTCGATCGAGGTCAGCGGCATCGAAGGCATTGATATCGTCGGCGAGCGTCAGGTCGAGGTTCCAGCGGCCTCATCGAAGACCGTCGCGCTTTCGGCGCGTGTCGAACCCGGAGCCGGAAAAAGAGGATCAAACGAGATCTATTTCGATGTCCGAGCCGAGAACCACGACAAGATCGCGGTTCACGAAAAAACGAGCTTCTTTCTGCCATGAGCAATCCTCGAATGAATTCCAGCGCGCCGGCATGGTACCGGGAGCCCTGGCCGTGGCTGCTGATGCTCGGGCCGGCGCTGGTCATCATCGCCGGGGTCGTTACCGCATATCTGGCGGTGGTCAGTAATGACGGTCTCGTGGAGGACGACTATTACAAGCAGGGCCTGACGGTAAACCAACGGACGGTGCGCGACCAGCGGGCCGCCGAACTGGGCATCGAAGCGGAACTTGTCATGGGTGGCGAGGGTGATCGCTTGCGTGCGCTGCTGCGTGCGAAGGAGGGGGGCAGGTTGCCGGAAACGCTGAACCTGGGCATTGCTCACCCCACCCGTGCTGGCTTCGATCAGAAGGTGACGCTACGTTCCGAGGGGGGAGGTGTCTATGCGGGGGGAGTCTTGCCTTTCCGTGGTCGTTGGCACATAACGCTCGAGGACGATCGGCAGGAGTGGCGCCTGATGGGCGCTTGGGTGACTGAGCAGCAGCCGGTCTTTCGGCTGACGACGTCGGCAGTGGCTGCAGCGCAGGGGAATTCAGACAGGAGGTAAATGATGGCTTGGGATTTGCTATTTTCGAGTGACTACGGCTTGTTCAGCCTGTTCGTGATTGTTTTTGTGATTGGCATGGCGGGATGGTTTTCGTTTTTTTTCAGCAAGAAAATACGCGAAGATCAACTGCACGCGCGTAAATAGAAAGGCGGACCGTCGCGGCTTCGCGCGCCGCTTCGGTTCGGCCATGACTTGCTCGACCAAGCTGTGGACGGTCGCCGCAGCCTGTATCTGGCGCTGCTGGCATCGCTGCTGGTGCATGCCTGCTGCCTGCTGACTATCCTGCCAGCCGCTGCGCTGCGCATTGCAGTGCCGAGCAGAGTCATACAAGGGGGGCTGAGGTTTCCGGAGCAGGTGCTCCCAGGAGGGCAGGTGATGCCTTTGCCGGCGCTGGGCAGTGAATCAGGGAGTAAGCAGGCAGCGCCACCGGCGGCGCAGCCGCTCAGTGCGGCGCGTACGCCGACAAGGTCGAGCACCCTCGCTGCAAAGCCGGCACCGCCGAACTTGGCGAAGATACCGCCTCAGCAACTTGCGCCGCCGCCAGAGGTATCGCCGCCAGCACATGGCAGAGATTTGTCGGCAGTCGGCGAAGGCGTCAGCGCTGACGCTCTGCGCGGATATCGTGTGTCACTGGCAATTGCTGCGCGTCGCTTCAAGCGTTATCCGGTGCTGGCAATCGAGCGCGGCTGGGAGGGTACTGTCGAGGTGGCGGTCAGCATGACCAGTTGGCAGCAGAGGCCGCAGCCTGCGCTTGTCCGTTCCAGTGGACACTCGCTCCTGGATGAGCAGGCCCTGTCGATGATTGAACAGGCATCGCTGACGACCATGCTGCCGGATAGTCTCAAGGGTCGAGATTTTCGCTTCGTGCTACCGATCGAATTCATCCGCGAGAGCGATCGCTAGGCCGCGGCGGGAAGCAGATCCTCTTCGTGGAACACAAAGCGACCGGCACTGCGATCGGAGAAGTAGGCACGCAGGCATAACGCCACACTCTGGAAAGCGATTTCCTGCCACGGTATGGAGTCCTCCGAGAACAGTGCCGTTTCCAGGGTTTCCTGGCCGGCAGAGAAAGCCTTGTCGAGCAGGCGGGCGCGGTAAAACAGGTGAACCTGGTTGATGTGCGGTACATTGACGAGCGAAAAAAGCTGCAGGATCTCGACACGCGCACATGCCTCCTCAAGCGTTTCACGGACCGCTGCCTGGCTTGTCGATTCGCCGTTTTCCATGAATCCGGCTGGCAGCGTCCACAAGCCGTATCGCGGCGCAATCGAACGCCGGCAAAGCAGGATCCGATCTTCCCACTCGGCTACACAGCCGATCACCAGCTTGGGGTTGAGGTAATGAATCGTCCCGCAGCACTGACAAACGTGACGTGGCAGATTGTCGCCCTTGGGGATCAGCAGGCTGACCGCTCCGCCGCATTGACTGCAGAAATTCATGGGTCCAAGTCCCTTTGAGTTTGCTGGATTACCCGGCAAGTTTATCTGATTCGTGCTGCGGGGGAAGCCGCATGCGATCGGTGGTTCGCAATCTGGCTACAATGCGCGACAATGACGAGCCAAGGTCGGCGATGCACGCGCCGCGCGCAATGACAAGGGGGGTCGGATGTTTCTGATTGTTGGGTACGTGATCATTCTGGCATCCGCGTTGGGGACCTATGCGGTGCATGGGAGCCTGGCCGCGCTGTGGGTGCCGCTCGAATACGTGGCGATCGTCGGCCTGACAATCGGCGGGTTCGTGGCATCCAACGACATCAGTGTCATCAAGACGACAGTAGGAGCCTTGCCCGGGATCTTCAAGGGCTCGAAGTTTACCAAGGTGTTGTACGTCGATCTGTTGGCCATGCTCTTCGAGATCCTGGCCAAGGTGCGCAAGGAAGGCTTGATGTCGATTGAGAACGACGTCGAAAATCCGAAGGATAGCCCGATCTTCGGAAAATACCCGTCGCTTGCCAGCGACCACCATGTCATGGAGTTCATTACCGATTATCTGCGCATGATGGTCGGCGGCAACCTCAATGCCATCGAGATCGAGAACCTGATGGATATCGAAATCGAGACACACCATCACGAGGTCGAGACACCCGGCCATGTGGTGTCGAAGGTCGCGGACGCGGTGCCGGCTTTCGGTATCGTCGTGGCTGTCATGGGGGTGGTCAATGTCATGGGTTCCGTCGGCGAACCCCCGGCGGTGCTAGGCAAGATGATCGGAGGAGCGCTGGTCGGCACTTTCCTGGGTATTCTGATCGCTTATGGCTTCGTTTCTCCGGTGGCCAATCTCCTTGAGCAGAAAGCTCAGGACGGGTCGAAGATCTACCAGGTCATCAAGGTCGTGCTGTTGGCGTCGATGTCGGGCTATGCGCCACAGGTGGCAGTCGAATTCGGGCGCAAAACGCTGGTTGCCGCAGTTCGTCCGACGTTCCGCGAACTTGAGGAGGAACTCAAGAACCGTAAGGGCAAGTGAGCCTGCCTTTTCGATTGAGTGGAGTGGGTGAATGAGCGACGACGTACGGCCGATTGTCATCAAGCGCATCAAGAAGGTTGCTGGCGGACACCATGGTGGGGCGTGGAAGATCGCCTATGCCGACTTCGTCACGGCGATGATGGCTTTCTTCCTGCTCATGTGGCTGTTGGGGTCGACGGCCAGCGGCGACCTGAAAGGGATCGCGGACTATTTCCAGAATCCCTTGAAGATCGCCTCGACCGGTGGCTCGGGGACCGGTGACAGCTCGAGTGTGCTGAAGGGGGGCGGCAAGGACCTGACGCGGACTGCGGGGCAGGTCAAGAGTGGCGATGTCGAGTCCGCGAACAAGGCATTGAACCTCAAGGAAACCAATGCCGAGATGGCACGCAAGGCCTTTGAAGAACGCGAAAAAGTCGTTCTCGCCGAACTCAAGGAGAACATCGAAAAGTTGATCGAGAGCAATCCGGCGCTCAAGCAGTTCAAGAGTCAACTCCTGATTGACATTACCAGCGAGGGGTTGCGAATTCAGATCGTTGACGAACAGAACCGACCGATGTTTGACACCAGCAGCGCCGAACTCAAGCCCTACACGCGAGTGATCCTGCGCGAGATCGGGAAGGCATTGAATGCCGTGCCCAACAAGCTGAGTCTGTCGGGTCACACCGACGCGGCACAATTCGGTGGTGGCGACAAAGGCTTCTCTAACTGGGAGCTTTCTGCCAATCGGGCGAACGCTTCGCGCCGCGAATTGATCGTCGGCGGCATGGATGAACACAAGGTCTTGCGGGTGGTTGGACTGGCGTCGACGGTCCTTTTCGACAAGAATGATCCACTCAGTTCGATCAACAGGCGCATCAGCATCGTGGTCCTGAACAAACGGTCGGAAGAGTCGCTATTGCAGGAAGACGGCAAGGGCGATGCGGTGGAAGTCGGAGCAGGGGGAATCGACGCCGGAAAAATGACCCCGCCCGCGGCTCCCGTGCCCGGCAGCAAGGGCTGAAACCGGAATCGATTGGCCGTACAGCAAGCGGTGCATGCCGTCTGAAGGTTGGACAGATCAGCGTCGAACGGGGATTACATTGGAAGGGGTTTTACCTGCTGGTGGGCGTGCTCCCGGTGGGCGGCCGCAGGCAGCCCGTGCCTCGCTACTTTGACCGAATGCCGGTCATCCTTGCGGGATGGTCTCCACAAAAGCCGGTCGCCGCATCAGCTTGTCGTAGAGGCGCGCGAGGTTGGGGTGCTTTTCCCGCCAGTCAATTTCGGGAAAGCGGAAGGCAAGATAGCCTAGGGCGCAGCCAACTGCAACATCGGCCAGAGAGAAATGCGTTCCCATGCACCAGGTGTTGTCGCCAAGTTCGTCGCACATGAACTGCAGACTGCGGATGATCTTCTCGTTCTGGCGGGCGAGCCATTCGGTCCCTTGCTGTGCGACGGGCCGCTTCCTTTCCAGGAAAACCAGTGCGGCGGCGTCGCACATGCCGTCTGCGAGGGCTTCCCAGCGCTTGACTTCACTGCGTTCGCGATTCGGACCAGGCATCAACTTGTTGTTTGGCGCAACGTTATCGAGATATTCGACAATAACGCGTGAATCGAAGAGGACGGTGTTGTCGTCGAGCACCAGGACCGGAATCTTGCCCAACGGGTTTACGTTCGCGACCTGGTTTTCCGCGGTCCATGGTGAGTCGATCTCGAATTCGTAGTCGATCTTTTTCTCGGCCAGAACGACACGCGCCTTGCGGACGAAGGGACTGGTCAGTGATCCGATAAGCTTCATTGGCTTCCTGATTGTAAATATTTCAAGACAATTATAGCATCGCGGTCGTATCCGGTTTACGGGCGTATTCCGCAGGCGGGTAAAATAGCAGGCTACCTTGCACCGTTTCCAGGACGATCTTTATGCCTTTTTCTTCGCTCACTGCCCTGTCACCACTGGACGGGCGCTACGCCGGCAAGCTCGATGCGCTAAGGCCCGAGTTCTCGGAATACGGCCTCATCAGGCGCCGCTTGCAGATCGAGATCGAGTGGCTCAAGACCCTGGCGGCCGAACCGCATTTTGCCGAGATTCCGACTTTCTCGCCGGCAACGCTGGCCGAAGTGGACGCTTTGCTTGCCGATTTCAGCCCGTTGCATGCCGCCGAAGTGAAAGCGATCGAAACGGTGACCAATCATGACGTGAAGGCCCTGGAGTACTGGATCAGAAAGCGCCTGGCTGCCAATGCGGAAGTGACGCAGGTTGCCGAATTCATCCATTTCGCATGTACCTCGGAAGACATCAACAATCTCGCGCATGCGCTGATGTTGCAGGCCGCTCGCGACGGAACGATGTTGCCGATGCTCGACCAGGTGATCGAGCGTCTCAGGGAACTTGCTCACCAGTTGGCTGATCTGCCGATGATGTCGCGTACGCATGGGCAGCCGGCGACGCCGACGACGCTTGGAAAGGAAATCGCGAATGTCGCCTATCGTCTTGGCAGGGCGCGTTCAACCATCGCCGGTGTCAAGCTGCTGGGGAAGATCAATGGTGCAGTAGGCAACTACAATGCCCATCTGGCGGCTTACCCGGCCTTTGACTGGGAGCACCTTGCTCGATCCTTCGTCGAGTCACTGGGCCTGGAGTTCAATCCCTACACCATCCAGATCGAACCGCACGATTCGATGGCCGAGTTGTTCGATGCTTTTGCGCGTGCGAACGTGATTCTCATGGACCTCAATCGAGATCTCTGGGGCTACATTTCGCTGGGCTATTTCCGGCAAAAGCTCAAGGCGGGGGAAATTGGTTCGTCGACGATGCCGCACAAGGTTAACCCCATCGACTTCGAGAATTCCGAGGGCAACCTGGGACTGGGCAACGCAGTGCTTCGCCATCTTGCCGAGAAGCTACCGCTTTCGCGCTGGCAACGTGATCTTACCGATTCGACGGTGCTGCGCAATATGGGAGTTGCTCTCGGCTATACGCTGCTCGCCTACGACTCGCTATTGCGCGGCCTGCAAAAACTGGAGGCTGATGGCGCGTGTCTGCAACGTGATCTCGATGCCAACTGGGAACTCCTGGCCGAACCGGTGCAGACGGTCATGCGGCGTTTTGGCATCGCCAATCCGTATGAGAAGCTCAAGGAGCTGACGCGTGGCAAGCGTGTGTCGCGTGAGGACATGCGCTGTTTTATCGAAGGCCTTGAAATTCCCGCTGCGGCGAAGGAAGAATTGCTCGAACTGACGCCATGGGCATATACCGGCATGGCCGCGCAACTGGCGAGGAAGATCTGATGTCCCCCGAGTCCAGTCCAGAGCATGATCAGGCGCTGTCATCAGGTGGGCCTGTGCCGGAGATGATCTTCTGCCGGAGTTGTGAGCAACTTGTGCCCGGAGGCTCACTGTATTGCCCGCATTGCTGTGGCGAAGACGGTCGGCGTGGAGCGTTCAGGCGTGGTGCCTTTATCGGCGGGGTATTTGGCTTGCTGGCGGGCGGCCTGTCTGCGGCCGTCTGGTCGTCGATCGTCGGCCCCGAGCAGGCCACTGGCGAATTGGTGTTGGCGATCACCCTTGCCTGCGCGGCGATGGGCATCGTCCTTGGGGCGATACGAAGCCGGAAGGAATGAGAGGTGCCGAAATTTGCAGAAAACCTGAAGAAGTTGCCGGGTATCTCGCATGTTGCAGCCATTTGTTTGCTTGATGCAGCAGGCGAGGTCGTCGCAACCATCGAGAACAGGGCGGGCAGTCAGGGTTCTGTTGCGGTCTACAACCACCTCGCTCAGACCTACGGCGCCATCACGCCCGAGGCCGCCAGGAAGGGGCTGGAAGTCTTTGCCGAGTACGCCGAGGAGGAACAGGTCAACCCGGGTACGCACCCGAACATCGAGCGCCTGTTCGTGCTTGTTGAAGAGCGCAAGACCTTGCGTACCAAGCACGTGTTTGCTGTCTGACCAGGTTTGGCGATTCCTGGCTGCTGCCCCGTTTCCTGCATTTGCTTGTCAGAGGTGCCGCAGGCAGATTGAAGTTACCCGGAAGAACCCCTTTCGGTAGCTTGTTCACTGCATTTTATAGGAGAAAGAAGATGAAGAAATTCGTTGCTGCCTTGTTGCTGGGTAGTTTTGCTGGTGTCGTTCTGGCTCAGCAGGGCCTGAAACCCGAAGAAATGATCAAAATCCGCAAGGCGGGATACGGTTTCATGGCCTGGAACATGGGAAAGATCAAGGCCAACCTTGAAGGGACCTACAACAAGGAGCAGGTGCTGGCGTCTGCCAACGTGATTGCGGCGACGGCTGGCTCTGGCATGGGTGCGCTGTTTGGACCGGGGACAGAGAAGGATGTCGCGGGCCAGAAGACGCGTGTCAAACCCGAGTTCTTCAAGGAACCGGACAAGGTCAAGGAACTGGCGATGGCTTACATCAAGGAAGCCAATGAGTTGCAGAAGGTCGCTGCCACGGGTGACGTCGCTGCCATCAAGGTGCAGTTTGGCAAGACCGGGGAAAGCTGCAAGGCTTGCCACGAGAAGTTCCGCAACGACTGACCCAAAAGCCAGTTTGCAAAGCCCGCTCTGCTGTGACTCAGTGGTAGAACAACGGGATCTCGGTGCTCGTCTCGTCCGGTTGACCCCGCCAGAAATTCGAGCCGGCGTGATGGGCGCAAGGCACCGCGCTGTCGTCATTACGCAGCCTGTTCGGCTGTCGTTGCCCGCCCACAGGAGGTTCTTCTACGCTGTCCGGGAGCAGGGAGTGGCTTTACCAGGCCGGAACTGAAACAGGGGCTGGCGGATCCGCTGGTAGCCATACGCCGGAGCCGCCATAAACTGCCACCATGGCGATCAGCAAGGCCACCAGGAAGGCCAGCGGGCCGCCGCCAGTAGCCGACTCGCCGCTGCCCTCTTCGACTTCCTTCCAGCCGGTCAGCATCGGCTTGACCAGGTTGTCCTTCTTTACGCGCTCGTAGAATGTGATCGCCGCAAGGTGAAGAATTACCATGGCGAGAAGCAGATTGACCGACAATCCATGCAGGCTGACCATTCGGTCGCTCAGATCCTTACTGATCAGGTCATAGAGCGGACCGTGGAATGCAATGTCGTCATTGCTGAAAAGGCCCGTGCCGACCTGAAAGCCAAGCAAGGTCAGAAGTGCGAAGACCGACAATGAGCCTACCGGGTTGTGGCCCACGCCCTGCCATCGACCGCGGAGGTAGGCGAGGACTGACGCGGGCGTTGGAAAGAATTGGGCAAAACGGGCATAGCTCGAGCCGACGATTCCCCAGACCACTCGAAAGGTCAGCAAGCCGAGAATCGCCAGGCCGAAATTTCCATGCCAGTTCATGGCGTTGCCACCGAGCTTTCCACTAACGAAAGAGGCGAGGACCAGGATTACCAGGGACCAGTGAAAGAACCTTGTCGGCAGGTCCCAAAGCCGGATGCGTTGCTTACCCATTGTCCCTCTCCGTGATCCGTGCTGGGGGGAGATCTGCGTTGGCCCCTAAAATCCAGTGTGATCAGCCAATCTTCCTGTCGTGCGCCTGTTCACGCCTTGTGTCGTGCAGTGGGACCTAGACGACCGCTCCGTCCGCATTTGCGCCTTCGATCTGCTTCTTGGGGCGAATGAATTGCTCACGCGAGACACCGAGCCACATGACCAGTGGGCTGGCGACCAATACCGACGAGTAGATCCCGAAGCAGATGCCGATCGTCAGGGCCAGAGAGAAGTAATAGAGCGTCTCGCCACCAAAAACCAGCATCGAGAGAACCATCATTTGCGTCGAGGCGTGCGTGATGATGGTGCGCGAAATGGTACTGGTAATGGCGTGATCCAGGACCTGTGGTGTGCTCAGACCGCGGGCCTTTCGGAAGGTCTCGCGCACGCGGTCGAATACGACGACGGACTCGTTCACCGAGTAGCCCAGTACGGCCAGCACCGCTGCCAGGACTGAAAGCGAGAACTCCCATTGGAAAAAGGCGAAAAAACCCAGGATGATGATCACGTCGTGGAGGTTGGCGATGATTGCCGATACCGAGAACCGCCACTCGAACCGGAAGGCCAGGTAGACGACGATCCCGATGACTACCAGCAGCAGCGCCAGGGCGCCGTTCTCGGCGAGTTCCTTGCCAACCTGTGGGCCGACGAATTCGACGCGTCGCAGGGTGGCGCCTGGGGCCTCGGAATGCAGGGCCTGCATGACCGACTCGCCGATCTTGGCCGTGTTCTGCTCGGCCTTGAGCGGCAGGCGAATCAGCACGTCCTGGCTGGAGCCGAAATTCTGCACCGAAAAGTCGCTGTAGCCGGCCTTGCCGAGACCGCTGCGGACCTGCTCCAGATTTGCCGCTTGCGCGTAGTTCAGTTCGATCAGCGTACCGCCGGTGAATTCGACGGAGAGATGCAGACCCCGGCTGAAAAGGAAGAATACGGCCAGCAGGAAGGTCAGCAACGATATGACGTTGAACAACAGCGCATGCCGCATGAACGGGATGTCTTTTCTGATCCGGAAAAATTCCATCTTGGCTTGTTCCTAATTGACGGCGACATTGCCGGTGGTGTTACCCGGTTTCCAGACCTGACCAATAGCCAGGGATTCGACCTTGCGGCGACGGCCGTAGATGAGGTTGATCAGCGCACGCGAGACGACGACAGCCGAGAACAATGAGGTCAGGATCCCGAGACAATGCACCACCGCGAAGCCGCGAACTGGACCCGATCCGAAAATCAGGAGGGCGATGCCGGCAATCAGCGTGGTGATGTTGGAATCCAGGATCGTTCCGAAGGCCCGTTCGTAACCGGTGTGGATCGCAGCCTGCGGCGTCGAGCCATTCCGCAGTTCCTCCCGGATGCGCTCGTTGATCAGCACGTTCGCATCGATGGCCATACCCAGCGTCAGCGCGATGGCGGCGATTCCGGGCAGGGTCAGCGTGGCTTGCAGCAAGGACAGCAAAGCCACCAGGAACAGCAGGTTGGAAGCCAGGGCAACCACCGAGACCAGTCCGAAGAGCATGTAATAGGCGATCATGAATGTGGCAATGGCCGCAAACCCCCACATCGTCGAAAGGAAGCCTTTCTTGATGTTGTCGGCACCGAGACTCGGGCCGATGGTACGCTCCTCGATGATGTCCATCGGTGCCGCCAGCGAGCCGGCACGCAGCAACAGTGCGGTGTCATTGGCTTCCATGCTGCTCATGCGGCCCGAGATCTGGACACGGCCACCACCGATCTCCGCGCGGATCACCGGCGCGGTGACGACTTCGCCCTTGCCCTTCTCGATCAGGACGATGGCCATGCGCTTGCCGACGTTGTCGCGCGTGATGTCCTTGAAGATCCGGGCACCAGCCGAGTCGAGCGTGAGATGTACCGCCGGCTCCTGGGTCTGGTTGTCGAAACCAGGCTGTGCGTCGGTCAGTCGGTCCCCGGTCAGCACCACCTGCTTTTTGACCAGCAGAGGCATGCCACCACGTTCAACGTAGAGTTCCGTGGCGAAAGGGACCTGGCCCGCCTGTGCCGCTTCGAGGGCTCCGGCAGTCTCGTCGACCATCCGGATTTCCAGCGTCGCGGTGCGGCCGAGAATGTCCTTGGCTTTGGCCGTGTCCTGCACCCCCGGCAACTGCACGACGATGCGGTCGGCGCCCTGCTGGGCGATTACCGGCTCGGCGACGCCGAGTTCGTTGATGCGGTTGTGCAGCGTCGTCATGTTCTGCCGGATGGCGAACTCCTGAATCCGCTTTACAGCCTCGGGCTTCAGCGTGGCGACCAGCTTGAGATCCTCGCCCTCACCCTGGTCCGCCAGGAGCAGATCGGACTGATTGTCCTCGAGTACCATCCGTCCCTTGTTGCGTGCCTCGCTGTCGCGGAAACGAACGATCACACGCTCGCCTTCGCGCGAGATGCCGGCGTGGCGGATGGTCTTGTCGCGCAGCAGGCTGCGCAGATCGCCACTGATTGAATCCAGACGCTTGGTCAGCGCGCCCTTCATGTCGACCTGCAGCAGGAAGTGCACACCGCCGCGCAAGTCCAGGCCGAGATACATCGGCAGGGCGTGCAGGCTACTCAGCCACTGCGGCGAACTCGACAGGAGATTCAGTGCAACCACATACTGCGGGTTGCTGGCATCCGGGTTGAACTGTTTCTCCAGCAGGTCTTTGGCCTGCAACTGGCTGTCGGTGGTGCGCAGCCGAACCTTGACCCCGTTGCTGTCCAGGAAGATGCCGCTGTGCTCGACGCCAGCGGTCTGGAGGGTAGTGGCGACGCGTTCACGGGTCTTGTCGTCAACCTTGAGCGTGGCTTTGGCACTGGAAACCTGCACCGCAGGGGACTCGCCGAAAAAATTCGGCAAGGTATATACCAGGCCGAGCAGCATGGCGACGGCGACGATGACGTATTTCCAGAGCGGGTAACGATTCATGGGTGCTTGCGGTCCGAGCGCGCGGGTACTGCCGCAGGGCAGGCTACCCGGGAGGTGGTTAAAGCGACTTCAGCGTTCCCTTGGGCAGAACCAGCGTAACCGCCTGCTTCTGGACCTGGATTTCGACCGTGTCGGCGATTTCGAGAGCGAGGAAATTGTCGCTGACCCGTGTCACGCGGCCGGCAATGCCGCCGCCGGTGACCACTTCATCGCCTTTGGCAAGACCTTCGACGAGCGCCTTGTGTTCCTTGGCGCGCTTCATTTGCGGTCGAACCATCAGAAAGTAGAGCACCACGAACATCAGAATGATCGGCAGCAATTGCATGAGGCCGCCTGTCGGGTCGGTGGCGGCAGCGGCTTGTTGGGCGTGGGCGGTGCTGATCAGCACATCAGTCTCCTAAAGCAGAATGTTTGAATTGAACCCGAGATTGTACCATCCCGTCAGTTCGACCGAGCGCGTGCGCTGTGGAAGCTTTCCACCGCTCTGACCAGTGCGCCAGCGGCAATCGCAGTGCGCAGGTCGCGCATCAGTTCCTGATAGTAGTGCAGGTTATGCAGCGTCGCGAGTTGAGCGGCGAGAATCTCGCCGACGCGGTTGAGGTGGTGGAGATAGGCGCGCGAAAAGTTTCGGCAGGTGTAGCATGCGCAACTCGCGTCAAGCGGGCCTGGATCGTGCTTGTACCTGGCGTTGCGAATCCGGACATCGCCGTGGCGAGTGAATAGATGGCCATTGCGCGCATTGCGTGTTGGCAACACGCAGTCGAACATGTCGATTCCAGCTTGCACGGCGGCCACCAGATCTTCGGGTGTGCCCACCCCCATCAGATAGCGCGGTTTGTGCTGCGGCAGGCGTGGCGCGGTGTGCGCGAGGATGCGCGCCATGTCGGTTTTCGGCTCGCCGACCGACAGTCCGCCGATGGCGAAGCCGTCGAAGCCGATGTCGACCAGCGCGGCCAGCGATTCGTCGCGGAGATCTTCGTACATGCCGCCCTGGACAATCCCGAACAGCGCGTTGGTGTTCTCCAGGTGGTCGTGCTGCGTCCGCGAGCGGCGCGCCCAGCGCTGCGACAGGCGCATCGATGTGGCCGCTTCGGCGTGGGTGGCCGGGTAGGGCGTGCATTCGTCAAGGATCATCACGATGTCGGAGTTGAGCACCTTCTGGATGTGCATCGATTCCTCGGGAGTCAGGAACAGGCGGTCGCCATTGATCGGCGACTGGAATCTGACGCCCTCCTCGGTGATCTTGCGCAGCGCGCCCAGCGAAAACACCTGGAAGCCACCGGAATCGGTAAGTATGGGGCCGTGCCAGTTCATGAAACGGTGCAGGCCGGCATGTGCGTTGATGACTTCCAGACCCGGCCGCAGCCAGAGGTGGAAAGTGTTGCCCAGGCAGATCTGCGCGCCGGTCTCGATGAGATCGCGCGGTGTCATCGCCTTGACCGTTCCGTAAGTCCCGACCGGCATGAAGGCGGGTGTTTCGACCATGCCATGAGCGAGGGTGATGCGCCCTCGCCGGGCCGCGCCATCGCTGGCCAGCAGTTCAAATTGCATTTGCGCAGGAATACTCAGGGTAGAAGACGACGAGCACCCCTGCCAAAGCAGCGGTGCTCGTCGTGGAGTACTGCCGGCGTTGCGCCTTCTCGACACCCGGGCGTGCTGCTGGCCCGGGCTGGATGGAAAACGAAGCCGGCTGGAAGTAGACGCTCGACCGATCAGTCGTTATCGATTGCCGCTTGGGCAGCCGCCAGACGGGCCAGCGGCACCCGGAATGGCGAGCAACTCACGTAGTCGAGACCGGTGCGATGGAAGAACTCGACCGAAGCCGGGTCACCTCCGTGCTCACCGCAGACGCCCAGCTTGATCCCGGGACGTGCAGCACGACCTTTTTCGACGGCCATCTTGACCAGCAGGCCAACACCCTTCTGGTCGATCGACTGGAACGGATCCTGCTCGTACATGCCATCCTTGAGGTAGCTGGGCAGGAACTTGCCGGCATCGTCGCGCGAAAAACCCATGGTCATCTGGGTCAGGTCGTTGGTGCCAAACGAGAAGAACTCGGCTTGTGCGCCAATGCTGTCGGCGATCAGCGCAGCGCGTGGTGTCTCGATCATGGTGCCAAGCAGGAAGTCCAGATTCTCGCCACGCTCGGCGAAGACCGCCTTGGCCGTCTGGCGGATAATCTTGGCCTGGGCGTTGAATTCACGGACGGTCCCGACCAGCGGAATCATGATCTCGGCCTTGACGTCGTAACCCTTGGCCTTCATGTTGAGGCCCGCCTCAAGTATCGCGCGGGTCTGCATTTCGGTGATTTCCGGGTAGGTAATGCCGAGGCGGCAGCCGCGGTGGCCCATCATCGGGTTGAACTCGTGCAGATCATCGACCCGCATCCTGATCACCCCCAGCGGCACGTTCATTTCGTGAGCCATGATGCGCTGGTTTTCTTCGTCGTGGGGAACGAATTCGTGCAGTGGCGGGTCGAGCAGGCGGATGGTCACCGCCAGACCGCTCATCTCGCGGAACAGACCTTCGAAGTCGCCCCGCTGCATGGGCAGCAGCTTGGCGAGTGCGCGCCGACGCCCGGCTTCGTCGTCGGCGAGAATCATTTCGCGGACCGCCTTGATGCGATCACCTTCGAAGAACATGTGTTCGGTACGACACAGGCCGATCCCCTTGGCGCCGAAGTTGCGTGCGGCCTTGGCGTCTTCGGGGGTGTCGGCGTTGGCGCGCACACCAAGCCGCTTGTAGCGGTCGGCGAGTTCCATCAGCGTGCCAAAGTCACCGGTGAGTTCAGCTTCCTTGGTCGGTACCTGGCCCAGGTAGACTTCCCCGGTCGATCCGTCGAGCGACAGCCAATCGCCTTCCTTATAGGTTTCGCTGCCAATCGACATCGTGCGCGCGTGGTAGTCGACATGCACCGCACCGGCTCCGGAGACGCAGCATTTGCCCATGCCGCGCGCGACCACGGCCGCGTGCGAGGTCATGCCACCGCGAGCGGTGAGAATGCCCTTGGCGACGCTCATGCCGCGCAGGTCTTCGGGCGAGGTTTCCTGCCGCACGAGGATCACGGTCTTGCCTTTTCTGACCCACTCCTCGGCTTCGTCGGCGAAGAAGACGATCTGTCCGGTCGCCGCGCCGGGAGACGCCGGCAGGCCATGCGCGATCGAGCGTGCCTTTTTGATTGCCGCCGGATCGAAGACCGGGTGCAGAAGCTCGTTCAGGCGCTCGGGGTTGACACGCCGCAGAGCTTCCTTTTCATCAATGATGCCCTGGCGCAGCATTTCCATTGCAATACGCACCATTGCCGAGCCGGTGCGTTTGCCGTTGCGGGTCTGCAGCATCCACAGGCGACCTTCCTGGATGGTGAACTCGACGTCCTGCATGTCGGCGTAGTGCTTCTCCAGCTTTGTTTCGGCCTGCAGGAGTTGCTGGTAGATGTCGGGCATCAGTTCTTCGAGGGAAGGGAACTTGCTGCGGCGCTCCTCTTCGTTGACCAGCGCAAGTTGCGCCCAGCGCCGCGAACCTTCGAGGGTAACCTGCTGTGGCGTACGGATGCCGGCCACGACATCTTCACCCTGGGCGTTGATCAGGAACTCGCCGTTGAACAGGTCTTCGCCGGTACTGGCGTCACGAGTGAAGGCAACACCGGTGCCGCTGTTGTCTCCGAGATTGCCGAAGACCATGGCCTGCACGTTTACCGCCGTGCCCCACGAATCCGGAATGTCGTTCAACTCGCGGTAAACCTTGGCCCGGTCGTTGTTCCAGCTCTGAAAAACCGCCATCACCGCACCCCAGAGCTGTTCCCAGGGATCTGTCGGAAACTCACGGCCGACGCGGGCACGAATCAGGCCCTTGAAACGCAGCACCAGTTCCTTCAGGTCTTCGGTGTCGAGGTCGGTATCGAGCTGAACCCCCTTCTTCTCCTTGACCATGTCAATGACCACTTCGAAGGGATCATGGTCCTCCTTGGACACCGGTTTGAGACCCATGACCACATCGCCGTACATCTGCACAAAACGGCGGTACGAGTCCCAGGCAAAACGTTCGTTCTTGGCCTTGCGAGCGAGGCCAAGAACCGCTTCGTCATTGAGCCCGAGATTCAGAATGGTGTCCATCATTCCCGGCATCGACGCGCGCGAGCCTGAGCGCACCGACAGCAACAGCGGATCGGACGCGTCGCCGAACTTCTTCCCCATTTCCTGTTCAACAAATGCGACGCCCTGCCGGACGTCCGCTTCGATCAACTTGAACACGGCGTCCTTGCCCTGCTCGCTGTAAACGGTGCAGGCTTCGGTGCTGATCGTGAAGCCGGATGGCACCGCAATTCCCAGGCGGCACATCTCGGCAAGGTTGGCACCCTTGCCTCCCAGCAAATTCTTCATCTTGGCATCGCCGTCAGTTCGGGTGGCACCAAATACGTAGACGTTCTTTGTTTCAGTTGGCATACATACCTCGCGGGTGAGGAAACAAGGAAAGGACACTTCGAACGGCACGCTCGAAGTGCCCCCAGAGTCGGTGACCCGGGATCTGCATCGGGCCACGGTGTTCAAGTACGCTCCTGTCCGTCAAACGGGTCAGGAGCGGCAAGACTGGTGCGGTACTGCGGTCAGATTTCTTCGGCCTCCATCTTGATCGCACCACACGGGCATTCGGCAACGCACATCCCACAGCCCTTGCAGTAATCGTAGTTGAACTCGAAGCGTTTGCCGGGGCCAAGCTTGATCACTGCGTTGTCAGGGCAGACACCGTAGCAGTTGTCGCATTCGAAACAGTTGCCGCAGGAAAGGCAGCGTCGGGCCTCAAAGAGCGCTGTCCCCTCGTCGAGACCGCCCTGGACTTCGTCGAAGGTCGATTGGCGACGGATGATGTCCAGCATGGGACGTACCGTTTTCGGCGCATCGGTGTAGTACCAGGTGTTCAGGTTGGCGAACGCTGCGACTTCGTGTTTTGGCGGTGGGACATATTGCTCGCCGCGCAGCCAGGCATCGATGTGCTTGGCTGCGGCCTTGCCGTGACCGATGCCGACCGTGACGTTGCGTTCGGCCGGGACCATGTCTCCACCCGCGAAGATACCCGGATGGCCAGTCATCATGTTGGCACCGACCTGCACCACGCCATCGCTCACCTGCAGTCCCGGAACGCCGTCGAGCAGGCCCAGATCAACGTCCTGCCCGAGCGCCAGCACCAGCGAGTCGGCTTCGATGGTTTCGAATTCACCCGTCGGCTGTGGAAAGCCTTTGCTGTCGAGGGCCATCTTTTCGATGGTCAGTGAGGACTCGTCGGCCTGCTTGATGGTCGATAGCCACTTGACCATGATTCCTTCCTGCAGCGCTTCCTCGACCTCGAAGTCGTGTGCCGGCATTTTTTCGCGGGTGCGGCGATAAACAATCAGCGGCTCGGCGCCCATGCGTTTGGCGGTGCGTGCCACGTCGATGGCGGTATTGCCGCCACCATAAACGACAACCCGACGCCCGAGCATGGGCTTATCTTCACCTTCCATGCTGCGCAGCAAGGAAATGGCGTCGATGATCTTTGCGGCGTCGCCCGCCGGGATCATCGCTCGCTTGCCGATGTGTGCCCCCACAGCCAGGAACGCGGCGTCGAAGGCGCCGGCCTGCATGGTGTCCAGGATGTTCGCGACCTTGCTGTTCAGATTGACCGTGACGCCGAGGTCCACCACGCGCTGCATTTCCGCTTCGAGTACGTCACGCGGCAGTCGGTACTTGGGAATGCCAAAGCGCATCATGCCGCCTAGCAGCGGGCCGGCCTCATGCACCGTGACGCGGTGACCGAGTCGACGCAGGTGGTAAGCGGCCGACATGCCCGAGGGGCCCGCGCCGACGACCAAAACGTGTTTCCCGGTTTCGACGGCAGGTGCCGTCAGCTTCCAGCCACGCTTGAGTGCCTCGTCGCCGAGAAAGTGCTCGACCGAATTGATGCCGACCGGCGCATCAAGTTGGCCGCGGTTGCAGGCGCTCTCGCAAGTGTGGTAACAGACC
Source organism: Candidatus Accumulibacter propinquus (assembly GCF_056856495.1). NCBI lineage: Bacteria > Pseudomonadati > Pseudomonadota > Betaproteobacteria > Candidatus Accumulibacter > Candidatus Accumulibacter propinquus. The sequence goes on from NZ_JBSEHC010000002.1 coordinate 61,126, forward strand.
CGTCCCATGATCGCCGGGAAAGGGTTGTCTTTCGTCAGGTGTCGCCAGGCGCTTTCGTAGTCACCGGATTCGGCGTGGAACAGCCAGCCCTGGATGTCCTCGCCGGCGGGGCATTGCTTGTTGCAGGGCGGCAGGCGGTCAAGATAGACCGGCCGTGAGGTGCGCCAGGAGCCCGTGTGGTTGGCCAGTGACGAGCCAGGGTCGAGGGTAATAGCAAAGGGTTTGTCCATCAGTTCGCCTCCTGGTCGAGCAGTCCGTACTTGCGAATGTTCTTGTCCGCCGCCGCTTGCAGGCGGGCGATCGTTTCCACTGCCGGTGTCTTGCCAAACAGGTGGGCATAGCGTTTCTGCAGTCGCAGATACTCCTCGACTGGCTGCTGGCGGCGGATCTTCAGGACGCCGGTGACTTCGCCGTGTTCGGCCTCGAAGACCGGAAAAATGCCGGTTTCCTTGGCCAGGCGCGCCAGCCGGATGGTGTCCTGCGACGCCGAGCCCCAGCCCAGGGGGCAGGGCACCAGAATATGGATGTAACGTGCGCCGCGCATGCCCATGGCCTTGGTGACCTTGTATTCGAGGTCGTGCAAGCCGGCGACGGTGGCCGTCGCGACGTACGGAATCTCGTGCGCCATGGCGATCGCCGGAACGAACTTGCCCTGACCGAAAGCATTGCCCGGCTCCGGGCCGACCGGCATGGTGGTCGCCGTGCGCGCTGCCGGGGGGGTGGCCGAACTGCGTTGCACACCGGTATTCATGTAACCGCCGTTGTCGTAGCAGATATACAGCACGTCGTCGTTACGTTCGAACATTCCCGACAGGCAGCCGAAGCCGATGTCGGTGGTACCACCGTCGCCGCCCTGGGCCACGACGCGGACGTCACCCATCTCGCCCTTTTGTCTTTTCACCTTGATCGCCGCGGCGATGCCGGTGGCGACTGCAGCGGTGTTGCCGAACAGCGAGTGGATCCAGGGGATCTGCCAGGAAGTCTCGGGGTAGGGCGTCGAGAAGACCTCCAGGCAACCGGTGGCATTGGCCGCGATCAGGCGGCCACGCGCGGCCTTCATCGCCGCGTCGATGGCGAAACGCGCGCCAAGTGCTTCGCCACAGCCCTGGCAGGCGCGGTGCCCGGAATTGAGTGAATTGGTACGCTCGATATCGGACTGCACGCTGAGGTCTTCTTCGGCGAGCAGGCGGTTGCCAATGGTGAAGGTGCCGGTCTGGTAAAAATGCAGGGGTTGGAAGCTCATCGTCGATGTCCTCAGCCAATACGGGCGGCTATGACGCCCACGTCGCGCAGCATGCTTTCGGCTGCCGGGCCCGAGCGGCGCGTGGTGCGCTCGCGTTCGAGCTGCTTGTTGACCACGTTCCAGTCGAGATCGAGGAAGGTGAGGTGACCCAGTTCACCGCGCGCGGCCTGGGCAAACAGGGCGCGCAGCGATTTTCTGGTAATCGCTCGCCCCCCGAGCCCGGCCACGACGGTATGCCCGTGCAGTTGCAGACCGGACATGGCCATGCGCACATCGGTGGACAGGATGCCCCCGATGCCGACGGCAAGGCTCTTTTCGAGGACCACCACGCGCTGCGCGTTCTGCAGGGCGGCGCGGACGCTGTCGATCGGGAATGGCCGGTAAGAGGTGATGCCCAGCACCCCGATTTTGTCGCCGGCAGCACGCATCTCGTCGACGGTGTCCTTGATGGTGCCCAGCACCGAGCCCATGGCCACGACGACGGTTTCGGCATCGTCGGTCAGGTACGAATGTGTCAGGCCGCCGGAGTCGCGACCAAACACTTCCTTGAATTGCTCAGCCAGTTGCGGGATACGTTCGAGCGCCTGCATCTGCTTGGCGTGCGCGAGGTAGCGAACCTCCGAGAAGGCCTCCGGTCCGACCATTGCGCCGATCGATACCGGCTGAGTCGGGTCCAGCACCTGGCGAGGTTCGTACGGAGGCAGGAAGGCGTCGACCTGCTCCTGAGTGGGGACGTCCACACGTTCGTACGCGTGCGTCAGAATGAAGCCGTCCATGCACACCATTACCGGCAGGCTCACTTCCTCAGCCAGCTTGAAGGCCTGGATGTGCAGATCGAGGGCTTCCTGATTGGTTTCGGCGAACAGCTGTATCCAGCCGCAGTCGCGCTGCGACAGTGAGTCCGAGTGATCGTTCCAGATGTTGATCGGTGCGCCGATGGCGCGATTGGCGACGGTCATGACGATCGGCAGGCCAAGACCGGAAGCGTTGAACACCGCTTCAACCATGAACAGCAAACCCTGTGAAGCGGTGGCGGTGTACGTCCGGGCGCCGGTTGCCGAAGAGCCGATGGCAACGCTCATCGCGGCAAATTCGGATTCAACGTTGATGAACTCACAGTTTGCGACTTCGCCGGCCTTGACCATTTCGCCGAGTCCTTCGACGATATGGGTCTGTGGCGAGATGGGGTAGGCGCAGATGACCTCTGGCCGGCAAAGGGCGACGGCTTCGGCAACGGCGTGTGAACCTTCAGTCTGCTTAAGCATGGACTACCTCCTCTTGACGCGCGTTGGCGATCTCGTCGAGGACGAACTGGTAAGCCGCGGTGGCTGCGGCGATGTTGCTGTTGGCGATCTTCTCCGGGAACTTGGTCCGGATGGCGTTGATCACCGACTCCAGCCGAATGACACCCGAGGCGGCGGCAAAGCCGGCCAGCAAGGGAACATTCGGCATCGGACGACCGACGTGCTGGCGACTGAGATCGGTGGCAGGGACCGTACACAACCTTTCCTTTGGCCAGTCACGGACGAAATCGCCCAGCCCCAACTCGTCGAAACTGCGCGTCGTGTTGATCAGGATGTAACCGCCTTTCTTCAGGCCGGAGAAGACATCGACCTGGTACAGCAGGGTCGGATCCTGGATGATCAGTGCATCGGGTTCCATGATCGGTTCGCGCAGCCGGATTTCCTTGTCGGCGATACGGCAGAACGCGACGACCGGGGCTCCAGTACGCTCGGAACCGAAACTCGGGAAGGCCTGGGCATGGCGGCCTTCCTCAAACGCAGCAATCGACAACATCTCGGCAGCCGTAACCACGCCTTGGCCGCCGCGACCGTGTATTCGGACTTGGAACATGTTTCCTCCATTGTTTTCAATTTTCTCTTGACGCCCGCTCAGGATAACTTACTTCTAACGAATTGAAAACAAGCAACCAACTCATGGCTGCAGCGCGAGGCTCGGAGCAGGTCTTCTCCGGGGACGCAAGGAAACGCCTCCGCTTGCCGTTGCGGTTCGGTGATCAGGCAGAAACAGGGGTGTGCACTTGCCGGTGCGCTGCGGCGCAGCATTCACCGGCAAGGTGCGACCTCGGCGCGTGCCAGCGGTGTCGCCGCTGCTCTCGCCGAGTCGAAAGGTAGCCGCTACGCCCGGCGCGGGATCAGCACCGTATAGTCGAAGTCGAGCAGCACGCTCGCGTCGTAACGACCGTCAGGGCTCTTGTAGGGGAAGTCGGCACAGGGGTGGTCCTTGGTGGCTACGGTACGTAGCCGCAGGGCTCCGAGATCGTGACGCCCGGGAATGATCAACTGCGCGATCACTTCCGACCAGGCGTATACCGTATCACCGGCGAATGCCGGGGAGACATGTCGGCCACCATTGATCGCCGCGAGGCTGAAGGCGTTGGCCAGGCCATTGAATGACAGCGCGCGCGCCAGACTGATGATGTAGCCGCCATAGATGATGCGACGCCCGAAGCGCCCCGCCTGCTCGGCCTGCTGGTTGAAGTGCACACGCGCGGTGTTCTGGTAAAGTCGGGTGGCCATCATGTGTTCACTTTCCTCGATGGTCATGCCGTCCACATGATCTATGCGCTCGCCGACCCGGTAGTCGTCCCACAACTCGGAACTGCCGGCCAGCGCGCAGTCGTACTGTTCGATCCTGATCCCGGTCGGCACAATCAAGTCGGCGGCTGCGACGGCGCTGGGCAGATCGGGCACACTCGCGGCAGGTGCCGGCGATTGGGGATTGCGTTTGCGAACCATCACCCAGCGGCAATAGTCGAGTGCGATCTGCCCACGCTGGTTGACGCCACACGAGCGCACATAGACGATGCCGGTCTTGCCGTCGCTGTTTTCCTTGAGGCCGATCACCGTCGAATCGGCGGTGAGCGTATCTCCTGGATAGATCGGATGACCAAAGCGGCCGGCCGCGTAACCGAGGTTGGCGATGGCGTTGAGCGAAATATCCGGCACCGTGCGGCCAAAGACCATGTTGAACGCCAGCAGATCGTCCACCGGCGCCCGCGGGAAACCCAGGCTGTGCGCGAAGGTGTCGGCCGAATTGGTGGCAAAGCGCGAACCGGTGAGCGCGGTGTATAGCGCCACGTCCCCTTCGGTAATCGTTCTCGGTGTTGCGTGGGCGATCTTCTGCCCGACCCAGAAGTCTTCAAAGAAGTTGCCCAGCCTGGTCTTTTCGCTCACTGGCGTCTCTCCGTGTAGTCTTGAGTAAAGGGTCTAGAGGCCATAGGCTGCGGCCAGTTCCGGGTCGCGCCTGGCAACCAGGCGGGCCAGATCGACGATGACGCGGGCCTGTTTCCAGGTCGCATCGTCCTGCATCTTGCCGTCGATCGTCGCCACGCCGCTGCCATCGGGCATTGCTTCCAGGATACGCTTGGCAAACAGCACTTCCTTGACGTCGGGACTGAAAACACGCTTGGCAATGGCGATCTGGTTCGGTGCCAGCGACCATGCGCCGGAGCAGCCCATCAGGAAGGCGTTGCGGAACTGCGCTTCGCAGGCGGCTTCGTCCTTGAGGTCGCCAAACGGGCCATAGAACGAGCGCAGACCATGCGCGACCGCGGCATCGACCATGCGCGCGACGGTGTAATGCCAGAGGTCCTGTTGAAAGAACGCGCGCTGATCCTTGCCTTCCTCGGGGTCGGCGAGAACGCCATAGCCGGGGTGGCCACCACCGACACGGGTCGTCTTCATGCCTCTTGACGCGGCCAGATCGGCCGGGCCAAGGCTCAGACCATGCATGCGCGGGCTGGCACCGCAGATCGCCTCGACGTTGGTCACTCCCTGCGCCGTTTCGAGCAGCGCATGCAGCAGAATCGGCTTCCTGATCGCGTATTTCGCTTCGAGCAGGGCGACATACTGATCGACGAAATGAATGTCCCATGGCCCTTCGACCTTGGGAATCATGATCACATCGAGCTTGTTGCCGACGTGTCTGATGATCTCGTTGAGGTCGTCGAGGACCCAGGGACTGTTCAGGGCGTTGATCCGCACCCACATGGCGGTGTCGCCGAAGTCATGGCTGGCGAGCAGGTCGATGAAACCGGCGCGCGCCGCATCCTTGGCCTCGATCGGGATCGCATCCTCGAGGTTACCGCACATCACGTCGCATTGCCTGGCGGTTTCGGGCGCCTTGGCGCGGATCTTGTCGATGTGCGGCGGAAAGAAGTGGATCATTCGTTCCGGCCGCACCGGCAGTTCACGCAGGGGTTGAGGCGCACCGATGGCGAGTGGCTTGTAGAAATGAACGGGTAGCTTCATGGTTTGTTCCCTGCAGAGGTGGGTGGATACACCGCAGAGTGCTTGCTCTCTGCGGCGGCTTTGATACTCAGGCGGGCCCGGCGACGACGCCCTGATCGTGCAGGCGGCCGACTTCGGCTGCGCTCAAGCCGAGGATGTCGAGCAGAATCTGGTCGGTATGCTCGCCGAGGGCGGGCGCCGGCATTGCCGGCAGGCGCGGTGAACGACCGAATTCGAGCGGCGTGGCCGGCATCAGGTAGGACCCGATGCCCGGCTGTTCGGTCAGAGTGAACAGCGGATTGTCGACCGAGCAGTCCGGGTCGCAGGCCAGGGCTTCACGCACGCTGCGGTAGGGGCCCCAGGTGACCCGGTGGGCATTGAGGATCTCTGCCGCTTCGGCGAGCGTGCGCGCGTGGAACCACGGCTCCATCAGCGCGGCAATCTGCTGGCGGGCACGGAAGCGATTACCTTCGTCTTCCAGGTCGAGGCCAAGCCGTGTGCCCAACGCCGCGATCGCTTCCTGCAGACCCGTGGCCCTGGTGAGACACTGCCACTGCATGTCGGTCAGACCGACGACCATCAAGTGCTTGCCGTCGAGGGTTTCGAAGTCGCGGCCAAACGCGCCGTAGAGGTAGTTGCCCTGGCGTGGCCGGTCGGTGTCATTGACCATGACCTCGGCGAGCATGCCGAAATTGCCGAGCATCGCCAGTGCCACGTCCTTGAGCGCCAGCCGTACCAGCTGTCCTTCTCCGGTGAGTCGCCGATGCCGTTCGGCGGCCAGCATGCCAACGGCAATCATCTGGCCGCTGATGAAGTCCCAGGCTGGAAAGACGTGGTTCACCACGTCCGGAGAGTTGGTCGGCCCGGTCATGAACGGCAGGCCGATTTGCGGGTTGACGGTGTAGTCCACCTCCGAGCCGCCGTCGCGGCGACCTGTCAGGTTGATCATGATCAGATCCTGGCGATGCGCTTGCAGTTTTTCATAGCTCAGCCAGCCCCTGGCCGGGAAGTTGGTGCTGAACAGGCCGGCGTTTTCGCCCGGTGCGCAGATCAACTGCGTCAGCAACTCCTGCCCGCGCGGCTTGCGGAAGTCGACGGCGATCGAGCGCTTGCCCTTGTTCAGACCGGCCCAGAACAGGCTGTGCTGGCCGTCGCGGGTCAGTGGCCAGCGGCGATAGTCGAGGCCGCCGCCGATCGGGTCGAAACGGATGACCTCCGCTCCGAGTTGGGCCAGAGTCATCCCGCCCAGTGGCGCCGCGACGAAAGCCGATCCCTCGACGACTCGCAACCCCTTGAGAATACCGTCCATGCTTTCCATGCCTCCTGCCGCGTTCAGATGACGCGCTTCTTGCGCAGCCCTTCGATCTCGTGCGCCTCCAGACCCAGCAGACCGGAGAGTACTTCGTCGGTATGCTGCCCCAGGCGCGGACCGAGGTGCTTGATGCGCCCCGGTGTCGCCGACAGGCGCGGCAGCACCGATGGCACGATCACCGTCTCGCCAATGTCCTCCTCGTCGATGGCCACCAGGTTGCGCCGGGCGTGAAACTGTCGGTCGCCAAAAATGTCGGCGATGCTGTTCAGCGGACCCGCCGGCGCGCCGGCAGCGAAGCAGCGGTTGAGGAGCTCCTCGCGGTGCAGCGACCCGCACCAGTCGCGGACGATTTCGTTGACGTCATGACGGCTCTCCAGGCGTGTCTTCTGGTCGCCATAGACGTGTGGCGCCGCCAGTTCGGGGCGTCCCATGGCGATTGCCAGGCGCTCGAAGAGCTTGTCGGTGACGCATGAAATGGCCACCCACTTGCCGTCGTCCTTGGTCGGGAAATGCCCGTGCGGGCAGGCGAAGTCGTTGTGCGTCGGTCCGTGCCGCTCGCGCACCCGTCCGAACATCCCGTACGCCGGCGCCAGTTCATCCGTACAGCGAAAGACCGACTCGTACAGCGCGGCGTCGATATACTGCCCCTGGCCGGTGCGGTCGCGGTGGCGCAAGGCCATCAGAATGCCGATGCAGCCGTACAGACCGGTAAGGTAATCACCGAGGGTGGTCGACCCCGGCGTCACCGGTGTCCCGCGTGGCATGCCGGCGAGAAAGGCGATGCCGCCGACCGCGTGTGCGACGCGGGCAAAACCGGGTCGGTCCCGGTATGGGCCGGTCTGCCCATAGCCGGTGACGCGCAGCATGATCAGCCGTGGGTTGATCGCATGCAGCACCTCCCATCCGAGTCCCCATTTTTCGAGGGTGCCGGGCCGGAAGTTTTCGCACAGCACGTCCGACTTCTCAACCAGTTTCTTGAACAGTTCGACGCCTTCGGGCAGGTGCAGGTCGAGCGTCACCGATTTCTTGTTACGGGCTTCGCTGAGCCAGGCCAGTGTGTCCTTGCGCTGGGTCGGCGTTCCGAAGTGCCGCATGGGGTCGCCGCCGATCGGATTTTCGACCTTCAGGACCTCGGCGCCGAACTCGCTCAGAATGGTCGCGCTGTAGGGGGCGGCGATGACCGTCGCAGCGTCGATGACGCGAATGCCTTCGAGCGGTAGCCTGCTCGCGGTCGGTTGGGTGTGCATGGGGGGTCTCGCGATGGTCGGTTCAGATGATCTTGTGTTGCCGCAGCCGCTTGATTTCCTGTGCGGAAATCCCCAGCAGTTCGCGCAGCACCTCATAGGTCGCGTTGCCGAGCGGCGGGCCGAGATTGGAAATCCTGCCGGGTGTTTCGGACAAGGTGGGCACGACCCCCGGAACGACCACTTCGCCGAGGCCTTCTTCCCGGAGTCGGGCCAGGTTGCCACGTGCCTGGAAGTGTTCATCCTCGAAGATGTCGGCGATGCTGTTGAGCTTGCCGGCTGGTACTTCGCCGTCGATGCAGCGCTGCATGACTTCCTTGCGCGTCATCGAGCCGACCCATTCGATGACGATGCGATTGACCTCGTCGCGCGCCGCCAGACGCTTGCGCTGATCGCCGTAGCGATCGGCGGCGGCGAGTTCGGGTTTGCCCATCACCGCGGCGAAGCGTTCGAACATCTTGTCCGTAGTACAAGCGATGGCCAGCCACTTGTCGTCGATGCAGCGGAAGTGCCCGTGCGGAACGGCGACGAAGCTGCCCGCGCCTTCGCGCTCGCGGACCTTGCCGAACAGGCCGTAGGCCGCGGCGATCTCGTCCATCTGGCGGAAAACCGCCTCGTAGATCCCGATGTCGATGATTTGTCCCTCGCCGGTCGCCTCGCGGTGGCGCAGTGCCAGCAGGATGCCAATGGCGCCGTAAAGGCTGGACAGATAGTCACCCATGGGCGCCGTACCCGGAACCACCGGAGTTTCGCCGGGGAAACCTGCGAGGTACGACAGACCGGCAAAACCGTGTGCGATGTGCGCGAACCCCGAGCGTCGGCGATACGGCCCGGTCTGTCCGTAGCCCGAGACCCGGAGCATGACCAGACCGGGGTTGGCCTTGCTCAACTCGTCCCAGCCGAGTCCCCATTCCTCCATCGTGCCGGGGCGGAAGTTCTCGATCAGGACGTCAGATTTGGCGACCAGTTTCAGGAACAGGGTGACACCCTCCTGCTGGCGCAGGTCGAGGGTGACCGATTTCCTGTTGCGGCCTTCGCTGAGCCAGGCCAGCGTCGCGTCGTGGCGCTTCGACGCCGTGCCGAAGCGGCGCATGGGATCGCCGGCGATCGGATGCTCGACCTTGAGAATCTCGGCACCGAACTCGCCGAGGATCGACGCCGCATAGGGACCGGCCAGGAAGGTGCCGACGTCGATCACCCGCAGGCCGCTCATCGGCAGCTTGTCGTTATCGGCCGAGCGCTCCTGATCCGGGTCGTGCTGCCGTTCATCGTTGATCGAGGAACGATCAACTGCCGGCGTCTCGTCCTCTCTCTCCTCGACGCCAGACCGCAACGAGGCGGATGTCGCCGAAGTTGCTCCCTCTTTCATGACCGCACCTCTCGACAGCATCTCCGGGAAAATGCGCCCCTGGCTGATTTCATGGCCGGCCCGGTAGCGATGCAATCCGCGCAGTATAGGGTGAAAACAGGCGTCCCGGCGCAAAGATCTGAGGCTTGAGTTTGCCGGCCTGCTGTGCTGTACTTGCCGCACCGCTTCCGAAAAGCCTCCAGAAGGAACCCTTTCATGACCGACGCCACCGCAGACTACGCCGCCTGGATTGGCCGCCAGGAAACCACGGACGATGACATGAGCGTGGCTCCCGCCCGCGCGGCGGCGGCCACGCTCGACGACACCAGGACGCGCTTCGGGAACGGGAGTGCCCTGCCGCCCTTGTGGCACTGGTTCTATTTTCTCCCCAGAGCCCCACAGGCCTTGCTGGGTGACGACGGCCATCCGCAGCGCGGCGGCTTCATGCCGCCGATTCCCTATCCGAGGCGGATGTTTGCCGGCGCACGCATGCGCTTTCACGCCCCGTTGCTGATCGGCGAAGCGGCGCGCCGCGAGGCGCTCATTCGCGATATCCGGCTGAAGTCGGGACGTTCCGGCGCGCTCGCCTTTGTCTCGGTGCTCTGCCGCTTTTACCAGAACGGTCGGCTGTGTATCGAGGAGGAACAGGACATCGTTTACCGGGAACCCGGGCCGGCCGTGCCCTGCCCACGCGTGCTCGATTGGCCGCTGTTGCCGGCAGGTTCCAGCACGCGCATCGTGACCCCGGACGCCAGGCTGCTGTTCCGCTTCTCGGCCCTGACCTTCAATGCGCACCGGATTCATTACGATCGGCCCTATGCGATCAATGAAGAGGGCTATCCGGGCCTGGTGGTGCATGGCCCATTGACTGCGGTGTTGTTGATGGAACTGGTTCGGCAGCAGTTCGCACGGACGGTCCAGGGGTTCAGTTTCCGTGGCCTGGCACCGCTATTCGACCTGGCACCGTTTCGCCTCGTGTGCGCAGCCAACGGCGACGAGTTGTCGCTTGCGGCGCAGGGACCGGACGGCACGACGGCGATGAGCGCCACCGCCGAACTGGCGTCTGTGCCGTGAAATGGCACCCTGTCGCGACCACTGGCAGTTGCTGCGCAGGCCGGGCAGGCCGGACTTGTGATCTGGCCGACCTGCCGCTAGCGGGTTGCCGGTCTGGGCATCATTGACCGCAGGTCGATCAGCGATCCGGGCTGGGCGGGACTGCCCACCAACAGGGCGCGTTCCTTGAAATCCCTGCTGATCAGGCTCTTGCTGGCGTCGAAGTCATCAAAGCGCAAGCCGACGAGATCGGACCAGGTATGGATGAAGTGTGAGGTGCTGTAGCGTCGATCGAGAACCTCGCGAGGATAAGTGCGCGGATGCGCGGCTCGCCACTGCTCCGAGTTCCAGACGATGAACGGGATGGCGTACATCGGCAGGGTCGGCTTGCCTTCGCTACGCCCCAGGACCTGGTGTCCGGTTGAATCGTAGACATCCTCGCCATGATCCGAGAAATACACCAGCAGGGAGTTCAACCGCGCCGCAGCGAGCATCCGGATCAGGCTGGAGACCACGAAATCGTTGTACAGCACGGCGTTGTCGTAATCATTGGAAACCGCCACCTGCTTGCTGCTCAGCGCTTCGGGGAGACCTTCCCGACCGCTGAAGCGGGCGTAGGCCGACGGGTATCGGTATTCGTATTTGGCATGCGTGCCGAGCAGATGTACGACGATGAATTTGCGCGGTTCCGGGTCGCGCAGGATCTCCTGGAATGGTTCGAGCACGACTTCGTCATACTGGCGAGAGTTTTGCGAACGACTGAAATTCAGGTAGTACTGCTTGTCCGTTTGCCTGGAAAAAGTCGTCAGCATGGTGTTGCGCTTGGTCATGGTCTGCTGATTGGTGATCCAGTAGGACTGGTAACCCGCCTGTTTCATGATGTTCATCAGCGATGGCCGGGTCAGGTACAGATCCGGGTTTTCCTGATCGGCGAAGGTCAACACCTGCTGCAGGACTTCGATGGTGAAGGGGCGCGGTGCATACACCTGCTCGAAGACCAGCAGTTGATCGCGCATGCCGTCCAGTTGTGGTGTGGTCGGGCGCGGATACCCGTAAAGGCTCATGTGTTGCCGGTTGGTCGATTCACCGAGGACCAGCACCAGCGTCGCCGGTAGACCGGCAGTCGAATCCTGCAGATTGGCCAGCGGCGGGATCCTGGCGTTGCCTTCGAGGAGGCTCTGCATGTTGCGCAACTGTTGCCGGTATTGGGAATAGCCGATCAGCATTTGCCAGGGAACCGCCGGCTCCATGTTTTCTTCCAACTCTTCCCTGGCTTTTTCGAGGCTGCTTCCCTTGATGACCAGAGGTTTGAACAGCGGGAATACAAACAGGAAGGCGAGAATCAGGGCGCTCAATACCGCCGCCTGCCGGCGCGCCAGCCAGACCGGGCGGATGCGTGTCCACAACCAGGCGGCGCCGGCACTATAGGCCATCAGGGCGGGCAGCATCCACCACACAAAGTACTGCGCTACATACTCGCTGGCTTCGGCCTGGTTGGACTCGAAGATGATGAAAATGACGCTTTGCGAGAACTCCTGTTTGTAGATGCAGAAAAAACCGAGGCTGAACAGGGAAAAAAACCACAGCACCACGCCGATGAGTGCGGCGATGGTCCTGGTTCTGCGCGGGAACAACAGCGGTGGTACCAACCAGAGCAGGCTCATGAAGGCTGCCTGGCCGAAAGGAAAGAAATTGACGAAGCCGGTAAACTGCAGCAATAGCTGGGTGATTCCCGAGAAGTACCAGAAGAACAGGTACATCCAGCCCAGACCTGACCAGTCGATGGCCTGCGAAGGGACGGTCGCCGGTCTGGCAGAGAGCATGTCGTTTCCCTTATCGGCGAACGGGAGCCTGCAGGTCGCCGCCGGCCGGGCTGACGATCAGCACGGCGCGACCTGCTGGCCCATCGCTTCGCCCATGCGGATCGGGCGCTCCGGAACCCAGTCCGTGGTAAAGCGGAGCACATTTTTCGGGAACAGCATGACCACCGTCGATCCGAGCAGGAAGCGACCCATTTCCTGGCCCTTGTGGAGCCGGATCTGCTGATCGGCGTAGTGCCACTGGCGAATCTCCTTGCCGCGTGGCGGGTTGACGGTGCCATGCCAGACGGTGGCCATGCTGCCGACGATGGTGGCCCCGACCAGGGTCAGGATGAAGCAGCCGAACTCGGCCTCGAAGACGCAAACGACGCGTTCATTGCGCGCGAACAAACCGGGGACCCCGCGTGCGGTTACGGGATTGACCGAAAACAGCGCGCCGGGAACATGCATCATGCGCAGCAGGCGGCCTGCGACCGGCATGTGAATGCGGTGATAGTCGCGAGGACTGAGGTACAGCGTGGCAAAAGCGCCATCTTCGAAACGTGCCGCCAACTCGCTGTCACCTCCGACCAGAGCGGTGGTCGAGTAGTGGTGGCCCTTGGCCTGAAAAATCTGGTCGCGGTCGATGCGGCCGAACTGGCTGATCGCGCCGTCGACCGGGCACAGGAAGTCGGCGTTGGCCAGCGGTCGTGCACCGGCACGCAGCGGGCGGGTGAAGAATTCGTTGAAGCTGCGGTAGCTGACCGGGTCGTCATCGACGGCTTCACTCAGGTCAACGCCGTAGCGCTTGACGAACCAGCGGATGACGCTGGTGCTGAGGCTGCCGGCTTCACTCTCGGCGAATTTGCCGGCAAGTGTGGTAAGTGCTTGTTTGGGGATAAGGTATTGGCACAGTACGGCGAGACGGTCGGACACGATTGAGCCTGCAGGATTGATAGCGCAGGATTATACGGCTTCGGCCGGTGGTCCGCATGACCACCGTGAACCGGTCGAGGGCCGGACAGTCTTGTCCGGTCACCGCCCGCTGCTGCGGGTCAGTGCACCACCGCCCCCTGTCCTGCGGCATCACGTACGGCGACAAGCCGCGGCGGGTAGCGGGCGCCAGGCACCCTCGCCAAACCCATCTGCTGTTCGTCGCCCTATATGCGGCCGATGGTCTTGGGGTCGGAGGTGATGAACGCCCGGATCGACCCGACCAGCGGTCACCTGTGGCGGCGACGGCGAGCAACCTTGCTGACTATAATGATATCCGCAATGCTCTCGTTCCGGTCGGCGAAATCGCCGCTTCGTCCGCCCCTCATCTACCCGTCGCGGTGACCTTTCGAAGGAGCCCACCCATGCCCAGCAGTTCAGGAGTCAGGTCGTACAGCCTCGTCGGGAGTCCGTCTACCGGACTGACCGGGACGGGTTTCGATCAGATCGTCGACGCGATCCATCGCGATGCCGGGCTCGCGGGTGCAACTGACGGAAAGGACATCAAGGCGGGAGCCAGGGCGGCCAATCAGTTGAACGAACTGATCGTGAAGGCGGCCATGGCAACACACGCTGCCGACGACAAGGTGTTTACCGTCGATGAAGTCAGGGCCATGAACGCCTATCTGCGCAGCAACTATGCCAGCGAGTGGACGGTGCTGCACGGCGACGACGAAACGGACGCGGAGACTGGCTACCACCTGATCCAGAACGACGGCGGCAACAGCCGGTACCGCGGCAACAATCTGCTCGACACGGTCGTCGATGGCATCTACCACCTGGGCTTCGAAATCCGCGACGGTCACTTGCTCAACGAGGATGGCAATCCGAACGCTTCGCTGGAACAGGTCGCCGAATGGCTGACCCAGTTCTATGTTGACCACTCGCAGAGCGGTACCGGGCTGGACCGAATGACCGACCTGATCATGGCCGATGCCGGGCTCGATCGCCGGATCAGCGACCAACAGATCGCCGCTGGTGCCGATGCCGCCAATGGCTTGAACCTGATGTTGCGCGAAGCTCTGGCGGCGGCCGGTGTGGCCCGTGACAACTGGATTTCGGTGTCGGACGTGGTCGCCCTGAACAGCTACCTGCGTGCCGATGCCGGGCGCCTGGCCGAATGGACGCGACTGCACGGTGATGACGAGAAGCGTCTGGAAACCGGCTTCCACAAGGTCCAGAACGATGGCGCCAGCACCACCTTCTTCGGCGAAAACCTCGTCAATACCGTGGCCGACGGCATCTACCACCTTGGTTTCATGATCAAGGACGGTCATCTCCTCAATGAGGATGGTGATCGCAACGCAGCCCTGTCGGATGTCGCCGACTGGCTCAACTACTTCCTCTCAGATGCCTCGAGCACCGGCACCGGGCTGGATCGCATTGTCGATGTGGTCAAGAGCGACCGAGGGCTGGCACGCAATACGGCGGCGGCCGAGATCAACGAAGGCGCCAAAGCCGCCGATGCCATGAACAGGATCATCGTCGACCTGATCGGCAAAACCGGCGCGAGTGCCGACGGCTGGATCACGGTCGAAGAACTCACCGCGATGAATCATCTGATCCAGGGCAATACCGCCTTGCTGAAACAGTGGACGAATCTGCATGGCGATGACGAGGGCGGGAATGCCAGCGGTTATCACTACGTTCAGAACAACGGTGCCACGACCGATTTCTTTGGTCGCAACCTGGTGGACACGGTGGGCGACGGCATCTATCACCTGGGTTTCGAGATCCGCAATGGCCACTTCCTCAATGAGGATGGTGACCCGAATGCCTCGCTTTTTGATGTCGCCACCTGGCTCAATTTCTTTTACGGGCAGGCACCGATTGTCCTGGGCGACGAGGGTGCTAACCGCATCAGCGGGGACGAGCGCAGCGAGCAGATCAATGCCGGCGGCTGCGACGACAATGTGACCGCCGGTGCCGGCAACGATCTGGTCTATGGCGGTTGGGGTAACGACCGTATCGCCGGTGACGACGGCAACGACCTGATTTATGGTGGCAGTGGCAACGACAGCCTCGCCGGCGGCGCCGGTGACGACACCTTCCGTGTCAGCGGTCACCTTGGCTGCGGTTTCGAGAGTTACGACCGCTACGACGGCGGCAGCGGCAAGGACCGCATCGTCGCGTATGGCGGCAAGGTCGATATCGGGATGGCTGCTTTCGGTCCGGGCAACAGCGTCGAGATCGTCGATGTCTCGGCCGTCACGGGGGCGGCGCGCATCGTCGGCGATTGGCAGAACAATCAGCTCGATTTCAGCGCGACCACCTTCGTCGGCAAGCTCACGATCGACGGCGGAGGCGGCCAGGACTCGATCATCGGCAGCGCCGGCGACGACAGCATCGACGGCGGCAGTTGGGGCGACCAGACGCTCTCGGGCGGCAACGGCAACGACGTGCTGCATGGCGGCACGGGTACCGACCAGCTCGCCGGCGGCGCCGGTGACGACACCTTCCGCGTCAGCGGTCACCTTGGCAGCGGTTTCGAGGGTTACGACCGCTACGATGGCGGCAGCGGCAGGGACCGCATCGTCGCATATGGCGGCAAGGTCGATATCGGGATGACTGCTTTCGGTCCGGACAACAGCGTCGAGATCGTCGATGTCTCGGCCGTCACGGGGGCGGCGCGCATCGTCGGGGACTGGCAGAACAATCGGCTCGATTTCAGCGCGACCATCTTCGTCGGCAAGCTCACGATCGACGGCGGTGGCGGCCAGGACTCGATCATTGGCAGCGCCGGCGACGACAGCATCGACGGCGGCAGTTGGGGCGACCAGACGCTCTCGGGCGGCAACGGCAACGACGTGCTGCATGGCGGCACGGGCACCGACCAGCTCGCCGGCGGCGCCGGTGACGACACCTTCCGCGTCAGCGGTCACCTTGGCAGCGGTTTCGAGGGTTACGACCGCTACGACGGCGGCAGCGGCAAGGACCGCATCGTCGCGTATGGCGGCAAGGTCGATATCGGGATGGCTGCTTTCGGTCCGGGCAACAGCGTCGAGATCGTCGATGTCTCGGCCGTCACGGGGGCGGCGCGCATCGTCGGGGACTGGCAGAACAATCGGCTCGATTTCAGCACGACCACCTTCGTCGGCAAGCTCACGATCGACGGCGGTGGCGGCCAGGACTCGATCATTGGCAGCGCCGGCGACGACAGCATCGACGGCGGCAGTTGGGGCGACCAGACGCTCTCGGGCGGCAACGGCAACGACGTGCTGCATGGCGGCACGGGCACCGACCAGCTCGCCGGCGGCGCCGGTGACGACACCTTCCGCGTCAGCGGTCACCTTGGCAGCGGTTTCGAGGGTTACGACCGCTACGACGGCGGCAGCGGCAAGGACCGCATCGTCGCGTATGGCGGCAAGGTCGATATCGGGATGACTGCGTTCGGTCCGGGCAACAGCGTCGAGATCGTCGATGTCTCGGCCGTCACGGGGGCGGCGCGCATTGTCGGAGACTGGCAGAACAATCGGCTCGATTTCAGCGCCACCACCTTCGTCGGCAAGCTCACGATCGACAGCGGTGATGGCCAGGATGTCGTCATCGGCAGTAGTGGTGGCGAAGTCTTGTTTGGCGGTACCGGCGCGGACATTCTGGACGGTCGCGGCGGCAACGACAAACTCGCCGGCGGCAGCGGTGCGGACACCTTCGTTTTCGGCGTCGCCTGGGGTCACGATGTCGTGAGCGATTTCCGGGATGGCACGGACCGTCTGAACTTTCATGACACTGGTGTTGCCGGCCTCCAGGACCTGAGTCTCGCCGCTGTCGGCAGCAACGCGCTGATCACCTGGCATGGCAACGAGGTCCTGCTGATCGGCGTCAGGGTCGCCGATCTGGGCCCGGCGGACTTCATTTTCTGACCGGGTCAGCCCGCCGCCGCGGTGCATGAACCGCGGCGGCACCCTGGCGGCCGGCGCCAATCCACGCTTCCCTTTGGCGTCCACGCGCTTGACTGTGCTGTGACTGCCGGAGATACTTTCGGCCAGACCGTTGAGTGGTCCATTCGCCTGCCGGCGCTCGCCAATTGTCGGAAACCCCGATGCCCATCGCACTGCTGCACCAGCACCCCATTGCCAAACCACTGAGCAGCCATTGCGCCGCGATGGTCATTGCGCTGGCTGGCCTGGTCGGCTGCGGCCGGGAGCCGCCAAAGCCGGGTCCGGCTCCGCTCGAAGTCACAACGATGACGGTCGAGGCGCGCGACGTCCCGGTGTCGGCCGAATACGTGGCGCAGACGCAGAGTTCGCAGGCGGTCAATATCCAGGCGCGGGTTTCGGGCTTTCTCGACAAGCGCGTCTATACCGAAGGTGCGGTGGTCAAGGCCGGCCAGTTGCTGTTCCAGATCGACCCCAAGCCGTTCCAGGTGCAGGTCGATGGCGCCGCCGCCGCGCTGCAGCGCAACCAGGCATCGCTGCAGGTGGCGACGGCCAATCTCAAGCGCACCAGGCCGCTGGTCGAGCAGAACGCGCTGTCGCAAAAGGACCTCGACGACGCGCAGGGTCAGTACGAGCAGGCCGCCGCGGCGGTGGCGCAGTCGAAGGCGCAGCTTGAGTCGGCCAGGCTCGACCTGTCGTATACCCGAATCACCTCGCCGGTTGCCGGCGTGACGAGTTTCTCAGCACTCGCCGAAGGCACCTATGTCAACTCGCAGAACAGCCAGTTGACGACCGTTTCGGTGCTCACCCCGATGTGGGTGAATTTCAGCATCTCGGAGAACGAAGTCGACCGCCTGCGTGCCAACGTCAGGAAGGGACT
Source organism: Candidatus Accumulibacter propinquus (assembly GCF_056856495.1). NCBI lineage: Bacteria > Pseudomonadati > Pseudomonadota > Betaproteobacteria > Candidatus Accumulibacter > Candidatus Accumulibacter propinquus. Next base: position 79,129 of record NZ_JBSEHC010000002.1, read on the forward strand.
GCTCAAGCTGCCCGCCGACAACAAGCTGCTGGTCGAAATCGAGCTGGGTAACGGTACGCCATTCCCGCATACCGGCAAGATCACCTTTGCCGATCCCTCGTACAACTCGCAGACCGGGACCTTCCTGATCCGCGCCACGGTCGATAACCCGGACGGGGTGCTGCGTCCCAACCAGTACGTGCGGGCGCGCCTGCAGGGGGCGCAGCGGCCCAACGCCATCCTCATCCCGCAGCGCGCCGTGCAGCAGGGCGCGCAGGGTCATTTCGTCTGGCTGGTCAACAAGGAAGGCCAGGCCGAGCAGCGGCCGATCACCGTCGGCGACTGGTACCGCGAGAGCTGGTTCGTCGCCGAGGGGTTGCAGGCCGGCGAACAGGTCGTCGTCAATGGCGGCCAGCGCCTGTCGGTGGGCGCGAAGGTGACGGTGATGCCGCCGGCGTCCCAACCGGCAGCCGCCGGCTCCTGAGCCGCCGCCGGCATGTTCTCCCGATTCTTCATCGAGCGTCCGATCTTCGCGGCAGTCGTCGCGATCCTGGTGGTGATCGCCGGCCTGGTCGCGATCTTCGTCATGCCGGTACAGCAGTATCCGACGATCACCCCCGTGCAGGTCACGGTGCAGGCGACCTATCCCGGCGCCGATTCCAAGACCCTGGCCGACGCTGTGGCGGCGCCGATCGAGGCGCAGATCAACGGCGTCGACAAAATGCTGTACATGAGTTCGAGCAGTTCGGCCACCGGCCAGCTCCTGTTGACCGTCTATTTCGCCCTCGACACCGACCCCGACATCGCGCAGGTGCAGGTGCAGAACCGCGTAAACCTGGCGCTGCCGCAACTGCCTTCGGCGGTGACGCAACAGGGCGTGTCGGTGCAGAAGAAATCCTCGACGATCATGATGCTGCTCGGCGTCACCGGCAAGGGCGGCCGCTACAGCCCGGGCTATGTCGCCAACTATGCCAACGTGTACGTGCTCGATGCGCTGAAACGCGTTCCCGGCGCCGGCCAGGCCCAGATCATGGGCGTCCCCGACCAGGCCATGCGCATCTGGATGAACCCGGACCGCATGGCCTCGCTGGCGATCACCACCAGCGACATCGCCAATGCGATCAACACCCAGAATGCGCTGTTCGGCGCCGGCCAGATCGGACAGCAGCCGACCGCCGGCGCCGTCGAACTCAGCTTCCCGGTGGTCACCCAGGGCCAGTTCGTCGACCCGCGCCAATACGAAAGGATCATCCTGCGCGCCAGCCAGGACGGCAGCGCGATCGTCCGCGTCGGAGACGTGGCGCGCGCCGAAGTGGGCCTGCGACAGTACATCGTCGATACCCAGCTCGACCGCGAGCCGACGACCTTCATCGCCATCTACCAGCAGCCGGGTGCCAACGGCCTGGTGGTTTCGCAGGCCGTGCGCGCGGCGCTGGCGGAGATGAAGTCGCGTTTTCCCGAGGGCCTCGAAGTGGTGGTGGCGCTCGACACCAACGATTTCGTGCGCCTGTCGATCGAGGAGGTGCTGAAGACGCTGGCCGAGGCGATGGTGCTGGTGGTGCTGGTCGTCTACCTGTTCCTGCAGAGTCTGCGCACGACGCTGATCTGCGCGGTGGCGATCGTCGTCGCGCTGGTCGGCACTTTTGCCGGCATGCTGGCGCTCGGCTTCTCGGTCAACCTGTTGACCCTGTTCGGCCTGATCCTGGCGATCGGCATGGTCGTCGACGACGCCATCGTCGTCGTCGAGAACGTCGAGCGCAACATGACGCAACACCATCTGGCAGCGAAGGAGGCGACGATCCGCTCGATGGGCGAGATCGGCAGTTCGCTCGTCGCCGTGGTCCTGGTGATGGCTTCGGTCTTCGTGCCGGCCGCTTTCCTGCCCGGCACCACCGGCCAGCTCTACCGCCAGTTCGCGATCACCATCGTCATCTCGGTGAGCCTCTCGGGTTTTGTCGCTCTGACCCTGACCCCGGCCATGTGTTCGCTGCTGCTCCGGCACACCCCGGCGGCGCAGCGCGGCTTCTTCGCCTGGTTCAACCGCCAGGTCGAGCGGGTGACGCGGGCTTTCGGGCACGCGGTCGAATGGGTCATCAAGCGGGTGGTGGTAGCCCTGCTGCTGCTGGCGGTGTTCCTGTACAGCATCTGGCATCTGTTTCACCTGCTGCCGACCAGCTTCGTGCCGAACGAGGATCAGGGTTACGCGATGGTGGCGATCATCATGCCGCAGTCCGCCAGCCTCGATCGCACGCAGGCCGTCGCCGAGCGCGTCGATGCCATCCTGGCGAAGATTCCGGGGGTCGAACGGCGCTCGATGATCACCGGCTACAGTCTGATTGATGCCGGCTACAAGGCGAATGCGGCGACCTTCTTCGTCACCTTCAGGTCCTTCGACGAACGTTACGCCTCGATCGACTCGGCGCGCAGCCAGAACGCCCGCGCCATCCTGCTCGCGCTCTACGAACAGGCCAGACACATCGAGGAGGCGATCGTGCTGCCGATCGCGCCGCCGCCGATCCCGGGCATCGGCACCACCGGCGGTTTCGAATTCTGGATCCAGGACAGCACCGCCGGCGACCCGTCGAAGCTCGACGAGCTGACGCGCGCCTTCCTCGACAAGGCGCGTACGCGTCCCGAGCTGGCTGCGCTGAACAGCACCTTCACGGCGCAGGCGCAGCAGTTGCGGGCCGATGTCGATCGTGACAAGGCGACGCTGCTCGGTCTGCAGGTGCAGGATGTCTACAGCGCGATCCAGGCGCAGTTCGGCTCGCTGACCGCCAGCCAGTTCAGCCAGTTCAGCCGCGTCTGGTGGGTCATCGTGCAGTCGGATGCGAAATTCCGCCAGCAACCCGAGGATCTGACGCGGCTGTACACCCGCAACAGCCAGGGCAAGATGGTGCCCCTGTCGGCGGTGGTCAGCACGCACTGGCGCGCCGGCCCGGACATCCTGCCGCATTTCAACGGCTTCCCGGCGGCCAAGGTGATCGGCAACCCGGCGCCGGGTTTCAGTTCCGGGCAGGCGATCGCGGCCATGGAGGCGGTGGCGCGCGAAGTCCTGCCGGCAGGCTATACCTTCGCCTGGTCGGGCCTCGCCTTCGAGGAGAAGCAGTCCGGCGGCACCTCGGCGCTGGCCTTTGCTTTCGGGTTGCTGATCGTCTTCCTGGTGCTCGCCGCGCAGTACGAGTCGTGGACGCTGCCGGGCGCGGTGATGACCGCAGTGCCCTTCGGCATCCTCGGGGCGCTGCTCACCAACTGGGCGCGCGGGCTGGAGAACGACGTCTACTTCCAGATCGGCCTGCTGGTGCTCATCGGCCTCGGCGCCAAGAACGCGGTCCTGCGGGTGTCGTCGGCGGTCGACTTCCGCCGGCAGGGCAAGTCGATCATGGAAGCGACCGTGCTTGCCGGCGAACAGCGGTTGCGGCCGATCATCATGACCTCGCTGGCCTTCGCCTTCGGCTGCCTGCCGCTGGCCATGGCGCTCGGTGCCGGCGCCAATGCCCGTCATTCGATCGGCACCGGGATCATCGGCGGAATGATCGGCGAGACGACGCTGGCCATGCTCTACGTGCCGCTGTTCTTCTACCTCTTCGACCGCCTCGCCGAGCGCCGCCGCGAGGCGATGCCGCGGGAAGCCGCTGACCCGGCGTCGGCGTCGTCGCCGGACGGCCGCCAGGCATGAAGCGTCTGCTCGTCTGCGCCGGCACCGCGCTGCTCGCCGGCTGCCTGATGGGCCCCGACTACCGGCGCCCGCCAGTCGATCCCCCGGCGACGTTCCAGTACGCGGCGAAGGACGCTGCCGACACCGCCGACACGCGGTGGTGGAAGCAGTTCCGGGACCCGGTGCTCGATCAACTGATCATCGAAGGACTGGCGCACAACAGCAACATCGCGATCGCCGCGGTCAACGTCGAGCAGGCCGCGGCGCTGCTCACACAATCGCGCTCGCTACTCTTTCCGCAACTCGGCTACGCGGCCACCGGCGAGCGCCAGCGCTCGCTCGAACCGGCGTTTGCCGCGCTGCTGCGCAACTACCCGAACCCGAGCACGGCCTACGAGGCGGCGCTCTCGGCAAGCTGGGAGATCGACCTCTGGGGCCGCATTCGGCGCCAGTCCGAGGCGGCGCTGGCCAACCTGCTGGTCACCGACGAAGCGCGGCGCGGCGTGATCCTGTCGCTGGTCGCTTCGGTGGCCAACAGCTACCTGCAATTGCGCGGCCTCGACGCGCAACTGCAGGTCGCCCGCAAGACGTTGTCGACCTACGGCGAATCGGTCAGGCTTTTCGAACTGCAGTTCAAGTACGGCCAGGTGTCGAAGATGAACGTCGTGCAGGCGCAGTCGCAATACGAGTCGGCGGCGGCGCAGATTCCCCTGCTCGAATCGCAGATCGCGCAGAACCAGAACGCGCTGGCAGTCCTGATCGGCCGCGATCCGGGTCCGATCGCCCGTGGCAAGTCGGTCGATGAACTTGCCCTGCCGCCGGTACCGGCCGGCCTGCCGTCTGCCCTGCTCGAGCAGCGCCCCGACCTGCTGCAGGCCGAGCAGGCGCTGGTGGCCGCCAATGCGCAGATCGGCGCGGCCAGGGCGCTGTACTTTCCCGCGATCTCGCTGACCGGCGCTTTCGGCGGCGCCAGTTCCGAATTGTCGAATCTGTTCAAGGGCTCGGCGCGCGTCTGGAACTACAGCGGTTCCCTGGTCGGCCCGATTTTCACCTTCGGCGCGGTCAGCGGTCAGGTCGCGCAGGCCGAAGCCGGGCAGAAGGCGGCGCTGCTCAACTACCAGCTGGCGATCCGCAACGCCTTTGCCGATGTGGACAACGCGCTGGTCGCCAACCAGAAGCTGCAGGAGCAACTCGCCGCGCAACAGCGGCTGGTCGTCGCCCTGACCGAGTACGCGCGCCTGGCACGCTTGCAGTACGACGGCGGGTACACCGGCTATTCGACGGTGCTGCAGGCCGAGCAGACGCTGTTCCCGGCGGAACTCAATCTGGCGTCCCTGCGTGCCTCGCTGTTCGCCTCTGCGGTGAACATCTACAAGGCGATGGGCGGCGGCTGGGTAAATGAAGCCGACAAACTCAGCGGCGGCGGCCCTTCGGCCGCCCCGCAGATGCTGCCGCCGCTGTTCTGATCCTCGCCAGCAAACCCGGTGGCGAGGATCAGGAACCTCCCGGGTGGCAGGCGACGTTCAACTCCCGACACACGTCCATGATGCGCGCCACGATCTTCGAGGTCGTCGAAGTGGTGATGCCGGGATGCGCGGTCGAGACCAGCAGTTGCGACAGCTGGTCGTTGAGCGGGTTGACCTGGATGCCGCCGATCTGCGTGCCGTCGGTGAACTCCACCGAGCGCCGGGCGTCATCGCTGCCGGTCACCCGGACTTCCGTGTTCTCGGCCAGCAGGCGCTTGATGGTGGCGAAGACCCGATCCGGGGCGACCTCGACGATCACCACCGCCGTGTCGTAGGCGGCGCCGGTGGTCGGCGACGACTGCGACATCTGTTCGATGCGCCCGACCGCGCGCCGGGCCAGGAATAGCGCCTGGGCGTCGGCAACGCCGGCAAGGGCCAGCAGGACGCTGCCGGCCAACAGACTGTGCATGTGACGCGATCGCTGCATCAGCGTTCTCCTCTCGAATGTGTCGCCAGATCGGGCCGAGCCGGCGTCGCCGCCGCGGCCCCTGGCACGCTCAGCGCCGGAACCTGCCGCCGCCGAAACCGCCGCCGCCACGGAAGCCGCCACCACCGTCGAAACCGCCCGAGCGCATGCCTCCGAAGCCGCCTTCACCGCCGCGCATGCCGCCCTCGAAACGCGAGGCGAAACTGTCCTGGCCACCCGTCGCGCCGAATTGCTGCTGCCGCTGCGCGCCGTCGAAGCGCGCCTGGTGATCCTGCTCCAGTTGCGCCGACTGGTCGAAGCCGCGGGCGCCTTCTCCGGCCGCCGCACCGGCGCTGCCGCGCTCGCTGGCGCCGGAAAAACTGCTCGCCGGCTTCTGCGGCGAATTCCACGCGCCGTTATCGTACTTCTGCCAACCGTCGGAGGTCTTCTTGTACACGTTGCCATCGGCACCGGCATAGACATTGCCGCTCGCGGTCTTGACCGCGCCGGCGCTGTTGCCGCCGGCCCCACGCACCGCGGCGCCCTCGGCACCGCTGCTCGAAGTAAACGATCCGGCCGCGCCGCGCGCATTGCTCTGGCTCTGCGTGTGCACCGTCTGGTTCGGTCCCGAGACGGTGCTCGATCCCCAGCGGCCATAGGCGTTGCTGTTCTGGTTGGTGGTCCCGGAAACGCCGGTGCGGGCGTTGTACCAGCTGGCGTTGCCGGCCGCGCCGTTGGCGCCCCAGACCGCGCTGCCGTGCGCATAGCTGCCGGTGGTCGGATTGTAGGCCGAGAACGCGCCGGCGCCGCCGTACGGTCCGTACACCGCACCGCCGCGCGCCCAGGCGCCGGTCGCCGGGTTATAGGCGGTACCGCCTGCGGCGCCGTAGTAGGAGCCGTAGATCGCGCCGCCGCGTGCCCACGCGCCGGTGGCCGAGTTGTAGTAGGTGGCGCCGGCGTAGCTGACCGGGTACGGGTAGTAGATCGGCACCAGTCCCGGATAGATCACCGGCGGATAATAGAAGCCGGTGCCGTAGACCATCACCCCGGCGCTGATGTAGCCCAAGGTATAGCCGGCGGTGTAGCCGTAGGTCACGGTGGTCGGCGTCGACGCGTAGACGCGCACGTAGGTACAGGGGTAGAGCGGGCTGCTCGGCGGAATCGTGTAGATCGCGTCGGGCACCGACCCGGCCAGCGTCCACGCCCCCAGCGGCGAGGCGGCGACAAACCACGCCCCCTGATGGCAGGCGTAATAGCTGTTCTCGGCCTGCACCACATTGAACGAGGTGTTCACCGCATAGGCCATGGTCGTGCCCGGGATCGGCTCGAATTTCGGTGGCCCCGCATAGACCACGTCGAGCCTGGCGGTGCTGCTGCTCAGGGTTGCCTGCTGCGGGATGCGCGCCTGGATCAGCGCCTCCTGCGCCTGCGCCGTTCCCGGCACCGAGGCGAGCACGAAGCCGCGCGGGCTGCTGGCCGGGATGCGTGCGAAATCGGGCGGCAGGCGGGTGGTGGCAAAGGTCCACGGACCGCTCAGGCTGCTTGCCGAAAACCAGCGGCCCGACACCAGGTAGTAGAACTGGCCGTTGCCGGCGTCGCGGAACAGCGCCGCGTCGGTGTTGGCCACGTACTGCAGGCTGGTTCCGGGAATGGCCGTGAACTGCGGCGCGCCGAGTGTGACGATGATCTCGGCCGGCACCGTGGACACGAAGACCTGTGGCACGTCGGCGATGCTCAACTGGCGTCCGGGAATCTGCTGGCGAACGTCGGCGAAGTTGCGATCGTTCGGCAGTCCGGAGAAGGCGGGCGGCAGCGTCCCGGCCGGCGTCCAGTGTCCTTCGACGCTGCTTGCGCGCAGCCAGGCGCCGTTGTTCAGCCAGTACCAGGTGTGCGTGTCGCCGTCGAAGAAGATGCTCCAGTTGGTGTTGACGGCATAGCTCAGGGGCGTGCCGGCGATCGGGGTCAACACCGGTGCGCCATCGAAGATCAGCAGGCTGGCCGGGCGCTCGCTGACGAAGATGCGCGGCGGCTCATTGTGCACCGCGACAGCCGGTGGCGTCTCGGTCTCCCGCCGCAGGCTCAGGAGAAGGGTGTCCAGCGGCACGCGCTTGGCGGGGAGCGCGGCCAGCGCCGACCGGATGTGCGCGTCGATACGTTCCGCCTGGGCGGTGTCGGCGGCCGGAAAACGCGAACTGACAAGTTGGGGGCTCGACAGCGTTACCCAGCGTGTCGACAGGTCTGTGCTGGTGGCGAAGCTCACCTCGACGGTGCCCAGTACCGCCGCCGTCGCGCCCGCCGGTGTCACACTCAGTGCGATGCGCGTCCGCAGCGTCTGCCGGTCGGGCCAGGCGATGACCTGCGGCTGATAGACGACCGCGCTGCCACTGGCACCGCTGAGTGTGTGTGGCCAGCTGTCGGCCGCCGCGGCGCGGTCAGTGCTTGCCGCCAGTCGTGCCGTCGCCGCCGCGCCGCCGCCGCTTGCCGCGCGCAAGGCCTGCTGGCACGCCGGCGAGGTATACATCGCATTCTCCTGCAGGCAGGACATCGCCGCCGCGCCGCCGGTCGGCACCCCGGCACAGTTCGCCTGATAATCGGCGCGGCACGCCTGACGGATGGCGCTGATCTGCGCCGAACCGGGTTGTTGTGCCGCCGTCGGCAGGGCCAGGCTGACGAGCAATACCGCCAGGGCAGCGCGCAACCCCTGACGAATGCGTTGGAAAGTGTCTTGCTGGATCATCCGTTTTCCCCTCCAAGTTGATATCCCTCGACGCTGCCGCGAGCATCCGGTCAGGCTATTGTAACGGCTGCGGAACAAGGTGGTGGCCGTTCGCAGTGCCAGACGCAAGCCACGGGGACTTGGCGTCAGGGTGCAACGGTTCACGCTCCGGGCACGGAGCGTCGAGGTCAGGCCGCGGCGTGTCCAGCGTGCGGCGCAGGGAATCACGGTCGAGCTTCGGAGAGTCACTTGCGAGGTGCAGAGACTCAAGGTCGAGGCTCGGAAAGTCGCCTGTGAGGCACAGAGACTCACGCTTGAGGTTCGGAGAGTCGGGCGCGCGTCCCGAAAACTCAAGGTCAGGGTTCAGGGCGCCATGCGTGAGTCTCAAGCATGCACGGCCGGGCCTCGGGGAGTCGGTCAGTGCTGCGTCAGGCGGTCACCGGTTCGTCGAGCGTCGGATAGTCGGTATAGCCCTTGGCGCCGCCGCCATACAGGGTGCTGGGGTCGAGCGCGTTCCAGGCGGCGTTTTCGCGCAGCCGGCGTACGAGATCCGGGTTGCAGATGAACGGGCGGCCGAATGAGACGAGATCGGCCGCGCCCGTGGCGACGGCGTCGAGCGCCATCTGCCGCTGATAGCCGTTGTTGACCATCCAGGGGCCGTTGAACCGGCTGCGCAGCGCGGCGTAATCGAAGGGCGCGAAATCGCGCGGGCCGGCGGTCTGGCCCTCGACCACTTCGATGAACGCGAGTTGCAGCGGCGCGAGCTGGGTCAGCGCATGTTCGAACAAAGCCTGCGGGTTGCTGTCCTGCGCCGCGTCGTTGGCCGGGGTGACCGGAGACAGGCGCAATCCGGTGCGGCCGCCGCCGATCTCGCCGGCGACGGCCTGCATCACCTCGACCAGCAGGCGCGCGCGGTTGGCGATCGAGCCGCCGTATTCGTCGCTACGGTCATTGATGCTGTCGCGCAGGAACTGCTCGATCAGGTAGCCGTTGGCGCCATGCACCTCGACGCCGTCGAAGCCGGCGTCGAGCGCGCAACGCGCCGCGTGTCGGTAGCTGGCGATCAGCGCCGGGATCTCGTCGGTGCGCAGGGCGCGCGGCGTCGAAACGTCGACGAAGCCGTTGCTGGTGAAGGTCTTGGTGTCGGCGCGGCGGGCGGTTGACGACACCGGCGCCTGACCCTCGGGTTGCAGCGAGACATGCGAGATCCGCCCGACGTGCCACAACTGCGCGACCATGCGTCCGCCTTCGGCATGCACGGCGGTGGTGATCCGCTGCCATGCGGCGACCTGTTCGGCGTTGTAGATTCCCGGCGTGTCGAGGTAGCCCTGGCCGGCGGGGCTGATCTGCGTCGCCTCGCTGATGATCAGTCCGGCGGTCGCGCGTTGCCGGTAGTAGTCGATGGCGAGGGTCGATGGCACCTGGCCGGGTGCCGCGCGGTTGCGCGTCAGCGGGGCCATGACGATGCGGTTGGCCAGGTCGATTTCGCCGACGCGAAGCGGGCTGAAAAGTGTGCGCATGCGGAGTCCTTGAGGAAGTGAAACGGGGGGCGGTACGCTCTGGCGAGCGACGGGGGCAGGCCATCGCGCACGCGACCCGGAATCCGTCAAGGATACCAGCGAAAGCTCGGCGCGGCGCTCAGACCTTGATATTGATGCGCTGATCCCCGGAGGCTTGCCGACGGCCGCGCTGCGTGCGCGTGTCGAGCAGGACCGGCCGGTTTTCCGAACGGCGCTCGGCCTGTCGTCGCTCGGCCTGCGGCGGCGGTTCCTGCTGCTGGTGAACGACCGGCGACGTTGCCGCCTGCCGGCGCTTGCCCCGTTCCGCGAACGGTGGCGCCTGGCCATCCGGCGAGGCCGAAACCTCGTCGGGCAGTCCGGCGGCGCCGCCGACGGGTTCTGTTTTCCTTTCGCCTTCGATCTCCTTGTTCAGGTTGGCGACAGGTGGTATGACTTCGGCTGGTATTCTCATTGACCCACTCCCGTTTCGGTGACCGCACGCCAATGCACCGGAACGGGCGGTCAGACAATCGACAGGCAATCGAATCGACGAACACGACAAGCGGGACTCTAGCACCGCGCCTGCCGGAGTTGAACCGAAAAAGCCCCCCGTTTTGCCAACAATGTCGCGGTAAGGCGCAGGAAAACAAGCGCCGCCGCTGGGCCGGCGCCCGGCAGGCGTGCGTTGTGCGGGCTTTCCGATATCATCGGGCTTCGCTACACTTCGCCGCCTGCCGGGCCACCGGGCACGGCAGTGGTGAACTCCCTTCATTGAGCCGCTGCGGCGGAAGATTCGGATCGACATGTCGAGCAGCAACAAGCGCTTTCTGGTGCTGGCCCTGGCCCTGGCCGGCCTTCTCGGGCTCGGCTATCTTGCCTACACGGGCTTTCGCGGCACGGCCGGCCCGACGTTGCCGGCGGTGCCTGGCGGCAGTGCGGCGAAGTCGGGCACCGCGCCGCCGGCCCAGGCGCTTCCCGTCGAGACGGCGCGCGTGTTGGCGGCTGCGCTCGCGCTCGACGCCAGCGCGGTCGGTTCGCTGCGCTCGAACGAGTCGGTGGTGATGCGCCCGGAGACCGCGGGCCGCATCGCGTCGATCAACTTCCAGGACGGCGCGGCGGTCGGCAAGGGTTCGCTGTTGCTGGTGCTCGACGCCGCGACGCAGGCCGCGGAACTCGATCAGGCCCGCGCCAACCTCGGCCTCGCGCGCAGCAATTACCAGCGCACGGCCGATCTCTTCGAGAAGAAATTCATCAGCCAGCAGGCGCTCGACAACGCCCAGGCGGCGTTGAAGGTCCAGGAAGCGGCGCTGGCGCTGGCGCAGGCCAGGTTCGACAAGATGCGTCTGCTGGCGCCATTCTCGGGCATCGTCGGCATTCGCAACATCAGTGTCGGCGACTACGTCAAGGAAGGGCAGGAGCTGATCAACATCGAGGATATCAGCACGCTGAAGATCGATTTTCGCCTGCCCGAATCGTACCTCGCGCAACTCAAGCCCGGGCAGCGCCTGGAGGTGTCGAGCGACGCGCTGCCCGGCGAGGTGTTCACGGCGGTGCTCGACGCGATCAATCCCCTGGTCGAGGCGGGCGGGCGGGCCATTTCGCTGCGCGCGCATCTGCCGAACCGCGAAGCGCGGCTGCGCCCCGGCATGTTCGTACGTGTACGTTTGATCTTCGAGCAGCGCAACCAGGTGCTGCTGATCCCGGAACAGGCGGTGGTGCCGGACAGCAAGGCGCCTTATGTTTACCGCGTGATCGATGGCCGGGCGAAACGCACGCCGATCCGCACCGGGCTGCGCCGCGATGCGCAGGTCGAGGTGGTCGAGGGTCTGAGCGCCGGCGACGAGGTGGTCACCGCCGGGCAGATGAAGCTGCGCGATGAGACGGCGGTGCGCGTCGTCGGCGATGGCGCCGCCGGCACGCCGCCGCCGGCGGCCACGGCCGCGACGGCGGGGCCGGGCAAATGAAAATCTCCGATCTGTGCATTCGTCGCCCGGTGTTTGCGACGGTGCTCTCGCTGTCGATCATGCTGGTCGGGCTGGTCTCGTACACCCGTCTGCCGGTGCGCGAGTACCCGAAGATCGACGAACCGGTGGTCACCGTCGATACCACCTATCGCGGGGCCTCCGCCGAAATCGTCGAGTCGCAGATCAGCAAGCCGCTGGAGGATTCGCTGGCCGGCATCGAAGGCGTCGACGTCATCACCTCGATCTCGCGCCAGGAGAACAGCCAGATCTCGGTGCGCTTCAAGCTCGAGCGCAACCCCGACTCGGCGGCTTCGGATGTGCGCGACCGCGTCTCGCGGGTCCGCAACAAGTTGCCGACGGACATCGACGAACCGGTGATCGCCAAGGTCGAGGCCGACGCCAATCCGATCATCTGGATCGCGTTTTCCTCCGACCAGCATTCGGCGCTTGCGGTCACCGACATCGCCAATCGCATCGTCAAGCCGCGCCTGCAGACGCTGCCCGGCGCCGCCGACGTGCGCGTCTTCGGCGAGCGCAAGTTTGCGATGCGCATCTGGCTAGATCGTGACCGTCTGGCGGCCTTCTCCCTGACGCCGCAGGATGTCGAGGAGGCCCTGCGGCGGCAGAACGTCGAGGTGCCGGCCGGCCGCATCGAGAGTCGCAGCCGCGAATTCTCGGTGGTCGCGCGCACCGATCTTTCCGAGCCGGCGCAGTTCGCCGAGATCATCGTCAAGCAGGCGGCCGATGCCAAGGGTAGCTACCCGGTGCGCATCGCCGACCTCGGGCGGGTCGAAATCGGCGCCGCCTCGGAGCGTAGCAGCGTGCGCTTCAACGGCCGGCCGGCGGTGGCGCTCGGGGTGATCAAGCAGGCGACGGCCAATCCGCTCGAACTTTCGCGCGCGCTGCGCGCCGAACTGCCGAAAGTAATCAGCGAACTGCCGCCGGGAATGACCGCCAGCGTCGCCTACGATTCGTCGGTGTTCATCGACCGTTCGATCGACGCGGTGTTCAAGACCATCGGCGAGGCGATGCTGCTGGTGCTGCTGATCATCTTCATTTTCCTGCGCAATTTCCGGGCGACGCTGATTCCGCTGGTGACCATCCCGGTGTCGCTGATCGGTGCCTTCGCGCTGATGCTGGTGCTCGGGTTCACGATCAATACCCTGACCCTGCTGGCGCTGGTGCTGGCCATCGGACTCGTCGTCGATGACGCCATCGTCGTCCTCGAGAACATCTACCGCCACATCGAGGAGGGCATGCCGCGCCGGCAGGCGGCGTTCCAGGGCGCGCAGGAGATCGGCTTCGCGGTGGTGGCGATGACCATCACCCTGGCCGCGGTGTATGCGCCAGTGGCCTTCATGACCGGGCGCACCGGCAAGCTGTTTGTCGAGTTCGCGCTGACTCTCGCCGGGGCGGTGCTGGTCTCGGGTTTCGTCGCCCTGACGCTGTCACCGATGATGTGCTCGCTGCTGCTGAAGCACGAGACGCGGCACGGCCAGGCCTACGTCCGGGTGGAGAACTTCCTGAACTGGGTGACCGCGGGTTATCGCCGCGTGCTCACCGCCGCGCTGGCACGGCGCTGGCTGGTGATGCTGGCCTTTGCGCTGGTCGCGGGGGCGAACGTGCTGCTGCTCGGCGCACTGAAGTCCGAACTGGCGCCGATCGAAGACCGTGGCGTGATTCTCGGGGTGTTCCTCGGGCCCGAGGGGGCGACGCTCGACTACACCGAAAAGTACGCCACGCAGCTCCAGAACATCTATGCCCAGACCGCCGACGTCGAGCGCTACTTCGTCGTCGCCGGCAACCCGACTGTCAGCCAGGGCATCTCTTTCGTCGGACTGACGGACTGGAGCCAGCGGACACGCAACTCGGCGGCGGTGGTCAAGGAGCTTTTCCCGAAATTCAGCGGCATCCCGGGCGTGCTCGCCTTTCCGGTGCTGCCGCCGTCGCTCGGGCAGAGTCCGCGCGAGCGGCCGGTCAATTTCGTGATCGTCACCTCGGCGTCCTATACCGAGCTCGAACAGATGACCCGCAAGATCCTCGACGAGGTGGCGAAGAATCCCGGTTTCACCAACGTCGATACCGACCTCAAGCTGAACAAGCCCGAACTGTCGGTGATCGTCAATCGCGACAAGGCGATGGACACCGGCGTGCAGATCGAAACCGTCGGGCGGACGCTGGAAACCATGCTCGGCGGCCGCCAGGTGACCCGCTTCAAGCGCGAGGGCGAGCAATACGACGTGATCGTCCAGGTCGCGGACATCGACCGGGCCACGCCGTCGGACATTCGCGACATCTTTGTCCGCGCCAAGGACGGCAGCATGATCCCGCTGGCGAATCTGCTGCGGGTGAACGAGACGGTCAGTCCGCGCGAACTCAACCACTTCGGACAGCGGCGGGCGGTGACCCTCACCGCCAACCTGACGCCGGGCTACGCCATGGGCGAAGCCCTGACGTTCCTCGAACAGACCGCCGGGCGCGTGCTGCCGCCCGGCTATGCGATCGACTATGCCGGCCAGTCGCGCGAGTTCAAGCTCTCGTCGTCGTCGCTGGCGCTGACCTTCATCCTGGCGCTGGCCTTCATCTACCTGGTGCTTGCCGCCCAGTTCGAGAGCTTCCGCGATCCGTTCATCATCATGCTGACCGTGCCGCTGTCGATGACCGGCGCGCTGCTGGCGCTGCTGCTCAGCGGCGGCACGCTCAACGTCTACAGCCAGATCGGGCTGGTGACGCTGGTCGGGCTGATCACCAAGCATGGCATCCTGATCGTCGAGTTCGCCAACCAGTTGCAGGAGCGGGGGAGCGCGATCAGGCAGGCGGTGATCGAGGCTTCGGTCCTGCGGCTGCGGCCGATCCTGATGACCACCGGGGCGATGGTGCTGGGGACGATCCCCCTGGCCCTGGCCCGCGGCGCCGGCGCCGAGAGCCGGCAACAGATTGGCTGGGTGATCGTCGGCGGCCTGCTGCTGGGGACCTTGTTCACGCTGTTCGTCGTGCCGACGGTGTATACCTTGCTGGCGAGGCGGAAGGAGGCGGTGGCAGGAGGAGGCGAAGTGCTCATCGACGCCGGATGAAAGGGGTGGAGCCATTGCCGGCAGACGAATAGCAGGACTATCATCTCTTCGCCCATGACTTCGGGAAGGCGCCATGTCCACCATGCTTGAAGAAGCTCGCGAATCCGCGGCCGTTCAGTATCATCGTTGGTCGGTGGAGGAATATCACCTTATGGCACGCTCCGGTGTGCTCGACGAGACCGACCGTATCGAATTGATCGATGGGGAGTTGATCGACATGGCGCCGATAGGCTGCAAGCATGCGTTTCTGGTCGATCGCCTGGCGGAATTGCTGGGCGGCGGGCCACGCGCGAGCTACATGGTGCGCGTCCAGAATCCGATCCAGCTTGGCGACAACAGCGAACCGCTGCCGGATATCTCCCTGGTCACGCGGAACAACTACCTCGACAGGCTTCCCGGCCCGCCCGACATCCTGTTGATCGTCGAGGTGTCCGACAGCACGCTCAAATACGACCGCGAGGTGAAACTTCGCTGCTATGCCCGCCACGGCATCCCGGAAGTCTGGCTACTGGATGCCAATACCGGCGAAATGACGGTGCATAGGGAACCGGCCGGCAACAATTATGGCCTGATCCGCACGCCGGCCGCCGTCGACGCGATCGCGCCGCTGTTGGTGCCGGGTGTATTCGTTACGCCAACCGAGCTGTTGGCGTAATGCGTCGCGTGGTGCCGGCTGGCGCATTGACAGGGCAGTCATCGACGCCAGGGTTGAACTGGATGGATTCGCGGAAGCCGGCGATGCTGGGCTTCCGGTTGACCGCGGGGTGGGTCGTCACGGGGATAGCGCTGCTTCCGCAGCCATTCGTGCGTGAATGGCTGCGGTATCGAAAAGTGGAACCCGTGAGTCCTGCTGATCGACCAGCAGCGAAATCTCAGTGCATCCGAGAATGATGGCCTGTGCCCCTTGGGAGGCAAGCCTTTCAATGACTCCTCGATACGCGCTGCGAGACTCCGGCCTGACGATCCCCAGGCACAACTCTTCGTAAATGATGCGGTGGACAACTGCGCGATCTTCCGCACCAGGAACGATGACCCGAAGGCCGTGCTGCTCGCTCAATCGGTCGCGGTAGAAGGCTTGTTCCATGGTGAACCGCGTGCCAAGCAGGCCAACGGATGAATGGCCCGCGCGTTTGATTGCGGTGGCGGTTGGATCGGCAATGTGAAACAGCGGGATGGCCACGGCAGCCTCAATGCTGGACGCCACCTTGTGCATGGTATTGGTGCACAAAACCAGGAAGGCGGCTCCTGCCGCCTCGAGTGAACGCGCCGCATCGGCCAGAATTATTCCGGCGGCTTCCCAGTTACCGGCCTGCTGCAGGCGCTCAATTTCTTGAAAGTCTACGCTGTAGAGAACGATCCTCGCCGAATGGAGTCCGCCCAATCGTTCCTTGATCGTCTCGTTGATTATGCGGTAGTAGGGGATGGTTGATTCCCAGCTCATGCCACCAATAAGGCCAATGGTCTTCAAGAATGCTCCTTTGTGAGTTCCGGGGACGCCCGACGGTTTAATCCGAGGCGCGAGCGCCATGTTGGTGCGAGTCGGCTCCTGCGAAGGGTTGGCGTCACAGCCAGCGCCGGACACGGGCGGTGTACTGGACGTACTGCTCCCCGAACAAGCGACGAAGAACGCGCTCCTCCGGCAGGATCTGGTAGCGCGTGATGCACAGGACATAGATGGGCGGGCCCAGGAAGGGCAGCCACGCCGAGAGATGTACGGCCCAGGCCAACAAGATGAAGCACAGGCCCACGTACATGGGATTCCGGGTGATTCGGTAGACCCCGCCGGTGACCAGCGCCGACGCCCGATCGGGCGTGAGCGGGTTAATGGTGGTTCGCGAAGCGCGAAAGGCCAGCAGACCCGCAATATCGAACGCCAGGGCTACGGCGATCAGGACTGCTGCGGCGACATGCCGAGTGCTTGCAGCAAGCGCCAGCGCTGGGCCAAAAGGCGCAACGAGCCACATCGCCACGCCCACGAGTGCGCCAACGACCGGAGGCGGAATCTTGTGTTCAAGCCACTGCATGGGTGTCGGTGATGCCTGTAGACAAATTCAGCGGTGAACGAAGCGAATCCGCTGCAATGCAGTGTGAGGCAAACTTGCCGGATTGGCGGGGGCAGCTATAACCTGCACGCCGGCCGCCTTCAGTCTGGCCTCGCCAGGTTGTGGTTGACTTCATCCAGCGTCCACCTTGGGAATGAGCACCGGGAAAACCGGGAACGAAACCGACGAAGGCTGAAAACAGGGGACAGCCCCTCATGGCGCTACGCTTAAGCATTCAGGCTGCTCGCTGGGCGATGAGTTTTTCGCGAGCGAGATGCCTTGGCTCAGTCAATAATGCGCAAATCATTGCCGTGCCTATGTCTCTCTCACGCAGAAAAGCCCCCAACCATGGCCATCCAGATCGACAAAGCTATGTGAATACATGAAACCAAGATCTTCCGGCTTGTCGTAGGTCGAGCCTCCAGATGCAATTGCTTTGGCGACGAGGCCATCGACTTCTTCACGGTTTTCACAACAGAGCGAGACAAGAACCTCAACGGCTGTCTTTGTGTCGCAAATGGATTTCGGCGTGAAATTTCGGAATCCGTCGTGCGTACTCAGCATGACAAAAATTGCATCGCTCATGACGATGCATGCGCCAGCGTCACTGGACATCTGTGGGTTCTTCGAAAATCCAAGTGCCGCGAAGAAGGCAACTGATTTCTGAAGGTCGGCAACCTGGAGATTGATGAATACTTGCTTGATCATGATATTTTCCTTCTTGATATCAGCGATCTTGGTGCGCCGGGCGGCTTAACGTCAAGCTTGAACGGATCGGCCGAAAGCGGCGATGCTTTTTCAGGCCGCTTGCGGCCGGTCCGCTCTAAGCGCCGGTCAGGCCCGATGATCGTGAGTTCAACCATTTCTTCAACGAGGTCTGGCTCTCTCCAGAGGCTCTTCCCGCCAACAGACCTTCCACACTAATGTCTTCGTCAAGAGCCTCCCAATGGATGCCTCGACCCATTCCAATTAACTGCCAGCTCTTTCGTTCATCAGCCGTGGCATGCAGCAGGCGCGGGTACCATGCGAGCGGAACAGAGATCGTCCGCCCGTCAGCAAGATCGACGTGCAAAGAATCCTGAGTGACCCTCACGGCTTGGGCGAGGGGAATCTCGATTTCAATCGCGGAAATACTCATTCCAAGCCTCCATCAATTCAGACTGATGCTTCTCGACGAGCTTCTCAATTCGGCTGATTTCGACTCGTGAGAAGCCTCCACTGCTTTGAATACGAACCGGGTCGAGCCAGAACCTGGCGATGCTGTCTTCACGCTCCACGTGGATATGCTCGGGCTCACCTCGATCACTGGCGTAGAAGAAAAACCGATACGCTCCGACACGCAAGACAGTGGGCATTCGGACTATCCTCGGGACGCCATGTGCCTAACGACCAAGACCAACCTCGCGCGCAGCGCGTCGGCTGTATGCTTCCGCTAGTGGAATCAGAATCAACAAAGACTCTCCTTGCGTCACTCATCCGCTTGCGCAGTTCGGTCATCTCGTTCTCCTCATCCAGATCGGGAACATTCCCAATGATGAAGATCGATTTGATGACGTTCAGTGTGAAAAACTGCGCCTTCTCAGGACGATCATTCAGAAACAGCAACGCGACGGTGGGTCTCCCCACCACCGCGTCAGCGGTTTAGTTCAACGTCAAATTCTGCGGTGAGCGAAGCGAGTCCGCTGCAATGCCGAGTTGGGCTCCGCTGGCGCGATGACAGGAGTGGGGATGATCGTCCACCCCTCGGCTGCGTGCTTGATCTGGCGGGCCTGAAGATCGGCATAAATACGGTCGAGATCGAAGTCAAAACTTTCTGCGTGCTGCTCACGTATCGCACGTACTTCGCGAATGATGCTGTCAGCCATTTTCGTCTCCCAAGAGTTCGTCAGGTGTGCAAATAAAAGGCAAGAACGAGCCCTGTTGTTGGAAGTGTTCAGCGATACGCGCCTGAATTTCAGGGTTAGCAATATGCCGGCAATTCCACGTCAGCAAATAATCCACGAAATGAACTGTGGCAATCGAAATATGCAAAGCATCTTCACTTGCCCTGGCCGGGACGATTCCCGCGGCAACTAGTCCTTTCGCCAGTTCAACGCTCCGGGCCGTAATGTCTAGCAGTGGTCTTGCCGAGAGCGCGTCGAGCCGCTTGTTCGCCGCTGAGGCATCGCCAGCGCCACATTCAGTGACAACAAGTTCCGACACCACCAAGTCGAATTCGCTACGCCGGTCCCAGAAGATGTAAGTGCTCTGCTGATGATCTGCTTCGATAACGTTCTTGCTGGGGCGTGCTGTCAGGTAGCTAATAACAGACGTTTCGACGTAGATTTTGCGTCTCAAGTATTCAGTCCTTTTGCATAAGCCGTATTCTGCCCCCTATTGCTCTCCTTAATCGAGCCTGGCCCCCTTTGTGCTTGAGCACAGGGGCGCTGCGCGGCTTCATCGCGCAGCGCCCCCTGCAACGCCGGGTTGGGCCTCTACTCGTAGTGCGACCACATGCGAAGGACACGGACAATGCGCTCTTTGGCAAAGACCTCGTAGACCAAACGGTGCTGAATGTTGATGCGTCGCGAGTAGGCGCCGGCGAGGTCACCAACGAGCTTTTCATAGGGTGGCGGATTCTGAAACGGGTCCGCAGCGAGAACCGCCAACAGATCCAGCGCCTTGTCCTTGAGGCCGGCAGCCGCCAGATTCTTGGCGTCCTTCTGTGCGTGCTTCGAATAGACGACCTGCCAACTCACCACTTAAGCCTGTTGGCACTCTTGCCAACAGGCTCGGCCATACCCTCCTTGATAGACTCGCGCATGCCACGGATCGAGAGCAAGTAGAGTGTTTCCTGAATGGCGTCCCAGTCTTCAGTGGATAGGAGAACCGCGCTCGTCCTCTTTCCCGCAATATGGATAGGCTGATGTGATTCGGCTGTCTGGTCGATAAGGCGGTATAGGTTGGCGCGGGCTTCGCTCGCGGTAAGGGCAGCCATGTTTGATCTCCTTCAGGTGAAGCCATAACGGTACGCTTTTCCGTACGTCACGTCAATGCGCCAATCAAGAGGCCAGCCCTGACGCATGACCGTGCCGAATCGGAGGCGTTTGCTGGAAACCCGCGCTTTCGCCGCTGTGGCGGTCAGATTGCGGCGTGTTGGCGGCAAGTGAGCGCTGGATGCGCGGGTGGTGTGGGGTCCGTGAAGAGGGTGTTGAGAGGTGGTAGGAGCTCCGGTACGATCGCGAGGCGAGCCTTTGCCGGCGCTGAGAGCGCCGTGCTTGGGAAGCGGTCTTGGGCAGGGCCGGACAAGGTTATTCGAGTTGCAGCAGGAACGGTTGGGCGAGGAGCACGCGCATCCGCGCAGGATCGAGCCAGGGGGCGGCGCAGGAATTCCGGATGAAGGCGATGGCGCCGCGCACGCCGAGTTCCTGATACAGGCGGCGTAACTGGCGGGTGTACGCGGAAAAGGGGCCAGGCTGTTTACGCGGAAAGGCATACGCGGAAAGGGGCCAGGCTCGATTTAGGAAAGGGGCAAGGCTCGATTTAAATTCCGAGAAAGCCGGTAACGGAGTCTGCCGGGTCGCAAGAGTAGTTCTTGCTGAAAATATGAACGTCGTAATTCGGTAGCGTAATTCGAGCCTGGCCCCTTTTGCTCTCTCAAAACGGTATCGCGATAGCAACGCGAGGCCTTGCTTTGCACGCTTGGCACGGGCCGGCTAATGGGTGACCCCTATTGCCCGCTAAGGTTACTTAAACGCGTATCTTTTTCTAGCCGTTCAGGTTTAGAATTCCAATGGGTGCAGCCAGTCATGTGCCAGCAAAGTTCCTCCGTTGAAAGTCTGGATATACATATATTTCTGTTACTACAGAATCCTGGGATCATTGTTGCTCGAAAGCACTACGCTGCCACTATCTGGCTTTGACTCTGAGTGAATCACGTAATGCATGTGTTATTTTCTTAGTCGTATTATAGCCTTTTTTATAGCCCCTATTGTTTTAACGAGGGTGAGGGTTTCCCAATGAATTTCCTACGTGATGTGCATCACTTTATAGCATTGATATCTATTATTCTTTTCAATACAAGAACATTAAATATTTTTGCTAAAATTAGGGCAAAAATTTGTTATTTGATATTTGTACTGCTTTTTGGTGTGTCTTCTGTATCAAACGCAGTTCTAATCAACAACGGTGCGTATGCGACGGATACGAATACCGGACTGGATTGGCTGCACAACACTCCGCTTGCGGGGCAGTCCTACAATTCGGTTTTGTCGGGCTTTGGTGGCTACGTACAAGATGGCTGGAGGTACGCAAACGGCGAGGAGATTAATCAGCTTATCACGGACTATGTTGGGCCTCTGGCGATATTGAATTATCAAAATGGCTATACAACGTTTAATTACGGAACGCAGGCTTACAACGCGGCATATAATATTATTGAATTGCTTGGAATCAACGTCTCGTTCGGTGCTCCACCAGATCCGCGCTCCACAAGGAGCCTTTGGGATACCTCCGTCACTGGTATTGTGACGCAAGGATGGTATGACGATTTAGGCGAAGATCCTTCGAAAGTCGGAATTATTGCTGTCGCCGCTTATATTATTAGCGACGGCACAATCGAGCCCACTATATACGCCATGACACAGATCATTCCAGACTTTCAAAGTCCCGATGATTTTGAGGGCTCAAATGTGAGTGCCATTCTTGTACGCGATAACGTTGCCTCAGTGCCGGAACCTGGCACGCTTTGTTTGCTATTTGCTGCGCTTGGCTTGGGGGTTTTGGGACGTTGTTTCGTAAGCGCTCTCGAGTAAGTGCTTTGATCTTTAGGGGCTCCTAATCGGAAAGGGGCCAGGCTCGATTTAAATTCCGAGAAAGCCGGTAACGGAGTCTGCCGGGTCGCAAGAGCAGTTCTTGCTGAAAATATGAACGTCGAAATTCGGTAAGCGCCTAGCAAAAAGTCATTCGATAATGAGAGCCGAAACCGTCCAGAATTTTGTCGACGTCAGCCTCAAGCCCGGCAGAGTTCCGTGCTTTGAAGGCCATCCACTCGTACTTCATTTTGTGCCAGAGCTTCTCGACGCGGTTCAGTTCCGGACTGTAGGGTGGCAGGAAGTAAAGCGTGAGGCCCTTCTCTTTCAGCAGGGCCAACAGGGGCTGGATTTCCTTCGCCTTGTGGATGGAAGCATTGTCCAGAATCACCGTCAGGGGTCTGCCGACGCTTTCCAGGAGGAGACCGAGGAAGCCGCCAAAAAGAGCTGCGGTCGTTGTCTCCCAGAACTTGGCCGTGAACAATTCACCCGTCGAGATCAACGCGGCCATCACATTCAGACGCTTTCCCCGCGCGGCCGTGATGCGGTGCACCTCTCCTGTCTCGGTCCAGGCGCTCCGATTGGGCTGGGTCTGCACAAAGCCGGCTTCATCCATATACGATAACGTGAGTTCGCCAAGCTTTGTTTTTTCAAGCAATTCATCTATTTCTACCTGGGCTGCTCGAAATTTCGCCTCATCCCGTTTTTTTTAGACTGTGCCGGGTCCTTTTCCAGACATAGTTCTTCTCTTTCAAGGCCGCCTGAACCACTCCCACCGAAACCTGTACGCCATGTTCCTCTGACAGGCGGTCCCTCAACTGGGGGGCCGTACAGGCATCAGCCGTCGCCCAGGCGCAGAGTACCTGCTGATACGTTTCCGATAGTTTGCGAGGGGCACCACTGCGCGGCAGGTCGCGCAGCCCGATGAACCCCCTGGCCAGCCAGGCATCCCTGTGGTTGGCTACGGTTTCCTTGTGGAGCTTCTGCTGTTTCGCCACTCCGTCAAGGGACCCTCCTTCAGCCAGGAGAAGTACGGTCCGGGCTCGCCGGCGTTCGCGCCAGTCACTGCCTCGCTCCTCTACCTGCGTCAGTTGCTGGCGCTCTTGTGCTGTGAGGGTCAACGTTTTGGCTCTGCGGGACATGGCGAGGCATTCGGGAGGTTGGAGCGGACAGTATGCAGGCATACTGGCTTAACTCGAAATATTTATCAGGAAGCGCTTAGCGTAATTCGAGCCTGGCCCCTTTTGCTCCGCTACTCTACCCTATTACTCCTACTTTTGCGCAGTCCCGCTTGAGCGTAGGGTTGGACGAAGCCGCTGCGCGGAGGATCCGGTGGCGATGCGCTCGCATCAGAATATGACCTCACCCCTCGAACGAGGGACTCTCCCCTGACGAAACTGGAGGTCATGTTACGATGAGCACATCACCGGAAGCAACGTTTGATCGCAACTACGCACGGCATCTGCAACACCTGACCCTCAAGGGGCTGCAACCGAAGACCATCGAGGCGTACTCGCGCGCCATCCGGCGGATCGGCGAGCGGTTTGATCATCAGATTGACGCACTGTCCGAGCAGCAATTGCTGGACTACTTCACCGAACTGGTGGCGTCGCACTCGTGGAGTTCCGTCAAGCTCGATCTGTATGGCTTGAAGTTTTACTACGAGCACGTCTTGCGCCGGCCCTGGGCGATGCCCGGCCTGATCAAGCCGCCCAGAAGTCAGCGCTTACCCGACATCGCCACGGTCGATGAAACCCAGCGGATCATCACCCGCACGCGGGTGCTCAGTTACCGCGTGTTCTTTTTCACGCTCTATAGCCTCGGGCTGCCGCCTGGGGGAAGGGCTGCGGCTGCAGGTCGGCGACATCGATGGCGCACGCGGGCGCGTGCATATCCGTGACGCCAAGGGCAACCAGGATCGTCTGGTGCCGCTGCCGCAAGCGACCCATCAACTCCTGCGCCGCTTCTGGCAGGTGCATCGTAACCCGGTCCTGCTCTTTCCCAGTCGCCACGACGGCCTGAAAGGCGCGGCGACCGCCACGACGCCGATGGACCCCGGTGGCGTACAGACCACCTTGCACCGGGTAGTCGAGGCCTGCGGGCTAAAAAAAAGATCACCCCCCACAGCCTTCGCCATTCGTACGCGACCCACCTGATCGAGGCTGGCGTCGATCTGATCGAGGTGCAGAAATTCCTCGGCCATCACTCGATTCTGACCACCGCTCGCTACACCCATCTGACCGACCAGACCAAGCATCACGCCATCGCACGGATCAACGGCCTGATGGATGGCTTCTCCATCACCTGGGGGCAGGTCAAATGATCCGCCTGGCTACCGTCATTGACACCTTCGAGGCGGACTTCCTGGCGCAATACCGGGATCAACTCACGCCTGATCACTACCGCGCACTCGCGGCCATGAAACATTGCCGCACGCAGGCCAGCCCCATGATGCAGGTCAAATGCACGGCATGTGAGCATCAGAAACTGGTGCCACATTCCTGCGGCCACCGCCACTGCCCGCACTGCCAGCATCATGAGAGTCAGCAATGGCTGGAACGTCAGTTGAAGAAGCAGGTGCCCGCCGAGTACTTTCTGCTGACCTTCACCCTGCCCGCCGAATTCCGGACGCTGGCCTGGGCGCACCAGAACGTCGTCTATGATCTGCTCATGAGTTGTAGCTGGGAGACGGTGCGTACCTTCAGCCAGAACGACAAACCGCTTCAGGGGACGCCGGGTGCCACTGCGGTGCTGCACACGAACACGCGCCGGCTGGATTATCACCCGCATGTCCATCTCGTCATGCCTGCGGCAGTGGTCGACGGTAAGCAAAAGCAATGGCGAACCAAGCCGCGAGGCAAGGCCAAAGGGGGCTATCTGTTCAACCACAAGGCTCTGGCCAAGGTCTTTCGGGCGAAGATCCTGGCGGCGATCGAAACGGCCGGGCTGACGCTTCCTGCTCGCTATCCCCAGGAGTGGGTGGTGGATTGCAAGTCGGTGGGCAGCGGCGAGTCGGCCCTCATCTATCTGGGGCGCTATCTTTATCGGGGTGTCATTCAGGAGAACGATATCGTCGCCTGCGCCAACGGGCAGGTGAGCTTCCGCTATCGCAACGCCAAGACGACGAGGAGGGAGCGGCGGACCGTGTCCGGCGCTCAGTTCCTGTGGCTGGTCCTGCAGCATGTCTTGCCGAAGGGCTTCCGGCGGGCGCGCAACTTCGGCTTTTTGCATCCCAACTGCAAGCACGTGATCGCCTTGCTGCACGTGCTGCTGAAGTGCGTTCCTGGTCAGACCTTGGCCTGGGTCAAGCAACGGGCGCCGATTCTGTGCACCTGCTGTGGAGCCGTGATGGCGATCGTGCGAACGCGCATTCCTTCGCCGTTCACGGGGCAGCTGCCCATCTCCATCGCGGCCGAAGGGAACCCCTGATCGTGTAGGAGAACCTTCCCTGGAGTGGCACGGGACTTCAGCGCCCGCAAGCTGAGATGCGGGTTCGCCTCCAGTCGGCGCCCATCCGGGGTTCTTCGCCCACCACCGCCCAGATGGGGCATCGTCTGTCCCAACGGCAGGCATTCGAACCAGGTTCAAGTTCCCGCCAGCTGGGCAGAATGTTCAGCCAGGAGACTTCCCAAAAACATATTTTCTAGGCGGCCCAGTCGGCTCCCCACGGGCTCGTCCAACAATCGGATCAGATCGTGGCTTCGCACGATCTATCCTTATTCGTTATGCCTGGGGTTTTTGAGAAGTTACTTTCCTGGCACGCAAGTAATTGATTCAGCGATAGGTTTTTCTTGGCCCGTTAAACATGGGTTAGTCACTTATGACTCAGATCTTTACATTTCCTGAGCAGATTCAGTTACGGGGTAGCGTGGGCGAGAGCCGGGACGATGGTTTGTTCAGTGATTCGACAAGCGGCGGCGATGGTCGAGCGGCCCAGACGGGTCAGGTAGTAGCGATAGCCATGAACGACTTTCTTGATGAGACCGAACTGGCGCAGGCGCCAAAGCTGGCGCGTGATGCTGGCCGGCGAGATCTGGCGCAAGAAGGGGACGAGGTCGGCACGGCGGATGCCACGGATGTTGAACTCGGGACGCTGAAGCGCCCGCAGCAGGGCCTGCTGAGTGGCATCGAAGAAATTGAAGCCCTTGAGGGTATGGCCGTTGACCGTCTTGGGGTTGACCAGCCGATGCAGGTTACGATCGCCGGCGGAAAAGTCGTCGAGTGCGGAGAGGTATTCGAGGTAGCGGCGGTTACAGCCGAGCAGGATCTCGCGCAAGTCGATCAGGCTGTAGATGGTCTTTCGGAGGGGGGCGATCTCGCGCGACTCGTGACCATCCCGATGTTCCACCTTGCGGTGGTGCTTGAAGAAGGAAACGTTGTTGGTCGTGGTTTCCAGGCGCAGCACACGGTTGAACTTGTCGTACATCTTGACCGATACCTTGCCAAAATGGTGCTTGATGCAGGTGCCCTCGATACGCGTCGTGAAGCGGCTGCCGAGTTCCTGTGCCAGTTGCGGCGTGATCTTCTTGCCCAGGAAACTGGCGACCTGCTCGGCCTTGACCGAGAAGATGGCCTGCCGGGAGAGTTCCTCGTAGAGCGACTTCAGGATGGCGTCGGAGCGGAACACCAGATCGGTAGAGTATTCGACCTGCATCAGGCTCCAGTGATAAGACTGTCCGAAGACATCCAGAATTGGGCAGCACTGCTCGGCGTAGTGGTCCAGAAGCGCATGCAGGGTGTCTGGCGAGAAGGCGTCCGCGAGTTGCTGCGCCCGTTCCCAATCGGTGATACGGATGAACGCATTGTCCGCCATCGCGTAGTCGATACCTGCCGTTGTCAGCGAGTGTGCCAACCGACTGTGGCCATTGCAGTAGAACTGCAGCCGGAATGGACTCCACGTCGGCACGCGCAGGTAGATCAGTCCGAGGGTTTCGTCCATCCAGTAGAAGTAGTAGTGCAGGCACTTGCCCGAGGTATGGCGCAGAAAGGTTTGGTGACTTTGCTTGTCGTGCCAGGGTTCGTAGGCGTCACAGGCTTCCATGGCGGAGAGCACATGCACCAATCCTGGATGATCCCCACGGTCCTTGAGCACCGCGGCAACGAGGTCTTCCTTGCGGATGTGCGCCTTGGCCACGTGCTCGATTCGCGCTCCCTGCGCGGTCGCCAGAGCCTGTGCGGCTTCACGAATGCGATCACGCAGCGGTTCGGCAAAGCGCGGGTAGTCAAAAATGCGAATGTGCCGGGCATTGAGAAAACTCGTCATCCCCGCCGCGTAGCACGCGCCCGGCAACGTGCCCGTAATCACGATCCGGTCGTAGCAGGAGAGTGTTCCGGCAAGCCGCTCGTGATAGCGATCGGTCAGCATCTGTGTCATGGTCGCCTCCGCTTTTCCGTTTGGGCTATGACAGAAATCTCAACCTGTTTGGTTCCGGCTTCGCCGGCTTAGGTCCTACAACGACGTCCTTCCCATCACCACGATCCCATTTTTGGGAATGTTGATCGTGATCGTTCCCCCTCCTGAGTTTGGGTTGTTCAAATAGTTGCCGACTCCATCCCCGCCGAAATGGGTCGAATCACTGTTGAAGATCTGACTCCAGTTGCCAGTCTCGCCGTTTGTGGAGACCGCGTAGTGGAGCATGTCTAAGCCAGTCCAATTGCCAGCCACGATGAGCACAGCGGCGTTCCACTTCCGTTTGAAGGCGAACCATCCGTCATTGGGGTAGTGGAGCCACTCAAACGTAGCGCCGTCGCGAGTAAGCGGATCGTAGGTCTGTCGAATCTCGATCAGGCTCCGAAACATGGCCTTGAATTCAGGACCGGGGGTGAGCTTTTCCAAAGTCCAATTGAGGATATGGTCCTTCCTGGCATCGTTGAAGCTGCCCTCCATGGCAAACTCATCGCCCATGAAGAACAGCGGGATCCCCGGGACGAAGAAGCTAAGAGCATACATCATCCGCGACTTCTTCTTGGACCAATAGTCGCCTCGCCAGCCAAACTGACTTACCGGGTAATACTTGTTATGGTTTGGTCCACCATCCCACCAGCACTCGTCGTGGTTGTTGGCATAAATGACCCGGCTGTGTGAATGAGAGTAGTTACCGCCGTTGATGGCATGCGCAAGGTTACCTTCGATACCCTGGGCGAACGGCTCAAGGGCCTTTTGCACCGGCTGCCGAAAGTTGAACCATCCCGAGTCAAAGCCGATGTGTTCCATCATCCAGCGGCTGTAACTCCCGGTGTACTCGTCCCAATGCTCACACATGAAAATTTTCTCCGGGTGGGTCTTTTTGAGACCGCGCACCAGCCTGCGCAGCACTTCGCTTCCACTGTTGTCTCCTGCCCCTGCGTTCTTGTTCACAATCTGGGAAGTAAAGTCGAACCTGAGCCCATCGAAGTGGAGTTCTTCGAGGTAGTACCGGCAGGCATCCTCAATGTACTTCTGCACCTCGTAACTCTTCCAGTTTGGGGCCATGCCAAAGGTACCGCCCGCCTGATTCGACGCTTCCTCGCCGCTGAAATAGATGTTCTTCGTGGTCGAGTCGAAGTTCCATAGGGGGCCTGAATCGCCGGCGCGCCCAAAGTGGTTCAACACCACGTCGGCGATGACCGAGATGCCGCGAGCGTGTGCGTGGTTGATGAATGTTTTTAGATCGTCGTACGAACTGCCGTCGCCTACTACGTTGCCGTAGGAGGACTCGATGGCGAAGAACGTCACCGAGGCGTACCCGATGTAGCTGTCCCCATTAAACTCATTGATGGGTAGGATCTCGATCGTGTTGACGCCGAGGGTCTGAATGTAGTCGAGCTTGTTGCGAAGCTGAGGAAAATTCCCCTTCCTCGCGGGGCCCCATCCGAAGTGGTAGTTGTTTCCAGCAGGATCCTTCCAGTTTTCGTCGCCGCGCCCGACGTAACCTCCTTGAAAGAGCTGGTAGATTACCATCTGGCCGCGGGACGGAGGGCGGTGCCCACTGTCAGTCCATTGAAATTGGTCCGGGTCCTTGTAGATCGAATAAGACTCGCTATGGTTCAAGGCTCGGGCATAAGGGTCGACACGGTAGCGGGTCTCGCCGTTCTCGATCAAGATCTTGAACCAATACCCGTCTCCGTCGTTGAGTGGGAAGGCCTGGCGGTGTTGGAGGGGAAGTTGCCAATATCCGTCCATCGTCGCGCCCCGATACTGAGCGGTTGTCCGTTCTAGCAGGATCGGTGGCGCGAACGACTGCTTGTCTCTCGTTACGAGTTCCACGCTTTGAGCGTTACGCGCCCATACTTTTAAGTTCTTCATCTGCTCGTCTCCTATTTCAGTCATTCTCTTCATCGAAAGGAGGGATAGGAAATGCAAAGGCTTTCTTAGGATTGTGGGTGAAGCCGGGGCCGCAGTCAATTTCCAATTCTGGGTTGGCCTACATCGCGATTCTCAGAGTGCCCCCCCATCCTCACAACTTAGCATTTTGTCATGTCCGCTTATAGGCATGGGATCGGTGTGGTTTGGGCTGGGGCTTTCGAGGTCGAGAACGGTTGGCTACGAACTTCTGAAGGTTCAAAGCGAGCTCCTCAAGCAGCGGTTTGAGGCGACGCGGGGTGGCGGCGGCTAGCAACCAGCGGCCGATCTGTCGCTTGATCTTGTCGATCGCCAGGGTTCGGTTGATCTTGTAGGCCGAATCCGGATCGATGAGCGCGTCCGTGGCGACATAGGCGGCGAGCGCATTGAGGTTGTCAAAGACCGCCTTAGGCGTTAAGCAAAAATAACTTGATCATTTGTGGTGATTGGCCTATGGCTTCAGCATGGAGCCTCTTGCAAAACTCGCTATTCAGCCGAATTTTTCCGTGCAAGCGGTTGGCAATGGGGTGGCAGGCGGCCATTTCTGGCATGATTGGAGCGTCGAAACCCTGATCACGCCTGCCATGACGAACGATAGCACAGCTTGCCGGACGATGGACCGGTGGAATGTGGTGCAGCACGAACTGATCCCGGAACTTGAGGCGCGCTGGGGCGCGATGACGCCGAAGCTGGAGCGGGTGATCCACATTCTCGAGTGGGTGCGGATCGAGGAGTTCACGGCAGTGTCGTGGTGTGGTGTCGGCCGTCCGCCGTTTGAGCGGGCGTGGCTGGCGAACGCCTTTGTCGCCAAGGCGGTGCTGGGCTTGACGACGACGGTGGGGCTGCTCGATCGCCTGGTGAATGACCGTGTCGTTGCGCCGCATCTGTGGTTTCCCGCTGTACCGGACCTTGCCTTCCGAGGCCACCTTCTCGCGCGCCTTCGACGAGTTTGCCGCAGGGAGCCTGGGCCAACGAGTCCATGAAGCCCTGATCAAGGAGCACCTGGGCGATCAACTGATCGGGCATCTCAGCCGCGATGGGACAGCCATCGAGGCCCGCGAACGCCCCGCCGGGAAAGGCAAAGGCGCAGAAGAAAGGGGCCACCACGGCACAGCCCACCCTGTTGGCGACCGAAGAGAGCCCTGCCGCGACGACGAGCACGCCGGCACCGCCGGCGCCGGCGAGAAAGCGGGGCCGCCCGCGGCGCGGCGAAGCGCGTCCGGCGGCGAAGGCCTCGCCGATCGAGCGCCAGCGCGGGCAAAGCCTTGGCGCAAATGCTCCAGGAGATTCCCACCGCGTGCGATCGCGGCACCAAGTGCAATGCGCAGGGCTACAAGAACAGTTGGACCGGCTACAAGCTGCATCTCGACACCGCCGACTGTGGTGTCCCCATCTCAGCGCTCCTTTCCAGCGCCTCGATGCACGACAGCCTCGCCGCCATTCCCCTGTCGTTGATCAGCGCCGAGCGCGTCACCAGCCTCTATGACCTCATGGACGCGGCCTATTGCAGCAGCGAGTTGCGCGCGCACAGCAAGAGCCTCGGGCACGTTCCCCTGATCGACCACAACCCGCGACGCGGTGAGAAGATCGAATTCTCTCCGGCCGAAGCGCTCCGCTACAACGAGCGGAGCGCCGCCGAGCGGAGCAACGCCCGCCTCAAGGATGAGTTCGGTGGCCGGAACATCCGGGTCAAGGGCCACACCAAGGTGATGGCCCACCTGATGTTCGGCATTCTGGCGCTGTCCGCTGACCAATTGATGCGATTACGACGATGACCCCCAGCCTCCGCTCTCTGAACGCGGTGCACTCGAGGAGTGCAGGAGGGGGTTCGCACCGGATTCAGAAAACTATGCCATCAGGTTAGCCGCTCAGCCCGACAGGCTTCGCTCGCAACAAAAATCGCTCCCGGAGAGCGAATGCTGCGGCGCAGCAACTCGCACCGGGTGAGTTTTGCAAGAGGCTCCATGGAGCAAGAGTTAGCCATAGAAGCCAAGTATCAAGCGCTGTGTGGGAGGCTGGATGAGGCCACGCTTCGCCTTTGGGCGGCGACGGAGGCGCGAAGCCTGGGGCGTGGTGGCGTCGCCTTGGTCGCCAAGGCGACTGGCCTGTCGCGCACGACGATTCATGCCGGTTTGAGTGAACTGAATGCACCGGTGTCAGCCGGGGAGCAAGGCGTGCCACTCCGAGCGCGAGCGGCAGGAGGTGGGCGAAAGAAACTGATTGACAAGGATGCCAGCTTACTGAGCGAAGTCGACGCCTTGGTAGAGCCGACAACGCGTGGTGATCCGATGTCGCCGCTGCGCTGGACTTGCAAAAGCACCTATGCGTCCCCTGTCTGGCGGCACAATGCAGTGGGCTTCCAGACCGAGATTTCAAGAGATTCGCACGTCAATTCTGCGATTGACCATGATAGTATCGTCCCGATGCTTTTGAAAATGGCGCCAAAATTCCGATCCTTGTTCCGAACTTCGGGAACGGCGCGACGAGTTTTCTTTTCAATATGATTGGTTGCTAGCTGTTTTGGGCCATACGGCTGACTGCCGGCTCAGGGATAGTCACTACGATGCCGCGTAATGACGTTTTGAGGGCGCCGTCTACAGGGAGGGGGAGATGGAACTGCGTCGTGTCGACAAGGACGTTCAGTACGTCCTGAACCATTGCACGAAGTATTTGGCTCGCTCCAACACGGATGAGCGACATAGCCCGCGGGGCATTTATGACGGTCAGCCGCGTGCTCGCATCGCGGATTGCTGGCGGTATCCCGTCATTGACAGCCATCACGGCACCGAGGCCAATGCCTATGACTGGAACGATGTCACCTTCGTTTGGCACGCGCGCGACGGGGCGCCCGGCGCAATTTCGCTCCTCACTACGGCTCATGTGCTGCACGAAGAGATACCGCTGCAACCCGTAGGCGACTCCGATTTCTGGAGCGTCACGCTGGCCATTCGCAAGGCCCAGTGCCACCGGTACCTGTTCCGTCTTGACGGCTCTATGACTTTGGATCCGATCAACCCGCAGACTGAAGTTTTGGCCTCCGGTGAGACTTGGTCCAGCTTTTTCACTTGGGCGTACCCGCAGCCCATCACCTTCGAGCGCTGGGAGTTCACAATTCTCGACCGGCTGACGCGGCACATCTTGCCTGCCAATAGCTCCGAGCAACTGAACTTCCTTTCTCGCGAAGGCCAGGAGAATCAGGTCCAGCACCTCTTCCGGCTTGATGTTTCGCTGGGTGTGGCCAACTTCATTGACAAGGTTGTGGCCAAAGAGGAACGCCATCACGCGTACACTTACCGCACCTGCCTGGAAATGCTTGATACGGTTCTACGGCGGCGCAACGGCGGCGCACCGCCGGAGTCGGTCGAGGAAGGCGAATACCGCCGCCTCTACGACGAGATGCGATTTCACTCCGCGGCGCTCTTCGTTGATGGCTGGAATAGCGAGCGCTATAAGAGTCCCTCATATTTTCTGCAAGTGTTGCGGCGCCACGCGATGAGTGGCGCCTTCTCGCATCCCAAGTACGGTGGCAATCCCTCGGGGTTGGGTTGGGACTACCTCGGCTCGCGGTTCAGGGCCGACACGGGCGCGACCGCTTTCGATTGGCGGCAGGGGATGGAAGCTCCGCTGGGCACCAGTAATGAGTACAGGGGCTGAGGACGACGATATGGCACTGCGCAATAAATTCGATGTAGTGGTCATCGGCAGCGGCGCCGGCGGTGCGCCGATCGCCTATGAACTGGCACGCGCCGGCTACTCGGTGCTAGTGATCGAGAAGGGTCCGATGCTGCGCACCCAGGACGAACTGCAAGGCGGCAACCTCAGCGATTACAAACGCGATGAATTCTTCAACGCGGGTCACGAGCGGATCATCACGGTGCCCGGTATGGCCAACACGGGCGACGCGTTCTACTCCAGTCACATCGAGCCAGATATCAACGATGAACCGCACATTTTTTCGGATCTGAAGAACTCACCGCCGCGCGCAACCATTGAAGGCTACACGGCGCAGGCCGTCGGCGGAGGCACGCAGATCTATGGGGCTGTCTCGCTCAGGTTCTCGCCCACGGATTTCAAGCTCGCCAGCTTCAACCAGGGGCGCGCCGGCTCGCTCAAGCTGGACGATGGCACTGCCCTTGACCACGTGCGTGACTGGCCATTCGATTACGAGCACTTGGCCCCTTATTACGAAAAGGCTGAGCGGTTGCTAGGTATCAACGGCACTGTTACGGGGCAGGCCAAGGCCTTCGCCAACGACGCCTATCAAACGCCATTGCCGCCCAATCCCATCAGCGAATTCGCAGCAAGCGGCATGCGATCGCTTGGCTACCAGACGTACCGCACCCCTCTGGCCGTAATTACAGAGGATCACGAGCCGAGTGGCCGGAAAGCGGGGCAGCCGAAAGTTGGATATGTGAACCGATATGGCGACCCGCTCGGTTACAAATCCAACACATGGGTCTCGCTGCTGCGGCCCACGATACGAACTGGCCACGATCTCGAGTTGCGCGCCAATTGCAGCGTGACGCACCTCGAGTCGGCCGGACGGGAGGTCAAGCGCGTGGTGTATCGCGACCCCAGCGGTCGCGTGGCCTCCGTCACTGGAAAATGCGTCGTCGTGGCCTGCTCGGCCATTGAATCCGTGCGGTTGCTCATGTTGTCTGCGGAGCAGGATCTGATGGGGTTGGGCCAGAACCTACGCTATGGGCAGCCCAGCAGTCTGCTGGGACGCTTCTTCCTCACGCACGCCTTCGGTGGCGCCGAGACCGTGGTGAAAGGGCATCGTTTCGACAAGTCGATTTCGCTGGACAGCGATTACGCCACCGACGCCTGCGCTAGACCCGACTTCCTGCAAGCAGAAGGGCTTTGGGCCGGCGGCGCGATCTACAACAACACGTCGGACCAGTGCTTGCCCGTAACGCTGGCGCGCACGGACGGCAGTGCGGACCTGGACAGCAATTGGGGCGGCTTCGCGGGTGCCACCTGGAAGTACGGCGATGCACTCTCGGGCTGGTTGAACGACGACTTTGGCACTCGTCTGTCAGTCAGTTTCATGGCTAACCAGATCCCGCGTTGGGACAACCGCATCACGCTGCACCCAACGCCCGACAAGTGGGGCCGCAAGTCGGCGCACATCATCAAGGACTGGCATCCACACGACGAGGCCGTGATGAAGGCGCTGGCACGCGTCTGCGAGGACATTCTGCTGGCCGGAATTCCCGGCGTGACGCGCGGCGAGATCGCCGAGGGCTCGGTGTACGGCAATGCCCTGCGCATCGCCAACCACATCCTTGGCGGCATGCGCTTCGGCACCGCCGAGAGCGATTCGGTGCTCGATCCTAGCTGCCGCGTCTGGGGCTTCGACAACCTCTACGTGACTGACGGTTCCTTCATGCCGACCTCTGGCGGCGCGAACCCAACGCTGACGATCCAGGCCAATTCATTTCGTGTGGCGGACCTGATCCGTCAGACGCTGCCATAGGAGAGCCGCCGTGGACAATCGCTTTAACAAATTCGCGACGGACCCGCAGAACCAGATATTCCAGGTCGTCTTCTTCCCCGACCGCATCTATCACGCGCAGTACCTCAACGCGACGCGAAGCGCGCGCTATCGGTACAACGTGCGCGAAGTTCGCGGCAAGGCGGACATTAACGTGCTCAAGGGCGAGGTGTATCTGGACGGTCTCAAGCTAAGCAACTTCCTGCGCATCGAGTACAAGGGCTCGCGCCTGGTGGAAACGGTGCGCGAGAAGGGTCGCTTCCTGTCCCAGACCATCGACGCGCAGATCCGCGTGTCACTTAAGGAGGCACCTTATCACGAGGCCACCGCGACAATTGCGCTGGACTGGTGCCCATGGGTCGCTTCGTACACCGCCGAGATCTGGGAATCGCTGGAGCCGCCCGCTGGAACGCGGCACGACTACCAGGTCCTGAGCATGATGGGCCACGGCGGCAGCATCACCGTGGTCCCCGAGTTCGTGCCGGTGCTGGAGCAGATTGACGATCTGCGGTGGGTGAACCTGTCCTTCAAGGAGGCCGCCTTGCAATGGCCCAACGGACGCACCACGCCGGAGCGCGATCGCGCGGTCGACGACTACTACGAGCGCAACGTCCAGCGGCCGTTCTCTCAGGAGCCGAGTAGCGGGCTAAACACCGACAAGCAGCGCAGCTACGGCGTCGACTTCCAGCGCGGCTGGTATTTCCAGAATGTGACCGCTGACATCGCACCGGTGCGCTACCGCAACGCGATGATGAACGACAACAATCCTCAGCGTGCCGAGAACAACATCCTGGAGATGCGCTGGATCCTGCAGCAGGAGTTCGGCGGCAGCGTGGTGTTCTTCCATGAGGTCACGATTCCGCCCGGTGTCGTGGAAGGAACACATCGGCACATCGGCAGCGAGGAACTGTACTACGTGGTCGAGGGCCAGGGTTTTGCCTACCTCGGCTTCGATGACGACCCGAAGCTGGCCAATGTGGCGCCCGTCGAGAAGGACATCTACGGTTTCGGCCCGCGCCAGGTCCGCAAGGTGCCGGTGCAGCCGGGAAGCGTGATCTTCACCAAAAGCGGAGGCATCCACGGCATCGAGAACGCGGGCAATTCGCCGCTGCGCTTCGTTGCATTCCTCTACCACAGCGCCTGAGACCGGAGCCGCCATGATGTACACGCTCGTCGAACATGAGATTCACAACGTCGTAGCGCTGGTGCCTGGCACCTCACCCAACTACAACCGCAACAACCCGCTGACCAAGCTCCTGGAGGCCATCGAGGGTACCGACACGTCTGCGGGCCTGCAGCACTATGTCGTCGGCAGCCGCGGTTTCGTGTTTCCGTTTCGCAACCTGACCTTTTACGGCCCTTCGGGCGACGACTGGCAGGTTGATGACGTGCGCCTTCAGGACAATAAGGACGACTTCCAGAAGCAGAACGTCGCGGGCTTTGATCTCGCCGATACCCAGCTCAGCCGCGGCTACGCGCACGCAGGTGACTGGACCGGCCCCTTCCTTCGGCTGAGCTACACGCCCGGTCTGAACTCGTTGCTGAGCGCCGACGGCGGACCGCTGCTTGAAGATGCGGTGCGGCTTTACCTGAAGGTCGGCAATGCCTCGACCGGGACGCAGACCATCCTGGTGCCGTACAACCCGCTGTCGCACCGCTACGAGATCGAAATCTGGGCGTATGACCAAGGCGATCTGCTTGGCCGGCTGGACGCCAAGGGCCGCGCCGCGCTGGAGCGCGGTGAGCTGATCGCGCGACCGGACCTGATCAAGGGCAATCTGGTCGACTTCGAGGGCCCGGCGTTCGACGCCGAGCGCGACAAGGCCAAGGCAGCGGGCCAGGGCTTTGAGATGTTCGGCTACAAGGTCGAGCATGCAATGCATCCCATCCGCAAACTGCACGTCGAACTGGCCTGGAGCAACAAGGCGGGAACTCTGTGGGACTCGAAAGGGGGCGAGAACTACCACTACGAGTTCGCTATGGTGCTGCGCGGCTGGCGCAACTACCTTGCCGCTGGCGTGAGCCCGAACCCGCATGGGGGCATAGGATCCTTGGAATACCGCAACCTGTTCTCCAACTACTTCAGTCACGAAGCCAAGCGACGAAAGGAGTTTGGTGATCATTGGCTATCCGAACTCGGCCGAGAACTGTATCAGTGGAATTACGACGCCTACGGCAACAAACCCCCACCGGTCAATCGCGAGCTGTTCATGCCGCTACATTACATGGATCTGCACCAGGTGCACGCCAACAGCGCCATCGGTCTGCATCGGCACCGCGACAGCCTCGAAGCTTTTCTGCTGATGAGCGGTGAAAAGGGCGAGCATGCCTACATGGTCACTGGCGATTGGATGAAGCACCGGGACCGCGAGCGTGCTTTCGAGATTCGCGTCATGGAGCGCGGAGACATTGTGCTAATTCGTGGTGGGCAGCTGCATGCGCTCATTAACGACGGCGACACGTCCATGGAGCTCTTCATGTTCGGCGGCTATGACTAGATTGGCCCTAACGTTCATTGCATGAGGTGATCGTGCCACCCCGAATGATGAAGGAAATACGAGTAACGTCAGTTGAACTAAACCGCTGGCGCGGTGGTGGGGAGACCTACCGCCGCGTTGCTGTTTCTGAATGATCGTCGTCCTGAGAAGGCACAGTTTTTCAAACTGAACGTCATCAAATCGATCTTCATCATTGGGAATGTTCCCGATCTGGATGAGGAGAACGAGATGACCGAACTGCGCAAGCGGATGAGTGACGCGATGGTGCTGCGTGGCCTCGCGGAGCGGACGCAGGAATCGTATCTGGCGTGTGTGGAAGCGCTGGCCAAGTACTACTGGCGCTCGCCCGACACCCTTGATGGCGAAGCGATTCAGTCGTACTTGCTGCACTTGATCACCGAGAAGAAACTGGCCTACGCCAGCGTCAATCAGGCGGCCTGTGCTTTTCGGTTTCTGTTTGGCACCGTTCTCGGAAGAGAAACGGCGAGGTTTGACATTCCGATGGCCAAGGTACCCAAGCGGCTACCCCTGGTCTTGTCACGCGACGAAGTGGCGCGCCTCTTTGCGCACTGCAAGACCTTGCGCGAGCGCACCCTGCTGGAAACGGTGTACGCCGCCGGATTGCGACTCTCAGAGGTCTGCGCCCTGGAACTGTCCGACATCGAATCCGCGCCGGACCGGATGTGCATCAAGGTCCGCCAGGGCAAAGGCGGCAAGGATCGCTACACGCTGCTCTCACCGCGCTTGCTCGACTCGTTACGGCTGTACTGGCGCGCCTTCCGACCCCGGCGCTGGGTCTTCCCGAACCGGGTGGGCGATGGTCCGATCTACGACCAGACCGTCCAGCGCCTCTATGGTGCGGTCCGCGATGCCGCCCGTCTGCCCAAGGGCGGCGGCATCCATACCCTTCGCCACGCTTTCGCCACCCACCTGCTCGAAGCCGGCGTCGATATCCACACCATCCAGCGGCTGCTGGGACACGGCCACGTGAGCACGACGATGCGCTACTTTCATCTGGCGCAGTCCCGCCTGACCGGCACCACTTCACCGCTCGAACTGCTCACGCCCACCTGACCGGCGCCGGTGAAAGTGGCCGGCCTGGCCGGGGTGCTGGCGACCTTCGGTCCGGCCTACCTCGCCAGCAAGTCTTTGGCGCGCGGGGCCGCCCGCGTCTGGCGTGCGATCCTGGCCTGCCGCACGGCGATCCTCGGTGGACACATCGAAACCTGCGATCACTGCGGGACGGTTCGGCACGTCTATCACTCGTGTCGCAACCGGCATTGCCCGCAATGCCAGACCCGGGCGAAGGAGGCGTGGCTCGCCGCACGGCAGCGCGAAGTGCTGCCCGTGCCGTACTTTCATCTGGTGTTCACCCTACCGCACGAGCTCAATGCCCTGCTTGCCGCCACCCCGAAACCGCTCTACGAGAATCTCTTCTCCGCGGTTTCGGCAACGCTCGCCGGGTTCGCCGCCAGTCCGCGACATCTCGGGGGCGTGCCGGCCTTCTCGCTGGTGTTGCACACGTGGAAACAGGATCTCGGCCGGCACGTCCATCTCCATGCGCTGGTGGCCGGTGGGGCGCTGGCGGCAAACGGCCAGTGGATCTCGCCGAAAAAGGGCTTCCTCTTCCCGGTGCGCGCGCTGTCACAGGTCTTTCGCGGCAAGTTCATTGCCGGAATCGAGGCCTTGCGCAGCGCCGACCGCTTGCCGGGACTCGTGGCCACCCCAGCCGACTGGCAACGTCTGAAGCAACGACTCCACACCCATGACTGGGTGGTCTATGCCAAGCAGCCACTCGGTGGTCCCGAAGCGGTGCTCGAGACCCTCGGCCGCTACACGCACCGAGTGGCGATCTCCAACGAGCGGATTCTCGGCATCGACGGCAACGACGTGCTGCTGCGTGTCCGCGCCGATCCCGCCAGCGGCAAGAAGCGCACACTGCACGTGCCGGGAACCGAGTTCATCGACCGCTTTTTGCAACACGTCCTGCCGGCCGGTTTCAAGCGGATCCGTCACTACGGTTTGCTCTCGCCGACGCGCAAAAAGGAGGCTTTGGCGGCTGCTCGTGCGGCACTCAACGTGCCGCCACCTGCGCCCGCGGTGGTCGAGTCGGTCGCCGAGTTCATGCAGCGGGTCACGTGCATCGAGCAGGCACGCTGTCCGCATTGCGGGATCGGTCAGTTCCGGGTGGTCGCGACCCTTCTGCCACAACGTGATCCTCCGAAGCTGCGGGGGCCTCCTTGATGATCGATCGCGATTCCGGTCTTCCGCAGCGATCGCACGGCGCTGCCGTTCGCGGTGTCGTTCGGCTTCACAGCGGGCAATCGCCCCCGCAAACCCCGTGTTCACTTGTGACGCCGCGGCAAACCGGCTTTCTGCCAGCCTGGCTACCCATCAGCAAGCGTCATCCTGGCGCGCGATGGCATGCCAAGCGATTGACTTTGGGCGGACCCGCCTTACAATCCCCATAAGCACTGCCCTCGCGGCGGTTCAGTCCAACAAGGTTTATCTGCCGCGGATGCGCCTGCGTTTGGCCCGGGTGCTTGCAGCGCGGCAGATAAACGCTATTTGTTAGGCTGCGATAGACAGGAACGGGGCGCAACAGCATGCAACTTGATCGTTTCGACCGCCAGATTCTGCAGGTGCTGCAGCAGGAGGGACGCATCAGCAATCAGGAACTGGCCGATCGCATCGGTTTGTCGCCGTCGCCCTGTTTGCGCCGTGTGCGCACACTCGAAGAAGCGGGTCTGATCATCGGCTATCGAGCGTTGCTGGCGCCGAAGGTGCTCGGCTTGTCGTTGATGGCGCTGATCCACATTTCGATGGACCGGCACACGCCCGAGCGTTTCAGCGACTTCGAGGCGGCGGTCAGCGAGATTCCGGAAGTGATGGAATGTCTGCTGATCACCGGACAGGCTGCCGACTACCAGCTCAAGGTGGTGGTGCGCGACATGGACGCCTATCAGGACCTGCTGCTCAATCGCATTACCGGCATCAAGGGAGTCAGCGGCGTCCATTCCAGCTTCGTGCTGCGTCGCGTGGTGGACAAGACAGCGCTGCCTGTCGGCGGTAAGTGACGCTGCCGTCGTGGACGCGTCAGCTCAGTCGGGAGGGCGCAGGAGTTCGTTTTCGGACCACCAGCGCAGGTTCGACACCTTGCCGCTCGATTGCAGGATGGTTTCGACGGCGATGGCCAATCTTTCAATCGTTGGCGCGTTGGGCAGTTTCCTGAACCACTTGCGCACGAACGGCGTCGCCGGTTCGAGGAAGCACAGGAAGCCGTTCTCGTGTCCCTCGTAGTTGCCGCAACCCAGCCAGAGCGGGTAGTCAGTGTTCTCCAGTGCGACCTTGAAGCCCCACATGTGGACGGTCACGGAAAGCACCGGGAAGCCGTGCGCCGGCAACTCCTGCGCCAGGAACTCCGCCAGGCGCTGGCCGAAGCGACCGGGGGTGGGTCCTTGGTCCTCGCCGGGGTACGGCGGGAAATCGGCAGAGACGAATTCCACCTGCGCTCGCATTGATGTTTCCTCTCCTGGTGATGGGCAGACGCGTGGCTACCCGGCGATTGTCGTTGATGCGTGCCGGCCGTCGCGGAGCCGATTCGTACCGCGATGACGGGTTACGCTGGCTTTCGCCGGCGCACCTTCGGCACGGCACCACGCCGGCAAAACTGGAGTCGGATTGTGAGCCTGTTTCGCCGCGTTGTCACGGTCGAGGCGCCTCGGGCTTTTGAAGCAGCGCGTGCAGGCGTGCGGCAACACACTGTAGCGGCGCCGGCGATCCGGCGCTGATCGCCGACCTGACCGGCGGTGTATCTTGGGCCAGACTGACCGCACAGGCACGCGACCGCAAGGATGACCGGGTACCCGCCAGCTACGCCGAACGGTACCCTGCTGGTCAAATTCCGTCGAGACTGTCCGCAAGGCCTGCAGCCACTTCTCCCGACGAGCAACGGCGAGTGCTGTTCCCTGACCTTCCGTTCAGACGCTGAGGTCGATCTGCTGCATGCTCCCGACCCCGCCGCTTTCCTGCAGGAAGACACCGCTGCTGCGGATCTGGCCGAGGGTCTGGTTGCCGCCGTCACGGATGTCGAAGGGGGTGGCGACGCGGGCCAGGCTGAGGGCGCCGACATTGGCTTCCTGCAGGCTGCGTACCTTGCCGCCACCGTTGGCATCGGGCGTCCAGACTCCCAACTGGGCATAGGCCGCGTCGTTTTCATCGATCCAGCCGTTGTGGTCGCCGTCGAGCGCGGCGAGATCGGCAAAGCCGTCGCCGCTCCGCGTGCCGAAAAGCTCGCTGCCGTTGTTGATCCGGCCGTCCTTGTTGCGATCGAGGGTGAGGAATCCGCTGCCAGGGGTGAGCAGATTGACGCTGTCGGCGGTGCCGTCGGAATCCAGGTCAAACTTGAAGCGCTGGTCGCTGAGCTGGGCGGCCGTGCCCGCGAAGTTGAGCACCAGGGGATCCTTGCGCTGGCGCGTCGCGTCGCCCAGGCGCAGGCTGACGTCGCTTTCCTGGTGGTAGCTGCGTGCCATCGAGAGCTGCAGGTCGAAGTGGATTTCCTTGCCATCAGCCGTTTTCACCACCCCGCTGGCTGCGAACGAGGTCTGTTCGGTTTCGCTGTGGGAGGAGTGGTAGTCGTATTCGACGCCATAACCGGCCGGCCGCTCGGCCGGCGTCGGAGCTGCGTTGCCACTCTGGGCGGCGGTCGCCCCCTCGGTCGAAACTGCCGTCGCCGGGGACGGACCGTCGAGTGAGGCCGCATCGAAAACGCGCGCCTCTTCGCCAGTCAACATGCGGATGATGGCGCGCAACAGCAGCAGTCGTGGATCGTTCTCGCTGTCGTCCAGGCTGGCGTTCGCGGCACCGGCCTCGGCCGCCTGTGCCGCTCTGCCGGCATCCGAGAGCGTTACCCGCTCCGCAGCGGGAATTGCGTTCCCGCGGCCTTCGAAGTCCGGCCGCTGTGTTCCCGTCCACATGCGCAGCGATTCGCGGACTTCGTCGCGTTGCATCGAGGCATGCGACGAAACCATCTGCATCTCGGAACTGGCGATCTTCATGGCGGCTTCCTCGTGGGGTTGGTAAATGCTTAACGGCTGAAGCGGGTGATTTCTTGAATACATTTTGCTGCCAGGGTGCGAGCTCGGCAACCGCTGACGCGGTTTGGCTGAGCGGGACCAGTTCCGCCGCACCGGCATGTCCCCGGCTTGTACCCGCCAGGGGTCCGCCGCGTCGTGGCGGCCGCCTCGACAGCACGCCACGGGAGTATTTTCCAATTCAGGTATGAGCCTGAACGAGTAACGGAATGGGTGACGCGGTGGTGTGGGTTGAGGGGTTGAAAAGGGAAGTCTAACGGATTCCGCCGAGGGGCGTTGAGATGATCCTGACGGGTTGGTTTTGATCTTGGGGGTAAAGGAATATTTAATCTGGTGGTACGCTTTGCTGCCCGCAGGGCTTCCGGCGGGCAGATGGCGCAGCCATTCGTCCGTCTGGCAAGCGGAGCGCGGCAGTCGTTGGGTGGCATCGTCGGGGGTCCGTGTCAGGCTCGGCGCTTGGGCTTGACGAAGCCGGCAAAGAGTTCGCGTTTGGCGCGTTGCATGGCCTGGGCGGCAGCCAGGTCGGTTTGTGACTTGGCCTGAGCCTGCAAGGCTGCCAAGGTGACACCTGGCTGGAAGGTGAGCAGGTCTTGCGCCGCCAGCTGGGTCAAACGTTCGAGCGGTGTCTTCACATCCTGAGGCTTGTAGCGCTTGACGGTCTTGCCCTTGTCATTGGTAATCGAGGTCGCGAACAGGCACGGGCGATGCAGATTGAGCCAGGGATTGAACGTTTTCTGGTAGAACGCGTTGATCGGCTTGGCATACGCCTGCGGGATATGATCGTAGCCCATGTGCCTGCGTACCACGCTGGCATTCTTGCTCTCGGCCAGGGCGTTGTCGTTGCTGTGCCGAGAGCGTGACTTGGTTTGCTCGATGCGCAGTTTCTCCAGCAGCTTCGCGACGTGATGGTTGATGTACTCGGAGCCGTTGTCGGAGTGAAATCCGACGATGACGAACGGGAACTGGTCGATGATCAAGGCCAGCACGGGCAACAAGAAGGCCTCGCTGATGCCCTGCACGCACGCCTCGACCTGCCACTGACTGACGGCATCGACGCAGGTGATGTGATAGACGCCCTTGACGCCGTCCTGATCGCCCTGGTGAACGGTATCGATGCGCACAAAGCCGGCGCGTCCCTCGGGACCGGGGGCTTTGCGCACGCCAATCGCGTTGCACACCGGGCGGGTCTTGGTGAAGTTCCTGCGCTGGGCCTGATAGCCGGCGCTCTTGCGTAGGTTGTATAGATGCGAGACGGACAGCGTGGCCAGGCGCTCATAGCGGGGATCGCCATAGTCCCGGTAAGCCCGTTGCAGAAGGTGCGCAATGGCCGGCCCGCAGACGTCTTCATGAGCCTGGTCCATCTCGACGAGCAACGCCACATCGAGGGCGGTGTATTTGCGCGCAAAGGGCGCTGCAGGGGCACGGTAGCGTTTGGCCAAGGGGACCGCAGCCAGGCGGTTACGCTGCCACCGGGTGACCAGACGCGTGACCTGCGCCCGACTGTAGCCACTGGTGTGCTGCAGGTACCTCAGCAGTACACCACGCTCGCGCTTCTTGCGACCGGGGTAGTCAAAGCGGGTGAGCACGCGACTGATGTGCTCATACCGCTCGCTATCGCCGCCTGCCGCCGAAAACTCTATCGAGGTGCTGGCGCTGAGAAACGCCTCGATCTGCTCGATCGTCGTCAGCCGTGCTTCGTTCATGTGGATCACCATCCTTGCGATGATCAACCCACACCTCATTTCCCCCCCAATTTCTATTCTTCAGGCTCATCCCTGGTTGGAAAGACGCTCCTCGTTCAGGCTCATACCACGTTGGACAAGGCTACGGGTTTCGAGCCATCAATTATTGCTGTAGAATCGTGAGCTTTCCGTGCGCGGAGAGGCGGCATTGCAGCGCAGACCCGGACATGGAACCGAAGCAGACACAGTTGTCGATGCCTTCCGGGCGGGCATGTGGGTCTTTTACTGGTGCGCTGGAAGACCGCTTGCCTCGTGAAGTTCCC
Organism: Candidatus Accumulibacter propinquus; assembly: GCF_056856495.1. Classification (NCBI taxonomy): domain Bacteria; kingdom Pseudomonadati; phylum Pseudomonadota; class Betaproteobacteria; genus Candidatus Accumulibacter; species Candidatus Accumulibacter propinquus. The sequence continues at coordinate 123,197 of NZ_JBSEHC010000002.1, forward strand.
TGGAAGCGAACGAATGCTGGAGCAGCACGATGTTCTCCGCATTTTCGGTCCGGCTGCCGGCGCAGCATCGTCTGGCGGCGCGGGCGCCTTCGTCCGAGCCAGGTTTCAGTCAACTTTCAGCCCGTATCACAAGGATTTTTAATGGAAACGAACGTCGCCAACACTGACCCATCAACCATTGTCGCAGCCGTAAGTGCTCTTGAGCGTCGGGTCGACCTTTCGGTCGCGATTGCCGAACTCGACAGGGAAGTCGACCTGCGCCTGCAGCGTCTGGGTCGGAACATGAAGATGCCGGGCTTCCGTCCGGGCAAGGTGCCGACTCACATCGTCAGGCAGCAGTATGGCGAGCAGGCTCGCCATGAGGCGTTGACCGAGGCTCTGGGGCAGAAGTTGAGCGACGAGGTCACGGCGCGGCAGTTGCGCGTTGCCGGCAGTCCGAAGATCGAGCCCAGGGACAGCGGCAGTACGACGCATATCGAGTTTTCGGCGGTCTTCGAGGTCTATCCGGAGATCACCCTGGGCGACCTGACCGGGGTGGAGATCTCTCGACCGGTACTTGAAGTGGGTGACGCCGAGATCGACGGGACGATCGACATTCTGCGCAAGCAGCGAGTGCGTTACGAACTCGTCGATCGTCCGGCGGCGAACGCTGACCGCGTGAGCGTCGATTTTCTCGGCAAGAAGGGCGGTGAGCCGTTTGCCGGAGGCGAGGGCAAGGATTACCGTTTCGTGCTCGGCGAAGGCAAGATGCTTTCCGATTTCGAGAACGCGGTGATCGGTACGCGCCCGGGTGAAAGCAAATCCTTCGAACTGACCTTTCCCGCCGAGTATTTCTCGAAGGAACTGGCCGGCCAGACGGTGACCTTCGAACTGACGGTCAAAGAGGTGGGCGAGGCGATTCTTCCGGAAGTTGACGCCGACTTCGCCAAGGCCCTGGGTGTCGCGGATGGTGATCTCGACAAGATGCGGGCCGAAATCGAGGACAACCTCCGGCGTGAGGTGAAGAAGCGTCTGCAGGCCAAGATCATGGAACATGTGATGGATGCGCTGCTGCGGGCCAACGCCATCGAGGTGCCGGGAGCATTGATCCACCGCGAGATCGAGCGTCTGATGCAGTTGGCGCGGCAGGACATGGAACAGCGCGGCATGAAGGTCAAGGATTTGCCGATGCAGCCCGAGTGGTTTGTCGACCAGGCCCGGCGGCGGGTAACGCTCGGCCTGATCTTTGCCGAAATCGTCAAGTCGCACGGTCTGCAGGCGCGGCCCGAGCAGGTGAAGGCGATGGTCGAGGAGGCGGCGCAGAGTTACGACCATCCGCAGGAGGTTGTCCGCTGGTACTATGCCCAGCCGGAGCGCCTCGCGGATTTCGAAGGCGCGGCGATCGAGTCCAACGTGGCCGATTGGGTACTGAGCCAGGTGACGGTGCTCGAAAAACCGGTCCCCTTTGCTGAATTGATGGGGCAGCAGTCCTGAACTGAACAGGCAAGAATCGCGGAGCAAAGGAAGCGCAATGGACATGGAGCACGGAAGCAACTGGAATCCGCAGGCGCTCGGCCTGGTGCCGATGGTGATCGAGCAGAGCGGGCGCGGCGAGCGCGCATACGACATCTATTCGCGCCTGCTCAAGGAACGGGTGATTTTCCTGGTGGGCCCGGTAAACGACGTGACCGCGAATCTGGTGGTCGCACAGCTCCTCTTTCTGGAGGCGGAAAATCCGGACAAGGATATCCATTTCTACATCAACTCGCCCGGTGGATCGGTATCGGCCGGACTTTCGGTCTACGACACCATGCAGTTCATCAAGCCCGATGTGTCAACCCTGTGCATGGGGCAGGCGTGCTCGATGGGGGCATTTCTGCTGGCCGCGGGTGCCCAAGGCAAGCGTTTTGCCCTGCCGAACTCACGCGTGATGATCCATCAACCGATGGGTGGCTTTCAGGGACAGGCTTCGGACATCGCGATTCACGCCAAGGAGATTCTCTCGCTGCGTGCCAAGCTCAACGAGTTGATGGCGCAACACACCGGGCAGGCGATCGAGCGCATTGAGCGCGATACCGATCGCGACAATTTCCTTTCCGCGCAGGAAGCGGCAGAATATGGTTTGATCGACAAGGTGCTGACCAAACGGGATGCGATTTGACGCCGCATCCAGGCAGTCTCCATAAGGCTTGACAGCGAGGTAGGTCGACATGTCGGAAAAGAAGAGTGGCACTGAAAAATTGCTCTACTGCTCGTTCTGCGGCAAGAGCCAGCATGAGGTGAAGAAGCTGATTGCCGGGCCGTCGGTATTCATCTGCGATGAATGCATCGAACTCTGCAACGATATCGTCCGAGACGAGATTGCCGGTGATCAGGGTGCCAAAGGTGCCAAGGGAGAACTGCCGACGCCGCGGGAGATCTCGGCGCTCCTCGACCAGTATGTGATCGGCCAGGATCAGGCGAAACGCATTCTGTCGGTGGCGGTGTATAACCACTACAAAAGGTTGCGTCACTTCGGCAAGAGCAGCGACGAGATTGAACTCGCCAAGAGCAACATCCTGCTGATCGGCCCGACCGGGTCGGGCAAGACCTTGCTGGCTCAGACGCTGGCGCGCATGCTCGACGTGCCGTTCGTGATGGCCGATGCGACAACGCTGACCGAAGCCGGCTACGTCGGTGAGGATGTCGAAAACATCATCCAGAAGCTGCTGCAGAAGGCGGATTACGACACCGAGAAGGCCCAGCGCGGGATCGTCTATATCGACGAGATCGACAAGATTTCGCGCAAGTCCGACAATCCTTCGATTACCCGCGACGTTTCTGGCGAGGGTGTGCAACAGGCGCTGCTCAAGCTGATCGAAGGTACGGTGGCATCGGTACCGCCGCAGGGGGGGCGCAAGCATCCCAATCAGGACTTCGTGCAGGTCGATACCACGAATATCCTGTTCATTTGCGGTGGCGCTTTCGACGGTCTGGAGAAGGTCATCCGCCACCGCTCCGAGCGGGGGGGCATCGGCTTTGGTGCCGAGGTGAAGAGCAAGGAGAACAAGAAGGCGATTGGCGATGTGCTGCGCAGCGTCGAGCCCGAAGACCTGATCAAGTTCGGCCTGATTCCCGAACTCATCGGGCGCCTGCCGGTGCTCGCCACACTAGAGGAGTTATCGACGGCGGCGCTGGTGCAAATCCTGGTCGAACCGAAGAACGCGTTGGTCAAGCAGTACCAGAAACTGTTCGCGATGGAGGGGGTGGCGCTGGAAATTCGTCCGGCAGCGATGATGGCCATTGCCAGAAAGGCGCTCGAACGGAAGACCGGTGCGCGCGGCCTGCGTTCGATTATCGAGTCGGTGCTGCTCGATACCATGTACGAACTTCCCGGTATGGAGAATGTCTCAGAGGTCGTCATCGACGAGAGCGTGATCGTCGGTGATGCACGTCCAATCCTGATCTACGCTGATCAACCCAAGGTTTCCGGCGGCAACTGATGTGCTGGCCGCACTCTGTGCGGCTTGAATTACGAGTTCTTGCCACCATATCACGGCATGGACTTTAACCTGAAGGGCACAATCGATGTCTGCAACCCCCAAGCTGTTTAGCGAGCCAGTCGAACTGCCGCTGTTGCCCCTGCGCGACGTGGTGGTTTTTCCGCACATGGTGATTCCTCTGTTTGTCGGGCGCCCCAAGTCGATCAAGGCCCTCGAAGTGGCGATGGAAGTCGGCAAGAGCATCCTGCTGGTGGCTCAGAAGTCCGCCGTCAAGGACGAGCCGGAAGCAGAAGACCTCTACAGTGTGGGCTGTGTGGCCAATATCCTGCAGATGTTGAAGCTACCGGACGGGACCGTGAAGGTCTTGGTCGAAGGCTCGCAGCGAGCGCGCCTGGAGGCCATCGACGCGCGTCACGAGATGTTCTTTGCAGGCGCACGCCCAGTGATTGCCGATGATGGCCCCAACCACGAAGTCGAGGCGCTGCGCCGCGCGGTGATCGCGCAGTTCGACCAGTACGTCAAGCTCAACAAGAAGATTCCACCGGAAATTCTGACCTCGATCACCGGCATCGAGGACGCCGGACGTCTGGCCGATACCATTGCCGCACACCTGCCCTTGAAACTGGAACAGAAGCAGGAAATTCTTGAAATGTTTGATGTGCGCGCGCGTATCGAACGCCTGCTCGCACAACTCGAGGCCGAGATCGACATCCTGCAGGTCGAAAAGCGCATTCGCGGACGCGTCAAGCGCCAAATGGAGAAGAGTCAGCGCGAGTATTACCTCAACGAGCAGGTCAAGGCGATCCAGAAGGAACTTGGAGAAGGCGAGGAAGGTGCCGATCTGGATGAACTCGACAAGAAGGTCAAGGCCGCGGGAATGAGCAAGGAGGGCCTTGCCAAGGCGCAGTCGGAGTTTCGGAAGCTGCGGTTGATGTCGCCGATGTCGGCTGAGGCGACGGTGGTGCGTAACTTCATCGAAACGCTGATCGGTCTGCCGTGGCGCAAGCGGACGCGCATCAGCAAGGATCTGGCCGCCGCCGGCAAGATCCTCGATACCGACCACTGGGGTCTTGAGAAGGTCAAGGAGCGGATCATCGAGTACCTGGCGGTGCAGCAGCGTGTCGATCGACTGAAGGCGCCGATTCTGTGCCTGGTCGGTCCTCCGGGGGTCGGCAAGACTTCACTGGGACAGTCGATCGCGCGTGCAACGGGCCGCAAATTTGTGCGCATGAGCTTGGGCGGGGTGCGAGACGAGGCCGAAATCCGCGGCCATCGGCGAACCTACATCGGCTCGATGCCAGGCAAGATCCTGCAGAACATGAGCAAGATCGGGGTCAAGAATCCGCTCTTCCTGCTCGACGAAGTCGACAAGATGGGTCAGGATTTTCGTGGCGATCCGAGTTCGGCGCTCCTCGAAGTCCTCGACCCGGAGCAGAACTCGACTTTCGTCGATCACTACGTGGAAGTCGAGTACGATCTCTCGGAAGTGATGTTCGTGGCCACGGCCAACACACTGAACATTCCCGCCCCCTTGCTTGATCGCATGGAAGTGATCCGGCTTTCGGGCTATACGGAAGATGAGAAGGTCAATATCGCCCAACGCTATCTGCTGCCCAAGCAGATGAAGAACAATGGTCTGAAGCTCACCGAGCTGACAGTGGCCGAAAGCGCTTTGCGCGATATCGTCCGCTACTACACACGCGAGGCCGGCGTGCGATCGCTGGAGCGTGACATTTCCAAGATCTGTCGCAAGGTGGTGAAGACACTGCTGCTCAGAAAGAGCCAGGCGAAGGTCGCCGTGAGCGCGCGCAACCTCGACAAATTTCTGGGCGTGCGACGCTACAACTTCGGTGTTGCCGAGCGCGAGAACCAGGTGGGTCAGGTTACCGGTCTGGCATGGACCGAAGTCGGCGGTGAGTTGCTGACCATCGAGGCGGTGGTCCTGGCGGGCAAGGGCAAGACCACCACCACCGGCAAACTCGGCGAGGTGATGCAAGAGTCGGTTCAGGCCGCGTTATCGGTGGTTCGCAAGCGCGCCCAGTCGCTGGGTATCGATCACGATTTTTATCAGAAGAGCGATATTCACATCCATCTCCCGGAGGGGGCGATTCCCAAGGATGGGCCATCGGCGGGGGTCGGAATCTGTACCGCGCTGGTTTCGGTGTTGACCGGCATCCCGGTATGTTGCGATGTCGCGATGACCGGAGAGATCACCCTGCGTGGCGAGGTGTTGCCGATTGGCGGCCTGAAGGAAAAGCTTCTGGCTGCGGTTCGTGGCGGCCTGGCGCGGGTGTTGATTCCTGAAGAGAATGTTCGGGATCTGGCCGAGATTCCGGACAACATCAAGAACAAGCTGGAGATCATTCCGGTACGGTGGATCGATCAAGTGCTTGAGCATGCTTTGGAGCGCAAGCCCGAGCCCGTGTCGGCCGAGGTAGAGGCGCCTCCTGCGGTCGTCGCCGCCACCCCGGAGAGCGTGTCCACGCCAACCGTGATCACGCATTGATACTCGTGGGAGCAGGGGGCATGCTGGTGCCATTTGGGGATCTTGCAGCGGAGGCGGTTTTCGCTCTGGCCAAGTGGTGGCGGATGCGGTAGACTTCTGCATCCATGCCTTGGTCGTACGCAATGGGTGCTTAGCTCAGTTGGTAGAGCGCTAGCCTTACAAGCTGGATGTCGGCGGTTCGAGCCCGTCAGCACCCACCAGAAAAGCAGGAAAGATTCTGCAGCGCGTTTCGGAGTGGTAGTTCAGTTGGTTAGAATACCGGCCTGTCACGCCGGGGGTCGCGGGTTCGAGTCCCGTCCACTCCGCCAGTACCGAAAGGCGAACGCAAGTTCGCCTTTTTCTTTGCTTGAATGTCCCCATACGTTAGCGGGCTCCCACCTATGTTCTTTGACGCCGTTCGCAACAACAAGAGAGTAGTCCAGATCTTCCTCGGCTTGATTACCTTGCCCTTTGCCTTCTGGGGGGTGGACTCGTACGTCCGCAATACCGGGGCAGGCACGGATCTCGCCCGCGTTGGTGACTCGAAAATCTCCATACAACAGTTCGACCAAGCTTTGCGCACGCAACAGGAGCGGCTGCGGCAGGTTCTGGGCGCCAATTTTCGTCCCGAGTTGATGAATACCCCAGCAGCGAAGCTGGCGGTGCTCAATTCGCTGATCGACCAGCGCCTCCTGCTACTCGAAGCAGCGAAGGGGCGTCTAGGTGCCGGCGACGATCTGTTGCGCGAGGTGATCAGCCAGATTCCGGCCCTGCAGGAAGACGGGCGGTTTTCGCTGACGCGCTACCAAGCCGCACTGGCGTCACAGGGTATGTCGCAAGCCCAGTTCGAGGCACAGCTTCGCCAGGATCTGACGCTGAAGCAGATGGTCGATGCGATTGGCGAAACTGCGATCGCTGGCAATACCGTGACCAACAGGCTACTGCGCATACAAGCCGAGGAGCGACAGATTGCCGAGTGGCGTCTCGCACCGGAACAGTATGCAGGGCAAGTGAAGATCGATGCCTCCGCGGTTCAGGCGTACTACGAACAGAACAAAGTACAGTTTGAAGTGCCGGAGCAGGCCAAAGTTGAGTATCTCGTCCTGTCTCTTGACGTACTTCTGGCCCAGCTGGCGCCTAGCGATGCCGAAGTCAGCGCATGGTACGAGGGTCACAAGGATCGATATCAACAGCCCGAGGAGCGGCGTGCCAGCCACATCTTGATCCTGACCGGTGGCGACGTCGACCCGGAAAAGGCCAGGGCCAAGGCAGCGGAAGCCTTGAAGGAAGTCCAGAAATCGCCTGCCAGGTTTGCAGAACTGGCCAAGCAATACTCGCAGGACCCCGGCTCGGCCGAAAAGGGCGGGGATCTGGGCTTTTTTGCTCGAGGCACGATGGTGAAGGCGTTCGATGAGAGCGTTTTCAAGCTACGCGAGAATGAAATCTCGGACCTGGTGCAATCGGAATTCGGCTATCACATCATCAAGCTGACGGCTATCAAGGCAGGCAAGCAGCGCTCGCTGGTCGAGGTGCGCCCGGAGATCGAAGACGAACTGAAGCGTCAGACCGCGGCGCGGCAGTTTGCGGATGCCGCCGAATCCTTCAGCAATATGGTCTATGAGCAGCCGGACAGCCTACAGCCGGCTGCCGACCGATTCAAGTTGAAAATCCAGCAATCCGGCTGGGTGGCGCGCAACACAACCCCCGAACTGCTGGCCACTCTTGGGCAACTCGGCAACCAGAAGATCCTCAGTGCGCTGTTTGCCGATGACTCGGTGAAAAACAAACGCAATACCGAAGTTGTCGAGATTGCGCCGAACACCTTGCTGGCTGCGCGGGTGTTGGAACACCGACCAGCAAGTACCAAGCCCCTGGAGGCCGTCAGGGCCGGTATTGAAGCAACGCTGAAGGCTCAGGAAGAAGCGAAGTTGGCGCGTGCGGCCGGGGAGGCACGCCTGCGTGAATTGCAGCAGGGTGGTGAGGACAAGGTCACCTGGTCGCTGGTCAGGAATGTCTCACGACAGGACGGTCGCCAGGTGCCTGGGGCAGCGCTGAAGGCGATCTTCAAAGCCGATGTCGAGAAACTGCCGGCCTATGTCGGCGCTCAGGGCAGCGACGGCAACTACCTGCTCTACAAGATCATGAAGGTCAGTCATCCGGAGAAGGTCGACGAGAACAGCCGCAAGGCCTTGCAGCGCGAGTATGCAACGATTGTTGGTCAGGAAGATTTTTCGGCCTATCTCTCCGGACTGCGGACGCGTTACAAGATCGACATCAACAAGCCGGCACTGGAAAGCAAGGACCGCTAGGCTTTGGCTTGGAACCCTGGCCTGGCTTGCACACACGCTGCCGGGTAAATGACCAGGAGAGAAAGAATGTAAGCGCCTGGCAAAGGTCGTCGCAACAGGCACAAAAAAACCCCGCCGCAGCGGGGTTTTTCATGAAAGGCAGAACCCGGACAAGGATTACATGTCCATTCCGCCCATGCCACCCATGCCACCCATACCGCCACCCATACCACCGCCACCCATGGGCGGCTTGTCTTCAGCCAGTTCAGCGACCATGCAGTCGGTCGTCAGCATCAGACCGGCGATCGAAGCCGCGTTCTGCAGGGCGGTGCGAGTCACCTTGGTTGGATCGAGGACACCCATCGCTACCAGGTCGCCGTACTCACCGGTGGCGGCGTTGTAGCCAAAGTTACCGGCGCCTTGCAGCACGGCATTGACGACCACTGAAGGCTCTTCGCCGGCGTTGGCGACGATTTCGCGCAACGGCTGCTCCATTGCCCGCAGGACGATCTTGATGCCCGCTTCCTGATCGGCGTTTTCGCCCTTCAGCGAGGATAGCGCCAGACGTGCGCGCAGCAGAGCAACACCGCCGCCCGGAACAATGCCTTCTTCAACCGCCGCGCGGGTTGCGTGCAGTGCATCTTCGACACGTGCCTTCTTCTCTTTCATTTCGACTTCGGTGGCGGCACCGACCTTGATCAGTGCCACGCCTCCCGCGAGCTTGGCCACGCGTTCCTGCAGCTTTTCCTTGTCGTAGTCGCTGGTGGCGGTTTCGATTTGCGCGCGGATCTGCTTGACGCGTGCTTCGATGTTGCCGGTTACGCCAGCGCCATCGATGATCGTCGTGTTTTCCTTGCCGATTTCGATGCGCCTGGCCTGGCCGAGTTCGGTAAGTGTTGCCTTTTCCAGCGTCAGGCCGACTTCCTCAGCGATGACCTGACCACCGGTCAGGATGGCGATATCTTCAAGCATGGCTTTGCGACGGTCGCCAAAGCCTGGAGCCTTGACGGCACAGGTCTTGAGGATGCCGCGGATGTTGTTGACCACCAGCGTGGCCAGAGCCTCGCCATCCACGTCTTCTGCGACGATCAACAGCGGGCGGCCAGACTTGGCGACCTGTTCGAGGACGGGCAGCAGATCACGGATGTTGGAGATCTTCTTGTCGAAGATCAGCACGTACGGGTTTTCGAGAATCGTGTTCTGCTTCTCGTTGTTGTTGATGAAGTAGGGGCTCAGATAGCCACGGTCAAACTGCATGCCCTCGACCACGTCGAGCTCATTATTCAGCGATTTGCCGTCTTCGACGGTGATCACGCCTTCCTTGCCGACCTTGTCCATTGCCTTGGCGATGATGTCGCCAATGTCCGCGTCAGCGTTGGCCGAGATCGAACCGACCTGAGCAATCTCCTTGCTGGTCGAACATGGCTTCGACAGTTTCTTCAGTTCTTCGACGGTGGCCACCACCGCCTTGTCGATGCCACGCTTCAGATCCATCGGATTCATGCCGGCAGCGACATACTTCATGCCTTCGCGGACGATCGATTGGGCCAGTACGGTTGCTGTAGTGGTGCCGTCACCCGCAATGTCGGAAGTCTTCGAGGCGACTTCCTTGAGCATCTGGGCACCCATGTTGGCGAACTTGTCCTTCAGTTCGATTTCCTTGGCGACCGAGACACCATCCTTGGTGACGGTCGGCGCACCGTACGAGCGCTCCAGAACAACGTTGCGGCCTTTCGGGCCGAGGGTGATCTTGACCGCGTCTGCAAGAATATTTACGCCTTCTACCATGCGAGCGCGTGCGCTATCGCCAAACTTGACGTCTTTAGCTGCCATAGAGATAACTCCTAGAATTCTTTAGTAATTTGAAACGGAACCGGGCTGGTGTTGCAGGGGGTGGACGCAATGCTGTCCGACCAAAAGGTCTAGGATTCGACGACGCCCATGATGTCTTCCTCACGCATGACCAGCAGTTCCTCGCCTTCGACCTTGACGGTCTGCCCGGCGTACTTGCCAAACAGGACACGGTCGCCAACCTTGACGGCGAGGGCACGCACGCTGCCGTCCTCGAGCACCTTGCCATTGCCAACGGCGCGAATCTCACCCTGGTCAGGCTTTTCAGCGGCGGTATCCGGAATAACGATGCCGGAGGCGGTCCTCCGCTCCTCTTCAAGGCGTTTGACGATCACGCGATCATGCAACGGGCGAATTTTCATGCAGTTTCTCCTTGGGTTAAGCATATAAACGAACACTGACTACCGGATCCTGCTTTCATGAGCACGATGCTCATGCGCAGAAAAATTAGCACTCACCGCTAACGAGTGCTAATAATAGGGCCGAAGGATCGTAATTTCAAGGCCTCGGTTACGATTATTCAAGGATAAATCGTGCTTGAACGAGAGGATCAGGGCCAGGTGCGGACTGGTCAGTGGCAAGGATACTGGGCTAATATTCGAGCGGGCTGCATGCGATGTCATGACATCCGATTTATCGGCGCGATGCGTTGAACTGTGTACGCTTCGAGGTCTGTGGTCTTGAATTCAACAGGAGGGAATTGATATGGGTGACATCAAGGATGCGATTGAAGATGTGGTGGACAAGGCCGAACAGGCTTCCGATCGCCTGATCAGCGTGATTGCCGTACTGGTGGCCGTACTGGCGACGGTGATGGCACTGTTCAGCATCAAGGGGGGAAACATCGGGCAGGCAATGGCGCAGGCGCAGGCGAGGAGTGTGAACGCCTGGGCCTATTTTCAGGCGAAGAGTACCAAACAAGGGCTTGCCGAGAGCATGCTCGATCAACTCTCCTTTGAGCGTGAGCGGGGCGTCGGCCTGGCGCCGGAGGCGGCAGCTCTACTTGAGAAGAAGATCGAGTTTTACCGGGAGAGGGTCGAACGCTATGCGAGAGAGAAGGAAGAGATCAAGCAGCAGGCGGAGGCTTACGAACAGGAGTACGAACAACTGAATTTCCACGACGACCAGTTTGATATTGCCGAAGCCGGCATGACTGTCGGACTCGCCGTACTCGGCGTGGCCGCATTGACTCGTCGGAAATGGTTGGTATGGTTCGCGCTGGTGTTTGCCGGTGTGGGCCTGGCCTCAGGCGTTGCAGGATTTGTTGGCGGCAGCTTTCATCTGGACTTTGTAGCCACGATGCTGAGTTGAAGCCTCGCCGCGTTTGTTGGCCAGGAGCAGAAATCGGTGCCTAGTTCGAACATACCATGAGCAGGCGAAGTCGAACTCCAGTACCATTCAGCACTCCGAAGGGCGCAACTCTGCAATGGCCATCATCTCGCCTTACCGTAACAAACGTGTCCTGATCATCGACGATGTCCCGGCCATGCGCAGCTCCATCCGTAGTCAATTGACCGGTCTGGGCGTGGAGCTAACCAGCGTTGCGGGCACTGTCCGGGATGCGCTCGAGGTCATCAAGAGCAACCGGATCGATATCATCCTTTGCGACTATTACCTCGGTGGCGGCTCGGACGGGCAGCAGTTCCTCGAGTTTCTACGGACTCGCGCGATCATCAGTCGGGCGACGCTGTTCGTCATGATCACGGCCGAAAAGAGCTACAGTTCGGTGATCACCGCGGCCGAATGTTTGCCGGACGACTACCTGCTGAAGCCCTTTACCGCGGACACCCTGAAGTCTCGCATCGACCGTCTGCTGGAAAAGAAGACCCGCTTGCTGGAGGTAGACAAACTGCAGGATCAGGGGCGCTGGCAGGAGATCATTCCGGTCTGCGACGAGATCATTGCCGCCAGGGACAAATACCTGGTGGACGCGATGCGCATCAAGGGCAATGCGCTGATCATGACCAAACGCTTCGACCAGGCCATCGCCTTCTATCAGCAGGCACTGCAAATGCGTTCGATGCCCTGGGCCAAACTGGGGCTGGCGAAAGCCTATCAGGGCAATGGCGAGCATGCACAGGCAAAGGAAGCTCTGACCGACCTTCTGGTCGAGACCCCGCGTTTCCTGGCGGCCTACGATGTCCTCGGCCGCCTGCACCGGGACACCGGCCAGGTCGAGGAGGCTCTGTTGGTGCTCGACCGGGCATCGGAGATGTCCCCCAACTCTTTGGCTCGCCATCGTGCAATTGCCGGGTTCGCCGAGGAAGCAGGGGATTTCGGTCGCGTCGAAAAAGCCATGAGCATCGTTGTTCAGAAGACCCGCAAGTCGCCGTTGCGCGACCTCAGTGATTACGCCAGGCTCGGCAATGCACTGACCGAGCTTGGCGACGCCGGCAAGGCCATCGCCCTGATCAATGAGGCCAGAACCACCTTCAAGGAGGCCGGCGACACGCCGCTTCTGGCCGCCGTGGAAGCGGTTGCGCAGCACCGGGCGGGCCATCCCGAACTGGCGCAGCAGGCCCTAGAACGCGCCATGCAAGGGGACACCCAGACCTTGTCGGAAGCGGTGAAGCTTGCCGTCGCAAAGGCCTGTCTGGTGCATGGCAAGCAGGAAGAGGCGGAGCAGATGCTCAAGGATGTGTTGCAGAACAACCCGGGCCAGGCCGTATTGCAAGTGAGCATTACGCAGATGATGCAAGCGCATGGTACTCCTGAGCGCGCGCAGGAACTGATCAGCAGCAGCAATGCCGAGATTATCCGGATCAACGACGACGCCGTCAGGAAGGGGCAGTCTGGCGATTTCCGGACGGCAGCGGCAATGCTGAGGGAAGCGGCGGAACGCTTGCCCGGCAACCTGCAGATCGTCGCCAACGCGGCCTACGCCCTGTTTCTCGATGTCTACGCCAATGGTCTTGACGAGGAGAAGGTGCAAGCTGCGCGGCGTTACCAACAGTTGCTGCTCGGCAAGGACGCCGCTCATCCCAGGCTGAGCGCCATTGCCGAAATCGCGGCAAAGGTTCAGCGCAAGTTTCGCTTGCCGGCGAACTCATGAGATTCGCCGAGATTGCCACGCTGACCCTGCACGACGTCAAGAATCGCCTGGCTCAACTGGCCGGGCGTGCCGAGGCCAGGGGCGATGTCGAAACGCTGCGTGAAGCCATGGCCGCCGCAGAGACGCTGACCAAGCTGCTGATCTATTACCGCTCGGATGTGGGCAGCCTGGCTCTGGATATCGATGCCCACGCGCCGGTCGATCTTGCCGCCGAGTTTGTCGACGCTGCTTTCCTGCGTGGCAACTGCCAGGTTGACGTCGATTGCTCACAGGCGCCAACCCTGTGGTTTTACGATCAAGCCCTGGTGCGCATGGTACTGGCCAACGCCGTACAAAACGCCGCGCGGCATGCGCGTACACGGATCGCCATCGAGGTTGCGGAAAGCGATGAGTTTCTGGAGTTCGTTGTCCGCGACGACGGAAGCGGCTTCAATGAACAGCTCCTGAATGATGCTGGCGGGGCGGCGGTACATGTGACCGGGGAAGGCACTGGACTTGGGCTGAGGCTGGCACGTCGCATCGCAGAAATGCACGAGAACGCCGGCCTGCGCGGCCAGATCCGGCTTGAGAACGAGCACGGCGCGGTTTTTCGTCTGTTACTGCCAAGATAGGGTAGGGCGCGGGTCCCGAAATGGCGGACAACAAGACCCGGCGCACCTTCCTCCAGGAAACAGCTGCCGAAGCCCTACAAAACAGTGAACGGCGCTGTCGCAGGGCATCGGGTTAGCAGACCTGTTTCAGGACGGCGACGACCACCGACGCGGATCTGGGCGCTCCTGTCGCCGGCGTGGGCAGGGGGTCACTTCGCGGTGGCGCCGGTCGTTGTAGTCCCTGCGCGCAACCGGTCGTCAGTCACGATTTTCGCCCCGACGTCCTTCAGCAGGCGCTGGAATTCCGGCGAGTCCATGATGATCGTTCCGGCCGCGGCGCGCAGTCGGTCGACGGCCTCGTCCGGTAGCACGAATGACGTCGGCTGTTCGTTCAGATAGGCCAGTTCGTCCTTGTCCTTGAGCGCTGCGAACGACACGTCTATGGCATAGATCTCGGCGTTCGGCACACGTAGCGCAGCAGCGACAGCAGGATCCCTGTTGGCGGCCATGGCCGCCGAGTTGCCGATCAGACGCAGGGTCTGCCAACGCGCCGCGACGTCCCGCAACAGTTCGATCGCCTCGTACGAGTAGCGGTCGATCGGCACGCCGGCCGACTTCAGGAGGATGTTCAAGGTACCGGGTGGAATTTCGGATTTGTCCCAGTTGGTCGGCGGCGAAGAGAGCGAATTGACGATGAAGACGATGATCCGGCGAGCGCTGTCGAGTGGCGTCGGTGCGCCCGCCTCGTGCAAGGCCTGCGAGACTTCCAGGGCGTCGAGCACCGCGCGCATGCCGACATTGTCGGAGACACCACCGTCCACGAGATGCAGGTAAGGCCGGTGAACGCCGTCGCCGTAGGCCTGCATGTCCTTCAGCGAGCGGATCGCTCGCGCCGCCGGCCGTGGCGGTTCCGCCGATTCGGCGAACCGCTGCAACCAGTCGGGCATGCGCGTATGGCAGGTGCCGCCGTAGTTGTTGATCGTCACTGGCGAGAGCACCACCGGCACCGCCGACGACGCCGCGGCGGCGCGCGACAGTGGCACCGCATTGAGATCCGAGCAGATGATATCGAAGGTGCTCTGGTTGAAAACAAAACGGGCACCGGTCGATATGTCGGTGGCCGACGCCAGGATCAGCGGGCCACGGCCGCGGTCCAGGTCGCCGAAGGTGGCCCCGTCGAACAGGACTTCGTCGTACAACTGCGCCGCCAGTTCGGAGCGGCCCCAGCCCAGCGACCACAGGTTGCCCCAGTTGCGCGGGCTGAACGTACGGGCGATGATCTCGCCCTGCACATTGCGCTTCAGGAAGCGTCGTTCGTAGTCGGTGAACAGTTTGTCACCGTAAAGGCCGTAGGCCAACGCGGTGAAACTGCCGCCCGAGACGCCGGTAATGACGTTGACTTCGTCGAGCAGGCGCGCGGTGTGGCCCGCCGGTCCGACGACTTCGGTTCTCCGAAGAAATTCGAGGACGCCGTACGAAAAGGCGGCAGCGCGCGTGCCGCCGCCCGAGAACGCGAGGATCACCAGGTTTTCCTTGTTCCTGACATACGCCTGACGCGTTTCGAAGCGGTAACCGCTGCGCGGGTCGGCCTGCGTCAGCGGCGGATTGATCGGACGGCTGGCGCAACCGCCGAGCAGAAACAGCAGGACAAGTACCAGAAGGGTCGGCTTGGGCAGTGAAGTCATCGGTGCAGGGGTGGATCAACGAAAAGTCGATCATACCCTTTCCGGCCTCTGTTGAATGGCCATGCGCAGGCTGTACGCCGCGATGAACCGTGTCAATCTTCATAAGAGGGAGATAAAATAGGCGGACTTGCAGCGTATTGAAGTGATTGACCTGGAGTCTGTGTTGTCCGCGGCAAAAGCCGTCTTCGACGGGCCGTGCGCAGCGGGCGAGTGCGGCAGCAGGGATTCAGTGTGTGACAGATCCGGAGCGAAAGGAATGAGAAGGCCATGAGAGGGATACTTGCGGATCGGGATCACCGGCGGCCTGCCCGCATGCGCCTTGGCCATGCCCAGGTGAAATGGTTGGCGAGCAGGGTTTTGGCGTGCGTGCTGATCTGTTCGCCAACGGCGCTTGCCAGTCCCGGTGCCGAGCAGGTGCGCTGCACCGACGAACCACGCAGCAAGTGGCTGCCCGAAGAGCAGATCAGGAAGATCTTCGGAGCCGATCAATACGCGATAGTCAAGTTCAAGGTGACACGCACGAACTGTTATGAGTTCTACGCGGTGACGCAGTCCGGACAGATTATCGAAGCGTACTACCACCCGATCACCGGCAAACTGGTGAAAGAGAACCGCCTGTAGCGATCAGTGGCCTTGGCGGCTTGTCGGTAGCAGGGTAACACCCAGCCCCCGGCGCGATGGCTGCGGCTGCGCGGCACGCTCCCGGCGCGCTCGCGTGCGGCGACTCAATCCGTGCCCAGTTTCGCCAGACCCGTCAGGTCCCCGCGTCGTAAATCCGCCCGCAGCGAGGTCAGGTCCGCACCGGCCTGCACGACGCGCGTGAAATCCTTTGCCGAGCGCGGCGGACCGACATAAATCGCGCCGACCAGCACCCCCTGGCGCAGGATCAGCCGCCACCAGGAGGCCGCGTTCGGTAACGCGGTGTACTCCTCGTCGCCGGGCCGGGCAGCGATTTCGCCAAAGCTGCGCAGGTCGATCCCGTCGCATTTGAGCTGGAGAACGACGCGAGGTGCCTGGTAGGGTTGCGGCTGACCGAGCAGCGCGCCGGCGGCGGTGGCGGCCTGCGCGGCGCCCACCGCCCACAGACCGCGCAGCGCGCCAGGCAACTCGGCCACATCGCCGACGGCGTAGATGTCCGGGTCGCTGCTGCGCATGCAGGCATCCACCCTGATGCCGTGGCCGACTTCCAGGCCGGCAGCGCGTGCCAGTTGTGCATTCGCGCTGATGCCCAGGCAAGCGACGAACACGTCCGCCCTGGCACACGGTCCGTGCGCCAGCCAGGCGGCCCGCAACCCTTCGCCCTGGCCTTCCCAGCGGCTGACATTGACCTCTGTCAGCACCTGGATGCCGATGCCTTCCAGATAGGCGGCGAGGCGGGCGGCGCCCTGGTGGTCGAGCTGGGTGTTCATCAGACGGTCCGATCGCTGCAGCAGCGTGACGTGCAGGCCGAGGTGGTGCAGGGCGTCGGCCGCTTCGACGCCGAGTACACCGCCGCCGATCACCAGCGCCCGGCGTGCCCGCCGCAATTGCACGTGCTGGCGCAACGCCTGGGCGTCTTCGGCCGAGCGCAGCACGAAGGCGTTGTCGAATGAGAGAAAATCCGGGTCCGGCGTGGTGCAGTGGGCGCCGGTGGCGAGGATCAGCTTGTCGTAGGGCAGCGATTCACCGGTGGCCAGCAGTACGGTCTTGTTCTGCCGGTCCACCGAGCGGGCGATCGAGTTGCGCCAGACTTCGACCCGATTCTTGGCGTACCAGTTGTCCGGGATCAGTTGCAGGCCGTCCATGCCGGCGCGACCGTAGATCAGGCGGCCGATGGCCATGCGATTGTAGAAGTGCAGCGGTTCGCTGGTGATCATGTCGATCTGCAGCGAGTCGCTCAGCCGACGCAGGTGTTCCGCGGCGCTGGTGCCGGCGACACCGTTGCCGATGATCACCACCCGCGCAACACCGCTGGCGAGGGCGTGGTCTACTGCCGGTGCGGCGGGGGCGGCCAGGGTGGGTTCGGGAGCGGCGGAAGTTGGATCGCGGTCGATGACCACCGGGCCGCTGACGCGGCACATGCACGCCAGCCGCGCCTTGCCTTCAAGCCCCAGTCGCCGCAGGGTCGCAGTTTCGTCGTCGCCGGCGGCGGACAGGTGTTTGCTGCCTTCACAGACCACGACCGCATCGGCACCACACAGACCGGCCCGGCAGCCGTAGTTGATCTTCAGACCGGCGCTTTCGATGGCATCGAGCAGGGTCGCACCCTTGGCGACCGGGAAGGCGACCTTCGTCTCCCGGTCGGTCACCTGCGCTGCCTGCGTGCCGCCGAAGCGGGTGCGCAACTGCGTCTTGCGGGTTGGCTCCGGCGTCGCGTCGGCGGCTTTGCTCGAAGCCTGCCTGAACATCCTTTCCGCGTGGAGACTGGAAACCAGCAACACCATCCCGCCAATGGCGCCGACGCTGCGGGTCGCGGCGATCAGCCACTCGGGCGCCGCGAAGGAGAGGAAATAGGCCAGGGTGTCGAGCACGATGGGGCCGGCAAACCAGTAGAAGATGGCCAGTGCGACAGCGGCAAAAACCGCTGCGACGCGATGTGGCGAAAGCGGAAAGCAGCTGGTGGCGATGGCGTACAGGCCCGCCGAGGCGCAACACGAACCGAGCAGGATCGCCAGATAGAGTTCATGGCCATAGGTCTGGCTTGGCCCCTGCAGGAAATAGGCGCAGATCAGCCCCGGCAGCAGGCCGATGAACAGCCGCCGCTGGCTGGCGTAGCGCTGATCCGGGTCGACCAGGTCGGCGAAGATCGCACCGCGCGGGTTGAAGTCGTAGCAGTTCTTCTGGCAGCCGACGCAGGTCGGGCAATAGCCGTTCGGCACGACCACCAGCGGTGCATGGCCATAGGTGCGCTGGATCGGTCCCAGGGGGCAGAAGGTGCCGCACCAGCCGCTGCGTCCGGCAAACACCAGACCGCCGACAAAGGCCAGAATCAGGACTCCGACGATGCCGGCGGCGACCAGCCCGCCGGCTTGGTTGAGCAGGGCCGAACGGGCGGCGACGCAGGCGAGGAAGATGGCTACGGCAATGAGGAAGGCAGAATCCTTCCATTTGGCGGGTAGCGGCCGACTGCGGCTGCTGCCGGTCATGCGCGGAATCTGGTTGAGGAAGGCCATCGGGCAGACCTGGCGCCAGAGTCCCGGTGCGATCACCAGGATCGCCGGCAGTACGGGAATGGCCAGTCCCCACCACAGCCTGAGCCCGACGCCGGGGTTCAGCGCCAGCAGGGCGGCGAAGCCCAGGGTGACGAGCAGGGTCAGGATGCGCAGCATCTGCCATGCCGGCTTGGGCAGGGCCGACGCGCGCCTGGTGTAGTTGGCGAAGAATAGCTCGGGGCTCATGGCGTGGCTCTCGGGGGGCGGTCTCAACAGGCGATCTGGATCTGGCGCAGGCGACGGCTGGCATAGGCGGCGAGATCCTGGAGCAGGGCGATTGCCAGTGCGGGTTTCCAGGCCGCCAGTTGTTCGAAGGAAGCCCGGCGCAAGACCAGGATCTCGGTCGCTTCCAGGGCCATGGCGCCGAGCACGCTGACCTCGCCATCGAGAAAGGACTGGATGCCGAAGGCTTCGCCCTCCACCAGTCGATCCACTTCGTGCTCGGCCTCGTCTGCTTCGACAGTGGTCAGCCGGACGTTGCCGGAGACGACGATGAACAAGGCATCGTTGCGCTCGCCGGCGGCAATGATCCTGCTGCCGGCCGCGAAACGCAGTTCGGCAACGAAGTTGTCGAGGCTATCGAGTTCATCGTCCGAGAATTCCCGCAGTAGCGGGCGCAGGCCGGGCTGTCGACCTTGCGCAGTGATCTGTTCGTCTGGATCGGCGTAACTGAAGAACTTCATGCAGCCTCCTCGCGCCTGGCGGCCGGCGCTGATCGTCCTGGGTTGTGGAAGCAGGTGCCGAGTGACCCTGATCCCGGGGCTGGCGGTTGTGTACCACCAGGTCCGCGTTGCCCGCCCTGACTTTCGCTCGCTGATCGGGCGGCAGGGCGCTGCACGGAGTCTGAGTTGGCGTCGCTCGGCATCCTATGCATCCCTGTTTCGGTCGCGCTCGGTGGTGGCGTCAGCGAAGGTGTCGATGAACGAGCTGACGGGGTGGCCCGGCTGCAAGGGTGTGCGTCCGGCCCAGCGTTCGACGTAGATATCCCACAGCCTGGCCTTGCGTGAGCTGAGTAGTTGGCCGATGAAACTCTCCGCCGACGCCGCCTTGTCGATGGCCTCGGGAGCCAGTTCGTTGGCCAGTGTCAGTGTGGCGGCGCGCACGGCCGCGTCGGTTTGCCGGAAGTGCTGGCGCAAATCGCTCAAGGCGGTCTGGAATGCCTGGCGACTGTCCAGATAGGCGCGTCGTGGCGGGCCAAAAAGCACGCGCAGGGCTTCCTCGCTGGTCGGCATGATTGCCAGGGGGTTGCTGGCGCTCGCGCCAGGGCGAGCGCCAGCCGGCTGCGCCAGGGCGGCATCGCGCAGCGCCAGCAACTGCCGGACTTCTTCGGTGAGCAACAGGATCAGCTCCCCCATTCGTTCGCCGAGCACGGCGGCGTCGGCTTCGTCGAGGTCTTCCGGCGACAGCCCCAATCCTCTGGCGACGCCGGCCAGTACCCGGTCGTCGACCGGCGTCTGCAAGGGCGGCTCCGGCGTCACACCGGCGTCGCCCTTCTTGACTGGAGCGGCGGCTGGAGCGGCTGGAGCGGTTCCTGCGGCTTCAGCGAGCTTTTTGTTTTCTGGCGGCATGGGCGGGGTCTTGAGCACGCGCGCCAGGCGGGTGACCCCGTCTTCGACCAGCGGCACTTTTGCCGGCGTCGCCTCCTCGTCACGGCCGGCTGGCGCCGGGATCGCCGGAGGCAGGTCGGCAAGCATGGCGGCCGGATCGCCGCCGCGCCGCGTGCCGCCGGTGGGACGGGCTGGCGCCTGCAGTACTGGCGCGGGTGCGACAGGCTGCGCGGAAGGGTATTCGGCCTTGTCGGATTCCTGACTGGTGGGGGCCGGCGTGGCGACCTCCGCAAGACCGCTGACCTGCGCCGCAATCAGGTAACTGCCGATTGACAGGAGGTCCCCGTCGCGCAGACGGTGGTGGTCGCTGATGCGCTCGACGTTGCCATTGACGAAAGTGCCGTTGGATGAGGTGTCCTGGAGGACGAAGGCGCCATCGGCGAAGCGGATCGTGCAATGCTGCCGGGAAATGCCGCCGGCGCGGTCGGGCAACGTCCAGTCGGCGCTGTCGTCGCGGCCGATTCGGAGTTCGCCCTGGCGACCCAGTCGGGCGGTCAACGCAGGCTGATCGGCGAGTGTCGGCTTGTTCCGGACAGTCAATTCCAGCAGGGGTTCGGGGAGCATGCCGGCAACGATGCGGGTCCTGTCGTCGTCGGTTTGCTCGCTTTCAGCCGTCAGTTCGACCCGGATCAGGTAGTCGCCGATCACCAGTCGCTCGCCGTCCTGCAGCGTATGCGGGCTGGTCAGCCGGGACGTGCTGCCTTCGAGGAAAGTACCATTGGTCGACAGATCGTAAAGCAGGTAAGTCTCCTGCAAGCGCCTGATTTCGCAATGGCAGCCCGAGAGTACCCGCCTGGGGTCGGGCAGTGTCCACTCCAGTCCCTCCAAACGCCCCAGCCTGATGCTCTGGCGGTCACCAAAATCGATACGGGTCGTAACGGATGCAGGCAGATCAGAGGCGTCCGCAAGCGTCAGGCGAAGCTTCATGAGAAATCCCCGGAAAATGGTCGGATCGGTTCCACGATGGCAAGGTGCTGCTCGGTTTGCAGCGCAGATGATTCTGCATGGCGTGGATTCTCAGACAAAGCGCTTGTCCGGGGCAAGCGCTATCGCTCGCGGGCGAGGCCGGTGGTTCGTTGATGGGTCGCGATGTGCATTTGCTGGTGGCGGCTTGTTGCGCGTGATGACGGGGGACACCACATCGCATGATCAGCGCGCGGTTCGGGGGAAGCCGAACGTGGTCGCGCTGACAGGGCTCTTCGGGGCCGCTATACTTGTCGGGTTGCGATTCAAGCGGCCTCGCGGTTTCACTCCGAGGTCATCAAAACCAGTGCCACAAGATTACTGGAGAAATGTCATGATCCCTGGACGCTTGGCGTTGTTCACCGCGTCGATGCTGCTTTCGCTTTCGGCATTCGCGGCAAGCTGCAATAACTGCGGCAGTGTCGCGGAAGTCCGCGAGGTTCACGTCAAGGGCGAAGGCTCCGGCCTCGGTGCGGTTGCCGGCGGCGTTGTCGGTGGACTGCTCGGCAATCAGGTCGGCGGCGGCCGGGGCAAGACCGTGGCCACCGTGGCTGGCGTTGCGGGTGGCGCCTACGCCGGCCATCAGGTGGAAAAGAAGGTCAAGGAACAAACCGAGTATCAGGTCGTGGTGCGCATGGACAACGGCAAGACCCGACAAATCAAGTTCAACGAGAAGCCGGGCTTTTACTCCGGCGACCGGGTGCGCATCGACAACGGCGTGCTCAAGCGGATTGGGTCGTAAGCGGCGGTATCGCCATTGGCTTCAGAAGCCGCCAGGGCGTCACCCGGCAATGGCAGATCCTGTGCTTGCACTTACCCCTCAATCCACCGTTGCGAGTACAGCTTCGGCGCCTCGGTAGAGTTCGGGCAGGTCGGACGCTGCGAGCCTGAGCAGGCGCAGGCACGAACTGCCGAGCTTTGACCATTCCTGCGTGCGGCTACCGCCGGTCAGTTGCTGGACGATGTGTTCGGCCGTTTGACTGGCGGCTACCAGATAGCGGCTGCTGGCGGGCAGGCCGGAATCGAAGAAATCGATCGCCGATCGGTCATGGTGATGGCGGATCGCCAGGCAGATCTCTTCCGGCAACCACCAGTTCTGTGCCAGCAGACAGCCGACCATGGCGTGATCGGTCCTGAAATCCTGTTGTTCGACGGCCGTAAAGGCCAGATCGGTATTGGCATTGGCACTTTCCAGCGTTTGCCGGTAGGCCGGAAGGCGGATGAGCAGAACGGCAATGCCGCAGTCACGAAACAGCCCGTAGGTATAGGCATCACCGGCATCCAGGCGAGGGTTGGCCGTCTGCTGCGCGAGCCAGCTCGAGAGCACGGCAATCTGCGCCGAAGCGCCCCAGAAGCGCTCGAGCTGGCCGTTGTTCGGAAGCGCCTGACGCAGGCTGATGGCGGCCACGGCGCGGCTGGTGACATCCAGGCCGAGCATCAGGAGGGCTTCGTGCACCGAGCGAGCCCGGTTGCGAAAGCCGAAGTACGGGGAGTTTGCGGTCTTGATCAAACCGGCGGCCAGGCTGACGTCGACACTGATCAACTGCCCGACGTATCTCAGGTTGGGACTGGCGCTGCCCATCTCGGCCGTGATTCGGTCGATGATCAGCGGGCGCGGCGGGATGTCCAGATCCCTGAGCGATTGTTCGAGAACCCGGTCGACGGCGGGACGCTCGCCCAGGACATTGTCGGCAATTTCGGTCATTTCTGTTCTCGCTGTTTCATCCATGCCAGCAAGGCGTCTTCGGTCATCGGCCGGGCATGCAGGAAGCCCTGGCTCGCATCGACACCCGCCTCGGCCAGTGCCGCCAATTGGGTGTCGGTTTCCACGCCTTCGGCGACCACTATCATCCCGAGTTCCTGGCCAAGCCGCGTCATCCCCTTGACGATGGCGAAGGATCGCCGGTCGTCTGGCAGAACGCCGACGAAGGCTCGGTCGAGCTTGAGTTTGGTGGCTGGCAGGTCTTTCAGATTCGACAGGCAGGAATAGCCGGTACCGAAGTCGTCGATTGCCAGGCCGACGCCGACTTCGCGCGCGGTGCGCAGATTGGCCTGGACGGTTTCCGACAGATCCATGATCAGGGATTCGGTCAGTTCGAGTTCGATCAGTGCCGGCGGCACGTCGGCACAAATCAGGGCACCATGCAGCGCCTGGATGAACCTGGGCGAGAGGAGCTGAGCACGCGAGACATTGATCGCCAGTTTCGTCGGCGTGCCCTGCCGGCACAGGCGGGCCGCGCAGCGGGTGCCCTGGAGCAGGCTCCATTCGCCGAGGCGGACGATCAGGCCGGTTTTCTCGGCAACCGGAATGAACCGCGCCGGATCGACCTGCTGTCCATTGGCATAGCAGCGCATCAACGCTTCGACCGCCTCGACCCGGCCATCCAGGCCGAGGATGGGCTGGAAGTCGAGGCGCAGGCCACCACTTTCCAGGGCAGCATGCAGGGCGCTCTCGATGGCCAGTTCCTCGCGCGCCAGTTGCACCCCAAGGCGCCCGGTCAATGGCTCGTCGCCGGACATGACCAGACGATTACCGCCCTGGCGCTTGGCTTCTACCATCGCGCGGTCGGCGCGCTCGAGCAAAGCGATCGGATTTTCCCCGATCTGATTGATGGCAACGCCGATGCTGGCGGATGGCCGGATCAGGATGGTATCGATGCGTAATGGCCGTTCGATTTCGACAAGTAGTCTCCGCGCCAGCTGTTCGGCTTCGGCGTGGTCAATAGCGGGAACCAGCAGGACGAATTCGTCACTTCCGGTACGCGAGTACTCGCACTGGAGGCGAACGACCGCACGGATACGTTCAGCGATCAGTGCGATGACTCGATCGCCGCCGCGGTGTCCGAATGACTCATTGACCTGCCGGAAGCGGTCGATATCCACCCAGATGGTGCCCAATGGAATGTGACTGGTGTTGGACTCGGCCACCAGGATCGCCGCCGCACGCAGACCGGCCTTTCGGTTGAGAAATCCGGTGATCGGATCCAGCAGGGGATCCGCGACAGGCATGGTGTCGAAATAGCGCTGCGGACGTTCCGGTGGCGGACGATATGGATGGTCGATCATTGTTCTGCTTCCCGATGCGAGCCAATTCCGGTTGCCCTGATTGGCGTGCCTGTCTGATCGATCGAGCTTACGCAACAGCGCGCAAAGACGCTTGACCCGACAAGCCTTTCGCATGACCATTCGTGCCAGGATGAACTACGAGATCGCGGGGAGCCGCCAGTCATGCTGAAAACGGAGAGCACCCTGGCCACCGTCTGGTTGATGGTGTTGCGCCTCGTCGAACTGCACGGCATAGACCCGCAGCAACTGCTGCAGGAAATCGGCGTCCGCCCGGAAACCCTGCGCGACGTTTGCGCGCGCCTGCCCGGGCGGCTCGCTGATGTAGCTTTTACCAGGGCAGCGGCGCAGATTCCCGACCCGGCGTTTGCCCTGCGTGCCGGCGAGTGCTGGCACCCGTCCAATCTCGGGACGATGGGCTATGCCTGGCTGTCGAGCAGGACCTTGCACACCGGCATGAAGCGGATGGAACGTTTCGCGCGTATCCTCGGCAGCCGCTTCAGCTATCTTTGCGTCGACGAACCGGCCGGCGTGCGCTTCGTCTATGATCACGGTCGCAACGAAGCGCCGGTGGGTCACCTGATGACCGATTTCACCTTGTCGATCCTGCTCGACATGTGCCGAACCAATTTTGGCAGCAAGCTCAATGCTGCGGCCCTTCGCCTGCGCCGCCCCGAGCCTGCCAACCCGCAACCCTGGCAGGATCTGTTCGGTTGCCAGGTCCAGTTCGGCGCCACCGAGGACAGCGTGCTGTTCGATCGCGAAGCCGTCGATTCGCCGCTGCCGTCCGCGAACATTCCCTTGGCCAACACCTTCGACAGGATCCTGACCGAGCAACTGGCCCAGTTTTTCGACGACGACCTCGTCAGTCGAACCCGCGCCTGCGTATTGCGGCAATTGACTTCAGGGCCGCCTTCGGCGCAGGAAACCGCCAGCGCGCTGGGGATGAGCCAGCGCACGCTGCAGCGCAGGCTGGGCGAACTGGGCCTGAGCTATCAGAGCCTGTTCGATGAAACGCGCCACGAACTCGCGCGCCGCTATCTCGACGACCCGAGCAAGTCGGTGACCGAAATCACCTTCCTGCTCGGGTTTTCCGAGCAGAGCGCATTCACCCGCGCGTTCAGACGCTGGAGCGGCATGTCGCCGACGCACTATCGCTACACTCCGTCCGTGTAGCGTACTTGCGGGTCGCACAAGCCAGGGCCTCCCAGGTCAAGAAAAGTCAGCGCGATTCCCGAGACCTCTTCGGCAAATTCATTTGAGCGGCATCCGTTCGAAATTGGCCCTGCCCACATCAAGGTGAGCGGAATTCAACTCCGCCGTCCGCGTATTGAGTGCGAATCTTTTCGCACTCCGGGATTCGCGCCAGAAACAGGTCGAGCAGGTGCGGATCGAAGCTGACGCGCTTTTGCTGTCGCATGTAATCGACGGCTGCAGCCGTGCTCCAGGCACCCTTGTAGGGGCGCTCGCTGGTCAATGCGTCGAAGACATCGGCAATCGCGACTATCCGCCCTTCCAGCGGAATCGCTTCGCCAGCCAGGCCCTGCGGGTAACCGCTCCCATCCCATTTCTCGTGATGGGTCAGGGCGACGGTACGCGCCATCTGCAGCAATTCGGAATCGTGGTTGCCGATGATCTCGGCACCGACCCGTGCATGGGTTTTCATCAGCTCCCATTCTTCGCCATCCAGGCAGCCAGGTTTGAGCAATACCTTGTCCGGAATTCCGATCTTGCCGATATCGTGCATCGTGGCCGCATTGAGCAGGAGATCCGCCTGCACTTCGGAGACGCCGGCCGCCCGAGCCAGCAACTGCGAAGTTTTGCTCATCCGCACCACATGCATGCCGGTCTCGTTGTCGCGATACTCCGCAGCCCGACCCAGGCGGCGGACAATTTCCCTGCGCGTGTCTTCGAGTTCACGGGTGCGCTCGCGCACCCGGCTCTCCAGCGCCAGCTTCTGGTTGTGGCGTTCGATATGTACCTGCACGCGCAGGCGGACGATTGCAGCGTGGCAGGGTTTGTGGATGTAATCGACGGCACCGAGTTCTAGTCCGCTTGCTTCATCGGCGGCTTCTCCCAGGGTTGTGACGAAGATCACCGGAATTTCACGGGTGAGAATGTCGGCCTTCAAACGGCGGCAGACCTCATGACCGCTCATCTCGGGCATCATCACGTCGAGCAGAATCAGGTCCACCGACTGCTGGCGAACCAAGTCCAGTGCGGCCGCGCCGCTGGAGGCAAAGATCACCCGGTGGAATCCGCGCAGTATCCCGGCGAGGACGGTGATATTCTCGGCGACGTCATCCACGACCAGCACGGTTCCGCGCGCGCTTGGTATCGTCATCACTTTTCTCCCGCAAACCTGCGTCAACACCCTGCAGCAACTGCCGTAAACGCGCCAGCGCGGCTACGGCAGTGGCGAAATCATAACACTCGATTGCTTTCGCGACTTCTTCCCACGCTTTTCGATAGGCGGATGCGGCGAAATGCGGGGTCAGTTCCAGGCACAATTCCTCGGCTTCCGTATCGCTCAGAGCCAACATCTCGGACAATTGCGCAAGTCTGCTCAAGGCATTTGCAGGCAAGCCGGCAGACGTTTCCCGGACGCTCGTTTCTGCAGGTTGATCGATGCTCGCCAAGCCGCCGGAAACCACGCCGAGGCATTGGATCACCGTCGCCAGGTAGTCCTCAACTGCGGCCGTGTCCTGGGTGCCGACGGCGACTTCCAGCGCCGCTGCGGCTTCGCCCAGTTGTACTGCGCCCAACGTATTGGCTATCCCTTTCAGCGAATGCGCCAGCCGCTGAGCGCCCTCCCGGTCGCCGGCTGCGAGCGCGGTGTAGAACTGTGGTGCAAAGTGCTTTCCCTGGTTGTCACGGAAGCGCTTGAGTACCCGCAGCAACGTTGCCGTTTGGCCACCGACTTGAGCGAGCCCGAGAGCGGTGTCGATTCCGGGAAAAGTGGGCAAGGCGGCGCCCGCTTCCGGATCCGGATCGGCAAGTTGGTTCCCGCTTGTTTCCCCGTACTCCGGCAGACATTCGCACAAACGCTGATACAGCAACTCCATGCGGACTGGCTTGGCAACATGTGCGTTCATGCCGGCGGCCAGACAGCGTTCCCGGTCTTCCACCATGGCGTTGGCGGTCAGAGCGATGATCGGCAGATGGCGATGGACCGGATTCTCGCGCAAGGCGCGTGTCGCAGCGAAACCGTCCATCACCGGCATCTGGCAGTCCATCAGAATCACGTCAGGGGTCCTTCTCGCTACTTCCTCGAGCGCCTCTGCACCGTTGCTGGCCATCCGTGGGGGCAACCCGACGCCCACGAGGAGTTCGCCGATGACTTCCCGATTCACCTCGACATCCTCGACCAGAAGAATGTCGAGGTGGCGGAAGCGCGACCACTGTGGCGTGTTCCCCTTGCGCCTTTCGCCGACCAGCGAAAGGTCGCTGACTATTCCCAGGCTGCGTGCCAGTTGGGCATAGAGCTGACGGGCGCTGACCGGCTTGGCGAGCATACCGTCAATCTGGCAGTCGATCTCCCGCAACTCCCCGCGGTGGCTGTAGGCGGTGACCAGCAGCATCGGTGGGGCCGCTCGGCAGCGCGCGGCAAAAGCTGTTCGCAGGCGGCAGATGGTCTCGACGCCATCCAGGTCCGGCATGCGCCAGTCGACGAGGCAGATCAGGAAGTTGGGTGCGGCGTCGGCAGTCGCCCGGGCAAGCGCTTCCGACCCGCTGCTCGCCGTTTCCACCAGCAGGCCCAGCTGGCCAATCATGTGTTCCAGCAGGTGCCGAAAGATCGGGCTGTCATCCACCACCAGCACCGGGCGATCGGCATGTTTGGCCAGTTGGGCGGCAAACCGGGCGATTCCCGAGCGTCGGTCGCTGCCGGCAATGTCAAAACTTGCCGTGAAATGAAAGGTGCTGCCTTTCCCCGGTTCACTCTCCACCCAGATGCGTCCGCCCATCATCTCCACGAGGCGGTGGCTGATCGCCAGCCCCAGGCCGGTGCCGCCGTAGCGGCGCGTGGTCGAGGCATCAGCCTGGGTAAAGGGTTTGAACAGCCTGGACATCTGTTCTGCGGTCATGCCGATTCCTTCGTCGCTGACCGCACAGTGCAACTCGATCCTTGTCGCGGTCTTGCTCACGGTTTCGACTCGAACCACCACCTGTCCACCGTCCGAGAATTTCAGCGCGTTGGTGACCAGGTTGGTCAATACCTGACCGAGCCGCAGCGGGTCGCCAAGCAATAGCCGGGAGTCGTCGTCGATGTCGTAAGCAAGCTCGATTCCCAGGCTCGCGGCGCGCAGGGCGACGACACTCGAGAGTTGATCGAAGACGGACTCGATGACGAAAGGAACCCTTTCCATTTGCAGCTTGCCCGCCTCGATCTTGGAGATGTCGAGAATATCGTTGATGATCAGCAACAGCGAGTCCGCAGCGGACTTGATCTTTCCGACATAGTTGCGCTGCTTGCTGTCGAGCGCCGTACCCAGGCAGAGGTCGGCCATTCCCATGATGGCATTCATGGGTGTTCTGATTTCGTGGCTCATGTTGGCCAGAAACTCGCTCTTCGCCCGGGTGGCTGCTTCGGCGTCGATATTTGCCTGGGTAAGCAACAGGTTGGCTGTCTGCAGATCCGCTGTGCGCGTGCAAATCCGCTGCTCGAGATCGGTATTGAGGCTCCGGATCTCGTTCTCGGCATGCTTGCGTGCACTGATGTCGGTGCCGACCCCGCGGTAGCCCCCGAACACTCCTGATCTGTCGAAAATCGGATCGCCGCTGATCGAGATATGCTGCACGTTGCCGTCGACACCCGCGCGCGAAAACTCGAAAGCGCGGAAGGGTTGGTGCGCATCGAGCACCGCCCGGTGCTTCAGCCAGTCCGCTGCGCTCGGCGAGAGATACGGCATTTCCCAGTGGCGCTGGCCAATTTGTCCGTCGAGCGGAGACATCGCTACCCCGCTGGCCATGCTGCCGGACCCGAGCAGGGTCAGGCGGTGCTCCGGATCGCTTTCCCAGTAATAGTCGGAGGACATTTCGGCCAGGCTGCGAAATCGAAATTCACTCTCGCGAACCCGCTTCCTCAAGGTGCTGATTTGCGCAGCAATGAAATTGAACAGTTGCAACCAGCAGGCCAGGATCACCCAACTCATCAATTCAAGGCGGGCGTCACGGACGGCTTCCGGTCGCAGATGAATCAGCATCAGAATGACCAAAGCGTAGGCCGCCAGGGTGTATAGCGTAATCAGAGGGAAGTCGCGCGCATCGAGGCGATAGATGCCGAACAGCAGTACGAAGAAACATCCGAACAAGGCGACGTTGCGACCGTCGTCCATGTGGTACAGGATGTACATCAGAAACGTTATTGCGATCAGCATCTGCAGGCGAGTAAGGCTGGGATCCTTGAATCGGAGATTGAAGCCTGAGCGAAAGACCAGGTACAGCCCAAGATTGACCCCAACAGCGGCGACCGCAGGTGGCAGCGTCGCCGACGAGGGATACACGCCGAAAGCCCAAATGATTGCCACCTGCGCAGCCGAGAAGAGGTAAACGAACCCGGCCAGCGCGAAACGACGCACGCGCAAGGCCTGCGCCCGATCGAGCGAGGGTGGAATGAGGAGAGTGCCAAGCTTCATCAATGACCAACCTGATGCGGGCGAAGGAGCAGCAAAAAGAACGCGATGTATTCGGCGGCCAGGTGCCGGTCGACGACGCTTGCCTGGGCGCCGAACGCACGGTCGGCAAGGCGGGGCGTGGCTCAGAGAACCGGCTTTCCTCCGAGGCAGCGGCCTCGTTCAGCGAGGAGTTTCCCCCTTGCGTGCCAGATTCACGCTCGTTCCCGGCTTTACTCTGAAGGCCATAGCCCATTGGGCCAAGAGCAACCCGTGGTCGCCGTAGCAGTCTGAGCGCCGCAGCTCCGGCGATCGATTCCGGCGGCTGAGGTTCATTGCCAATCAGGATTACAAATATACTCCCCGGACGTTGGCCATGGGTGCCGAAATCAGAACGCCTGGTCCTTCGTCTCCCGGAACTGCACCCGAGCCTACTGCGAAAGCGGTGTTTCAGCGAAAGCAGATCGCGTTGCGGCCCATCTGTTTGGCTTGGTACATGGCGTCGTCCGCGCGTTTGAAGATTTCGTGTGGGTTCGTTTCCTGACCGACAAATAGCGTGACGCCGATACTCGACGAACAGCGATGCGCAATCGTCGCTGCAGTCTTGCCTTCCTGGTCCACGGTCAGGGAATAGGGCTGCGCCAGTGCAGAGCGGATTTTCTCGGCAACGGCCATGGCGTCGTCCCGGGAGGCTGCTTCGCTGGCATCAAGGCCGCCGAGCACGACCACGAACTCGTCACCGCCGAGGCGCGCCACCGTATCGATTTCGCGGACGTTGGCGCCGAGTCGCCGAGCCACTTCGATCAGCAGCAGGTCGCCGACGGCATGACCCTGCTGATCATTGAGCGGCTTGAAGTTGTCGAGGTCAAGCAGCAGCAGCGCGCCATGCCGGCCGCTGCGCCTGCTGGCGGCCAGGGTGCGAGCCAGGCGGTCATGCAGCATGCGTCGGTTGGGAAGCTGCGTCAGGCTGTCGTAGTAGGCCAGGTTGCGGATCTCCTCCTCGATCCGTTTGCGCTCGGTGATGTTGCTATGCACCACGACCGCGGCCTTCTGACCGGCTCCCAGGGGGGTGACCGTCATCATGAACCAGCGTTGTTGCTGCGGTGAATGGCAGGGATATTCGAGGCTGAAGGTCGGCAGGCGGCCATCGAGCACGGCACGGATGCCGTCGCGGGCGGCCGCCCCCTCTGCCGAGGTGGAGGATGCAGGGTCCGCGCAGACTTGCAGGTAGTTGGTCCCGACATCGGTGTTCGGTGCGAGGCGGCCAGGCTCGGGGCTGTTCTCCAGAGAGAATTGACGCCAGGCGTTGTTGGTTGCAATGATCTTGCCGGTTTCATCGATCACCGCGATGTGATTGGACACGGAGTCAAGCACGCCCTGGACGAAGAGCTTGCTTTCGCGCAAAGCCTCTTCGGCTTGCCGGCGTTCGCTCTGGTCGAAAAAGGTGGCGAGAAAGTGGCGACCGAAGGTGACGCCAGCGATTTCGATGTCGCGCGTACCACCATTCTTGCAGCGCACGCGGTATTCGACGGGCTCGATGTCCTTGACGCCTGCGGCGGCTTCGCTTACCGATGCTTGCCACCGATCCTGCGCCCATTGGCGATAGCCGGATTCCGGGCAGGCCATCTGCCACCACTCGGCAAGGTCAGGCACGTCGGCCTCCAGGTAGCCGAACAGGCTGATAAAGCGCTGATTGCGAAAGTACATCCGGCCTTGCTCATCGACCAGGCAGACACCGATCGGCATCTCGTCCAGCATCCGCCTGAACCTTGCTTCACTCTCCCGGACGGCGCGCGCTGCAGCCTCCGAACTGTCGAGGTGCCGGCGCAGGGTGAATATCGCCGCCAGCAGCATTCCCGAGAGCAGCGCGCCGAGCAGCAGAAACCAGACGGCATTGCGTCGCCAATCTGCAAGATAATCGTCCTCCGCCAGTCCGACCAGCAGGTAGTAGGGCTGTCCTTCAATCTTTCGGACTGTCGCCAGGCGGCGCCGGCCGTCCACCGCAGAAGCATAGTCGAACTGGGTGAACGGGGTTCCGGCAGCGATGACCTCCAGGAACGGTGAGGCTACCTTGCTGCTGACGCCCGGATCGTCGGGCCTGTCGTACTCGGGGAACTGGGCGGCAAGGGTGAACTCGGTGTCGGCAAGGGCGACGGTCCCATGGCGTCCGAGATCCAGCCGGGCGTAGCTCTCGGTCAAGGCCTGCGCCGACAGCGAGCAGATGGCGATACCGGCGAACGAACCATCGGCCTGGTTGACCCTGCGCGACACTGCGATCCGCCATTGCCGCGGATTCCGGCCGAACTCCGCCGGGCCGACCACCAGCCCGCCATCGGATGGCTCGGCCAGGGACAGGAAGTGGTCGGGCCGTGCAATGTGGCCTGTGTCGGCAGTGTTGATCGAGCCGTAACGCAATCTTCCATCCGCCCCCAGGAACTGAAAGCCGATCAGGTCCGGGTGACGCGCATTCTGGCGGTCGATGGCGACTTCGATCGCTGTTTCGTTCAGCCGATTGCTGTTTCCTTGCCGGGAGACGGCGTCCGCGATGTTCAGCAGGCCCAGGTCGATCTGCCGCACGCTGCTGTTGAAATTGTCTGCCAGGATTCTCGAAAGGTTTGCCGTGGCCACCGCAGCCGTGTGCCGGGCATCGGCCCGACCCTGCAGAATCGCCCAACCGATCAAGGCAGTGATGATCGCCAGAATTGAAAATCCGCCGGCAAACCAGGGGATGCCGCGCACGCGAGTCAGGGCGAATGAGCCGGTTGCCGGCGTTCGGTCCACCTTATCCACCTTGTCGTTCACCTTGCCGTGTCCAAGCCCGAAACCCCAGTGCCCGCTTGCACGCATCTGCTGATCGAGTCCACTACGCCCGGAGCCGTGGTAAACGGGGATTCGGAGTAGCCGCGGTACGGCATCCGTGCCCGGACTTGGACGAACACCGGACGGGCGCCACCGGCCGGCGTTCGACCGAGAGTCTCCTCGGCAGCGTTACGCGTCGGAGGCCATCATCCGAATCTTCGTTTTGCCTGCTCCCGGCGTTCCTGGGCTTCGAGGCAGAGGGCTGCGGTCGGCCGTGCCAGGAGCCGGGGGATGCCGATCGGTTCGCCGGTTTCCTCGCACCAGCCATAGTTGCCTTCATCGATGCGCCGCAGGGCCTCGCGGATTTTCTGCAGGAGTTTTCTTTCACGGTCTCTGACGCGCAGCTCGAGGGTGTGCTCTTCCTCGGCACTGGCACGATCGTTCCAGTCGGAACTCGTTTCGCTCTCCTGCAGGTGACCCGCGGTTGCTTTCACTGCCGACAGCAGTGCCTGTTCGTCAGCCTGCAGGCGGCGACGAAAAAAAGCCAGTTGCGGGGCGGACATGTAGTGCTCGGGCGAGGCGGACAACAGTGCGGCCTCGGTTTCAGCGTCAACTCGTCCAGCAAGCTTGTCCATGTTCATCACTCCTTCTCTTTCTGATTGCCCAGCGACCGTTTGAGTCGGCGTGTCCGGCCGAGCCTGGAAATCCGGACAGAGCAGTCGCGGTGCCGATCGCCCCCCTTCCGAATGGCTGTTGCGCTTATCGCTTTGCCATCAGACGACCATCATGGAGCGGGCTCTCGCTTCCGAACGGCCCGTGCCATGTTATCCCATTGCGCGGCGGTGGCATAGCTGCAACGTGCGGCCCGACCCTTCACCGGAGAGACAGCCGCCCTGAGCACGAATGGGATGCACTTTGCATGCCCGCCAGGCCAGCCTGACGAGCCACACAACACGGCCGGGTCAACGAAAAAACCGCCCGCGGGCGGTTTCAACAGATGCGTCTGCAATGACTGAACATTTTGCCAACGCTCTCGAAAAGTGCCGAACCGGCACCGACGATGCAGTTGGTAGGCGCGATTGGAATCGAACCAACGACCCCCACCATGTCAAGGTGGTGCTCTAACCATCTGAGCTACGCGCCTCCGTCGAAGCCTATGGTGCGGGCGACTTCAAGGAAGTGCGCATTATACGGGCCTGGAGCTTCAAGTCAAGCGTCTGCGTCTGTCGCCTTGCGCCAGCACCTGGCGAGGTAACCCTTACTCGCCGATCACGTCGGTATTGGCGGGCGTGGTGAAGCGGAACAACGCAGGAGCCAGCCTGGGATTGCGCTCGAGGTGTGAGAACGCCAGCGAGGTGATCTGGCCCAGGCTGTCGAACAACTCCATCGCCCGTAGATCGTTGCCGGCAAAACCGAGTCGGACCTTCTCGAAACCGCTGTCCTGGACCTTGGGAATCGCTTCGATCCACTCCAGACCATCGCGTTCGCCGGCTTCGCGCAGGCTGAAGCTCTTCTCGATCTGGGCATCGCCGGCGAGCAGCGAGGCCGGCGTTCCGCC
This sequence comes from Candidatus Accumulibacter propinquus, assembly GCF_056856495.1. Lineage (NCBI taxonomy): Bacteria > Pseudomonadati > Pseudomonadota > Betaproteobacteria > Candidatus Accumulibacter > Candidatus Accumulibacter propinquus. Next base: position 157,402 of record NZ_JBSEHC010000002.1, read on the forward strand.
GAGCGCCGTACCGGCTTTCCTGACCGTGACCTGGCGCAAATCCGGGTCGTGGATCCAGACTTTCTCTCCGTCCCCCAGCAGCAACTGGCTGTAGGGCTTCTCGATCTGCCAGCGAAACTTGCCGGGGCGCGAGAACATCATGACCCCGCTCGAGGTCTGGGGCTGGCGCCCGTTCCTGGCGATCACTGTCTGCGTGAAGTCGGCACGCACCGTCCGGGTGGACTCCAGGAACTGGTGCAACTTGTCGATCGCTCCTGCGCCTGCCGCCTGCGCAGCCAGCAGGCAGGCGGCGGCGATGAGGCTGCGCCGGATCATTCTTCCTCCTTGCGGGCCAGGACTTCGCGACCACCACGCGCGTCCATGGCGGAAACCAGTCCAGCCTTCTCCATCGCCTCGATCAGGCGGGCCGAGCGGTTGTAGCCGATGCGCAGGTGTCGCTGCACCAGTGAGATCGACGCGCGTCGATTCTTCAGCACCACCTCGACTGCCTGGTCATAGACCGGGTCGGCCTCCCCATCGGTGTCGAGGCCAGCACTCTCGCCGCCACCTTCGCCGTCCTCATCTCCGACGCTGCCCTTGAGCACGCCATCGACGTAATCCGGGGTACCCGTTTTCTTCAGGTAGTCGACGACCCGATGCACTTCGTCATCGGCGACAAAAGCACCATGGACGCGGGTCGGATAACCCGTTCCCGGTGCCAGATAGAGCATGTCACCCTGGCCCAGCAGCGTCTCGGCACCCATTTGGTCGAGGATGGTGCGCGAATCGATTTTTGACGACACCTGGAATGAGATGCGCGTCGGGATGTTGGCCTTGATCAGACCGGTGATGACGTCGACCGACGGCCGCTGCGTGGCGAGAATCAGGTGAATGCCCGAGGCGCGGGCCTTTTGGGCCAGGCGGGCGATCAGTTGCTCGACGGTCTTGCCGGAAACCATCATCAGGTCGGCGAGTTCGTCGATCACGACGACGATGTACGGCAGTATCGACAGCGGTTCGGGAGCGTCCGGGGTCAGCGATACCGGGTTGGCTATCTTCTCGTCGTTCTTCTCGCGCGTCTCGGATGCGCTGGTTGAGTCCGGCAAGATTGCGCACGCCCATCGCGGACATCAGCTTGTAGCGCTTTTCCATCTCGCGCGACACACCAGTTGAGGGCGTTGGCGGCGTGCTTCATGTCGACCACCACCGGTGCGAGCAGATGCGGGATGCCCTCGTAGATCGACAGTTCGAGCATTTTGGGGTCGACCAGGATCAGCCGCACCTGGTCGGGCTCGGCCTTGTAGAGCAGCGACAGGATCATCGCGTTGATACCGACCGACTTGCCGGAGCCGGTCGTGCCGGCCACCAGCAGGTGCGGCATCTTGGCCAGATCGACCACCAGCGGCTGACCGCTGATGTCCTTGCCGAGGGTGATCGTCAGCGGCGAGTTCAGTTCATGGTATTCCTTGCTGGAGATGATTTCCAGCAAGCGCACCACTTGACGCTTCGGGTTCGGGAGTTCGATCGCCATCGACGACTTGCCCGGCACCGTTTCGACCACGCGTACCGAGGTCAGCGACAGCGAGCGCGCCAGATCCTTGGCCAGGTTGAGGATCTGGGCCCCCTTGACGCCCACCGCCGGCTCGAATTCATATCGGGTGATGACCGGCCCCGGGTAGGCCGCGGTCACCGTGACCTGCACGCCAAAGTCGGCGAGTTTGCGCTCGATCAGCCGCGAGGTGTATTCAAGGGTTTCCGGGCGTACGCGGTCACTCTGCGGTGGCGCCGGTTCGAGCAGATGCAGGGGTGGCAGCAGGGCGCCCTCGACGGCGTCGGGAAAGAGCGCTGGTTGCCGCTCGCGGGCGATGCGCTTGTCAACTTTCGGCGCCGGTGGTGGTGTCGTGATTGCGCTTGCTTTCTCACTCGGGAGAGGCTCCGGCTGCAGGGCTTCGACTGGCTGCTCGTCTTGCGGCGGCAGCGGTGCCGGGGTGGCTGCCGGCTCGGGCCTGTCGGCAAGGGACGGCTGCGGCCCTTCGGCGAGCGTCGGTTCCCGAGCGTCGCTGCGCTTGACCCCCTGCTTCGGTGGTGGAGGGGTGGCCGTCTCTGGTTTCTCGGGTAGGGAGGGTTCATGCGCCTCGCCCCGTTTCTTCTCGCCATCGACCACCGCTTTGCGTTCGCGCGCGACTTCGCGGCCGATCCGCCTGTCCTGCCAGCGCTCGAACAGCTTGCCAACGCCGACAACCGCCCCCTCGAGGAGTGTTCCAGCGCGTTCCGCGGCGCTGATCCACGACATGCCGGAGAAGATGCTCCAGCCAAGGATCAGCATCGCCAACAGGGTCAGCGTCGCGCCGGTATAGCCCAGGTAGCGTACCGCGAAATCGCGCAACTCCAGGCCCATCACGCCTCCCGGACCGACCGGCAGCGTCGCCTTGAGGGTGTAGAAACGCAGGGTTTCGAGGCCACTGCTGGCGACGAGCAGCACCACGAATCCAGCCAGAGCAATGTACAGCGGGCGGCGGTCGGTTGGCCGTTGACCGTCGAGTCGGCGGTAGCCCCACCAGACGAAGGCGAGCAGCAGGGCGATCCACCACCACGCCGAGACGCCGAAGACGTACAGCATCAAATCAGCCAGCCAGGCGCCGCTGCGACCGGCCGGGTTATGCAGCGTCGTGGCATGTACGGCGTGCGACCAGCCGGGGTCGGCCCGATGGTAACCCCACAGGGAGAGCGCGAGAAAGCTCGCGACGGCGACCAGGACCAGCCAGCGCGATTCCCGCAGCAGAACCGCGATCTTCTCCGGCAGCGGACTCGGCGCTCTGGACGGAGACGCCGTCCTGCCGGCAAGTTTATTCAGCAAAGCCATCAGTTTCGGACGGAGAGTGGGAATAGGAAAATGGGGTTCAGGGCCGCGGTGAGGCAGTGACCGGGGCGGGGACGCGCTTTTCGAGAATGACGATACGACCTTCTTCGGCCCGGAAGTAGCCGCGATTTTCCAGATCCTTCATCACCCGGCTGACCATTTCGCGCGAGGCCCCGATCATCTTGGCGATATCCTGTTTGGTCAGCCGCCGACGGATCACGCGTTCGCCGTGCTCGTCTTCCGAGAAGTCCAGGAGCAACTTGGCGACGCGACCATAGACGTCGAGCAGCGCCAGACTTTCGATATTGCGATCCGCTTCACGCAGGCGCTGCACGAGGCTCTTCATGATGTTCAGGCAGAGGTCGAAGTTCTCGGCCAGGCAGCGCTTGAAGTCGGTCTTGGTGATCACCAGCAGTTCGCAGGTTTCGGTGGCGACCACGTCTGCTGAACGCGGGCTGCCATCGATCAGACCCATCTCGCCGAAGAACTCGCCGGGGCCGAGCAGGGTCAGAATCACCTCGCGTCCCTCTTCATCGCTGTTGAGCACCTTGGCGCCGCCGCTGATCAGGACGTACAGCGAATCAGTGCTGTCGCCGGCGCGAACGATGGTGGTCTGGCGCGTTACCCGTCGATGAAACGCGACTTTTGCGATCTGTTCGAGTTGCGAATCGGGTACGCCGGCAAAAATCGGGATGCTGTGCAACAAAGTCAGGCTGGGACCTCTCCTGGGTTGCTCGACCTGAATGTTCATGGGCCAATCTTTCATCAAGTGAAGTGATTTCTATCAAAGGCTTGCGCCGGGATTATAAGGCACTTTGCCGCATTTCGAAGGAAACCCGCCACGAACTTGGCGCCGGGAGCTTGCGTTTTGCCGGTTATAATTTTTCCATCACCCACCACCAGAGCGAACAAGATGAATCAAGCAACCCGCCACTGCCGCCTGCTGATCCTCGGCTCGGGCCCTGCCGGCTATACTGCCGCGGTCTATGCTGCGCGTGCCAACCTGCAGCCGGTGCTGATCACCGGCATGGCCCAGGGGGGACAATTGATGACCACCACCGACGTCGACAACTGGCCGGCCGATGCGCAGGGCGTGCAGGGGCCGGATCTGATGCAGCGCTTTGAAGAACATGCGCGTCGATTCGAAACCGAGATCATCTTCGACCACATCCACACCGCGCGGCTGACCGAAAAGCCCTTTACTCTGATCGGCGATTCCGGCGCTTACACCTGCGATGCGCTGATCATCGCTACCGGCGCTTCGGCCCAATACCTGGGCCTGCCTTCCGAAGAAACTTATGCCGGTCGTGGGGTTTCCGCCTGTGCCACCTGCGACGGTTTCTTCTACCGCAACCAGCCGGTAGCCGTCATTGGCGGTGGCAACACGGCGGTCGAGGAAGCGCTCTACCTGGCGAACATCGCCAGTCACGTCACCCTCGTACATCGACGCGACAGGCTGCGCAGTGAAAAGATCCTGCAGGACAAACTGTTTGCCAAGGAACAGGCCGGCAAGGTCACGATCCGCTGGAACTGCATGCTCGACGAGGTGCTCGGCGATGCCTCCGGAGTTACCGGCATGCGCATACGAAACAAGCTCACCGACACCACCGAGGAACTGCCGCTGATGGGCGTCTTCATTGCCATCGGCCACCGGCCGAACACCGAACTTTTCGTCGGCCAGCTTGAAATGGACGGCGGCTATCTGGTCACGCAGTGCGGACGCCAAGGCAATTTCACGGCGACCTCAATCGCCGGCGTCTTTGCCGCCGGCGACGTTCAGGATCACATTTACCGTCAGGCCTGTACTTCGGCGGGCAGCGGCTGCATGGCGGCGCTCGATGCCGAGCGCTACCTCGACAGCCTCGGTCTGGCCGGCTGAGGGTGGGGCGGGTTCCCAGCGAGCGAGGCCCTCGACATGCGCGCGCGACCGACACGAGGAGCGATGCTGGCGATGAACCACCGCGATCGACCCGATTCCGAAGATGTAGCCGTGTTTCTTGCCGCGGTCGATGGGGCGACGCCGCTGCGCAAGTTTGATCGCGTCAGCTTTGAACCGCCCAGGCCTAGCCCGCGACCACGGCAGCGCGAACTCGACGAATCGGCGGTCATCGGCGAAATGCTGCATGCGCCTCTGGGCATCGACGACTGGCTCGACCTCGGCGGTGCCGACTCTTTTCTGCGCAACGGCCTGCCACGCACCCTGCTGCGTGACCTGCGTCGCGGGCGCTGGAGTATCCAGGATCACGTGGACCTGCACGGCATGAACCGGCATGAGGCGCACGCGCAAGTGGCGCTGTTCATTGCCGAAGCACTGGCTGCGGGCAAGCGCTGCCTGCGTATCGTACACGGCCGCGGGCATGGTTCTCCAGGTCGGGAGGCGATCCTGCGTCAGTGGGTCAAGGTCTGGCTCGGCCGCTGCCAGGAGGTGCTGGCATTTTGTCACGCGCCGCCCAACGACGGCGGTGATGGTGCCTTGTGGGTGCTGCTGAAGGCCGGCGGCAAAATCCGCCCGTAGGCGCTCCGGCTAATCAGATCGCTGCTTCGTCGACTTCGCCAGTGCGGATGCGGACCACCTGCTCGACGGTGCTGACGAAGATCTTGCCGTCGCCGATCTTGCCGGTACGTGCGGCCTTGACGATGGCGTCGATGGCGTTCTCCACTGCCGTATCGGAAACGACGATCTCGATCTTCACCTTGGGCAGGAAATCAACCACATACTCCGCCCCACGATAGAGTTCGGTGTGGCCCTTCTGGCGGCCGAATCCCTTCACCTCGGTGACCGTCAGGCCGGTCACGCCAATCTCGGACAAGGCCTCACGCACTTCGTCGAGCTTGAATGGTTTGATGATCGCTTCAATTTTTTTCATGGCCTCTGCTCCTGGGAAGATCGTAAAGAAATCGTATCAGAAATCCGGCTTCCGTAAGTGATCAGTAGGGGTCGCGGTAGCGATTGGTGATCGGGAAACGCCAATCCTTGCCGAAACCGCGCTGCGTTACCCGGATGCCTACGGGTGCCTGACGTCGCTTGTACTCACTGATCTTGAGCAAATGGACGACACGGCGCACGTCGGCTTCGGCGTAACCACGGGCAATGATCTCGCACGGACTGAGGTCCTTTTCCATGTACGCCTCGACGATGGCATCGAGCACTGCGTAGGGCGGCAGACTGTCCTGGTCGGTCTGGTCCGGTTTCAACTCCGCAGAGGGCGGGCGGTTGATGATCCGCTCGGGAATGACGTACGAACGCGTGTTGCGCCAGCGCGAGAGGCGATAGACCAGCGTCTTGGCGATGTCCTTGATCACCGCGAAACCGCCCGCCATGTCTCCGTAGAGCGTGCAGTAACCGACTGCCATTTCGGACTTGTTGCCGGTGGTCAGGACCAACGAACCGGTCTTGTTCGAGAGGGCCATCAGGATCATGCCGCGAATCCGGGCCTGCAGATTTTCTTCAGTGGTATCGGCCGGCAGGCCAGCAAACTGCTTCTCGAGCATGCTGCCGAGGGTCAGCATGGCCGGCTCGATGGCGATTTCGTCGTAGCGGACGCCGAGCAGGCGCACCATCTCACGTGACTCCGAGAGGCTCAGTTCGGCGGTGTACGGGGAAGGCATCATCACCGCCCGCACCTTGTCGGCGCCGAGAGCGTCGACCGCGATGCACAGCGTCAGCGCCGAGTCGATGCCTCCTGAAAGGCCGATGATGGCGCCGGGAAAACCGTTCTTGCCAAGGTAGTCGCGCACCCCGAGCACCAGCGCCTGGTAGACCTCGGCTTCCAGGCAGGGCGCGGCAACGATGGCACCCGGTTGTGGCTCGCCATCGACGAAATCGACCACTGCCAGCGCTTCCTCGAACTGCGGCAACTGACAGCACAGGAGCCCCCGTGAGTCAAGCACGAACGAACCCCCGTCGAAGACCAGTTCGTCCTGTCCGCCGGCCAGGTTTGCGTAGACCACCGGCAGGCCGGTAGTGGCGATACGTTGGCGCAGGACTTCTGTACGTCGCTCGCGTTTACCCATGTGGTAAGGCGAGGCATTGAGCACCAGTAATATCGCCGCGCCAGCCGCGCGCGCCAGATCGGCGGCGCCAGGCTCCCAGACGTCGGCGCAGATGTTGACGCCGCAGCGAATGCCTTTGAGCGTCAGTACACAAGGCCCGTCACCAGAGTCGAAATACCGCTCTTCGTCGAAGACCTCGTAGCTGGGCAGACGCTGCTTGTAATAGGTTGCCAGCCGCTGCCCATCGTTGAGCAGCGTTGCGGCGTTGTAGCAGTGCGAGTCGCGCTTCTCCGGGTGACCGACGAGGACGGCGATGCCTTGCAGGCTATTGGCCAGGGCATCGAGTTCTCGTTCACAGGTTTCGCAGAAGTCGGCGCGCAGCAGCAGATCCTCGGGAGGATAACCGCATAGCGCCAGTTCGGGCGTCAGCAACAGGTCGGCACCCTGTTGCCGGGCACGCTCGGCAAAATCGAGGATCCGTGCGCGGTTGCCGGCGAAGTCGCCAACCGTGGCATTGATCTGGGCAATCGCAATCTTCAGGGACATAAGCACAGGTACCAGAAAAAGGGGCGCACCTGCGCCCCCCGATCAGCTTGGCGGAAAAAGCGGTTCAGAAAGCCGGCTTTTCTTTGGCATTCTCATAGGCCCGCACGCCTTCCATGATCTCCTTCTTGGCTTCGTCGCTACCCAGCCAGCCGGCGACCTTGACGAACTTGCCGCGTTCGAGGTCCTTGTAGTGGGCAAAGAAGTGTGCGATCTGATCGAGGATGACCTGGGGAAAGTCGCGCGGAGACTCGATGTCGCGATACATCGAAGTGAGGCTATCGACCGGGACCGCGAGCAGCTTGGCATCCTGTCCAGCTTCGTCTTCCATGGCCAGCATGCCGATCGGTCGGCAGCGTACGACGACACCGGGGTGCAGGGCAAACTGAGTGACCACCAGGACATCGACCGGGTCACCATCTCCGGCAATGGTGTGTGGAATGTAGCCATAGTTGCAGGGGTAGTGCATGGCGGTGGACATGAAACGATCGACGAAGACCGCGCCGCTGTCCTTGTCCACTTCGTATTTCACCGGATCGGCATGCATCGGAATCTCGATGATGACGTTGAAATCATTGGGAAGTGCTTTGCCGGAGGGCACGCGATCTAGGCCCATGTTCGTGGTCTCTCTACTGGTTGCGGGAGTGGCAATTATACCCCCGCCCAGGGTTGTACCGGTCATGTCGGCCAGTTCGGTCATTCATGGCGCGGCAAAGGCCGAGCGCGTTGGCTCGGCAGCTGCATCAGCTACCGGGTCATGAGACGCCGGCGCTGGGGCGCTGGCTGATGCGGTCCCGCCAGGCCTGCAGTCGGGGCATGTCTTCATCGGCAGGACGGAACTTCATCAGCCCGCGCGCAAATTCCAGAGCGCAGAAAGCGGTGATGTCGGCGATCGTGAAGCGCTGTCCAGCCATATAGGGCTCGCTGGCGAGTTTGCGATCCAGCCAGCGCGCCACTTCTCGCACCTTCTCGGCTTGCGAGTGGCCGAAGTCGGGGAACTGCGGCTGTTCGAGTGGCGCCAGGCCGGGATGAGTGTGGCGAATCCAGTTGGCGATGCCTCCGAAGAGGTACAGTTCCACCCGGCGGTCAGCCATTTCGATGAAGGCGCGCTCTTCAAAATCATTGCCCATCAGGTTGGGTTCTGCGACCAACCCTTCCAGGTAGGTACAGATGGCTCGTGTCTCACCAAGCGAGCGCCCGTCGTCGAGTTCGAGCACCGGCAGCTTGGCCAGTGGACTCCTGGCGCGAAAGGCAGCACTCAGGTGCTGGCCACTGCCGATGTCGATGATCTCCTGTTCGATGCCGGTCAAACCCTTTTCGGCAATGAACATCAGCACTCGGCGGGGGTTCGGTGCTCTTGGCGAGACATAAAGTTTCATCGTTTCCTCACTGTTCGTAATATGCTGTATGGTTGGACATGGTGCCGTGGCGAGCGGAGGCGATCCTCAAACGCCGCTCTGGCGCGACTGCCCCATCTCGACCATCCGGCGCGCCTCTACTGCGAACTGCCGTGCCTGGTCGGGGTCGGCATCCCGATCGACCGGCGAGGGCGGCGTGTCGATTCCTTTTTGCACTGCCGGGCGACGGCGTATCTGCTCCAGCCAGCGTTGCAGATAGGGTAGCTCGGCGAGATCCACGCCCGACCAGCGATGCGTGCGAACCCAGGCCCAGTTCGCGATGTCGGCGATCGAATAGTCTCCGGCCAGGTACTCATGCTCCTTGAGGTGCCCATCGAGAACGCGAAACAGTCGTCGACACTCACCCTGATAGCGGTCTATCGCGGGCTGAATCTTCTCGGGGAAATAACGGAAGAAAACATTGGCCTGGCCCATCATCGGTCCCACACCACCGACCTGGAACATCAGCCACTGGATGATGCGGGATCGGCCCCTGGCGTCATCGGGCATCAGGCGCCCGGTTTTTTCAGCCAGATACAGGAGAATCGCGCCCGATTCAAAGACCGCGAAATTCTCTTCGGCGCGATCGACGATCGCCGGGATTCGCCCGTTCGGGTTGATCGCCAGAAACCAGGGTTGCTTCTGCTCACCCTCTGACAGCTTCAGCGTGTGTACCCTGTAGGGCAGAGCGAGTTCCTCCAAGGCAATCGAGATTTTGTGTCCGTTGGGTGTCGCGGCGGTGTAGAGATCGATCATTCTGGCGGTTTCCTGGAAGCGGTACGCTCGCCACCATCCTGTGGCGCCGCCGCTGTCAGTATTTGTTGGTATCGGACAGCACCCTTTGGCTGCCCCGCAGGGACGGGATTATGCAACGGCTTTGCCGTCCAGGCCAATGGGAGGCAGTTAACCGTGAATGAGCTCGGAAACATTGGGACTTTGACCGGCTTTCCGATGCGTTGTGCAGTCCTTTTCAGGGTGCGAACATACCGGGGGACAGTGAAGCGGTATGGATGAGAAAATCTCACGCATTGGGTTTGCCGTCCACCCGTGGTTGCAGGAGGTAGGGCACATAGCGCCAGGCCAGTACCGCAAAGCAGGTAAACCAGCAAGCCGCAGCGAGGCCAATCCAGCGCAGGTAGCCCGCCGGATCGAACTGCGGAAGGATGATGCGGATCACGAAACCGGCAATCATGATCCAGAGTACTGCCTTGTCGAGCCGGTCGAAGATGACTTTTCGGCCGGTGTGGCCGTTGGCGATGCGGATCAGCATCGCGGGGATGATCAGGCCCATGGCGCCGAAGGTAAATACGTGCATTGACAACGAGCCTAGCCATCCCGGCGTTACGAGCTGCTCGATGGACTGCAACAGCAACTGGGCGACGATGGCGAGATAGCCGAGGTACATGATGCCGATATCGAGTCGGCGCATCGCCAGTTGCGGCTTCCAGAAGACGAAGCGACCACTCAGCAGGAGTGCCAGCAGCAGTGCCAGCCACGGTGCAATCTGTGTCGGCAGCAGGCCGACGAACACGAGCAATAAGGCCAGCAGTTTGATCGCCCGATCGAGTGGCGCGCTGCGCAGGATGTCGGCCTGCATGGCGTTCTTCATGAACTGCGTGACGGTTCTTTCGAGCATCACCAGGAACGCGACGCGGAACAATCCAAGGGTCATGGCGGCGCCGACCTGGAAGTGGTCTACGCTGAGCAACAGGTTCTTGGCGACCAGGAATAGTGGCAGGACGATCAGGAAAAAGGTGTTGTCGGGGAAGGAATCGTCCTGGTGGTGTCGGACCAACGTCCATAGCAGCATCAGGACGATCATTGCCAGAAAGAGGTTGCTGAAAAGGCGGAACACGAGCGGTGGCAAGATTCCTGCGCACCACATTCCAGCGCGTTCGAGCAGCCAGGCGCTGACCAGCAGCATCAGCGCCTGGCCGTGATAGCCGCGAATCTTCACCCAGTTCTTGGTAGCGGTGAGCAGGAAGCCGCCGAGAACCGCCCAGCCGAAGCCGAAGAACATTTCGTGGGCGTGCCACTGCGCTGGTGAGAACGGAGTTGCTGGCGGTGCCAGTATTCCCGCGAAGATCAGCGCCCAGATTACGGGCAGGCTGAGCCCGGACAAGCAGGCGAGAGTAAAGAAGGGTCTGAAACCGACCAGCCATAGCGGGTGGGTCGAAAAGCTCATGCTCGCGGGGTCTCGGTCAGATACGGCGTGGGAAAGCAGGAAGACAGCAGGGGGCAGATGGCTACCCAGTATAGCGGGATGACCGGAGCCTGTCGCCGGTCGGATCCGCACGCCGCCGTGGTACAGAGCCCTGCGGGCTAGAACGGCGGCGGACTGCAGAAACGCATCCGACGATCCGTTGCAGGATGCGTGAAAGACAATTCCTCGGCGTGCAGGAGAAGACGATCGGATTTGACGGCGGTCGTGGCGTCGGCGTAAAGCCTGTCCCCGACGATGGGGTGCCCGAGTGCCTGCAGGTGCACACGCAACTGGTGTGTGCGACCGGTTTCGGGCGACAGGGCGAGGCGCGAAGTGTCATCTGACGCTGTGTGACTCAGGAACCGGTAACGCGTGAGCGCGGGCTTGCCAGTCAGTCGGTCAACCTTCTGGCGTGGATGATTCGGCCAGTCGACAGCGAGTGGCAGATCAATGACACCGGTGACCGACAACGGACACCCCATGACGACCGCCAGATAGCGCTTTTCGACCCGTCGCTGCGCGAATTCGTGACTCAGTCGCCGCTGCATTTCCTTGCCACGCGCCAGCAGGAGCAGGCCCGAAGTCGGCAGGTCAAGGCGATGCACGATCAGCGCGTCGGGATACTCGGCCTGGACGCGCAGCACCAGGCAGTCCTGTTTGTCTTCGCCGCGACCGGGTACCGAGAGCAGGCCGGCCGGTTTGTTTGCCATCAGTAGCCAGGAGTCGACGTACAGGAGGTCCAGCGCGTCGTTGGGTGGTGGGCAGTAGGGTGGCGGGGGCGGAACATTCCGCGCTGTGCCGGTGGGTGCCATGGGCGAATCGGGACAAGGTCCGGGAAACAAGCGGTAAGGCTCCGCACAGTGATGATCTGGTATAAGAGGCGTTGCCCATGGATATGATGGGTCTTCGACCGGTGCAAGGGTTGCCGTCAACAAAGACCCAGTATTGACGCTGACCGGCGGTTGCGCGGATGTCGGCCGTTCAATCACTTTGGCGGCGATGCGCGATGGCACGCAGGAATTCGCTGCGCAACTGTGCGGAGCGCTCGAACTCGCCGCTGAAGGACTGGGTGATCACGCGCTCGTCGCCACGCCGGTCTTCGCCAAGCAGCAGACACAATTGTTCGGCTTCGACCACACAAGCAGCGCCTCGCGCCTTCCCGTGCCGCATCAGCGCGTCGGCGATGTCGCGAGTCATCCATTCCTGATAGGTGAAGCGATGGCCAATGGCGTCAACCAGGCGCGCGATGCGGCCAAAGCCGTGCAGGCGACCGCCCGGCAAGTAGGCGACGTGCGCCAGGCCGCGAAAAGGCACCAGGTGATGCGGACAGACCCCGTGGATGGCAATGCCGCGGACCACCACCAGGTCGCTGCGGTGATCGGCAAAACCGTCACCGAGTGCTGTCGCCGGATCGAGGTCGTAGCCGCCGAGCAGGCGCCGTTGCCATAGCTCGCGTACGCGCTGTGGTGTTCGCCCCATATGCGCGGCGTCCGGCGCAATGCCACAGGCACTGAGCAGATCGCCTACGGCGCGCTCGAAGGCGGCTGCGTCGAACGCTTGCCGGCGCGGAATGCCGATTTCACATTCGCGAGGGAACGAGAGTTCGTGGTGGCTGCTGTCATCCATGGCTGGCATTCATTGGGGTCGTACGGACCGAAGATAATACACGCGCTCAGTGATCGCAGCCGTTTGAGGCACGCTATGGCGCAACGGTTTCGCCACCTTGCCGCCCGTGCGCGCGATTTCCTTGCATGCATCAAGCCATACAGGCATTTGATGAGCGATAATGCCGGGGTTGGGGGTCGTGGTGATCACCTATAGGCGAGTTGGGAACGCTGACGCGGGTTGGGAAGGGTAGGGATGAAGAGCGTTGATGATTTCCGTCTGCGGTTCGGCAACAAGGAACTGGTGCCGATCATGATCGGCGGCATGGGGGTGGATATTTCAACCGCCGAACTCGCGCTTGAAGCGGCTCGGCTTGGCGGTGTCGGACATATTTCCGATGCCATGGTGAATACCGTGGCCGATCGGCGGTTCAATGCAAAGTTCGTCAAGGACAAGCTCAGGCAGTACAAGTTCAACGTCGCCAACTCCGACAAGTCGATGGTGCGCTTCGATCTCGGACAACTCGCCGAAGCCACCGAGATGCACGTCGGCCGAACCATGGAAGCGAAACGTGGTGACGGCCTGATCTTCGTGAACTGCATGGAGAAGCTGACCATGAACGCGCCTCGCGAGACTTTGCGCGTGCGCATGGCGGCGGCGCTCGATGCCGGTATCGACGGCATCACTCTGGCTGCCGGTCTGCACCTGGGGTCGTTTGCCCTGATCGAGGAGCATCCGCGTTTCCGCGACGCCAAGCTGGGAATCATCGTCTCCTCGCTGCGCGCCCTGCAATTGTTCCTGCGGAAGACCGCACGCTGCAACCGGCTACCGGACTATGTGGTGGTTGAAGGGCCACTGGCCGGCGGGCATCTGGGTTTCGGCATGGACTGGGCACAGTATGACCTGGCGACCATCTTCGGCGAAATTCACCGTTATCTGCAGGCCGAACATCTGGATATTCCGCTGATTCCGGCGGGCGGCATCTTCACCGGGAGTGACGCCGTTTCCTTCCTCGACCAGGGGGCTGCGGCCGTTCAGGTGGCGACGCGTTTCACCGTGGCCAAGGAGTGTGGTTTGCCGGAAGACGTCAAACAACGCTACTTCGCTGCCAGTGAAGACCAGATCGAGGTCAACCAGATCTCGCCTACCGGTTACCCGATGCGCATGTTGAGCAACAGCCCGGCGATTGGCGACGGGATTCGGCCCAATTGCGAGGCCTATGGGTATCTTCTCGACAGCAGCGGCAACTGTTCCTACATTTCCGCGTATAACCGCGAGGTGGCGGCCAATCCGGGCGTCAAGAAGATATCGGTTCGGGACAAGACCTGTCTATGTACGCAAATGCGCAACTTCGATTGCTGGACCTGTGGTCACTATGCGTATCGCCTGAAGGATACGTCGAAGCGCTTGCCCGACGGCAGCTACCAGTTGCTGAGCGCCGAGCACATCTTCCTCGACTATCAGTTCAGCACCGACGGCAAGCTCCGGGTGCCGGAGTAGTGCGCTGGCTGCGGCGTTCCTCCGCCACTGCGGACGGGCGTTAGCGGATGCTCAGTTATCGTCATGCCTTCCATTCAGGGAACCACGCCGATGTGCTCAAGCATCTGGTGCTGGTGCAGCTGACGCGCTACCTCTGTCAGAAGGAGCAAGCCTTCTGGTACCTCGATACGCACGCCGGCGCGGGATCCTATGCTCTGGATTCCGCTGCGGCAGCCAAACTGGGGGAGTTTCGGGATGGTGTCGGTCGGCTGTGGGGGCGCAAGGATCTGCCGGCGGCGCTGGCTGATTACATGGCGCTGGTGCGCAAGGTCAATCCCGACGGCAGTTTGAAGGTCTATCCCGGTTCACCCATGCTGGCGCTCGCGATCATGCGCGCACAGGACCGCCTGCGCCTTTTCGAACTGCATAGCCGCGAGGTGATTCGGCTGCGGGAGAATTTCCAGGCCTTCGGCAAGCAGGCGATCGTTCACGACAGCGATGGATTTGCGTCGCTCAAGGCCCTTTTGCCGCCACCACCGAGGCGTGCCGTGGTGCTGATCGACCCGCCGTATGAAGAGCGCCGCGACTACGACCGGGTGGTGAATTCACTCCGGGAGTGCCTGACACGCTTCCCGACTGGCACCTACATGCTGTGGTATCCGCAACTCACCAAGCTCGAAGCGCACGACTTGCCGCAACGCCTGCAACGCTTGTCGGCCAGCAACTGGCTGCAAGTGACGCTACGCGTCCGCACCCCGGCCAGTGACGGTTTCGGAATGCACGGTAGCGGCCTGTACATCCTCAATCCGCCGTGGACCCTGCAGTCCACCTTGCAGGAGGTGATGCCCTATCTGGTCGGGGTGCTCGGACAGGATGCAGGCGCCGGTTTTACGCTTGCGGGTCAGGTGTCCTGACGGGCGCCTGGCAGCGAGTCAAGCCGTCGGGCCGCTCTGGATTGGCGGTGTCCGCTGCGCACTTGCGGCTCGAACCGAAACAGAGTTCCACCGGGTATCTGACGGCATTCTTGGCGAGTTTGGCACGTGCCGCGGCTTCAAGGTCGATGCCGGCATTTTCGGCGATCAGCAGAAGATAAATAAGGACATCGGCGCACTCGTCGTGGAGTGCTTCCCGGGCCCGGGCATCCTCGGCCATGTCGGCCATATCGGCATCGCTTTTCCACTGCGTCAATTCGAGCAGCTCACTGGCCTCGAGATTCAGCGAGACGATCAGGTTGCGCAGGTTGTGGAACTGCGCCCAGTTCCGTTGCTCGCGAAATTCGATCACTTCCGCCGTCAGCGCCAGCAGACTCATGGGTTGCCGAAGAAACGTTGTTTGATGTCCTCGCGCAGACTCATGCCGGTTGCGCGTGCGCGTGCGAGCAGTTCCCAGTAGTAGCGGTACGAGGCGCGGTCATGCAGTTTGCCATGGTGCTGGATCGGCCCCCATTCGCAATCCTGGGCGGCGACCAGGATTGCAGCTGCATCTTCGACTTCCGAGAAGTCGGGGCGCATGGCTTCAAAGATGGGCATGATCTGATTGGGGTGAATACTCCACATTCGCAGGTAGCCGAACTCCTTGCGCGCGCGCTGCGCGTTGTCGCGGATGACATCGAGATCCTTGAGTTCGGTGGTCACGTTGTGTGACGGTACTGCGCCATTGGCCAGCGCGGCGGCTGAGATTTCACACTTGGCGCGGACGACCAGCGGATGCTCGAACTGACCTGGGCTCT
Source organism: Candidatus Accumulibacter propinquus (assembly GCF_056856495.1). NCBI lineage: Bacteria > Pseudomonadati > Pseudomonadota > Betaproteobacteria > Candidatus Accumulibacter > Candidatus Accumulibacter propinquus. The sequence continues at coordinate 173,190 of NZ_JBSEHC010000002.1, forward strand.
GCATCGCTGAGCCCAGGATGGCGCCGTGGTGTGCGCTGACAAAATCCATAAGTCCGAAATCGAGCGATTCCACTGCAGACAACGCTGCGATATCCCAGACTTCACGCAGGGCACCATGCGTCTCGATCAGGACGTGTGCGGGAATCTGGCGTTCGAGCCCTGCTGCGGTGGTTGCGCGCGCCAACTCGCCCAGCAGCCTTCGGACATCGTCGCTCCCGCGCACTTTCGGCAGGGTGACGAACGCCAGGCGTCGCCCGGCACGGGAGACGATAATTTCGATATCCTGTTGCCAGTGTGGATGGCTGAGGTCGTGAATGCGGACGCCAACGCGCCCGTGCCGGTTGGCGTCGGACATGATGACCGCGGCCACCATTTCGGCGTGTTTCCGGGCAGCACCGGCTGCGGCGCCATCCTCGCAGTCGCAGGTGACGTCGAAAATCGGCCCCAATTGGTTCTGCAACTGGAGTGCCTTGTACATCAGTTTTTCCGAGCCGGCGTAGTGGTCTACAGCGGGCATCATGGGAAATGGCTGCTCTCCGGCGAACAGGACCTGGCTGGGATGGCGCATCGGGGTGTCTGTGTATTCGAACTTGGGATTCCGTATTCTACTGCGCCCCGGGAGGGAATGCGGAGGCAAAAAAGCCGCGGTCTGGCCGCGGCTTTTCGACTGTTTGCGCCGTTGTTTAAAGCATGCCCTGCACGGCTTCCGCTTCGTCGGTGAGTTCCTTGAGCGTCTTGTTGATCTTCTCGCGCGAGTAATCGTCGATTTCGATGCCCTGGATAATGGAATACGAACCGCCCTTGCATTCGCACGGGAAGCCGAAAACAATCCCGGTCGGGATGCCGTAGGAGCCGTCCGAGGGGACGCCCATGGTCACCCACTCGTCGGAACCGAGGACCCAGTCATGCATGTGATCGATGGCCGCGTTGGCTGCTGAAGCAGCGGACGACAGGCCGCGCGCGTCGATGATCGCCGCGCCGCGCTTGCCGACGGTCGGCAGGAACACATCGTTGTTCCACACTGGATCATTGACCAGCGCCTTGACGTTATCGCCATCAGCAGTGCAATTGCGGTAGTCGGCGTACATCGTCGGCGAATGATTGCCCCACACGACGAGTTGCTTGAAGCTGGCTACCGGCCGTCCGGTCTTCGCAGCGAGTTGTGACAAGGCACGGTTGTGATCGAGGCGCAGCATGCCATGGTAGTTGGCCGGGTTGGTGCGGCCGACTTTTCGCGCGGCGGCGCCGGCGATCAGGGCATTGGTGTTGCAGGGGTTGCCGACGACGAGCACGCGGACATCCTCCTTGGCGTTCTCCGCAATGGCTTTGCCCTGAACGGTGAAGATGGCGCCGTTGGCGGTCAGCAGGTCTGCGCGCTCCATGCCCGGGCCGCGTGGGCGGGCGCCGACCAGCAGGCAGACGTCAGCGTCCTTGAAGGCGAGGTTCGGGTCGTCGGTGGCGAACATGCCGGCGAGTAGCGGGAAGGCACAGTCCTCGAGTTCCATGATCACGCCCTGACAGGCTTTTTGAGCTTGCGGCAGATCGAGGAGTTGGAGTATGACCGGTTGATCCTTGCCGAGCATTTCGCCGGAGGCAATCCGGAAAAGCAGACTGTAACCGATTTGACCGGCGGCGCCGGTGACCGCGACGCGCATGGGGGCTTTGGACATGATGCGGCTCCTGTTATTGGTGATGAGCAAAAATGGGCAAAATACGATTGGCGTTGACCCCGCACGCCGTTGAGTGCAGGAGCAGCAAATCACTCAAATCATAAGATCTAAGGTCGCGGAGTGTCAAATATATCTTATGTCTTATATAAGATATAAATAACTCCAGTGGGATGGACGGAAGTGTGAATTTATGCTGAAATGACGGTCCATGAGCCGGCCTTCGTCAGTGCACTCGCCCACATTCAGCCCCCTGTATCGGCAGATCAAGGAATTGATCCTGCGTGATCTGGAGTCCGGCGAGTGGGGCCCGGGTGACCCGATCCCGAGCGAGTCGGAACTTGCTGCCCGCTTCGGCGTGAGCCAGGGTACGGTTCGCAAAGCGATTGACGAGATGGCTGCCGAGAACCTCCTGGTACGGCAGCAGGGCAAGGGAACCTTCGTCGCCACTCACAAGGATCCGGGTTCATTTTTCCGCTTTCTCCGACTGGTGCCGAATGACGGGGATCTGCAGGTTTCCCAAAGCGTGCCGCTCGAATGCTGGCGCGCCAAAGCCGGCGCAGACGTCGCGCGTACTCTCGCTCTTGACACAGGGGCGCCGATTACGATTGTTCGCCGGTTGCTGAAGTTGGGTGACGAGCCAGTCGTTTTCGACGAGATCTATCTACCCAGCGAACTCTTCCCCGACCTGTCGCTCGATGTGCTGCGTTCGGGAGAGTCGCTCTACAGCCTGTTCGAGACTCGCTATGGCGTGCGCATGATTCGCGCCGACGAGCGGCTGCGCGCCGTATCGGCTGACAGAGTCAGCGCAGAGTGGCTGCAGGTGGCCGATGGAAGTCCCTTGCTGCTGGTCGAAAGGGTCACCTTCACCTATGGTCACAAGCCCGTCGAATGGCGCCGTGGATTCTATTCGACACGCAATTATCATTATCACAATGAACTGGGGTGAGCACTGGAACAGGCCCGTCGGGCAATTCAGGCACGCTTGGATGGTTTATAATCGAGCGTGGTATCGCAGGGGTCGGATGACGTGCATTCGGCCATATAACACATGAGGGATGACGTGCATGGCAGAGCTGGCAATCAAGAAAAAGCGTCCAAAGAATTTGGATTTGCCCACTATCAGGCTACCCCTTCCGGGGATCCTGTCAATCATTCACCGCATCAGCGGAGCGGCGATGTTTCTGCTGCTGCCGTTCCTGTTATGGTTGTTTCAGAGTAGCCTCACGTCTCCAGAATCCTTTGCCGGCGTCAAGGCGGTAGTCGGTCATCCGTTGGCGAAAATCATCCTGCTCGGCCTGGTCTGGTTCTACATGCACCACTTCTGTGCCGGCATCCGCTACCTGCTGCTGGATCTGCACAAGGGGGTGGAACTCGAGGCGGCACGCCTTTCGAGCAAGATCGTTTTCGTCGTCAGCATCGCCATGACCCTGATCATCGGAGCTAGAGTGCTATGGTAAATCGTATTCTCGTCGGGGCGCATTACGGCCTCAAGGACTGGATTATCCAGCGCGCCACCGCCATCGTGATGGCAGTCTATACGCTCATCTTCCTGGTCGTCGTCGGTGCCGTCGGGCCCGATACCTTTGAGGCCTGGCGTGGCATTTTTGCCAACGGCTTCATGAAATTTGCAACATTCCTGTTCTTTGTCAGCGTCTTCTACCATGCCTGGATTGGGATTCGGGATATCTGGATGGATTACGTCAAGCCGGATGGCTTGCGTCTGTTGATGATGATTGCGACGGCTGCGGTGCTGGTCGGATATGCCGGCTGGGCAGTACAGATTCTGTGGAGAATGTAAGTGAGCAAGCTAACCATTCCAGTACGTAAGTTCGATGCAGTCATTGTTGGGGCTGGCGGTTCGGGTCTGCGGGCGGCGATCCAGCTTTCCGAAGCCGGATTGAAGACGGCCGTCCTGTCCAAGGTTTTTCCCACCCGTTCGCATACCGTGGCTGCGCAGGGCGGCGTCTCGGCCTCGCTCGGCAACTCCGAGGAGGACCACTGGCACTGGCATATGTACGATACGGTGAAAGGTTCTGACTGGCTCGGTGACCAGGACGCGATCGAATACATGTGCCGCATGGCGCCCGAGGTGGTCGTCGAACTTGAGCATTTTGGCATGCCTTTCGACCGTACGGACGAAGGCAAGATCTACCAGCGCCCTTTCGGCGGGCACATGTCGAATTTTGGCGAAAAGCCGGTACGGCGTGCTTGCGCCGCCGCCGACCGTACTGGCCACGCGATGCTGCATGCGCTGTATCAACGGAACGTACGTGCCAATACCCAGTTCTTCGTCGAATGGATGGCCCTGGATCTGATCCGCGACGATTCCGGTCAGGTGCTTGGGGTAATCGCACTCGAAATGGAGACCGGTGATGTCGTCGCCTTCCATGCCAAGGCGACGGTTTTCGCCACCGGTGGGGCCGGCCGGATCTTCTATTCGTCGACCAATGCCTTCATCAATACCGGTGACGGCCTGGGTATGGCGGCGCGCGCCGGCATCGCACTCGAAGACATGGAATTCTGGCAGTTCCACCCCACTGGTGTAGCCGGTGCCGGCGTGCTGATTACGGAAGGCGTGCGCGGGGAGGGCGGTATCCTGCGCAACTCCGCCAACGAACGTTTCATGGAGCGCTACGCTCCCAATGCCAAGGACCTGGCATCGCGCGACGTGGTGTCGCGGGCGATGGTCACGGAGATCAACGAGGGGCGTGGTTGTGGCCCGAACAAGGATTTTGTCCTGCTCGACATTACCCACCTCGATCCGGCGACGATCATGAAGCGGCTGCCGGGGATTCGCGAAATTTCGATCCAGTTTGCCGGCATCGACCCGATCAAGGCGCCGATTCCGGTGGTTCCGACCTGTCACTATCAAATGGGCGGTGTGCCGACCAACTACAAGGGACAGGTGGTGTCGCAGGATGCGACGCCGATCCCCGGCTTCTATGCCGCCGGCGAAGTGGCCTGTGCTTCGGTGCATGGGGCCAACCGGCTGGGAACCAATTCGCTGCTGGACCTGCTGGTTTTCGGCAAGTCTTCCGGCGATTCGGTGATCGACGACCTCCGGTCGGGGGCCATCGGACTCAAGGAGTTGCCGGCGGATTACGCCGAGCGTACGCTGAGTCGTTTGAATCGCCTCAACACGCAGACCGGTGGGGCGAGTGTCAATGAGACGCGTCTCGAATTGCAGCGGACCATGCAGAAGCATTGTGGCGTTTTTCGTTTCAAGGACATGCTGGTCGAAGGGGTGGCGAAGATTCTCGATGTCGAGAAGGCGGTGCTCAGAACCGAGATCAAGGACAAATCGCAGGTGTGGAACACCGCGCGTGTCGAAGCGCTGGAACTCGACAACCTGATCGAAGTCGCCAAGGCGACGATGATTTCGGCCGAAGCACGCAAGGAGTCACGCGGCGCGCATGTTCGCGACGACGCGCCGGATACCGCCGCCAATCCGAACGGCCGCGACGACGTCAACTGGCACAAGCACACGCTGTGGCACCGTGAGAGCAATCGTCTCGATTACAAGCCGGTGATCATGAAGCCGCTGTCCGTCGAATCCATCGCGCTGAAGACGCGTTCCTATTGATCGAGCGCCAAGGAGTCAATGAATATGGCCACCAGTACCATGCAGTTCAAGATTTACCGCTACGATCCCGACAAGGACGCTGCGCCCTATATGCAGGACATCTCGGTCGAGGTCGATTTCGCCATTGATCGCAAGCTGCTCGATGTGCTCACCAAGCTGAAAGCCAAGGATGACACGCTTTCGTATCGTCGCTCGTGTCGCGAGGGTATTTGCGGCTCCGATGCGATGAACATCAACGGCAAGAACGGCCTGGCCTGCCTTACCGAGATCAAGGACCTCAAGCAGCCGGTGGTCCTGCGGCCGCTGCCGGGCTTGCCGGTGATCCGCGACCTGATCGTCGACATGACCCAGTTCTTCAAGCAGTACCACTCGATCAAACCTTACCTGATCAATGAAGGGCCGCGTCCAGATCGTGAGCGTCTGCAGTCGCCCGAGGATCGCGAAGAGCTCAACGGCCTCTACGAGTGCATCCTGTGCGCCTGCTGTTCAACCTCATGCCCATCATTCTGGTGGAATCCGGACAAATTCGTCGGTCCAGCGGGATTGCTGAATGCTTACCGCTTCATCGCCGACACCCGTGACCAGGCGACCAATGAGCGCCTGGATGATCTTGAGGATCCTTATCGCCTGTTCCGTTGCCACAGTATCATGAACTGTGTCGATGTCTGCCCGAAGGGTCTCAACCCGACGCGAGCGATCGGCAAGATCAAGGAAATGATGGTGCGTCGCGCGATCTGATGGGGGACAGGGAAAAGCTCAATCGCCTGCGCTGGCGCTGCACACGCCGCGCCATGCTGGAAATGGATCTCTTGCTCGGGGAGTTTCTCGACCGCATTTTCCCGGCCCTGAATCCCGAGCAGGCAGATGCGTTTGTCATCCTGGCCGACATGGAGGACCTGGAACTGTGGCCGCTGGTGAATGGTAGCCGCGAGTGTTCAGATCCGGTGCAAGCCGAAGTCGTGGCCTTGTTGCGCGACGTAAGAGTTAAGTAAGGAAGTTGCCATAATCTAGGCGACCTCCTGTTCGTAGCTGTGACCTCAACACCTGAACGGGGATAAAACAATGACGACCGAACGTAAAGCAACGCTGATCATCGAAGGGCGGGCGCCCGTCGAGTTTCCAATCATGACGCCTACCCATGGCAATGATTGTATCGACATTCGTACCTTGGGCGCCAAGACCGGTCTATTTACTTACGACTCCGGCTACCTGTCGACAGCCAGTTGCAAGTCGAAGGTCACGTTCATTGACGGCGACAAGGGCGAACTGCTCTATCGCGGCTATCCCATCGAGCAATTGGCCGAACAGTGCAACTTCCTGGAGGTCGCCTACCTCCTGTGGCATGGCGAACTGCCGACGCCGACGCAGAAGGTGGGCTTCGAAAAGAATATCAAGCAGCACACCATGGTGCATGAGCAACTGGTCAAGTTCTACCAGGGTTTCCGTCGGGACGCGCACCCAATGGCCGTGCTGGTTGGCGTTGTCGGCGCCTTGTCGGCCTTTTACCATGAGGCGGAGGATTTTTCCGACCTCGAGCATCAGAACATCAGCTTCAACCGGATTGTTGCCAAATTGCCGACGATCGTCGCCATGGCCTACAAGTACCATCGTGGCGAGCCGTTCATCTACCCCCGCAACGACCTCGACTACACCGCCAACTTCATGCACATGATGTTCGGCACGCCGTGCGAGGAGTACAAGCCGAATCCGGTGCTGGTACATGCACTGGACACCATTTTCACCCTGCATGCCGATCACGAGCAAAACGCATCGACCTCTACGGTCCGCCTGTCAGGTTCTTCCGGTGCCAATCCCTACGCCTGTATCTCAGCAGGTATCGCCTGTCTATGGGGGCCGGCACACGGTGGCGCGAACGAGGCCTGCCTGCAGATGCTCGAGGAAATCCATGATGTCTCGCGCGTCGGCAAGTACATTGCCCGCGCCAAGGACAAGAGTGATGACTTCAAGCTGATGGGTTTCGGTCACCGCGTGTACAAGAACTTCGATCCACGCGCCAAGCTGATGCGTACGGTTTGCAACGAAGTGCTGCAGGAACTCGGCCTGGAGAACGATCGTTTGTTCAAACTGGCGATGGAACTCGAAAAAATCGCCCTCGAAGACGATTACTTTATCGAGAAGAAGCTCTATCCGAACGTCGATTTTTATTCGGGTATCGTCCAGAAGGCGCTGGGCATTCCGACCACGATGTTTACATGCATCTTCGCCTTGGCACGCACGGTCGGCTGGATGACGCAGTGGGAAGAAATGATCAACGATCCCGAGTACAAGATCGGTCGTCCGCGCCAGCTCTATGTCGGCACCGCTCGGCGCGACGTGGTTCCTGCCGGCCACCGCTAGGCCGACGGATGCAAGAGGGCGGCAGGCAGTAGCCGCCCTTTTTTCATGCTGTGACTTTTCGGCCACGGCTTTCCTTAATACGAACCAGAACGGTGACGACAGGTAACTGCCATGATGAATCAGCTTTTTGGTAACTCCCTCCTCTTTGGCGGCAACGCACCCTTTGTCGAGGAGTTGTACGAAAACTACCTCGACAACCCCGGGTCCGTGTCCGAGCAGTGGCGCGAATACTTCGACAAGCTGGCGCAATTGCCGGGGCATGTGGCGCGCGATGTTCCACATCTGCCGGTGATCAATGCGTTTGCCGAACAGGCGAGGAAGGGTGGCTACCGGGCCGCCGCCGTGGCACCCATAGACGACAGGAAGCAGGTCGGCATTCTGCAGATGATCACCTCGTATCGTTTCATCGGCGATCGCTGGGCCAACCTGGATCCGCTGAAACGCACACCGCGCCCGGATGTGCCGCAGCTTGACCCCGTGTATTACGGGCTGTCGGATGCTGATCTGAACACGGTGTTCAATGCCGGCTCGTTCAAGGGGACGCCGGACCATGCGACCTTCGGCCAGATCTACGACGCGTTGAAAGCGACGTATTGTGGCTCGATCGGGGTCGAGTACATGTACCTCAGCACGGTGGCCGAGAAACGCTGGATCCAGGATCGTCTGGAGCGCATCCATTCCAAGCCTACTTACACTGCCGATGAGCGGAAGCGCATGCTCGAGCGCCTGACAGCCGCGGAGACACTTGAGCGTTACCTGCACACCCGCTACGTTGGCCAGAAGCGTTTCTCGCTCGAAGGTGGGGAGTCCACCATCGTCGCCATGGACGAGTTGATTCGTGTCGCTGGTGCCGGCGGTGTTGACGAGATCGTCGTCGGCATGGCCCACCGCGGTCGCCTGAATGTTCTCGTCAATACCCTCGGCAAGGCGCCGGCAATGCTGTTCGACGAGTTCGAAGGCCGGAAGACGCAGGATCTCGCCGCCGGTGACGTCAAGTATCACATGGGTTACTCGTCGGACGTGTCCACTCCTGGTGGTCCTTGCCATCTGACCCTCGCTTTCAACCCGTCGCATCTCGAGATCGTGAACCCGGTGGTCGTCGGTTCGGTCTTCTCGCGTCAGCGGCGTCGCGGCGAGAATGGCAAGGACAAGGTGCTGGCGGTGCTCATCCACGGCGATGCCGCGGTCGCCGGCCAGGGTGTCAACCAGGAAATGCTCAATTTCGCGCAAACGCGAGGCTACGGTGTCGGCGGCACGGTTCATATCGTGGTCAATAACCAGATCGGTTTTACCACCTCCGATCCGCGCGACTATCGTTCGTCGCTATACTGTACCGACATCTTCAAGATGGCAGAAGCTCCGATCTTCCATGTCAACGGCGATGATCCCGAGGCGGTGGCGCTGGTCACCAGCATCGCTGTGGACTACCGCAAGACTTTCAAGAAGGATGTGGTGGTGGACATCGTCTGCTACCGCAAGCTCGGCCATAACGAGCAGGACGAGCCGATGGTCACGCAGCCGCTGATGTACAAAAAGATCCAGATGCATCCCGGAACGCGCAAGCTCTATGCGGACAAGCTGGTAGCCGAGGGTGTCCTGCACCGGGAGGGGCCGGACGAGATCATCGCCGATTATCGCGCCCACCTTGACCGTGGCGAACTGTTGTACAACCCGGTGCTCGCTGGCTACAAACACCCGATGACCATCGACTGGACTCCGTTCCTTTCGCCGAAATACATCGAAAACTGCGATACGACGGTGCCGATCAACGAGTTGCAGCGGCTCGCCGAGCGGCTGACGACAATTCCGCAGAATTTTACCTTGCATAGCCGGGTCAAGAAGATCATTGAAGACCGACGGCTGATGGGTGAGGGCAAGCTCCCGGTCGACTGGGGTATGGCTGAAAACCTTGCCTATGCTTCGGTGCTGGTTTCAGGCTACGGCGTCCGTATTTCTGGCGAAGATGTCGGGCGCAGCACCTTTTTCCACAGGCACGCTGCCCTGCACGATCAGAATCGTGAACACTGGGATCACGGGACGTACTATCCTCTAGCCAACCTGCAGGACAGGCAGGGAGGTTTCCAATGCTTCGACTCGGTGCTCTCGGAGGAAGCGGTACTCGCGTTCGAGTATGGTTACACCTCAGCCAATCCTCATGAACTGGTGGTCTGGGAGGCGCAGTTCGGTGACTTTGCCAATGGGGCGCAGGTAGTAATCGATCAGTTCATTGCCGCGGGTGAAGCCAAATGGGGTCGGGCCAGCGGCCTGGTACTGCTGCTGCCGCACGGCTACGAAGGGCAGGGTCCCGAGCATTCATCGGCACGCATCGAGCGCTACATGCAACTGTGTGCCGAGATGAACATGGAAGTCTGCCAGCCGTCGACGCCAGCGCAGGTCTTCCACATGCTACGCCGGCAAGCCTTGCGTAGTCAGCGCAAGCCGCTGATTGTCTTCTCTCCGAAATCACTGCTGCGCCACAAGGATGCGACGTCGACTCTGGAAGAGTTGAGCGAAGGTCAATTCCGACCGGTGATCGGCGAGGTCGAGCCGATCAACGCCAAGAAAGTGACCCGTGTCGTCTTCTGTTCCGGCAAGATCTACTACGAACTCATGGCTGCAAGGCACGAGAGGAAGATTTCACACGTCGCGATCGCCCGTCTCGAACAGTTCTATCCCTTCCCGCAGGAGTCGTTCCAGGAGGAGCTTGCGAAGTATCCGAAAGCCACCGAGGTCGTCTGGTGTCAGGAAGAGCCGCGCAATCAGGGAGCCTGGTACTGGATCGCCTCGCGTCAGCACCTGTCACGCTCGCTCAGCGACAAGCAGCATCTCCTGCTTGTTTCCCGGCCCGCATCGGCTTCCCCGGCTGTCGGCTACCATAGCAAGCACAACGCCCAACAAAAGGCTCTGATTGAATCCGCTTTTGGTGAGATCGAGTACTACAAACTGCCCTAGAACGGAGAGAACATGATCATCGACGTTAAAGTTCCACAGCTTTCCGAGTCCGTCGCCGAAGCTACCCTGGTGTCCTGGCACAGGAAGGCCGGCGAAGCGGTCGCGCGGGATGATAACCTGATCGACATCGAGACCGACAAGGTCGTCCTCGAACTGCCGGCACCGGATAGCGGCGTGTTGGTTGAGATTGTCAAAGGCGATGGCGAGACCGTTGTCGCGGGCGAGGTAATTGCACGCATCGACACCGCAGCGCAGGCCGGCACAGTTGCCGCTGCGGCTGCCAAGCCCGTTGCAACCACGCCCGAAGCGCCCGCCGCGCCCATGGCGGCCGCCGCGGCGACTGCATCCGGCGTGGCTCTGCCGGCCGCCCGCAAGATTCTGGAAGAGAAGGGTGTCGCCGCGAGTGATGTCGCGGGTACCGGGCGCGGCGGTCGTGTGACCAAGGCCGATGCGCTCGCCGCCCAGATTCCGGCAGTCAAACCGGCGGCGGCTGTCGCTCCGGCACCGGCCGCAAGCACCGCTGCGGTGCTCGCCCCGGCTCCGACAGTGACGGTTCCGTTGGGTGATCGCCCGGAGCAGCGCGTGCCGATGTCCCGCCTGCGCGCCCGGGTTGCCGAGCGCCTGCTGCAGTCACAGGCCAGCAACGCGATCCTGACCACCTTCAACGAAGTGAACATGGGGCCAATCATGGCGCTGCGCAAGCAGTACGGCGACCGCTTCGAAAAGGCACATGGTGTTCGCCTGGGCTTCATGGGTTTCTTCGTCAAGGCTGCCGTTGCTGCGCTTCAAAAATTCCCGGTGATCAACGCTTCGGTGGATGGCAACGATATCGTCTACCATGGCTACATCGACATCGGTATCGCCGTGGGTAGTCCGCGCGGCCTCGTCGTTCCGATTCTGCGTGACGCAGACCAGATGACGATCGCCGACATCGAGAAGAAGATTGGCGAGTTTGGTGTTAAAGCCAAGGATGGCAAGCTGTCCATGGAAGATCTGACAGGTGGCACTTTCTCGATATCGAACGGCGGTGTTTTCGGCTCGATGCTGTCTACGCCGATCATCAACCCCCCGCAGTCTGCGATCCTCGGTATTCATGCCACCAAAGACCGTCCGGTCGTCGAGAATGGCCAGATCGTGATTCGCCCGATCAACTATCTGGCCATGTCGTATGACCATCGCATCATCGATGGCCGCGAAGCGGTACTCGGTCTGGTCACGATGAAGGAGGCGTTGGAAGATCCAGCGCGCCTGCTGCTCGGCGTTTAACCACTCATCACCGGGGCACGGAGACACACAGAGGGACTTCTCTGTGCGGCCTCCGTGCCTTTGTGTCTCTGCGGTTAGAAAGGGAATTTATCATGTCCAAGCAATTTGACGTTCTTGTTGTCGGTGCTGGTCCAGGTGGCTATATTGCGGCCATTCGAGCCGCGCAGCTCGGTTTCAATGTCGCCTGCTGTGAATCGAATGCCTATGCAGATCCTAAGGGCGAACCGCGTCTTGGCGGAACCTGTCTGAACGTAGGCTGCATCCCGTCGAAAGCCTTGTTGCACACCTCGCACGTCTTCGAGGAAGCCGGACACGGCTTCGCCGAGCAGGGTATTTCGGTCGGTACGCCGACTATTGATGTAGCAAAGATGGTGGGGCGCAAGGACGGCATCGTCAAACAACTCACGAGCGGCATCAAGGGTCTGTTCAAGAAGAACAAGGTCACCCTGCTGAACGGCCACGGCGCTTTTGTCGGACGTAATGGGGATGCCGGAAATGAGGTCTGGCAATTGCGTGTCGGCGAAGAGTTGGTCGAGGCGAAGCAGGTGATCGTCGCCACCGGGTCCAAGGCCCGTCACTTGCCGGGTGTCCCGGTCGATAACGAGATCGTCTGCGACAACGTCGGGGCGCTCGACATCGACATCGTGCCGAAAAAACTCGCGGTCATCGGCGCCGGCGTTATTGGTCTGGAAATGGGTAGCGTCTGGCGCCGCCTCGGTGCCGACGTGACCCTCCTCGAAGCCTTGCCGGATTTTCTCTCCGTGGTTGACGTCGATGTCGCCAAGGAAGCTGCCAAAGTGTTTGCCAAGCAGGGTCTGAAAATCGTGACCGGGATTGAAATCGGCGACGTCAAGATCTCGCAGAAGGGCGTTTCGATCGACTATACGGACAAGGGCGGCAACGAGCAGAAGCTCGACGCCGATCGCCTCATCGTATCGATTGGCCGCATCCCGAACACCGACGGCCTGGATGCCGACAAGGTGGGCCTCCATATCAACGAGCGCGGACAAATTGTGGTCGATGCCCATTGCCGGACCAATCTGCCCGGTGTCTGGGCGTTGGGTGACGTCGTTGCCGGCCCGATGCTGGCGCACAAGGCGATGGAAGAGGGGGTCATGGTTGCCGAGATCATGGCTGGTCAGGCGGGGCACTGCAATTTCGACACCATCCCATGGGTGATCTACACCAGTCCGGAGATCGCCTGGGTCGGCAGGACCGAGCAGCAACTCAAAGCCGATGGTGTGGCCTTCAAGGCTGGCAAGATTCCCTTCGCCGCGAATGGTCGTGCGCTTGGCATGGGTGAACCGACCGGCTTTGTCAAAATGCTTGCTTGTGCCGACACTGACCGCATCCTGGGTGTCCATATTATCGGTGCGAACGCGTCCGAGTTGATCTCGGAGGCCGTGGTGGCGATGGAGTTCGGCGCCGCTGCGGAAGACCTTGCGCGCATCTGCCACGCACACCCGACGCTGTCGGAGGTGGTTCACGAAGCCGCGCTCGCCTGCGACAAGAGACCGTTGCACTTCTAGGCGGAGCCAGCAGGGAACAGCGAGGTGTGCTCTCTATTCAGCACCTCGCCGTTGCACACCACAGACGATTACACTACGCGCTAGTCGCCACAGAAGGGGTTGCTGCGCCGTTCATCGCCGAAAGTCGACATCGGTCCGTGGCCGGGAATGAACGCGACATCGTTGCCGAGTGGCCACAGCCGGTCGCGGATCGAGGAGATCAGCGTATCGAAATCGCCTTTGGGGAAATCGGTGCGCCCGATCGACCCCTGGAACAGCACGTCACCGACGATCGCCAGTCGGCCGCGGCGGTTGAAGAAGACGACGTGTCCCGGCGTGTGTCCGGGACAATGCAGGACCTCCATCTCGACGTTGCCGAAACATACCGTGTCGCCCTGCTCAAGCCAGCGGTCCGGAGTAAAGGCCAGCACGTTCGGGAAGCCGAACATCTTGCTCTGTGCCGGCATGCCATCAATCCAGAACTGATCCTCACGCTGCGGCCCCTCGATAGGCAGGGAGAACCGCGACGCCATTTCGGCTACCGCACCGGCGTGATCGATATGCCCGTGTGTGACCAGGATCTTCTCCAGCCTGACTCCGTTGGCCTCGACAGCACGCATGATCCGCGACACGTCGCCTCCCGGATCGACAACCGCGCCTCGTTGCGTTTGCTCGCACCACAGAAGGCTGCAGTTTTGTGCGAAAGGAGTGACTGGGATGATCTGATATTTCATGGTCTGCGCTGGCGCTGGTGTTGGGTGAAGAGAGCGGGTGAGTATAGCAGAGCGTCGCTCAGACTCGTCGTGCGTGGGGCGATCAGCCAGGTCACTCGCATGCATGCAACGTCGTGGACCTTCCTGGGAGTGGCCGGGCATGGGCAAAAAAAAACCCGCGCCGGGGGAGTGGCGCGGGAATCAAGGCCCGTCATGGCAACGGGCGTGAGGGAAGGGGAAACCGGTCAGGAACCAGCTATTCTTGTTCAGGGCCCCTTGCGGCGGTTGGAGGTTAGCCAGCAGCGTACGCCGTACCAGACCAGCGCGCCGACGGTGGCAACCAGCGACGCCTTGAGGAGCTCCATCTCTCCGACGCTCAAAACGTCCCAGGCGACAATCCCGACAAAGATACCGATTCCTTCAGCCAACGGGAAGGGCACAGGGGGTTGCGCCACGGCGCTCATGTATTGGCGTGTGGGCGATGCGCTGTTTCGCCACAGGCGTCCGAGGAATCGTCCTCGGTGTCCTTTGCAGAGGCTGAACCCAGGTCGCCGGCGAAGAAATGTTGGCGGGTGGCGGCAAGAAACCGCTCGTAGTGCAAATTGAATTCGCTCATGTCGTCTTCCTCTATCGTTGTTTTGTGAACAGGTGCCATGATAGGGGCCGACCGGCCAGAGAGTCTTCTGTGATTGCGTCAGCTTTCAGTGACGTTTTGTGACAGCGGCCAACTCAGCGTGAAGCGGGCGCCGCCCAGTGGCGCTTCTCCGGCAAAGGCATTGCCGCCGTGCTGCTCCAGGACCAGTCGCGCGATCGCCAGACCAAGCCCATAGCCGCCGGTCGATCGGTCGCGCGAACGGTCGAGGCGGGTGAAGGCAGTGAACACCCGCTCGCGTTCCCCGGGAGGAATGCCGATACCGTCGTCGTCGACATGCACCTGGATTTGGTCTCCGACGATTTCCGCGCTCACCCTGATGCGCGTCCTGGCGTACTTGATGGCGTTGCGCAGGAGGTTGGTCATCGCGTAGGGCATGCTGCGTCGATCGAGGTCGACGCGCAACTGCGGCGGCAAGGCGTCGGTATCGACCTGCAGTTCGAGCTGGCGCCCCAGCAAGCGGATGCCTTCGACCTGTTCTTCAAGCCAGGGTGCGATCTCGACCTCGGCGAGATGCAGTTCCGGCTGTTCGCGCTCGAAGCGGGCGTAGGTCAGGCTGGAGTCGATCAGCCCGTCGAGTTCATCGAGGTCGGACTCCATCATGCGCGACAAACGCTCGCCTTCGGCGGCGTCATGGGTTTCGGCGAGCATTTCGAGCGCAAATCGCAGGCGCGCAATGGGCGTACGCAACTCGTGCGAGATGGCGCACGACAACTCCTTCTGCGTGGCAATCAGCCGCTGTATGCGCTCGGCCATGCCGTTCAGGGTTTCGGCCAGCGGTCCGAAAGCGCTGCTGCGCATGATCGGTGCGCGCGCCTCAAAGAGGCCCTCGCCGAGGGCGCGCGCGGTCTGACGCATCGCTTCGAGGTCTCGCCAGACCGGATGCACCCACAGCCAGACCACGATCGCCAGGCATACACCGATCAGGCTCCAGGTCAGCAGGCTGATGCGCAGGTCGAGCGGCATGCCGCGCCGGTATTCGGGGTTGCGTTCGGGAGAGATCGGTCCGACGACGAGAATCTGTGGAGTCTGCTTGAGGCGGTGGTAGATGATGTCTCCCTGCGCGTCGATCGCCAGTTCCCCTCCGTCGAGCTTCTCGGCCTGTGCCGCAGGAAGACTCAAGGTCCAGCGGTCAACGATTTCGAGCTTGTAGGCGAATTTGCGATCAAGTGCCTCGATCGTTCTCGGCCACTCCGAACGCGGCTTGCGGAAAAGCTCCTCCTCGATCAGCAGGACGGTGCCGCGCATGAAACGACTGGTGTAATCGTCGGTAATCCCCTTGACTGCGGTCGAGATGACGAAGTCGGCAAAAATTGCGATGGCCACGAAGGAACCCATGACCAGCAGGTAGAAGTTGAAGAACAGCCGCGACAGGCTGTAGCGCCCGCGCCAGGGCGCGGGTTTGTAATTCCCGAGGATCGCCAGGAGCTTGTTATTGCCAGTCATGCTTGCTGAACAGATAACCCTTGCCGCGCACGGTCTTGATGCGCGTGGGGTTTTCCGGGTCGTCACCGAGCTTGCGGCGCAGCCTCGAGATGCGCGCATCGATCGATCGGTCGAGGCCGTCGAAACCGATGCCACGCAGTTCCTGGAGCAGATCGTCGCGCGACAGGATGCTGCCGGCGTGGCGGGCGAGCAGCCACAGCAGGTCGAACTCTGCCGTCGTGAGGTCGATGCCGTCGTCGCCGAGTTGCGTGCTGCGCGTCGCCTGGCTGATGCGGAACCTGCCGAAGGACAGATCAGCCGGCTCGCTCGGTTCAGCGCTTTCATCGGCAACGCCGGGGTTGCCCGGTGCGCGGCGCAGCAAGGCCTTGATGCGCGCCAGCAGCAGGCGGGGCTGTACCGGCTTGGTGATGTAGTCGTCGGCGCCCAGTTCGAGGCCCAGGATCTGGTCGAAGTCC
This sequence comes from Candidatus Accumulibacter propinquus, assembly GCF_056856495.1. Classification (NCBI taxonomy): domain Bacteria; kingdom Pseudomonadati; phylum Pseudomonadota; class Betaproteobacteria; genus Candidatus Accumulibacter; species Candidatus Accumulibacter propinquus. The sequence continues at coordinate 189,793 of NZ_JBSEHC010000002.1, forward strand.
TCGTCGCGTGCGGTGAGCATCAGGATCACCCCGCGATATTGGGCGCGGACGGCCCGGCAGATCTCGAAACCGTCCTTGCCGGGCAGCATGATGTCGAGAATCACCAGATCCGGTCGCTCGTCCAGGATGCGCGTCTCGGCAGTATTGCCATTCGCCTCGACAAGGACCTCGAAATCGTTCTTGTGCAGGTACTCGGCGGTCAGTTTGGCGAGGCGCTCATCGTCCTCGACCAGCAGGATACGTGTCTTCATCATTCAATCATAACGGGTTGTTGGCAGGTGATGAACGTCCGCTGTCAACAAGATGCCAAATGTACTGTCACGGGACAAGCGCGCGACCTGCGCCGGCACGCTGTTCCGGTTCATCAGGGCGTTTGGCGCGCGCGTGTTATTGCCTTAGAATCGCGGGCTTGCTCTTTCCTGGAACGCTCCATGTACGCTGGACTCGTCGATTTGCCCTGGTGGGCTGAAGTATTGATCACACTGGGCCTGACCCATGTGAGCATTGCCGCGGTGACCATCTTCCTGCACCGGCATCAGGCGCATCGCGCGCTCGACCTGCACCCGCTGCCCGCGCACTTTTTTCGCTTGTGGCTGTGGTTGGCGACCGGCATGGTCACCAAGGAATGGGCCGCGGTCCATCGCAAACATCACGCCAAGTGCGAGACCCCCGAGGACCCGCACAGCCCACAGATCTTCGGCATTCACCGCGTCTTGTGGGCTGGTGTCTTCCTCTATGTCAGGGAAGCCAGGAACGCTGAAACCCTGCGCCGATACGGGCACGGTACGCCGGATGACTGGATCGAGAATCACCTCTACACGCCGTGGCACAAGCTCGGGGTGCTGATCATGCTGGCCATTGACATGGCCTTGTTCGGCGTGCTGCCGGGTTTCCTGATCTGGGCCGTGCAGATCATCTGGATTCCCTTCTGGGCGGCGGGCGTGATCAACGGGCTCGGACATTTCTGGGGCTACCGGAACTTCGCTTCCCCGGACGCCAGCACCAACATTTCCCCCTGGGGCATCCTCATTGGCGGCGAGGAACTGCACAACAATCATCACACCTATCCGACTTCTGCCAGGTTGTCGATCCGCTGGTACGAAGTGGACATCGGCTGGCTCTATATCCGCATTCTTGCCGCGCTGGGCATGGCACGGGTGAAGAAGGTGGCGCCCAGGCCGCGCTTGGGGACGCTGCGCCCGGTCGTCGATTTCGACACCCTGCAGGCGGTGATCATCAACCGCTATGACGTGCTGTCGCAATACGCCAGATCGCTGAAGCAGGTGTATCGCGAGGAACTCGCCACGCTGCAGGACAGCCAGCGCTTCAAGGGGCTCAAGCGCTGGCTGGCGACCGATGCCGGGGCGGTGCCGCAGGAACAACGCGGCCGCCTCGAGTTGCTGCTCGGCGAAAGCACGGCCCTGCAAACCGCCTACGCCATGCGCCAGGAACTGGCGGCCGTCTGGGAGCGCTCGAATGCTTCCCGCGAGCACCTGCTCCAGGCCTTGCAGGACTGGTGCGAGCGCGCCGAGAACTCCGGAGTCCGGCAGTTGCAGGAGCTGTCGCTGCGCTTGCGCAGCTACGTGCTGTCCTGAGCGGCGCGCCGATGACGCTATCCTTGCGGACCTCCTTCGCCCTGCTGGCGATGGCGGCCGTGGGCCTGACGCTGGCCGGCTGGGCGATCGGCGAACTGATGAAACTGCAGCCGTGTCCGCTGTGCATTTTTCAGCGGCTGCTCTATCTGCTGATCGGCCTGCTGGCGCTGGCCGGGGTCGTATTTCCCGGCGCGCGCCGCCTGTGGGGTGCGCTGCTGGCGCTGACCGCGGCTGGCGGTGTGGCCACCGCCGCCTACCAGAGCTGGCTGCAGTACCTGCCCGAGGTCAGCATGGAGTGTGGTTTCGGCGAGCCGACCGTGATCGAGCGAATCGTCGACTGGTTCGGCGTGCGCTGGCCGGCGATGTTCATGGCCACCGGTTTCTGTTCGAGCAAGGACTGGCTGTTCCTCGGTCTGTCGATGGCCAACTGGTCGGTGGTCTGTTTTCTCGCCTTTCTGGCCGCGGCGGTGTGGCTGCTGCTGCGGCGTATCGAGCACTGAACGTTCGGCGCTGCCTCAGGCCTGTCCGGTGCTGCCGAAACCACCGCTGGCGCGCGCGCTGGCCGCAAAGTCCTCGACCACGTTGAAGCGCATCTGCAACACCGGCACGACGACCAGTTGCGCCAGGCGGTCGAGCGGCTGCAGCGTGAAGGTCTGCTGACCACGGTTCCAGGTCGAGACCATGATTTCACCCTGATAGTCGGAATCGATCAAGCCGACCAGGTTGCCCAGGACGATGCCGTGTTTGTGGCCCAGCCCCGACCGCGGCAGGATCATCGCCGCCAGCCCCGGGTCGGCGAGGTGGATGGCCACCCCGGTCGGAATCAGCAGCGTTTCCCCGGGCCGGATGTCCACCGGCGCCGCGATGCACGCGCGCAGGTCGAGACCGGCCGATCCGGCAGTGGCATAGTGCGGCGGGCTGTCGCGCAGGCGCGGGTCGAGCAGCTTGACGTCTACCCGCAGGTCGGGTCGGCTCATCGGCGTTTCTCGAGCAGGCTGGCGATGCGCGCGACGAGTTGACGGGCGAGTTCAAGTTTGGGCGCCGAAGGCAGGGGGTGCTGGCCCTCGTCGTCGAACAGGATCAGCGTGTTGTCGTCGCCACCAAAACCGTCGTGGATCAGGTTGCCGACCAGCAGGGGAATCTTCTTGCTCCGCCGTTTGTTTTCCGCGTATTCCGCCAGATTCTCGCTCTCGGCAGCAAAACCGACACACAGCGGCGGATCGCGCAGCGCGGCCACTTCGGCGAGGATGTCCGGGTTCTGCAGCAGTTCGATCTGCGGTGGCGCGGCCTGGGCGCCTTTCTTGATCTTGTGGCCGATCGGCTTCGCGGGTCGGTAGTCGGCCACCGCGGCGACGGCGATGAACACGTCGCTCGCCGCGACCTCGTGGTGGACCGCCGCGTGCATCTGCAGCGCGCTGGTCACGGCGGTGCGGGTGACGCCCTGCGGGCAGGGCAGGCTGACCGGACCGGAAACCAGCGTCACCTGCGCACCCGCTTCGCGGGCGGCGCGGGCAATGGCGTACCCCATCTTGCCACTCGACAGGTTGGTGATGCCGCGTACCGGGTCGATCGCTTCGAAGGTCGGACCGGCAGTCAGCAACACGCGCTTGCCGGCCAGTCGCTTGGGCTGGAAGTGCGCGACCATGTCCGCCAGGATCTCTTCCGGCTCGATCATCCGCCCCAGCCCGGTCTCGCCACAGGCCTGATCACCACAACCCGGCCCGAGGATGTCCACGCCGTCGCCGCGCAGTGTCGCGATGTTGCGGCAGGTGGCCGGATGTTCCCACATCTGGCGGTTCATCGCCGGTGCGACCAGCAAGGGGCAAGCGCGCGCCAGTGCCAGCGTGCTCAACAGGTCGTCGGCCAGACCATTGGCCAGCTTGGCCAGGAAATCGGCCGACGCCGGGGCCACCAGCAGCACGTCGGCTTCCCGCGACAGATCGATGTGCGCCATGTTGTTGGGCACACGCGAATCCCACTGGTCGCTGAACACCGGCCTGCCGGAGAGCGCCTGGAAGGTCACCGGGGTGACAAAATGCGTCGCCGCTTCGGTCATCGCCACCTGTACCGAGGCGCCCTCCTTGAGCAGCAGGCGGAGCAGTTCGGCCGCCTTGTAGGCCGCAATGCCGCCCGTGACACCGAGGACGATGCGTTTTCCAGCGAGTTCCATGCGTTGTTCTCTTCCAGTGGCTTGGTTGGATGGTTCGGCGGCACATTCTACTTGAGATTGTGCAGGCAAAATCAGTCGGGGACGGAACTAGGCGTGGCAGTGGAATGGCGACGACACCTTCGCCCATTCACACTCGCGAATATCAGGGTATGGCCAGGTCTGGCCTGACTGCTTACCGCTTTTTTACTTTCGGAATCTCGAACCACAAGCCACCGGCCCTGTGCTGCTCGACGAGGTGGACCGGGCTCTGGAAACGCGTGGGCATCGTTTCGTTCGCTATGCCGACGACTGCAATGTATATGTACGCAGTCGCCAGGCGGGCGAGCGGGTACTCAATGGGCTGCGCCGACTCTATGAGCGACTTCACCTGAAGGTGAATGAAGCCAAGACGGCGGTTGCACCGGCATCTAGTCGCAAGTTTCTGGGCTTTAGCTTCTGGTACGGTCTAGGTGGCCAGGTGAAATGCCGGGTTGCCGACAAGGCAAAAGAAACCTACAAGCAACGCATCCGACAACTGACGCGTCGCTCGGGCGGGCGTAGCCTGCCGGAGGTAGTGGAACGGCTCCGGACTTACATGCCGGGCTGGAAGGGATACTTCCAACTTGCGCAGACGCCGCAAGTGTTCCGCGAACTCGACGAGTGGTTGCGTCACCGGTTGCGTGCTCTGCAACTCAAGCACTGGCGTCGGGGTACGACGATGTATCGGGAATTGCTGGCGTTGGGTGCTTCTAAGCCGGATGCCCATCGGATCGCCGCAAACAGCCGTCGATGGTGGCGTAACAGCTCCTTCGCGCTGAATCGTGTGATGCCGATCGCTTACTTCGACCGACTCGGCGTGCCGCGTCTCTCATAACCTCAACTACTTGAACCGCCCGGTGCGGACCCGCATGCCGGGTGGTGTGGCAGGGGAACGGTCAGGTAATCTGGCCGCCCCTATGCCGATTCCGTCGTGCCAGTAAGCGCATAGTAAGCAAAATCCAGCAATTCAGATCAACGTCAGGCAAGAAAAGCCGGGGCGGTAGTGTGTCTCCAGTTATCCTATTTTCCTCAGTTGAAAGAGCAAGAATTGCTGCAAACTGAGTGCTGGTGAGGGTTTCCGGCGAATCGGGAGGGTCACCCAATGGGTGAGTTGGATTTCGAGCGAAAAGAGCTGGTCAAGGCGGTGGATGGTGCCTTGCAAGAGATCGAGCAGACGGCGCTGGAGATGCGTGTGGCGACGCTTGGTGGGCGATTCCACGTTCGCTGGGACGAAGGGGGAAGTGCCACGGCCCTGGGGCAGTTGCCGTTCTTTGCCGAATTCCTCGAAGTCTCGGGCCTATTCACCCGTTGGCTGGGGGGGTGTCCGATGGCCTACACCAGCTCCAACGCACCCGAGTCGGTCGACGTTCTCGGCACCTGGATGTTGTCGATACTGGATGGCCAGCGGCGGTATGCGCATGTGACCGGGCTACGCGGCGACGAGGTCGCGCCGCAGATTCTCGGCATGAACAAGATCATCAGCGATGAAAGTCTGCGCCGCGCCCTGGCGCATCTGGCGCCGAACCAAGCCAAGCCGTGCCGCGGCGAAGCGCGTGCTGCCCGGGCGGCGCAACTGGCAAAGAGTACGGCATGGATGGACACGGCGCTTTCGGAGAGCAGCCGCGAAGCGCTCCGTACGCCCTGGATTCTCGACGTCGACACGACCATCAAATTGCTCTACGGCCACCAGGCGGGCGCCGAGGTCGGATACAACCCCACGAAACCGGGACGGCCCAGTCATACACTGCACACCTACTGGATCGGCAATCTGCGTTTGGTGCTTGATGTGGAAGAGCAAGGCGGCAAAGCCATTGCCGGGAAATATAGCCGGCCCCGGCTACGCCTGCTGCTCGAACGACTCGCTGTTGAGGAACGTCCCGTCCTGGTGCGCGGCGACATCGCCTTCGGCAATGAAGGCATGATGGCCGAGATGGAAGAGATAGGGCAGCGCTATCTCTTCAAGCTCAAGCAAACGGCTGGGGTCAAGCGCCTGATCGAGCGGCTCTGGCGGCGCAGCGACTGGCAGGGTGTCGGCCAGGGTTTTGACGCGGTGGAAGCCGAACTCCAATTGGCGGGCTGGACTCGCGCGCGGCGTGTTGTGGTGCTACGGCGACGCGTCAAGTCCAGCCTGGTCGCCGAAGCGAGCAACGAGAGCACCCAGCCCGAGTTGCAGTTCCTCGACCATTCGGAGAGGGCCAAACTCTGGGAATACGCCGTCCTGGTCACGAACGCGGACTACTCGACAGAAGCCATGGGCCAGTTGTATCGGGATCGGGCCGATTGTGAAAATGGCTTCGACGAACTGAAAAATCAATGGGGCTGGGGCGGCTACACCACGCAGGACCTGGAGCGCTGCAACCTCTCGGCGCGAGCGGTGGCGCTGATCTACAACTGGTGGAGTTGGTATGTTCGCCTGGCGCATCCGAAGACACGCCTGGAAGCGATCACCAGTCGCCCGATGTTGCTCGCCGGGGTGGGCCGCCTGACCGAGCACGCCGGCCAGTCTCGCTTGCTGCTCACGCTCTCCCATGCGGCGGGGGACCAAATCAAGGCGATGATCGTCAATGTCCGCAAGGGTCTTGACCATGTTCTGGCAAGTGCGCCTCAGTTGCCAAAAGCTGGCCGCTGGCCGGCGCTTGTCCGCTACATCGTCGACAAAATCATCAACGCTAGACCGAAAGCATCTCCTCCTACGCCTGTGGCTCCCCCAAGTCTCGCACTTGCCGCGGGTTAACAGAGGAATTTAGTCACTTATGACTCAGATCTTTACATTTCCTGAGCAGATTCAGTTACGGGGTAGCGTGGGCGAGAGCCGGGACGATGGTTTGTTCAGTGATTCGACAAGCGGCGGCGATGGTCGAGCGGCCCAGACGGGTCAGGTAGTAGCGATAGCCATGAACGACTTTCTTGATGAGACCGAACTGGCGCAGGCGCCAAAGCTGGCGCGTGATGCTGGCCGGCGAGATCTGGCGCAAGAAGGGGACGAGGTCGGCACGGCGGATGCCACGGATGTTGAACTCGGGACGCTGAAGCGCCCGCAGCAGGGCCTGCTGAGTGGCATCGAAGAAATTGAAGCCCTTGAGGGTATGGCCGTTGACCGTCTTGGGGTTGACCAGCCGATGCAGGTTACGATCGCCGGCGGAAAAGTCGTCGAGTGCGGAGAGGTATTCGAGGTAGCGGCGGTTACAGCCGAGCAGGATCTCGCGCAAGTCGATCAGGCTGTAGATGGTCTTTCGGAGGGGGGCGATCTCGCGCGACTCGTGACCATCCCGATGTTCCACCTTGCGGTGGTGCTTGAAGAAGGAAACGTTGTTGGTCGTGGTTTCCAGGCGCAGCACACGGTTGAACTTGTCGTACATCTTGACCGATACCTTGCCAAAATGGTGCTTGATGCAGGTGCCCTCGATACGCGTCGTGAAGCGGCTGCCGAGTTCCTGTGCCAGTTGCGGCGTGATCTTCTTGCCCAGGAAACTGGCGACCTGCTCGGCCTTGACCGAGAAGATGGCCTGCCGGGAGAGTTCCTCGTAGAGCGACTTCAGGATGGCGTCGGAGCGGAACACCAGATCGGTAGAGTATTCGACCTGCATCAGGCTCCAGTGATAAGACTGTCCGAAGACATCCAGAATTGGGCAGCACTGCTCGGCGTAGTGGTCCAGAAGCGCATGCAGGGTGTCTGGCGAGAAGGCGTCCGCGAGTTGCTGCGCCCGTTCCCAATCGGTGATACGGATGAACGCATTGTCCGCCATCGCGTAGTCGATACCTGCCGTTGTCAGCGAGTGTGCCAACCGACTGTGGCCATTGCAGTAGAACTGCAGCCGGAATGGACTCCACGTCGGCACGCGCAGGTAGATCAGTCCGAGGGTTTCGTCCATCCAGTAGAAGTAGTAGTGCAGGCACTTGCCCGAGGTATGGCGCAGAAAGGTTTGGTGACTTTGCTTGTCGTGCCAGGGTTCGTAGGCGTCACAGGCTTCCATGGCGGAGAGCACATGCACCAATCCTGGATGATCCCCACGGTCCTTGAGCACCGCGGCAACGAGGTCTTCCTTGCGGATGTGCGCCTTGGCCACGTGCTCGATTCGCGCTCCCTGCGCGGTCGCCAGAGCCTGTGCGGCTTCACGAATGCGATCACGCAGCGGTTCGGCAAAGCGCGGGTAGTCAAAAATGCGAATGTGCCGGGCATTGAGAAAACTCGTCATCCCCGCCGCGTAGCACGCGCCCGGCAACGTGCCCGTAATCACGATCCGGTCGTAGCAGGAGAGTGTTCCGGCAAGCCGCTCGTGATAGCGATCGGTCAGCATCTGTGTCATGGTCGCCTCCGCTTTTCCGTTTGGGCTATGACAGAAATCTCAACCTGTTTGGTTCCGGCTTCGCCGGCTTAGGGCTTTGTGACAAGATGTCGGCAAAGTCAGGAATCATGACCGGAAGCTGTCCGTCACTCCAGCCCGTTGATAGGGCTTTGTGACAACAAATACTGCTGGAGGGCGTCTCCTGCTCCTGCCGGTCCGTCACTCCAGCCCGTTGATAGGGCTTTGTGACTCCACTATCGGAAGCTGTGTCAGGGCGTAGTTCAGAGTCCGTCACGCCTGCCCGTTGATAGGGCTTTGTGAAGTGACAAGCGCCTTCGCCAACTCGCCGCCGCCGTCGAGGTCCATCACACCTGTCCGTTGAAGACATTCCGTGAAGCGCGCGGTTAAAGCAGAAAAGGCCGGCGCAAACGGAACATCCGGAGCGGAGCGACAGCAGCGAGGACAAAGCCCCGATTCCCCTGATATTCATTGGCCGACCGGCGGGCCGATCAACCTCACGCGGCAACTGGTTTTCCAACGTTCTCCCCGGATGGGCAAAGCATAACCACACCGAAAGCGGACAAACAAGGCGAAGCCAGTCGACATCCAGCAACGCCTGCCGCCGATGATGTCGTATCCAGCCGACCTGATCGGGTCATTTGCAGTGATGACTTCACCGCCATTTCGGCGCGTGCAGCGCCCGTTTCCTTTCCGCCCATGCGGCAGTGCGCGCATGGGCATTTTTTTGCCCGTCGCCGCACTCGCCTTGAAATTCATGCTCCGGCGCGCGTTGTATCGGCATGATGGCGTTCGGGGAGAAAGCAGTGCGGGTATTCGACAAGCTTGGCAAGGCCCGGACGATTGGTGAGGAAATCTCCAGGGGCGGCGAAGGCGCGGTATACGCGTTGGTCGGACAGCCGTCGGCGGTGGTCAAACTCTATCACCCCGAACTTCTGGCCCGGCGGGGCGATCAGTTGCGCGAGAAGGTCGACGCCATGGTCGGATTCCGTCAGAAGTTCGACACCTCGGCACTGGCCTGGCCAGCGGTCACCGTGCATGACGAGCATGGCGCCTGGCGTGGCTACGCGATGCGTCGCGCCGCCGGGGTGCCGCTGACCAAACTGGCGCACCCAATGCTTTGCCGCAAACATGTCCCGGGCCTCGACCGTCGCGATGTCGTTCGCTATCTCCTGGCGATCGTCACGACACTGGGGCGCCTGCACCACGCCGGCGTGTGCCTCGGCGACATCAATCTCAACAACTTTCTCTACGACCACGCGACCGGGGCAGTAACGCTGATCGACTGCGACAGCTATCAGGTGGCGATTGATGGGCGGATCTTCCCTTGCCTCGTCGGTGCCGCCGACATGATCCCACCCGAGCATCATGGCTTGAACCTCGCCGAGGTGCGTCGTACGCCGGAGAGCGACCTGTTCTCACTCGCCATTCTGATCTTCCGCTGTCTGATGCTCGGCCGCCACCCCTACGATTTCGTCGGTGGTGGGACGGTGGTTGAGAATCTGCGCAGCGGGCACTTCCCGTACGGCACGGGGGGCGCCCCACCGGGACGCGACGGGGCGATCCCGGCCGGCCCCTGGTACTTGATCTGGAGCCATCTGACCTTTGCGCTCAAGACCCTGTTGATTCGTACGCTGTTGAATGGCGCCGGCAACCCGGCGGAGCGGGCACGCCCGAGCGAGTGGCGGATCGCTTTCGACAAATACGCGCATAGCCTTGAGCAGGGCTCCCACGACCGGGCGTTGCGGCCGATGACGCAGAAACCCGCCGAACGCCGGACCGCCATCTCTGGAGATCAGGCATCCGCTCGGCAGGCGTCTTGAAATTCGCCGTGTGCCAAACGTTGCATGGATATCGACCGACCCAGCAAGGACACTTCACATGCACGGATTTGATCTCACCCTCCTGAAGAGCGACCTCATCGAGAACCCGACGGCACGCTGCGCCTGCGCGCTGGTGCTCGACACCAGCGGAAGTATGGGCGGCGCACCGATCGACGAACTCAACGGCGGCATGGCGCAGTTCATTGACGAACTGCGCCATGATGACTTCGCCAGTTATGCGGTCGAGGTGGGGGTGTTTACCTTCGGCGGCAGCGTACGTGAAGCGCTGTCCTTCACCCCGGCGTACCAGATCCAGGATCTTGCGAAGCTGCAGGCCAGGGGCGGCACGCCGATGGGCGAGGCGGTGGAACTGGCGATCGAGCGGCTGGCTGGCCGCAAAGCCGAGTACCAGAAAGCCGGGGTGAGCTACTACCAGCCCTGGCTGGTTCTGATGAGCGACGGTGCGCCGACCGATAGCTGGCAGGCCGCCGCCCGGCGCCTGCGCCAGATGGCCCAGGATCGTAAAGTCACCGTGCTGGCCATCGGTATCGGCGAAGGTGCAGCGCTGGATGTCCTGGCGGAGTTCTCGACGCGCGCGCCAAAGCGGCTGGCGGGCATGAAATTCCGCGAGTTCTTCCAGTGGTTGTCACAGAGCATGGAGCGGGTCAGCCAGTCGACGCCAGGCACGGGGGTGCCACTGGGATCGACCGACAGTTGGGATTCCATCTGATGCGCCGCGCCACGCCCCAGGGTAGCCGGTCTACCCGACGCAAGGCTGCCGAGACACGCAAGGCATTTCCCAGACCAGTCGCGGCCAAGGCGGACCCGGTCCAGCCGCTGTCGAAACAAGCGGCAGAGACGGTTTCACCGCCCTTGCCGGAGTTGCCCGCTCCCCACTGGTTTGCCGCCGATGCTGCCGTGGTGGGTCACTCCCACCTGCGCGCCAATCCGCCCAAGCCATGCCAGGATGTGGCTCTGGCCGATGCCGGCGGGCGGGCGCTGGTGATTCTGGCCGACGGCGCGGGCAGTGCAGCGGTTTCGCACCTCGGTGCAGCGGCAGTCGTGGCAGGCGTTCGTCGCCTGTGCCGGACGTTCGAAGGTGATTTGGCGCTGACGCTAGATTCCCGAAATGGGGCGCCAGGTCAGGCGGAAGCGCTGGCGCGTCGAATCGTGACGCATGCCAGGGGCCTCCTCGACGATCTGGCCGAAGCACACCTGCGCAGCGCCGAGGATTTTGGCTGCACCTTGCTGCTGTGGGTATCCGGCCGGCAGCGCGCCTTGTGGCTGAAGATCGGCGACGGCGAACTGGTGGCAGAGAGCGATGGCGCCTGCCATTGCGTCGGCCCCGCCGGCAAGGGCGAGTTCGCCAATCAGACCTGCTTCATCGGCCCGCGCCTGCAGGACAGCCAATGGGCTTGGGGCGAGATCGAAGTCATCCCGCTCACCGGCCTCGCTGCGATGAGTGATGGCGGCGCCGAACGTCTCGTCGTCAGCAATGCCCGTCGCGTATCTCTCGCCGTCGGCAAGCTGCTGCGCGGCGTTGCCGAGGCGCAAGTGGGTCGTCGCGAACTCTTCGGTCTGCTCGCCGAAGCGGATTTCTGGAAGGGTACGAGCGGCGACGACAAGTCGCTGGCGTTGATTTCAAGGGCCTTGTCTGCTCCGTGAGCGAACACCAGGGACAGCATGCTTGAAAAGCAGACTCGGCAGGAACAACGGCAGTACAAGGGAGAGAGTCGAACGATGACACGCAAACTGGTGGTCCGCACTTCCCAGACGGGGTGGCTTGCCGTCCTGGCGACGGCCTACAAAGAGCAGACGCCCGTATTGATCATCGACGACGCGAATGTGGGAATCGATCCCGCCAACGACTCGCTATTCGAAATGGGGCGCAAGGCAGACTTGGCCACCGCTGAAATGGTGGCTGCCGCTGCTGCAGTTGGCATGTCGGTCGCCGGCGTCGCGATGGTCATTCTCGCGGTGCTGGACCCCGAACCAACGAGCAAACTCGGGCTTCTGATTGCTTCGGGTGCGGTCCTGGCGCTTACCGGCGGGCTGTCGGCGATGCAGATTCTTGCGCGGACAAAACCACCCACGATCAAGGTCACAGGCAACGGATTCGAAGTGGCCTGGGCCTGACTTTGAAATTTCTTCCTCCTGTCGCGTTGTCCCGGTATCGGAGAACGATCGGGGGGCGGCAGGATGGGGGAGAAACGGATGGTGGTTCTGGCAAATTCGCGAAAGTGTGGCGGTTATTGCCTGGCCGGCAAGACGCTCGATTCCGCAGGATACGTCGGTGCCTGGGTGCGCCCCGTGACCGAGGTCGACACGGATGGGCTGCCACTGCGCCGCACGGTGTGCAGCGACGGCCGGCAAGCGGCGGTTCTCGATGTGGTGACACTGGAGTGGGGTCGTCCGGCGCCAAGTCTTCACCAGCGCGAGAATCGCCTGTTGGGTCCGGCAGTGCTTGAACGCTGTGGGCGCGCGAGTTGGGATGACCTCCCGCTCCTGGCCGACAAGGCGTCGTCGGGGCTCTGGCTCGACGGCCACTCCAGCCACGGTGGTTTCAACGACCGCGTGCCGGCAAATCGGCTGTCGGATCTGCCGGGTTCGTTGCTGTTGATCGCGGTGTGCGAACTGGTACTGTACCGAAAGTCGGGCTATGAGGGACAGATGAAGTATCGCGCCGACTTTCGCATTGGCCAGCGGCGCTACAATCTGGCCCTGACAGATACGGTGGCGACCTTCTGGCTGTTGACAGTGCAGAGCCTGGCGCTGGCCAACGCTTATGTGTGCGTCAGTCTGGCGGTGCCGTTTCGCGATGGCTTCGCCTATAAACTGGCGACGGCGGTAATCACCAGGGAGCGCGCGGGGAGCACGAAATGACGGTCATGCACACCATCGGGCATTCGAATCACGACATCGACGCCTTCATCGCCCTGTTGCGGCTTCATGACGTGACCGCGATCGCCGATGTCCGCTCGCATCCCGTCAGCCGCCGCTTTCCACAGTTCGACAAGAAGCCGCTGCAGGTCAGCCTGATGGCGGCGAGAATTCGCTATGTCTTTCTGGGTGAGGGACTCGGCGCGCGGCCACGCGATCCTGCTTGCTACGTCAGGGGCCGGGCTGATTTCGACCGGATCCGTGCCGCCAGCGCTTTCGTCGAGGCGCTGGCACGTCTTCAGTGCGGCGCCGAGGAGTACCGCATTTGTCTCATGTGCGCGGAGCGCGATCCGGCCGATTGCCATCGCACCTGGCTGGTGGCACAGGCGCTGCATGACGCTGGCGCCACGATCACGCACATCCTGGCCGATGGAGCGATCGAGCCGCACGCTGCATTGCTGCGCCGCATCGCTGGCGCCGATTCCGGAACGGGCAGTCTGTTCGACGATGACGCCGAACTGTTGACGGCTACTGCCCGCAGTGAAGCGCAGCGCGTGGCGTATAGCCAGGACAGGCAGCACAGCGAGGACGACGGCGAATGAAGATTTTCACAATCGGGTTTACGAAGAAGAGTGCCGAGCAGTTTTTCGGTCTGCTCGACCGCCCGGACCTCAAGCGCGTGCTCGATATCCGCCTGAACAACACCTCGCAGCTCGCCGGCTTCACCAGGAGCGCCGATTTGCGCTTCTTTCTGCGTCGCGTTATCGGCAAGGATTACCTGCATCTGCCGCAACTAGCACCGACTGCTGATATGCTCAAGAAGTACCGCGACGGCAAGGGCGACTGGGCTGCCTACGAGCACGATTTTCTGGCACTGTTGAGCGCGCGTCGGGTCGAGGAAACGGTGTCGGCGGAGCTTCTCGACGGAGGGTGTCTGTTGTGTAGCGAGGCGACGCCGGAGCATTGCCACCGCCGGCTGGTGGCGGAGTACCTGGCCGCACGATGGCCAAGTCTCCAGATTTGCCATCTGGTTTGAAAACATATCAATAAACGGGGAGTGGCATTGGAAATCTGGATCGCGGCCGGTGACGAAACCGGCAATTGGGATATTGTGGATGGTCGCTTTGGCAGCGACTTTACAGGCCTGGCCTGGGTAATAGGCCCTGTGTCTGTGTGGGAGAGGGCGCTCCGGATGCCTTTGGGGGAATCTACGGCCTTGGCAGCCTTTTCGCAGCCATTCGGGAAGCGTTTGCCAAACGGGGTGAAACTGGCGAAGAACAGCGTCAAGTACCATCTGCTGGATGTTTGGGATCACTACAAGAATCGAGACAAGAGGCCCGATGTGGCACTTGACGTGCCGCAGGATGATCCGATCCTGGATCTGTTGCGCACAGACGCTGCATGGCTCTTGCAGAAGAGCGGGCTTGGCGTGCTGACTGTAAGTGGGAACGCCGCCGACGGCAAAGCGGCCGGCCTCGGTCGCTCCGGCGACGGACTGCGCGAGCGAGCCCGCGCCTTCGCCGGATTGATGACGGTGGCGATGCCATTCTTGCCTAAGCCGGCGAAGCCGGAACCAAACAGGTTGAGATTTCTGTCATAGCCCAAACGGAAAAGCGGAGGCGACCATGACACAGATGCTGACCGATCGCTATCACGAGCGGCTTGCCGGAACACTCTCCTGCTACGACCGGATCGTGATTACAGGCACGTTGCCCGGCGCGTGCTACGCGGCGGGAATGACGAGTTTTCTCAACGCCCGGCACATTCGCATTTTTGACTACCCGCGCTTTGCCGAACCGCTGCGTGATCGCATTCGTGAAGCCGCACAGGCACTGGCGACTGCGCAAGGAGCGCGGATCGAGCACGTGGCCAAGGCCCACCTCCGCAAGGAAGACCTCGTGGCGGCAGTGCTCAAGGCGCGTGGTGATCATCCGGGACTGGTGCATGTGCTTTCCGCCATGGAAGCCTGCGACGCCTACGAACCGTGGCATGACAAGCCAAGTCATCAGACCTTTCTGCGCCACACCTCGGGCAAATGCCTGCACTACTATTTCTACTGGATGGACGAGGCTCTCGGACTCATCTACCTGCGCGTGCCAACGTGGAGCCCCTTCCGGCTGCAGTTCTATTGCAATGGCCACAGTCGGCTGGCGCGTTCTCTGAACGTGGCCGGCATCGATTACGCGATGGCGGACAATGCGTTTATCCGCATCGACGACTGGGAACGGGCGCAACAACTCGCGGACGCCTTCTCGCCCGACACCCTGCATGCGCTTCTGGACCGCTACGCCGAGCAATGCTGCCCGATCCTGGATGTCTTCGGACAGTCCTATCACTGGAGCCTGATGCAGGTCGAATACTCGACCGATCTGGTGTTCCGCTCCGACGCCATCCTGAAGTCGCTCTACGAGGAACTCTCCCGGCAGGCCATCTTCTCGGTCAAGGCCGAGCAGGTCGCCAGTTTCCTGGGCAAGAAGATCACGCCGCAACTGGCGCAGGAACTCGGTAGCCGCTTCACGACGCGCATCGAGGGCACCTGCATCAAGCACCATTTTGGCAAGGTATCGGTCAAGATGTACGACAAGTTCAACCGTGTGCTGCGCCTGGAAACCACGACCAACAACGTTTCCTTCTTCAAGCACCACCGCAAGGTGGAACATCGGGATGGTCACGAGTCGCGCGAGATCGCCCCCCTCCGAAAGACCATCTACAGCCTGATCGACTTGCGCGAGATCCTGCTCGGCTGTAACCGCCGCTACCTCGAATACCTCTCCGCACTCGACGACTTTTCCGCCGGCGATCGTAACCTGCATCGGCTGGTCAACCCCAAGACGGTCAACGGCCATACCCTCAAGGGCTTCAATTTCTTCGATGCCACTCAGCAGGCCCTGCTGCGGGCGCTTCAGCGTCCCGAGTTCAACATCCGTGGCATCCGCCGTGCCGACCTCGTCCCCTTCTTGCGCCAGATCTCGCCGGCCAGCATCACGCGCCAGCTTTGGCGCCTGCGCCAGTTCGGTCTCATCAAGAAAGTCGTTCATGGCTATCGCTACTACCTGACCCGTCTGGGCCGCTCGACCATCGCCGCCGCTTGTCGAATCACTGAACAAACCATCGTCCCGGCTCTCGCCCACGCTACCCCGTAACTGAATCTGCTCAGGAAATGTAAAGATCTGAGTCATAAGTGACTACTGGCTGGAGAGCAAGCTGGACACGATGGGCAGCATCTGGGGCGGTTCGGCCTTCAAGTTCGGCATCTTTTCGCGCAGAGACACGACCGACAAGCCCGACGGTGGCGGAGCCAGCTATTCCGACACTCATGCTTGGTACACGAAGTACGGCGCGAACGCGACGGAAGCCTTTGGCAGGGTCCGCGACATCGTGGCTGACGTGGCCGAGGCGGCGGCCAGGGGTGATCTGCAGGTCATCGAGGATGCCGACCTCGGGCAGGCCACCAAGTGGAAGATCGCCTTCCATTACCAGAACCGCGAGCGGCCCTGCATCGTCGCCGTCTTCATGAAGCGCTCGATGCTGGCATTTCTCGGCGCGCCTGACCGGAAGCTGAGCATGATGGACCTGCAGATGGCGGCGCTGGAGAAGCGGGCGGCAGGCGAAGGAATCCTCGAGTTCGGTTCGCGGATCTGAGCCGTCTGGGTGGTGAAGGACCTCGATATCTGGAAGCTCTCGCACGGCAACGACGGCAGTTTTGCTGCGGGCGAACGCGACTCACTCGCCCGGCAGCGCCGCGCGATCATTCACAAGGATACTGGCGCCAATCAGGCCAGGAATTTCCGTGAGGCGGCCGACGATGCGCTGTTCTACCTGTGTTATGGCAACGAAGTGTGCCGGCTCGGGCGTTTCGCGGGGCCGGCAAGGATGTCGGACAAGGGTACGGACTGGCTTGAGCGACCCTACGTGGTACTGAAAGATAGCCGGAGTGCCGCGCGGTACTCCGAGAGCAAGCAAAAATGGACGCCAGACGGCAATTCGACCTTCTGGCAGGTACCCAAGGAACAGCTTTCGGCTTTCGAGAGAACGCTGTTGAAACCCTACTTCGGCTTGGGACTTGAAGAAATCGTGGGAATAGCACTGGACGAAACCGAGCACGAGAAAAACGGCGATCTCAAAGAGGAATCCGGGTCGGGCCCACTCAACCGTATCCTCTACGGCCCGCCGGGCACAGGCAAGACCTACCGCGCGGTGGCCGAGGCGGTGGCGACCATCGACGGGCAGCCCGGGTCGACGCTGATGGCGACACCGGAGGCGTATGCGGCGGCCAAGCAGAAGTTCGACCAGTACCGCAAGGGTGGTCAGATCGAATTCGTGACTTTCCATCCGTCTTTCACCTACCAGGATTTCGTGGTCGGCATCCGGCCGGCTACGCAAGCCGGTCAGGTCACATACAACGTCGAGCCGGGGCCGCTCAAGCGCATCGCCGAAGCGGCCGAGGCAAACTGGCGCGCATCGCGGCTACAGCCGGGGATCGCGCTGACCGACATGCAGCGCTTCGAGCGGGCTTACGACCAACTGGTGAAGGATGTTTCGAATTCCAGCGACCAGTTTGTGGAAATCACGCTGCATGGCGGCAAGAAAACGCAGGTACGAATCGGCAAACAGGTCAAGGGAGTGATCCTGAGCAAGGATGAATCGAGCTTGCCGTACAACGTCCCAAGAAAAGGCCTTGCTGTCCTCTGGGCAGCACGCAAGTCGTATGCGCAGCCAGGTGACATGGACGCGTGCTCCTACAACAAGTCGTTCTTCTTTGCCGTCCTCAAGCATCTCGAAATAATCGATGGCAAGCTCGGAGCACCCGAACGGAAGTCGCCGGAGAGTCTCAAGCGCTTTGTGCTGGTGATCGACGAGATCAACCGGGGCAACATCGCCAAGATATTCGGCGAACTGATCACGCTGATCGAGGACGACAAGCGGCTGGGGGCGGTGAACGAGTTGACCTGTAGTCTGCCCTATGTGGATCCCGACGAGGAGCCAGCCTTCGGCCTGCCGCCCAACCTGTACCTGCTCGGAACGATGAACACGGCCGACCGCTCGATTGCGCTGCTGGATACGGCCCTGCGCCGCCGCTTTGTGTTCGATGAACTGATGCCGGACATCAGCACGCTGCCGGAAGTTCCGGTCGACGGCGTGGATCTCCGCGAATTGCTGGAGACGCTGAATCGGCGCATCGCCTATCTCTTCGACCGCGATCACACCCTGGGGCACGCCTACTTCATCAATATCAAGACCTTCGCGGACCTCGAACATTGTCTGTTGCACAAGGTGATCCCGTTGTTGCAGGAATATTTCTTCGAGGACTGGTCGAAGATTCGCCTGGTCCTCGGAGATGAGCAGAAGAAGCCGCAGGATCCAATCGTCAGGAAGAGCAAGATCAATGTGCTCGAACTGTTCGGCAGCGATGCCGAAGTCAGTGACGGACGCGTCCATTTCGAGGTGGCGAAGAAGCTCTCTCCTGACATGGTCAGGGCCATCTACGCATGAGCCTCGTCAGTTTCCGGGAGTACGAGAGGATCCCGGTGGTCGAGGCTCTGTCGTTAGCGACCGAGCGAGCGTTCTCGGTGGCCGAGATCAACCAGCTCGACGGGCTGGCGGCACGCCTGCACATTCCGGTCATCGAGCATCTCTCGCGCACGCGGGTGCGGCCGGCGCAGTACGTCGGCGCGGTGCACCTGGCAAACCGAACGGTGGAATTCCTGCCCAAGATCGAGCACAGGGAGGGTGTGAGCGACCTCCCGGCGGTGCGCCACAACTTGTTGCGAATGCTGCTCGTCGCCTACGACCTGGATGGTGCCACGCCCGGCAAGGCGGCCCTCGAGAAGGCCAACGACGGCTGGCTCGACCTGCTGATGCGGCTTTTCTGCCGCGCGCTGGCCGACCAGTTGCGGCGCGGGCTGATCCGCCGCTACCGCGAGGAGTGCGACGATTTGCAGATGGTGCGTGGCCAGATGCAGATCGAAGAGCAGCTCCGGCGGAATCTGGTACACCGGGAGCGCACCGCCTGCGCTTTCGACGAGTTTGACGAGGACCATGCGCTGAACCAGTTGTTGCGGGTCGCCATCGTGCGCATGCTGCGCCTGGCGTCGAACAACACGACGCAGCAGGCTTTGCGCGAGCTCTTGCCGGCCTTCGAGGGGGTTTCGGATATCGTGCCAACGTCAGGCTGGCTCGCGCGGGTGACGCTTGACCGCATCAGCGAGCGCTTCGACCTGTGCCTCGGCATGGCCAGGCTGTTCCTGCAGGGAACGACGACCGGTCTCTACGCCGGCGAGCAGAGCTCGTTCGCACTGCTCTTCGACATGAACGACCTCTTCGAGCGCTTCGTTGCGCGAACCCTGCGGCGAGAGTTGCGCAAGTCGGCTTGCGAGGTATCGATTCAGGATTGCCGCCATCACCTGGTGCGCGACCGGGAGTCTAGCCAGCGGTTGTTCCGGCTGCGGCCGGATATCGTGGTACTCAAGGGCGGCCTGCCGCTCTGCGTCGTCGATACCAAGTGGAAACGCCTGTCGCCCGATGAGCGCAAGCTCGGCATCGCGCAGGGTGACCTGTACCAGATGCTGGCCTATGCCGAGAGCTATGACTGTGGGGCGATCTTGTTGATCTACCCATGGGATCCTGCCGGCGGCGAACACCTGAGCTTGCGCAGGCGGCTGGTCTTCCATGGGGGAAAGCGAGCGACCGTGTCGATCGGCGAGCTTTCATTGCAGGACCTCTCCGGTGTGGGGTCGCGGCTGGCAGACTTGCTGGAGGGGGCTGGCATCAACCTGGCTGAGGAGGTGGGGGCGTGAGCAGTGAATATGAATCCATGCTGCGGGAGGCCTTTTCCGGGCTCGGCAGCTACTCGAAAATGGCCAACGGCAACTTTCGGCTGCAGGCGCCCGGCGGGCAGACCTGTGCTGTCTATTTTTCCGGGAATGCGTCTGGCAATGCGGTAGAAATAGGCTTGTCGGCACAGACGCTCGCGCCCATCCTCGGTCGCACGGAAGCGGAGATCGCCGAGTGGGTGGGCGCGCAGGCAGCGAAGACGGGAAGGGAGCGTATTGTCTCCGGTCTGCGTGGAAAATACCCGGGCCTTGCCTTGGGGTCAGGGCGGGAACTGCAGGAGTTTCTGTTGGCGTGGGGTGAATTCGCTCCCCGCCCAGCCCGAGGCGAGGTGTTCTACGACACACAGGTCGAGAAGGCAACACACTTGGCCGGTTTCGACCTGGCACCAGCGCGCGAGGGAAACTGGATGATCTTCCGGTCGTCGGCATTCCCGCAGACGCTGGGCGTCGCGGCACAGTCGCGTGAGAGGTACCGCGTCGCCTTTTCTGTTGCGGCCTGGGGCCAGAAGGTGGCGCAAGATTGCGCCACCGATGCGCGGACCGGCGCCGGTCCGTGGCCTGCCGTCGTCGATCTGGTCACTGGCTACGAGGCCTTGTATGCCATGATTCAGCGAGCCGGGAGGGTTGCGCACTTGCTCGCGGGCGAGGCAGCCGGACAGTTTGCGGACGAGGCACAACGGCTGCCGGCGACGACAGAAGCGGAGCGCTGGGTCATCGGGCGCGTCGGTCAGGATATTTTCCGCCAGTCGCTGATCGACTACTGGCAGGGGCGCTGCTCCGTCACCGGGCTAAGCCTCGAGCTGCTGCTGCGAGCCTCGCACATCAAGCCGTGGGCGAGGTGCAAAAGCGACGCCGAGCGTCTCGACGTGTTCAATGGCCTGCTGCTCGCGCCGCATCTGGACGCGCTGTTCGATGGCGGCTGGATCAGCTTTGATGGCGATGGCAGGGTGCTGGTGAGCCCTGAACTGTCGGGCGACCAGCAGGCGCTGCTTGGGGTGCAGCTGCGCTGGCGAGTTGCGGAGTTGGCCGAGCCACATCGCCCCTACCTGGCCTGGCACCGCCGGGAGATCTTCCGAAAATGAAAGCACTGATTTCCGCCATCGCCTTTGCCACCGACAAGCACCGCGACCAGCGACGCACGGACACAGAAAAGTTGCCGTACATCAACCACCCGATTGCGCTGGCCAACCTGCTGGCCAATGAGGCACGCATCGACGATCAGCGAGTCCTGCTTGCCGCCATCCTGCACGACACGATCGAGGATACGGACACCACCGAGCAGGCGCTCGTTCGCCACTTCGGCAAGGACGTTGCCAACATCGTTATCGAGGTCACTGATGACAAGACTTTGCCCAAGGCCGAGCGCAAACGGCTGCAGATCGAGCAAGCCTCTCAGCTCAGCCGCCGCGCCAGGCTGGTCAAGCTGGCGGACACGATCTGTAACCTGCGGGACATAGCCGCCTCGCCGCCCGCGAATTGGTCGGTGGAACGTAAGCAGGCATATTTCGATTGGGCCAGGGTGGTGGTCGATGGCCTGCGTGGCACGCATCCGGGCCTCGAACACCTCTTCGACCAAGCTTACCAGGCCCGCCCATAAGGGCAGGGCGGTCGATCGTCATTACTCGTGCGCTCGCCATTGCCGTTGGAAGGCGATGTTCCATTCGTGGTGTCCCCTTGGGCGTTGCTGCTTTTCAGGCGCTGGTTTGTTCGTGACTCTTGGTCTCAATCATCGGCGTATCCCGGCAAGCCCACGGCCGCAAGCACCTGCTCCATGCGTTGAGACTCGACGAAAGCACGGGGTGGAGCGGCCCTTTCCGAGCAGGACCATATGGGCGTTGTGCTTGGCGTTCGCCAGGCATACGATGACCACTTCAGAACTCGACTGGTGGAGATCAGCTTGACCGGCTCACTGGGACGGATCGTTGCCATCGCGTTGGCTCTGTCGGTGGTCATCGGTTCCTGGCTGCTGTTCGAGTACAGCGAGGCCAGCCGTCAGCGTCAGGCGCCTGAGCAGGCACAGGGAGGACCCGATACCTCGGGCCGACGTGCGATCGATCCTTCGCCATCTTGGACTCGCCGTGATCCAGACCCAAGTCCCCCTGACGCGGTTGGACGACCTTCTGGTTCCTCGATCTACAAGTGCAGGGGACCGAGTGGTACGGCTTACCGCGATCATCCCTGCTCAAGCAAGGAAACCGAACTTCAGGTCACGGTCGCTGGCCCGATCTCTGCGCCACGCTACGACCTGGACCAACTCAAGGCCAAGGCCGACGAAATGGAAGCGGCCAGGCTGCAGCGCGCGGCATCGGAGACTGCTCCACAGACCCAGGCCGAAAGGTCCACGCGGGACTCAAGGCAGACCGAGTGTGATGACCTGGATCGGAGGATCGCCGCAGTGGATTCGCGCCTCCGCCAACCGCATTCAGCCTCCGAGGGTGACTTCTGGACCGGCGAACGCAGGAAACTGACCGATCGGCGATTCTCTATCGGCTGTTGAATTCTGGCGTGGTCACGCGCTTGGCAGGCAACTCACTCTGACTCTGTGGTGGGGGTGCCATCAGCGCACGGTCACAGACCGTGCTCTCAGGATCTGGCGCCATCGCGCGCGCCACCCCGGTTTTCAATTCGTGGTCGGCGGCGAGGCCACTTCGGCGGGTTGTGGTGTGTCCCTCCACAGAAGCCCTTGCTCGATAATCTGGGCGAATCGCGGGGCGGAAAAGCCTTCAGGATACAAGGTGTCCAGAGAGTCATCGTCGGCGAGGAACCCGGCTTCGTCCCTCAGCACGATCAGCACTTCGGTCATGCTGACCTTGAGGTATCCGGAAAATCTCTGCCGGTCAAAGTCGATCGAGGTGTCGACAATCCAGGTGTGCACCTGATCGGCCGGCGGGACTGCCGCCATTCCCAGCGAGTCCCGCAGAATGCCCTCACCAGGGAAAACATCAACCAGCGCGGCGAGTTTCCGCTCCACTTGCCTTCCTGCCTTGCGCAGCGTGGTGGTGCGATGAAGCCAGGCCCCTCCAGGGTCTGGCGCATATAGCCGGACTTGATCTCGAAGAGGAAGATGTGACCGTCGCGCGAGGCAAGAACATCGACTTCACCCGCAGGTTCGCCTTCGCCATCCGGTGGCATGTAGCCGACGAGGGTACGGAAACCTAGCTGCTCCATCTGCTCGGCGAGCCTCTCTTCGATGCGTTTGGATTCCTCTCCAACAGCCGAGCGGTTCGAACCGATGCGTCGCAAGTTATTGACCAGGGCCGTCGCGTTGTTCTGCGTCGTGAGAACCCAAGGCAGGGTGAAAACGTAATCACCAAGTTTCAAGAGCGGTTGCTCGGCGAAGTTCGCCTCCAGTTGCTTCCCCGACTGGTGAATGTGATCTCTCACTGACTTGAGGTCGTTGCCGAAGAACGCGAGCAGGGCAGCGGCGGCTTCATCGCTTCCGGACGGGCTCGCCTCGGTAACCGTGAACTGTCTGAGGAGTTTCAGTTTGTCGTCGGTCCGGGCGAAGAGTACTGGGTAGCGCTGTTGCAATCCGTCGCGCATTCCGGACTCGATGACTTCGACAAGCGCGGCCGCCCAGTCTCCGTGCCGCCGCATTGCTTCCACGAACGGGTGCAACAACGTGTCCTCGTAGTTCGCTTTGGCCAGCTCTAGCATGAGGCATGCCCGATGGAGGCTGACCTTGATCCCGTTGCCAATAGCTATTTCATCGTCGATGCCGAACAGATCGTGCAGTATCAGGATGTCCGCCAACATCCTGGTTACGGGCTTGAGGCGTCCATCCCGAGCCATCAACTCGAGGGTTTCTCCGTCGTCGGCAGCGCTCTCGTTCAACCCGGCCAGGCTGCGCATCTGCCAGTACTGTTGCAGTTCCTGTCCTCGCAGGCAGCTTTTCATCCATGGTTCAAAGCAGGGGGTGGGCTCCAGGGAGAGGTCACAAGGCTCTGGCTGGGAGACGTCGCCATCGAAGCAGAAGTTGCCGATCTCCGTGTGACGACAATGATCAAGGCGAATCTGGGCATCGATGAATCCTTCGAAGCGCCTGAGTGCGGCGGCGCTCGCGCCTCCATCGTAGTGCCGTGTAAGGAGGAGGGGGTACATCCGCTCACGGAAACAGTTGCGAATCCGCTCCTCCGAAACGTCGAGTTCGTCCTTGCCACAATGCTCGAGTCGGCGAGCCAGCAGACGACTGACTGCTTCCGTAAACATCGTGTAGCGGAAAACTGGATGCGGGATCAGCGCGTTCGGCGGCTTGAGATCAAACAACGGCGGCAGTTCCGTCTTGAAGGCGGAGATACTGGCATAGACCAGGAGGTCGAGGATGGACAGGTCGGAGAGTTGATCGTAGGAAGCATCCGCTTCGCGCCGGCGCTGCTCATACCTCCGCCACAGTTGCCGGCATTCATTGACGAAAGTCTTGTAGCCTCGGACCTGCTGGCCGATCAGACCCTGCAGCGCTTTCCACCTCCCGGATTCTGGGGCTAGGAACACCCTTGAGTAGCGTATTGCCCGCTTGCAGGCCTCGGGGGCCACCATAAGGGCTCGTATAAGCTCCGGAAAAACCTGCTCCTGGTCCCTGCCGAGATACTTCGCGAAGGCCAGGGCAAAGCCCTCAGTACGAAACACTGCGTCAGGGCAGCTCTGCCAAAAAGCGCTTGACCAGAAGGCTGCGTCGATCTCGACCGGTGAAGTCTTCGTGCCGGACCTGCCGTCGAGGTACCGATGGATCACCGTGATCACAGCTTGCGCTGGGGATGCTCCTTGGCCGGTCAGCTTGTCGAACCAGATCTCGTACAGCGTAGGGGTTTCTGTCATGGTCAGTAGTCTATTGCAGGGAGCATCCTCGCGGTATCTGTTCGTGTTCCGCCTTGCCTTGCGTATGCCCCTGACTCCGTAGAGGAAGTGGTTGCCATATGTGTGGGTCGCCTGGTCGATTGACGCTCCGATAGGCTTTACCACGCCCGCAGCTGAATCGGTGGCAGGCGACCACCGGCGATCTGCGGCATCCAGACGATTCGTGCTGTCGCTCGCGCCTCCTGTCTGGGTGCAGAGAGAGCGGAGATCTGTGCTCCTATTGGCATTAATTCATTGTCTGCATTTTTGCGGGGGGTCCTAGCTGCATTTTTGGCATCTGGAGAGGGGGACAAGATGCCATTTTTACCGGTAGCCTCCTGCATTTTTGCGGAGGTGTTTTTTTCTTCGGGCGGCCGCCAATCACGCCAGGCACAGGATTTGAAGCCATCCAGGAAAAGGCCCTCCCGCTTCCTGATCGACAACCAGGTGACCGCGTACTGCGACGCTCCTTGTTGATAGCCCCCGTAGCGAGTGCGGTGGAGCAGGCCTTTGGCGATCAACTCCTTCAGGCAGCGGCTGATTGTCCGCTCAGAGTCGAATCCGTAGGGACGAAGGAAGGTGTAGGTCGCCTGCAGGTGGCCGTTGTTATCCCTGGTCAGTTGCCTGGCCATCAAGGTCAGCAAGGATCGAGCGGAGAACGTCAGGTTTCGGTAGGCTTCGCTGTCGATCACCCGGTGTTCTAGGGCCGCGTAGGGGTGCTTGGTGGATGTCTTGATTGCCATCACAGAACCCCTGTCAGTTGATCGTTCCAGTCGCCGTACGCCTCGGGGATCTTGACCTCGACATTGATCCCGTGAGCGATCAGCCGCTTTGCCAGCGACCACGCTGCTGCCTGCCCGACACCGTTGGCGTCGTTGTCGCCGAACACGATCACGCGCTCAATGCCCTCCGGTGGCGTCCACTTCTCCATTCCCCCGGCGGAGATTGCTGACCAGACCGGCACACCGAAATGCAGGGACGCGCTCAGAGCCGTTTCTACACCCTCCGCGACGCCAAGAGTGCTCCCGGCTTCGAACAGTTGAATGGCGCTCGGCGCAGGCATGTTTCCGAGTACCTTTTTGACCGTCGGCACGCTGGCCTTGTAGCCCTCAACGGTCAGATACGTGCGGTGAATCGCACATCCTTGCGTCCCGGCACCTGCTTGACATGACGGGCATTGACCACCGTCGCCCGGATACCGACCGCCTCCAGCGCCGCATACGGACTCTTCCAGTAGATGCCCGTGCTTTCCATGACGACTTCGTCCGGATCAAGCGCCGCCGCCCAGACCGCCAGCTCCCGCCGGTCCCGTTTGAACGCGCCAAATTGCCGCTGCTCGAGTCGTGTCTCGCCGCCCGATTCCTCGATGATCGCGCACGCCGTGACCTGAGCCTGATGAATATCCAGCCCAATGACCCGCTTGTGGATCGGAACCAGTTCCATACCGTCTCCTTTCGCCATAAACTTGAACGCGGGAGGCGGTGGGTGCCAGAACCGAAATTGCCTGAAGGCGACAGTTCGCCAACGGCCCTTTTAATGTGTGCGCTCGATGGCAGCAATCCGGGGTACGAGTCGGTTCAGCGGGTCACGTTAGGTGATATCCCCAATTCTTCATACCGTTGTGTGCGATACTTTTAGCCGATTCTGCGATTGGAGGTCTTGCGAATGGGAGTCGCCACGGTAGCGGAAAGGAAGATTTCTCTTGAAGCCGAGCACCTGGAAGATATCCGGCTTGCTGCGAGCAAGATGACGGGGGCGAGGCGCAGGGCGTTTCAGGCGGAGATGGCGTTGAAATATTGTAGTGGCAGTGCTCGGCGTGCCGAGGAGGTATTCGGCTGGAGTCGGCAGGCCGTGCAGCTCGGTCTGCATGAGAAACGTACGGGTATCATCTGTCTGGGGCTGCACGCGTTCTGCTGCGGTGCGAAATTGTGGGAGAAGAAACACCCCGAGGTGGCGCAAGCCCTGTGGGAACTGGCGGAAAGTCATGCGCAACAAGACCCGACTTTTCGTACGACCGTGTCGTTCACCCGCCTGACGGCGGAGGAAGCCATCAAGCAGTTGCGAGCACAGGGATTTGCGGACGATGTCCTGCCTTCCCGAAGCGGTATGTCGAAAGTGTTGAATCGCAACGGGTACCGGTTGCGCCCGGTGCTCAAGGCCAAACCCCAAAAAAAGTCCCTGAAACCGACGCCATTTTCGCCAACATCCGGGAACGTGACCGCGATAGCCAAGACGAAGCCGTCATGCGCCTGAGCATGGACTGCAAGGCGACGGTGAAGATTGGCGACTACTCGCGTGGCGGCAAGACGCGGGGTGACCACCGGGCTGCCGACCACGACATGGGGTGCGAGGAAAAACACACGCCGTTTGGTGTCGTCAATGAAGACAGTGGGTCTCTCCATCTGTCCTTCGGAAGCTCGGCGAAGACCAGCGATTTCATCATCGACAGTCTCTACGCCTGGTGGGAGCGTCAAGCACCCGAGGAGCGTGCTCGCGTCACACACCTCCAGATCAAGGCCGATAACGGACCGGAGAGCAATGGCCGGCGTACGCAATTCCTCAAGCGCATGGTCCAGTTCGCCGATCACATCGGCAGGTCCATCCGCCTCCTCTACTATCCGCCGTACCACAGCAAATACAATCCGGTGGAGCGTTGCTGGGGAATCCTGGAAAAGCACTGGAACGGTGCCAAGTTGACCGATACCCAAACGATGCTGGAGTGGGCCAAGACCATGACCTGGAAAGGTGTTCATCCCGTCGTCGAACTGAGCCGCACGGTCTACGAGAAAGGAGTCACGGTGGCCAAGGAGGCTATGCAATCGGTCGAGTCCCGGCTGGAACGTCACCCGCTCCTACCCAAGTGGGACATCTTGATCCGACCAGTCAGCACGGTATGAACTATCGTAGAAATCACCTTAGCTTGCGGGGTCGAGCCGCCAAAATGTTGCGCGACCTCTACCCGCCGCTTCCCAACCCGCATCTTCTTTCATCATCCGGGGCGGCGGCAACTGCAATGACCGTTAGCCCATGTTTAACGTGCGCCGTGCCAAGGCGCTGTCTTTCAGCGGGTGCGAATCCCGTCCGGCAACTTTCGCTCCGGCCGGTAGCAACTGGAGCAGCCGTGGAGGTAACGAAGCGGCTGAAGCCTCTGGTGTAGAGGGTCTTGTAAGGGACTTGGCGACCATGCAGGCCGTAATGCGAATGAACACTGAGCAGGCCTCGAAAAGGGTGATGCGGAAGCCGACCCGGCGTTAATACGGGGAAGGCCGTTGACACAGGCGAATGCGAGCGAAACGCAGCCTGTGGTTCCGCCGGGGTATTGGTGACGGCATGTGTGGAAGAGGAAGACAGACGCAACACGGGAAGCCCCATCACGTGGTCAAGCGCAAGACCAACCGGACGCCCGCGAGGGACAGGCCGGGCGAGGTGGGGTGGCGGAGAGGCCCGTAGTACCGTTGAAGTGGGGTAATGCCGATGGAGGGAAGGGGCCTCAGTTCAAGACCAACGCAAGAAGCGGAAAGGGATAGGAGATTGGGCAACCTGCAAACTCCGATAAGCGTTCAGAAACTGCGGACGGCGTTACATGCCAAAGCGAAGGAAGAACCCGGGTACCGGTTCTACCTCCTGTACGACAAGATTCATCGACGGGACGTGCTCGACTATGCCTATCGAAGCTGCAAAGCCAACAAGGGAGCGGCTGGAGCGGATGGAGTGCGTTTTGAAGACATCGAAGCGTCTGGAGAAGAACGCTGGTTTGGGGAACTGGCGGAACGGCTGAAGACGAAGGACTACCGACCGGAAGCGGTCAAGCGAGTCTGGATACCGAAGCCGAACGGCAAGCTGCGCCCCTTGGGGATACCGACGATCACCGACCGGGTCGTTCAAACGGCGGCGATGCTCGTGCTGGAACCTATCTTCGAAGCCGATCTGCAACCGGAGCAATACGCCTACCGGGCAGAGCGGGGAGCGCAGGACGCGGTACAAGCGGTTCATCGGCTATTGAACACCGGGCACCAGCAAGTGATAGATGCGGATTTGTCCAGCTATTTCGATAGCATTCCGCACCCCGAGCTGATGAAGAGCGTCGCTCGTCGGATCGTTGATCGGCACGTTCTGCACCTCATCAAGCAATGGCTGGAAGCGCCAGTGGAAGAAGACGATGGACACGGTCACCGGAAACGGACGACGTCCAACCGGGACACCGGGCGCGGCACTCCGCAAGGGGCTCCGATTTCACCGCTGCTGTCAAACCTGTACATGCTGTGCTTCATCCTCGGATGGAAGACGTTGGGGTATGCCCGTCGCTGGTCGGCGCAAATCGTCAATTACGCGGACGACTTCGTCATCTGCTGCAAAGGCCGGGCAGAGGATGCCATGGACGCGATGCGAGGCATGATGGAGACACTGAAGCTGACGGTGAACGACGACAAGACACACCTGTGCCGAATACCGCAAGAGCGGTTTGACTTCCTGGGTTACACCTTCGGGCGGTGCTACAGCCACGAGACCGGGCGCGCCTACATCGGCACTCGGCCCTCGCGGAAGTAAGCGTTCAGCGCCCCCACCTCTGGAGGAGCAGGATCACGCTGGATTGTTGAGCGGCTTGAGAGGCAACAACTCGTCGATGCGGCTGTTCGGCCAGGAGGGGAGTTTTTCCAGGGTGTTGGTCAGCCAGGCCATGGGCTCGATGTCATTCATGCGTGCGGTTTCGAGCAGGGACTGAATCGCTGCGGCGCGCTGGCCGGCGGCCTCGGAACCGGCAAACAGCCAGTTCTTCCTTCCGATGGCGATGGGACGAATGGCATTCTCGATCGGGTTGTTATCGATCGGGTAGAAGCCATTGGTGGCATAACGGGCCAAGGCTGACCAGCGCCGCAGACTGTAGTCGATCGCCTTGGCCAGCGCGCCCCCGTCGGCAACCGACTGGCGGGTGCTCAGGAGCCACAGATGAAAGGCTTTGAGCAACGGCTGACTGGTTTCCTTTCGTATGCGCGCCCGCTCCTCTACGCTCTTCTCCCGGATCGTCGCCTCGATGGCATACCACTCGCCGAAGCGGCGCAGCGCCTCGGCGGCGACGGGGCTCCCATTCGCCTGATGGAGGTCGAAGAACTTGCGCCGGGCATGAGCCATGCAGGCGAGTTCGATCACCTCGCCGCGAAACAGCCCCTGGTAGCCCGCGAACTCATCGACCATCAGCGCACCGTGCCAGTTGCCGAGGAACTCGACCACGTACTTTCCGCCCCGGCCGGGCTGGTAGTCGAAGACGACGATCGGCGGATCGGCTCCCAGGGCATTGCTGCGATACGCCCACAGATAGGCCCGTTTGGTCTTTCCCCGGCCCGGATCGAGTTGCTGCACCGGGGTTTCATCGGCATGCAGCACCGTGCACTGGCGCAGCAGCTCGGTGAGGCGCTGCCAGAGCGGTTCCAGGGCGACGCCGATACGGCCCACCCAGTCGGCCAGGGTGGAGCGGGACAGGATCACTCCCGAGCGGGCGGCCTGGCGTTCCAGGCGATAGAGCGGCAGATGATCCGCGTACTTGCTGACCATGACCCAGGCCAGCAACGCCGGCGTTGCCAGACCACCGTCGATGACCGAAGCCACAGCCGGCACGGCGGTGATCGTCTCGCAGGGACGGCAGGCGTATTTCGGGTAGAGGTGACGCTCGACGAAGAACTCGGCAGGGACGATGCTGAGCTTTTCGGTCACGTCCTCGCCGATTTGCACCAGCGCCTGACCACATTGGCCACAGGTGCAGCTGTCGGGCTCGTGCCGGTGCTCGACACGCGGCAACTGCACCGGCAGGGGCTGACGGCCGGCGCGTTCGCGTTTGGGCTTCTCGGTGGGCGGCAGAGGTGGCCCCATGTCGGCCGCCTGACGCTCCTGCTCCAGATGGGCTTCGCAGGCGGCGAGGTCGGCGGTCAGGCTTTCTTCGAAGAGGTCCCGTTCGGGCAGCGCCAGAGACTCGCTCTTCACGCCGAATTTCATCCGCCGCAAATAG
This sequence comes from Candidatus Accumulibacter propinquus, assembly GCF_056856495.1. NCBI lineage: Bacteria > Pseudomonadati > Pseudomonadota > Betaproteobacteria > Candidatus Accumulibacter > Candidatus Accumulibacter propinquus. Next base: position 220,250 of record NZ_JBSEHC010000002.1, read on the forward strand.
AGCAGTTCGAGGGTGAGCTTCTCGATCTTGGCATCGCGCCAGTGAATTTCGGTCTCGCGAGTCTTGAGTTCTTCGAGCAGTCCGCCGACCCGATTTTCGGTCCACAACAGCAGTTCCGGCGAGGGAGAGAAGGGGGCAAGTTCGCTGGCCAAATCCATTCGGCATTATACCGTGAAGCGGGTCTGAAAGACAGCGAAGTGGCGGATTCGACATGCTTTTTTAGCGATGGGATCCGGCTAAACCTGCCAATGGGCGGGTGCCGGAACGTCGCGGCGTTGCCAGTCTACGCCAGCGATCAGCCAACGCCATTGCGCCGCGGTGAGGGCGAAGACCGGGTCGCTCGCGCGCGGCCAGGTGAAGGCGCCCCGGTGCAATCGGCGTTGCGACAGCCAGACCCCGGTGCCGTCCCAGACCAGCAGTTTGAGCCGGCTGCGTCGCCGGTTGGTGAAGGCGTAGGCGGTGCCGTCACAGGGCGTACGCCCGAGGCTGGCCTGAATGCGGGCCGACAGCCCATCGATGCCCAGACGCATGTCCACCGCTTCGACGGCCAACCAGATACGCTCGGGCGCCGCTCCCAAAGACGGGCTCATGAGCGCTCTGCCCACAAGGTGTTCAGCCACCCGGCAGGCGGCAGGGCGGCAAAGTCGAGTCGCCAGCCTTCAGGGCTGTGGAGCGACAGACTGGGTGTAGACGCCACGGGACCGGCAACCAGGGCCGCCGGAACCAGGGTCAGCGTGCCTCCTCCCCTCGTCCCGCTTGAGCCTGACTCCCCCGAAAAGCGCAGGTGCCAGTAACTGAGCGAATAACTTCTCAGCCCGTGCTCCTTGCAGTACGCAGTTTGTGTGCCCCCGCTCGCCCGCCAGGCGTCAACATGTCTTCGCCAGCGTGCTTCCCGTTCCCCTCCTTTGGTCATCTCTTCCTCCTGTCGAAAACCGGGAGGTTGCTCCACCTATCGGCTCTTTTATAGGTGGATCGGCTGAACGCTTACCGCGGAAGAGCATCAAACGGATGGTCGAAGGCATCACTCAGGAAACCGACCGCCGCCGAACCTTACTGGATGCCGAGTTTGTCGTGGGACGGCTGAACCGGAAACTGATCGGCTGGGCGAACTACTTTTGCCTGGGTCCCGTCAGTCCGGCCTATCGGGCGATCAATACCAGCGTCACGCAACGGCTCCGCCGGTGGTTATGCAAGAAGCACAAGGTCTCCGGCACCGGGTGGGTGCGCTACCCGAATCAGTATCTCTACGAACAGTTGGGGCTGATCAATTTGCCAGAGAAGACCCATGACCTTCCGTGGGCGACAGCATGATGTCTTGTCCGAGAGCCGGATGCGCGAAATGCGCCTGTCCGGTTCGATGAGCGGGATGTGGAAACGGGGCTAGGGCAAGGCTACTTGGGCACCGTCAAACGAAAGGGACGGAAACAGACAAACCGAACCTACGGCTACCGCGCCACATCTCGACTCTACAGGCCAAGAGAAACCAACCTATAGCTGAATCAATTGCTTGCGTGCTGAAAAAATATCGAGTGGCACTACAAGCCGGTAATTTGTGATTCAGCTGATCAGTTTTCGGGTTCCTCCGGGAGCGGCGCTGATGCCCAGCGCACGATAGATCGCCAGCAGGTCGGGTTCGGCGACGGTGGCTTTGCGCACATGCAGGGAGCGCCCGTCGCGCTGACTGAAAGTGGCGGTCACCCGGCGCTGCACCGAGAGGGTGTCGCGCAGGCTGGCCCAGCTGTCGGCGATTCCCGCGGCCTTGAGTTTCACGCGCAGGAACTGAACGCACTGGTAGGCGAGCACGGAGATGAACAGATGTCCGTCCGAGCGCCCTTCCTTGTGGTGGTAGAGGGGTCGCAAGCCGAGCTCGCTTTTCAGACTGCGAAACACACTCTCCAGGTCGGTCAGCATCGTATAGGTCCGCCAGAGTTTCTCTTCATCCCAGGCGAGTTCGTTGGTGCGCAGGCAATAGACGCCAGGATGCGTCGCCATCGTGCCGGCAACCGGTACCTTCTGCCAGGTGATCGCCGTCACCGTCTTGCCGCTCTCCTCGGTGACGAGATTGACCTGGTAGTGCTGGCTGGCGCCACGGCTCTTCTGCTTGAGTCGGCCGAGACGTTCCAGCAGCTTGTCGTGGCCCTTTTCACTCTTCGGCTTTTGCAGGCCATCGCTCATTTGCTGCAATCCGGCTTCGAAACGCCCACCGGATAGCGCGAGCATCGCCTCTTCCTTGAGTTGCCGACTCGGTGAGTGGCAATACAGGCAAAGCTCCTGGCCATCCGGGCTCAGCTCCTTCTGAAGCTGCAGCCATTCCTTGCCGGCGGTCTCGAGGGTCACGGCGCGTGCCTCATCGAACTGGCGCATCCCCCCGCGTCGCACGACCAGATAACGATAGCCGTGCTCGACCAGCCAGGCGACGTTGGCGTCGGTGGCAATGCCGGCATCCATCACCACCAGCCCTCCCGCCGGCGTCCCCAGGCCGGTCAGCATCGACGCCAGCGTGCCGGGCTCGGAAACGTTGCCGGCGAAGGTCTGTGAGCGCCGGACGAAGCCGCTGCCGTCGAGCACCAAACCGAGCGTCACCAGCGGACAGTCGCTGCGCTTCTCCTTCGAACGCCCTCGCCTGGCCTTGCGATTCAGCTGGGCTTCGCCTTCGAAATAGGTGTTGCTCAGGTCATACAGGGTGACCGTCTCCTGCAGATCGAAGAGCGTCCGGGCCGTGCTGAACAGACGCGTCTCGATCACCTCCCGATGTTTCATCAGGACGTCCGAGGCGCGATACAGGCCCATGTGCGACATCGACAAGAAGTCAACGTCCATCAACTCGCCCAGGGCACTGTGCTGCTGCAGCCAGTTCCAGGTCGCCAGCTCCGATCCCGGCTGGCCCATTCTCCCGATCAGGTTGCCCAGGATCGATGCCTGCACCACCCCATTGACGCCCAGGTCGTTCAGCGTCTCGATCAATCCCAGCGCGCTTGCCGCATGCAGACCGACGTGTTCGACGCCCACCGACCGGGGTTGCGTCATCTGCAGCGAGTCCACATCGACTTCCTGGAAATCGGCAGACGGGCGAGGTTTGCCGGCCAATCCGGCCGTACCCTCCGTCGCCGACAAAATCGTCGGTGCGCGGGCAACCAGTTGCGCATGGTAACGCTGCGCCGTGCGCTCGATCGATTCAGAGCATTCCAAAGGCAGGATCACCGCCTGAGGATTGAGCAACTGATCGAGGCGGCTGCACAGAATCGGCCAGTCTTCCTGCTTGATCGGAAAATGGCGGCCGAGGTTCAACACCGTGATCTGACGGACCTTGCCACCGATGCGCTCGGTGCGCACCAGTCGGTAGGTGACGTAGCTTTCACCCGTCGCCTTGTTGCCGGTTCTCGTCTGTCGTATGAACATGCCCACGATCGTACAACAAAAGCAAGGGGATCGGCCAAAACGGCATACGATTATGGCACTACAAAACGCCAGAAAAACTCACGGCGCTAAAAATCAAAGACTTAGCGTCGAGCCTCGCCTGAAAAGCACGAAATATGCGTATGGGGTGTTAAAAACCGGGTAAGGATTGCCGGGGAAGCTGCGGGCGCCGACCACCAGACCGCTCTCGTGGGTGACGACGATGCTGGCCTTGACGCCGAACTCGTAGCGCTTGCGGGCTTTGCCTTTGCTGATGCACTCGACTTCGGGGGCATACAGGGCGTAGAGCTTGTTCTTGTCGTGGGTTTGTTGCGTGCAGAGGCGTTCGGCGCGTTCGAGCCGTGTGTTCAGACGGGCGATGGCCGTGGCGCAGTCGCTACTGACGGTCGTCAGCTTGCGCCGGACTTCGCGCAGGACGATGCCGAGGATGGTGCGCTGCCGTTAGACGGTACGCCGCAGGCGAAGGAACTGTCTGGCGTGCGCATAGCCGCTGGCCTTGCGGCGCAGTTCCTGGCCTTCCTTGACGAAGGTCTGTTTCAGGGTGAGGCCGACCTGTTTGGCGGCTTGCACGACCTTGCCCCGGGCGATCTCCAGCAAGCGGCTGTCGACCGGATGGGCGATGGCCTTTTCCTGCACGGTGGTATCGACGATGACCCGCTCGAACTCGGCTGGGCGCACGGCCTTGGTCTGGACGGCGGTGTCGATGGTCGCCTTGAGCAGTTCTTCGACGCCGGCTTCGCCGATCGATGTACGAAAGCGGCCGATCTGGGTGGCATCGCACGGCAGCTTCGGGGTGTAGTAGTCCAGTCCACTGAAGTATTGCCAGACGACATTCTCGGACCAGCGGGCGACGGGTTCTTCGTCACTGAGGTTGAAGGCGTGCTTGAGGTACAGCAGTGCGGCCATGAGCCGAATCGGCAGCCTGGGCCGGCCGGCGGCGCTACGACCGCCACCGGCAACCTGCAGCGTCGGACCGAACAGGTCATCGCGTTCGATGAGCCGACCGTCGCGACTCTGGCGAGCGAAAGCGGGGGAAAGAAATGTTTCCAGTTGGGACCAGGGCATCCGGCTCGCCAGGACCACCAGCGGGTGCCGAAGGTCGATCATCTGATCGAGTCGGGAGCGGAAAAAGTCATCGGTAGCCATCTGCGATTTGCTTGATTTCTCTCAGGTTTCACCGCCCTGTATTCTAAATTGTCGGGGATCTCAGGGGGTGAATTTCGAGCAATAACGTAGTGTCTATGCGGGTTGTGGGCAATTTGCAGGGCCGACTTCGTAGTTCCTGTCAAAAATCGTCGCGGCGACAGCGGACATGTCTCCCATCTTGCGGTAACCTCGCGTTCATCATGAATATCCCTCGGTTGAGGGGCGAGGTCACATCTTGACTTCAGCACGACTACGGCGCCGCTGTTTCCTCCGCGTAGCGGCTTCGTCCAACAAGGTTTATCTGCCGCGCGCCGCCTGCGATTGGTCCGCACGCCTTCTGGGCGGCAGATAAACGCTATTCGCTAGGTGCCTATACCTTGAACCATTTTACGCGCTGCCACTTTCTATATATTTCAGGCTTCGCATTGATGACATCGTCATTGGCGGCAATGGCACAGGAACCGAACAGTTCAACGCCGGTGCTTGTCGTCGATCAGACTCGTCAGTATGGGAAAGGCACGTTTCCCCGCGATGCCACTTGGCTTGGACTCTACTGCAACGAACTTGATTGCGAGATCAAATCGACGCAAGTCCGCATTAAATCGTCCAGCGCGAAGAATGTCCTCGACGAAGATGAACCCTTAGACGTGCTAACCGTAAAAGGAAAGCCTTTTGCCTTGTTTCCGAACATGTCTGTTAATACCGGGAAAGTCATGTCATGGTACCGCGCTAAAGAGCCTGCGTTCGATACACCCCAAACTCAGAAGCTCAGTAAATTTGGAAAATGGGCTATGCCCTGGAGTACCCGCCCCATCACAATGTCCTGGGTCAAAACACCTGAAGGTTCGAAGCGTTACCACGTAAGCGATGGAAAGATTAAGCAGTTCCTGTTCAGTACGGAGCCCGAGAGCCACTACGGTGGAGACACCACTCCTATCATTCATTGGGTTGGAGATCTGGACCGCGACGGGAAACTGGACATATTAGTTAGCATTCCTGACGACAACTGCGGCTTTGACGAGAGGATATATCTATCGTCAAATAGTGGAGACGGAAAGGTTTTTCGAAAAGCCGCTCAACTCCTCGGCCGTGAAGCCGCATGTGGTTGCTGATGCCCCGGCACCTAACGAATAAGCAACTGTCTTTCGAGTCAAGCGGTATGAAGAGAATTGTCCCAGGCTTTACCGGTTCTGACCATGGCGTTGAGGATAGTCAGGAGCTTGCGCATGCAGGCGACGATGGCGACCTTGTTGGGTTTGCCGGCGGCGACGAGGCGGTCGTAGAACTGCCTTGATGGCTGCATTGAATCGGATGGCCGCGAGCGCTGCAATGGGCGTTGGTGCACTATTAGCAATTACTAATATACCATTTGGCTTGGTTGCGAAATTTCGGCATGACTCCCCCTTTTTCCCGCGCTGCTTCATGCAGCGGACGCAATTTTCCCTACCCGGTCAGAACGCGGCATGCCCAGGTAGGTGAACGTGTTGAGGATGGCGGCGCGAACGTGAGCTTCTGTCACTTGCCGCTCGAAGGTTCGGGAGTACAGGCTGTCGCCCAGTTGCTTCAGCCGGAACATCATGTTCTCGGCGATGCTGCGCCGGTGGTAACCGCTGTCGTTCTTCCAGCTGGCGAGTCCCTTGGCTTCGATTTCCTGGAGGATGGCGTCGCGGGGGTGGTCGTCTCCCCACGCAACCGCTCCATCGCGGGGCGGGATGGTGGCACGCGCGTCCCGCTCGGCGATCGCCGCATGGCAGCCGTGGCTGTCGTAGGCGCCATCGGCCGAGACTTGGGCGATCTCGCCTTCGACCTGATCGAGCAGGTCGGGCAAGATTTCGCTGTCGCCCCAGGCGGTGGTCGTCACTTCGATGCCGATGATGTCCTTACTGGTCTCGTCAACCGCCAGATGGATCTTCCGCCACGTGCGACGCTTACCCACCCCGTGCTGACGCACCGTTCCACGGTCGGCTTTGCACAGCCGACCGGCTCCGGCGGCGCGAAGCGATGCTTCACGCAACCCCGCCTCCGCCCATTCGCCTTCGCCGAAGATCTTCAGTCCCGTCGAATCGACCACCACATGCGTCGGACCCTTGCGCGGCCGACGAGGAATCTTCACCGAAAGCTGCGCAGCCCGTCGCGACATATGGGTGTGATCCGGCACCGGCAAGTCCAGTTGGCACAGGCGCATGAGCGACTTGATCAGTCCCTCCGTGGCGCGGTACGGCAACTGGAACAGCCCCTTGATCGTCAGGCACGTCTGGATGGCGGTGTCCGAGTACAGCCCGGGCTTGCCACGGCCCACCGGTGGTGCAGGAGTCCACTGGTCCCGAATACTCGCCTCGTCAAACCATATCGTCAGGTTCCCCCGGTTGACCAAGGCCCGATCGTATTCCGACCAGTTCGTCACCCGGTACCGTTGCTTCAGCCCCACCTCGCCAGTGTCCGGCTTCACGCGCATCGCCATGATCGATCTCCTCCGACAGCCCACCCCGGACCCTCCGGGGGTGATGCCAATATACTACACCAACGCCGCTGCAATGTAGAGTCCGCGGCGCACCTGCCCGCGTCCGCCGAAGATGGCGCGCTTACCACGCATCTGGCCGGAATCGCGATTGAAGTCGCAGACGATGGAGCAATTCCTCGCGGCGCATGTCAATGGCTTCCATGCGCTCGGCGTGCCAAGGAAGGTGATGGTCGACAATCTGCGCTGCGCGGTGCTCCAGCACAGGCGCGGCGAAGCGGCGCAGTTCAATCCGCGCTATCTCGATTTCGCCCGCCACTACGGCTTCGAGCCGGTGGCTTGCGCGGTGGCGAAGGGCAACGAGAAGGGGCGCGTCGAACGCGGTGTCGGCTATGTCAAGCGCAACTTCCTGTCCGGTCTGGAGTTGCCGGACTTTGCCGCACTGGGTCAGGCGGCGCAGGTCTGGCTGGAATCGGTCGCCAATGTCCGGGTGCATCGGGAAACGCATCGCCGGCCGACCGATCTGTGGGCCGATGAGCGAGCGCATCTGCACGCGGTCAATCCCCGTCCGTTCGATGTCGGCCGGGTGCTGACGCTGCGCGCCACCCGCCAGTTCCGGGTGAACTTCGAGGCCAACCGCTATTCGGTGCCGGCGCGCTTTGCCGGCGCCCAGGTCACCGTCAAGGCCTATCCGGATCGCGTGTGCATTTACCACGGCGAGGACTTGATCGCGCGCCATGCCCGCTCCTTCGAGCGACACCGCGACATCGAGGATCCCGATCATCCGAAAGTCCTGGTGGCGCAGCGCCGCCATGCCCGCGATGCGCAGGTGCTGCGGCGTTTCTTTGCCCTGACGCCGCTGGCGGTGCGCTATCACGCGGGCCTGCTGGAGCGACGCGGCCATGCGCTCGTGCATGTGCGCAAGATCGTGGCACTGGCCGAGATCTACGGCGACGACGCGGTGGTGCGGGCGCTGACCGATGCCCTCGCGTTCGAGGCATTCAGCAGCGAGTACGTGGCGCATCTGATCGAGGCGCGCTCCCGACAGTTGCCGGAGGCCAGTCCGCTTGTGCTGATGCGCCGTCAGGATGTGCTCGAGTTGGAGTTGCCGCCGGCCGACTTGTCGGCCTATTCGGATTTCGCTCGCGGTCACGACGACGGAGGTTCCGATGGCCATGACTGATGCCTTGCTGGCGAAACATCTGGGGCGTCTGCAGTTGCCGTATTTCGCGCAACATCACCAAACCCTGATGGCCGAGGCGGCCCGCGAGTCGTGGCCGCATGGCCGCTTCCTGGAGCAATTGGTCGTCGGCGAGGTGGCGCGCCGCGATGAGGCGCTGGTCGCTCGCCGGGTAAAGGCGGCGCGCCTGCCGGGGATCAAGACGCTCGATGGCTTCGATTGGAGTTGGCCGAAGAAGATCAACCGGGCACAGGTGCAGCATTTGTTCCGCCTGGAGTTCTTGCCTCAGCACGGCAACGTGATTCTTCTGGGCGGCGTCGGCGTCGGCAAGACCCACCTTGCGGTCGCCCTGGCGTATGCGGCTTGCCTGCAAGGCCGGATGGCGCTCTTCACCAGCGCCGTCGATATCGTCAATGCCCTGGCGGCGGCGCAGGCCACCGGCGGGATCAAGCGTGAAATGGCGCGCTTGATGAAACCTTCGCTCCTGGTGGTCGACTTATGTTCAGCGGTCAGTAATGTGGAGTCCCGCGGCCTGCCCCAGACGTAACGCGGGCTACAGACTTGGCGACTCCACATAACTTGGTTACAACCGCCTTAGCCATTCGACGACGTTGGCGTCGACCCGAGCGTCTCCTCCGACGGGCGGAGCCAACGCTTCCGGAAACACTTGGGCAAGCGCCTGGCGCTTCAGGTCCAGATCGGCGCGCGCGTACTTCATCGTCGTGTTCAGCGTCGCATGCCCAAGCCATTGGCTGATCGTCGCGAAATCGACGCCCGCCTTGAGCAGGTAGATCGCCGTGGTATGTCGCAGCGAGTGCGGGTGGATGCGCTTCTCGTGCAAGGTGCTTGCCGTGGCGGCACTGGCCACGATGTACTTGTTGAGCAGATAGCGAACGCCAAAACGCGTGAGCTTGCCGCCGCGCCGGTTTGTGAACAGCAACGTGTCGATCGTCGCGCTTCTCGATACCTGCTCCGCCAGCTCCCGCAGTCGAGCGGCGGTCGAGGCCCAGATTGGGCAGAGCCGCACCTTGCCGCCTTTGCCACGCAGTCGGACTTGGCACGGTGGCTCGGTCCGAACGTCGCTCAGCTTGAGGTCTAGCATCTCCTGGAGACGAGCCCCGGTATTGAGCATGAGCGCGAACAACGCATAATCGCGCCGCCCCGTCTCGGTGGAACGGTCGATCTGCCCAAGGAGCGTTTCGGCCTCCGTCGACTCCAGGTAGTCGATCGGTGCGTTCCTGGCTCCTCGCTTGAACGGGAGTCCCAGCACGCGCTGCCACTTGGCAAGATGCTCTGGCGACTCGGCAGCGAGGAAGCGAGCAAAGGTGTGCAGCGCGGCCAGTCGTGCATTACGCGTAGCAATGCTGTTGTGGCGCTCGACCTCCAGGGACATCAAGAACTGCGTCACATGCTCCGCGGTAAAAGCGTCGAGACAGAGATCTTCGAGTCGCTGATCGCTGTGGCTGGAGACGAAACGCAGGAACAGGATCAAGGCGTCGCGATAGCTGCGAATGGTGTGCAGACTCATGCCGCGGAGCGTCGGCAGATACTCGCGGAAGAACTTCTCCACAGCCAAGCCAAGGTCGTTGGGGCGCGCGCGTTTCATGATGAGCTACCACTGATCAGGTGACCGAAGCGTGCCTCGAAGCGATCACTGGCGGCTGTCGCGATGTCGGGCATCCACTTCAGGTAGTAGGCGGTCGAGACGATCGATACATGCCCCATGTACATGGCGAGCTTCGGCAGCCTGGACTGCACGTCAGCGCCTTGTCGATACCAGCGCAACAGGGCCTGGACGGCAAAACTATGGCGGAAATCGTGAACCCGCGGCCGACGTCCGTCGGTGCTTTGGACATTGGCGGACCGAATCAACAATTGCAGGCCGCGGCTCAGGCCGGTGCCGGTATAGGCGCGCAGGCCACGCGTGCAGTTGCACAGCAGGGGCGAATCCGGCGCTGCACTCAACGGCGGTATCAGGCGCTGTTGCAGATAGGCGTGAAGCTCGCGGCTGGCATCAAACGACAGCGGCACGAAACGGGACTTATGGAACTTCGACTCGCGAATTCGTAGCACACCCGTGGTCGGATCGGCATCAGCCAAGGTCAGGCGCAACAACTCGCCCCGGCGCAAACCGGCGGTGTAGAGGAGTACGACGGCGAGTCGCAAGACGGCAGGCAGAAGCGGCGAGCCTGGCGGCGCACGTTGCTGCCCAGCAATGACCAGCATACGGGCCACTGCATCCGGGCCAAAGATTACCGGAGCGCAGTGTGGGCAGGGCCGAGGGAAGCGATTGGTGTCAGGCACGAAACAGTTCGGCTCGGTGCGCCGTCGATACAGGCAGAAGTTGAGCACCTCACGCTGCCGGTTCCGCCGGACGTTCGCGGTCAGCTCAGCGAAAGACTTGCTCCAAGCGTCGAACAGATTCTGATCGAGATCCGCGGATGCGCGATCATGCAGGAATTGGAGCAGCGACACGAGCACTCGCTCAACATCCAGATAGCCGCGCCCGAGTCCGCGCTTCCACTGTAGATAGTGATCGACGATGGCGTCGAGCGGGGTGCCGGGACGAGGCGCGTTCATGACAGCCTCCCTGCCCCGTCGGCCGTCAGTGGTGGAATTGGCAGTCCGACATCGCGCAGCGCCTCGGTCTGCAATCTCAGGTAGACGCAGGTGCTCTCCAGCGTATGGTGACCGAGCAGGTCACCGATCGCCTTGATACCGACGCCGCGTTCGAGCAAACGCATCGCGAACGCGTGACGCAGGCTATACGACGAACTGCCCTGCAGAGGCAGTTTGCTCAGCTTGGCGCGCTTCTCGTAGATGTCGCACAACGCTGTGTGCTTGATCGGGCCGGCCGGCGAGCGTGCACGCAGGAAGAGCTGCGGATGAACACTGCCCGGACGTCCCCCCTGGAGATAACGCTTGAGGACGCGAATTGCCTGATCGGAAAGCGGCAGCACAAGCAACGAGTGCGTCTTGCATTGCTCGACGCGCAAGGTCTTGTTCGCCCAGTCGATCGAGGCCAACGTCAAGGTCACGATCTCGGACGGGCGCAGCCCGTAAAACGCCATCAGGTACAGCATCGCGTGGTCGCGGCAGCCGAGAGGGGCCGAGCGGTCGATCGAGACCAGCAACTTCTGCACGAGATCCCAGGGCAGAGCACGCGGCGGCAACTCGTCCCGATAGGTGCGCGGCGTATCGATCATATCGAGGCGCTCGGACAATTCGCCGCGATCATGGCAGAACCGAAGAAAGGCGCGCAGTTGTGCGACCGTGTGCTGGAGGCTCTGACGCTTGAGTCGCTGCCCGGCGGCGACGACGAACTGCTCGACTGTTCGTACAGAGAGGTTCTGAAGCAACCCATCGCCTGGCACGGCGTGGGTAAGAAAGGCCGTAGCGCTCGCCAGGTGCTGACTGATGGTCGAGGTAGCCAGCCCGCGTACCTCGAACAGATGACGCCGATACGCTCCGAGAAGCGGCGCGAAGCGGTTGCAGTCGGGCTCAACGATCAGGTGGCCGCGGGCCGCAAGGAAGCGCTCAAATGCGTGCTGTGTTCCGCGAAACACGGCCTGCTGGCGAGCCGACCTGAACATCGTGGCGAGTTCGTCCATCGAGAACACGGCATCGGGCGTGACCGATCCGTGGGTTTCAAGGACCTGTTTCAGTCTGCGAACATGATCATGTGCCGGATCGTGCGCATAGCCGGTGGACACCAACCATTCAGCAAAGCCCGCGAGCCAGTTGGCGACCGGGCAATCGCGGTAGCGCTGGTGGTACTTGGGAAAGAGAGTTGTAAGCATCGTGGTCTCCACGTCGATTGAAGAGGAAAACCACGATACGCCTCCGCCACTTTTTTAATGTTGAGTCCGGACGCGTCGAAGCATTGCGCATCGCGGTCTAAGCCCCGCTACTCCACATTACTGACCGCTGAACATAAGTCGACTAATGTTGTGCGCAACATTAGTCGACGAGTTGGGGTATTTGCCGATCGACAAGTTCGGCGCCGACGGCTTGTTCCAAGTGATCAGCCAGCGCTACGAACGAGGCTCGACGGTCATTACGACGAATCGTGCCTTCAAGCAGTGGCCCGAGATCTTCAACAACGACAGCACCTTGACCTCGGCCTTGCTCGACCGCTTGCTCCACCACGCCGAATCGGTCGTCATCGACGGGCGCAGCTACCGCATGCGCGATCAGACCGACGCCTGATCTCCTCTCCACCTCAACTTCCGCCGCCGCCGACTCCCCGTCGCCGGCGGCTTTCGCCTTGCGCCAGCCACCCCCTTCACGTCCCCGTCAGCGCTCCACTTTCAAGCCGGCGAATTTGAACCAGATTCACGTCGGCGCGGACAACCCGCAGCAGGTCCTCGACGACCTGCGCGTGAGAAAACAGGAGCTTGTAGCCCGAGTCATGGCTGGAATCGGAGGACATGGTCGGAGTTTGCCTCTTTGTGGCGGCGAATGCCAAACCTTTCAGCGGCTGCTCATCCGTTGACGCCCGTGCTCACTGAGTCTGGATCGAATCGTTGCTGCTGTAGACCCTCCACGCGGCCCCTTCCGTCGCGGTCTGCGAACGGCCTGGTGCTGGACATCAGCCGGTCGGGAAGAGGTCGCCGAGATCGGCAGCATCGAGGAGGTCGAGAGCCCAGGCCTCCAGTTGCTCGGGAGTCGCTTGCGCCAGGCGTTCGCTGACCCACAACGGCAAGACGCCAAAACGCCTTTCGAGCTGCTTTTGCAACAGAAGGCGTTCACCTTCCTGCCGCCCTTCCTGCCGCCCTTCCTGCCGCCCTTCCTGCCGCCCTTCCTGCCTTCCCTCCTGCAATCCCTGCAGCCGTCCTTGCTGAAGGCCATCGGCCTTCCATTGCCTGGTCCATTCCTCTACGGTTTCGGCGAGCATGGTATCGATCTCCTGTAGTTCATTCACTTCGGGTACTTCCTGTCCGGGCATCAGTCGTCGCAGCACGATCCGGTTGATCCAGACCACGAAGGCGCGCCGGAGGCTGGCGTACTGCGGTCCCTGCAATCGTTGCTGCAATTGCGATACGGCTTGCCGTACGTCCGCCGGTACGGCGCTGGTTTCGAGGCGGATGATGCTGGTGACGGTGTTTTGCCGGTCAGACAGGTGCTCCTCGCCGACGGCGCTTTCGTCGAGCAGAAAGTAGCGATGCGCCGGATGATAGCGCTTGAGGCTGCCCGGCAACAGGTCTATGAGTTCGCTGACGTCGCGCGCCGCGTTCCAGCGCTGGCGGCCGTTGTAGAGGACCAGCGGGAAAACGGGCGGCAGCTTTTGCCCCCTGCGGACTTCCCCGGTCTTGATCAGATCCTGATAGAGCAGGCCGGTATAGACCATGACGCGCAGCGCCATCCAGGGGTCCACGCTGCTCTGGAATTCGAGCAGCACGTAGACATAGAGCCATTGACCCTGGCGACGGACGCGCCAGATGATGTCGTCTTCGCGGTCGCGCAGATCATCGCTGACGTAGCTGCCGCTGACCTTCTCCAGTGTCGTGAAGTCCAGCTCAGCGACCCAGTCCTCGGGGACAAAACCCCGCAGCAGGTCCTCGACGACCTGCGCGTGAGAAAACAGGAGTTTGTAGCCCGAGTCATGGCTGGAATCGGAGGACATGGTCGGAGCGGGCATCAGCCGGTCTGGAAAAGGGCTCCGAGATCGGCTGCATCGAGCAAGTCGAGACCCCAGGCCTCCAGTTGCTCAGGAGTCGCTTGCGCCAGGCGTTCGCTGACCCACGGCGGCAAGGCGCCAAAACGGCGTTCGAGTTGCTTCTGCAGCAGAACGCGCTCACCTCGCAGGAGTCCTTGTTGTATCCCTACCTGCAATCCCTCTCGCAATCCCTCTCGCAATCCCTCTCGCAATCCCTCTCGCAATCCCTCCTGCCGTCCCTCCTGCCGTCCTTGCTGAAGGCCATCGGCCTTCCATTGTCTGGTCCATTCCTCTACGGTTTCGGCGAGCATGGTGTCGATCTCCTGTAGTTCATTCACTTCGGGTACTTCCTGGCCGGGCATCAGTCGTCGCAGCACGATCCGGTTGATCCAGACCACGAAGGCGCGCCGGAGGCTGGCGTACTGCGCTCCCTGCAATCGTTGCTGCAATTGCGAAACGGCTTGCCGTACGTCCGCCGGTACGGCGCTGGTTTCGAGGCGGATGATGCTGGTAACGGTGTTTTGCCGGTCAGACAAGTGTTCTTCGCCGACGGCGCTTTCGTCGAGCAGAAAGTAGCGATGCGCCGGATGATAGCGCTTGAGGCTGCCCGGCAACAGGTCTATGAGTTCGCTGACGTCGCGGGCCGCGTTCCAGCGCTGGCGGCCGTTGTAGAGGACCAGTGGGAAAACGGGCGGCAGCTTTTGCCCCCTGCGGACCTCCCCGGTCTTGATCAGATCCTGATAGAGCAGGCCGGTATAGACCATGACGCGCAGCGCCATCCAGGGGTCCACGCTGCTCTGGAATTCGAGCAGCACGTAGACATAGAGCCATTGACCCTGGCGACGGACGCGCCAGATGATGTCGTCTTCGCGGTCGCGCAGATCATCGCTGACGTAGCTGCCGCTGACCTTCTCCAGTGTCGTGAAGTCCAGCTCAGCGACCCAGTCCTCGGGGACAAAACCCCGCAGCAGGTCCTCGACGACCTGCGCGTGAGAAAACAGGAGCTTGTAGCCCGAGTCATGGCTGGAATCGGAGGACATGGTCGGAGCGGGCATCAGCCGGTCTGGAAAAGGGCTCCGAGATCTGCTGCATCGAGCAAGTCGAGACCCCAGGCCTCCAGTTGCTCAGGAGTCGCTTGCGCCAGGCGTTCGCTGACCCACGGCGGCAAGGCGCCAAAACGGCGTTCGAGTTGCTTCTGCAGCAGAACGCGTTCACCTCGCAGGAGTCCTTGTTGTATCCCTACCTGCAATCCCTCTCGCAATCCCTCCTGCCTTCCCTCCTGCCTTCCCTCCTGCCTTCCCTCCTGCCTTCCCTCCTGCCTTCCCTCCTGCCTTCCCTCCTGCAATCCCTGCAGCCGTCCTTGCTGAAGGCCATCGGCCTTCCATTGTCTGGTCCATTCCTCTACGGTTTCGGCGAGCATGGTATCGATCTCCTGTAGTTCATTCACTTCGGGTACTTCCTGGCCGGGCATCAGTCGCCGCAGCACGATCCGGTTGATCCAGACCACGAAGGCGCGCCGGAGGCTGGCATACTGCGGTCCCTGCAATCGTTGCTGCAATTGCGATACGGCTTGCCGTACGTCCGCCGGTACGGCGCTGGTTTCGAGGCGGATGATGCTGGTGACGGTGTTTTGCCGGTCAGACAGGTGCTCTTCGCCGACGGCGCTTTCGTCGAGCAGAAAGTAGCGATGCGCCGGATGATAGCGCTTGAGGCTGCCCGGCAACAGGTCTATGAGTTCGCTGACGTCGCGGGCCGCGTTCCAGCGCTGGCGGCCGTTGTAGAGGACCAGTGGGAAAACGGGCGGCAGCTTTTGCCCCCTGCGGACCTCCCCGGTCTTGATCAGATCCTGATAGAGCAGGCCGGTATAGACCATGACGCGCAGCGCCATCCAGGGGTCCACGCTGCTCTGGAATTCGAGCAGCACGTAGACATAGAGCCATTGACCCTGGCGACGGACGCGCCAGATGATGTCGTCTTCGCGGTCGCGCAGATCATCGCTGACGTAGCTGCCGCTGACCTTCTCCAGTGTCGTGAAGTCCAGCTCAGCGACCCAGTCCTCGGGGACAAAACCCCGCAGCAGGTCCTCGACGACCTGCGCGTGAGAAAACAGGAGCTTGTAGCCCGAGTCATGGCTGGAATCGGAGGACATGGTCGGAGCGGGCATCAGCCGGTCTGGAAAAGGGCTCCGAGATCGGCTGCATCGAGCAAGTCGAGACCCCAGGCCTCCAGTTGCTCAGGAGTCGCTTGCGCCAGGCGTTCGCTGACCCACGGCGGCAAGGCGCCAAAACGGCGTTCGAGTTGCTTCTGCAGCAGAACGCGTTCACCTTCCAGTCTTCCCTCCTGCAATCCCTGCAGCCGTCCTTGCTGAAGGCCATCGGCCTTCCATTGTCTGGTCCATTCCTCTACGGTTTCGGCGAGCATGGTGTCGATCTCCTGTAGTTCATTCACTTCGGGTACTTCCTGTCCGGGCATCAGTCGTCGCAGCACGATCCGGTTGATCCAGACCACGAAGGCGCGCCGGAGGCTGGCGTACTGCGGTCCCTGCAATCGTTGCTGCAATTGCGATACGGCTTGCCGTACGTCCGCCGGTACGGCGCTGGTTTCGAGGCGGATGATGCTGGTGACGGTGTTTTGCCGGTCAGACAGGTGCTCTTCGCCGACGGCGCTTTCGTCGAGCAGAAAGTAGCGATGCGCCGGATGATAGCGCTTGAGGCTGCCCGGCAACAGGTCTATGAGTTCGCTGACGTCACGCGCCGCGTTCCAGCGCTGGCGGCCGTTGTAGAGGACCAGCGGGAAAACGGGCGGCAGCTTTTGCCCCCTGCGGACCTCCCCGGTCTTGATCAGATCCTGATAGAGCAGGCCGGTATAGACCATGACGCGCAGCGCCATCCAGGGGTCCACGCTGCTCTGGAATTCGAGCAGCACGTAGACATAGAGCCATTGACCCTGGCGACGGACGCGCCAGATGATGTCGTCTTCGCGGTCGCGCAGATCATCGCTGACGTAGCTGCCGCTGACCTTCTCCAGTGTCGTGAAGTCCAGCTCAGCGACCCAGTCCTCGGGGACAAAACCCCGCAGCAGGTCCTCGACGACCTGCGCGTGAGAAAACAGGAGTTTGTAGCCCGAGTCATGGCTGGAATCGGAGGACATGGTCGGAGCGGGCATCAGCCGGTCTGGAAAAGGGCTCCGAGATCTGCTGCATCGAGCAAGTCGAGACCCCAGGCCTCCAGTTGCTCAGGAGTCGCTTGCGCCAGGCGTTCGCTGACCCACGGCGGCAAGGCGCCAAAACGGCGTTCGAGTTGCTTCTGCAGCAGAACGCGTTCACCTCGCAGGAGTCCTTGTTGTATCCCTACCTGCAATCCCTCTCGCAATCCCTCCTGCCTTCCCTCCTGCAATCCCTGCAGCCGTCCTTGCTGAAGGCCATCGGCCTTCCATTGTCTGGTCCATTCCTCTACGGTTTCGGCGAGCATGGTATCGATCTCCTGTAGTTCATTCACTTCGGGTACTTCCTGGCCGGGCATCAGTCGCCGCAGCACGATCCGGTTGATCCAGACCACGAAGGCGCGCCGGAGGCTGGCGTACTGCGGTCCCTGCAATCGTTGCTGCAATTGCGATACGGCTTGCCGTACGTCCGCCGGTACGGCGCTGGTTTCGAGGCGGATGATGCTGGTAACGGTGTTTTGCCGGTCAGACAGGTGCTCTTCGCCGACGGCGCTTTCGTCGAGCAGAAAGTAGCGATGCGCCGGATGATAGCGCTTGAGGCTGCCCGGCAACAGGTCGATGAGTTCGCTGACGTCGCGGGCCGCATTCCAGCGCTGGCGGCCGTTGTAGAGGACCAGCGGGAAAACGGGCGGCAGCTTTTGCCCCCTGCGGACCTCCCCGGTCTTGATCAGATCCTGATAGAGCAGGCCGGTATAGACCATGACGCGCAGCGCCATCCAGGGGTCCACGCTGCTCTGGAATTCGAGCAGCACGTAGACATAGAGCCATTGACCCTGGCGACGGACGCGCCAGATGATGTCGTCTTCGCGGTCGCGCAGATCATCGCTGACGTAGCTGCCGCTGACCTTCTCCAGTGTCGTGAAGTCCAGCTCAGCGACCCAGTCTTCGGGGACAAAACCCCGCAGCAGGTCCTCGACGACCTGCGCGTGAGAAAACAGGAGCTTGTAGCCCGAGTCATGGCTGGAATCGGAGGACATGGTCGGAGCGGGCATCAGCCGGTCTGGAAAAGGGCTCCGAGATCGGCTGCATCGAGCAAGTCGAGACCCCAGGCCTCCAGTTGCTCAGGAGTCGCTTGCGCCAGGCGTTCGCTGACCCACGGCGGCAAGGCGCCAAAACGGCGTTCGAGTTGCTTCTGCAGCAGAACGCGCTCACCTTCCAGTCTTCCCTTCTGCAATCCCTCCTGCCTTCCCTCCTGCAATCCCTGCAGCCGTCCTTGCTGAAGGCCATCGGCCTTCCATTGTCTGGTCCATTCCTCTACGGTTTCGGCGAGCATGGTGTCGATCTCCTGTAGTTCATTCACTTCGGGTACTTCCTGTCCGGGCATCAGTCGCCGCAGCACGATCCGGTTGATCCAGACCACGAAGGCGCGCCGGAGGCTGGCGTACTGCGGTCCCTGCAATCGTTGCTGCAATTGCGATACGGCTTGCCGTACGTCCGCCGGTACGGCGCTGGTTTCGAGGCGGATGATGCTGGTAACGGTGTTTTGCCGGTCAGACAGGTGCTCTTCGCCGACGGCGCTTTCGTCGAGCAGAAAGTAGCGATGCGCCGGATGATAGCGCTTGAGGCTGCCCGGCAACAGGTCTATGAGTTCGCTGACGTCGCGGGCCGCGTTCCAGTGCTGGCGGCCGTTGTAGAGGACCAGCGGGAAAACGGGCGGCAGCTTTTGCCCCCTGCGGACCTCCCCGGTCTTGATCAGATCCTGATAGAGCAGGCCGGTATAGACCATGACGCGCAGCGCCATCCAGGGGTCCACGCTGCTCTGGAATTCGAGCAGCACGTAGACATAGAGCCATTGACCCTGGCGACGGACGCGCCAGATGATGTCGTCTTCGCGGTCGCGCAGATCATCGCTGACGTAGCTGCCGCTGACCTTCTCCAGTGTCGTGAAGTCCAGCTCAGCGACCCAGTCTTCGGGGACAAAACCCCGCAGCAGGTCCTCGACGACCTGCGCGTGAGAAAACAGGAGCTTGTAGCCCGAGTCATGGCTGGAATCGGAGGACATGCTCAGATGTTACCCCTTCGCAGTGGCGGATTCCAGGTAAGGAAGCGGCTACGAGCAGGCTGGCTCAGCCGTGCTCCGGGTGTTCCAGTCAATTGCCGTCGAGCTGGCGATCCTGGTGGCCGTTTACTCATGTGCGGATCGGTGCAGGGGTTGCCGGATAGCGGCCCTTGCTCTAGCATGGAACTTGCTTAGGTGACGGCTAGCGTTGCTCCTCGTACTTACCGGAAAACCTTGAACAGCATGAACAAGCAACAAGCAGGTTTCACGCTTATCGAGTTGATGATTGTTGTAGCGATCATCGGCATTCTGGCGGCCATCGCAATACCTCAGTTCGCGGAGTTCTCTCGCAAGGGTGAAGACAAGGCGGCGCAGTCCGATGCGCGCCACCTGTTGACAAGGGCCGCCGTTTCAAACTTCACCGATTAGTCCTCGCCTACCCCGAGATTTGTGCCAGAGGAGCTTCGAGATTCCCTTACCGGCCTTTGCGTGGCCTGAATGAAAGGGAGCGGGGGGCAAAACCACCCTCCGCCCGACTACCGGGCGGAATTGGTGTTTGGGCAGTCTCTATGCGAATGGTGTTGGTGTTGGTGATGGCTCGCCTTGCGCCAATCGGTGTTCGTTTCCCTGGCGGCAATTTGATGCGGCCCGCCGCTGCGATGGGAAGGCAGTCTCCACACGAAGTGACCCAGGCTTGCGCCCTTACCCTGTTGAATCCTGTGATAAGAAACCTATGCCAGGCGACATGTTCTGACAAATTTTGTCAGTCAGGTGACGCTAATGGGTTGTCCCGACGCGTGGCGCGTGCTGGCAAGGGCGCATTCCGGGGAATCCGGGCCTGGCACGGAACCTGCTGACCGTAACGCAACGGATTGTCCGTTGCACTCACCAGAAGGAGATCAATACCATGAAGAAGCTGCAAAAGGGTTTCACCTTGATCGAGTTGATGATCGTTGTGGCGATCATCGGTATTTTGGCCGCCATCGCAATTCCTCAGTTCTCCGAGTACACCAAGAAGGGTGAGGACAAGTCTGCGCAGGCCGACGCACGCAACCTGCTGACGGCTGCGATCGCGAACTCGACCCTGTAACCCCTATTCTGTGCTGATCGGAGATTTTTCATGAAAAACATTATTCTGGGTTCGGTGTTGGCCATCGCGGCCGTAACCTCTTTGTCCGCCAATGCAGTGACCATTTGTACTGGAGGAGTCGCAAAAGACGGTGCGTTAGTTACCTCAGATGCCACCGGCTTTGTGAAGGTCGCGTTTACGCCAAAGTGCTCAGCGAACGTGTTTCTGGACGGCGTTGACCAATCCAGCACGGTTTATGCCGTAGGCGCGGGTTCCGCTAAGGGCAAGAAAGTATTCGTGGGATCAACCGCTGGTGGGTCGGTTTCGCCAATTACAACTGAATGCGCGGCCAGCGGGTGTACACCCAGTGAGGTGTCTACTGCGGCCAGCACCGCTGCGACGGATGCCGCTGGTGCTGGTACTGGTACTGGTACTGGGGGTTAATCAATCCACCCACTCCACTGTTAGTGTTCCGATAGTGGGCGCGCTGCAGAGTGCGCTCACTTGTTTTCTGGCTGACGATCATGTTCGAGTTCGCCCTCTCCGGTCTGCGTTCGGGCCTGCGCGGAAGAAGTTTCCAGGCGGTATTCGTCCTTGGCGTTCTGTTGATCGGGGTCGCCTATCTGTCGGGGTTCTTCTCCCCACGGCAGCCGCAGACGGTGGCGCTGGATGTCGGCTTCTCGGGGATGCGTTTTTCCCTGATCCTGCTGAACCTGTTCTGGGTTCAGGAACTGGTGGCCAGGGAAATCGACCGGAAAATCATTCTCTTCTCCCTGGCCTATCCGGTGTCGCGCGCATCCTTTCTTGCCGGGCGCTTCGCTGCCGTCCTGATCCTGTCGATGCTGGCCGCAATGGTCCTGGGCCTGCTGCTGTTGCTGGCGGTGACGATGGGCGGCGGCGGCTATTCCCAGGAGTTCGCGCCGGCACTTGGCGTCCCGTTCTGGGCGACCGTGGCCGGTTTTGTTCTCGACGCTGCCGTCGTCGCGGCTTTTTCGCTGTGCATCGCTGCGCTATCGACGGTGTCGGCGCTGCCGCTGGCCCTGGGAGCGGCTTTTGCGGTTGCCGGCAAAGCCTTGGGTGTTACCCTTTCCTACCTGTCGCGCGGCGCAGACGGCGACCAGGAAATGCTTGCCCGCTACAATCCCATCGTTGAACTGATCAGGTGGGTGTTGCCCGATCTGTCGCGTCTGGATTGGCGCGAGTGGTCGATGTATCAGTTGGCACCCGGTGCCGAGATCGTCTTCTGGTCGGCCACGCTGGCGGTTGCGTATATCGTTCTGCTCCTGGTTGGTGCGAGTCTGCTTTTGGCAAGACGTGAGTTTTCGTGATGCGACGTTCACTGAGTGCGATGGTCTGCCTGACCGGGGTTCTGGCGCTCGGTGCCTATGCCATTTCCCTGCAGCGTTTGTCGGCGCTGCCAAGGGGAATGGCTGCGCCGGAGTTGCTGATCTCGCTGCCGCGTTTTGCGCAGGTCCTGTTGGCCGGCGGTGACCGTTACCTGGCGGCCAACCTGTCCGGGTTCCGGGTGTTGATCGCCGACACCGGGCGTATGGGTCGTGAGGACTATGCGGTGCAGGGCAGACTGCAACGCGATATCGCCTGGTTCAATCCGGCGCACGAGGATAACTATTACATTGCCGCGGCGATCCTGCCGTGGAACGGTCAGCTCGATGCTGCGCAGTATGTGCTACGCCAGGCATCGGACGCACGCACGTTTGACTGGTATCCGCTGTTTCACTATGGTTTTCTCTTCTATCATTTTCACAAGGATCCGGCGACGGGTGCGCAGTGGCTTCTCAAAGGCGTGCCGCGAGTCAAGGACCAACAGGACGAGTGGGCCTTGCAGAATGTCGCCGCGCTGTGGATCGAGAAGGGCTACCAGACGGCCAATGCTGCGGGATTGGTCGAGGCGATGGCGTCGGATTCCCGGCCCGGAGCCTTCCGGAATTACCTGAAAGTCCGCGCCGGCCGCTTGCGCGACCTGGCGACCCTGCAGAGTGCCGTCGCGATGTTTCGGCAGCGCTACGGGAAGGGTGTCGAAAGACTCGATGAGCTGGTGAGCAGTGGACTGATCGCCGAGCTTCCCAAAGATCCGCTCGGCTTCGGATTCGGTCTCGACGCGTCGGGCTGGCCAATCCTGAATTCAACTTCTCCGAGCGCCAAATGACGGTTCCTGCGATTGCGATTGAGGGTCTCGAAAAGCACTACCCCAGAAGGTGGCGGGCGGCGCCCGTTAGCGCTCTCGGTGGCATATCGCTAAGCGTCGAGCCCGGCGAGGCCTTCGGCTTCATTGGCGCGAACGGCGCGGGCAAGACGACGACGATCAAGATCCTGATGGGGCTGATTCAGGCCACCCGGGGCAACGCCAGCCTGTTCGGGACTGCCGTCCACGTTCCGGATGCCCGCCTGGGTCTGGGTTACGTACCCGAAAACCCCTACCTCTACGACTATTTGACGCCGCTCGAAATCCTCGGCATGGGCATGCGCCTGCATCGGCTCAGGGTCAATGATCCGAAGGCACACTGCATGACCTGGCTGGAGCGCCTGGGTCTGGAGCATGTGGCGAGCAAGGCGGTGCGTTCTTTCTCCAAGGGCATGACGCAGCGGGTGGCGATTGCCCAGGCGCTGTGCATCAAGCCCCGCCTGCTGATTCTCGACGAACCGCTATCCGGTCTCGACCCGATTGGACGCCGCGATGTGGTCGATATCCTTTCCGAGTACAAGCGCGGCGGCGGGACGCTGTTTCTCACCTCGCATGTCCTGCACGATGTCGAGCGGTTGGCGGATCGCTTCGGCCTGATCCATAAGGGACTGCTGCGGGCAGTGCGGGCGCCGGCTGAGCTCACCGGGGATCAGGAAACGGTGATGGTGCGCACCTTTGGCCAGGTGGCGGTGGACGGGATGCGCGAGGATTTCTCCGGGCGCTGGATTGGCGAAGTGCCGCGTGGCGACCTGTGGAACCGCCTGCAGGCCCTGCGTGACGCCGGACACGTGGTGCTGGAAGTCCGCCCCAGCCTGTCGCTGGAGGTGGCGTTCATGCGCGCCGTCGGAGAGTCGTGACCAGGCGCATGCGTGCGGGCCGTCGCACGCTCGGCGGTGGTTTACTGCCAGGAAGATATTCCGTGTTGAGCCAGCGAAGGGCAGCGCCGAGAAAATGAACAGTTCCCACAAGAAGCAGCAGCCAGGGCGTGCGACGCGCGCTCGCCTCGACCCGGAATGTATTGCGCTGATGCGCCTCGTCGACGCGCTCCGGTATGCCGACGTCGAAGCCGCGGCACGCCGTATCCTGGCGAGTCGCCAGACCCATCCGCTGGCGTTGAAGGCCCTGGGTTTTGCCTTGATCGGGCAGGCGCGTTACGACGAATCCTTGCCGATTGTCGCATTTGCGGTTGAGCGTAACCCCGGCGATCCGGAATCGCACAACAACCACGGGATTGTGCTGTCCGCGCTGATGCGCTGGGATGAATCGATCAAGTGCTTCAACCGTTCCATCGAGATCAAGCCGGACGATCCAGAGGTTCTCAAGAACTACGGGGTGGCGCTCGCTCGGATGCAGAAGTACAACGAGGCCGTCCCCTATTTTCTCAAGGCAATCGCCTGTCATCCTGGCGATTACGTCGAGGCCATCGAACAGCTGGCCGGCGCTTTGCTGGCCAGCAATCGCAACGATGAAGCCTGGACCTGTCTGAACGAATTGTGGAAAAACGACAGCGGCAACGCCGCCATTCTGTCGCAACTCCTCGGCGCCAGCCTCAAGCGATGCGATTGGGATGAGCTGCCGGCAAGGCTGCTTACGCTAAGCTCCTTGAGCCACGACTACCACTCCCTGACGGATAACCCCTTCGTGGTTTTCTCGTTTCCCGGCGTAGGGTCTGAAGAACAACGCAGGGTGGCAGAAAATTTCGCCCGCTCGCGTATCCCGGCGAGTGTGCTCGACGCCGCGAACGACCAGCCGGTCTTGTACAGCGAGGCACAAGACAGCCGCCGACGCCTGCGCATTGGCTATCTGTCGGCGGACTACCGGAACCATCCGGTCGGCTTGATCATGCCGCAAGTGCCCGAGTTGCATGATCGCTCGAAGGTGGAAGTGTTCGGGTATTCCATGGGGGTAGACGATCATAGCGACATCCGCCAGCGTTTGAGCGCGGCCTTCGATCATTTCGTTGACCTGCGGGAGTGCAGCGTCAGCGAGACGGCGGAGCGCATTCGTGCAGACCGAATCGAGATCCTGATTGATCTCCAGGGGTGGACCAGTGATGGGCGCCCTGAGGCACTGGCGCTCCGCTGCGCGCCGGTGCAGGTCAATTGGCTAGGGTATGCGGGAACGATTGGCCACCCCAGGCTGGCGGATTACCTACTCGGTGACCCCATGGTGACGCCCTTGCACCACGGCCCGTACTACACGGAGACCATTGCACACCTGCCGGGCTGTTATCTGCCGGCCGACAGTACCCTCGCTTTGACCGCCCCGCCGACGCGACGGGAGGCCGGGCTCCCGGCGACAGGTTTTGTCTATTGTTCGTTCAACAACAGCTACAAGTTCAACCCGCTGGTCTTCGATCTGTGGTGTCGCCTGCTGCGTGAGTCCGATGACAGTTGCCTGTGGTTGAGCCAGCCGGCAGAATCTTCGGCTGACCGTTTGCGGAACGAAGCGCAAGCCCGGGGCGTCGATCCGGGCCGGCTGGTCTTTGCACCGAGAGTGGCGTCAAGGGTGGCTCACTTGTCTCGCCTGCAACTGGCTGACCTGGCGCTCGACCCGTTCCCCTACAACTCCCATTCAACGGGCATCGATGTGCTGTGGGCGGGAGTCCCGATGGTGGCGCTGCTCGGTGATACCTTTCCTGGACGGGTAGGCGCCAGCGTGCTGCGCGCAGCCGGACTCGACGAACTCATTGCCGGCTCGGTTGACGAGTATTATCGGTTGGCCATGGACTTGTTCGGTGATCCGCAGCGCCTGCAGGAGTTGCGCAGAAAGCTGGCAGAGAACAAGCACGGCTGCCCGCTCTTCGACATGCCGCGCTTTGTAAGCTCGCTCGAGGACGTTTATTTCCGGATGTGGGACAACCACTTGCAGGGTACCCGGATGCCCCTGGTCTGATCGTCGCATACCATGCTGTGGATACGTACAGCGAGGCTCGCGGCGGGCTGAGATTTTCAATGCGGAACAAGGTTGCCGCTGGAGCAGGGGTGCAATTGAAGGATATTTGCAGAGTGCACGACTGCATGGCACCGGCGTACGAAGTCTTCCTCAAGCATGTCTGAGCAGGAATCTTGCGGGTCACCCCTTTGCGTCGACCTCGACGGCACGCTGTTGCGCACAGATCTGACAGCGGAAAGCCTGCTCGCCCTCGGCAAGCACAACCCATTGAGCTTGTTTGGCCTGATGCCGAGCCTCCGAAGGGGCAAAGCGGCTTTCAAACTCGCCTTGGCCGATCAGATCAGTTGCGATCCCAGCAGACTGCCATACAACAGCGATGTTCTGGCGATGTTGCAGCTTGCGCGCGCCGAAGGCAGGCGAACGGTCCTCGTCAGTGCCTCTCCTCGATCCTGGGTGGATGCCGTCGCGCGTCACCTGGATCTATTCGATGATGTCCTGGCCACCGACGATGTGTTCACCAATCTTTCAGGATTGGCCAAGGCCGAGAGACTTGTCCGCCGCTATGGAGAACAGGGATTCGACTACGCCGGCAATGCGCGCAGCGATCTCCACGTCTGGCGTCGTGCCCGCAAGGCGATCGTCGTCACGCCGGATCACGGTGTCCTTGCCTGCGCCAAATCGCAAGCGGACGTTGACACCGTGTTCGATGACCGTCCGCCGCGCCTCTGGACCTGGTTGAAGGCGATGCGCCTCTACCAGTGGGCCAAGAACCTGCTGGTATTCGTTCCGCTACTGGGGGCGCACGCCTGGGCGAACACTGCCGCCGTCACACAGGTCTGTCTGGCATTCCTGATCTTCGGTTTGGCGGCGTCGAGCGTCTACCTGCTCAACGATCTGCTCGACCTGGATGAAGACCGGCGCCATCCACGCAAGAGACTGCGTCCCTTTGCCTCGGGCATGTTGCCGGTGGCGCATGGCGTGGTGGCTACGCTGCTCCTCCTTGCCAGCGCGGTCCTGCTGGCCGGGCTTCTGTCGCCCGGCTTTCGTGCCGCCCTTGCCACGTACTATGCCGTCACTCTGGCCTATAGTTTCTACCTCAAGAAACTCGTCCTGATCGACATTCTGGTCCTGGCCGGGCTGTATACCGTGCGCCTCATCGCCGGTGGTGCGGCGGTCAACCTTGGCCTGTCGTTCTGGCTCCTCGCTTTCTCGGTTTTCCTGTTCATGAGCCTGGCACTCGTCAAACGCTACACCGAGCTTCTTGTTCAGCGCGATGCGGGCGCCCTGACCGCTTGCGGGCGTGGCTACCATGTCGATGACTTTCCCCTGTTGCAGAGCATGGGCGTGGTTTCCGGATACATGTCCGTGCTCGTGCTCGCTCTGTACATCAACAGCGATACCGGCAGGGTTCTTTATAGCCATATCGAGTTCATCTGGTTCCTGTGCCTGCTCCTGTTGTTCTGGATCAGCCGGGTCTGGCTGCTGGCCCACCGCGGGCAAATGCATGATGATCCGCTGGTGTTTGCGCTTAAGGATCGCTCCAGTCGAGCGATTGCTCTCATCGCCGTTGTCGCGGTTGGGCTTGCCCTGTGAACAACGTACTCCTATCATCGCTTGCTGGCTGGGGACGCCTGCCGGTCACCCGACAAAAGCTGTTACGCTGCCACGATCGCGCTAGCCCGTTGCCCATCCCTGTTGATGGGACCCTGCTGCCCTACGGCAATGGCCGATCCTACGGCGACGTGCCTCTCAACGACGGAGGCTATGCCCTGCTCACGCGAGGGCTCGACCGTTTCATTGCTTTCGACCCGATCAACGGGCTGTTGCGCGCAGAAGCGGGAATTACTCTGGCCGAAGTTCTGGAGATCATCGTTCCGCAGGGGTGGTTTCTCGCTGTGACGCCTGGCACGCGCTTCGTCACTCTGGGTGGCGCGTTGGCCAATGACGTACACGGCAAGAACCATCACGTTGCCGGAAGCTTCAGTGCCCATGTCACCCGCTTCGAGCTGCTTCGTTCGGATGGCGAGCGCCGACTCTGCCTCCCGCAAGATCCCTGGTTCACTGCGACTGTGGGTGGCCTCGGGCTGACCGGTTTGATCACCTGGTTGGAAATCCGTCTCCAAGCGGTTGCCAACCCCTGGATCATTCTGGAGAACAAGGTATTCCGTAATCTCGAAGAGTATTTCGACATCAACCGGGCCAGCGAGCTTGGCTGGCCCTATACCGTTTCCTGGATCGACTGCGCCGCTCAGGGAAAGACCCTTGGCCGGGGCGTGTATATGGCAGGAAGGCACGCGCCTGTTGGGACAACGTGCACCTCGGTTCGCCCTTCCCGTTTGGTCGTGCCGTTCACTCCGCCCTGCTCATTAGTCAATACCCCTGTACTTCGCACCTTCAACTTCCTGTACTACCATGCTCCCCGACCCCCACAAGCGTGCAGTCACTACGGTCCCTTCTTCTATCCACTGGACCACATGCAGAACTGGAACCGCATTTACGGGCCGCGGGGTTTCTACCAGTACCAATTCGTCGTTCCGCACGAAAATGCCCAGGATGCCGTAGGTGAAGTTCTTGAGCGCATTGCTGTGAGCGGCCAGGGTTCCTTCCTTGCGGTACTCAAGACTTTCGGTAACCTGCCGGCGCAGGGGATGCTCTCTTTCCCGCGCCCCGGAGTGACCCTCGCGTTGGACTTCCCGAACCGTGGCGACGCAACGAAGCAACTGTTTGCCACTCTTGATAGCGTGGTGCGTCAAGCTGGTGGCGCGCTCTATCCCGCCAAGGATGCGCGTATGCAGGGCGACGATTTCCGGCGCGCTTACCCCGCTTGGGAAGCGTTCCAGTCATTCATCGATCCCTGCTTTTCGTCGAATTTCTGGCGTCGGGTCACCTGTCAAGGGTAAAGCCATGTTACGCATCCTGATCTTTGGCGCGACCTCGGCCATTGCCGAAGCCACTGCCCGCCGATTGGCCTCCCCGCAAGCAACTTTCTTCCTGGTGGGACGCAATCCGCAACGACTGGCCGCTATTTCCGACGACCTGCGTGTACGAACCGGCAATCCAGTTCACCAGCAGAGTGCCGACCTCGACGCCCTCGCTCAGCATCCTCGACTCATCGACAAGGCGCTGGCCGCCCTCGGTGGCCTTGACCTGGTACTGATTGCCCATGGCACGTTACCCGACCAGCAGGTCTGCGAGCAGGACGTCGCCAGGAGCATGGCCGCGATTCACACCAATGCCCTGAGTGCCATCAGCTTGAGCAGCCTCATCGCCAATCATTTTGAAACGGTCGGCCATGGCACGCTGGTGGTCATTGGTTCGGTCGCGGGCGATCGCGGCCGGCAAAGCAACTACGTTTATGGGGCCGCCAAGGGAATGCTCGCCATCTTCCTGCAGGGTTTGCGCAACCGCCTGACCGCGGCGGGCTGCCAGGTCATCACCATCAAGCCGGGTTTTGTCGACACGCCAATGACCACTGATTTCCCCAAAGGGGCTCTCTGGGCGCAGCCGGACGATATTGCCCAGGGAATCGTGAAGGCGATCAGAAAAAAGTCGGACGTTGTTTATTTGCCGTGCTTCTGGTACGCGATCATGGGGCTCGTACGAGCCATCCCGGAACGGATATTCAAGCGGATGCCTCTCTGAGGCAATTGATTCAAGGGGTCGGCCATGCCCCTCCGGCAAGACCGCATGACGGTTGTGGAAGAGTTGAGTCAGCAGTGGTCGGCGATGCCGGTACGCAGACACGCAGCATCGCCTGCATCATGTCAGGATACTCGAATCCCCTAGTCGACGCGGGGTATCAGCGTTGACGACTCCGATCGACCGCCAAGCCATGCAAGGCTTGGCGGCATGAAAGCCGGATCAGGTGACCATGAAGTCAAGGCTGGTCAAGACCGGGTGCGTGTCGAGCGTGGCGAACAGCACCGCCGTGCTCGCCGCGCCGCTGCCGTCGGCATCGTAGTAGAGATTTCCGGTGGTGGTGTTGTAGATCAGGTAGTCATTGGCGTCCGCCGCGCTGATGATCCCGGCGCCCGAGCGGAACGAGGTGGCCGCCAGCGTGCCGAGTGTTGTCAGTGAGGTGAAAATCGCGTTTTCCAGTTGAATGGTATCGTCGACGACGTTGAAGTCGGTGATCGTGTCTCGGTTGGTGCTGGCATTGAGCAGTGTGTCGAAGCGAATGATGTCGCTCCCCAGCCCACCAGTCAGAATGTCGTTGTCCAAGCCACCATTGAGCAGGTCGTTGCCGAGACCACCATCCAGCTTGTTGGCAGACAGGCTGCCCGTCAGGGTGTCGTTGAAGTTGCTGCCGGTGAGGTTCTCGAAGTTCAGGATGGTGTCGGAACCGGAGCCGCCGGTGGTCTGCGCCGAAGTCAAAGCGAGATTGACCGTCACCCCGGTGCTCGTGGCGAACTGATACGAAACCGTGTCGATACCAATACCCCCATTCAGCACGTTGTTGAGCGCATTGGCCGAGATGACATTGTCGAGCGTATTGCCGGTCCCGTTGATCGACGCAGTGCCGGTGAGTTTCAGATTTTCGACGTTGGCGCCCAGGGTGTAAGTAATGCTCGTTTCGACGGTATCGATCTGGGTGAGGCTGTTGTTGGTTTCGATCACCTGATCGGCAGCATTGTCGACGGTATAGACGTCATTGCCGTCGCCACCGGTCATCGTATCGGCACCGCTCAGACCATCGAGCACGTTATTGCCGGAATTGCCGGTGAGAGCGTTGGCCAGTGTGTTGCCGGTGGCATTGATGGCGGCGCTGCCGACGAGCTCCAGGTTTTCCACGTTGGCGCCCAGGATGTAGGTCACGCTGGATTTGACGCTGTCGATCCCGGTCCCGGTCCCGCTTGATTCGGTGATCACATCGCCGGCATGGTCCACGAGGTAGAGGTCGTTGCCGCCGCCGCCAGCCATGGTGTCGGCTCCCGCCAGACCGTTGAGCGTGTTGTTGCCGGAATTGCCCGTGAGGCTGTTGGCCAGCGTGTTGCCGGTGCCGTCAAGGTAAGCGACACCGGTGAGCAGCAGATTCTCGACATTGCTGGTCAGCGTATAGCTCACACTCGTTTCGACGAGGTCGGTGCCGCCGCTGGCCGAGGTTTCGATGACCTGATCGCCGGCGTCGTCCACGACATAGATGTCATTACCGTCGCCGCCGGTCAGCGTGTCGCTGCCGACTGCTCCATCGAGGCGGTTGGTGTTGGCATCGCCGGTGAGGGTGTCACCGAAGGAGGTTCCCGTCAGGTTCTCAATGTTGATCAAGGTATCGCTACCGGCGTTGATCGTGTTCTGGGCGGTGCTCAGGCTCAAATTGACCTTGACCGGACCAGAGCTGATGAACTGGTAAGACACCGTATCCGTTCCCAGACCCCCATTGAGCACGTTGTTGCCGGCGTTGGCATAGAGAATGTTGTTCGAATTGTTGCCCGTGCCATTGATATGGCGTGTACCCATGAGTTGCAGGTTTTCGACATTGGTCGTCAGGGTGTAGGCGGTCAACGCCAGGTCGAGCGGGTCGAACTGGACGGTATCGATCTGGGTGGCGAGGGTGTTGCTTTCACTGACCACGTCGCCGGCGTGGTCGACGACATAGAGGTCGTTACCATCGCCGCCGCTCATGGTGTCGGCGCCGCCCTTGCCGTCGAGGATGTTGTTGCCCGAGTTGCCGATGAGACTATTGGCCTGGGTGTTGCCGGTGCCGTTGAGGTTCGCCGTGCCGGTGAGCTGCAGCACCTCGACGTAGTTCGACAAAGTGTAGTCGACGCCGGCCAGGACGGTGTCACTCTGGGTCAGCGCGGCATTGGTTTCGATGGCCTTGTCGTCAACGTCATCCACCACAAAGGTGTCGTTTCCGTCGCCGCCGGTCATGAGGTCTGCGCCGCTCAGACCGTTGATGACGTTGTCGAAGGCATTGCCGGTGAGGGTGTCGTTCAGGGAGCTGCCGGTCAGGTTCTCGATGCCGAGCAGCGTGTCGAATCCGCTGACCCCTGTATTCTGGGCCGTCGTCAGGCTCAGGTTGACGATGACGCCGATCGGCGAGAGGCCACTCGTGGCGAGAATGTACTCGTACGAGACGGTGTCCAGGCCACCACTGCCACCATTGAAGACGTTGTTGCCGACGGTGCCGATGAGAATGTCGTTGAAATTGCTCCCGGTGACGTTTTCGAAGTTGAGCAGGGTGTCGATGACAGCACCGATCGTGCCGGTGCCGGTCGTCGTCAGACCGCCGAGGTTGACCTTGACCATCGCCGTGGCGGACGCGTAGGAAACGGTGTCGCTGCCGAGCCCGCCGTCGAGGATGTTTTTGTTGGCGTTGCCGGAGAGGAGATCGCCGAAGCTGCTGCCGGTCAGATTCTCGAAGTTGATCAGCGTATCGAGACCCGAACCGACGGTGTTCTGGGCAGTGGCGAGGCCCAGATCGACGGTGACGCCGGCGCTGGCGCCGAACTCGTAGGAGAGCGTGTCGCCACCAGCACCGCCATCGAGCAGGTTCGCGCCACGGTTGGCCCAGATGATATTGTCGAGTGTGTTGCCGGTACCGGAGAGACCCGCCGTTCCCATCAGTTGCAGGTTCTCGACGTTCGTCCCCAGCGTATAGTTGACCAGCGCCTTGACAGTGTCGATCCCTCCGCTAAGGGTTTCGTCGACCACGTCGGCAAGATTCTCGACGATGTAGGTGTCGTTGCCGCCACCGCCGGTCATGCTGTCGACGCCGGTTCTCCCGTCGAGGACGTTGGCCGCCGCATTACCCTTGAGGACGTTGTTGAGTGCGTTGCCGGTGCCGTTGATCGCCGGGGAGCCGCCAGAGCCAGAGATGAGGGTGCCGAAGACGGTGTAGTCCATCAGCGTCAGGTTCTCGACGTTGGCGCCGAGCCGGTAATTGACGACCGAGAGTACGGTATCGATCTGCGAAGTGGCGGCATTGGTCTCGATGACCGTTTCGCTACCGACGACGATATAGGTGTCGTTTCCGTCGCCCCCGGTCAGCATGTCTCCTCCGCCATAGCCGCCCACCAGCACATTGTTGCCGGCATTACCGGTCAGGTTATCATCGTAGGCGCTGCCGACCAGGTTCTCGAAGTTGCTCAGCGTATCGATGCCGGAACCTTCGGTATCCTGAGGGCCGACGACGGCCAGACTGACGGTGACCCCGCTCGTGGCACCGTAAAGGTAGGACGCGGTGTCTCCCCCACCCTGGATCAGACCGAAATGGGTGACGCCGGCGCTGATGCTGCCGTACAGGTAGGCGACGGGGTTGCCGCCGCCGCTGACCGGGTTGCCACCGCCGTCGAGGATGTTGTCGCCGCTGTTGGCGAAGATCTGGTTGTCGATTGCGTTGCCCGTGCCGTTGAGGTTGGCCGAACCCATCAGTCTGAGGTTTTCGACGTTCGCCGTCAGCGTGTAATTACCGATGAAGGATTGCACCGTATCGACCTGGGTGAAGCTGGAGCTGGCTTCGCTGACCGTGTCGCCTACGTCGTCCACGACGTAGGTATCGTCGCCGTCGCCACCGATCATGGTGTCGGCGCCGGTCCTGCCGTCGAGGAAGTTGTCGCGGAAGTTGCCGGTAAGCGTGTTGGCCAGCGTGTTGCCGATAGCGCTGATGATCGGTGGGGTTGTGGCTGTCCCAACGATTTCAAGGTTCTCGACGTTCGCTCCCAGCGTGTAGCTGATGAAGGTCCGCACGGTGTCGATCTGGGTGGCGCTGTTGTTGGTCTCGATGACCGTGTCGCCAGAGCTCTCGACGATATAGGTGTCGTTGCCGTCGCCGCCGGTCATGGTGTCGGCGCCGGCCATGCCATCGAGGAGGTTGTTGCCGGCATTGCCGGTCAGGCGGTTGGCCAGGGTGTTGCCGGTGCCATTGATGCTGGAAGTGGTCAGCAGTTGCAGGTTTTCGACACCGGTAGCCAGCGTGTGGCTGATACTCGCCTGTACCGCGTCGATCCCACCCAGGGCGGTCGCGGCTTCGCTGACGACATCGCCGAGATTGTCCACGACGTAGGTGTCGTTGCCGTCGCCGCCGACCATCACGTCACTGCCGGCGCCGCCATTGAGCGTGTCATTGCCTCCCAACCCGAACAACATGTCATTGTTGATACTACCCACCAGGAAGTTCGAGAGATCGTCGTCGTGCGCGGTGCTGTTGTCGCCGACGAGCAGCAGGCCACCATTCTGGAACTGGACATGCGCCGCCGTATTCCCCAAAGGACCTCCGGTGAGCTTCCAAAGCGTCATCCCGGTCAGGGTTACCGTCTTGGCGGGCAGCGACGGCGGTCCGCTCAAGGCCGAATAGCCCAGGGTCAGGCCGGTAACGGTCTCGTTGATTCGCAGTTCGTTCGTCAGGTAGAGGGGCGAGTCAAAGATCAGGTAGTCGACGTCCGGATTGAAGGTGATG
The DNA here is from genome assembly GCF_056856495.1 of Candidatus Accumulibacter propinquus. NCBI lineage: Bacteria > Pseudomonadati > Pseudomonadota > Betaproteobacteria > Candidatus Accumulibacter > Candidatus Accumulibacter propinquus. Next base: position 253,896 of record NZ_JBSEHC010000002.1, read on the forward strand.
GTTTGACCATTGGTCAAGGTGCTGAAGTTATAGGTTGTCATTATTATTTGGCTCCTCTAAGGGTGATTGATAGGCGAATCAAATCCAATGCTCAAGTTACACATGCCTGCTTCAGATATCCGGAGTGTCGATGACTTCACAATTCCTGCCATGGTGCCAAGCCGAACAATCCCAAGGAATGGGCATTCGGAAGATGGTGCAAAGGAAAGTGACAGACGCCAGCACGAACGTGCATGGACTACGGCAACCCAGCCACCCTTCCAAACTTCAAGTTAGGGCCTGCGGTTTTGCGTCCGGGGCTCTCGCTCCGTTTGCTCTTATCTTCTCTTGATAGACTAACCGACAATCAATGACTGTTGTTGACCTGCATCAAAAGCAACCGATGAAAAACTTCGATTGGCGGTTTTGTCGGATCAGGTGGCCGGAATCGCTCCACAGATTCCGGGCGCATACCCGAAACGGATCTTTGTCTGTCGCTCAATGGAGCGTAGCAGATTATTGTAGGAGACATCGGGTTCGCCCAGGATTTGCGCGTAGCCTACAGACAACGCGTGGCGGACGGAGGTCATTGCCAAGCAGTATGTAAGTCCGGATGCAGGGGTCGGCGGTCCCGCCGCACGACTCTTGTCCCACTCAGTGAAAGCGCTTTCAGCGTGTACCAGTGCAAGCAAAGCAGCAGCCCCGTAGCCGCGGTGAACTCGCCTGGCAAGTGTTTCCGCTTCCAGATAGCGTTGTTTCGATAACAGGACAGGCAAAATCTGATCTCGTATGGCGTTGTGGAATTCGGGTTGTCGCTCATACTCCAGGGCGCGCAGCGTCGTCCCGAGCTCCCATTCGCCTACACGCTTCCAGGTGATCAGCGCCATCGGCACGCTTATCATCAACAGCAGGGCGATGATTCTGCGCGGCTGCGCCAGACAACCCATGACATCGACCAGTACGATGGCGAGGCCACCAACCGAAACGAACAGGAAACGTTCGCTGGCCATCGACCAGGTGGTGAAGGGTATCAGCTGCAGGTAGACAGCCCAGGGCACGACGGCCAGCACGACGCCGAGAGGCCACAGTACACGCCGCACGCAGAGGACAGCAAGAGCCAGCAGTGTCAGCAGCACTCCGGCCATGGAAGTCAGCCAGTGCCATTCGCCCATCCGATACACATCGTGGTAGAGCCCCATGGGATGGGGAAGTAGCAGCAGGCCACCCAGCATGCTGAATATTCTCGACGCGCGGTCGAACACGGCCATTCCGCCGGGGTGGTTCTCGATGCGGATGCCGGTTGTCTCGGCGACCTTCATATGCACGATCGCGGCGAAGACAACAACCACCCATAGTAGCATCAGGGTCGCGATTTTCCTCTCTGTGGCAACCTCTGGATCCTGTCGCCAGGCTGCGACAATCAGCGTCGTCAAGAAAAGCACCTGGGCCATCCCTGCGGCCTTGCTGAAACAGGCCAACAGCAGCAGCACTGCTGCAGACAACCCGTACCTGTAGGGCCATCCGGTTCGCAGGCCACGGGCGAGTGTCGCTGCCGCCAGAAAACCAATGGCACCGGCCATGAGGTCCTTGCGGGAAGCGACCCAGGCCGCCGCCTCGACATGGGCGGGGTGGACGACGAACAGCACGCTACCGCAAAGCGCCAAAACGCTGGCCTGGCCAGTCCAGGCTGGTCGGAAGAGCAGGATCAGTTCCTTGATCAGCCACCAGAAGGCGGCTGCGGAGAGCCCGTACCAGGCGAGATTCGAAAAGTGGAAGCCAAAGGGATCGTCGCCAAACAGTCGAAAATCAAGCCAGTAGCCAAAGTCACGCAGCGGCAGGAATTCCCAGGCATTGGCCGGCTTCAACAGGAACAGATAGAGGTCAGCCCATGGCAGATACCGCACCATGCGATTGGTGAACGCCAGGTAGATGTCGTCATCGGCGAACAGGTTGTGGAACAGAGTGGGCAGGAAGAGGCAGAAACTGCAGACCACTAGCAGGGCGGCAGTTGTGCGCAGCATTCTCCACTGGGGATCCAACTGATTCGCACGCCACTCCCAGTGCGTTGACCGGTGCGCTTCATGAATAGCGCTTTCCGGGGAACTCGGTGGCCGTAGGTCCTGGAGCATCGGGCCTGCTGCCTCTTGCAGACTCAATGTCATGGCGATTGTCGCATCGCCGAGGGTTTGCAGCGGCACATTCAGTGTCGCGCGACAGCATCGTCTGCTGTGGTGAAGCTGCGTTCCCGGAGGCGATGTACCACCGCCCGGATATCGAGTCGCGCGACAGCAACGTCTGCTGTGGTGAAGCTGCCGCTGGCGTCGCCGGACTGCTTCACTTGCTCAAATAATCCAGCAGCGCAGACACACTGGCGAAGCGGGGGCTGGTTGTCGTAACAAACTTTCCGTAGCCCCAGATGACCGCAGCGAAGTGGAGGCCATTGGCTGCAGCGGCAACCTCGTCTTCCGGCGTGTCGCCGACATAGATGGTGTCTTCGGCAACGAGTGCATGCGCCGTGAGGAGTCGGGCCAGCATTGTGGTCTTGTCTTGCAGCCGAGGAGTTTCGCGGTCGAGCGCATAGACGTCGCGGAAGTGTTGCTCCCACTGCAGGTGACTCAGGATCAGGCGGGTTGGCGCGATGCGTTTGTTGGTTGCCAGGAAGCAATGCGCGCCAGCCGCCGTCAAGGCATCGAGCAACTCCTGTACGCCAGCGAAAACTTCGCTGGCGCGGTAGCCACTCGTATCGTAGTGCGCCTTGAACTGCTCGGTCAGGGCGTCCAGAAGTGTCTCGTCACTATCGCCGACCAACTCGCGCAGTGTCTCGGTGAGCGGAGGGCCGATGCGGACTGCCGACCACGGGATCCTGGGCTCGATGCCTCGTGCCGCCAGGGCTTTGCCGAAAGCGTCCAGTATCGCCGCACGGGAGTCAATCAGCGTGCCGTCTAGATCGAAAATGATGGAACGAAACATGGGGTGATCCGCTCAGGGGTTGTGAAGAATTCGCGTATTTGGGAGAAGGATCTTCAGTCCGGATGGGACCTCCTGGTGCGGTCTGCCCGACGGGGACAACATTTCCTGCAATCCTCTCGTCAATTGGACGTCGGGGTGAACACGGCGGCAAGATGTGGCGCGTTGATTGCGGCGTCGAACCAGGTTTCGATCTGTTCGAGGTTGGCCGCCGCGATCTGCTCGAGCATGGCCGGCGGGATTGAGCCAAACCGTCGGACAAGCAGGCGTTGCAGGGCCAGAGACTCGCCTTCGAGCTTCCCCTCGAGCTTCCCCTCGAGCTTCCCCTCTTGCTTACCTTCGAGCCTGCCTTCGAGCTTGCCTAACTGTAAACCTCTTTGCTCGCCGATCAGGACACCCTCCGCCACCGCTTTGGCTTTCCATTGATCCATGTTCGTTTCCAGCATCTCGGTTCCTCTCAGCAGTTCATCCCGTGTTGGCAGTGGCAGGCCGGGCATCTTCCGGCTCAATCGGTAGCGCATCCGCTGCATCACCCCGCGGTCAATGGTCTGTTTGAAGGGCGATTGGGCGACGGCCCGACCCAAGTAGCGGATCGCCCGTTTGGTGTCTTCCGTATCGTGGGCATGTTCCATCCGGAAGATTGCCGCCATCAGCCGTTGCAGCCCGTCGAGATATTCCGCACTGAACCGCCCCTCGTCGAGCAACCAGAATTTCAGCCGTGCATGAAACGTCGTCTGCTCCACCTTTCTCGTGTCAGTTGGACGTCGGGGTGAACACGGCGGCAATGTGTGGCGCGTTGATTGCGGCGTCGAACCAGGTTTCGATCTGTTCGAGGTTGGCCGCCGCGATCTGCTCGAGCATGTCCGGCGGGATCGGGCCAAACCGTCGGGTAAGCAGGTGTTGCAGGGCCAGAGACTCGCCTTCGAGCTTGCCCATCTGTAAACCTCTTTGCTCGCCGATCAGGACGCCCTCCGCCACCGCTTTGGCTTTCCATTGATCCATGTTCGTTTCCAGCATGTCGGTTCCTCTCAGAAGTTCATCCAGTGTTGGCAGTGGCAGGCCGGGCATCTTCCGGCTCAATCGGTAGCGCATCCACTGCATCACCGCGCGGTCAATGGTCTGTTTGAAGGGCGATTGGGCGACGGCCCGACCCAAATAGCGGATCGCCCGTTTGGTGTCTTCCATATCGCGGGTATGTTCCATCCGGAAGATTGCCGCCATCACCCGTTGCAACCCGTCGAGATATTCCGCACTGAACCGCCCCTCGTCGAGCAACCAGAATTTCAGCTTGGGCTGAAACGCCGTCAGTTCCGGCGGGTGGGGTTGAATCAGGTCGAAGATCTGGGTACTGCCGTTCCAGCGCGCATCGCCATTGTAGATCACCATCGGCAGGACCGGTGGCAGGCCGTTTGCCAGGTCGATGGCCTTGCTGCGCACCAGATGGTCGTACAGCGCGGCAACGTATTGCATCATCCGCACCGGCATGCCCTTGTCGATGGCCGACTGAAATTCCAGCAGCAGATAAAGGTAGACGCGCTGCCCTTGCAGTTCGATGGACCACACCACATCGTCTTCACGCTTCTTCATGGCCGGAGTGATGAAGTTGCCGGTTTCCGGGCGGAGCGTGGCGTAGTCCAGCCACTCCGCCACGCCCGGTGGGGCAAACACCTCGAGGAGTTCTCGCACCAGGTCGGCGTGCGAAAAGAGGTACTTGTAGCCTGTATCGTGCAACTGAACCATGGCGTCGATTGTAGTGCCTTGGAATCGGACGCGCAAACCGGGCCCGAAGCGCCGGAGAGGTATCGAGCAGGCGCTGCGAAGTCACGGTCTCGCCGATCGCTTTCCGGACGGGTGTCTGGACCTGGCGCGTGCTGGGCCACATCAGGAACGCTGCGCGCAATCTCACTCCTGTCCGCGTGACTATTCGCACAGCATCCGAGTGGGATCGCGTTTATCGTTTATCCGTGTCTGGATTCTGGTCATCGCGCTGCTCATTCAACGGGCAGAACGATTGGGTGCCAACAACACCAGGAAGCTGCTCAGCGCACCGGCCATTCCTGAAAGACGTACTCCAGCCTTGAAATTTCGCGTCGTGTTTCCGACGCCATGCCTTTGAAAGGATTGCAATGACTCGACTGGCGCATCCCGGTTGGGTTCCCTGCACCGGGGAATCTCTGGCACAAACCATCACCACCGCTTTCGAGCGACCGTTGCCTCTTGAACGACAGGGGCTGGGTACGTACTTTGTCGACACCAGCCAAGCTGGCGGATCGCCGGGCGGCGAGCTGCTCGTCAGTCGCACTGGGTTTGGCAGAAAAGCGAGCCCTGAAGGCACTTTGCCAGTTATTGTCTGGACCAGGCTGGCGGCCTCGGCGCTGAAGCAAACGCCGGAGCTTTCAACGGCGTGGGACCGGCTGAACGCCAGACGTGGTGACCTGCCTTTTCTCTCGGCGGATGCAATGATCGCTGCGCTCGAGATCTTTGGTGACGGAAGCGAGAAACTGCTGGTCGGCAAGCGCGGCCCACAGGTGGCCGCAATGTTCCTCCTTGTGCCGCTACCAAACTTTCTCTGGTGCACCTTTCAGCCCTCCCAGAGCCCGCTTGGAGCCTGGGTGGCTGACCCTTCTCTGGCGCTCGCGGATCTGGCACGTAGTCTGGTCCGGGGGCCGCTTGGCTTGTGCCTGTCGCTTTCGATTACCCAGATTGATCCTGGCCTTTGCTCGCGCAGTGAAGACACCACCGACAGCCAGAGCAGCGACTACATCGAAACCGGATGGATCGACCTCGCAGGGTCGTTTGAAGATTTCTGGAACGCGCGCGGCAAGAACCTGCGCCAGAACCTGCGCAAGCAGAGGAGCAAATTGGTGGCCCAGGGCGTCAGCGTGCAAATGCGCGTCTTGACGGATGGCTCAGGGATGGCTGCCGCCGTCGAGCGATATGGCGCGCTGGAGAGTGCCGGCTGGAAGGCGGGGCAGGGGACAGCGATCCACTGCGACAATGCCCAGGGGCACTTTTACCGGAGATTGCTCGAAGACGCGGCAACGCGGGGCGAAGCGGTGGTCTTCGAATACCTGTTTGATGACCGCGTCGTTGCTTCCAATCTTTGCCTGCAACGCCGGGGAATTCTGACTATCCTGAAAACGACTTACGACGAATCGATCAAGGCCTTCTCGCCGGCCTTTCTGCTGAGTCAGGAGCAGCTTGCATACCTGTTCCAGAGAAAAATCGTCAGTCGGGTGGAATACTACGGCCGAATGATGGACTGGCATACGAAGTGGACGGACAACAAGCGCACCTTGCATCACTTCACGATGTATCGCTTGCCGCTGCTCAAGCAAATCGCCGCATGGCGGCGACGCCAGGTTCGGCCGCTCAGCACGGATTGAGGGGCTTGCTGCGGCGCTACCTGCGCCCACCGAGCAGTCCGAGGAGGCCTTCGGCGAGGCGCTGCACGGTCTGAGGGTCGGGTACGGGCAGCTTGAGGTAGCGTTGCCCGGTCGCCGAATCGGTTTGTACCCACGGCGACTCGCTTTCGTCACTGGATGCCTTTGCCAGTTCGCCGAGCAATTGCATGCCGGCCGACAGCAGCGGTGCCCAGGGATCGGCGGCCCCCGGTGGTGTCGCGGCGGTGGGTGACAGCGTCTCGGCAGTGGGAGTTGGGCAGGGTTCGGGGCGGGGTTCGCCAGCGGCGGTCTCCTCGGCCTCGCTGGTAGGTTCGGATTGCCGGTATTCTTCCCCACTGTCGGTTGCCGTCCCGCTTTCCGCCGTGGCATCAAGCGGCGAGCTGTCCTGACATTCCTCGTACACCGGGGTTTCGCTTTGCGCGGCACTGGAGACCTGTTCGACGGTTTCCATGAATTTCGACAGACGTGTGCCCTGCAGGACGATCTCGCTCTCGCCGCCGTCGAGGATGCCGGCAAACAAGGACTGCTTGAACGCGAGCACCGAGAGCATGCCTTCCTCGATCGTTCCCCTGGCGACGAAGTTGATCACCTGCACGCCGCGCGTCTGGCCCAGGCGGTGCACACGACCGATGCGTTGTTCGAGCACTGCCGGATTCCACGGGAGATCCATATTGATCACCACCGCCGCCGCGTGTTGCAGGTTGAGACCGACGCCGCCGGCGTCGGTGCTGAGAAACAGTCTGCAGGCGGGATCACTGTTGAAACGGTCGACGAGTGCTCCACGCTTTTCGCCCGGCACGCCGCCGTGGAACAGCACGTGCTCCCAGCCGCGCTGGCGAAGGCGGCGGACGATCAATTCGTGTGTCCGCAGCCACTGGCTGAAGACGACGACCTTGGCCTGTGGGTCGCTCAGGATGTCATCGAGCAGGGCCAGCAATTCGTCGGCCTTGTAGCCGTCGTCGGTCTCGTGGTCGATCAGGAAGCTGCTGTTGCACGCCATGCGCATGTTCTGCAGCGAACAGTGCAGACGCAACTGGTCCTTGTCGGAGAGGAAACCGGTGTGGCGCCAGCGTTGGACGATGCGCGCGACCACTTGGCGGTTCTCTTCGTGATGGTCTGCCTGCAGCTGACTCATCGGCATGAACAGGGTGTTGTCGACGCGCTCGGGCAGTTGGTCCAGTACCTCGGCCTTGCGCCGGCGCAACAGGATTGGCGCCAGCGTCTCGCCGATCCGGTGCAGATCGCGGTAGCCGGTGACGCGTCCGCGCTCATCGCGCTGCTGATGTTCGTCGAGCAGGCGCCAGGTGGGCCCCAGGCGGTACTGATCGACGAACTGGACGATCGAGATCAGTTCTTCAAGCCGGTTTTCCAGGGGTGTGCCGGTCAGCACGATGGCGTAGGGACTGTCGATACGCTTCAGCGCTCGTGCGGCAATGGTGTTCCAGTTCTTGATCCGCTGTGCTTCGTCGACGATCACCACGTCCGGCGCCCAGGCCTGGATCAGGTCGAGGTCGCGGCTCAGCGTTTCGTAGTTGGTGATCTTGCAGAAGTCGTCCTGCGCATAACGCGCCTGGCGCACGCTGCGCAAGCCACCGATGACCGTTGCGCGGCGTTCGGTGAAGCGGGCGAACTCGCGCTCCCACTGATGCTTGAGCGAGGTCGGGCAGACGATCAGCACCCGTTCTGCGGCGAAGTGGCGGGCGAAGATTTCCACTGCGGCGATTGCCTGTACGGTTTTGCCCAGGCCCATTTCATCGCCGATCAGAGCGCGGCCGGCGCGTGCAGCAAAGAGTGCGCCTTCGCGTTGGTAGGGATAAAGCGCGACCTTGAGCAGGGTTTGCAGGTCATGGCTGTCGGCGCCCATCGGATAGGCCGCGGCGAGCGCGTGCCGGCGTAGTTCGCCGTCGCGGACTTCGGCGACGAAGGACAGGGCGTCATCAGCGCAGCGCAACTCATGGCCGGCGGCGCGAACGTGGTCCACGAACGCCGGCAGATCGGTAAAGTGCTGCGGCGGCAACTGCCAGCCATCGGCAGGATCGAACAGACGCCGCGCCGCCGGCTGCAGATCGGGTGGAAAATCGCTGCCCAGACGGAGGCGGACACGCCGCTGTCCGCTATAGTCGAGAAAGAGTTCGCTGAACGATCCCGGGAAGCCGCGTGCGAGCGCGGTCTTGCCCCCCGGTCGGGCGCCGATCTGCGCCAGCGTGAATTCGATGTGCTTGCAGGTACCGAGATGGTTGGTGGCAAAGTCGGGACACGCGCAGTAGTTGTCGCCGGCAAGTGCTCCGCGAATCGACACCCGGTAGCGGCTGCGACTTTCAGGGTTGAACACCGCGAATTCGGAGAAAACCGGATCGTCGCCGAGGTTCTCCAGGCCGAACTTCTGCTCGCGGCCGAATTGCCGGCGCAACGCCCTTTGCCATTCATCGGCCGCCAGGTCGGCGGGTTTGCGCTGGCGCGAGAGGCGCGGTTCGGCAGCGCTGCGGGCGGGAGCCTTGTTGTTCCTGGTGGCGGTGTTTCCGGGTATCTTGCTCATGGCGTTATCGGTTGTTATTGATCAGCTTGGCGAGGGAGGCTCTCGGCGGTCACTGCGGTCAGCGTTTCAGGCGGGCAAAGGCGCTGGCCATGGCGCTGCTCGGTTGTGGCTGGCTGTGCTGGCGCTCCCGGGCCCTGGCCGAGGCCGGTGCGGGCGCGGCTTTCTGTGTGTTCGGCAGCGCCTCGGCGAGACGCATGCTCAGCGCAATACGCTGGCGCGCCAGATCCACTTCGAGCACCTTGACCTTGACCACATCGCCGGCCTTGACGACCGTACGTGGGTCCTTGACGAACCTGTCGGCGATCGCCGAGATATGCACCAGTCCGTCCTGGTGCACGCCGATGTCGACAAAGGCGCCGAAGTTGGCGACGTTGGTGACCACGCCTTCGAGAATCATCCCCGGCTGCAGGTCCTTGGCGGATTCGACGCCCTCCCGGAAAGCGGCGGTCCTGAACTCCGGGCGCGGGTCGCGGCCCGGTTTTTCGAGTTCCTTGAGGATGTCGCGAACGGTCGGCAGGCCGAACTTGTCGTCGATGAATTTTTCCGGCACCAGCGTCCTGAGCAGTCGTGAGTCACCGATCACTTCGCCGATGCCTTTCCGGATGTCGGCGAGAATTCTCTCGACGAGCGGGTAGGCTTCGGGGTGTACCGCCGAACGATCAAGCGGGTTGTCGCTCTCATGCACGCGCAGGAAACCGGCGGCCAACTCGAAAGTCTTGTCGCCGAGACGCGGGACACCCCGGAGTGCCTGTCGGTTGCGGAAGGCGCCATGCTGGTCGCGATGGGTCACGATGTTCGCCGCCAGCGTCGGGCTGAGGCCGGAAACGCGGGTCAGGAGCGCTACCGACGCGGTGTTGACGTCTACCCCGACCGCGTTCACACAGTCCTCGACCACGCCGTTGAGCGCTTTGGCCAGCTTGCTCTGGCTGACGTCATGCTGGTACTGGCCGACCCCGATGGACTTGGGGTCGATCTTCACCAGCTCGGCCAGCGGGTCCTGCAGGCGACGGGCAATCGATACGGCGCCGCGCAGGCTGACGTCGAGGTCCGGGAATTCGCGCGAGGCGTATTCGGAAGCCGAATAGACCGAAGCGCCAGCCTCCGAGACGACGATCTTGCCAAGGTGCAGGTCCGCGTGCTGGCGGATCAGGTCGCCAACCAGGCGATCGGTCTCGCGCGAGGCGGTGCCGTTGCCGATGCTGATCAGGGCGACCTGGTGCCTGCGCGCGAGCTGGGCCAGGGTGTGCAGCGCGCCGTCCCAGTCACGGCGCGGCTCGTGTGGGTAGATCGTGGCGGTGTCGAGGAGTTTGCCGGTGGGGTCGACGACGGCGACCTTGACGCCGGTGCGCAGGCCGGGATCGAGGCCCATGGTGGCGTGCTTGCCGGCGGGTGCGGCGAGCAGCAGATCGTGCAGGTTGGCGCCAAACACCCGGATCGCCTCGGCTTCGGCGCGCTCGCGCAGCGCATTCATCAATTCCAGTTCGAGGTGCAGCGAAGCCTTGATGCGCCAGGTCCAGCGCACCGTTTCGGCAAGCCACCGGTCGGCTGGTCGGCCCTGGTCGACGATGCCGAAGCGCCGCGCGATGCGCGATTCACACGGGTTGGGGCCATTCGCCTGGTCGTCGAGTTCATTGTCGAGAACCAGCGCCAGTTGCAGCAGGCCCTCGTTACGGCCGCGGAACAGCGCCAGGGCGCGATGCGAGGGAACCGCCAGGAGGGGTTCGGCGTAGGCAAAATAGTCCTGGAACTTGGCGGCCTCGATTTCCTTGCCGGCGACGAGCGTCGATTTCACGAAGCCATGCGCCTCGAGGTAGCTGCGCAACTCGCCGAGCAGGGCGGCGTCTTCCGAAAACTGTTCCATCAGAATCTGGCGGGCGCCGTCGAGCACGCTTCTGACGTCGCTGAAGCCGGCGTCGGCGTTGATGAAGCGTTCGGCCTCGACTTCAGGGGCCAGCAGCGGGTTGGCGAGCAGGGCTTCGGCGAGTGGTGCGAGACCGGCTTCCCGGGCGGCTTGCGCCTTGCTGCGCCGCTTCGGCTTGTACGGCAGATAAAGATCTTCGAGGCGTTGCTTGGTGTCCGCGGCGTTGATTGCCGCTGCCAGCTCCGGGCTCAGCTTGCCCTGCTCGTCAATCGAGGCGAGGACAGATCTGCGCCGGTCTTCGAGTTCGCGCAGGTAGGTCAGGCGTTCGTCGAGCAGGCGCAACTGGATGTCGTCGAGTCCCCCGGTAACCTCCTTGCGATAGCGGGCGATGAACGGCACCGTGGCGCCTTCGTCGAGCAGGGCGGCGGTGGCCAGCACCTGTTGAGGGCGACAGGCCACTTCTGCGGCAATCTTTTCGGCAATCTGCTGGGCAACACGGGTTTCGATCGAGGGCGGCATGAGCGAGCACAGGTTGGAGGGTTTGAAAAAGGCCGAACTATGCAGAATCGGCAGGCAAAACTCAAGAACACCGACGGCCGCCAGGCCGATTGCATTGCCGCCGTACCGAGAAAAGGGTTAAATTGCCAGTCTTGGGCAGCGACATCCCGCTGTGGCTCAGGGAGGCATCATGAAAATCGATATCGAACACTTTGGTCTGAGAGACGTGCCGGTTGATCCGGATACCGTATTCACTTTTGCCGAGGGGGTTGCGGGTTTTGCGCACTGCACGCAGTTCACGATTTTCCACGAGGAAGGCAGCAATCCCAGGGTCTTCTGGCTACAGTCGCTGGACGACGCCGAGGTGATGTTTCCGATTGTGGCCCCCGAGATGCTGGATGTCGAATACCAGATCGAACTTTCCGACGCTGACTGCGCGCTGCTCGGGCTGGAGAAAGCCGAGGATGCGGCGGTGGTGGTCATCGTGTACCGCGACGCGGCCGAGGGTGGGAAGATTGCGGCCAATACCCGTTCGCCGATCATCCTGAACCTGAGCAACCGTCGGGCGATGCAGAAAGTGTTGCAGGAGGTGCATCCGACACTGCTGTACCGCGCGCGTTGAGCTTGAAGGTACAGGGGTTCTGGTTTTCGGCTGTCGTGTTCGTGATTGGCCGGTGCTTTCGCGAAGGCAGGGCGCTTGGGCGGAGGGTTTTCGGAACTGTTCCCGCCAACCCGGATCCAGAATGGCGGGCGATTTGCGGTAATTGCGTAAGATCGCTGCTCGTGCTCTGCCTGGTTTCTGCGGTCGGCGCTGCCGAGATGGAACTACCTGCCGGCAGGGTCAAGCGCAGTCAAGGTAGTGTCACTGTCGAGCGAGCCGGACAAACCCGGGCGGTCGAGGTGGGTACCCCGGTTTACGTCGGGGACCGGGTGCGTACAGCGGCTGATGGTGCGGTGGGAATCACCCTGTCCGATGACACCCTGCTCACCGCCGGGCCGGGCAGTACCCTGTTGATCAACGAATTCCGCTTCAATACCACGACCAACGACGGCAACCTGCTGGCCACGCTGCTCAAGGGGACGCTGAGCGTGGTGACCGGCCTGATCGGCAAGCAGGCGCCGCAGAATGTCAGCTTCAAGACGCCGACCGTCGTGCTGGGCATCCGGGGCACCGAGTTCATCATCGAAGCGCGGGGAGACGGCGAGTGAGACGAGCGACCTGCCTGCTGTCTTTGGTCGTCCTGGGTCTCGCGGCCTGTGCGCGGTTGACCGACCATGTGGTCCTGCTGCCGGGACCGGATGGTCGTACGGGTGCCCTGTCGGTGACTGCGGCCTCTGGAGAAATGGTACTTTCCGAGCCCTATACCGGCGTCGACGTGGCAGGCGGCAAGGTGACCAGGCTGAGCACCAGCGCCGCGATGGTGCGCGAGGCCTTCGGCCCGTTGCTCGACATGCAGCCACCGCGGCCGCGCTTCTTCGTGGTTCATTTCGAGGCCGGCAAAGACGTATTGACGCCGGCGTCGCGGAGCCTGCTGGCGAATGTTGGCACCGAACTGGCGGCCCTGCCCGCCGGCGAAGCGGTGGTCATCGGCCATACGGATCGGATGGGGGCTCGCGAGTTCAACGATCGGTTGTCGTTGCAGCGCGCGGAGCTGGTGCGGGAACGCCTGGTCGGGGCGGGGGTGCCGCGCGATGCCATTTCCGTGGCCGGGCGAGGGGAGCGCGAACCGGTGGTGGTCACCGCTGACGAGGTGGCCGAGCCGCGTAACCGCCGTGTCGACATCAAGCTCCGTTGATCTGGCGCGCACGTTTTTGCGCCGACTGGCGCCGCTCGACCTGTGGCAGTGGTTGGGTGTTGCCGTGCTTGGCGTGCTGCTCGCGCACGCTTCTGGCCATATCGAACTCGGTTTCCTGAACCGGATCGACGCATTGCTCTACGACGCCCGCGTGCGTTTGTTGGCGCGTGCGGAACCTGACCCACGCATCGCCATCGTCGACATCGACGAGCGTTCGCTGGCCGAACTGGGACGCTGGCCGTGGAATCGTGCTCGCCTGGCTGATCTGGTCGACAGCATTTTTCGACAACACGGTGCGCTGCTGCTCGGTCTGGATGTGATCCTGGCCGAACCGGACGAGAGTTCTGGTTTGGCATCGCTGGATACCCTTGGGCGCGGCCCGCTACGCCACAACGACGCTTTCCAGGCCGCCCTGGCAGGCTTGCGTCCACAGCTGGATTACGACGGTCGTCTGGCCGCAGTGTTCCGCCGCTATCCGGTCGTGCTCGGGTTTCATCTGTCGAGTGGCGCGGGTGCGGCCAGCAGCGGGGAACTACCGCCCCCGCTGTCGCTGGGTGCTGGCGAGCCGGCAGGGCAACTGACGCGGTGGACGGGTTATGGAGCCAACCTGCCACGGCTACAGCAGGCTGCCGGTGCCGCCGGTTTTCTCAATGCGCCAATCGACCCCGACGGCGTGACGCGACGAGCGCTGTTGTTGGCGCGGCATGACGACAAGATGTACGCAGCCCTGTCGCTGGTGATGACGCAGATCCTGCTGGGCAATCCACCTCTGCAACTGCGCTTTGCCGAACCGCCTGCGGGGTCGACCGGGAGCGGCACACTGGAGGCGCTTGAACTGTTGACGGTGCGCGGAGCGCTGCGCATCGCGGTGGATGAGCAGGCGGGCGTGCTGCTGCCCTTTCGGGGACCGGTGGGGAGTTTTGCTTACCATTCGGCGGTCGATGTGCTGGCCGGCCGCGTGCCGGTAGACAGCCTGCGTGGCCGGGTGGTGCTTCTCGGAACGACCGCGCCGGGCCTGCTCGACCAGCGCGTCACACCGGTCGGCGAGGCCTATCCCGGTGTCGAAGCGCACGCGAACCTGTTGTCCGGCCTGCTGGCGGGAAACCTGCCGCAGTCGCCCGCGTATACGCCGGGGGTCGAGGTCCTGGGCTTGCTGTTTGTCGGCACCGCGCTGCTGCTCGGCCTGCCGAGGTTTTCACCTGCGGGGGCGGTGCTGCTGGCGATGTCGTTGTTGATGGTGGTGGTGGCCAGCAATCTGGCCGCCTGGGTCTTCGCGCGCCTGGCGCTGCCGATGGCGGCCATTCTTCTGTTGGTGGCGATGCTGCTGGCCCTGCATCTGTTCTTCGGCTATTTCGTGGAACATCGTGCCAAGCGACGTCTGACCGAGCTGTTTGGCCAGTACGTTCCGCCCGAACTGGTCGAGGAGATGAATCGTGATCCCACGCATTACAGCATGGAAGGACGTAGTTCCGAGATGACGGTGCTGTTCGCCGACGTACGTGGTTTCACGACCCTGGCCGAGGGGATGCCACCCGACGAACTGGCGCGGCTGATGAACGATTACTTCTCGGTGATGACCGATATCATCCGCGCGCATCGCGGCACTCTGGACAAGTATGTCGGCGACGCGCTGGTGGCTTTCTGGGGTGCGCCGCTGGCCGACGCACAACACGCCCGGCATGCGGTCGAGGCCGGCCTGGCCATGCAGGCCGCGCTGATCGGCGTCAATCAGCGCTTTGCGAGCCGCGCCTGGCCGTCGCTACGGATTGGCATCGGCATCAACACGGGCACGATGGTTGTCGGCGATATGGGTTCGCGTCATCGTCGCTCCTATACCGTGCTCGGCGATGCGGTGAACCTGGCTTCCCGCCTCGAAGGCTTGTCGGCGCAGTACGGTGCGGGCGTTATCATCGGCGAGGCGACGTACCAGGCCCTCGGCGAGTGGCGCTGCCGGCAGCTCGACCGCGTAACGGTGCGCGGGCGCACTACGCCGGTGGCGATCTATGAGCCGCTTTGATTGAACTGGCGAGGCCAGTGGTCGAGTTGCGCCAGGGGGAAGCTCAAGGCGCGGCAAAAAATGTCGTAACGTAGTGAATAAAATGGATGGATAAAACGATAAGGAGACGAGGATGAGGGGAGTTGCGTGGACGATACGCGCCGCGATGCTGCTGCAGGTCCTTGCCGCAGCATTGGCCGGCTGGTTGGGCCTTGGGCTGTTCGGTGGGGGACTCTACGGCTGGCTTGGCGCCTTGGGGGGACTGGTGGTGCTTGCCCTGCTGATCGGCCTGGTGGTCGAGCGGCGTCTGTTGGGCCGTCTTGAGGTGCTGCGCGAGGTGCTCGCAAAGACCTACGCCGATGGCGATCTGACCAGGCGCGCAACCGTTGCGGGGGAGGATGAAATTGCTGCTGTGGCGGCTGATTTCAATCGCCTGATTGGCGGATTCGCGACCATTGTCGGTAAGGTACTCTTCAACTCGGTCGAGGTCGGCAAGGCCTCCCGGCAACTGATCGGTGACGCCAGCCGGGTGGCATCGGGCTCGAATCAGCAGCGTGACGCCGCGTTGGCGACAGCCAGTGCCATGGGCGAGTTGACCACCAACATGCACGAGGTCAGTCAGAACGCCAGCGAAACTGCGAGCATTTCAGAGGCCTCGAACAGGTTGTCGACCGAAGGGATGGCAATCGTGCGCAATGCTTCGGCAGAGATGGAACAGATTGCCGCTTCGGTGACCGAGTCCGCACGGGTGGTGTGTGCGCTCGGCGAACGTTCCAGGGCAATCAGCGGGATCGTCCAGACGATCCACGAGATTGCCGACCAGACCAACCTGCTGGCCCTCAATGCGGCGATCGAGGCGGCGCGTGCCGGTGACCAGGGACGGGGTTTTGCGGTGGTCGCCGATGAGGTGCGCAAGCTTGCCGAACGGACCTCGCTGGCCACCGGCGAGATCAGCCGGATGATCACGGCGATCCAGGGCGAGACGCAGACTGCGATTGCCAGCATCGAGGCCGGCAGTGGGCAGGCGCGCCGGGGTGCAGACCTCGCCCGGCAGGCGGCCGAGTCGCTGGAGCGGATCAACAGCGGCGCGCGTGAGACGATGGAAAAGGTGGAAGCGATCGCTGCCGCGGTGGTCCAGCAGAGCCGTACCGGGGAGAGTATCGCCGAGCACGTACGAACGATCAGGGAAATGGCCGAAGCCAACAGCGCGGTCACTGCGGAGACACTGCTGGCGGTCGAGCATGTGGAGTGTCTGGCCGAGAACCTTGGGGAGGTCGGCAATGTCTTCAAACTCGGCCCGGCAGGTGAGCAGGCGGCCGCCACACACGCCAGAATGCCGGCAACCGTCCAGCAGGCAGCGCGTGCTGCCGGCGAACTCTTCGACAAGGCGGTTGATGCGGGCAGGATCAGCGTGGAGGACCTGTTCGATGACCACTACCAGCCGATTCCGAACACCCGGCCGCAGAAGTTCAAGACCCGATTCGACGCCTTTACCGACCAGAACGTGGTCGAACTGCAGGAAAATCTGCTGAATCAGAACAAATGTCTGATTTACGCCATATGCATCGACCGCAACGGTTATGTGCCCACCCACAACCGGAAATTCTCGCAACCGCTGACCGGAGACGAAAAGACCGATTTCGTGAACAGCCGTGGGAAGCGAATCTTCGACGACCCGGTGGGCAAGCGTTGTGGCAGTCACCAACAGCCGTTCCTGCTGCAGACCTATCGCCGCGATACCGGTGAAGTCCTGCACGACATCTCGGCGCCCATCTTCGTCAAGGGTCGGCGCTGGGGTGGCTTTCGCATCGGCTACGCGACCGAGTTCTGAGCCGGCCTGCTGATGCTTGTGTTGCGGTGGACGATCATGACGCGGCGCCACGTATTGGATTAAGATGTCGGGGATAAGGCGTGGGCTGTTCTTTGCGCGAGGAAGAGAAAAATGTCAGAGTTGCTGAAAAACATTGATGCCCGCACCAAGCTGGCCGGAACCAACAAGCTGGAAATCCTCCTGTTCTCGCTGGGGACCGATTCGCGCACGGGGCGACGCGAGACTTTCGGCATCAATGTCTTCAAGGTGCGTGAGGTGATGCGGACGCCGCCGATTACCTCGGCGCCGGAAATGCCCGCGTCGGTCGAGGGAATGGTCAGTTTGCGGGGGGCGCTGGTGCCGGTCGTTGATCTGGCCCGCTATGCCCGGGTAGATACGGAGACCCCACGCTCGATCATGATCGTCACCGAGTACGCCGGTCATACGCAGGGTTTTCTTGTCGAGGGGGTGGATACCATTCTCCGTCTGGACTGGAGTCAGATGCGGGTTCCTCCCGCCATGCTGCTGGCCGAGATGGGGGGGCTGGTGACGGCGGTGACCGAGTTGCCGGACGGTCGTCTGGTGATGATGATGGACGTCGAGAAGATTCTCTCGGAAACGACGAATTACGACGACGAGATCGTCTACCGGAATATCAAGCCGCTCGACAATCCCGGCCTGACCGTATTTTTTGCAGACGACTCGACGGTGGCGCGCAAGCAGATCCAACGGACCCTTGAGGCGATGGGCGTGCGCTACGTGGCTGCGATCAATGGCCTGGAAGCCTGGGATGAACTGGAGAAGATGGCCGCCTATGCGCAGGCTTCCGGCCAGGAAGTGACCGACCTGATCAGTCTCGTATTGACCGACATCGAAATGCCCGAGATGGATGGTTATATCCTGACCAAGAAGATCAAGTCTGACCCTCGCTTCGCCGGCGTACCGGTGATCATGCATTCCTCACTGTCGGGGATGTCGAACCAGCAGTTGGGCAAGTCCGTCGGTGTCGATGAGTATGTTCCCAAATTCGAACCACAGCGCCTCTCGGAAACGCTGACACGACGGTTGCAGCGGGATCTTCCGACAGTGCAGTTGACCTGATTTCGCGATTTATCTGGAGCGATACAATGGAGTTGGCTGAAAGGAAAAACCTGCTCGAGGGCGTTGACGCGCGAACCCGGCTCGCCGGTTCCAACAAGATGGAGATTCTGCTGTTCTCTCTTGGCACGCGCGAGATTTTCGGAATCAACGTCTTCAAGGTGCGCGAAGTCGGTCGGACCCCGCACATCACCAAGACGCCGAACATGCCACGCGGCGTCGAAGGCCTGATTTCGCTGCGCGGCAATGTCATTCCGGTGTTGTCTCTGATCTCCTTTCTTGAGCACAAGGATCAACACCACGAGCACGGCAAGACCATGATGGTCGCCGAGTACTCCAAGCGGACACTGGGATTTCTGGTACATGAGGTGGATCGGATCATACGTGTCGACTGGGAGAAGGTGAAGGCTCCCGAAAGTGTGTTGTCCAGCAATCAGGGGCTGATCACGGCAATCACCGAACTCGATGACGGCAAACTGGTGTCGATTCTCGATGTCGAGCAGATTCTCGCCAATGCCTTTGGCGAGGCAATCATCGTCGATATCCCCCCGGCCAACGTCGAGGAGGATGTAGGCATATTCTTTGCCGATGATTCGATTGTTGCCCGGCGGAAGATTACCGAGGTACTCGACAAACTCGGCGTCAAACACAAGCACGCTACGAACGGAGCAGAGGCCTGGACCCGCCTGCAGGGAATCGCGGCGCACGCAGCGCAGACCGGCAGGGGTGTTCGTGACGAACTGCGCCTGATCCTGGTCGATGCCGAGATGCCTGAAATGGACGGCTATGTGCTGACCAAGAACATCAAGAGCGACCAGCGTTTCTCGGGAATTCCGGTGGTCATGCATTCATCGCTGTCGTCTCAGGCCAACCACGCCATGGGCAAGGTGGTGGGCGTGGATGCCTATGTCGCCAAGTTCGACGCCGAGATTCTTGCCGACACGCTGCGCCCCTTGCTTGAGCGCTGAGAGAACCCACAGGAGTAGAGAATGGCAGATCCGAAGATGCGAATTCTGGTGGTGGACGATTTCTCGACGATGCGGCGCATCGTCAGGAATCTCCTGAAGGAACTGGGGTTCTCCAATGTAGATGAGGCTGAGGATGGGGCGATCGCACTCCAGAAGCTGAAAAATGGCTCGTTCGAGTTTGTCGTTACCGACTGGAACATGCCGAACATGGATGGCCTGCAACTTTTGCAGGCGATTCGTGGCACGCCGGCCCTCAAGCACCTGCCGGTGATGATGATCACCGCCGAGGCTAAGAAGGAAAACATCATTGCCGCCGCGCAAGCGGGAGCCAGCGGCTACATTGTCAAGCCCTTCACTGCGGCGACACTGGCCGAGAAGCTGCAGAAGATCTTCGACAAGATGGGTGGTTGAGATGAGTGCTGACGATCTGTCTGGGGACTCACGGGAACTGGAAGCGCTGTTTGACAGTATTGCCTCGACAATCGCCACCCAGTCGACTCCCACCCCTGCGGTATCTCCTGGGGTGTCGCTGCTGCAGCAACTGGTTGAGGGGAGCAGCGAGGGCGACGATAGCGACGAATTGCAGTCGTTGTTCGATTCGGTTGTTGCCGCGCAGCAGGCGAGCGCAGCAGACTCTGGTCGCGTGTCAGTACAGGAGGGTGCTGCGGGTGAAGCGTGGCAGGGGCAGGACCGGGTATTTCAACGCGTCGGCCAAATGGCCAGACAGTTGCATGACACACTGGGTGAACTGGGTTACCACGAACTGCTTGCCAGTACCGTAGCCGCCATTCCGGATGCCAAGGACCGGCTCAACTATGTCGCCAACCTCACCGAACAGGCCGCTTGTCGGGTCTTGAACGCGACGGATGTTGCCAATCCCCTGCAGGAGGAACTGGAGGCCGGTTCGGCCGCGCTGGCGGTGAAATGGGATGCACTGTTTGCCAATCAGGTCGGCGTAGACGACTTCAAGCGTCTTGCCGAGGAGACGCATGCCTTCCTCAAACAGGGCCTGCCGCGCAGAACCCGAGCCACCAAGGCGCAGTTGCTGGAGATCATGATGGCGCAGGACTTTCAGGATCTGACCGGGCAGGTGATCAAGAAGATCATCGCCGTCGCCCAGGAACTGGAAGCGCAACTGATGGGGGTACTGATCGAAACGATGCCCGGCGCGCGGCGCACGGACTCGGTGATGAATCTGCTCAACGGGCCGGTAATCAGCGCCGAAGGACGTAGCGACGTCGTTGCCACCCAGCAGCAGGTTGACGAACTGCTCGGCAGTCTCGGTTTCTAGGAGGTTCAGGATGAGTGATTTTGCCGGGATGGAAGACCTGTTGCAGGATTTCCTCCAGGAAGCGGGAGATCTGCTGTCGGACGTCGACAACAAGCTCGTTGATCTGGAGAGGAACCCGGATGACCATCGTCTGCTCAACGATATCTTCCGCGGCTTTCACACCATCAAGGGCGGTGCCGGTTTTCTCAATGCCGGCGAATTGGTTGCGCTCTGCCACTTGACCGAGAACCTGTTCGACAAGCTCAGAAATGCCGAGATGACGCTGACGCCGGGCTTGCTGGATACCATCATGGCGGCGACTCAGAGTGTGCGCAACATGTTTGGCGAGATCGCGCAGGAGCGTCAGCCCGCGCCGGCGGCCGCTGCAGTGCTGGACGGTCTGCGAGCCGCGCTCACCGGCAGCGTCGTCGCGAAGGCAGATCCCCCGAGCGTGGCGGCAACCGCGAAGCGTGGGGAAACGCCGTCAGCCGAGGCCGTAGTCGCCGACGGTCCGGACTGGCAGGCCCTGCATGCGGCCGTGACCGGTCAGAAGATCGAGGTCTCGCCAGTGGTCGCGCGCAGCAGCGCGCCGATGCCGGCCGTTGCCCCGGCGAATAATGCGCTTGACCTTGCGCAGGTACAGCCGCATTTCCCACCGGAAGGGCGCCGCGCGACCGACAAGCCGGGCGCTGCGGTAAGCGCAGCACCTTCCGGTCGCCGCGTCGACGAAAAGGCTGCCGCTCGTGAGGTGACGATTCGGGTGGATACCGCCCGCCTGGATCAGGTGCTCAACTTGTCCGGCGAGATTGGCTTGACCAAGAACCGCCTGACCAGTCTGCGGGCCGACATTCTCGCCGGCAAGACCGATTCGGAAACACTGCAGGCACTCGACCAGGCGGTCAGCCAGCTCGACCTGCTGGTTTCGGATCTGCAGAATTCGGTGATGAAGACGCGGATGCAGCCGATCGGTCGATTGTTCCAGAAATACCCGCGCATTGCCCGCGATCTGGCTCGACAATTGGGCAAGGATGTCGAACTGGCGTTGATTGGCGAAGAGACCGAAGTCGACAAGACGATGATCGAGGATTTGGCCGATCCGCTCATTCACCTGATCCGCAACGCGGTCGACCATGGTGTCGAGTCACCCGAGGAACGTCGGGCTGCCGGCAAACCGGCCAAGAGCGTCATCCGCCTGGAGGCACGTCAGGAGGGCGACCATATCGTCCTGATCATTGCCGACGATGGTCACGGGATGAGTCCCGAGCGCATCCGGGCCAAGGCTGTCGAGAAGAACATCATCAGCGAAGAGGAGGCGAACACACTCGATGATCGTCAGAGCCTGAACCTGATCTTTCTACCGGGCTTTTCCACGATGGCGCGGGCCTCGGCCGTGTCTGGCCGCGGCGTCGGGATGGATGTCGTCAAGACCAACATCCAGAAGCTCAACGGCGCCATCGAGATCCGCTCCGAGCCCGGGAAGGGTTCGGTATTCATCATTTCCTTGCCACTGACCCTGGCGATTCTACCCGTCCTGCTGGTTCTGCTTGGTGATCAACCCTTTGCCCTGCCGCTGTCGATGGTTCGCGAGATCCTGCCGATCGACCACGATAGAATGCAGGAAGTGGGGGGCAAGGAAACGTTGGTTGTGCGTGGTGAGATCCTGCCGGTGATTGCCCTCGCGCGTCTGCTGGGCTGGCCGCAGGTGCAGCGCCCTGAATACGGCGTGCTGATGCAGGCCGCCGAACGCAGCTTCATTCTCGCGGTCGACATGTTTGCCGGCCGTGATGATGCCGTGATCAAGGCTCTCGATGATTTCCGTCCACGTGGGGTTGCCGGGGTGACGACACTGTCGAATGGCCAGATCGTCCTGATCCTGGACATGAAGGAACTACTGGGGGATCTGACTGCGAATGTGGAACGTGACGTCCGCGGTGCTGCTCCAGCGCGGGCCCTGGAATTTTCCGCCTAGCCGGGAAGGAACACCTTGCACGGGGGCTGCGGCCCCCGTTTGTATTTGTAGCTCTGCGACAACTGTTGCTCTTTCGCAACTATCCGAGAAACCGTCTAAATAACAACCCATACGCCTTTATTTTGACTTCTGTTTTTTTATAATACCTTTGGCAGAGATGGAAGTTCGAAATGGCTGAGGAAAGCGACCTCGAAAGAACCGAAGCGGCGTCGGCAAGACGTCTGGAACAGGCACGCGAGGAGGGACAGGTTCCTCGTTCGCGAGAGGTCGGTGCATTCCTGATTCTTGTCGTAGCGGCCACTGCTTTCTGGTTGATGGGGCCCTGGATGGTGCAGCGGGTCTCCGGAATTGTCCGGCGTGGTCTGGTTTTCGACCACGAACAGGTGCGAGATCCTTCGTTGATGTTGGTTCGGCTGGCCGATATCGCCCTTGACGCCCTGTTTTCCTTTGCACCCTTGTTTGCCGCGTTGGTGGTCGCTGCGCTTTTGTCACCATTCTTTCTCGGCAGTTGGAATTTCTCCGCGCAGGCGTTGCAGCCTGACCTGAGTCGTCTGGATCCACTCAAGGGTCTGGCCCGCCTCGTCTCCTGGAGTGGACTCGTGGAACTGGTCAAGGCCGTGGCCAAAGCGTCTCTGGTGGGTGGCGTTGCGGTGTGGGTCCTGTGGAGCGAGCGCGGTGAACTGTTGGCCATGTTTGCACAATCGATCCATGTCGGCCTGTCGAGCGCTGGCCACATGCTCAGTTTCAGTTTTTTCGCGATGGTTGCGGTCATGCTGCTGATCGTCGCGGTGGATGTGCCTTTCCAGCTCTGGCAGTATCACGACAAACTCAAGATGAGCCTCCAGGAAGTCAAACAGGAAGGCAAGGAACTCGAAGGAAACCCCGAGGTGAAGGGACGCATCCGCCAGTTGCAGCGTGAGGCGGCTCGCAAACGGATGATGGCCGCCGTGCCGGCGGCGGACGTGATTGTCACCAACCCGACCCACTATGCGGTCGCGCTGGCCTACAAGAGCGGCATGGGCGCACCGAAGGTGCTGGCCAAGGGAATGGGCGAAGTGGCCCTCAAGATCCGTCAGGTTGCTGCCGACGCGGGGGTTCCTATGATCGAGGCGGCACCTTTGGCGCGAGCGCTTCACCGGCATGTCGATCTCGACCAGGAGATACCGTCGGCGCTGTATGCGGCCGTCGCCGAGGTGCTGGCTTATGTTTATCAGTTGGCCAACTGGCGGCAGACCGGTGGCAGCTTTCCGCAGCCACCGCAAGCCATCCCGGTTCCGGAGCATCTTCTAGCAGAGGCCCTGAATGGCTGACGCGAGCGTCGCTCTGCAGAACTTCTTGGTGCGCTTTGGGCAGCGGCAACTGGCTGGTCCGGTGTTGATTCTGCTGATTCTGGCGATGATGGTCCTGCCGCTGCCGCCTTTTGTGCTGGATCTTTTTTTCACCTTCAACATCGCCATCTCGGTGATCGTCATGCTGGTCGCCATGAGCGTGGTGAAACCGCTGGACTTTTCCGTTTTCCCGACCGTGCTGCTGGTGACCACGCTGCTGCGATTGTCGTTGAACGTGGCCTCGACGCGGGTCGTCCTGCTCGAAGGACACACGGGTCCAGGGGCTGCAGGGCAGGTCATTGAAGCCTTCGGTCATTTCCTGGTCGGCGGCAACTATGCGGTTGGTCTGGTGGTGTTCACCATTCTGGTGGTGATCAACTTCGTGGTGATCACCAAGGGTGCCGGACGGGTTGCCGAGGTCGCCGCGCGCTTCACCCTCGACGCCATGCCGGGCAAACAGATGGCCATTGATGCCGACCTCAATGCCGGCCTGATCGGTGAGGATGAGGCACGCAAGCGGCGGGCGACAATCGCTCAGGAAGCGGATTTCTTTGGTTCCATGGACGGTGCGTCGAAGTTCGTTCGTGGTGACGCGGTTGCCGGCATTCTGATCATGCTGATCAACGTCGTGGGCGGCCTTTTCATCGGTGTCCTGCAGCACAACCTGGACATCGGGACGGCGGCCAAGACCTACACGCTGCTGGCCATTGGTGACGGGTTGGTGGCCCAGATTCCGGCGCTGATCATCTCGATTGCCGCGGGCATGGTCGTGACGCGCGTTGGCGACGATGAAGATGTCTCGCAGCAGTTCGTTTCGCAACTATTCAGCAATCCGAAACTGCTGTTTCTGACCGCGGCGATCATCGGTATGCTGGGGCTCATTCCAGGCATGCCGAATTTCGTCTTCCTGCTCCTGGCAAGCGCTTTGGGGGCCATGGCATGGCGACTGGAAAAGCGTTCGCAGGTCGCGGTGCCAGTGCCGGTGGCCGCGGCACCCGTCGCGCCACGGGAAACTCAGGAGGCCAGTTGGGCCGACGTCACGCCGCTGGACGTGCTGGCGCTGGAGGTTGGGTATCGACTGATTCCTCTTGTCGACAAGTCGCAGGATGGCGAGTTGTTACGCCGCATCAGAGGGATACGGAAAAAATTTGCGCAGGAAGTGGGCTTCCTGGTGTCCCCGGTTCACATTCGCGACAATCTGGAGTTGAAACCCAACGCCTACAAGATTCTGCTCAAAGGCGTCGAAATCGGCGACGGCGAGGCCTTTCCAGGAAACCTGCTGGCGATCAATCCAGGTCGGGTGGCGGGGCAGGTCCCAGGAACGGTTACCAAGGATCCGGCCTTCGGGTTACCTGCGGTGTGGATCGATCCAGCACTTCGTGAACAGGCGCAGGCCTACGGTTACACAGTCGTCGATGCCAGCACCGTGGCGGCGACGCACCTCAACCACCTGATTCTCTCGCACGCAGCCGAGCTCCTTGGGCGGCAAGAAACGCAGGCGTTACTCGATCACCTGGCGAAGGAGATGCCCAAGCTGGTCGAGGATGTGGTACCCAAGGTCCTGTCGCTCGGTGTGGTACAGAAGGTGCTCCGCAACCTCCTGGAAGAGGGGGTTCATCTGCGTGACATGCGGACGGTCATCGAAACCCTGGCCGATGTCGCTCCCCGCTCGCAGGATCCTGAAGTTCTGACGGCGCAGGTTCGGACCGCCCTGGGTCGTTCGATCGTTCAGGAACTCTATCCCGGAGGTGCCGAAATGCAGGTGATGTCGCTGGATCCACAACTGGAGCGCCTCCTGCTCCAGGCCGTTGCTGGTGGCGGCGATAGCGCCGGGATCGAGCCGGGACTCGCCGATACGCTGGTGCGTGAAGCGGTCGCCGCGGCGCAGCGCCAGGAGGAAGTCGGTCTGCCGACGGTGCTGTTGGTTCCCGGTAATCTCCGTACGTTGCTGTCGCGTTTCCTCCGCCGCAGCATTTCCCAGCTGAAGGTCCTGGCACATGCGGAAGTGCCTGAAAACAGGATCATCAAAGTCACTTCCATCATTGGACAGCGCGTATGAACGTCAGAAAATTCATCGCGGCGACCGCCCGAGATGCCTTGCGCAAGGTCAAGGAGACTCTCGGGCCGGACGCCATCATCCTGTCTAATCGGGGTATTCCCGGTGGCGTGGAGATCATGGCCGTCGCTGCACGCGACATGGATATGATCGTGCCGACGCCGGAGCGCGAAGCGTCGCCTGCTCGCGCGATGGACTACCCGACAGTCTCGTCGGTCGACCGAGGTCCTGCAACCGCGCCTGAGCTGCCGTCGGTTCGGGGGGCGGCGCCTACCGTCGGTCAGCAAAGTGCTGCCGCACGCTCCTTGCCGCCGCCACTGGCGAGGCCACTGGCGCCACCGTCGGAGCGACCCCTGTCATCACGATCACTGCCGCCGCTGGAGCGGCCGCGGCCGCAAGCCGAGAGCTTGGCCAAGGGAGACGCGGAAGTGGTTCCAGCAGCGGTGATGGACGAGATTCGCTCCTTGCGAAGAATCGTCGAACAACAGCTCGCCGGTTTTGCGTGGGGGGAATCGGCGCGTTCCGAACCGGTGAAGACAGAGATCCTTCGTCAGATGCTCGATGCCGGTTTTTCGCCGCACTTTGCACGTGGCCTGCTCGCTGATCTGCCCCATGACCTGGATAGTGTCCAGGCGCTGGCGTGGGTCAGGGGTGGCGCCGAGCGCAGCATGTTGACGATCAGTAGCGAGACCGACATTGTCCACCGGGGGGGTATCTATGCGTTGGTCGGGCCGACCGGCGTCGGCAAGACGACGACCACCGCCAAGTTGGCTGCACGCTGCGTCCTGCGGCACGGAGCCAGGAAACTGGCGTTGGTCACCACTGATGGTTACCGGATCGGTGCCCACGAACAGTTGCGAATCTATGGCCGGATCCTCGGAGTATCGGTACATCTTGCCCGAGACGCCAAGGATCTGCGAGCGACGTTGCGTGACTTGCAGCACACCCACATGGTGTTGATCGACACCATGGGCATGAGCCAGCGCGACCGGATGGTCAGCGAACAGGTAGCCATGTTTGGTGACTGCAACGTGAAGTCGCTGTTGCTGCTGTCGGCTACCAGTCGCGGTGACACGCTGGATGATGTAGTCAGGGCGTACAGCGGGCTGGACCTTGCGGGTTGTATCTTGACCAAGGTCGACGAAGCAGCGAGTCTGGCCTCGTCGCTCGACGTGATCATTCGCCACGGTCTGCTCATGTATTATGTGTCGAATGGGCAACGGGTACCGGAAGACCTGCATTTGCCGAATCGTCCTTACCTGTTGCACCGCGCCTTCAAGGATCTGCCCGAGACTTCGCCGCATCGCCTGGCCGGCGTCGAGCCTGGCTTGATGATGGCCAGCTCGACCGCCAGCAGTTTCACTGCCGGAGGCCAGCGTGCCTGAGTTTCGTGGGGATCAGGCGGCTGGTCTACGGCGCCTCCTGGGGCGGCAGAGTCTGCGTATCGTGACCTTTGCTGCCGGTAGCATCGGTGTCGGCAAAAGCGTGGCGGTGGCCAATCTGGCGGCCTCGCTGGCCCGTCAGGGCAGGGAAGTCCTGGTGGTCGACGAAAACACCGAAGACGGCATCGCGGCGTATTACGGCGTGTTGGCGCGCTATGATCTACAGCAGGTCATCGATCGGGAGAAGTCTCTCTCGGAGGTGATCCTCTCCGTGGCACCAGGCATCCGCGTGTTGCCGGTAGCGAGGGTGGTGAGGCACCTCGCCAGGCTCAGCGATGCCGAGCAACGGATCCTGCTCGGGTGTCTCACCGAGATTGGGCCGCCGGCCGATGTCCTGCTGGTCGACGCTTCACTTGATCACCCGCTCGGTTTTTCACCGCTCGGTCTTGCCGCGCATGAGACGGTGATCGTCGTCTCGCCTAGTAGTGCGGCGATTACCGAGGCGTACGCACTGATCAAGAAAGTCAGTCTGGGTTACGCGCGGCAGGATTTCCGCATCCTGGTCAACAAGGCGCGGGCAGCCCGTGAAGCGCGCGCGATATATGACAACATTGCGCGCGTCACCGGTAGCCGCGGGCTCGCTCGCCTCGACTATGCGGGCTATGTGCCGGTCGACGAGCACCTGCGGCAGGCATCCAGGTTGTGCCAGCCGGTGGGCGCACTGTTTCCGGACTCTCCGGCCGCCAAGGCGTATCAAACCGTGGCCAACGACTTGTTGAATTGGCCCGGAGCCGATGACGAAATCGGCGGGCTCGAACATTTCGTGCAACAATTGCTACTCTTGAGCCAACGCATAGAACCGATTGCTATTTACGCCTGATAGCGCTTCCACGACGCATGTATAACGCTGCTGGTCAACTCAACAAGGATCAGCTCGTCCAGCGCTTTGCTCCGCTGGTGAGGCGCATAGCCTGTCATCTGATGGCTCGCCTGCCGGCCAGTGTGCAGTTGGACGACCTGGTTCAGAACGGCATGCTCGGCCTGCTTGATGCGATTGGCCGTTTCGAGGCCGGCATGGGGGCGCAGTTCGAAGTCTACGCGGCACAGCGCGTGCGTGGTGCGATGCTCGACGGACTACGCGAGAACGACTGGTTGCCGCGCAGCTTGCGGCACAACTGTCGGCGGATCGAGGTTGCCATTGCACAACTCGAACAGGAGAATGGGCGTGCGCCGTCGGAAAAGGAACTCGCCGATGCTCTGGGGATGGGCCTGGCCGACTACCAGAAAATGCTGCAGGATGCCCGCGGCCATCAACTGGTATACCTTGAAGACCTGGTTTCCGAACGCGGTGACGATTTTCTGGAACGGCATCTGGCGGACGACGCGGCCGATCCGGCGAAGCTTTTTGAGGAGGGAAACCTGCGCCAACTGCTGGTCCAGGCGATTGAACTGCTGCCGGAGCGGGAGAGGCTGATGATGGCCCTCTACTACGAGCAGGACCTCAATCTGCGCGAGATCGGCGCGGTCCTGGGGGTAACGGAGTCTCGTGCCTGCCAGTTGCACAGTCAGGCGGTGTTGCGCTTGCGCGCCCGCCTGTTTGGTGGGAACGTGACCAAGACGACGAAAGTGGCACGGCATGGATAGGATCAGCGTCTTCGGGCTGCTGATCGGTCTGTTGGCGATCATCGGCGGACAGATCCTGGAGGGTGGCCATATCGGTTCCTTGTCGCAACCCACGGCGATGCTGATTGTGGTCGGTGGTACGCTTGGGGCCGTCATGTTGCAGAGTCCCTACGCAACCTTTGTGCGTGGCATCCGTATGGTGCGGTGGATCTGGTACCCGCCAGTGGTCAATCATCTGCAGTTGATCCAGCAGGTCTCGGGCTGGAGCCAGGTGTCGCGGCGGGAAGGCTTGCTGGCACTGGACCCCATTGTCAACGAGTTGAAGGACGAGTTTACGCGCAAGGGGCTGCAACTGGTGGTCGACGGCGCCGAGCCCGACCGGCTGCGGGAAGTGATGGAGGTCGAGATCAGCACCTACGAACAGGAAATGAAGTTGTCGGCGCGGATCTGGGAGGCGGCCGGCGGCTACTCGCCAACCATCGGGATTCTTGGTGCGGTGATGGGTTTGATTCAGGTGATGGAGAATTTGTCCGATCCATCCAAACTCGGGGCCGGGATTGCCGTGGCGTTCGTTGCCACGATCTATGGCGTTGGCCTGGCCAATCTGGTTTTCCTGCCGATGGCCAACAAACTGAAAGCGCATATCAACCGCCTCATCGTGCAGAGAGAAATGATTGTCGACGGGCTGGTGGGTATCGCCAACGGCGATAATCCCCGTATCATCGAAAGCCGTCTGCGCGGCTACATCTTCTGACGCCAGTGAAGATTCCAGCTACCCCCAATCATGTTTACCATGATCCCTGTCGGCAGTCCTGGCTTCCGACTCGCGGGGGGAGGGCGATGACCATCTGGCCGAAGCAACGGTCCAACTGAGCGATGGCACGTCGGCAGCGCGAAGAAGAGAAGGACAATCACGAGCGCTGGCTCGTGTCGTACGCGGATTTCATCACCCTGCTGTTTGCCTTTTTTGTGGTGATGTACGCGCTCTCCTCGGTGAATGAAGGCAAGTATCGCATTCTGAGCAACTCGATGGTCAGTGCTTTTCGCAATGTCCCCGTCAACAGCAGTGGAACCGCGCCAATGGTCGTGCCCACCTCGGCGCCGGCCGTGCCGAAGGTCAACCTGACGAGCAAGACGCAGGATGCTGTGAGACAGCAGCAGCGCGAAAAAATGCGGCATGTTGCGAAGGAGATCCTTGAGGTGATGGCGCCGCTGGTTGAGCAGGGGAAGGTTCGCGTGCTCGAAACCAGCCGCGGTGTAAGCATAGAAATCAACGACAGCATCCTGTTTTCGCCAGGGCAGGCCCTGCTGCAGCCAACATTGGCAAAAGCCATGCAGTCGGTGGCGGAGGTATTGGTCGCCTCGGATTTCCCGATCACGATCGAGGGACACACTGATGACCTCCCGATCAAGAATACTCAATTTCCCTCGAACTGGGAACTTTCAGCAGTGCGTGCGACCACCGTTCTGCGCTTGTTCGCCGATGCCGGCGTAGCGGCAGCGCGTTTGACCGCGATTGGCTACGCCGACACTCGACCGGTCGAGCCCAATGTACTGGCGGATGGACGGGCTCGCAATCGTCGGGTAACGATTCTGATTGATTCGGAAATTCCCGAAAAGGGCACGGAGGTGAATCTGCAGGGGCAAGCGGCGCAACTCAAGCCAGCGACGACGGTTCCCGCTGAGGCGCTGCCGCCATCGAGTCGCTAGCGGGCTAGGCGCGGTCGCTGATCCGCCGAGCGCTCGGTGCCGCGTTCTGTCCATCCGGGCCATAGAGCGCGAGGGCACCGTTGCCGCCCAGGAGTACTTCAAGGGCCTGCGCGTTGTGGTGCATGCGCAATTGTATGAGGCCGCCATTGACACGGTTCAGTTCACGTGCCTGGCTGGCGAGCGACAGCAGCAAGGCCCACGCGGTGCCAGCATCGCACTCGTCGGGGTGGTCTGCCAACCAGGCGGTTACACCGGAGCGGTCAGCTGCCCGTCCCTCCGCGGCGAGCCATGTGCCGCGCTGCGCCGCGAGGCTGGCGAGCTGCGCGGCAAGTGCATTCTTTTCACCAACCAGCTCCAGCAACTCATTGACTTCGCCCTTTATGAGCATTTGCTGCTCCTGTTCGAGCAACGCCACGAAAACTTGCACGACGGCGATTTCGGCCGCGACTGTCTGCTGGAACAACGCCGCGCTAGCCATCAGGTTTCCACCGGATAGGCTGGCAACCGGCAAGACGGGTTTCGAACTGATCGAGGGGACGCGGTCAGAGGTAACTGGCGACCACTCGCAGACCCGGCGGGGCCCGGAGAAGACCTCACCGCTGCGACCCAACGAGTTCGCTGGCGGAGGCGATCAGGCGGTCGGCAATCGCCCCGGTGTTGATCGTGAAACGGCCCTCGGAGATGGCTTGCCTGATTTCAGCCACCCGGCCGGCATCGAAAGTCTGTGCCTCCGCGGGTGCCTGCAGTTGAGCGGCAAGCGCACTCAGATGAACTTCCGCCGCAGCGCCTGCTGCAGGCTGGGCGATGGTTGTGCGATTGCGCGTCTCGCTGACAGTGCTCGCAGTTGTGGTTGTGCTGTCGATCTTCACGGTCGTGCCCTTTGAACGGTTGTACTCAATCCAAGTATCGGCGAGGTACGGCAAAACTTTAACATTATTCTTCCTGCTGCAGCGAAAGCTCAATAGGCCACTTCAACAATGCCACCGTTACGGGCGATGCCGCTGACCACCTGGCCGGAGGCCGTCCGCGCCTGAACAATCTGCCCGTCAGTGGCGTTGTTCAGTGCCTTTCCCTCGTTGCTGACAGTGAAGCCGGTGCCCGTCGTCAACAGTCTGACACTTTGTCCCTGTTGAACAGCCCAGGCGGCAATCAGCACGTCACCACGCAGTGGTTGACCGGCAGCGACGCCGTTCCTGACCGTCTTGCCAATGGCCTGTGCCGGGTCGGTCAGGATACTGGCCGGCAGAGCGCCGAGATCACCGCTTTGAGTCACCACGTCGGTGGTGGTCACGATCTGGCCCGGCGTCAGCCGACGCGCAGTGAGCAGATAGTTTCCCGCGATCCGCACCTGCACGGGTACATAAACGGTCCATGCACTGGGGCCTAGGCAACGAATCCCGACCGTCGCGTTGCCCCAGAGCCGGCTGCCTGGTGGCAGGAAGGGTTCATACGCACTGCATGCGGCAAGCTGGGTATGTTGATCAAGTTTGCCGATGCTATAACTGACCTTGCCCGGCAGTCCTTGTGTCTGGATCCGCAGGTAGTGGTCCAGTGCAGTGGGCAACGAAGTCTGGGCGTCTACCGTATTGCTCATCGCCGCCGACAGCAAGGCCAGTAGTCTCAGCAGGCTGCCAAAGCGTTTTCGGGTTCGAGCAATGCACATCCCGACATTCTGCCTGAATCTGTGCCCTGGGCGAAGGATGAAGTCCAGTTGAGGCGATGCTTTGGGGCCGCCGGCAATATTTGCCGGAAGTCCGGCAACTACCGACGTGGTGCTGGAGCTAGTGGGCATCGGCTGCGTTGCCTGTTGCTGCGAAAGAGCCACGGCACGAGAATTGCTTTGTACTTTGCATCAAATCGCCTGGCGAGGTCCCCATGGTCAACAAGCTTGACAGTGCATTCTTCCTGCAGCAGCAGGCGCTTACCCTGCGCGCCAATCGACAGCAGGTGCTGGCGGGGAATATTGCCAACGCCGACACGCCGCATTATCAGGCCAGGGACTTCGACTTTGCGACCGCGCTGCAGAAGGCGGTCAGCGGTGGCGGTGAAGGCAGCTTGCGGCTGGCTGTCACCGCGGCGGGGCACTTGCCCGGGAGTGCGGAGTCGGTTCCGGTGCCATTGATGTATCGCCAGGTCACGCAGGCGAGTGCCGACGGCAACAGCGTCGAAATGGATGTCGAGCGTGCCCAGTTTGCCGAGAACGCGATCCACTACGAGGCCGGGATGACTTTCCTCAGCGGCAAGATCAAGACCCTGCTCGCCGCGCTACAGGCGTAATCACGATGAGCATTTTCAATACCTTTCACGTTGCGGGCAGTGCGCTGACCGCGCAGTCGATGCGCCTCAACGCGGTTGCCAGCAACCTGGCAAACGCGGACAGTGTGGTGAGTTCCGACGGCAAACCTTATCGCGCCAAACAGGTGGTTTTTGCGGCCACGCCGATGGGCAGTGCCGCGGCACAAGGGGTCCGTGTCACCCAGGTGGTCGAGGACAGCAGCCCGGCGCGCATGGTATATGACCCACGCAATCCGGTTGCGGACGATAAAGGCTACGTCGCCATGCCCAACGTGAGTGTGGTCGACGAAATGACCAACATGATCTCGGCTTCGCGCTCGTACCAGACCAACGCCGAAGTGATGAACACGGCCAAACAACTGTTGCTGAAGACGTTGACCCTCGGCCAGTAGATCTAGAACATCAAGGAGAAACAAATGGCAGCCGTACAATCAAGCACCGCAGCCAGCGACATTTTTGCCGCGCTCAACGCTCAGGCCAAAGGTAGCAGCACGGTGGATGATGCGACCTCGACGAGTGAGGCCGTGCAGAATCGCTTTCTGAAGTTGCTGGTCACGCAACTGAAGAACCAGGATCCCCTCAACCCCCTCGACAACGCTGCGGTAACCACCCAGATTTCGCAAATCAATACGGTGACCGGTATCGAGAAACTCAACGCCACGCTGGAAACCTTGCTGAACACCTACAACGAGGGTCAGGCGATGCAGGCTGCGGGTCTGATCGGCAAGAGCGTCATGGTGGCCGGGTCAAAGCTGGCCCTGGCCGACGGTGAAGCCATTGGCGGCGTCAATCTGGCCGGGGCAGCCGACAGCGTGAAGCTGACCATTCTCGATGCCGCCGGCAAGGTCGTGCAAAGTCAGGCGCTTGGCGCGCGCGAAGCAGGCAGCTTTGCCTTCGACTGGGACGGCAAGACCGATACCGGGAGCATCGCGCCGGCGGGTAACTACACATTCAAGGTGGATGCCGTGCGCGGCGGGGAAAAAGTGGCGGCAGAAGCCTTGCAGATTGGTACGGTTTCTGCTTTGGTCAAAGGGAAGGCCGGCTTTCAGCTTGAACTCGGCGGGCAGGGAAGAGTGGATTTTGACAAGGTTGAACAGATTCTTTAGAAGCGAGGAGCAAAATGAGTTTCCAACAGGGTTTGAGTGGTCTGGATGCGTCGTCCGCAGCGCTGGATGTGATCGGCAACAATGTGGCGAACGCCAGCACGGTCGGTTTCAAGAGTGGGAGCGCACATTTCGCGGATCTCTACGCCGCGTCCCTGGGTATTGTTGGCGCTTCGCAGGTGGGCATTGGCGTGGACGTCGCGGCGATCCAGCAACAGTTTACCCAGGGGAACGTCACGACCACCAACAACCCGCTTGATCTGGCGATCAATGGCGGCGGTTTCTTTCGCGTGAGCCATGCCGGGGCGATAAGCTACACCCGCAATGGTCAGTTCCACCTCGACAAAGAGGGTTACGTGATCAACGACCAGAACCTTCGTCTGACCGGATACCCGGCGGCCACAAACCCGACGGACACAGACGGTGTGGATTCGACGAAGGTCGAAGAACTAAAATTGTCCAGCAGCCAGATCCCACCGAAGGCCACGTCGACCATCAGCGCGA
Source organism: Candidatus Accumulibacter propinquus (assembly GCF_056856495.1). Taxonomy (NCBI): domain Bacteria; kingdom Pseudomonadati; phylum Pseudomonadota; class Betaproteobacteria; genus Candidatus Accumulibacter; species Candidatus Accumulibacter propinquus. The sequence continues at coordinate 288,049 of NZ_JBSEHC010000002.1, forward strand.
AACTCAATCTCGATGCGGGGAAGCCGGTCGATTTCGAATACTCGACGGCGCTGCCCGTCTTCGATACCCTGGGCGATTCGCACACACTGACCACTACTTACAAACGCGAAGCCAACACTATACTTGTTGGCGAAATACGGTCTAATTGGAGTGTCACCGCCACGCTAGACAATGCGACTCCGGCAGGCAGCCAGTCTTTTGGCACGCTGACGTTCGATTCCTCTGGTCAGTTGTATCTTTCACCCCCTGCAACACTTCCTATCCTCTCTGGTCCTTCGTGGATCCCGACTGACGATGCAGTCCCCCCTAATCCTAACGGTGCAGCATCCTTGGCGCCAAGAATCAATTTCGAGGGCACGACCCAGTACGGCAGTGAATCGGCCGTCAACAGCCTGAAACAGGACGGATACACCACCGGGAGTCTGGTGGGTATTGGCGTCGGCAGCGATGGCATACTCAACGGACGCTACAGCAATGGTCAGACGCAGAAGCTAGGGCAGGTCGTGCTTGCTACGTTCGCTGACCCGAACGGCCTGCTGAATCTCGGCAACAATCAGTGGAGTCTGAGCTCGGTTTCCGGTCCGGAGTTGCTTGCTGCGCCGGGAACTGGCGGTCGCGGTGTCCTCCAGTCCTCCGCGGTGGAAGACTCTAACGTTGATCTGACCAATGAACTGGTCGACATGATTACCGCCCAGCGTAACTACCAGGCCAATGCGCAAACGATCAAGACCCAGGATGCGATCATGCAGACCCTGTTGAACCTGCGCTAGGTGGCTGACCAGAGCGCGGAGGGGGAGCCATGGATCGCCTGATCTACACGGCAATGAGCGGCGCCAAGCAGATCTTTCTGCAACAGGCTGGCGTGGCGCAGAATCTGGCCAATGCCGCGACGGTCGGCTATCGGGCCATGGAGAACCGCTTTCGTGCCGTTCCGGTGCTGGGTTCGGGGGCGCCGACGCGCGCCTTCGCGGCCGATGCCTCGGTGGCCAATGTCTTCGAACAGGGGCCGCTGATGACCACCGGCCGACCGCTCGACGTTGCTGTCCAGGGTGCCGGCTGGATCGCCGTGCAAGGGGCAGACGGTGGCGAAGCGTATACTCGTGCCGGCAATCTCAAGACCGATGCCAATGGTGTACTGCAGACCAGCTCCGGCTTCAACGTGCTTGGCGAGGGTGGGCCGATTTCGCTGCCACCGGACAACAACATCGCCATCGCCCCGGATGGGACGGTATCGAGCATCCCGAGGATCGGCGCCGGCGCGATCAACAACGCCAGCGTCGTCGGTCGCATCAAACTCGTCAATCCTCCGGAAATCGATCTGGTGCGTGGTGACGACGGGCTGTTCCGTACCCGCAACGGTGTCGCCGCGGTCGCCGACGAGAACGTCAAGCTTGCCGCCGAGGCGCTGGAAGGGAGCAACGTCAATTCGGTTGATGCGATGGTCAGGATGATCAGCCTGGCACGACAATTCGAGATGCAGATCAAGATGTTGCAGACGGCTGATGCGAATGCGCGGGCAGCCAGCCAGATTCTCACCATCAGCGCCTGATAGGACTCCCATGATCCGTTCGTTATGGACTGCCAGCACCGGACTCAATGCCCAACAGGTGCAGATCGACATCATCGCCAACAACCTGGCGAACGTCAGCACCAACGGCTTCAAGCAGGCGCGTGGTATCTTCGCCGACCTCCTGTATCAGACGCTGCGCCAGCCGGGTGCCCAGTCGTCACAAACGACCCAGATTCCCGATGGCTTGCAGATCGGCCTGGGGACGATACCGGTGTCCACGGGGCGAATCTTTACGCAGGGGTCGTTGCAGCAAACCGGCAACAGTCTGGACATGGCGATCGACGGTGCCGGCTTCTTTCAGGTCTTGCTGCCCGATGGGACGACCGCGTATACGCGTGATGGATCGTTCCAGAAGGACAATCAGGGGCAGATCGTCACGGCCAACGGCTATCCCTTGCAGCCGGCGATCACCATTCCGCAGAACGCCCTGACCATCACTGTCGGTACCGATGGGATCGTCAGCATCACGCAGCCGGGTTCTGCAGCGACGGTGCAGATCGGGACCATCCAGGTGGCGACGTTCATCAACAATGGGGGTCTGCAGAGCGTCGGCGAGAACCTCTACCTGGAGACCGCGTCGAGTGGAACACCGACGCCCAATACTCCAGGCAGCAATGGTTCGGGAGTCGTGCTGCAGAATTACGTGGAGGCGTCCAACGTCAATGTTGCGCAGGAACTGGTGATGATGATTCAGACGCAGCGCGCTTACGAGCTGAACTCCAAAGTCGTCTCGACTTCGGATCAGATGCTGGCGCGTCTGACACAGTTGTAGAGGTGAGCATGAACATCGCATCGATCCTGAGGCGCGCGTTGCCGGGGCTGGCGGCGCTGCTGGCGGCGGCGTGTACCACGGTGCCGCCGACCAATGTTCATCAACCGATGAGTGCGCGCCCCGCACACCGGCCCGATGCGCTCGCAGCCAGTCTCGCGGCGACTGGCAGCATTTATCAGGCCGGTACATCGCGAACCCTGTTCGAAGATCGACGCGCTCGTTATGTGGGCGACACGATTACGGTGACGATTACCGAAAACACCTCAGCGGCGACCAAGTCGAACAGCAACGTCGCCAAGACCGGCAGCATCAGCGCGTCGCTCGGACCAAACCTCAACCTGCCCGGCAAGTTGCTCACCGAACTGAAGGCCAACAGCAGCAACACCGCTGCCGGCAAAGGTGATGCGGCAGCCAACAACGTCTTTACCGGGACCATCACGGTGACGGTCATCGAGGTGCTGCCCAACGGCAACCTGCTGGTTTCTGGCGAGAAGCAGGTGGCGATTGGCCATGGTCAGGAGTACATCCGACTCTCCGGAATCGTCAATCCCTACTTCGTCAACGCGGCCAATACCATCGCATCCTCGCAGATTGCGGATGCGCGTATCGAATACAAGGAGAGTGGCGCGATCAGCGAAGCGCAGGTCATGGGCTGGCTGGCACGATTCTTCCTTACCTTCCTGCCATTCTGAGGAGGACAGGCAATGGCCCGGAGCATTCATACGCAGGCCGGCAAATTTCTGGGGCGTACGGCAATTGTTGCCGGTCTGGCCATTGCACTGCTCGGTAGCGGCCAGGCCGTGGCCGAAAGGCTCAAGGACCTCGCCTCGGTCCAGGGTGTGCGCAACAACCAGCTCGTCGGCTATGGTCTGGTAGTCGGTCTGGATGGTTCTGGAGACCAGACGACGCAGACCCCATTTACCACGCAAAGCATCATCAACATGCTGGCACAACTCGGGACAACGCTACCGACGACCCAGTCGTTGCAGCTCAAGAACGTTGCCGCGGTGATGGTGACGGCCATCCTCCCGCCTTTCGCGAGAACTGGCCAGCAGATCGACATTACCGTGTCGTCGATGGGCAATGCCAAGAGCCTGCGCGGTGGAACGCTGGTCATGACCCCGCTGAAAGGTGCCGACGGCCAAATCTATGCCCAGGCGCAGGGGAATTTGCTGGTTGGCGGCGCGGGGGCAGCGTCCGCAGGGAGCAAGGTGGTGGTCAACCATCTCCTGGCGGGTCGGGTGGTCGGCGGGGCCACCGTTGAGCGCGAGGTTCCCACCGCGCTGGGGCAGGGTCCATTCGTCCATTACGAGATGGCAACCACCGACTTTGGTACCACGCAGCGGGTCGTCGAAGCGATCAATCGCGAAATTGGTCCGGGTACGGCACAGGCCATTGACGGACGGCTGGTTCGGGTTGCTGCCCCCGAGGATGCGAACAGCCGGGTGGCTTTCCTGGGACGACTCGAGAGCCTGGACGTGCGTCCGACCAAGACGGTTGCCAAAGTGATCATCAACCCGCGCACCGGTTCGGTGGTGATGAATCAAACGGTGACCATCGATTCCTGCGCCGTTGCGCATGGCAATCTGTCGGTGATCATCAATACCGAGCAGAAGGTCAGTCAGCCCAACACCCTGGCTGGCGGACAGACGGTCACCACGACGCAGAGCGAAATCGATATCAAACAGGGCGGCGGATCGTTGATCCAGTTGAAAGCGGGTGTCAATCTCGCCGAAGTGGTCAAGGCGATCAACGCCTTGGGTGCCGGGCCCCAGGATCTGCTGTCGATCCTGCAGTCGATGAAAGCAGCGGGCGCGTTGCGCGCCGAACTTGAAATCATCTGAGCACTTGCCAGGCGGCTTACCAGGAGCCATCGACCTATCATGAAATCCACCGAACTCGGCGTTCAGCGCCTGGCCATCGATCCGGCAGCCGCCGTCGATCTGCGTGCCAAACTGAGACTGGATCCTCAGACCGGAGTCAAGCAGGCGGCGCAGCAGTTCGAGGGCATGCTGCTCAATCTGATGTTGAAAAGCATGCGCGACGCGAGTTCGGGTGGCGGTCTGCTGGACAGCGAGCAGAGCCGGTTCTTTACCGCCATCGGCGATCAGCAACTGGCGCAGGGGCTGGCCGCGCAAGCGCCACTGGGCTTTGCCGGATTGATCGAGAAGCAATTGTCTCGACAGATGTCTCCCGCGACGGGCGACACGGCAAGTTCGACGATCGATGCGCTGCAGCAGTCGTTGTTGTCGCAGTATTCGCGCCGCCTGCCCGCAGCAACACCTGGCACCGCTGGCGCTCAGCGCGCTACCGGTGTCCCGGCCGCAGCGAGCACGGCCGGTACCTCACCCGGTGCGCGTGGATTTGTCGACCGCGTCTGGCCGCATGCCACCGAGGCGGCGGCGGTGACCGGCGTGCCCGCACATTTTCTTGTCGCGCACTCCGCACTGGAGAGTGGCTGGGGAAAACACGAGATCCGGGCAGCCGATGGATCGCCCAGCTTCAACCTCTTCGGCGTCAAGGCCGGACGCAGCTGGTCGGGGCCAAGCGTTGAAGTGCAGACCACCGAGTTCGTCAATGGCGAGGCACGACCGGTACGCGCCAGATTCCGTGTCTATGCTTCGTATTCCGAGGCGTTTCGTGACTATGGCACGCTGCTGAGCAGGAATCCCCGCTTTTCCGGGATCATCGGTCAACAGGATGGCACGCAGTTTGCTCGTTCCTTGCAGCAGGCCGGCTACGCGACTGACCCGATGTACGCTGACAAACTGGCGCGCATCATCAACGGCAAGGCTTTGCGGCAGGCTCTGGCGGCCTAGGGGGTGGCGTTCCTGGCGCCATGACTCGATATATTTGGTTTCAGAACTCCAGTTCTTGCCGCGGCTGCCGTTTATAGCGTAAACAACGAGGAACTTAGCTCATGGGCTCAGGAATCATCGGCACTGGTGTCAGCGGTTTGCACGCCGCTCAGTTTGGGCTGCAAACGACCGAACACAATATTGCCAACGCCAATACCCCCGGCTACACCCGCCAGCGAACGATTCAGGCGAGCAATCCGGGCTTGCTGACGGGTGCCGGCTTTCTCGGACAAGGCACGCGGGTTGCGACGATCGAGCGTGTCTACAGTCGCTTCATGACCGAGCAGGTCGATCGCTCGCAGAGCAGCGTCAGCCAACTCGACAGCTACTACGCGCAGATCAAACAGATCGACAATATGCTGGGTGACGCCAGTGCCGGTCTTGCGCCGGCGCTGCAGGAGTTCTTCAGCAGTGTCGACCAGGTTGCGGCAAATCCTTCCCAATTGGCGACCCGCCAGAGCATGGTCTCGACGGCGCAGGCGCTTAGCGCACGCTATCAGGCACTGGGCGATCAACTGGCGCAGATGAACGACAGCATCAATGGCGAGATTACCGGCAGCGTCGCCGAGATCAATTCGTACGCTGAACAGATCGCCACGCTGAATCAGCAAATCGGTGTCGCCGAAGCCTCGACCGGTCAGCCCGCCAACGATCTGCAGGATAGCCGGGATCAATTGGTGTTCGAGCTGAACAAACGCATCAAGACCACAACGACGCACAATGACGATGGCAGCTACAACGTTTTCATCGGCAATGGCCAGCAACTGGTCGTCGGTACTCATGTTATGAGCATGGCGACGACACCCTCGTCCAGCGATCCTTCGCGCCTGCTGGTCGGTCTGAAGACGGCGGCGGGTGTTCAGGAGCTGCCAGAGTCGATGATCAAAGGGGGCAGTCTTGGCGGCTTGCTGGCGTTCCGGAGCGAGTCGCTGGATCGGGCAAGCAACGAACTGGGTCGTAACGCCTTGTCGCTGGCTTTGACCTTCAACGCCCAGAGCGCGCTCGGTCAGGACCTGTTCGGTCAGTCGCAGCTCTCTGTCGCACCGGTGGTGACCAGCAGCAGCACCAACCCGCCTGGCAGTCCAGCGGTTAACGCTACGTTCCATGGCGACTTCTTAACTTCCGGCCTTGGCAGCAGTGACTACCGCCTCAGTTCGGACGGGAGCAGTGTCACGCTGACGCGTATGTCCGACACGAAGCAGTGGAACGGGGCTGACTTGGCGGCGATCAACACGCAACTGGCGGGCGACCCACAGGGATTCACACTCGATCCATCACCGACCCTGTTGGCCGGATCGAGCTATCTGATCTCGGCCGCGACAAGCTTTACACCGCAGTTCTTTTCAGTTTCCGCACCGGTGGTGACCAGCAGCACCACCAACCCGCCTGGCAGTCCGGCGGTTATCGCCGAGTTCATTACTCCGCCGCCGTTCAATGGCAACTTCTATACCGACCTTGGCAGCAGCGACTACCGCCTCAGTTCGGACGGGACCAGCGTCACGCTAACGCGTCTGTCCGACAAGAAGCAGTGGAACGGGGCTGACCTGGCGGCGATCAACACGCAGCTGGCGAGCGACCCGCAGGGATTCTCACTCGATCCATCACCGACCCTGTTGGCCGATTCGAGCTATCTGATCCAGCCGACTCACGACGCCGCTCGCAAGATCTCGGTCAACCCGGTGCTGGCCGCGGATCCGCGCTTGATCCCGGCGGCCGGGCCCTTGCGTACCGCGGCGGGAACGAGCAATACCGGTACGGCAACGATTTCAGCAGGCAGCGTTGGGCCAGGCTATGCAGCAGCAGTCGAGCCGGGGTTTCCGGCGGCGGTAGACAAGTTGCCGCTGACGCTGGTCTTTCAGGGCGGCGCATCACCGACGCTGCGGAACTTTCCGCCGGGCGCGCGCGTGTCGGTCAATGGCGCTGCTCCGACAACGATTACCGCGCGCACGGATTCCATCCCATATACCAGTGGCGCGAACATCACCCTGGCAGGCCCGGTCGCCACTACGCCGCCATCCGGATTCACCTTCGCGATCAGCGGCCTGCCGAACAACGGCGATACCTTTGTCATCGGGCGTAACAGCGCGGCGACTGCCGACGGGCGCAACGCGCTCGCACTCGGTCAGCTTCAGACTCAGGACACGATGTCCGGAAAAACCGCATCGTTGCAGGAAGCCTACGCGCAATTGGTCAGCGAGATCGGCAACAAGACACGTCAGGTACAGGTGACCGGAGAAACGCAGCGGATCCTGCTTGAGCAGGCCCAGAGTAGTCGGGATTCACTGTCGGGGGTCAACCTGGACGAGGAGGCGGCCAATCTGATCCGCTATCAGCAGGCCTACCAGGCATCGGCCAAAGCCATGCAGATTGGCGCCAGTCTTTTCGACACCATTCTGCAGATCGCTGCCGGTTAAGGAGACTTTGATGCGTATCAGTACCAATCAGATCTACGGTAACGGTGTGCTCGGCATGGAGCGGAACCAGAATCAGGTCGTCAGGCTGCAAAACCAGATGTCGAGCGGGCGTCGCATGCTGACTCCGGCGGACGATCCGGTGGCTGCTGCCCAAGTCCTGGCGGTTACCCAGGCACGCGAGGTGGCGGTACAGTACGCGCGCAATCAGGGCGATGCGACCGACCGCCTCGGCCTGGTCGACAGTCAGCTCAACGCCCTTACTGACTTGCTCCAGAGCGTTCGCAGCCGGACTGTCCAGGCCGCCAACACGATACTCACCGACAGCGATCGGCAGGCAATCGCCACGGAACTGGAGCAACACTTTGACCAGATGCTCGGCATTGCCAATAGTCGCAGTGCCGAGGGAGACTTTCTGTTTTCGGGTTACCAGGGTGCCACTACACCGTTTGCCCGCAGCGCGGGGGCCGGGTCGGAGACAAGCATCAGCTACTTTGGCGATGACGGCCAGCGCCTGCTGCAGGTGGCGTCGTCGCAGCAGATGGCGAGCAACATCACCGGAAGCGATCTGTTCATGAACATTCCTCAGGGCAACGGCAGTTTCGCCACGGCAGCCAGTGGCAACGGCCCTGGCCTTCCGAATCAGGGATCCGGGGTGATCGAGGCGGGGTCAGTGCTCGATCCGCAGAAATGGCAAAGCGCTTTGAGTTCCGGCTTTACCTGGCAGGGCACCGGCAATCGACAGTTGCAGATCGTCTTCTCGTCGGTCGCCGGTGTTCGCAGTTATCAGTTGTTCGACGCCTCGACTCCGGACTCTTCGGGTGCCGACTTGCCGCGCAAGCCAGTGGGCGCCGTACTGCCGTTTACGCCAGGACAAGCCATCCCGTTGCTGACCACCTCGGCAGATTTCGGTGCGCAAGTGGTGATCACCGGTTCGCCTGCGGATGGCGACAGCTTCGCGGTTACCCCGAGTACCAACAAGAGCGTGTTTCAGACCGTACAGGAAATGATCGAGTTGCTGCGTTCGCCAGTGACTTCCAGTACCGCAAGAACAGCATTTTCCGGCGAGTTGCAGGCCCACCTGGGCAACCTTGATCAAGCGTTGGTCAATGTAGGCCGCGTCCAGGCGACAGTGGGTGCGCGCATGCAGGTCCTGGACGGATTAAGCAACAACGCCACGGCGGTCGACATTCAGTACCAGCAGACCCTGTCGGACCTGCAGGATCTCGATTACGCGGCAGCGATCGCGGATTTTACCCGCCAGCAGGTGAGCCTTGAGGCCGCACAGAAGTCTTTTGTGGCGATCAGCGGCCTCAGCCTCTTCAAGTATATTTGAACCACGACATGGCGATGCGCGTCTTCAGCAGCCTCACTGTGCTGGTGCTGGTGAGCGCCTGCGGCACTATTGACTGGAGGGTTCCGCCGAGTGCCGAAAATGACGGGGTTGATCATGCATTCACCCAGTCGCCGAATCCGACCTTGAGCCGTAATCCGGTCCAGGCGGTTGCTCTGGTCGGGGCTGCGGGTTATGCGGTTGGTGAATACGCAAGCAACGCAGCCTATCTCGGCTTTGGCGCTGCTGCGGCGGTGGCGGCATATGTTGTTTACGATCCTTTGGCGCCCAACTGGACGATTGAGGAAAAGATCCTGGACGGTGAGAGCTATCGCCTGTCGATGCGTGCGAAGAGCTTTCGCGTTGGCGGTGATGGCGAGTCGGGGCTGATTCTCCGGCGGCGGGCACTGCAACTGCAGCGCGAGCGGGGCTTCCCCGCCTACCGGCTCCTAGAATATTCGGAGGGTATCGAATCCAGTACGCCCTTCACACATCGCTACGCCGAAGGCGTCATTCAACTCGTTCGCGCCGAGCCGGCCAAGAAGCCCTAACCGGAACGCGCTGCAAATGGTCCGAGCATGGTCTGAAGTCCATACTCGAACAACTGTTGCAGGGGTGTTCCGAGATATGCAAGACCAAAGATCAGGCCGGAGAATCCGAGCGCGATGGTCAGCGGAAAGCCGATCGCCATCAGGTTGAGTTGCGGTGCGGCGCGGCTGAGTACGGCGAGCGCAAGGTTGCTGATCATCAGTGCAACAAGCACCGGCAGGGCGAGGAGTAGCCCCGAGGAAAAGACGACCGCGCCAGCGCTTGCCAGACTCCACCAGGCGTTAGCTTGCGGACTGGAGGCACCGACGGGCAAAACAGTGAAGCTGTGTGCCAAGGTGGCAATAACCATCAAGTGGCCATTGATGGCCATGAACACCAGCAGGGCCAGCAATCCCAGGAATTCCGAAATCACCGCTGTCTGACCGGCGGTCTGCGGGTCGTAAGCGGTGGCAAACCCCAGCCCCATCTGCAGGCTGATGAGATTGCCTGCCATGTCGACCGCGGTGAACACCAGGCGCATGGCAAAACCCATGGCCAATCCGACAACAAGCTGTTGGGCGAGCAACAGGAGCCCGGCCCCTGACCCCGGGTCAAGCGACGGCATCGGTGGCAGTCCCGGGGCGATGGCGAAGGTGATCGCCAGGCCGAGTATCAGCCGGATGCGAGTCGGCAGTGCCGGATTGTTGAATGGTGGAGCCGCGCTCAGCAGGGCGAGGACGCGCGCCAGAGGGAACAGGAAGGCCACTACCCAGGCGTTGATCTCGGCGGCGGTGACGTTGATCATCGCGCAGTCAGCCGACGAGCAGCGGAATGCTCTCGAACAGCCGACGGACGTACTCGACCATGAGTTGCAACATCCAGGGGCCGGCCAGCAGGAGTACCAGGAACATGCCCACCAGCTTGGGAATGAAGGCGAGGGTCTGTTCGTTGATCTGGGTCGCAGCCTGAAAGACGCTGACGATCAGGCCGATCACCAGTGCTGCCAGCAGCAGTGGGGCGGACAACAGCAGGGTCATTTCAACTGCTTGCCGCCCGATATCCATGACGATTTCGGGAGTCACGCGGCGAAGCTCGCGACCAGCGATCCAAGCAGCAAATTCCAGCCATCGACAAGCACGAAGAGCATCAGCTTGAAGGGCAGGGCCACCATGACCGGCGACATCATCATCATTCCCATCGACATCAGCGCGCTGGCCACCACCATGTCCACAATCAGGAAGGGGATGAAGATGATGAAGCCAATCTGAAAGGCCGTCTTCAATTCGCTGGTGACGAAAGCCGGGATCAGCAGGCGCATGGGAATGTCGTCGGTAGACTGAAATTTCGGGGATGCAGCCATGCGGGCGAACAAGGCGATGTCGGCCTCGCGTGTCTGCTTGAGCATGAACTTGCGCAGCGGCACGGCACCTCGCTCGACAGCCTGGATGTAGGTGATCCGGTCCTCCGACAAGGGCAGATAAGCCTCGGTGTAGATGGTGTCGAGCACCGGCGACATGATGAAGAACGTGAGGAACAGCGAGAGGCCCAGCAGTACCTGGTTCGGTGGCGAGTTCTGCGTGCCCAGCGCGGCCCGCAGCAGTGACAGAACGATGATGATCCGCGTGAAGCTGGTCATCATCAACAGCGCTGCCGGGATGAACGTCAGCGCGGTCAGCGTCAGCAGACTCTGGATCGACAGGGTGTAGGTCTGACTACCGGCCGCGCCAGGAGTACTGGTGACCATCGGTAACCCACCCGTTTGCGCCCAAGCCGCCAACGGGCAGAGCAATGTGCACAGAACGAGGAAGCTGGCGGCCTTAGCTGCCTTCATTCTTGCGTTCGGTAATCTGCTTCAGCCATTGTGCGAAATGTCGTTCACCATCACTCCCGGGTTTCAGTTCTCCTTTTGGTAGCGTGTGCAGGGTGCGGATCTGGCCTGGCACAAGGCCGACAACGATCCACGTATCATCGATTTCGACGAGCACGATGCGCTCCCGCGGGCCAATCATCAGGCCACCCACGACGCGCAAGGGGCCGTTGCTGCCAAAGCCGCGACCACCATTGAGCCGGCGCAAAAAATAGGCCGCAAGCAACAGAATGCCGATGACCAATGCCAGCCCAAGAACGGTCTGCAGCAGTGTGCTTGCTGAAACCCCCGGGGTTTCAGTGGCAGCTGCCTGCGCAAAAGCGCCACCCGGCAACATCGCGAGAAGCAAACGGCATGCTTTACCGGTGCCGCTGGAGAGGATGGAGGGGGCGTGTCGAATCAAGAGGGTTGGCCGGACGTGGATGCTGACGACTATCTTAAAGCAAGCATGGCGAAGGTCAAAACGTTGTGCGCGAACAGCGTGAGTGCAGGTGTGGAAGGCTGCCGTGCTCAGTGCCCGATCTTGCGTGCTCTTTCGGATGGGGTCACGATATCTGTCAGGCGAATGCCGAACTTGTCGTTGACCACCACGACCTCACCTTGGGCGATCAGCGTGCCATTGACAAAAACGTTCAGCGGTTCCCCGGCCAGCGCGTCCAGCTCGACGACCGAGCCGTGCGCCAGTTGCAGGAGGTTCTTGATGGTGATCCGGGTGCGTCCGAGTTCGACCGAGATCTGGACCGGAATGTCCAGGATCATGTCGAGTTCATTCATCAGCGAACTCTTGTTGCCGGTGGTATCGAAACTCGGGAAAATATTGGCGGCTTGTGCGCTGCTGGACGGCGTGCCTTCAGCCATCGCCTGTTCGGCCATCGCCGCAGCCCAGTCATCGTCGAGTCCAGCGTCGTCGCTTGCCGGCGCCGCGTCTGTTTCCTTAGCCATTGATTTCTCCCAGAGGAACGTCTGCGTTCTCTGAAGCGATGAAGCGGTCGATCTTGAGCGCGTATTGCCCACCTTGCTGGCCGTAGTGACACTCCATTACGGGAACATCGTCGACCAGGGCGACGACTTTGTCCGGGACGTCGAGGGGAATGATGTCGCCGACTTTCATCGTTAGAATCTGGCGCAGACTCACTGTCGTGGTCGCCAGTTTCGCGCTGATTTCAACCTCGGCGTTTTTCAGTTGCTTGCGCAACATGATGATCCAGCGTCGATCGGTGGTCAGTTGGTCGCTCTGCATGGCGCTGTAGAGCAGGTCACGAATCGGTTCAAGCATCGAATACGGAAAGCAGATGTGCATATCGGCGCTGGAGCCACCGAATTCCAGCGAGAAGGTCGTCGACACGACGATTTCGGAAGGCGTCGCAATATTTGCGAATTGGGAATTCATTTCCGAGCGCAGATATTCGAAAGTCAGGTCGTAGACCGACTTCCATGATCGCGAGTATTCAGCGAAAACGATCTTGAGCAGTCCCTGGATGATGCGTTGTTCTGTCGGCGTAAAATCGCGGCCCTCAACCCGGGTGTGGAAGCGACCGTCGCCACCGAACATATTGTCCACGACCAGAAATACCAGGCTGGGGTCGAAGACGAACAATGCCGTGCCGCGCAATGGCCGCGCGGCGACCAGATTCAGGTTCGTCGGGACCACCAGGTTGCGGGTGAACTCGCTGTATTTCTGCACTCGTATCGAGCCCACCGAGATCTCGGTGGTGCGGTGCATGTAATTGAACAGACCGATGCGCAGGTAGCGGGCAAAGCGCTCATTGACCAGTTCGAGCGTGGGCATGCGCCCGCGGACGATGCGCTCCTGCGTTCCGAGGTTATAGGCCCGCGGGCCATCGTCGGTATCCTCAACGGCTTCCGTTTCGTCGGCTTCACCGCTGACGCCCTTGAGCAGGGCGTCGACTTCATCCTGGGAGAGGAAATCGGCGCTCATCGCAGTTCATTGGATAATGAACGAGGTGAACAGCACGTCCTTGATGGGACCGTCACGTTTTTTCCCCTTGCTGGCCGGATCGAGAATATTGTTGATCTGTTCCCTGATCTCCTGTGCCAGGAGTTCCTTACCTTCGGTGGTGACCAGATCGGAAGCCTTCTTGCTGGACAGGAGCAAGGTCAGGTCGTTGCGTAGCTTGGGCATGTACTGTTTCATCTGGTCGCCGATCTGTACATCATCGACCTCGACGGAAAGCGACAACTGCAGGAACTGGTCGCCGCGTTCCGGTACGAGATTGACCGTGAACGCATCAATTGCGACATAGACCGGCGGCGCTCCCCGGTCCACCTTCTTCTTCTTGGCCGGCTTGACCTTTTCCACGGCGACCTCGCCGTCATCCTCTTCCGCCGGCCCATGTTTCAACAGGACGTAGGCGGCTGTGCCTCCCAGGCCGAGCACCAGCACCACCACAGCGATGATGATGATCAGCAGTTTCTTGCTGCTCTTTGCCGGCGCAGCTTCTGCGCCTTCTACTGCGGTCTTTGCATCCTTTGCCATTCAGTATTTCTCTCCCTGGGTTTTTCGGTCAGGCACGTCCGATCCGGAATCTGGCCGGCCACGCGGTCACTACGCGAAGGTGTCGATCAGTCCGTGGCCACCACGAGCTGCGGCTGCATGATTTGGCAACCCGCCAGCCGAATCTACACGAAGTATACCGTTATCGCTCAGGAGGCGGGGCCGGCGCGAAGGTTCTTGCTGGCCGCCGGACTGCTGCTGGAACGATTCGCTGCCGACGCTGACCTGCCCCAGATCCATTCCATTCGCGGTAAACATTTCACGCAGTCGTGGGAGCGCCGTTTCGATGGCTCCGCGAACCTCAGCGCTCGCCGAAACGAAGTATGCGTTGGCGCCGTTCTTGTCGATGTTCAGGGTGATCTCGATCGAACCCAACTGTGGGGGGTGTACGGTAAGCTGCGCGAACTGCTTTTCGTTGCCGGCGAACCACAGCAGCTTTTGGCCAAACTCACCGGCCCATGCCGGGTCACGCAAGGGCGTCTTCAGATCGCGCGGGATGTCCTGACTGCCTGTTGCGCCATTCGCGACACTGGGCAGGGGAGTGGCGACCACATTGGGATCGTTTGCCGCCGACAGCGGTTCCGTTTTGCCCGGAGCGGTCTGTTCGGAAGTGGGCAGCGCGACGTCGGGAACGGCAAAATTTGCCGCTTTGACGGCAGTTGACAACGTCTGAGAAGTGGCAGCCTGCCGGTTGTCGCCAGCCTCGGTTTTGATCTGCAGTGGATCCTTCTCGATTTTCCCCGGAGTGGGCGCGAGCAGTATCCCGGCCGCAGGCTGCGTGGGCAGTTTGACCTCTCCCGCGGCTGCGTCACCTGCCGGCTTCAGTGGCGGCAGGCCGAAAGTCGACAGGAACTGGGGGTCGGCGGGAACAAGGCTGTCTTCGGCAATTGCCGGGTCTCTGGCTGCCTCCTCTTCCCCGGCGGACACGACTTCGCCCTCGGTCACTGGTAGCGCGAGCAGGATGCTCGCAAAGTCACCCCCAGTGTTCTGGCGGTCGGAAACCGCCGGGCTTTCGAGCGTGGTTTCCCGGATAGGCGATTTTGCAAGTGTTGAGACGATGGCAATGGTCATGATCAATCCTCTTCGGCAGGAGCCAGTCCGCTACAAGCAAACATTGCGCCATGCATGGTTCATGACTCTTGCTCGTTGTCCTTACTGCGCGCAGCGAACTCGTCCTGCGCCTTTTGCTCCTGGCGGATTTCCAGCCGTGCCTCACTAGCGCGATGGCGCTCGGAGAGTGCATCGAGTGCTTTCAGCTTGGTCCGCTGCCGCTTCCAGTCCTCCTGCCCGGCAGCCGTGTGCGTTTCCTGCACGCTGACGAGTTTCATCTGCTGCTTGATTGCTTCGTCGAGACGAGTCAGGAACTCCTGGTAATTGCGCCATTCGGGTTGCCCCAGTCCATTCTGTACGGCTTGCCGGAATCGCGCGGTGTACTCGTCGCGGTACTGCAGCAGCATGGCGAACTTTTCCTTGGCGTCGCGTTCCGCTGCAATCAGCCTGGCGAGGCGTTGCGTTGCTTCGTCGCTGCGGGTTTGCATCAGTTCGAGGACAGTCTGCAGGGAAAAGGGTCTGGCCATGATCAACTCGCCGACTGGTACAAGGGAAGTGCCGGAAGTCTAGCGCAACAGGTGTCAGCCACCTGGGCCAAACAAGCCGAGCAGTTGAGCGACGCTGCTCGCGAAGTCGGCGCGTTGGCTCAGGTTCTGCTGCAGCAATCTCTCAAAGCGCGGATAGATGGCAATGGCCTGGTCGAGTTGCGGATCTGAACCCGCGGCATAAGCGCCGACGCTGATCAGATCGCGCGAGCGCTGGTAGCGCGAGAAGAGGCTCTTGAATCTCCTGATGTGCTCCAGATGAGTTGGGCTCACCAGATTCACCATCGCGCGGGAAATCGATTGTTCGATGTCGATGGCCGGGTAGTGGCCAGCGTCGGCCAGCGTGCGTGATAGCACGATGTGACCGTCGAGGATGGCGCGCGCTGCGTCGGCGATGGGATCCTGCTGGTCGTCACCTTCTGCAAGGACCGTGTAGAAGCCGGTGATCGAACCTCCGCCCTCGGCGCCGTTGCCGGCACGTTCGACGAGTTGCGGGAGACGGGCGAAAACCGATGGCGGGTAGCCGCGGGTGACCGGCGGCTCGCCGATCGCCAGAGCGATTTCGCGTTGCGCCATCGCGTAGCGCGTCAGCGAATCCATGATCAACAGGACCTGACGACCCCGATCCCGGAAGTATTCGGCAATGCAGGTGGCGTAGGCCGCGCCTTGCAGACGCATCAGAGGACTGACGTCGGCAGGTGCCGCAACCACGACCGCCCGCCGCAGACCTTGTTCTCCAAGAATCTGCTCGATGAACTCCTTGACTTCGCGACCACGTTCACCGATCAAGCCGACGACGATGACGTCGGCTGCGGTATAGCGGGCCATCATGCCGAGCAATACGCTCTTGCCGACGCCGGATCCGGCGAAAAGCCCCATCCGCTGCCCGCGGCCGACACAGAGCAGGGCATTGATGGCGCGTACCCCGACGTCGAGCGCCTGCTCGATCGGTGCCCGTGACATCGGGTTAACCGGTCGACTCTGCAGTGGGCGCAGGGAACTCGCGCCTAACGGGCCCAGCCTGTCGAGCGGGCGGCCGGCGCCATCAATCACCCGGCCGAGCAAGGACTCGCCGACCGGCACCAGTTTGGCGCGGTCGATCGAGCGTCGACGTGCCGGCGGTGGCTGACCCAGTCGCGGCGGCTGGCTCGGCGCTTCAAGGGCAACCACCCTGGCACCCGGCGACAGACCGTAGACGTCCTCAGAGGGCATCAGGAAGAGTCGTTCCCCATTGAAGCCTACCACTTCAGCTTCGATCGCCGAGCCACCAACCGGCATGATCCGGCAAGAACTGCCGAGAGGCAACTTTAGCCCCGAGGCCTCCATGACGAGGCCGTTGATGCGCGTCAGGTGGCCGCTCGGAAGCAGCGAACTGACCTGGCTGGTGACTTGTCGGCAACCTTCGAGGAAGCCGCGCCATTCGTCGAGATGTGGGTTTCCGGAAGCGTTGCTCAATGGGCCACTCGCTGTGACGTTCAGGGCTTGAGCCATTCCTGGCTGGAGCCGATGCTTTCAGTGACACGTCGCCAACGTGTTTCCAGCGTCGCGTCGACTTCGCTCGCACCCAGTTCCACGCGGCAGCCGCCTGCACTCAGTGCCTTGTCTTCGACGATTCGCCAGTTGCTGTGCGCGAGCTGATCGCCTAGCTGGCTGCGTACCAAGGCCGCATCATCCGGGTGCACGAAGAGCAGCGGCTGACCATGGTGGGGGTGCAGCACCGTCACCGCTTCCCTGACCACCGGCAGGAGCAGTTCCGGTTGCACGCGCAAACTTTGACGCAACACCTGATTGGCAATTTCGATAGCCAGCGCCAGCAACTGGTCGGCGACGCCCTGGTCGATGGCCGCCAGCGCCTGCTGCAGGCTGTCCATCAGGGCGGCGATCTTCACCGCCGCGGCCTTGCCCGCCACCATACCTTCGGCATAGCCTGCGGCATGGCCGGCCGCGTGCGCTTCCTGGTGCATGCGCTCGATGTCTTCGGCTGTTGGTAGGACAACCGGCGGCTCCTGCTCCTGCGGCACGCTAGCGGACTCGACCGGCACGTCGATGGGTTGTTCCGCGACTGGCGGTTCGGCAGGCGGCGTAGGGTTGACCGTCGCCCGCTGCTCTTCATCGAAGGCCGCCACTTCCCAGCGCTGGTAGGCGGTCATTTTTTCCTTGGGAATCCAGTGGCTCATGTGGCGTTGATGCTCAAACCATTTCCTCACCACCTGCGCCGCCAAGCGTGATCTGGCCTTCGTCAGCCAGACGGCGGACAATCTTGAGGATTTCCTTCTGCTCGGATTCGACTTCCGAGAGCCGAACCGGGCCACGCGAATCGAGATCTTCGCGCAACATTTCCGAAGCCCTTTGCGACATGTTCCGGAAGATCTTCTCGCGCAGGGGCTCGGTGGCTCCCTTCATGGCCAGGATCAGCGACTCGGACTGAATTTCGCGCAACAGCAACTGGATTGCCCGGTCTTCCAGATCGAGGAGATTCTCGAAGACGAACATCTCGTCGAGGATCTTTTGCGCGAGGTCAGGATCGTATTCGCGGATCGAGTCGAGGACCGCCGTCTCATTCGCGGTACCCATGAAATTGAGCATCTCGGCGACCGTCCGGACGCCACCCATGGCCGATTTCTTGATGCTCGAAGCACCCGAGAGCAGGCGTAGCATGACATCGTTCAACTCCTTCAAGGCTTCCGGCTGAATGCCTTCGAGGGTGGCCACGCGCAGGACGACATCGTTGCGCAGACGTTCGGAAAACTGGTTCAGGATCTCGCTGGAATGGTCATGGGCCAGATGCACCAGGATGGTCGCAATGATCTGAGGGTGCTCGTTCTTGATCAGGTCGGCGACCGTCGGCGCATCCATCCATTTGAGGCCCTCAATCCCGTTGGTCTCGCCCGGTTGCAGGATCCTTGAGATCAGGTTGGACGCCTTGTCATCTCCGAGGGCTTTGGTGAGGACCGAACGAACGTAGGCGTCGGTGTCGACGTTCACTGCGGCGGATTCCTCCGCGGTCTTGTGGAACTCGCTCAGTACCTCTTCGACACGCGCGCGTGGTACCGATTTCAACGCCGCCATGGCGTGCCCGAGCTTCTGCACTTCCTTCGGCCCCAGGTGTTTGAGGACTTCAGCGGCGTAGTCCTCGCCGAGCGCGATCAGTAGAATGGCGCTCTTTTCGACGCCGTCGTCAGCTGGCATTGGCGCCGGTCCATTCCTTGATGATGTTGGCTACGATATGCGGGTCCTGTTGTGCCAGGGCGCGTGCCACCGCAAGTTTCTTTTCGAACAGTTCGGCGGCTGTCGGGACATGTTCCTTCGCTTCATCTTCCTCCTCGCCGGCGACGAGATCGAAATTGCCGCCGACGCTGGCCTCGCTCTCCGGCGGGCTGGGGAGCATCGTCTTGACCAGCGGCCGCACCACCCCGAGCAGCAGATAGGCGATGATGGCGGCAATTACGCCATACTTGATCAACTCTTTGGCCAGGGAAACCGTTTCTGGATCTCGCCACAGCGGCGGTCCCTCATCCTTCTCGACGACGGTGAACGGCGCGTTGGCCACCGAAATGGTATCGCCGCGCTCCTTGCTGTAGCCCATGGCCTCCTTGACGAGGTCGCTGATCTGTTTCAGTTCGTTGTCGGGCAGCGGCTTGTTGACCGCTTTGCCGTCCTTGCCGATTTCCTTGCGCTGATTGACCACCACCGCACCCGACAAGCGCTTTACCGTGCCGACCGATTGTTTGACGTGGCGGATGGTCTTGTCGAGTTCGTAGTTGATGGTCGAATTCTTGCTGGTGCTGATCGGTTGTCCAACGCTGGCGATCGGTGCTTGCACGCCGGCGGCGTTGAGCTGTCCTGGCAGTGGTTGCGCCGGCGTCGCGGCTGCACCCGCGCCCGGCACCGCCGGTTGGGTCAGCGGGGCGGTTGCCGGCACGGGGGGCTGATTGCTGAGGGCACCCGGAACGCCTTGTGCGGTCGGGTTGGTGCTGGCGGTTTCACTGGTTTGCTGGCTACGAATGCTGATCTCGGGGGGAGTCGTGTTCGGTCGATGCGATTCTGCCGTCTGCTCGGACTGCGAAAAATCGATGTCTGCGGCGATCTGGACACGGGCATTGCCCGGGCCGACGATCGGCTCCAGAATGTCTTCCACGCGCTTGATGATGCTCGCCTCGACTTCCTGGATGTATTTGACCTGTGTCGGGTCGAGGCCGGCTTCGAGCAACTTGCTTTTCATTTGCGACAGCAGGGTCCCGCTCTGATCGAGGAGGGTGACGCTTGAAGCCGCCAACTGTGGCACGCTGGCGGCTACGAGATTCTGGATGCCGGCGATCTGGGCCGCGTCCAGCGACCGTCCAGGATAGAGATTGAGCATTACAGAAGCCGATGGCTTCAGCTCTTCGCGCATGAAGACACTCGGCTTGGGTATCGCCAGGTGTACCCGCGCGGCCTGAACGGCAGCCACCGACTGGATGGTGCGCGACAACTCGCCCTCGAGACCGCGCTGATAATTCACTTGTTCGGCAAACTGGCTGATGCCGAATTTCTGACTTTCCATCAATTCGAAGCCGACTGCTCCACCCCTCGGCAGTCCCTGCGAAGCGAGCCGCAGACGCACATCGTGAACCCGGTTCGAAGGAACGAGAATGGCGCTGCCGGATTCGTTGAACTTGAACGGGATGTTCATCTGTTCCAGAGATGCGATGATGGCACCGCCGTCGCGCTCCGTAATGTTGGAGAAGAGTATCCTGAACTCGCTTTGTCTGAGGAGCGTGGCGGCCGCGACGAGTAGTGCGATCACCGCGGCGATCGAAACCATCAGCACCACCTTCTGCCGGTTGCTCAATCGCGCCAGCGCCTCGCGAGCGCGATCGAGCGGATTGCCCGCGCCTGTTGTACCTGTGGTTTCGGTTCCGGCTGCCGCCATGCCTGCGATACGGTGATAAACCTGCGATTAAGCAGGCAAAAAGTGAAAAAGGGCTGATAATCTGGCTGCTATTGTAGCTGTTAATTGCACCGGACCTTCGATCGGATGACTGAAGTCGGACAAATGCCGAGCCCCGAACTCAAAGCGCAGGAACTGCAGCGCGCTTTCGATGTGTTCAATCAGGTTTCGCAGGCGCTGACACAGTCGTATCAGGGGCTACAGAGCCGGGTCGAGTCGCTGACGGCGGAATTGGCGGTCGCCAATGGTGAACTTCGTCGGCAGTACGAGGAGAAGCAGGCGCTCTCGGAACGCCTTTCCTTGTTGCTCAATGCCTTGCCGGCGGGAGTGGTCGTACTCGACAGCGCAGGCCGGGTCAGCGAGGCCAATCCTGCCGCACGCCAGATGTTTGCCCAGCCGATCATCACCGAATCCTGGCCGGCGTTGATGCAGGCCAGACTGCTGGCGACCGAGACCCCTGGCGAGTGGCAACTCGATGTGCGGCGCCTGGCCATTGTCGAGAGCCCGCTAGACTCGGCAGGTGGGCGGATTCTGCTGATTCACGATGTGACTGCGGCGCACGGTCTGAAGGCCGATCTCGAACGTCACCAGCGTCTGGCGGCGATGGGCGAGATGGCGGCGTCGCTGGCGCACCAGTTGCGGACCCCGCTGGCAACGGCATTGCTGTACAGCGCCAATCTTGGTCAACCGCAGCTCGCCGACGACGCTCGCAGGCGTTTTGCGGACAAGGCGACTGCCCAGTTGAAGCGCCTCGAGCGCCTGATCCAGGAAGTGCTGCTCTTTGCCCGTGGCGAGAGCATCGGCCGCGACACGATTCGTGCCGACGAACTGCTTGCCGATGCCGCGCAAACCGTGCAACCATTGTTCATCGAAAGGGAAGTGAATTTCCGGGTCACCTGCCAAGCTGGCGAGGCAGTCGTCACCGGCAGCCGTAAGGCCTTGGTCGGCGCCCTGGTGAATTTGCTTGAGAACGCATTGCAGGCCTGCACATCGAGTGGGAAAGTGGTGCTTGGCGCGACCCTCATCGGCCTACAGTTGCGCATCGGCGTTCGCGATACAGGCTCCGGCATTGCACCCGAGGTTCAAGGACGCGTCTTCGAGCCTTTCTTCACCACACGCGGCCAGGGTACCGGGCTCGGCCTGGCGATTGCTCTGGGGGTTGCGCGTGCGCACGGGGGGACCATCGAGGTCAGTTCGGTGCCGGGCGAGGGGTCGGAGTTCGTTATCGTGCTGCCCGCCGACACCACCAAAGAGCGAAATCACTGAGGAAGGCTGGAACGGATGGCGGGCGGATTCCCGATTCTGATTGTTGAGGACGACGCCGCACTGCGTGAGGCGGTATGCGATACGCTTGAACTGGCCGGGCAGGCGGTAGTCTCGGCCGGCGGCGGCGAGGAGGCGTTGCAATTGCTCGCCAAGCGTGCCGTGTCGCTGGTCGTCAGCGATGTGCGCATGCTTCCGATCGACGGCATTGCCTTGTTGAAGGAAATCCGCAGCCGCTTTCCGCAACTTCCGGTGGTCCTGATGACGGCTTTCGCCGACGTCGACCGGGCCGTCGAAGCGATGCGCGCAGGCGCGTGTGATTTTCTCCTCAAGCCTTTCGAGCCGAAGGCACTACTCGAACATGTGCTGCGCTATCGCCTGCCGGAAGCGCTGGACGACGATGGCGTCATTGCCCATGATGTGCTGACCAGGAACCTTTTTGCGCTTGCCGGCCGGGTCGCGCAGAGTGATACCACGGTCTTGCTGACCGGCGAGAGCGGCGTCGGCAAAGAGGTCGTGGCTCGCCATATTCACCATTACTCGGGGCGCAGCAAAGGCCCTTTCGTAGCCATCAACTGCGCGGCCATCCCGGATGGACTGCTTGAGGCAACGCTTTTCGGTCATGAAAAGGGTGCGTTCAGTGGTGCCCAGCAGGCGCAGGCCGGCAAATTCGAACAGGCGCAGCATGGCACGTTGTTGCTCGACGAGATCACCGAAATGCCGCTTGGCCTGCAGGCCAAACTGTTGCGTGTCCTGCAGGAGCGCGAAGTCGAACGGGTAGGTGGCAAGAAGCCGGTAGCGCTCGATATCCGTGTCGTGGCTACCTCCAATCGGGACATCGCCGAAGCCGTGGCGAAGGGACTGTTTCGTGAGGATCTGTATTATCGGCTCAACGTCTTTCCGCTGCTGATTCCGGCGCTGCGGCAGCGCGCCAACGACATCGTCCCCTTGGCCCGACATTTTCTGGCGGCACACGGCGGCCGCGCCGGTCGTCCCGGTTTGCGCCTGTCGGCGGCAGCCGAATCCGCACTCCTGCGGCATGCCTGGCCTGGCAATGTCCGCGAACTGGAAAACGTGATTCAGCGAGCCGTCATTCTCGCACCCGGCGATATCGTCGAAGTCGGAGCGCTCCATCTGACGGCGGCGACTCACATCGCTCCGCTCGACGTCCAGCAACCGCAACCGCAACCGCAACCGCAGCTTCCGAACGCCAGCGCACCTCCGGCAAGGCTCCCGAAAACCGACAAGCTGCGGGAAGTGGAACGCGACCACATCCTGGAGACACTGGCGTCCGCAGGAGGGTCACGAAAGCTGGCGGGGGAGCGCCTGGGCATGTCCGAGAGAACCTTGCGTTACAAATTGCGACAGTATCGTCTTGAGGGTTTCCTGAAGAACTGAATTCCTGGTTGCAATGTTTGGCACGACCGAAGGTGCGGCGTAATTTTTGCTTTATGTTACTGAGCGGCGCTGCAGGCACGCGCGTTTGTGCGTCATGACGGTTTGGAGAGACGAATGGAAAGCAAGGGAATTGACCAGATGCTGAGCATGCTGCGGGCTTCGTCGGCAGCGGCGGGTGGTCGCGTCGCCGAGGGGCAGAATACACCTGCAGGTGGCACCGACTTCGCGCAGGTATTACAGGCTTCGATTGCACAGGTTAGTCAGACGCAGCAACAGGCGGAGACGATGGCGGCAAATTTTGCCGCCGGCAACAGCACCGAGAACCTGCACGAGGTCATGATTGCGTTGCAGAAGGCGAACATCTCTTTTCAGGAGATGATCCAGGTGCGCAACAAACTGGTTTCCGCTTACCACGATGTGATGAACATGCAGATCTGATGCGAGCAATGGCGTTCTGGTCTTGTATTCGGGCGTCCGGGCCCCCATAATGCCAAGCATGATCGTAATTCCGGCAGACCGGAAGCGTTCTGGACGCGGGTTCGATTCCCGCCACCTCCACCATGAGGGGGTGCACTGGTTTCGACAGGGTGACAGATGGCGCGCAGGCGATCCGAAAGGCGACGGACGTAATCCGAGCAAATCCATAAACGCCAACGATGAGCGTTTCGCACTGGCCGCTTAAGGCCTGCTGAGGACGTAGCCGTCCAATAAACAGAATGGCTATCGGCGGGGGCTTCGGCCCCCGCCGTCGCGTTGTCAGTTCGAAGCGTTTGCCAGGGAAAAATCGACCACCGCGGAAGTCATGTCACTGTAACGCGGGGTTGCACGAAACGATTGGCAGAAGCGCAACGCCCTCTGACTCATTAGTCGTAATTCGCGTCCACGTCCCGTTCAACCCGCGAACGGGACCCGATGGACAGATCTGTTCGTGCGGTCAGCGTTCCTTGACGGTCTCTTCAGTTTCGCGCTCGCTGAAACCAGTCAATTGCGACTCCAGTGCGTTGAAGCCTGGTTCTGCTGTCGGATGAAGGCGCGTCAGGCGTCTGATCAGACGCTGTTGGGCAAAGGTTTCTGATGGATCAGGTTTGCCCAGCAGGTATTCGGAGCCGCGCCGAGTCATCACCACCATCGAGTTGGAGTCCAGGCTGTAACCCACGACCGGTGAGGTCCGGATGTGCGAAGACGAAGGGAAGCGCGGATTGTTGCCATACACTCGCCCTTCGATACACACCAGCGCCTCACCGTCACGCGTGACGAAATCGAGCATCTTCCAGTTGTTCAAGATATTCATGGCGCGGCCTTTCCCAAAACAAGACGCGAAGCGCCGAAACAAGGACCCATTCTACTCCAGGCGCTGCCAAGGTGGCGTTTGACGAGTGAGAACCCTGCGCCGAGGTCTTCGTGGTCGCTGTGACCGATGCAAACAACAGTCATAATATTCACTCAAGGACATGCAAGAGGTTACAAGGACAACTGAAAACGCGTGCCTGCCGACGCGGGTCCCAGGCCAACCGCATGGCTCGGCAGGCTCCTGTCAGCTGGTGCCCCCAGGGAGTTTGCACTCAAGCTCGAAGCCCCCAGGGGGAATCGCGACATATGCCTCCGGGATGACCATCATCGCCCCGCGCCCCGCCTGAGCACGCTGCTTGCAGCGGTTAAAGCGTTTGGCAAGCATGCACCAGCAAAAATCATGCTAGTCGCCTGTTTTCGTCATGTTTGCATGTAAACCAAAGGATTACGGCTGCTGATCACGACCCTGTCGGATTGATATGTAAAATTTTCCGACAAACGGTACGGTGACATGCCCTGAGCGCTTGGTATGCCGGTATGGCCCTCCTACAGCAGGCAACCGAGTTCGTCGGCACTCAGCGGTTCGACTCGCGCCAATTGCTGCGCGAGCACAGCGAGAGTGGCTTCGGAGGCGTCGTGGCCACTTGCGAGTCGGCCGCGCACCCGCGACCGCAACTGTGCCGGTTTCGCCTGCGGCGCGACGATCCCGAAGGCTACTCCCGACTGAGTAGCGAGCGTCCGGAAGGAATCGCGCCAGGCTCGCTCAAGGAAGGTCGCGTCGACGATGACCGACCAGCCGGCAGCAAGCAACTCCTGGGTCAGCAGGTGCAAGCGTCGGTAGGTGAGTTCGCTGCGGTTCCTGGAATAGATGCCGCGATTCAGGGCCGAGCCGCTGCTGGCGGTTGCTGCGACGCCTAACAGTCGTTTCCGTTCGATGTCGGAGCGCAGGCGGACGGTCGTTGCCGAATTGTCGCCGAGCAGGATACGTTTCGATGCGCGACTCTTGCCGCAGCCCGAGACCCCATGAGTAATCAGCAGGCGTGCTGCAGGTTTGGCGACGAGGTGCTCGGCAAGCGCCAGGTAGTCGTACGCCTGGCGGTGAGCAGCGCTGCTCTGCACTGACCGGATTGCGGCCACTTTGGCACGTACCAGTGCACGATAGACGGCGTAGAAGCGCAGCACCTGCAGCGCGTCGTAGTCACCGCTGCACGCGAGCCATTCGTTGACCAGCCAGTTGGCGAGCCCCGGTTGCTGATGGTCGAGCAGGTCGATGTAGGTGAAGGCGATTTCGCTGGCGACGTCGATCCAGCGCAAGTCTTCGCTGAATTCGATACAGTCGAATAGGGTCACGCGCTTGTCGATCTGCACCAGATTGCCGAGATGCAGGTCACCATGACACTCGCGCACCCGTCCCTCCGCCTTGCGGAACGCGAAACGCGGGCGCAGGCGGGCAAACTCGCTGCGGGTCCAGTCGGCCAGCTGCAGTAGTCGCATGCGCTCGGAGTCGCCGGACAGCAGCCTGGCGAGTTCGTCAAAGTTGGCCAGCGCCGGTGCCAGAACCTGTTCGGGTTCGCCGAAGCGCGTCGAGGGGGGCGCCGCCAGCGCCTCCTGATGAAATCCGGCGATGGTTGCGGCGAGTTCGGAGATCTGATGCGGTCGCAATTGGCCGCGCGCGCAGAGGCGGTCCAGTCTGCCGGCTTCGGCGAAACGGCGCATCTTGACCGCGTACTCGATTGCCGGCCCGCAGCCGCCGACCTGCGGGTCTTCCGGCGTGCCAGTAAGGGCCACGACTGCAAGATAGAGCTCCGGGGCAAAGCGTCGGTTGAGGCGCAGCTCGGCTTCACAGCACGCCAGCCGCTTGTCGAGCGAGCCGTAGTCGAGAAAGGGCAGAAGTACCGGTTTCTTGATCTTGTAGACGAAATCCCCCGCCAGCAGAAGCCACGAGGCGTGCGTCTCGACGAGATCGACGCGCGCCGCCGGGTCGGGATATCGTGCCGTATCGAACATCGCTTCAATCAGTGGCGGCAGGGGTTGGCGCATGGTCTCAGTCTTTCGTGGTGCGCCGCAACACGGCTTTGCGAAGCTCTTCGAGCAAGTACATCAGGGCTGCACAGGCGATGGCCAGCAGCCAGCTGGCACCGCTAATCGGCGCGGTGCCGAACAGCCAGTTGCCGGCAGGGGCGTACAGGATGAAGACGATCACTGCCAGTTCGGCGAGAATTCCAAACTGCAGGTAAGGGTTGCCGCCCAGGCCGTAAGTGAACGAAGACCTGCGCGGGTGCCGGCAGAGGTAGAGATTGATCATCTGCATCACGACGATTGTTGCCAGGCAGGCCGCCGTCGCCTGCAGGTAGAGCGGGTCGGCGCGGTCCAGAACCTCGCCGTAATGCCAGGCACCGGTGTCGAGCACGAAAAAGAACGCCAGCATTGCCGCGGTCGCTTCGAGCATGCCGAGGAACAGATAGGCACGCGCGAGCAGGCCCCAGGACAGCAGGCGCTCGCCGCGTGCGCGCGGCGGCCTGGTCATCACTGCCGGGTCGGGTTTCTCGGCGCCGAGTGCCAGCGCGGGCAGCATGTCGGTGCCCAGGTCGACGGCCAGGATCTGAAGAATGGTCAGCGGCAGCGGGATCCTGAACAGCACGAAGGCGAGATAGGGTACCAGTTCCGGGATGTTCGAACTGAGGATGTAGGTGAGAAACTTGCGGATGTTCTCGAATACCGCGCGCCCCTCTTCGATTGCGGAAACGATGCTGGCGAAGTTGTCGTCAAGCAGAATCAGGTCGGCCGCAGATTTCGCGACGTCGGTGCCGCTGATACCCATGGCGATGCCGATGTCGGCGGTCTTCAACGCCGGGGCGTCGTTGACCCCGTCGCCGGTGACCGCAACGATCTCGCCTTTTTTCTTGAGCGCCTCGACGATGCGCATTTTCTGCTCGGCGGCAACGCGGGCGAAGATAATTTCCGGCGCATCCAGTGCCAGTTGCAGTTGCGTCGGGGACATCAAACGCAACTGCTCGCCGCTGATCACGGACACCTGTTCGCTGTGCACGAGGCCGATCTGGCGGCTGATCGCCAGCGCCGTACGCGGATGGTCGCCAGTGACCATGATGATCCGGATGCCCGCCGCCGTGCAGCGCGCGATGGCTTCCGGCACCGCGCTGCGCGGTGGATCTTCCAGGCCGATCAGCCCGGCGAGGATCATTTCCTGCTCATCGACGGGAACAACGCCATCAGCGACCGCTCGATGCGCGAAAGCGAGCACCCGCAGACCGGCGCCAGCCATTTCGTCCTGTGCCGCCAGCAAACGTGTGCGGGCGGCGGGATCGATCGTTGCCAAACCGGCATCGAAGTGGATGAACCGGCAGGTGGCGAGCACCGTTTCGAGGGCACCCTTGCAATACAGCATGCGACCCTGCGGTGTCTCGCAGAGTACCGACATGCGCTTGCGGTCGGTATCGAAGGCGATTTCGTCGACGCGGCTGAAACCCTGAAGATCTCCGACCATTTCCCGTCCGATCTCGGCGAGCGCAATTTCCATCGGATCACCGTGCTGGGTGCGTTGACCGTGCACGTCGACGTCCTTCAGGTTGTGGCACAGGGCGGCATTGATGAAGAGTTCGCGGTGTTCTGGTATCAGGTTCTCCTGCTTATCGAGTTCTGCGCGTGGCAGGAACGCTCCACCGACCCACAGTTGCTGTACCGACATATGGTTCTGGGTCAGCGTACCGGTCTTGTCGCTGCAGATCACCGTCGTCGAACCCAGGGCCTCGACTGCCGGCAGATGGCGCACCAGCGCATTGCGCCTGGCCATCCGTTGCGTGGCCATGGCCAGCGACAGGGTCACGGTGGGCAGCAATCCTTCCGGGACATTGGCGACGATGATCCCGATCGCGAACAACAGGTTCTCCCAGGTCGGCAGCCCCATTGCCTGGCCAACACAGAACAGCAGCACGCCCATGCCGGTGGCCAGGCTGGCCACGATGCGCGAGAGGCGCGCGATTTCGCGCTGCAGCGGTGAAGTTGTTGCGCCTGCGGTCTGCGTAAGATGGGCAATGCGTCCGAATTCGGTGTGCATCCCGGTGGCGAAGACGACGCCGCGGCCCTGTCCGGAAACGACCGAGGTGCCGGCAAGCACGACGTTTTTTGCCTGCAATGCGGATTCCTCGGTGCTGGGCTCGACGTTGCGCGCCTTGGCCAGCGATTCGCCGGTGACCGTAGACAGGTTGACGCGCAGGCCGAAAACCTCGATCAGCCGGCAGTCGGCGGGAACGTAGTCGCCTTCTTCGAGCAGCACGATGTCGCCCGGGACCAGTTCGCTGGCCAGCATCTCGACGATCTCGCCGCCACGCAGGGTCTTGACCTTCTGTGGCAGCAACTGGCGCAACGCGGCGACGGCGCGTTCGGCCTTGTACTCCTGCCAAAACGAGAAAATGCCGTTGACCACGATGACGCCGACGATGGCCACACCGAGGCGCGCCATTCCCTGACCCGGGTCGAAATGTTCGGCGATAAAGGCCAGACCGGCGCCGATCCACAGGATGATGGCAAAGAAGTGGGTGAACTCGCGTGCGCAACGCAACAGCAGAGGTTCTCGTTCCACCTCTTCGAGATGGTTCGGACCGAACTCCGTCAGACGACGCGCCGCCTCACCGGTGCTGAGGCCGCCAGCCACTGTTTTCAGGCTGGCCAGTGCTTCATCGACATCGAGGGCGTGGATCCGCAAGGGGCGAAACTCCTGCTAATGGCGCGAAGCCAGACAGCAATTTACACCCTTGTCCGGAACAAAGCATCAGCCGAAATGGCCAGGATCGCTTCAGCCGGCGTCCGGCGGGCGCTTTTTTCGCCATACGGGGAGCAGCGCGGCGAGCTTGTCGCGATGCGACAGACGTTCATCGGACAGCGCCTCAAGAAAATCCGATAACGGTTTCGACTTCACGACCGCGAAGCCAGTGAGCAGTACCGACGGAATGGCCACCAGGGCAAAGAAGAGGATTCTGTCGATCAACCCGTCCTGGGCGGCGTCGATCAGATTGATTCCCAGGAAGCCGGTGGTGATCGTCGCCACCAGTCCGGCTGTGGTCACCACCGTCAACCGCACCACCGTGTTGGCCTGCCGGCGCAGGCTGTCGCTGTCCAGGTACTGGCTCATGTCCTGGATTTCCTCTCGCAGCTCGGTGTATAGATTTTCGGTGCCCAGGTGATCACGGGTCATGCTGAACAGCGCTCTGGCCTGTGCCTGATCCGAGATCTCATGGAACCAGTAGCGATGGCTGAAGCGCAGGAAGACTTCGAGGATCTGCCGGATGGCGCGTTTGAATTGCTTGACCGATTCGGCGTTGCCAATCTCCAGACGATTGAGCGCCGTGACCAGACGATCCGAGAGCATCAGCAGCGCCGCTTTGTGGAAATGCGGAATCAGTGCCAGCAGGAAGAACTGGTGGCGAAACTGCCCGAGCAGACCGGTTTCCAGTCCAGTGAAGTAATCGTCATGGGCGCTGCCGACCATCACGAAGGCGTGGCCGCAGGACAGCAGGCGCGTTCCCGGATCGTCAGCCTGTGGATGCCAGAAGCGGTCGATGCAGTAGCGGCTTTCAAAACCTTCGAGATGTTGGTCGGAATAGGGCAGGGAGCCGTGCTTTCCAGGTCCGGTGACCAGGACCAGGCGGGCGAAGTCGCCGCGACTCAAGGTGCGCGGATCGTCCATCGCCAGGTAGGCCAGCAGCGGCATGCGGTGATACTCGATCTGCCGGTAGCGGACCAGACCCTGCGCATCCGAGTGGTGCAGCACCAGGGGGCGCAGCAAAAATTCCCAGTGCGAGGAAATACACGGCGCACGGAAACGGCTGACGAAAGACAGGTACTTGCTGCGCTTCTCGTAGTCGGAAGCGGACAACAACTGACCGTCCGCCGCCAGCCACTCGCAACGTTTGAGGCAATGGCCGCCACTGCCATCGTCGTCCCAGTACGGCGGATAGGCGCGGCCAAAGCGATACAGCGTGTCCTGTACCTGTCGCAGTTCGAGGTTGTCGGCGCAAATTTCGACGACCAGGATGACGACGTCGATGTCGTAGAAGAAATACAGGTCCAGGTGCACGATCTCGAAGTTGAGCGCCTCGTCGCCCTCCTTGAAGGTCATCCGTACCTTCGCCACGTCATGACGCCGGAAAATGCGGATCGGTGACTCGCCGTAGCGCGCGATGGCCTTCTGGCCTCCGCCCTCACCGTAAAGGAAGCGCTGGACGTATGGCAGAAAGGTGACGAACTCGCTGTAGTGGCGCTCGTGGAATTGACCGGGGTCGCCGGAAAACTCGTCGACGAGTTCATGCCACGGATTATCAGGTGAGGCCGCTTCGAGCAACTGGCTATGGCTGTCGATGGGGGCATCGGCGGGCAACGGCATCAACTGCAGCGGCCACATGAGGATCTGCCGGAAATGACTGACCCGCTGGTCTGCGGCCCTGATCTCTGCTGGCATGTTCACCTCCATGAAGAATCCAAGAAAAGATCAGTGCGACGGTTGCTCCGCGGCTGGTCATCACGGAAGGCTGCTGCGCTCGCCTTGTCCGGTATTCAGCAGCCAAGCTCGGCAAGCAGCGTCCCGACCATACGCTCGGCCTGGCGAAGATAGCCGCTGCCGAACAGGTTCAAGTGATTGAGCACGTGATAGAGGTTGTACAGCGTCTTGCGCTGCTCGTAACCGTCGCTCAATGGCCAGGCCTCACGGTAGCCCGCGTAGAAACTGTCCGGAAAACCTCCGAACAGCTCGCTCATCGCCAGATCGACTTCGCGGTCGCCGAAATGGACGGCCGGATCGAACAGGGTCAGGGTGCCCGTCTGGTCGGTCGCGGCGTTGCCGTGCCACAGGTCGCCATGCAGCAGGCTGGGTTGTGGGTGATGGTTGACGAACAATGCCGCAAGTTTGCCGGCCAGGCGTTCGCCGTCGGCGATCAGCCGGTTGTACTGGGCGTGTCGCCTGGCCAGTTCGAGCTGCGGCAACAGGCGCCGGTGGGCAAAGAAGAAGGGCCAGGTGCGATGCTCGGCATTGTGCTGTACTGTGCTGCCGATGAAGTTGTCACGATGCCAGCCGTACTGCAGACCACGCTGGCGGTGCAGTGCGGCCAGTGCATGCCCGGCCTTCGCCCCGTGCTGGCCTGTACGCAGGGCTTGCAGCGGCAGGTATTCGAGGAGCAGATAAGCCTGCCGGCCGCTCACGCCGTGCCCGACTACCCGCGGCACGCGCAGTGCGGGACAAGCGGCCAGCGCACGCAGGCCATCAGCCTCGGCAGCGAACATGTCGGCCAGTTTGGCGTCGTTCAGTTTGACGAAGTAGCGTTCGCCCGCGCTTGCCAACATCAGCGCGCGCGAAATCGAACCACCGGTGATTTCGGTCAGCGAGTCGATGTTTGCCGGTGAACCCGTGCCGCCGCTGATGGCCTCGCACAGTGCCGCAGCAAGCGGCGCATCGAGCTGCTCCTGGCCCGGTCTCATGACCCTCCTTGCGGCTTGAGTCGAATGCCGGTCAGCATCGCGACCCTGGAGCCATCGCACGGGGCCGGGTTTACTCGTGCCGGGGAATGTGTTGTGATAGGGCGACGCGTGCCGGCTGTCGGTGACCACGCACCAGGCAGGCATGTCGCGGCTGCGGCTCGCGCGACGCGTTCTCGAAACGACCCGTGTACACTCTCTATCCAGATCATTTCAATATCCCGGAGGCACTTCTCATGAAAACCCGCTTGCTCGTCCTTTCCGCCATGCTGGCCATCGCCGTTGCAGCCTGCGACAACAAACCAAAGGCCACCACCGAATCCGGGCAGAAGGCCGAGGAATCGGCCAAGAAGGCCGGCGCAGCCGTTGGCGCGGCGGCTGAGGCCACCAAGGAAGCCGCCAAGGACGCGGCCGTCGCAGCCAAGGAGAGTGCGGTCGGCGCGACAGCCGCTGCCAAGGAGGCCACCAAAGAGGCCGTCGAGGCGACCAAGGAGGCCGGCAAGGAAATGGTGGTCAAGGCCGCCGACGCCACCAAGGCCGCCGTGTCGAAGTAAGTTTCGGCCGCCCAGGAAGGCAAGACAAGCGCTTCCTGCGATGCGCGGCCGTACATCAGGCCTCGCAGACCAGGTCGCCTGGCGTCGCCGGGTCGCTGTGGTCAGCATGCTGGGGCGGCGTTGTCGCCGCGACCCCTGCGCCTTGCCGGAAAGCTGACGAAGCTTGTGCTCGCAGACAAGGAAAGAACTCGCGGTCGGCACCGAGCATGTGCTTGGTGACCACCTCATAGGCCAGAAACTGGAAAACGTCGCCGACCCCCTGTTTGCCCGTGCGGTAGGCGTCGACCAGCGTCAGTCCCTGGAGGACGAGTTGTCGATGCAGCAGCACGTGTTCGGCGGTGCCGGGGAAACCGGCCGCCAGGATGACCGACTCCTCATCGTTGAAGTGCTGCAGCACGTCGGCCAGCAGGCGGTCGATGATCTCGTCTACGCTGGCCGCGGCTTGTCCGGAGAGGATGGCCGACAGCAGTTCGTTGGCGTCCGCAAAAAGCAGTCGGTGACCGCGGTCGACGAGTTCGTCGCCGCATTCGTACGCCGCGTGCCAGACCAGTTGCACGAAACTTCCGATGACGTAATCCTTCATGCTGTCCGTGGTCGTCGCCTGTGGTGCGACCTGGACCTGGTTCCTGCCGGCACTCTTGGCCCGGTAAAGCGCTTGATCGGCGCGCTCGAACCACTCCTCCCAGGAGTCTTCGGGCCGGCATTCGGCAACTCCCATGCTGACCGTGAGTTGCCCTATGGCCATGAAGGTTGCGGCTGCGACCTGCTGACGCAGTCGTTCGGCAAGGATCGCCGCACTGGCCCGTCGGGTATCCGAGCACAGGATGACGAATTCCTCGCCTCCCCAACGGGCCAGTGAGTCGCTCCCGCGCAGTCGTCCCTGCAGCAACTCGGCCAAGGCCTGCAGCACCTGGTCGCCGGCGTGATGGCCGTTGTGGTCGTTGATCGCCTTGAAGAAATCGATATCGATGAGGATCATGCTCAACGGCTGACCATAGCGGTGGAGGCGATCCATTTCCTTGCGCGCGCACTCTTCGAGACGGCGCCGGTTCCAGGCACCGGTGAGTTTGTCGGTGCTGGCTACCTGCTCGAGTTCGATCACGGTTCGCTGCAATTGCTGGTTGACCTGTTGCAGCCGGTCGAGTGTCTGGTGCAGGGCCGAACTGGCTTGTGGCGAGGAGATCTCGTGGATGACCGAGGCAATCGACTGCAGACGCTGGTCGGTGCCCAGGACAGGGAGCTTCAGCCATAAATAGGGACGTCCCTGTTCACCACTGGCGGGGAGGTTGATCTCGACGCAGGCCGCTGGTGCTCCGTCAATGATGAGCTGGTCGCAGTGAGCGAGTCGTTCGACCCGATCTGCGGGCAGGAGGTCGCTCTCCGACCTTCCGGCCAACCGACCCGTGCCCTGGCACAGGAGTTGCTCGATGGCCTGGTTGGCGAGTCGGTAGCGTCCGTCCAGGCGTTTGATGCCGAACCCGACGCGCGAATTGGCCGGCATCAACAGCGACAGCAAACCCGAGATCGGGATTACGGCATGCCGCACAAGCTGGTCGATCTGCTCGATGTGATTCATCACCACGGCATCCCGGCCGGTTTGGCTTCGGCACCGGCGGCTGACGTCGGCTGCGGCCTCAACGGCTTGCTTCAGGCTGTGGACGCGGTGCAAGGATGACCCGATTGCGTCCCTGCATTTTGGCGGTGTACAACGCACGATCCGCGCGGGCCACGAATTCGCTGCCGGATTCGCCGCCGAGGTAGTCGGCGACACCGATCGAGACGGACATGTTGCCGATCAGCGCTTCCTTGTCGCCACTGCGCCGCACCCGGCTGGAGAAGACCAGCGCCCGCAGGGCCTCGGCCAGGCCAACGGCGCCGCCGCGCGGTGTTGTCGGCAGGATCACCGCGAACTCCTCGCCGCCGTAGCGCGCCGCCGTGTCCTTGCCCTTGACATTGGCCCTGAGGATCTGTCCGACCTTGGCCAGGACCCGGTCGCCGAAGACGTGTCCGTGCGCGTCGTTGATGCGTTTGAAATTGTCGATATCGATCATCAACAGGCACGGACCGGACAGGTCCGGCTGCGCCTCGGCCAGGCAGGCCGCCAGCGCAAGATCGAAGCTCTTGCGGTTGGCCAGCCCGGTCAGGGCGTCGATCAGCGCCTCTTCGCGCGCGCGCGCGACCTCCTGCCGGAGCTGTTGCGCTTCGCGGGTACTCTCCGCGAGCTGCTCCTGCAGCCTGCTGATCGCGCCCTGCATCTCGCGGGTGCCGCGCAGGATGTCCTCGACGCCGGCGGCCAGCGGTCCGGGGGAGTCTACAGGGCGCAGCAGGGTATCCGTCCAGCGTTCCAGCGAACTGCCGTAGCGGGACGCCTGATCGACCGCCTCCGCCGCGGAATCGGAAACCTGGCCGACGATTTGGCTGACGCTGTCGCCGATGCGCAAGGCGGTCTTCGAGTCGAGCTCGGCCAGGTAGCGGTCATACAGTGCGTAGGTCGCCTCGTCGTCGAGCGGCCCCTCGTCGCCGAGGTGGTTATCGATCGCGGCCTGCAGCGCCGGGTTGAGATTCGCCACGTACTCGTACCAGATGGCATAACTCGCCGGATGCAGGCCGGCTTTCTGCTTGGTCATTTGCTTCAGTGCCAGACGCAGATAGTCTGCGCTCTGGGCGCTGCTGTGGCGATACTTCATCGTCGGTTTCTCTCTGTTGGGTCTGGCTGACCGGCCATTCTCCACGAAGCCAGTTTCTCGCTGTCGGGGGCAGGGTGAATCTGCAGCCGCGGCGCTGCCGGCGTCGCGGGCGGCAGCAGGCGACTGGACAAACCGGCTTGTAGTTTAGGGCATTTTGCTCGTTGCAGGAATTCGAACTGGGCGCGGGTCTTGGCGCCATCGGCAATCACCTCCAGCTCCAGCCTGTGCGCCGTGGCCATGATCGCCGTGCCGGTTCCGGCAGCGATGACACGGTGCAAGCCGATTGAAAAGTGCCTGACATACGATCAGTTGAGTTTCAGGGCAATCGACAGACTGCGGAAGCGGCTGGTCATGCGCTGGTCCTTTCACGGGCGGGGATGGCAGAGTACTACGGTGCCGGCGGCGCAGGCGGGGGTCACTCGGCGGTCTGCGCCAACAGTCCGCGATCGAAGCGGTCGCCGCGGCGCAGCAGCGCTGCGAAGTCATCGGCCGCGATCGGCGGCGAATACAGGTAACCCTGCTGGATCGGGCAGCCGTGGGCCAGCAGAAAGCCGGCCTGCGCGCGGGTCTCGACGCCCTCGGCGACCACCTGCATGCCGAATCGACGTCCGAGTTCGATCACCGACAGGGCGATGGCGGCGTCCTTGTCGCCCAGGGTCACGTCGGTGATGAACGATCGGTCGATTTTCAACTCGTCGAGCGGAAAACGCTTGAGATAGCTCAACGAGGAATAACCGGTCCCGAAATCGTCGAGCGACAAGCCGAAGCCCTTCTCGCGCAAGCGGTTCAGGCGGGCGATGGTGCTCTCGGCATCGACCATCAGCAGCGATTCGGTCAGTTCGAGCAGCAGTTGCCCTGGCGACACGCCTGCCCGGCGTAGCGCGTCATCCAGTCGGTCGGCGATGTCTTCCTGCAGGAAGCTTGGGCTGGCCAGATTGATCGACAGGCGCAGCGGCGGCAGGCCGGCGTCCTGCCACTGCCGCAACTGGCGTGCGGCAGCGGTCACCACCCAGTCACCGAGCGCGACGATCAGTCCCGATTCCTCGGCCAGGCCGATGAACTGATCCGGTCCGAGCAGGCCGCGTTGCGGATGCTGCCAGCGTACCAGTGCCTCGGCGCCGATCAACCGGCCGCTGCCGGCGTCGACCTTGGGCTGAAAGTGCAGGCGCAATTCGTCGTTGCCGATCGCTCGTCGCAGCGCGTTTTCCAGCCCGAGCTTGACGCTGGCCGCGGCATTCATCTCTTTATCGAAAAAATGGCAGGTCGAAGGGCCGGTCGCCTTCGCGGCGTACATCGCCTGCTCGGCGTGCCGCCATAGTGTCTCGACCGTCTTGCCGTCGCGGGGAAAGACGGCAATGCCGATACTGGCGGTGAGCACGATTTCGCTGCCGCCGAGCAACAGCGGCAGCGAAATCGTCTTCAGCAAGCGTTCGGCGACCAGCGCGGCGTGGCTGGCCGCGCGGACTTCGAGCACCAGCACCGTGAAGGCATCACCGTCGATGCGCGCCACGACTTCGGCGGTACGCATCGGCGGTTTCAGTGCCAGCAGGTCGGCGCCGCGGACCTCCGCGCGCAGCCGTTCGGCAAGCGTGCATAGCAACTGATCACCGGCAGCGTCGCCGAGCGCATCGTTGACCGTCTTGAAATGGTCGATGTCGAGATACAGGATCGCGCACGCGCTCTTGTCGCGGCGGGAGCGTTCGAGTTCGACCTCGACCAGTTGGCTGAAGAACTGCCGGTTGGCCAGGCCGGTCAGCCCGTCGTGCAAGGCCATGTGCTGGATGCGCCGCTGCGCCTCGACGCGCTCGGTGATGTCCTGCGTGACGCCTTCGATCGTGATGATGCGACCGCTGCCGTCGCGGACCGCGACCGCCTGTTCGAAAACCTCGCAAAGAGTGGCGTCTGGTCGATCGATGCCGTAGGTCAGCTGGTAGGCGGTACCTTCGAAGAGCAGCGCCTGGCGAGCAGCGCCGACGGTGGCGCGATCACTTTCGCGGACCATGTCGAGGAACCTCTCGGGCGTCGCCGCGCCGGCCAGCTTCCAGTCGCCACTGAAGATCTGCTGCAGTTCGTCGGACCATGAGAATCGCTGCTCGGCGATCGACCATTCCCAACTGCCCATCCGCGCCAGGCGTTGGGCGTGTGCCAGTCGCTGCTGGCTGTGCGTCACGAGGGCGATGGCGTGGCTGGCGCGCAGACCATAACGCACACGTTGCGTCAGCAACAGCCAGTTGATCGGCTTGGTGATGAAGTCGGTGGCGCCGGCGCGGTAGGCGCGTTCGATCGATTCGCTGTCGTTGAGGCCGGTGAGCATCAGGATCGGCAACCATTGGCCGCGCGGGTGCCGGCGCAGACGTTCGCAAACCGTATAGCCGTCGATGCCCGGCATCAGCACATCGAGCAGCATCAGGTCGAAGGGGCTTTCCTCGAACACGCGCAGCGCCTGTTCACCGCAGTCGGCTTCGCTGACCTCGAAGCCGGCGTGTCGCAGCGATTCTGCGGCCAGCATGCGGATCATCGCGTCGTCATCGACGAGCAGCACGCGCCCGTGTTCAGGCTGTGTTTTCATCTGCCTCCGCCCTTGTTCTCGGAGGCTGCAGCGGCGAGTGCACGATGTCGCGTCAACGCCTGTTCGAAATCGGCGTACGCGCGTCGCAACATATCCGGCCAGTCGGCGGTGGTCGGCTGACCGGCGCGCAGCAACAACTCCAGTCGCTTCGCCTGCTCCGACAGCGCCAGGGCGCCGATCGTCGCACTCGACGACTTGAGCGTATGAGCCGCACGCTGCAGTGCCGGCGCGTCGCCCCGGTTGGCGGCGTCGTCAATCTCCGCCAGCAATTTGACGGCATTCTGGACGAACAGGTCGAGGACCCGGTCGGCGAACCCAGGATTGCTGCCGTCGGCAACCATCGGCAGCGACTGGACGACGCTGGGGTCGAAAAGCAACACTTCGCGCCGCTCGCGAAGCGCCGCCTCGGCGGCGCGCGGAGGGCCGGCGCCGTCGGCAGGCAGTTGCGTCCGCAGGTGACGTTCGAGAGCGGCAGTCAGTTGCGCCCGGTTGATCGGTTTCGCCAGATAGTCGTTCATGCCGGCAGTCAGGCAAGCTTCGCGGTCGCCGGCCAGGGCGTTGGCCGTCAGGGCAATGATCGGCAATGGGCTGCGACCGGCGGCCTGCTCGATGGTACGAATCCGACGCGTCGCTTCGAAGCCGTCCATCACCGGCATCTGGCAATCCATCAGGATTGCGTCATAGGCCGTGGTGCGCACCGCGGTTACGGCCTGCGCGCCGTCGTGTGCCAGATCGACCTCGCAGCCGAGGCTCCTGAGGATGGCGCCGGAGATTTCGCGATTGACCTCGTTGTCCTCGACGAGCAGCACGCGTCCGCCGACGCGCGTGCCTGCGGCGGGCAACGATGCCTGCGGCGGCAGTGCGCCGTGATGGCGCACGGCGGATTGCCGGAACCAGAAGGTCGAGCCGCATCCTTCCTCGCTCTCGAAGCCGACTTCACCTTCCATGCGCTGCGCCAGTTCGCGGATGATGACCAGGCCGAGGCCGGTGCCGCCAAACTTGCGGGTCGTCGAATTGTCGGCCTGGGTGAAGGGGGTGAAGAGCTTCTCGCCGGTGGCGCGCGCGATGCCGACGCCGGTGTCGCTGACCGCGTAACAGATCCGGCAGCGCGCCTGATCAGTGCTGTCCTGGTTTGCGGGGGAGGGCTCGCAAGTGAGCGAGAGGAAGATCGTGCCGCGCTCGGTAAACTTGACGGCGTTGCTCAACAGGTTGCTGAGGATCTGCTTGACCCGATAGGGGTCGCCGAGCACCGCCTCGGGCAGGTCCGGGGCGATCACCGCGCTCAGCAGGATGCCCTTCGCCGAGGCCATTTCGATGAACGGCTGCACGACTTCTTCCGCGAGTCGCCTCGGGCTGAAAGGGACGCATTCGAGTTCGAGCCGGTCGGACTCGATCTTCGACAGATCAAGGATGTTGTTGAGCAGGTGCATCAGCGACACGGCCGACATCCGCAAGGTATCGATCTGGCGGTGCTGCGCTTCGGAGAGCGGCGTATCGAGCAGCAGGTCGGCCATGCCGATGACGCCGTTCATCGGCGTGCGGATCTCGTGACTCATGTTGGCCAGGAAACGCGACTTGGCGACGTTGGCACTTTCGGCCTGTTCCTTGGCCAGCCGTAGTTGCGCGGTGCGCGATTCGACCTGCTTTTCGAGCGTGGCGCGGTGCTCCCGCAGTTCATCGTCGCGGCTCTCGACTTCATGCAGCATGGCGTTGAAGCCGCTGATCAGTTCGCCGACCTCGTCGCGGCGCTGGACCGGCAGGCGTTGCGAATAGTCATTGCCGCTGGCTACCAGCCGCATCACCCGCGTCAGGTCGAGAATCGGACCCGAAACCGAGCGCTGCAAGCGTGCGGCGAGCAGCAGCGCCGCACCGAAAGCGACCAGCGCGTCGGCGAAGACGAGCAGCATGCGGTGTGCGGTGGCGGTCCACATCGGCTTCAGGTCGGACACGATGCTGAGGGTGCCGATGACCTCCATGCCCTGCCGGATCGGGTAGTCGATCTTCAGCGAGTCGCTCCAGTAAGATCCGGAGACCATTGCCGTGCCGGCGCCGGGTTGTGTCGCTGCCGTGGCGGCCTGCGTGGTGGGGTAGTGCGCGAAGATCGCGCCGCTCGGCAGAGTGATCGCTCCGGAAAGGATTTCCGGGCGCGCGCGCAGGCCGGAGAGGGTTTCGCTGCCGGTGCGCCGATCATCGAAGGCGATCGCCGAGGCGCTGCTGGCGGCGAGAACCTCGGCCATGCCGGTCAACTTGGCCAGTTCGGCTTCGCGGTAGTTGTTGATCTCCGAGGCGGCAAACAGTAGCGTGCTGATCAGCAGGGCGGCGCCTGACGTCAGACCGATGATCAGCATCAGTTTGGCCTTCAGTGGCCGATCGGCAAAGCGCATCTCAGTTTTTTCCCTTGAAGTTCGCCAGGTTGCGTGCGAGTTTGAGCAGATTGGAACTGGCCTTGAGCTGCGCCTGCTCAAGCGCTTCGCGATTGACTTCGAACTGCAGCCTTCCTTCGCCCTGAACGATGCCGATTGCGCCGCCGACATCGATGAAGCCGTCGGCATCACTGACGGTCAACACCGTCTGGCCGGCGAGCGTGCGTAGTACATAGGCCAGGCGGCGGGTTTCCGCAGCGCCGATGAACAGCACATGACAGGGCCGCGTTTCGTCCACGTGGCCGAGCAATCGTACCGCTACCGGACGTCCTTGCGCCTGGCGGTTTTCCAGTGCCGTCAATGCGCTGCCGATCGAATCGCGGCCAAGCAGGCAGAACAACAAGGGCGCTTCCGGGGTGGCGAAAGTGCGTTCTGGCCACTCGACATAGCGCGCGAAGTTTAGCACGAAGGCGGCTTTGGCCTGCGGTTCGGCAAGGCTGCCCTGTGCCGGGGCGTTATTACTGAGCGCCATGGCGAGGGCGACTGCCGGGAGTGCAGCTGACCAGCGCCAGGCGACGGAAATCACGCCACCTGTTCTCAGAACTGCCACTTGGCCTTGACGTACATGCCGCGCTGCAGTTCGAGTTGCTGCGACGGCAGCAGACCGGGCACGAATTCCGGATGGCTGTGGTCGAGGAGGTTCTGCCCGACCAGCGACACTTCGAGATCGCGCGTCGGCCGCCACGCATAGCGCAGGTCGAGGGTGGTGTAAGCCGGAACGCCGAGTGGGGAATCCTTGTCACCGAGCCTGCTGACGTAGCGCAGCCAGAGGTCGAACTGCTGCCGGTCGGACAGCGACAGCGAAGAACGCAGCGAAAGTTGATGCTGCGGATCGCTGGCGTTGATGTTCTTCGCGTTGTTGACCGAGATCGGGTCGCCGCTTTTCGACGTGGCGGTCAGGCGCAGGAAGCTGTAACTCGGCTGGATTCGCCACCACGTCAACGGGTACCAGTCGAGCGCGACTTCCACGCCACTGGTCCGCGCCTTGATGCTGTTGTCCGGGATGATGTCCTGGATAAGGTGCGCTGCCGGCGCGAACGCAAGCTGTTGCGTGCCCAGCATCGCCGAGCGCAGGTCTGCGTACTGATTGTAGAAAGTGGCGACATCGGCGGACAGGTTGGCGGCGAATTGTTGTCGGTAACCGAGTTCGTAGGCGAGCACCGTTTCGACTTTCAACTGGTGGTCGTCAGGGATGTCATCAGCCGCTGACCGTTGCCGGTCACCCAGTCGCCACGAAACCCGACGCGTTCGGCGTGCCAGTAGTCGTTGCCGCTGCGGCCATCGGCGGTGACTGCCTGATCACGCGTGAAGGCTTTTCCCCAGACGCGGAAATGACCGTTGCCCGCCTCTCCCCCATGGCGAAAAGCGACCAGTGCGCGTTCCTCGGTACCGGCCGCGCCGACCAGCAGGTTGCCCTGCGTGTCGCGCGCCCGACGGGTGATGATGTTGATCGCCCCATTGACCGCGTTGGCGCCCCACATCGCCGCGCCCGGGCCACGCACCACCTCGATGCGGTCGATGTCTTCGAGCAGCGTGTCCTGGTCCTCCCAGACGACGCCGGAAAACAGCGGTGAGTAGATACTGCGCCCGTCCATCAATACCAGCAGCTTGTTGCCCCAGCGGTCGTTGAAGCCGCGGATGCTGACCGCCCAGCGGTTGTTGGCGAGGCTGGCGTCGTTGACCCCGGGGGCCATGCGCAAGGCCTCGGGAATGCTGGTTGCACCCGAACGTTCGATGTCCTCGCGGCTGATGACGAACACCGCCGCGGCGACATCGTGCAGGCGTTCGGCCTTGCGTGAGACGCTGGTGACCTCGACGCCGAGCAGTTCCTCGAGACCGATGTCCGGGGGGTCCTGCGCGTCGGCGGCGGTGACCGAGGCGCAGCCCAGGGCCAGTACGATGGCCAGGGGAAGGAATCGCAACGTGCCAGGAGGACGCCGTTCCCTTGTTATTTCTCCATCCGGGGTTGGGCAGGATTGTAGGGATAGTCCACTTCCGGCGCCACCGACTATGGCTTGATCGCCAAGACAGCATGTCGTAGCAGGGCGCCGAGCAGGATTGCCGCGAGCAGCAGACTGAGCGCCGAGGCCAGCCAGAAGCCGGCGACGCCCATTGGCTGGCTGATTCGGAAGGCCAGCCACCAGCCGCCGAAAAGGCCGACGCCCCAGAAGCAGGCGAGGTGCACCAGCATCGGCGCGAAGGCGATCCGGTAGCCGCGCAGGGCGTGCGCGGCAACGGTCTGCACGGCGTCGAAGACCTGGTACAGGGCCACATAGCCGAGCAGTCCCAGGGCCACCGTCTGCACGGCCGGGTCGTCGGTGTAGGCGGCGACGAGTGGCCCGGCGATCGACCACAACAGCAGCCCGAGCAGCGCCGACAGGCCACCGGCCAGCAGCATGCCGGCGGCGATCGACGATTCGGCGCGTCGCCAGTCACGCGCGCCGGCTGCCTGTCCGACCTGCGCCAGGGTGGCGACGGCCAGTGCCAGAGGCAGCATGTAGCAGATCGCGGCGAGGTTGGCGACGATGCGGTGGCCGGCCAGTACCGTTGCTCCGAGCTGTGCGACGAACAAGGCCATCAGCGTGAACGAGGAAATCTCGACGAAATGCGAACAGCCCATGGGCAATCCGAGCCGCAGCAGATCGTGCAGCGCCTTGCGGCGCGGTGGTTGCCAGCCGCTGAACAGCCGATAGGGCCGCAATGGCCTGCCGCAGGCCATGTAGCCCGCCGCACAGAGCATTGAGAAGCATCCCACGCTGGCGTTCGACAGACCACAGCCGAGCACGCCGAGCGCTTCGCCTCCCCAGCGGCCGGTGACCAGCAAGTAGGCCAGTACGGCGTGCAGCAGGGTGTTGCCGATGCTGATCAGCAACAGCGGTCGAGGCCTGCCGAGGGCGTTGCAGAAAGCGTGGAAGGTCCGGTAGAGCAGGACTGCCGGCAGGCCGATGGCGAGCAGGCCCAGGTAGGCGCGGGCCTTGCCTTCGACCTCCGGGTCGATCCGCGACAGTGCCAGCAGGGGATCCGGGTGGAGCAGAATCAGCACGCCGGGCACGCTCAGCAGCAGCGCCAGCCACAGCGCCTGCTGCAGGGCTGCGGCGATCTGCTCGTCGTGGCCGGCGCCGTGCAGGTGCGCGACGGTCGGTGCGACGGCCTGCAGGATGCCGGCCAACGCAAACAGCACCGAGATGTAGATGCCGCCGCCCACCGCCACCGCGGCCAGATCGGCAGTCCCGTAGTGGCCGAGCAGGACGGTGTCGATGACCATCATGCCCATCGAAGCCAGGTGCGCGACCAGCATCGGCAGCGCGTGCGCGAGAATCCGTCGGAACTGCTGCGCTAACATGCGCTAGACCGTCGCCTCGGCGCTGCGACACGCCTGCCGAAGCTTTTGCTGCCGGCGGCTTCCCGGATCTCGGCAAGGCGAGCGCACGCGCGCCAACGAGCAGGCGTGCGAGTGGCGCGATCGAAGGTATGGATCAGCATGCGGGACGAAGGCAGCTCGGAAGTCCCTGCAGGCTACCGGATTTTGCGGCTGAGCGGGGGCACGACGCCGGTAAAGGCGGATTTTGCTGCGGCTGCGCGAAGTTTCTGCCCGGATTCCGACGCTGCGGGTTGAAACACAACCGCGCTTGTAATAGGGTTTCGACTTTTGCCCAGCAGGGAGACGCGCAAAATGGTCGCAGCCGCCAGCACTACCGCCTACGAAGCCATCGAAACCGCCAGCCGCGACGAGATCGCCACGCTGCAGATCGAGCGCCTGCGCTGGTCGCTGCGGCACGCCTACGATCATGTCGACCATTACCGCCGCAAGTTCGATGCGCACGGCGTGCATCCCGACGATCTGAAAACGCTCGACGACTTGCGCA
Organism: Candidatus Accumulibacter propinquus; assembly: GCF_056856495.1. Lineage (NCBI taxonomy): Bacteria > Pseudomonadati > Pseudomonadota > Betaproteobacteria > Candidatus Accumulibacter > Candidatus Accumulibacter propinquus. Next base: position 331,963 of record NZ_JBSEHC010000002.1, read on the forward strand.
AGTTCCCATTCACGACCAAGGCCGATCTGCGCGACAACTACCCCTTCGCGATGTTCGCCGTACCGCGCGACCAGGTGGTGCGGGTGCATGCGTCTTCGGGCACCACCGGAAAGCCGACCGTGGTGGGCTATACGCAGAACGACATCGACATGTGGGCGACACTGATGGCGCGTTCGATCCACGCCGCCGGCGGGCGGCGCGGCGACATGGTGCACATCGGCTACGGTTACGGTCTGTTTACCGGCGGTCTCGGTGCGCACTACGGGGCCGAACGTCTGGGTTGCATGGTGATCCCGATGTCCGGTGGGCAAACCGAAAAACAGGTGCAGTTGATCGTCGACTTCAAGCCGGACATCATCATGGTGACGCCGTCGTATCTGCTCAACCTCGCCGACGAGTTCAAGAGGCAGGGCGTCAACCCGGCGTCGACCGGCATGCGGCTCGGCCTGTTCGGGGCCGAACCCTGGACGCAACAGATGCGCCTTGAAATCGAGGCCACTTTCGGCATTGACGCCATCGACCTCTATGGGCTGTCGGAAGTCATCGGCCCCGGCGTCGCCAGCGAATGCGTCGAAAGCAAGGACGGGCCGGTGATCTGGGAAGACCATTTCTACCCCGAAGTGATCGATCCGGCCAGCGGCGCGGTGCTTCCCGACGGCAGCTACGGCGAACTGGTGTTCACCTCGCTCTCCAAGGAGGCGCTGCCGATGATCCGCTACCGCACGCGCGACCTGACCTCCCTGCTGCCGCCGACGTCGCGCTCGATGCGGCGGATCGCCAAGATCACCGGCCGTTCGGACGACATGTTGATCATTCGCGGAGTCAACGTCTTTCCTTCGCAGATCGAGGAATTGATCCTCAAGCAGCCGAAGCTTTCGCCGCATTACCTGATCGAGGTCTGGCGCGACGGTCACCTCGACTCCTTTGCCGTCGACGTCGAACTCAAGCGCGAGTACCGCTACCTGCCGGCGGTCGACAAGGAGTACGTCGCGCATACGCTGCAACGCCACATCAAATCCTTTGTCGGTATCTCGACGGAGGTGCGCATCGTCGACATCGGCGGCATCGAACGCTCGCTCGGCAAGGCGCGGCGGGTCATCGACCGGCGGCCCGGCGAGTAATCAGGTCAGCAGGGCAGGGGAAATGAATTCGCTACGCTCTACGGATGGTCTGGTAAACTGCCGCAGGCGCTTTCCGACGCGGTGCGACCACCGAGCGGGGTACTGCTCAACCTGGCCTGCCTTGAGGGGCAATAAATGATGCTGAATTCAGGTTTGGCGCGCGCGCTGTGGCTCGCGCTGCTGACATTAGTGCTGGCCGGGACAAGTCGTGCGGAAGATCTGGTCATCCCCGGCAGCGGCAATCCGGAATATGTTCTCGGCCAGTTGGCGCAGGCGTTCAATGCGCGTCAGTCGCAACATCGGGTGGTGGTGCCGCCGTCTACCGGAACGGCGGGCGCCCTGCGCGACGTCGGGGAGGGCCTCTCGCCGCTGGGGCGCGTCGGGCGGATGCTCAAGGATGACGAGCGCAAGCAGGGTTTTCTTTATGTTTCGCTCGGTCGCGATCCGGTGGTCATCGCTGGCGGAGCCGGCGTCACCGTCCGCAACCTCAGCACCAGCCAGTTGGTCGACATCTACAGCGGCAAGATCACCAACTGGAGCGATCTCGGCGGCAAGGCGGCGCCGATTCGCGCGGTCGGACGCGAAAACTCCGACGCCAGTCGCCAGGCCGTCGCCAGAGTGATCAAAGCGTTCAAGGACATCACCTTCGGACCCGGTGTCAAGATCGTGAACCTCGACCCGCAGTTGCTCGCCTTGCTCGACCGTTACCCCAGCAGCCTCGGGTTCCTGAATCGTTCGGCGCTGGCCGCGTGCACCACCAAGGTGGTTCACCTGGCCCTCGACGGTGTCGATCCGACTCCGGAAAACCTCGAACGTGGGAGCTACCCGGCCTGGGTCGAACTCGGGCTGATCCACAAGCCGAATGGATTGACTCCCGCCGCCAGGGCTTTCCTCGATTTCATCCGTTCGCCCGAGGGAGAGCGCATGCTTCGTCGCTACGGCATCCTGCCTCCCGGCAGCCCGGGTTGACCGTCGGCGCATCGCAGCGCTCCCGATGCGCCGCTTCTCGCTCACCTTCACGCTGATTCTGGCTTTCGCGCTGTTGGTGGCGATCTCGCTATGGACCGCTTTCCAGGTATCCGGGAGAGCCCTGCAGGCGACCGTCGAAGCCGAGGAGCGCGACGAAATGCAGACCATCGGCCGCGTGCTCGAGGAACTCGTTGTCGAACATTCGTTGCGGGCCCGCCTAACGGCCCGTCTCACGGCCGGTCGGGACAGCCTCGGGGCGACGCTTGCCAATAACGCCCAGGGCAAAAGAACGACGACGCTGAGTGCGGTCGTTGATAGCGCGCGCGAGGCCAGCGAGATCGATCTCATCGAGGTGACCGACAGTCGGGAAGTGATCGTCTACCGGAGCCAGGAACCGGAACGACATGGCGATCGGTCGTCGAGTTGGGGCGTGTTCGAGGCGCTGGAAGGCGCCAGCCAGATGGTCAGCGACCTTGACGGCGGCGCCTTGACGCTGCGCGCCATCGAACCGATCCGTGTCCAGGACAGGATTGTCGGCACGGTCAGTGCCGGCGTCCGCGTGGATAACGCGCTGTTGGAGAGGCTGGGCCGGGAGTTGGGTGCCGATCTGTTTCTGGTGTCGAGGAACGGCGAGCGCCTGGCGGCGTCGACGAACCGGGTGCGCACGCTCGACCCGCTCCTGATTCAGGAAGCCCTGACCCAAAAGATCCCGGTTTACCGCCAGTCGCGTACCGCCCACGAAACCGCTGGCTATCTGCCGCTGACCATCATCGACAACGCCTACGTGATGGTCGCCGTGCTGGATAGTGCTGCCGCCTACCAACGCCTGGAGGATGCCAATCAACGTGCCGCCGGGTATGCGGTGGCCATCCTGGCGGTCAGCAGCGTGCTCGGCATTCTGCTATTGCGCTTGGTTCTCAGGCCGTTGCGGGCGCTGCGCAGGAAAGCCGAAGGAATGGCTGCCGAGATGACCGGCAGCAGCATCGCGGCGAACACCGGCAACGAGGTGCAGTCGGTAGTGAACGTTCTGGAGACCTTGACCGACCGTCTGTGGCGCGCAACAGCGAACTGGTCGAGGCCAGGCAGACCGCCGAGGCCGCCAGTCGCACCAAGTCGCAATTCCTGTCGAACATGAGCCACGAAATCCGTACGCCGCTCAACGGTATCCTGGGCATGGCCGAGGTCCTCGCGCGTACGCCCCTCAACGAGCAGCAGAACCGCTACCTGCACGCCATTACCAGCGCCGGGCGAGCGTTGCACGAACTGTTGGGCGACATTCTGGACCTGGCCAAGATCGAAGCCGGCAAGATCGTTCTCGAGCGCATCGACTTCGAACTCCAGACCGTGCTCGCCCAGTTCTCCGAGGTTTTTCGGGAGCTCGCGTCGGCGCGTGGGAATACCCTGCTGACCGACTTCCGAACCCCCGCCAGCCTGCCGCTGCACGGTGACCCGACACGGCTGCGCCAGGTGTTGTCGAACCTGATGACCAACGCCATCAAATTCACCGAGGGCGGCACGATTACGCTGACCGCCTCGAGAATCGATCCGCGTCCCGGCGATGCACGCGTCTGGTTGCGCTTCAGCGTCCGCGACACCGGCATCGGCATCGCGCCCGAGGCGATTGCCGGGTTGTTTCAGCCCTTCGTCCAGGCAGACCAGTCCACTACCCGTCGTTTCGGCGGCAGCGGGTTGGGCCTGGTGATCAGCAAGCATCTGGTCGAATTGATGGGGGGAACAATCAGTGCGGACAGCGTCGTCGGCGGCGGCAGCGTGTTCGCCATCGAACTGCCGTTTGCCGAAGCGGTGTCTCCGCCAGCCGAAGAGCCGGCAGAGCGCCGCCGCCTGCACAGGCTTGCGGCCCGGATTCTGGTTGCCGAGGACAACCCGGTGAATCAGGCGGTGATCGAAGCCATGCTCGGGCAGATCGGCGCCACCCCGACGATCGTCGAAAATGGTGCGCTGGCGATCGAGGCATTGAGCAAGGGCAGCTTCGATCTGGTGCTGATGGATTGCCAGATGCCGGTCATGGACGGCTATCGAGCGACTGCGACGATTCGCGCACTGCCGACTGCGGCGTCACGGGTGCCGATCCTGGCCCTTACCGCCAACGCACTCCCCGAGGATCGGCAGCGCTGCCTCGATGCCGGCATGAACGATTATCTGAGCAAGCCGATCCGCCTTGATCCGCTGCATGCCTGCCTGCTTCGCTGGCTGCCCGCAAGCGACGCCTCGCCGGGGACGTCGTCGCCTCCCGGGCCGGCCGTCGCTGCCGTTGTGTCTCCGGTCACGGCGCCGTCGAGCGCCGTGCTCGACCGCCACGCCCTGCTCGACAACCCGAGCTTCAACCGAGGCGGCAGCGGCGATCTGGTGCAGCGGGTAGTCGGTCTCTACCTGGGCGATGCACCGAACCTGCTCGCCGGCATCCGCAACCACCTGCCGGAGGGCGCCTGGCCGGAGCTTGCACGCGCAGCCCACAGCCTGAAGTCTTCGAGTGCCGCGGTTGGCCTGACGGCTGTTTCAGGCGGCGCTGCGCGCATCGAAGCACTCGCCAGAAGCGAGGACGGTCCCGGGATCGAGGTGGCCCTGGCCGCTCTCGGCGCCGACTTCGAGTTGGGCATTGCCGCGCTGCGGGCCGAACTTGAACACCGCGCCGGCACGCAGTCCACCGGCTGATGGTCGTCGGTCGCTGATCATTCCCGTCTTCCGGGAAAACTTGCCAGGCGGTCGGCAATTCCCTCGAACGCCTTTCGTCAGCGGTGCGCGAACGATCCAAAGTACGCTGCCACCGCCGGTGGCGGCCGCCGCGGCAGGGATGAATGTGCGTGCCCGCGATGGCCCCGTCACAATTGCTTACAAATCGCCGCCGTCTGCTCGTCATCGCCGGTAGTCCAGAAGCGTTACTTGGTTCATGAAAACCAATACGACCTCTCTCTGCATCGCACTCTGCCTGGCCCTGGGTGCATCCACTCCCGCTCTGGCGGATCGCGGTGGGCAGCGTGGCTATTATTATCAGCCGGCGCAGCACCGTGATTACCACCACGGCGGTTCGCGTGGATATGGCTGGGTCGCACCGGCAGCCGTACTGGCCATTACCGGACTCGCCGTCGGGCTCGCAGCCTCGACGTACTACGCACCACCCGTGCAGGTGGTGGCGCCACAGCCGGTCTATGTGCCGCCGCCGACCGCATACTGGAACTACTGCGGTTCCGCGGGGCAATATTATCCCAACGTCCGCTACTGTCCCGAAGGCTGGCAACTGGTTCCGGCGCGCTAGCCGCGCGAACAGCGGCAGGGGCGGCTTGCGGATTGTCCGCTGCATCGTATGTAGTGGACATTCTGAAGACCTCCGGGGTATGCTCCCGGCTGACGGCAAGGTTGGGGCTAGCTGTCAGTATCCTCGAGTAGTTGTGCAGGTCGTTGCGTCTGGCTTGGCAGGAACGATTCTGCGTGGACAGTGGCACGAGATCTCCTTCAATACCGATCAGCGGAGCGTAGCTTGGAAAGGCAGTGGTTCCTGGAGTCCGTCGCGGCGGATGGCTCGCATATGACCTACAACATCACCCATCTGCCGTTCTGCATCGGCCGCGATGCCGACAACGACCTGGTGGTGGCCTCGCGTGACCTGAGCCGACATCATGTGGCGCTGACACGGGATATCAGTGGTCGTATTCGACTGACCGATCTGAACAGCACCAACGGCAGTTTCGTCAATCGACAGCGCATCGAAGGATCCTGCCTGCTCGACGAGAACGACATCGTGCACTTCGGCACCACTGAATTCCGGATGCGGGTGAACCTGGGCGGCCACCTGCGCATCGACGACATGCGGACCATGCTGATGCCCCAGGGCCTGGAACTGTCGGCGCGGTTTGTGCGAAACGAAGCCGAGTTCCTAGCATTGCTCGAAGGACACGGCGTTTCCGGTGCCGCGCAGCCGATCGTCGATGCGACGACCAACCGCATTGTCGCCTACGAATTGCTCGGCCGAGCCAATCACCCCTTGCTGCCGATCTCACCGATCCGTCTGTTCGAACTGGCGAGCGCGCTGGATCGCGAAATTGACCTCAGCGTCGCTTTCCGCAAGTTCGGTATTGCGGCGATTGCCCCACGTTTGCAGGGTTTCCCGCTGTTTGCCAATACCCATCCGAAGGAAACCTTCAGCGAAGAGTTTTTCGACTCGCTGGTGAGCGTGCGCGAGCAGCGGCCGGAACTCGATCTGGTGATCGAGATCCATGAAACCGCCGTGACCGAAAGCGCGCGTCTGGTCAAACTCGCCGGGCGCTTCCGGGACATCGGCGTCCGCTTCGCCTACGACGATTTCGGTGCCGGCCAGGCTCGGCTGAGCGAACTCGGCGACGCGCCGGCACATTTCGTCAAGTTCGACATGGGCCTGGTGCACGACATCCATCTGGCCGGCGCGCGCAAGCGCCGCGTCGTCGGCGATCTCGTAAAGCTCGTCCTCGACCTGGGTTCGGTGCCGCTCGCCGAGGGCATAGAGCAGGAAGTCGAGGCGCAGATCTGCCGGGAGATGGGTTTTCAGTTGATCCAGGGGTTTCTTACCGGCCGGCCGATTCCTGTAGAGAATCTGTAGGCGGCGTTTGGCTGTCCAGGGCAGTCGCTGCTGTCGTCGGGTCTCTGGAGAAGCGGTCGAGGTAGAGGTACACCACCGGCGTCAGGTACAGCGTGAGGAACTGCGAAAGCAGGAGTCCGCCGACCACCGCCAGCCCGAGGGGCCGCCGGACTTCGGCACCCGCCCCGAGTCCCAGGGCGATCGGCAGGGTTCCCACCAGGGCCGCCATGGTGGTCATCATGATCGGCCGGAAGCGGATCAGGCAGGCCTGGAAAATCGCCTCGGCGGCGGCAACTCCATCGCGCCGTTGGCGATCCAGGGCGAAGTCGATCATCATGATGGCATTCTTCTTGACGATGCCGATCAGCATGATGACTCCGACAAAGGCGTAGAGGCTGAGATCGACCCCAAAGATCAACAGCGTCAACAGCGCGCCGAGGCCGGCCGAGGGTAGCCCGGAAAGAATGGTCAGAGGGTGGATGAAACTCTCGTAGAGGATGCCGAGCACCAGGTAGACCACCAGAATGGCCACCAGCAGCAGGACGCCCAGACCCTGCAGCGAGGCCTCGAACGCTTTTGCCGTGCCCTGCAGGCTGCTGCTGAGCGAAACCGGCACGCGCTCTTCCTGTTCCAGCGCCTTGATCCTGCTCACTGCCTCACCGAGGGATACGCCCGGCAGCAGGTTGAATGAAATGGTCACCGAGGGCAATTGGCCCTGGTGGTTAACCGTCAGCGCCTGCGTCTTGCGGCTGAAGCGCGCCACGGTGTCGAGCGGGATGAGCTTGCCGCTGCTGCTGCTGCGCACGTAGAGGCGGGGCAGGGATTCCGGGTCGGACTGGAATTCCGGAGCCACTTCGAGGATTACCTGGTACTGGTTGCTCGAACCGTAGATGGTGGAGACCTGCCGCGCACTGAAGGCGCTCTGCAGCGCATCTTCCACTTGTCCATAGGTCAGGCCCAGGCTGGCCAGTTTGTCGCGGTCGATATCCAGCGCCAGCACCGGGCTGAGGTTGTTGAGATTGTTGGTGACATCGACGAAGCCCGGCAACTGACGGATCCGGTCGGTCAATGTGCCGGCCCAGTGGTAAAGCTCGACGAGGTCGGTGTCCTGCAGGGTGTACTGGTATTGCGCGGCGGTCAGTTGTCCGCCGATGCGGATCACCGGGGGATTCTGCATGTAAGCCTTGATGCCCGGCACGGCCGCCAGCTTCGGGCGCAGACGCTGAATGATTTGGTCCGGAGACGAGCGACGTTCCGCGCGCGGCTTGAGGATCATGAAAATGGTGCCGGTATTGGCTGTCGGACGAATGCCACCGGCCCCGACGGAGGACATGAACGAACGGATGTCGGGTTCCTGGGCGACAATCTCGGCGAGGGCACGTTGATGCCTGACCATCGAGGCAAAAGACACGTCCTGGGCGCCTTCCGTAAAGGCAAGGATCTGCCCCGAGTCGCCACTCGGCAGGAAGTCCTTGGGCACCGCGGTGAACAGCAGGCCGGTTAGCAGCAGCGTGGCGAAAAACCCCGCCAGCATGCTCCGGGGGTGTGCCGTCGCCACCTTGAGGCTGGCCTGGTAAGCGGCCAGCAAGGCGTCGAAGAAGCGCTCGAAGATCTGGAACAGGCGGCCGTGCGAATCGGGTTCCGCGTGCTTGAGGTAACGGCTGCAGAGCATCGGTGTGAGGGTCAGCGACACGAAGCCGGAGACCAGAATCGCGATGCAGATGGTGACCGCGAATTCGTGCAGCAGGCGCCCGACAATGCCGCTCATGAACAGCACCGGGATGAATACGGCAATCAGCGAGAGGGTCATCGAAATGATCGTGAAGCCGATCTCCCGAGCGCCCTTGAGCGCCGCGTCGAAGGGCGTTTCGCCCTGTTCGATGTGGCGGACGATATTCTCCAGCATCACGATCGCATCGTCGACAACGAAGCCGACACACAGCGTCAGCGCCAGCAGCGAAAGATTGTCCAGGCTGTAACCCAGCAGCGACATCGCGCCAAAAGTGCCGACGACCGAAATCGGCAGGGCCAGCGCCGGGATGACCGTCGCCGAGAGGTTTCTCAGGAACAGCAGGATCACCAGGATGACCAGGAAACCGGCCAGAATCAGCGTGAACTGGACGTCGTCAATGGCTTCGCGGATCGACACGCTGCGGTCGAAGAGTATCCTCATCTCGATCGCCGCCGGCAGTTTGGACTGGAAGGACGGCAGCACGCGCTTGATGGCATCGACGGTTTCGATGGTATTGGCGCCGGGCTGCCGCTGAATCGCCAGCACGATGGCGCGCTGGTCGACGTTCCAGCTGGCGATCCTTTTATTCTCGACGCTGTCGATGGGCGTGGCGACTTCCTCCAGCCGAACCGGTGCCCCGTTTCGCCAGGTGACGATCAGCGGACGGTAGGCTGCGGCAGTGGACAGCTGTCCACCATCCTTGATGGCAAACGTCTGCCGGCTGCCGTCGAGCTGCCCGACAGGCTGATTGACGTTGTTTTGCGCCAGCGCCTGCTGCAGCTCGTCGATGCCGATGCCGCGGCTGGCCAGTTGGTCGGGGTTGGCCTGGACGCGGACGGCAAATTTCTGTGAGCCGAAGATCTGCACCTGGGCAACGCCCGGAATGGTCGACAGGCGTTGGGCGAGCTGCGTTTCGGCATATTCGTTGACCAGCGACAGCGGCAGCGTCGGCGATAACATGGCGATGTAGAAGATCGGCGAATCGGCCGGGTTGACCTTGCGGAACGAGGGTGGGGCCGGCATGTTCGGCGGCAACCGGCGCAGCGCCGCCGAAATGGCCGACTGGACGTCCTGCGCGGCGGCATCGATGTTGCGTTCGAGCGAAAACTGCAGGGTGATCGAGGTCGAGCCCTGCGCGCTGGTCGAGGTCATCGAATCGAGGCCGGCGATGGTCGAAAATTGTCCTTCGAGAGGCGTCGCGACCGCTGCCGCCATGGTCTCAGGGGAGGCGCCGGGGAGATTGGCGGTCACCGCGATGGTCGGGAAGTCCACCGTCGGCAACTCGGACACCGGCAGGGCGCGGTAGCCGATGAAGCCGAAGATGAGTAACGCCGCCATCAGCAGCGTGGTCATCACCGGGCGGCGAATGCACAGTTCGGGCAGGTTCATGCGCCGCTACTCGGTTTTTTGCTGGGCAGGTCTGGCCTGGACCAGGGCGCCGGGGGTCAATCTGAGCTGGCCGTCGGTGACCACCGTTTCCCCCGCGGCGACGCCCTTGCCAATCGCTGCCAGGCCACGATAGCCGGCCTGCACCTCGATCTTGCGGGGCTCGACGGTGTTGTCCGGCCTGACGACAAACAGGAAGTTGCCCTCCGGCCCCTGTTGTACGGCTTCGGCGGGAACGACGACGGCCTTGGCGAGGGTGTCGAGCGACATGCTGACATTGAGAAATTGTCCGGGCGTGAGCTTCTCCTCGCGGTTTTCGAGCAAGGCCTTCATCAGGATGGTGCCGGTAGCGGTATCGACGGTATTGTCGATAAACTTGACGGTCGCCTCAAAACGCTGCTCCCGGTCGCCGGGAATCGTGATGTCGGCGCGCATTTCACCACTGCTGATGGCCTTGCGCAGGCGTGGCAGGTGTTTTTCGGGAACCGAGAACGTCACGTACAGCGGCCGAATGCGATTGACCACCGCCAGAGCCGTGTCATTGATCTTCACTGCCGAACCGGGGAAGACCAGGCGCGCGCCGACGACGCCCGCGAACGGAGCGCGGATGGTGGTGTAGGAGATCTGGCGTCTGGCCAGCTCGACGGCCGCCTGGTCGGCCTTCAGCGTGGCCGCTGCGGCGGCTTCGGCGGTACGCAGCTCGTTGACCTTTTCTTCGGACACGAAGCCGCGTCCCTGCAGGGCGAGATAACGCGTGACATCGGCCCTGGCCTTGGCCATGAGGGCCTCGTTCCTGGCCAGATTGGCCTCGGCCTGCAGCAGGCGGGCGTCGAAATCGCCGGCATCAAGCTGCACCAGAACCTCGCCCTGCCTGACATGCTGTCCTTCGGTGTAAGGCACGGCAGCGACCTGCCCGTCGAGCCTCGATTTCAGGGTCACGCTTTCGTATGCTTCCGCGCGGCCGACGACATCGAGCAGGACCGGCACGTCGCCAAGGTTCGCCTGGGCGACCGTCACCGGTACCGGCGGCGGCACCTTGGCGGTGCCGCCGGAGGTGGCATTGCGGGTGCTGTAATACCAGTACCCCGCGCCGACGACGGCGGCCATCGCAGCCACCATCAGCATTCTGCTTCTTGTCATTGGGTTTTACCGCATTTCTCGAAAATAATGGCCCGACGATCGTCCCCGGTGGGGCGCAGATTAGCCCAAACGGTCATTGGCGTCCGTGCGCCGCACGGGCGGCTGCAAAGGCGTGCACGCCGAGGAGAGCCAGTGCGCCGGCGGCAAGGCCGACCAGCAGGTCGAAAACGACCGGCGTCAAAGCCTTGAGCACGCCGCCGACGCCGGCAATCCCGCCAGCCAGTCCGGCGACCTGCTCGATCAGATGATGCAGCGGCGCGATGCCGTGGGTCAGGATGCCGCCGCCGACCAGGAACATCGCGGCCGTACCGATCACTGTCAGCGCCTTCATCAGGCGTGGCGCCGCCAGCAGCAGGCCTCTGCCGATCGTTCGCAGCAGGGCGTTGTTCCTGGTCAGCAGGTGGAGCCCCAGGTCATCCATCTTGACGATGCCGCCGACCACCCCATACACGCCCACCGTCATGAGCAGCCCAATAGCCGACAACACCGCGACCTGCGTGGAAAACGGCTGCCCGGCGACGGTGCCGAGCGCAATCACGACAATTTCCGCCGAGAGCACGAAGTCGGTGCGGATGGCGCCCTTGATCTTGTCGGCTTCGAATGCCGCCAGGTCGACCGTATCGTCGCCCAGAACGGCGGTCAGTTGTTCGGCGTGCAGGGCGTCCTCGTCGCCGGGTTTGTGCAGCCACTTGTGGGCCAGCTTTTCGACGCCCTCAAGACACAGGTACAGACCGCCGAGCATCAGCAGGGGCAGCACTGCCCAGGGGATGAAGCGGCTGATGGCCAGCGCAGACGGTACCAGGATCAGCTTGTTTTTCAAGGAACCGACCGCGACCGCCCAGACCACCGGCAACTCGCGCTCGGCGCGCACACCCGACACCTGCTGCGCGTTGAGCGCGAGGTCGTCGCCAAGGACGCCGGCAGTCTTCTTGGCGGCAACCTTGGTCATCAGGGCAACGTCGTCGAGGACCGAAGCAATGTCGTCGATCAGGGCAAGCAGGCTGGCTCCGGCCATTGGGGTGTCCTGTTGTCAGTAAGGCGGCCGCGGTCACGGTCGCGAGGGTCGGAAGATTCCGAATTCTAGGCGATAAGGCGATACCCGGTGCCCGAAAATGTCCCCCGCCGCGTCACCTGGTCGCGTTGACAGGCTCGGTGCGGCGCCTTTTTTCTGCGGCAGCGCGGCGGCGACTAGCGCGGCGTGCGGACTTGGCGGTATGCTCCCCGTCCTTCGCCAGCCGCAATCCATGCTCTCACCTTACCAACTGGAGACAATCGTGCCTGCACTGCTGCCCCAAACCGACCCCGATGGTCTGCTCGAATTCTCGGTGGTGTATACCGACCGATCCCTGAACCACATGTCGCAGCGCTTTCAGGGGGTGATGAAGGACATCTCCCGGATCCTCAAGACGGTTTACAACGGCAAGACCGCGATTATCGTGCCGGGTAGCGGCACCTTCGGCATGGAAGCCGTGGCCCGCCAGTTTGCAAACGACAGGAAGTGCCTGATCATCCGCAACGGCTGGTTCAGCTTCCGCTGGACGCAGATTCTCGACATGGGGCGCATTCCCTCGGCAAGCATCGTCCTGCAGGCCCGCCGTGTCGGTGAGGACAGGCAGGCGCCGTTCGCGCCGCCGCCAGTCGAGGAGGTCGTTGCCCGTATTCGCGAAGAAAGGCCGGACATCGTTTTCGCGCCACACGTCGAAACCGCTTCCGGAATCATTCTGCCGAATGACTACCTGCGCGCCGTCGGCGAAGCGGTACGCGAGGTGGACGGGCTGTTCGTCCTCGATTGCGTTGCCTCCGGCGCGGTCTGGGTCGATATGGTCGCCAACGCGGTGGACGTGCTGATCAGCGCCCCGCAAAAAGGCTGGACCGGTCTGCCGTGCTGCGCCCTGGTGGTGCTGGGCGAGCGCGCGCGTGCGCGGATCGACGCCACGACCAGCAGCAGCTTCGCCTGCGACCTCAAGAAGTGGATGCAGATCATGGAGGCCTTCGAAAATGGCGGCCATGCCTACCACGCGACGATGCCGACCGATGCGCTGGCGGTGTTGCGCGACGTGATGCGGGAAACGGAGAATTACGGCTTCGAGCGGGTACGCCAGGAACAAATGGAGGTCGGCCTGCGCGTGCGTGCGCTGCTCACCGGCAAGGGTTTCAAGAGCGTGGCCGCCGAAGGCTTCCAGGCGCCGGGTGTGGTCGTCAGCTACACCGACGACCCGGAGATCCAGTCGGGCCGGAAATTTGTCTCGATCGGCGTCCAGACCGCCGCCGGCGTGCCGCTGCAATGCGACGAGCCGGCCGATTTCAGTACCTTCCGGGTGGGCCTGTTCGGCCTCGAAAAACTTCACAATCCCGACCGCACGCTGCGCAACCTGGCCGACGCGCTCGACGAGGTGACGCGTCTGACGCCACCGCCGGAGTCCTGATCGCTTGCCGACGCTCAACTGGATCGGCAAGGGGGCGGTCGTCGAGCATCACCTGTAGATGAAGAATCCTCTCGAATCGGCAGGTAATCCGGTCCTGCGTGGAGCATGGATCCTCGTCGCCACTCGGCGGGCGTTTCAGGTCGAAGACGCTGGTTGTCGAATACCAGGGTGCCGGCTGTGTTGGACAGCGGCCGCGGATGATCGCCTGATCGGCGGGTTGCTGCGATGAGCCTCGACTACGCCACCCTCGAACTGCTGCGCCAGAGCCACCCGGCCTGGCGCCTGCTGCGCTCCGAGCACGCGCCGCTGGTGGCGAGCTTTCTGCAGCGCGTGTTCATCGCGCCGAATGTGCGGGTGATGACGCAGGCCGACTTGGCCGAAGCGCTCGAAGATGAACTCTATGGCTTGCGCGAGCGCCTCGGCACCGCGGCTTTCCCGAAATCGGCGCTCGACTACCTCAACGACTGGGCGGCGAACGACAAGGGCTGGCTGCGCAAGTATTACGCGCAGGGCTCGGACGAACCGCATTTCGACCTGATGCCGGCCACCGAGAAGGCGATCGCCTGGCTGGAGACGCTTGCCGAACGCAGCTTCGTCGGCACCGAGTCACGCCTGCTGACCCTGTTCGAGTTGCTCAAGCAGATGAGCGAGGGCAGCGAGAGCGATCCGCAGGCGCGCATCGCCGAATTGCAGCGCCGCCGCGACGAGATCGACGCCGAGATGGCGCGCGTCCTGTCCGGTGACCTGCCGATGCTCGACGCCACCGGGCTGAAGGATCGTTTCCAGCAGTTCACGACGCTGGCGCGCGAACTGTTGACCGACTTTCGCGAGGTCGAACACAACTTCCGTGGGCTCGACCGGCGCGTGCGCGAGCGCATCGCCTTGTGGGAAGGCGCCAAGGGCGCGCTGCTCGAAGAAATCATGGGCGAGCGCGACGCGATTGCCGATTCCGATCAAGGGCGTAGCTTTCGCGCCTTCTGGGATTTCCTGATGTCGAGCCGCCGTCAGGAAGAGCTGACCACCCTGCTCGAACGGGTGCTGGCGTTGCCGCCGGTGCTCGAACTGCGCCCCGACGTGCGCACCCGTCGGGTACATTACGACTGGCTGGAAGCCGGCGAGCACACGCAGCGCACGGTGGCCCAGCTCTCGCAGCAGTTGCGCCGTTTTCTCGACGATCAGGCCTGGCTCGAGAATCGCCGCATCATGGACATCCTGCACGGCATCGAAGCCAAGGCGCTGGCGCTGCGCGACACGCCGCCGACGGGTACGGTGATGAGCATCGCCGATACCGCGGCCGCCATCGAACTGCCGATCGAGCGGCCGCTGTACACGCCGGCGATCAGGCCGTCGATCGTCGATGCGGCGCTAGACGCGGGTGACGGCGAGGTCGACGCCGCGGTGTTGTTCTCGCAGGTGGTGGTCGACCGCGCGCAACTCGCACGCCACATTCGCCATGCCTTGCAGGATCGCTCGCAGATCACGCTGCGCGAACTGTGCGAAACGAGACCGCTGCAGCATGGCCTGGCCGAACTGGTGGCCTACCTGCAACTCGCCGACGATACCTTCAAGGCGGTGATCGACGAAGGCGTGACCGAGTTGATCGTCTGGACCGGGATGACGCCGGCAGGTCACCCCCACGCCAGGCAGGCGCGGCTGCCGCGTGTGATCTTCGTGCGGTGAGTGAGGCAGGACTCGACCCAGCAGAGTACCTGCGCTGGGAAACCATGCAGCCGGAAAAACACGAATATGTCGGCGGAGAAGTGTTCGCCATGGGCAGTGCTTCAAGACGGCAGGTGACGATTTCCGGCAATCTGTTCGCAGCGCTCGACGAAGCCCTGTTGGGCACACCCTGGCGCGTCTATATGGCTGACATGAAAATCGAGATCGCCGCAAAGAACAGTTTTTTCTACCCGGACGTCTTCGTGACCTGCCATCCGGATGACCATCGCGCTGAACTGGCGATGCACCATCCGGTGCTGGTCGCCGAAGTCCTATCCCCATCTACCGCCGCCTACGATCATGGCGACAAGTTTATCGCCTACCGTCGCCTGCCGTCCCTGAAGGAATACCTGCTGATCGACCCCGACCAGCAACAGCTTGAGCTGTTTCGCAAAGGTTCGGACGGTCTATGGGTCTTGCACGATTTCGCCCCCGGCCAAACGCTGCCACTGGCCAGCGTCGAGGCCACGATTTCATGGGAACGTTTGTTTCGTAATGTTGATTGAGGGCTTCTGAGTGTACGGTTCGGTAAGAACAAAAAGGTGGCCTGACCTTCATGTTGCACACCTGCTCGACCAGGCCGGCCGTGACGCCCACACACGATCGTGGCGAGCCGGCACATTGCGGTCGGGTCGTGCCGCGCCGCATCCCACAAGCGGTTTACTTGAATGGGCGCGGCGCAGAGAACACCGGCGACCGCTGGTTCAAGCCGCCACCCGCATCTCGCTGGCATGCCTGCAAGCAGTGGCGCACCGCAATGCCGGCGGGGTTGCGCGCATGGATGTGTTCGAATGTTAGAACTGAACCCGTCCGTTGCGAATGTTAGAACTGAACCCGTCCGTTGCGAATGTTAGAACTGACCCCGTGCGTTGCCGCTGACCCCGTGCGTTGCCGTCCGTTGACTGACCCCAGTCCCCTGACCCCAGTCCCGCTCTCCGGACCCCGCTCCGCACTGACCCCGCTCCGCAGCCTTAGACTGCAGAACTGACCCTTAGACTGCGGTCTCCTGACGCTGCTGCACTCTGTGTGCGTGGTGTCTGCGGGTCAATGCGAGGGCGCCAAGAGGTAGCAGAATGAGGCCGATTGGTTCAGGCACCGAGACCGATGGCACAATCGGCACCAGCGTGACGCGGATGTCCGAACTGCGATCTGCGCCGGTGAACGGATCGGTTGCCGTCACCATCAGGTGTCCTGTATTTGTGAAGTCCACCAGTGCCAGGCCGTTGCCAATATCGAGATCTGCAGTCAGAACGAGATCGTAGTCGACATCGCTGACGACCATCGCGCCACCGGCGACCGACCTCGATCCGTAGTACTCGAATGAATTGAGTTCGAATCCGTCGATCGTTCCATAGACGTCGTCATGGACCTTGGCTGGATGGACAAAACTCGACCACAGTCCATCGGACTTCGCACCATCAAAGTTTACGAATAGACTGCCCCTGTCGCTGCCTGTCGTCGTCAGACCAGTCAGATGCACTTTCTCCTCCGCTTGTACGTGCGCAAAGTCACGTACGGGAGTCGCAAACAGTCCATGCATTTCGCCAGCAAAGTTCACGTCGACAGGGGATCCCGTCAGGTTTTCAATCTGCAGGCCATAGTTCAGGGAAAAGATGCTCTGCGCCCAAACGATGTTTTGATAGCGACCACCATAAAAGCGCCGCGCCACGACCTTGGACCGCAAGACGGCGTTTGTCGGGTTGGACTGGTCAAACACGGCGGTCGCATCTGCCCCATCGAAGGGTGAATCGAAGGCGTCCCTGTCGGCATGGGCATGCGTGGTGGCGACAAATCCTGCCGACGTCCAATCAGCGAGAGAAGAGTAGCGCTGGTAATCTTCTTGATGTGTGGGAATGTTTCCCTGAGCCAAGGACGTGACAGTCACCGTGAATCCGGCATGTACCGACAGCGGGATCAGGGCGACAATAACGGCCGCATAGGCAAGAATTCGGGATCTCATTGCTGCTCCCCAAAAGATATAGGTTCAGGAGTTTCTCGCCTCCGGAAATCTCGCCGATCCTGGTAGCCGAAGGCAAGCGGACAAGTACAAGTATTCGAGTTTACATGACGGTTGTTGGTTCCACCACGCCCTAGGGGTCCACGCCATAGGCACCATAGGGGTCAGCAGGAGCCATAGGGGTCAGTTCAGGAGCCATAGGGGTCAGTTCAGGAGCCATAGGGGTCAGTTCAGGAGCCATAGGGGTCAGTTCAGGAGCCATAGGGGTCAGGAGCCATAGGGGTCAGGAGCCATAGGGGTCAGGAGCCATAGGGGTCAGGAGCCATAGGGGTCAGGAGCCATAGGGGTCAGGAGCCATAGGGGTCAGGAGCCATAGGGGTCAGGAGCCATAGGGGTCAGGAGCCATAGGGGTCAGTTCTAACATTCCATCATTTCTGTTACACTCCACAGATGGCTAGACCATTGAGGCTGGAATTTCCGGGTGCTGTATATCACGTCACCTCGCGCGGTGATCGTCGGGAAGATATTTTCCTGAGCGACGATGATCGCAGGGATTGGCTGGAGGTGCTGGGTCTTGCTTGCGCGCGGTTCAACTGGGTGGTGCATGCCTTTTGCCAGATGACCAATCACTATCACCTGCTGGTGGAGACAGTGGACGGTAATCTATCGAGTGGGATGCGGCAATTGAACGGCCTTTATACGCAGCGTTTCAACCGCCGCCATGGCCTGGTTGGCCATCTCTTTCAGGGGCGCTACAAGGCGATCCTCGTACAAAAGGAAGCCCACTTGCTGGAGTTGACTCGCTACGTCGTGCTGAACCCACTGCGCGCCAAGCTGGTGGAATCGCTCGAGGACTGGCGCTGGAGCAGTTATCCTTGCACTGCCGGCCAGGAGGCACCGCCGCCGTGGCTGGATACGGAGGGGTTGCTGGGTCAGTTTGGTCCCAACCGCGGCGAAGCGCTCAGGAGCTATGGTCAGTTCGTGATGGCGGGCGCGGGCTTGCCTAGTCCGATGTTGGCCACTCGCCATCAACTGTTGCTGGGTGACAAGGCGTTCGTGGGGCGCCATTCGCAGACCAGGAACGCAGAGGATCTGCGCGAAGTTTCCAGGGCGCACCGACGATCGATCGCCTTGTCGCTGGATGAATACGGGGCGCGCCACGCCGATAGAGATCAGGCGATGGCAGAGGCTTACCTATCCGGTGCTTATACGATGGCAGAGATCGGGCGCCACTTCGCGGTCCACTACATGACCGTCAGTCGCGCGGTGCGGAAGTTTGAACAAGACCGCAAGAAAATGATCGTCAAACAGGCGCCGGCGGAATGATGCAGGAAGATCTCGAAGCCTCTGCCGCGACGGCGGCTGCCAGCCCCGAACTGTCGGCCCTGGTGATTCCCCTGCTCAAGGGGGTGATCTACCAGGAAGAGGACGCCGGTCTGTGGAATGCTCTGCTCACTCTCCAGAGCCGGGTGCGCGACTACGTCGCGGTGCTCAACCTCGAACTGGTGCTCGACGAAGCGGAGGGCTACGCATTCCTGCGCTCGCGTCCCGAACCCGACGACGCTTCGACGCCGCGCCTGCCGCGACTGGTGGCGCGGCGCCCGTTGTCGTTTCCGGTCAGTCTGTTGCTCGCGTTGCTGCGCAAGAAGCTGGCCGAGTTCGATGCCAGCGGTGGCGACACGCGCCTGGTCCTTGCGCGCGACGAGGTCGCCGAACTGATGCGGGTGTTCCTGCCCGAAGGCAGCAACGAGGCGCGGCTGATCGACCAGATCGATGCCCATCTCGGCAAGGTCATCGAACTCGGTTTCCTGCGTCGCCTGAAGGTCGGCCCTGGACAGCCGACGATGGTCGAGGTGCGGCGGATCCTCAAGGCTTTCGTCGATGCGCAGTGGCTGGCCGAATTCGATCAGCGGCTGGCCGGCTATCGCGCGCTGCTCGCCGGGCAGCAGGGGGTCGTCGATGAGTGAGCCGCAAAGCCTCGGCCTGGATTTCATGGCCGACGACACGCTTTCGGGTTTCCGCCTGCAGCGTCTCGAAGTGTTCAACTGGGGAACATTCGACGGGCGGGTGTGGACGCTCAGTCCGGAGGGCAGGAACGCCCTGCTGACCGGCGACATCGGCTCGGGCAAGTCGACGCTGGTCGATGCGGTGACGACGCTGCTGGTGCCGGCGCAGCGTATTGCCTACAACAAGGCCGCCGGTGCCGACAGCCGCGAACGGACGTTGCGCTCGTACGTTCTCGGCCACTACAAATCCGAGCGTAACGAACTCAGCGGCACGGCCCGGCCGGTGGCGCTGCGCGACCACAACCACTACTCGGTAATCCTTGGCGTCTTTCACAACGCCGGCTACGACCAGACGGTTACGCTGGCGCAGGTGTTCTGGATCAAGGACGCGCAGGGGCAGCCGGCGCGCTTCTTCGTCGTCGCCGAACGCGATCTCTCGATCGCCGGCGACTTTGCCCATTTCGGCACGGACATCGCGGCGCTGCGCAAGCGACTGCGGCGACCCGGCTGCGAGGTCTTCGACAGCTTCCCGCCGTACGGCGCCTGGTTTCGCCGCCGCTTCGGCATCGACAACGAACAGGCGCTGGATCTCTTTCACCAGACGGTGTCGATGAAGTCGGTCGGCAATCTGACCGACTTCGTGCGCAGTCACATGCTCGAACCCTTCGACGTCGAGCCACGCATTGCCGCGCTGCTTGGTCATTTCGACGACTTGAACCGGGCGCATGAAGCGGTGCTGAAGGCCAAGCGCCAGGTGGCGCTGCTCTCGCCGCTGGTCGCCCACGGCAACCAGCATGGCGCGTTGGCGCTGCAGGTCGAGGAACTGCGCAGTTGCCGTGAGGCGCTCAAGGCCTACTTCGCCGGCCTCAAGCTCGGCCTGCTCGACAAGCGCATCGCCGGCCTGGCCGAAGACTGGCGCCGCCAGGACGCGCAGGTCAGGCGCTGCGAGGCGCAGTGCGACACGCAACGCGCACTGGAGGCCGAACTCAAGCAGAACATCGCCGACAACGGCGGCGATCGGCTCGAACGGCTGGCCGCCGAGATTCGTCGGCTCGATCAGGATTGCCAGGGGCGCCGGCGCAAGGCGCAGCGTTATGCCGACCTGGTGCGCGCCATCGGCGACAGTCCCGGCGCCGATGAGGCGGCTTTTCTCGACCAGCGCCAGCGCTGCTCGTCGCTGGCCGAGGAGGCCCGCGAACGCGAGGCGGGCTTGCAGAACGCGCTCACCGAGCACGGTGTCAGCCTGCGCCAGGGCAAGCTAGAACACGACGAGCTGTCATCCGAGATCCGCAGTCTCAAGGCCCGGCGCAGCAATATCCCGGCCGAACAGGTGGCGATGCGCAGCGCGCTCTGTCAGGCGCTGGCGCTGTCCGAGGAGGCGATGCCGTTTGCCGGCGAGTTGCTGCAGGTGCGCCCCGACGAGCGCGACTGGGAAGGCGCAGCCGAACGCTTGCTGCGCAATTTCGGCCTGTCGCTGCTGGTGCCCGACGACGATTACGCGCGCGTTGCCGAGTGGGTCGACAAGACCCAGCTCAAGGGGCGTCTGGTCTATTTTCGGGTGCGTCGGAGTGCGCGCAATGAACTCCCCGATCTGCACCGCGACTCGCTGGTGCGCAAGCTTTCGGTCAAACCGGATTCGCCGTATTACGACTGGCTGGAGCGCGAACTGGCGCATCGCTTCGACGTCGCCTGCTGTGCCACCCAGGAGCAGTTCCGGCGCGAGCTGCGGGCGATCACGCGCGCCGGCCAGATCAAGGCGCCCGGCGAGCGGCACGAAAAGGACGATCGCCATCGCCTCGACGATCGCAGTCGCTATGTGCTCGGCTGGAGCAACGCCGCCAAGATCGCGGCGCTCGAAGCCAACGCCAGAACACTCGAAGCGCGCCTCGCCGAGCTGGGTAGCCGCATCGGCAGGATCCAGCACGAGCAGAACGCGCTCAAGGAGCGTCTGACGGCGTTGTCACGGCTCGACGAATACGCCGATTTCCATGAGCTCGACTGGCAGTCGCTGGCGACCGAGGTGGCCAGGCTGCAGGATGAGAAGCGGGGGCTGGAGTCAGCCTCCGACCTGCTCAAGCAACTCAGCGAGCGGCTGCGTGAAGTCGTCGCCGCGCTAAAGGCACTCGAAGGCCAACTGGCGGAGCACCGCGACAAACGCTCACGACTCGAGCAGCGGCAGAGCGATGCCGCGGCCCTGCACGCGCAGACACAGGCGCTCTTGCTTGAGCCGGGGATGGCCGCACAGCTGCCGTATTTCGAACGCCTCGATGGCGTGCGCCAGGAGGCGCTCGGCGAGCATCAACTCAGCGTCGAATCGTGCGAGAACCGTGAGCACGAGACGCGCGTCTGGTTGCAGACGCGCATCGAAGCCGAGTCGCGCAAGCTCAACGGGTTGCGTGACCGGATCATCCAGGCGATGGTCGCCTACAAGGAGGAGTTCAAACTCGACACCGCGGAAGTCGATGCCAGCATCGAAGCGGTCTTCGAATACCGCAACATGCTCGACAAGCTGCAGGCCGACGACCTGCCGCGTTTCGAGGCCCGCTTCAAGGAACTGCTCAACGAGAACACCATCCGCGAAGTGGCGAACTTCAACGCGCAACTGGCGATGTGGCGCGAGACCATCCGCGAACGCATCGCGCGCATCAACACCTCCCTGACGCAGATCGATTACAACCCGGGACGTTACATCGCGCTCGAAGTGCAACCGACGCCGGATGCCGACATCCGCGACTTCCAGAGCGAGCTGCGGGCTTGCACCGAAGGGTCGCTGACCGGATCGGACGACGCGCAATATTCGGAAGCCAAGTTCCTGCAGGTCAGGCGGATCATCGAGCGCCTGCGCGGTCGCGAGGGTCTCTCCGAAGCCGACCGCCGGTGGACGGCCAAGGTTACCGACGTGCGCTACTGGTTCGTCTTTGCCGCCAGCGAACGCTGGCGCGAGGACCACAGCGAACACGAGCATTATTCCGATTCGGGAGGCAAGTCGGGCGGCCAGAAGGAGAAGCTGGCCTACACCATCCTGGCGGCGAGCCTCGCCTATCAGTTCGGCCTCGAATGGGGCGCCGTACGTTCGCGGTCGTTCCGCTTCGTGGTCATCGACGAGGCTTTCGGGCGCGGCTCGGACGAGTCGGCGCAATATGGTTTGCGGCTGTTCGCCCAGCTCAACCTGCAACTGCTGATCGTCACTCCGCTGCAGAAGATCCACATCATCGAACCCTTCGTCGCCAGCGTCGGCTTCGTCCACAACGAGGAAGGCCGCACCTCGAAGCTGCGCAACCTGTCGATCGAGGAGTACCGCGCCGAGAAGGCGAAGGCGTCGGGATGAGCTGGACGCGGCCGGCGGCACTGCGCGCCCAGGTGCAGAAGCTGTGGGAGCGTGGTGATCTGCTGGCCGGCGTCGTCACCGGCGAGCCGCTGTTTCCAAGGCGCCTGACGCTGCGTGGGCCGAGTTCGCAGGAGATGACCGACCGCTTCGACGCGGTGCGCGCCTGGATCGGCGAACTGCGGGCAATGCCGCACTGCCGGGTCGAGATGCGCGAGTTCCGGCACCGCCTGTTCGGCACCAACGCGGTGCCGCAGGAAGTGTGGATCGATACCCTCGACGACGCCCTGGCGATCGTCGGCAAGCGGCGCGAGGCCAGCCGCTTCGGCGGCCTGCTCGAAGCGACGCGCGCATGCCAGCCGGAACTCCTGGCATGGCTGGCGAAGCGGCCGCTGCGGGCGCTCGAACTGGCCGAGGAATGGCGCCGACTGCTCGACATCGTGGCCTGGCTGCAGCGCCATCCTCGCCCCGGCGTCTACCTGCGGCAGGTGGATATCCCCGGCGTGCACAGCAAGTTCATCGAAGCGCAGCGCGGCGTGCTCGGCGAGTTGCTCGATCTCGCGCTGCCGCCCGCGGCGATCGACCCATCGGCCGCCGGAATGAGCCAGTTCGCCCGCCGCTACGGCTTCCGTGACAAACCGCAGCGTATCCGTTTCCGGCTTCTCGATCGTCGGCATGCCCTGCTGGCCGGCGACCCCGAGCAGGACCTCACCCTCGATGCCCGGAGCTTTGCCCGGATCGACCCGCAAGTCGAACGCGTTTTCATTACCGAGAACGAGATCAACTTCCTCGCCTTTCCGGCGGTGCCGCACAGCCTGATCCTCTTCGGCGCCGGTTACGGCTTCGAGATGCTGCGCGAGGCCGCATGGCTGTCGCGCTGCCGCATCCACTACTGGGGTGACATCGACACCCACGGCTTCGCCATCCTCGACCAGTTGCGCGCCCATTTCGCCGACGTCGAATCGTTCCTGATGGATCGTGCGACGCTGCTGGCTTTCGCCACGCAATGGGGCGAGGAGGACCGGCAGACGTTGCGTGATCTGCCACGACTGAACGCAGAGGAGGGTGCCCTGTACGACGACCTGCGCGACAACCGCCTGCGCAGAAATCTGCGTCTCGAACAGGAGCGGATCGGTTTTGGCTGGGTCGAGGCGGCGCTGGCAGGGCTCGACGCGTCGGCCCCCGAGGCGTTATAGGCCGCCGCGAATTCCGCCGGCGTCATGCCGTCCTGCTCCGGTGTCGCAAACAGGCCGCCAAACCAGTCCATCAGGCCCTGCGTGTCGGACAGAATGCCGCGCGCGCCGTCGGTCGGCGTGTCGGCGCCGTGAACGGCGCACGCCGTCAAGCTCGCCGAAATCTGCCGCGCCGCAGGCATCTCCCGCGCCATGCTGGACCGCTACTACCACGACCAGGAGTTTTGATCGCGAAGTGGTGGGCAGGCTTTGCCAGTATCTGCGCGTCAAGCCCGGCGTTGCCGATTTCGCCGTGAAACCGCGCACCAACAGAGCCACCAACCAGCAGAATCGTCGTCCCGCCAGCGCTGACTATTTTTTTCAGGCGATTTGAAAGGCTCGCTCTGTGAGCCCTTGCGGTTTTAGTATTGCCACATTCCTGATTACCGGCGGGATATCCGAAGGCGCGACGAAGAAAGCCCGCAAGGCCGGATCGGCTGACCAAAACGTCGACGAAACCTGTCGGACGGCTGGCAGCGCCCGGGCCTGCGCGCGCAGGAATTCGATCGTCGTCGCGACGGCGGGTGTCAGGCGTTTTTGGCAGGTTGGCAACAGCTTGAGTCTGGGGTTGGTCAGCGTCATCGCTTTCTCGACCCCCCATTGCACCAACTCGTCGGATACCCGATCCGGATCGTACTGGCCCGGTCGGTTCTTGAACCAATCGAGAATACCCATGTAGCCCTCCAATCGAAAGCGCTGGCTGATTCAATTACAGGGCCACCAGCAGGGAGCCAAAGCCGAAAATGGGTTTCCGCTATCTGGCCGCCGGTGTAGCCGTCGGGAACGCACGCCGCACCGCTGATGTCGCCGGTTCCATCGATGCGGATTCGGGAGCCACCTTCGCCCCGACGTCCTTGAGGAGCCGTTGGAATTCGGGTGACGCCATGATGATCACTCCTGCCGCGGTACGCAAACGATCCACCGCTTCAGCGGGCAGCACGAAGCTGGTGGGCAGGCTATTCAGGTAGTCGAATTCGGCCTTGTCCTGCAGGGCCGCAAACGAGACGTCGATGGCATAGATCTCAACCTCCGGGCCTTTAAGGTCGTCAGCGATCGCGGCATCCTGGTGGTCCGCAAATGCCGCCGATTGCCGAAGCCGACGCAGCGACTGCCAGCGCGCCGCCTTGTCTCGCAGCAACTCCGTCGCTTCGTAGGAATAATGATCAATCGGCACGCTGGACGCCTGGAGCAATGTGCTTATCATGCCCGGGGGCGTATCCGATTGGTCCCAGCGGGTCGGGGGCGAGGACACCGAGTTGACGACGAAAACGACGATCCTGCGCGTGCGGTCGAACGGTGTCGGCACCCCGGCGCCTTGCAATGCCTCCATCAACTCGAGCAGGGTCAGTACAGAACGCATGCCCACGTTGTCCGCGACACCACCGTCTACGAGATGGATGTATGGGCGTTGCGCGCCATCGGCGAAGGCGAGCCGTTCGTCAAAGTCGCGCCTTGCGCGCGCGGCCGTGCGCGGCGGGTCAGCCGCTCCGCCAAGAAATTGCAGCCAGGAAGGCGTTTGATAATTGCAGGTGCCGCCGTAGTTGTTGATCGTGACCGCCGAAAGCACCACCGGCACCGCCGACGAGGCCGCGGCGGCGCGCGAGAGTTTCACCGCGCCAAGGTCCGAACACAGCGCGTCGAAGACGTTCTGGTCGAAGACCAGACGGGCTCCGGTCGAGAGGTCGGTGGCCGAGGCGAGAACAAGCGGACCTTTGCCGCGTTCGAGATCGGCGAAGGTCGCGCCGTTGAACAGGATCTCGTCATACAGATCGGCCGCCATTTCAGAGCGCCCCCACCGGGTCCACCAAAGGTCACCCCAGCGGGCCGGGTTGAATAAGCGGCTGATGATCTCGCCTTGCACGTTACGCTTCAGAAAGCGTTGTTCGTAATCGGCGAACAGCTTGTCTCCATAGAGACCATAGGCCAGCGCTGTGAAGCTGCCGCCCGACACCCCGGTAATGACGCCGACCGCATCGAGCAGGCGGACCTTTTCGCCATTCGCCCTGTCGACCTCGGTACGCCGCAGGAATTCCAGGACGCCAAAAGAAAATGCGGCCGCGCGCGTGCCCCCGCCGGAAAAGGCGAGAAGGACCAGCGCTTCCGGGTCCTTGAAATACAACTGCCGTGTTTCGAAACGGTAGCCGACGCCGGGGTCGGCCTGCGTGATCGGGGGATTGATCGGTCGCGTTGCGCAAGCGCAGAGAACAAGCAGCGTGGCGAACATCACCGGCAAGCGCGCGCGCAGTCTCGTCATTGCATTTCCGCCTGGTCGGTGCACTTGTCGAGGTGCTCGTTATCCGTGGGTGCCCCGTTCCCGCTCCCCAGCGGTCGCATCGGCAAGCGCCGACGGACGTTTTCACTGTCCGACCGGGCGCACCGCGTAGCGAGTTCGACGGCCTGCGCGTAGGCCATGTGATCCTTGGTCTTCTCGATCTCGAGCAGCGTCGTCTCGCCGTTAACCCGCACGCTGTACTTGCCCATATGGTGGAGGAGGTACATCGCGAAGAGATTGTCGAAGTCCTCGTAACGCCCCTGTTCCTTGCGGAAGTCGCGCGACAGCACCGAAGGAAAGCGGTTGGGCAGGTCCTTGAAGGCCACCTTTTCTTCCTCGTTTGGATCGACATAGGTCGAGCCCTCGTACTTCCTGTAAAGCACCACGTCCATTCCGTATCCGCGCACGTTCCACTCCTTGATGAGCTTCATTGCCATCTCGGTGGGAATATTGGCTGTTGCCGCCACCAGGATCCGTCGTCTGGTAAGCACCTTTGCGCTGGTAACCTCCAGTTTGTCGTATCCAGCGCCAAATCTGAATGCCGAGCCGATGGTCTTGGCACAGTTGAGACGCATGTAGTCATACCTGATTTCGCCGTCGTGGTACTGAGTATTCCTGGCGTGACGGTGATAGTCGTCATTGATGCGCCTGAAGTACGCCACTATCGCTTCCTTCTCGCCAGCCGGTACGCCGTACACGCGCACGCCAATGACCGATCGCTTGTAGATCTCCCCAAAGTCGAGACCAAACGCGGCCGTGTCGCCGAGCGATGAGCGTGTCTTGAACAGATACTCCTTCTTGGGGACGCCAATCATGAGATCTTCGGTGTAGAAGCCAGTTTCGTGCTTGCGCGCACGGTCGGCATAGAAGTTTGCCGAGTAGACCAGGTCATCACCGGGCACTTCGTCCCGGAGGCCCAGGGCGAGGTGACCCGCCGAGCCGCCCTTGGAGGTACCGAAGCTGATCAGCAACTCCATGTCGTAAGAATCCTGTCGCAGGACGCCAACTATCTCGTTGATGTTGGCGGGTTCGGCCCCGCCCTTGGTTCCGAAGTCGGTAGCCTCCGCGCCCGCGGCGAACATCACCGCCGTCACCAGGCACCAAGAAGTGACCCGCAGAGCCGTTTTTCCCTTGGGGCTGAAACGTCGTTGCAGGCTGCGGACCGTTTTTGCAATGATCATTTTTCGCCCTCAAGGAACTGCCCTGTTCTCTCGTGGAAAAGGAGAGCCCTGATCCTCGCCCGTCCAAACCCTCGCCCAAGCTCCTTGACGGCGAAGAAAGGAATCAAGGCCACAAGAAGAACCAGGGATCCGGAGAGCAATTCGTGGGGCTCTCTGGCGACAAACTCCGCGAAGCCACCCGCGAGCCCCTTTCCCGTCCAGAGGCCCTCGATCGCATGCTCGATGACGTTGAGTGACACGACAAGAAGAGTAAAGACCAAAGCCTTGTAAAGAGTGGGATAAATCAGTGGTCTCCGCTCAAGGCCGCGACCAGCATGGAAGACAGCGCCGATCATGATGACCTTTCCGAGGATCAACGCCTGGATCACTGCCACCCAGTAATTGGTGTAGATGATGTCGTGAGCGGCGAGAACGAGTCTCCGGTACTGCGTGAAAGCGGCGAATACGAGCGCCAGATAAATGACGTTGATCCCGTACTCGGCCATCTCGTGGAAGAATCGTTCCTTCCAGCTTTCCTGTTGCCGGTCAGCGCCAGCCATGATCCACTTCCCGCCCCCGACGAATTCCTGCTCCGCCGCCGATGCCCAGCGGCAGGTTCAAAGTCGCCACCGCGAAGACCCTTTGACTCATTCAATTCACCAGCAGGCGAGTGTGAAACCTTGACAACATCCCGCCGGCCAGCGTCCGCGCCTTGAACCCGTTCTGCAGCAGGGCGCGTGTCGCGTAATAGGCACGCTGGCCGGAACGGCAAATGACCAGGATTTCCCGATCGCGGGGAAGCTCGTCGAGCCGCGCCCGGAGTTGGCCAAGCGGGATGTTGAGCACGCCCGGCACGCTCTCCACGGCGAGTTCGCCGGGTTCGCGCACATCGAGCAGGAACGCGTTGTCGGCAGCATCCCAATGACTCAAGGGCATGTCGCCACAGAGGATATCCGCAGCGACCATGCCCGCGAAGTTGACCGGATCCTTCGCGCTTCCGAACTGCGGCGCGTAGCACAGCTCGGCTTCTTCGAGGTCATGGATCGTCGCGCCCATCTGGAGCGCCATGGCGAGCGCGCTGATGCGCTTGTCTACGCCATCCTCGCCGAGCGCCTGCGCACCCAGGAAACGTCCGTCGGACTTTCGGAAGAGCACTTTCATCGCAATCGGCCGCGCTCCCGGGTAGTAGCCGGCGTGCGAATTCGGGTAGAGGTAGATCTTTTCATAATCGCTGTCGCCGAGCCGCTTGAGCGTTTTTTCGCTGGCGCCGACCCAGGCGGCGGCGGCACCGAACAGCCCGATGATCGAGGTACCCTGGGTGCCGCGGAAACGGGACTCGCGCCCGGCAATCACGTCGGCGGCGATGCGGCCCTGCCGGTTCGCCGGCCCGGCGAGCGCGATGAGACTCCACTCACCGGTCACGAAATCCCTGACTTCGATCGCGTCACCGACGGCGAAGATGTCCGGGTTGCTGGTGCGCATCTGCTCGTCGACGCGAATCCCGCCGCGTTCGCCGATAGCGAGGCCGGCCGTCTTCGCCAGAGCCGTCTCCGGACGCACGCCAAGCGCGAGGATCACGATGTCGGCCGGATGCACCTTGCCCGACTTCGTCAGAACCTCGAGCGAGCCGTTCGCGGCCTGCTGGAATCCGGCCACCCCGTCATTGAGCGCGAGACGGATACCGTGCCGCTCCACATAGCTCTCCACGATGCGCGCCATTTCCTGATCGAGTGGCGCCAGGACCTGATCGAGCATCTCGACCAGGGTGACTTCGAACCCGCGATGCACAAGGTTCTCGGCCGTTTCAAGGCCGATGAATCCGCCGCCGATGACCACCGCGCGGGTCTTCGGCCTGAGCGTCTGGAAGCCCGAGTACTTGTCCATCCCGGAGAGGAACAGCGAACCCCGTTCGATCCAGTCACGGATCGCCCGCGCATCGGGCACGGTGCGCACCTGGAAAATCCCCGGCAGGTCGATTCCCGGCAACGGCGGACGGACTGACGGCGCACCGGGCGACAGCACCAGCTTGTCGTAGGACTCGCTGGTCACCTCGCCAGTTTCCACATGGCGCAGCTCGATGGTTTTTGTGTCCGGCGAGATCCAGACGGCTTCGCAGTTCGTTCGGACATCGATATTGAACACCCGGCGGAAGGTGTCAGCAGTCGCCACCAGCAGGCTCGATTCCTTTTCGATCACGCCGCCGACATGGTAAGGAAGCCCGCAATTGGCGTACGAAACGTACGGTCCGCGTTCGACCATGAGAATTTCCGCGTTTTCGTCCAGCCTGCGCAGCCGTGCCGCGCACGAGGCACCACCCGCCACGCCACCGACGATGACGACCTTGGTTCTTGCACTCTGGCTCTTTGCTTCCATGGCACTCTCCCGATGATCTATCAATCCTCGACGGGCAGCTGCCCGGCAGCGCAGCCATCCATTTCACGTGGCGTAACAACACTCGATTACCCATAACTTGACTATAGCAGCCGCGACATCGATGGCCTGATCCTGGTCTTCCCGCGACGGGTACTGCTGACCAGCGGCTACATCCTTATCGCCGACCGGCGGCGCTCGCCAAAACGCCGCGGCATCTCCGAATTATGCGCGCGACGCCTTTGTGGGACCGCCATCAAACTCGTCGATGGCGTCGGCCACCGTGATCCGCCGGCCGAAGTAGCCGACGCTTTCCTCCAATCCTTCGGCGCGCAGGATGTCGCGCACCGCCGCATGCGCCCCTACCAGCCGCAGGCGAATCCCGGCTGCCTGCAGTTCCTGATGCAGTTTGGCCAGCATCCGCGCGCCGGCCAGATCGACCACCGGCGAAGTGGACAGATCGCAGACCACCAGGTCGAGCGCTGCGTTGCTTGCGCGGATCTTCTGCCAGAGCGCTTCGCGCACGTGCTCGACGTTGAAGTAGAGCAGGGAGGATTCGACGCGAAACAGCAACGCCCCGGCGACCGGCGCGTTGTCCGGGTTGCGCTCGCTGTCGGAGTAACTCCGGGTGCCGGGGATTCGGCCCAGGAAAGCGACATGCGGGTGCGCCGCGCGGCGGATCAGCAAAAGCATTGAGACGACAACCGCGACGATCACGCCCTTCAGGATGCCGAGCAGCAGCACGCCGGCGAAAGCGCTCATCGAGACGCCGAACTCCAGCCGGCTCACCCGCCAGACGTGGCGCAATTCGCCGATATTGACCAGTCCCTTGACGGCGACCAGGACGATCGCCGCGAGGACCACGTTCGGCAGGTTGTAGAGCATGCCGGTCAGGTAGAGCAGGCACAGGCCGATGGTCAGCGAGGCGAAGACCAGCGCCAGCGGCGTTCTGGCGCCAGCCTTGTCGTTCACCGAGGACTGCGACAGACCGCCGGCCACCGGGTAGGCTTGAAAGAGCGCCGCGCCCAGATTCGCCGCCCCCAAGCCGAGCAGTTCCTGGCGCGGATCGATTTCGTCGCCATGCGCCTGCGCCAGCGCGCGGGCCGCCGAAACGCTTTCAACGTAGGCCAGCAGCAGACAGGCGAAGGCGAGTGGGATAACCCCGTCGACGTCGCGCAGCCGCAGGCCCGGCAGACGGAATTCGGGCAAGCCCTGCGGCAGCGAGCCAACCACCTTGAAGCCGAGATCCCCGAGCGGCGTCAGCGACAGCGCGAGGATCGAAAGCACCACCACGAAGAGCGCGACCGGCCGGCCGGGCAGGAATTTCTCGCCGAGCAGCAGCACGGCGAGCGCGCTCAGACCGAAAACTAGCACCACGGGGTTGGTGTCGGGAAGCTGCCCGGCAAGGACGGCGACGCTCTCGAAGAAGCCGTGTCCGCCCCCCTTGACCCCGAACAACTTGGGCAGCTGGGTCATGGCGATCGTCAGCGCCGCGCCGGCCTTGAAGCCGAGCAGGATCGTCTCGCTGATGAAGTTGACCAGCGAACTGAGACGAAAGAGCCACGCCAGCAGGCACATCGCGGCGATGACCGCCGCCGTGAGCGCCGCGATGTCGGCCCAGCGTCCGGCATCCCCCTGCGCCATGCCGGCGATCGTGACGCCGACCAGCATCGAGATCGCCGAGGTGGGGCCGATCGCCAACTGGCGCGACGAGCCGAAGAGCGCGTAGAACAGGCCACCGACCAGATAGCAGTAGATGCCGTACTGCGGCGGCAGGCCGGCGAGCGAGGCGTAGGCGAGCGACACCGGGATGCCGTAGGCCGCCAGCGTGACGCCGGCGATCGCGTCGTGCGTCAGCCACTGCTTCTGATAGCCGGCGAGCCACTGCGCCGGCGGAAAGACCGCCCGCCAGCCGCGAGCCGGGATTGCGCGCGCCACGCCACTGGCAGAGCCCCTTTCTTCGGCAGTCGGTGTCGTACTCATGGATTTTCTTCCACCTGAGCCTCGATTCGTCCTTCCCGCACCGCCTTGACGAAGGCCCGGTAGTCGCGCTGATTCTGGTCGCTGTACTCGACGGCGAACTCGCAGATCGCGTCGTCGAAAGCCGCGTTCGAACCCATGTAGCCGGCGATCAGCGCCGCGTCCCCCGAGCGAGCGTGCGCGCGCGCCAGCGCCCAGGCGCACAGCCGGCCGTAGGTCATCAGCAGCTCGACATCCCATCCTTCGATGATGGCGCTGATCTTGACGTCGCGCAGTTGGCGCAGATAGTAATGCCGCCCATCGCTGCCCGTTGTCCAGCCCAAAAAGATGTCACTGGCGGCCTGCATCAGATGCTGCCCGGCAATGACTCGCTGGCCGTGATTCGGGTGCAGGCTCGCGCCCGCGTAGGGTTCGAGGACCGACGCCCGCGCTTCCTTGATCTGCAGGAAGAGGGGATCATTGTCCGCAGCCATGAACAGCCCGATCGTGCACCTCGTGCCGACACTGCCGACACCGACCACCTTGATCGCCAGATCGCAGAAATGGAAGCGGTCGAACAGCACGCGCACGTGTTCGGGGAGTGACGCGCGATAAGCGGCCAACGCTTCGCTGCACTGTGTTCTGAGTCCTGGCGCCAGTTCCTCCGAGGGGTGAAAAATCAGCGGTGGCTCTTCCTTGATCCTGGGCAGCGTCCCGTGGTGTTCGGCGAGCTTGGGGAAGATAATTTCGGCAGAGCTTTGCTGGCGCGCCTTCTGGAGCCGCCTGATGATGCGTTTCCTGACTTCTTCGCTGGACACTTCGGCGAGTATTTGTTCGACCGTGATTCTGTCGTACCAGACGTCGAGCGCGGGCATCGACGAATAGTCGGCCATCCGCTCACGGTACGCGCGCACGGTCGCCGTCGCCGCGCGTGCGGCCTGGCTTTCGTGGAGCCGCAGGTGATGCGCGGCGATGACCACGCTCGCCGTCAGACGTTTGACATCCCACTCCCAGGGGGCCGGCAGGGTCTCATCCAGGTCGTTGATGTCGAAGATCACCTGCCGCTCGGGTGTGGCAAAGCCGCCGAAGTTCAATAGATGGGCGTCGCCACATGCCTGTACCCGTAGGCCGGAGTTGGGGGTGGACGCCAGATCGGCCGCCATGATCGCTGCCGAACCCCGATAAAAGGTGAAAGGCGACTGCAGCATCCGACCGAAGCGGATGGGCACGAGTTGGGACAACCGCCCCTCGTTGGACTCGGTGAGCACTTCAACCGGATCGCGCCGCTTCCTGAGCGGCTTCCATCCGCCCTGGGTTTCTCGAGGTACTGCCTCGCGCAGCGCCTTACCTTGCACGCGGCGCTCGTCCGGGGAAAGAATCGCCCTTTCGTTGTCCGTTCCCGTATTCCGAGGGTTCTCACTTCGATTGATTTTGCTCATCTCCCACTCACCTGATCACATCGCCAACGATCTTTGCATCTGGCCGGCGTTGATGTAGTATATTGGCATATTTCGGTACATCATATTCTCCGCGATGCTGCGCCGGTGGTAGCCGCTCTCGTTCTTCCAGCCGGGGCTTCCCTTGGCTTCGATCTCCTTGAGGATCGCATCACGGGGATGATCGTCTCCCCAGGCGAAGCACCTTCTTGTTTAAGTTCACCCTTTACCGGACGCACTCCTGGCCGGCCGCCACGGCCCTCGGCAGCGCGAAACCAGGCGGCGCCTTGAGCCACGGGAAGCCCTGCGCCATCATCTGGTAACCGAGGTCGTAGAGCGCGCGCATATACGCGTTGTCGAATTCTTCCTTGTGCGGCACCTTGAAACTGGCCGGGATGAAACCGAGGTTGAAATCGACCTGATCGCGCTCGGCGGTGGCATAGATGCGATATAGGTCGCCAATTCCCTGACTGTGAATCAACGAAGCAACGGCACGCGCTGCGATGCTCATCGTATTGCGCTCGACATCGGCCCACTCCGCGTCCAGGCGCGCGTTCCGGATCACGTAGAGCCGG
Source organism: Candidatus Accumulibacter propinquus (assembly GCF_056856495.1). NCBI lineage: Bacteria > Pseudomonadati > Pseudomonadota > Betaproteobacteria > Candidatus Accumulibacter > Candidatus Accumulibacter propinquus. The sequence continues at coordinate 365,318 of NZ_JBSEHC010000002.1, forward strand.
CGCTCACGGCTGACGCCGACCGCCATCGCCGCCTCATTGATGCGCATCTCCGCAGGATAGGCGAAGACCTGCGCCACAATGCCGCCGTCTACGTGCATTTCCTGATAAGGCCGGCCGTCGACTTCGACGTCGATCATCATCGGCGGAAAGCCTACTGGAATCGACGCCGAGGCAATCATGACCTTGACGAAAAGATCGAGTGCTCCGGGACCGCCGTAGGTGGCAATTTTTCCCATGTCCCAGATCACCGGCCGACGCGCGTCCAGGTCGGCGGTGGCGATCAGCAGCAGGCGACCTTTCGCATACTCGGCGGCGATTTCCCGCAGCAGTTCCTCGTTCACCGATTTGCGCGTCAACTTCACGAGCGGCGCATTGTCGGCCATCGCGTCGCTCAGTACGCCTGAAACCAGGCCGCGTGGCTCGATGACGTCTTTCGGCGAGATGGTGGTATACACTTCCTTTAACGTACCGTCGTACTTTGAGCCGAGAAAGGCGAAGGGTGCGATCAGCGCCCCGGTACTGATGCCGGTAACGAGTTTGAACTCCGGGCGTGTGCCGGTCGCTGTCCAGGCATTCATCACGCCCGCGGTAAACGCGCCATTATCCCCGCCGCCGGAGATGGCGAGAAAAACAGCGGGCGGCAGCTGCCCCTGCTGTCCTTGCTGCGCACGGTAAGCCTGTTCCCGGCGCAGCGCGTCGAACGAATCACGGCTGAACTCGGCCATGTCGCCCGGGACATGCCGCACGCCGGGCATGCCCGGTATCTCGGCCTTCGCCGTCCACGTTGATGGCACCGCCGGCAGGCGCGGTGGTGTCATCGAGCAACCTTGAATGATCAGGAAGGAGGCGACAATCAGGCAGGTGGTTTTGAGGGACACGGTTCTCTCCTTGCATCACTTTTGGATCATTGTCGGCAGCTTCGACTGCCAGGTTGCTGCCTTCTCCTCATGGGCTGGTTCAGTCGTTCAGGCGCGTGATCTTGTTTCCCTGCAGACCCAAGCCCGCCATCAGGCCCTTCTGGTTGAAAATGAAGGCATAGATGTCCTTGTTAATGGTCTTCGTGGTCAGCGACCGGCCCATGCCCTCATCCACCACCACGATGGAGGGGCCCACACCGACTTCGAATCCGTCGTTCCGGTTCAGCGCCTCGAGCGAATTTTCATTCATCAAGAACATCACATAGCCGTATTTCTGGGCGCCGGCCTGCAGACCGTACGAAGCCCCGGTGGTGTTGTAGTACCCCACCGCCTGACCGTCTTTGAAGAGAACACCGTCGCCGTACTGTCCACCAACGACCAGACCGGCTTTGGTGATCTCCGGAAAGACGAGAACGGCCAGCGCATTCCTGGACAGCGCTTTCGCCGCAGGAACCCTGGCGAGCAACTTCTGATAGATATTGCGCGCGTCGCGTTCGAGGGCGGTATGATCCGCCGCGCTGGCCGTGACCGGAGTCAGCAGAGCCGCAATGACGGCTAACAGAAACCATTGAAAGAATCGAGCAAATGTCTTAGGCATGGAGCACTCCTGTGAAGAATGGTTATCGAGAAAATTTCAGCCGAGCGGACTGTACCTCATGGGGGATGTAAGCTGGAACCTCAGAAAACCACGTCGGGAAACCACTGCGGCCAAGTTTTCGGCCACAACGCCTATCCGACACGGTTTTTCGCCCACATTTTGCCCGGTTGGGAGCAACGTTCGCCGCAAGCCGTCGGTTGGGTTGGAAAACAGGTGTTTTACGTCATAGCTAATACCCTCACTCAGTCTTGAAAGGATGCGTCTCAGAGTCCTCTACGAGGGGGTCTGCTGCCCGGTTCAATACACTTCCGGAATATACTTCAGCGGCAGATCGGCTTCCTGATAGTCGCCGGCTTTCTGGCGCTTCGGCAAGGTGATCTTTGGCTGCTTGACGACCTCGTACGGGATGCTGCTCAGAATATGCTTGATGATGTTCAGGCGTACGCGTTTCTTGTCGTCGGAGCGGGCGACGAACCAGGGCGCCCACTCGGTGTCCGTTGCCTTGAACATTTCGTCGCGCGCGTGCGAGTAATCGTACCAGCGGCTGTACGACTTGAGGTCCATCGGCGACAGCTTCCACTGCTTGCGCGGATCGGTGATGCGGGCCTCCAGGCGGCGCGTCTGCTCATCCATGTCGACTTCGAGCCAGTACTTGAGCAGGATGATGTTGTTGGCTTTGCCGACCACCAGCTTTTCGAAGAGGGGCGCCAGTTTGAGAAAACCCTGCACCTGCTCGTCGCTGGCAAAGCCCATGACGCGTTCGACACCGGCGCGGTTGTACCAACTGCGGTCGAAGATCACCACCTCGCCGGCCGCCGGCATGTGCGGCAGGTAACGCTGTACATACATCTGGGTCTTCTCGCGCTCGGTCGGAGCCGGCAGGGCGACAACCCGGAAGATGCGCGGGCTGACGCGCCCGGTGATCGCCTTGATAGTGCCGCCCTTGCCGGCCCCGTCACGGCCTTCGAAGAGGATCACCACCTTCAGGCCCTTCTCGATCACCCAGGTTTGCAGGTGTACCAACTCGGCCTCGAGTTTTTCGAGTTCCTTGAGGTATACCCGCTCGGACATTCTTTTCGTCGGCTTGCTCTGGGGCTCGCCCTCGGTCTGCTCTGCCGGCGACTCGGGACCAGGGCTGATCACTTGCTCGGCCTTGACACGCTTTGCCGACTTGCCTTTCTTGCTCATTGACTTCTCCTCTTGATACGCTTCGATGGACTGCCATGGCTGGCTGGCGACCCCACAGGCGGGCGCCGAGCAGTCAGGCATGCCAAAACACGCCGACGGGAAGACCACTGCGCCGGCACCTGCCAGGCCTACTGCGGGAGGACCTCGTCCCGCCTCACTCCTCCTGCAACGGCGACTTTCTCCGCCTCGACCACCCAGCCGCCGCCCATTGCCTTGTAGAGATTGATCATCGCCTGCAACTGGGTCTGCTGCGTCTGCGTGTACTGCAACTGGACATTGAACAAGCTACGTTCCGCATCCAGGACTTCGATATAGCTGGTGTAGCCGTTTTCGTAGCGCAGCCGCGCCGTCCCCGCATACTGCTCCAGAGCTCCCACCTGGCGTTTCTGCGCCTGCAACTGGGCACGCGTGCGGTCCTGGTCGATCAGCGCGTCATTGACTTCGCGAAAGGCTTGCTGGATGGCCCTCTGATACGCAAACAATGCTTGCTGCTGTTGCGCTTCCGCCGCCTGCACCTGACCGGCGATGGCGCCGGCCGTGAAGATCGGCATGCTGATCGGTGCAGCGTACTGCCAGACCTTCGACTGGCTGTCGAAAAGATTGCCAAGGCTGTTGCTGGCGTAGCCGAACAGACCGGTCAGCGAGAGGGTCGGAAAGTAAGCCGCCTTGGCCGCGCCGATCAGGGCATTGGCGGCAATCAGGCTCTGCTCCGCCTGCTGGATGTCTGGCCGTCGCTCAAGAATATCCGAGGGTAGACCGGCTGGAATGGCCGGGAGCAACAGTTGATCAATGTTCCTGCCGCGGGTAATCGGCCCGGGGTTGCGACCGAGCAACACGCTCAGGCCATTCTCCTGTTGTACGATCGACTTCTCGATGGCCGGGATGGTGGCCAGAGCTTCCTCGTACTGGGACTGGTTCTGACTCAGTTCGAGCAACGAGATGATGCCACCCGCGTAACGCTCCTTGAAGATCTCGTACGAATCTCCGCGACTTTTCGCCGTCGCCCTGGCGATTTCCAACTGGCGATCGAGGTCGCGGAGGTTGACGTAGGCACCGGCAACGCTACCGACCAGAGAGAGGATGACCGCTCGCCGGCCGTCCTCGCTGGCCAGGAGCTGTGCCCTCGCCGCTTCGGTCTGGCGGCGAATGCGGCCCCAGATATCGATCTCCCAACTGGCATTGAGCACCGCCTGATAGTTGTTGTAGGTCGAGGAGGTCGATGCGCCCGGAGCGACGCCCTTCTGTCGGCTCACCTCGTAGCCGGCGCCAACCTGCGGAAAGAGGGCGGAACGGACGAATCCATATTGGCCGGCAAACTCTTCGATGCGCGCGCTGGCAATCAGCAGATCCTTGTTGGCAAGCAGGGCGGCGCTGACCAGTTCGTTGAGTACCGGGTCGCCGAACTGCTCCCACCAGGCAGTATTGGCCAGATCCCTGGCGTCCTGGTCACTCAGACGCCAGGCCGTCGGCGTGTCGATAGTTGGACGCACGTAATCGGGTCCAACCATGCAGCCACCGACCAGCAGCGCCAGCAGTGCGGCCAACAAGGGCTTACGCATGGCTATCTCCCTCCTTTCCAGCAATCGGTACCGTGGAACTCTCGGTGGCCGCGGCGACGCTCTCCCCAGCGTGGTGACCGACCCCGGTGTCGCCCTTGTGACTGATCTTTTCGACCACGTAGAAAGTCACCGGAATGATGAAGATGGCAATGCAGGTAGCGGCCAGCATGCCGCCGATCACCGCACTGCCCATCACCTGTCGGGAAATGGCACCAGCGCCGCTGGCGATGGCCAGCGGAACGCAGCCGAGGATGAAGGCGAACGAAGTCATCAGGATTGGCCGCAGGCGCAGTTCCGCGCCTTTGAGCGTCGATTCGGCGAGCGACAGTTCGCCCTTCTCGTATTCCATCTTGGCGAACTCGACGATCAGGATCGCGTTCTTGGCCGCCAGACCGATCAGCATCACCAGGCCGATCTGCGCATAGACGTTGAGTTCCTGGCCGCGCCACAGCAGCGCGGCGAAGGCGCCGGCGACGGCGATCGGCGTACCGAGCAGGACCGAGAAAGGCAGCGACCAGCTTTCGTACTGCGCCGCCAGGATCAGGAAGACGCAGAGCAGCGAGAAACCAAAGATGACCATCGGCGAGACGCCCTGCTGGGCCTTTTGCTCCTGGAACGACATGCCCGAGTAGTCGTAACCCATTTCGCTTGGCATCGTCTCGGCGAAAACTGCTTCGAGCGCCCGCATCACCTGCACCGAACTGTAACCAGGCGCTGCCGAAGCGTTGATCTGTGCGCTGCGGTAGAGGTTGTAGCGCATCGTGAATTCCGGACCCGAGATGTTGCGGATCGAGGTCAGCGCCGAGAGCGGCACCGCTTCACCCTTGTTGTTGCGCACGTAGAAGCGCCCGACGTTCTCGATGTTGGTCCGGTATTCGCCCTCGGCCTGCACATAGACCTGCCACTGGCGTCCGAAGCGGTTGAAGTAGTTGATGAAACCGCTGCCGAGGAAGCTTTGCAGCGTCTTGTAGACATCGCTGATAATGACCCCCTGCTTCAATACCTTGTCCTGATCGACTTCGATGAAAAGCTGCGGCACGATCGGCAGGAAGGTGGTCGAAACGCTGGCCAGCTCGGGGCGCTTTTTCGCCGCTTCGATAAACTTGGTGGTGTTCGCGGCAAGGAAGGCGATGTCTTTTCCAGCGCGGTCTTCGAGAATGAAAGTCGCCCCGCCGGAGGTGCCGACCCCCTGAATGGCCGGTGGCGGAAACGCAAAAGCAATGGCGCCGGGGATGCTGGCGAGCCGCTTCGTCAACTCGGCCTTGATCGCGGTGTACTGTTCGTCGGGTGCTTTGCGTTCACCCCAGTTCTTGAGCGTGATGAAGAAGAAAGCGCTGTAGGTATTGGTCACCTGGCTCAGCATGCTGTAGCCGATGACGGTGGTCGTGTATTGGACGCCTGGCACCTTCATGATCAGATCTTCGGCTTGCGCGGCAATATCCGAGGTGCGCTGCAAGGATGAGGCATTGGGGAGCTGGATCGCGGCAAAGACGTAACCCTGGTCTTCATCCGGGAGGAAGCCGGCAGGGACGAGCTTGCCGAAGAAACCCGCCACAACCGCGACGGCCACCAGAAAAAAGAGGCTCATCACGCTGCGGCGGATGGCGAGCCGGCAGACACCGACATAACCGCCGGTGACCCGGCCGAAAGCGCGATTGAACCCGTCGTAGAATTTCTGCAACGGGCCACTACCCCTGACCTTGGGTCGCAGCAGCAGCGCACAGAGCGCCGGGCTGAGCGTCAGCGCGTTGAAGGCCGAGATGATCACCGAGATGGCGATGGTCACGGCGAACTGCTGGTAGAGCTGGCCGGTGATGCCGGGAATGAAAGCCGTCGGTACGAAAACCGCCGCCAGGATGACGGCAATGGCGATCACCGGCCCGGTCACCTCGCTCATCGCCCGCAGTGTCGCGTCCTTGGGTGACAAACCATGTTCGATGTGGTGCTCGACGGCTTCGACGACGACGATCGCGTCATCGACGACGAGGCCGATGGCCAGCACCAGACCGAACAGCGACAGCGTGTTGATCGAGAAACCGAACATCGGAAAGAGCATGAAGGTGCCGACCAGCGACACCGGCACCGCCAGCAGCGGGATCAGCGTCGCCCGCCAGCCCTGCAGGAAGACGAAGACGACGATCATCACCAGCACCAGCGCTTCGATCAGCGTGTGCTCGATCTCCTTGATTCCTTCGGTGACCGACAGCGTCGTGTCGAGGGCGATGACGTATTCGAGGTCGGGCGGGAAACTCTCCTTGATCTTCTCCATCAGCTTTTTGGCGCCGTCGGCGGCGTCGAGCGCATTGGCGCCGGGCATCTGGTACAGCGCGACGAGCGCCGCCGGTTTGCCGTTCAGCCGGCCCTGCTGGCTGTAGGTCTGCGCACCGAGCTCGATTCGCGCCACGTCGGCGACGCGCACCACCGAACCGTCGGGGTTGGCGCGCAGGACGATGTTGCCGAACTCTTCGGTGCTCTGCAGCCGCCCCTGCGCGCGCACCGCGTAGGTGAACGACTGCCCCGCCGGCACCGGCTCGCCGCCGATCGTCCCGGCCGGATTGACGGTGTTCTGGTTCTGGACGGCGTTGATGATTTCCGGAACCGTGATGTTCAGCTTGGCCAACTGGTCGGGCTTGACCCACAGTCGCATCGCGTACTGGCCGGCGCCGAAAACGGTGACGCTGGCGATCCCCTTGACGCGCGTCATCTGGTCGTTGATGTTGATGTACGCGTAGTTGGCGAGAAAAACATTGTCGTAGGTGCCGTTCGGCGAGTAGAGCGCGAACATGATCAGCGGCGAAGACGTCGATTTCTGGACTGTCACGCCGTAATTGCGCACGTCCGAGGGCAGTTGCGACTCGGCCTGGCCTTCGCGCATCTGGGCGAGCAACTGGTCGGTGTTGGCGTCGGTGCCCAGCGCGAAGTTGACGTACAGGGTGGACTGGCCATTGTTGGCGTTGATCGAGTACATGTAGTCCATGTTGTCGACGCCGGACATCTGCTGCTCGATCGGCGTGGCGACCGCCTGTTCGACGGTCAGCGCGTCGGCGCCGGTGTAGGTGCTGCTGACCTGGATCTGCGGCGGAACGATGTTCGGGAACTGGGCGGTCGGCAGGCCCGACATGGCGACCAGGCCGACGATGGTCATCAGGATCGAGATGACCATGGCCACGATCGGCCGGTTGATGAAGAACTTGGACATGGTGCCTTACCCCTTGGCGGCGGGCGCAGGCGCCGCCGGCTTGTCGTCGGCCTTGGCCGGGCTGGCTGCGGCGGGCGCCGCCGGTGCGGCCGGGACAAAGGGTTTCGGATTGACGGTCATTCCCGGCCGCACCTTCTGTGTGCCTTCGGCGATCACCTGCTCGCCGGGCTGCAGCCCTTGAGTGATGATCCAGTCGGTCCCGATCCGCTCACCGACGCTGACCGGACGGATGTCGGCCTTGTTGTCCGGGCCGACGACGGCGATCAGGTATTTGCCCTGCAGTTCGGTGACCGCACGCTGCGGTACCAGCAGCGCGCCCTTCTGGACCGACATCGTGGCGCGCACCCGGCCGTACTGGCCGGGGCGCAGCAGGTTGTCCGGGTTGCCAAAGAGCGCGGCCGCCTTGAAGGTGCCGGTGCTGGTGTCCACCTGCCGGTTGAGGATCGAGAATCTGCCCGGCTGAGGGTAAACCGAGCCATCGACCAGGATCAGCGTGAGCGGCACTTTCTCCGGCCGGCTGCCGCTGGCGATCGCCGCGTTCGCAATCTTCAGGTATTCGCGTTCGCTGATGTTGAAGTAGACCTTGATCGGTTCCACGGTCGACACGGTGGTCAGTTCGGTCGCCATGCTGGGGCTCAGGAGATCGCCGATCTGTGCCTTGGCGATGCCGGCGATGCCGGTGACCGGGGAGGTGATGCGCGTGAAACCGAGATTCAGTTTCGCGGTCTTGAGCGCCGCGTCGGCGGACTCAAGCTGCGCCTTGGCAGACTGTTCGGTGCCGGTGGAATCGTCGAGGTCCTTCTGGCTGACCGCGTTCTTGGCCGCCAGCGGCTTGACGCGGGCGAGGTTGGCACGGGCCGTTTCGTAGCGGGCCAACTGCTGGGCGCGCACGCCCTTGGCTTCGTCCACGGCGGCTTCGAAGGTGCGGGGGTCGATCTCGAAGAGCGGCTGACCTTTCTTCACCAGGTCGCCTTCGCGGTAGTTCTGCTTGACGAGGTAGCCGGTCACCTGCGGGCGGATGACGGCATTGACGTCGCCGTCGAGCGACCCGATCCATTCCATGTAGATCGGCACGTCCTGCTGCGTGACGGTGACCAACTCGACGGTTGGTGACGGCGGGGCGGCGGGCTTCTCCTTGTCGCAACCGGCAATGATCAGGAAGGCCACACCGGCCAGACCGAGGGCGACATGGCGGAAGGCGTGATGAGCGGCGGAAAAGGATGAGGGGCTGGACGTCATGACGGTTCCTGCAGGGGAAATAGGGGAGACTGGTTGCTGCACATTCGGGATATTTTTGGGCTGGGGGAGAACGCGGCCACCGTACCCCCTTGAGGGGCGTGCCCTATTTTCCACCTGTCGTAGCGCCGATCAGCTCGCGTTCCCTCCAACGACTTCACCCACAACGGCACCACGAGCTGCGCCACGCACGCCCGCGCCCGGCGTCGTTCCTGTTGATGTTGTTGGAGGTTTTGCGGCCGCTTGCTGCGGAGGCGACTAAGCGGGATCAAAACCACTTTTCTCCACTGCCCAAGAATAGCAGGCCGCCTCGTCAGTCTTTTGTTGCTGCTGTGACTGCCCATTGGCGGGGTAAACAATTTGCTGTGCGCCCGCCTCAGAGATCAAGGAAACGGTCAGAGCGATTGTGTACAGGATTCGATGAGTCATTTTTCTGTCTTCACTTTTAATGCGAAGAGGTGGCATTCGCCGCGTTTTGGGGGATCCTTGCCCAAGTCCGCTGTCAGCACCGGTGGGGACCTTTTCAAGCGTGTCCTTGGCTCGGGCAGAAGGGTGTTACTGCGCCAGGTTAGCTCCACGCAGATCGGCCAAGCGCTTCGCGACCAGCATCGACCACTTGTCGAATGCGTTCTTCGCATATGACCAGGCCTGGAACGAATTCACATAGCCGCCCGTCCAGGTCTGGACCGTGCCAACAGCATTCGAACTGGCATCTGCGGCGTACTTGCGTCCGATTTCTGTGTCCCTGCATTCTCCGAGAACAGCCCCCGATGTGCCGTCACGAAACGCCATCTCCATTCCAGTCTCGCCCATGTAAGGAGTAGAGCCTGCCGGCCTACCGGAGGCTACGCCAGAACCGGCCTCGGCGATGAATGCATATGGAATCAGCGTACCGGTAACGCTCTTGCTCACTGTAGTCGGCACAAGGGAGGTCAAGGCGATCCCGATAACCACCACCCCAGGTCCAGGCGTATCAACGACCTGCATCTTTGGCTTCAGCGCCTTGCTCAGCGATCCATGGAAGTAGTCGGTAAGGGTCTTGAGGTCGCCAGGATCGATCAGTTGTTGAGCATCCTTGTCCTTGGGCGGTGCGAGCGAAATTACGATACGCGAGATCAACACCTTGTCGTAGTTTTTGGCATTGAATTCGGGATCTCGCCAACACTCGATTCCGTCACTCCAGGGAGTCTGCTTCAAGCGCGCGTAATCGGACAGATAGCCGCTCTTGGTCATGCGTGTCTTGTCTGAAACGGTTATGTTCGTGCCACTGCCCAGCAAGGAGCTATCGGTCGCGCAGCCCGAGAGGAGCGTGCTTCCGGCAAGAGCGAGGAGTGCTATCGTGTGTACAGCAACTGTCTGGTGAAAAGTGCGTGGTGTTTTCATTAATGCTTCTTGTATAAATTGAGTGACAAGACCCTGGTCAGAGTTGGTTTTCTGCCAGGCGCCAATGGACCCACCAACCACCCAGGCAAGCGCTCGGCCCGCCTCGACCAAACCTTCGCAGACGCTGGCGTGATAGGGCACCAGGCGCACCCCACCGTGCAACAGCAGGATTTCGTGATCGGACTTGTTTTGGTTATTACTGCCTCCTGAGCGTGCTCTTCAAAAATGGATTGCACCTTGGTACCTGGCTCAGGCACCCACGTATACCCAAAACAGCTTTACATTGAATTCTGCATTCAGGGTGCGCCTGACTCACCGGATCGAAACGTCTGCACGTCTGCCCTGGCGGACGGCATCGACCGTAGTCAACAGCTCGGTGGCGATCGCACTCTTGAGCACGAAAGCATTGGCGCCGGCGTCCATTACCGCTTGGCGAACGCTCTGCTCGTCGTGCACGCTCAGCACGATCACCTTGAGATTGGGGCAGTGCTGCCGCAGCGCATGGAACCAGCCAAGACCACTGCTCTGGGCCAACGACAGATCGACGACCGCCACGTCAGGCCGAAGTCGGATCGCCCCTTCGAGCAGCGACACCTCGTCGGCAACCATGACCACCGTTTCGAACGACGTCTCGAGCAAACAGCGCACGCCTTCCGTGAGACCATGGTGACGGTCTGCGAGCAGAACACAACTCAGCGGCGTTTCGGGCATCAAGGCGCTTCCTTTTCCGCAATTTGCCGTGATACCAGTCGGTACCCAGCGCTAGGCGTAGCTTAGCTGGGGATCGGGATGCTGTAACCTCGGGATATTCCGGGGTAGGTCACTGGGAAATTACCAGGGACCGGGTCGTAGAACCGGCGTGGTCAACCATGATGTCGAGCGGTAGCTGGGGTAGTCAGAGCACGACGAGTCCGTGCTTGATGGCGAAGTGGATCAACTCGGTCTTGGTTTGAATGCCCAAAGTTTCCATCATTTGATATTTGTGGAACTCCACGGTCCGGGCAGATATTGAGAGTTCGACAGCAATCGTCTTTGCCGCATGCCCCTCCGCAAGCAGTTGGAGAACCTCGCGCTGCCGCGACGTAATCGAAGCGAGCGGATCGTCAGACCTCTCCGGCCGCTGCTTCAGGGTTTCCAGGACATCTGCCGTGATCTGTGGCGAGAGGTAAATCCTCCCCTCGAGGGCGGCGCGAATGGCAACGATCAATTCGATTGGCGCCGAGTGTTTGAGCACGAAGCCCGAGGCGCCGGCGTCGAGCGCGCGGCGGGCAAAGCTTACGTCCCGGTGCATGGTAAGAAACACGACAGGAACTTGAGATCCTCCTTGTCTTAACCGTATCAGCGCGTCAATGCCGTTGAGATGTGGCATGGTGATGTCCGCGACGATAACGTTCGGTCGCAAGGTCTCTGCCGCCTCAATCAACATCCGCCCGTCTTCCACTACGCCGACGAGATCGAAGTCAGGACTGAGCAGGCTTTTGAGAGCCTCGGCTACCATGAGATGGTCATCAGCGATCAACACCCGCGGACGGCGCGGGGCACTCATCGCAATTCGCCTGATGCGGGAACCCAGGCGACAATCGTCGTGCCCCGACCGAGTGCGCTCTCGATATCGAGCGAGCCGTTGAGTAGCCGCACACGTTCGCGCATGCTCGCCAGACCGAGGTGCATACTCTCTCGCCGATGTACCGGATCGAAGCCAACGCCATCGTCACGAACAGCAAGGAGCAGGCCGTCGTCCATGTGTCGGAGCGTGAGCTTCGCGGCACGACATCCGGCGTGGCGTGCGACGTTGTTCAGCGCCTCTTGGGCGACGCGGAACAGGCACAGCGCAGCCTCCTTGCCGACGAAAGCGGGCAACGGTTCGAGACTAGCCGAGAGATCAGTCCAGCCTTGACGAATCCGCCTTTCGCATTCCGCACGCAGTGCCTCGGCCAGTCCGAGTTCCTCCAGAACAGACGGATGCAACTGGTACGCCAGCGAGTGGACATCCTCGCTCAGACGCATGAGTTCCTGACGTACCGTCTGCATCACCTCTGCCCGCATGCCGTCGGGTGTGGCGAGTTCAGCGCGCCCGACCTCGATCGCCAGTACGGCGAGCCGTTGCGTCACGTCATCGTGTAGCTCGCGCGCGATTCGCGCACGCTCGTCCTCCTGAGCCCGGATCAAGCGTCGGGTCAGATCGCGTAGCTCGTTTTCAACTCCCTTTTGTTGCGTCACGTCGCGCAGAACGCTATAGGTGGCAATCGCGCGCCCGCTGGTGTCGCGACTTCTGACACGAGCCAAGTGCTGGATCCATTTCTCACCATGCGTCGGATGCAGGAAACGATAATCGACCGAGAACTGTTTCAACTTGCCGTCATGCAATTTCTGACGCAAAGCCAGTATGCGTCCACTGTCGTCTGGATGCAGATGCTCTCTCCAGAATGCCAGGGCATCAAGGCTTCCTTCCCGTCCGGGGGGAATACCGCACAGATGACGCATTCGGTCGTCGACATAGCTGGTGTTTTCAGCAAAGTTAAGCTCGTAATACGCAAGTCCAGCCAGCTCGGCGCCCGCCGCGAGGCGGGCCTCGCTTTGTTGCCGGCTCTGATCGTAGCGCTTGCGGACAAGCGCGTTGGTGAAAACATGCGCGGCAAGCTGCAGGCTCTGGACCAGCGCGTCCGTCCAGTCGCACTCTGCGCGCAGGGTATTGAGGCTCAGTGCTCCGACTAATGGCTCTCCGCCCACCGCAAGTGGCATGGTCAGGTTCGACTTGATGCCATGCAACCGACCATTTTCCAGATCACTGCTGGCCTCCGCCGGCAGTGCACTCAGCGAGGAAAGAACGACCAAGCGGCCATCCAGCAATTGCTGACGGACCCAGGGGAAAAGCTCCTGGCGCAACGACAAGGGCGCTTGAAATCCCTCGTCAGCGCAATAGGCGTGGGTAGGTATTATGACATCAGGATCAGTTGTCGACCATTGCCAAAGGATTGCGAGATCAATGCCGACATGCTCGCAAATACGCCGCAACGCGTCACGTATCTCGCCGTCCACCTCGTCAGGACACAGATTGATGAAACGGGATGACAGGTTGGAAATGAGCGTATCTAGCTGGAGCAGGTGCTCTCGGTGTCCGGTAGCGAGTTGCACGTTCCCGATGGAAGACGGGGGTAATTTTGCATCGACGGTCGTTTTGATTGGGACCTCCTCTAGTGCTTTGTCAAGCCGATGGCAAGTTACGGACTCTACCATTTGTTGCGAGGAAGTCTCTTCCGAAGTGCAAAGGCTTTAGAAAAGTCGCCCCCTTGAGTACATACCTTTACACACAACTCATTGAGCATGTTTTTCCGATTTCGAGGCGGGGATGGGGCAATGATGGATCCACCTCTTTCGCACCCGCGCGCAAGCAAGGGGCGGAGATTCGGTATCGTGTGCGCCCTTTGAGTGGGGCGATGAGCATGGACCAGTGGGCGGCAGCAGAATTTGGCGGAGCGGAACTGGGAGACGGTCCTCTGACCCATCGGCGGATCAAGATCGCGAGTGATTTTACCGACAAACCTACGGCGAGTATCACGAGTGCCTGTTCGGGCTGGGCCGAAACGGGATCTATGTCGTTTCGTGTGGAACGGGCGGTGGCCTTGTGGTTTTGAGGGGGCGGCGATGTCAAGGGCGGACGAAGTCCGGGCGTAGCCGAACCCTTGACATCGCCGCCCCCTCGCTTACGCTTCCTCCGGGCCGAGGGAGGCAGCCTGCCGCACTCGGCATGGAGGACAATAGCGGCCTTCCTTCTCTCGACCGGTTCCCCATGATTGAAACGCTGTTCACCCAGGCTCTGGGTCTTGTCGCTCCTTGGCAAGTGGAGGATCTATGTCGTTTCGTGTGGAACGGGCGGTGGCCTTGTGGTTTTGAGGGGGCGGCGATGTCAAGGGCGGACGAAGTCCGGGCGTAGCCGAACCCTTGACATCGCCGCCCCTCGCTTACGCTTCCTCCGGGCCGAGGGAGGCAGCCTGCCGCACTCGGCATGGAGGACAATAGCGGCCTTCCTTCTCTCGACCGGTTCCCCATGATTGAAACGCTGTTCACCCAGGCTCTGGGTCTTGTCGCTCCTTGGCAAGTGGATCAAGTGATCTTTACACCCGAAGCGGGGCGGATTGACTTCCAGGTGACGTTCAGCGCAGCAGTTCATGCCTGTCCGGCCTGTCGAACGGCGGCGCAGCCACTGCACGACCGCTTGGCGCGCTCGTGGCGTCATCTGGATTTTTTCCAGTATGAAGCTCATCTGCATGCCGCCGTGCCGCGCGTGGCCTGTGCCGTCTGCGACAAGGTGACACAGATTCCCGTGCCTTGGGCACGGGAAGGGAGTCGCTTCACCCTGCTGTTCGAAGCCTTGACGCTGATGCTGGCACCGACCATGTCGGTATTGGCGGCCGGCCGGCTGCTGCGTGTCCGCAGTCGCAGACTGTGGCGCGTGATCGAGCATCATGTGAACAAAGCGCGCGCCAAGGAAAGCCATGCCGAGGTTCGCGCCATTGGTGTTGATGAAACCGCCAGTAAGCGCGGCCAGACGTACATCACTGTTTTCCATGATCTAGACAAGCCGCGCCTGCTGTTTGCCACGCCTGGCCGGGATAAGGCCACGCTGGGGATGTTCGCCACCGACCTCACCGAGCATGGCGGCCAACCGAGCGCGATTACGCATGTCAGTATGGACATGAGTGGATCCTTTCAGGCCGGCGCCGCCGAACACTTTCCCGAAGCCGAGGTCTGCTTCGACAGATTTCACGTGGTCGCCCTGGGCAGCACGGCCCTGGACGAGGTGCGCCGTGCGGAGGTCAAAAGCGAACCTGAACTCAAAGGCACCCGCTGGAGCCTGCACAAGAAACCCGCCGACTGGACCATCAAGCAAACCCAGACCATGCACTGGTTGCAGCGCTCCAACCTCAAAACCGCACGTGCCTGGCGCATCAAGGAAGCGTTGCGCGCGATCTATGCCACGGCCAAGACACCTGACGAGGCCAAGCCCCTGTTGAAGCGCTGGCTCAGTTGGGCCTGTCGTTGCCGACTGGAACCCTTCAAGCGCCTCGGCAGGACCATTACCAAGCACCTTCCTGGCGTACTCAACGGCTTCGAATCCGGCAAACACAACGGCCGTGTCGAAGCAATGAATAGAGCTCTTCAGGAGGCACGTGCCCGCGCCCGCGGCTATCGCCGCGTCGACAACTTCATCGCCATGGCCTACCTCATCGCCGGGAAACTCATCCATTTGCCCGTATCTCCCTTCGTCCCTTTCAGGCCCGTTCCACACGAAACGACCTAAACCCCCGAAACGCAGGCGGTCTACCGTTTTTTCGATCAGTCCAGCGAGAAGAAGCAGGCCCTCGGGTGGGAAGCGGTCCTGTCGCCGCACATGGAGAGCGCGAAGGTCAGGATGCGCCAGCATCCCGTGGTCCTGTGTCTGCAGGACACCACCGATCTGGGCTTCAACGGCCAGTCCATTGAAGGATTGGGGCCGCTCAGTTTCGAGGCGCAACTCGGCTTGTATCTGCATCCTACCTACGCCGTGACCCCGGAGCTTTGCCCGGATCGACCCGCAAGTCGAACGCGTTTTCATTACCGAGAACGAGATCAACTTCCTCGCTTTCCCGGCGGTGCCGCACAGCCTGATCCTCTTCGGCACCGGGTACGGCTTCGAGATGCTGCGCGAGGTGGCATGGCTGTCGCGCTGCCGCATCCATTACTGGGGCGACATCGACACCTACGGCTTCGCCATCCTCGACCAGTTGCGCGCCCATATCGCCGACGTCGAATCGTTCCTGATGGATCGTGCGACGCTGCTGGCTTTCGCCACGCACTGGGGCGAGGAGGACCGGCAGACGTTGCGCGATCTGCCACGACTGAACGCGGAGGAGGGCGCCCTGTACGACGACCTGCGCGACAACCGCCTGCGCAGGAATCTGCGTCTCGAACAGGAGCGGATCGGTTTTGGCTGGGTCGAGGCCGCACTGGCAGGGCTCGACGCGTCGGCACCCGAGGCGTTAAGCGGTCAGTAAGAAGTCTTTCGTGTTTCTAGGAACGTATTTGCCTGGCTTGGAGCCTCTGAAGATCGAAGAACTTACCCGATAGCGCTTATAGGCCGCCGCGAATTCCGCCGGCGTCCTGCCATCCTGCTCCGGTGTCGCAAACAGACCGCCAAACCAGTCCATCAGGCCCTGCGTGTCGGACAGAATGCCGCGCGCGCCGTCTCAAGCTTGCCGATATCTGCCGCGCCGCAGGCATCGCCCGCACCACGCTGGACCGCTACTACCACGACCGGGTGAAGATTTTTGATCGCGAAGTGCTGGGCAGGCTTTGCCAGTATCTGCGCGTCAAGCCCGGCGGCCTCCTGGTCGTGGTCGAGCAGGGCGATCTATTCACCACGCCAGCCCTTCCAGGGGAAAAATCTCCCTGACCGAGCGCGAACTCAGAAGGTTCCTGGACGCCCAGGCCATCAAGCGCGTGCAGATCCACTACGCCTTGAAGGCCCAGGGTTACAAGGTCATCGCCGCCGCCAAGCGGTCGTTCAACCTCGGTATCGCCGATTTCGCCGTGAAACTGCGCAACATTTGAGATCCGAGCCGGCAAAATCGCCGTCCCGCCAGCGCCGACTATTTTTGTGGGACGATTTGAAAGGCTCGCTCTGTGAGCCCATGCGGTATTAGTCACTTATGACTCAGATCTTTACATTTCCTGAGCAGATTCAGTTACGGGGTAGCGTGGGCGAGAGCCGGGACGATGGTTTGTTCAGTGATTCGACAAGCGGCGGCGATGGTCGAGCGGCCCAGACGGGTCAGGTAGTAGCGATAGCCATGAACGACTTTCTTGATGAGACCGAACTGGCGCAGGCGCCAAAGCTGGCGCGTGATGCTGGCCGGCGAGATCTGGCGCAAGAAGGGGACGAGGTCGGCACGGCGGATGCCACGGATGTTGAACTCGGGACGCTGAAGCGCCCGCAGCAGGGCCTGCTGAGTGGCATCGAAGAAATTGAAGCCCTTGAGGGTATGGCCGTTGACCGTCTTGGGGTTGACCAGCCGATGCAGGTTACGATCGCCGGCGGAAAAGTCGTCGAGTGCGGAGAGGTATTCGAGGTAGCGGCGGTTACAGCCGAGCAGGATCTCGCGCAAGTCGATCAGGCTGTAGATGGTCTTTCGGAGGGGGGCGATCTCGCGCGACTCGTGACCATCCCGATGTTCCACCTTGCGGTGGTGCTTGAAGAAGGAAACGTTGTTGGTCGTGGTTTCCAGGCGCAGCACACGGTTGAACTTGTCGTACATCTTGACCGATACCTTGCCAAAATGGTGCTTGATGCAGGTGCCCTCGATGCGCGTCGTGAAGCGGCTACCGAGTTCCTGCGCCAGTTGCGGCGTGATCTTCTTGCCCAGGAAACTGGCGACCTGCTCGGCCTTGACCGAGAAGATGGCCTGCCGGGAGAGTTCCTCGTAGAGCGACTTCAGGATGGCGTCGGAGCGGAACACCAGATCGGTCGAGTATTCGACCTGCATCAGGCTCCAGTGATAGGACTGTCCGAAGACATCCAGGATCGGGCAGCATTGCTCGGCGTAGCGGTCCAGAAGCGCATGCAGGGTGTCGGGCGAGAAGGCGTCCGCGAGTTGTTGCGCCCGTTCCCAGTCGTCGATGCGGATAAACGCATTGTCCGCCATCGCGTAATCGATGCCGGCCACGTTCAGAGAACGCGCCAGCCGACTGTGGCCATTGCAATAGAACTGCAGCCGGAAGGGGCTCCACGTTGGCACGCGCAGGTAGATGAGTCCGAGAGCCTCGTCCATCCAGTAGAAATAGTAGTGCAGGCATTTGCCCGAGGTGTGGCGCAGAAAGGTCTGATGACTTGGCTTGTCATGCCACGGTTCGTAGGCGTCGCAGGCTTCCATGGCGGAAAGCACATGCACCAGTCCCGGATGATCACCACGCGCCTTGAGCACTGCCGCCACGAGGTCTTCCTTGCGGAGGTGGGCCTTGGCCACGTGCTCGATCCGCGCTCCTTGCGCAGTCGCCAGTGCCTGTGCGGCTTCACGAATGCGATCACGCAGCGGTTCGGCAAAGCGCGGGTAGTCAAAAATGCGAATGTGCCGGGCGTTGAGAAAACTCGTCATTCCCGCCGCGTAGCACGCGCCGGGCAACGTGCCTGTAATCACGATCCGGTCGTAGCAGGAGAGTGTTCCGGCAAGCCGCTCGTGATAGCGATCGGTCAGCATCTGTGTCATGGTCGCCTCCGCTTTTCCGTTTGGGCTATGACAGAAATCTCAACCTGTTTGGTTCCGGCTTCGCCGGCTTAGGATTGCCACATTCCTGATTGCAAGGGGGAGTCAATGAGTTTCATCGCACATGTGCGGCCAGGTGGCGGACGCTGCGGAAATGGTGATGGTAGTGACGGTAGCGATATCCACGATCTCGCCGCTCACCTTGCCACGGTCGGACGTTGTGCCGGCAAGTTCGCTGCCGTTTTCGGTGCGGAGGAGCTTGCGAAGCTCGGCGGACTCTGGCACGACCTCGGCAAGTATCGTCCGGGTTTTCAGAATTACATCCGCTTGGCAGCGGGGACCGAAGCCCACATCGAAGGCCGGGTGCCTGGCCGGGACAAGACACACTCCGGCGCCGGCGCGCTGCATGCCATCGAGCGTTTCGGCATCGCCGGCCGTATCCTGGCCTACTTAATCGCCGGTCATCACTGCGGGTTGCGGGACTGGAATGGCGGGTTGGACTTGCGGCTGGGGGCGGACAACCCCGATACCCGGCGCGAGCTCGATGAAGCGCGTGCCGCCGCGCCGGCCGAGTTGCTGGCGCGGGGCTCAGTGCCTGACTTGCGAAATGTACCAGGCGGCAGCAAGGGCTTTGCGCTCTGGGTGCGCATGCTGTTTTCCTGCATCGTCGATGCCGACTTCCTCGACACCGAGTCTTTCATGGACGGCACCCTCACCGAGGCGAGGCTCGGCTATCCCACGCTGGCAGGCCTGGCAGCGCGCTTTGACGCCTACATGGCTGAGGTCACGGTCATGGCGCTCGATTCGCCAGTCAACCGCCTGCGTGCCGAGGTACTCGCTCAATGCCGCAGTCGCGCACAGGGTGAGCCGGGACTTTTTTCGCTCACAGTGCCAACCGGCGGCGGCAAGACCCTTTCCTCCCTGGCCTTCGCCCTCGAACACGCGCGCGTTTACGGCAAGCGCCGCATCGTCTATGCGATTCCCTACACTAGCATCGTCGAGCAAACCGCCGACGTCTTCGCACGCATCTTCGGTGCGGAGAACATCGTCGAGCACCACTCTCAGGCCGAATCGGACGAAAGCCAGGAGACCACGCGCTCGCGGCTGGCCTGCGAGAACTGGGACGCGCCGCTGGTCGTCACCACCAACGTGCAGTTGTTCGAATCCCTGTTCGCGGCCAAGACCTCGCGCTGCCGCAAGCTGCACAACCTCTGTGACAGCGTGATCGTCCTCGACGAGGCGCAGTGCCTGCCGCCGGAATTCCTGCAACCCATCCTCGATGTCCTCAATCTGCTGACGCGGCATTACGGCGTGACCGTGGTGTTGTGCACCGCCACCCAGCCGGCGCTGGCCAGCAAAACCTATTTTGATGCCGCGCGCAGTCTGCGCGGTCTGGACAAGGTCACCGAGATCGTCGCCGATCCCTGCGAGCTTTACCGTCGCCTGCAGCGCGTCGATGTTCGTCTGCCGGACTGGACGCGTCGCACGAGCTGGGAGGAAATGGCCAGCGAACTGACGGCAGAGGATTGCGTTCTCGCTATCGTTGCTACGCGCGGCGATGCGCGCAAGCTGTGGCGGTTGATGCCCCAGGGAACGCTGCATCTCTCGGCGCTGATGTGTGGCGCCCACCGTGCAAAAGTATTCGACGAAATCAAGCAGCGGCTCAAAGCCAAACGCAAAGGCCTCGACGTGCGTCCCTTGCGGGTTGTCAGCACCAACCTGATTGAAGCCGGAGTCGATGTCAGTTTCCCCGCTGTCTATCGCGCCTTCGCTGGCCTCGACTCGATCGCCCAAGCGGCCGGCCGCTGCAATCGTGAAGGCGAACAGGAGCGCGGCAAGGTGGTCGTCTTCCTGCCGCCAAATCGCTCGCCTTCCGGCTTTTTGCGTCAGGCCGAGGATGCCTGCCTATCGGTACTGCGGACTTGGGATGGCGAACCGCTGGCGCCAGAGCTGTTCGAGCACTATTTCGACCAGCTCTATTTCGGTACCAATCTCGATACCAGGGGTGTTGTGCGCGACCTGACGCCAGACGCGACTCTCGGCGTCCAGTTCCGCACTGCTGCGGACAATTTTCACCTGATCGACGACGAAGACCAGGCGACGGTCTTTGTTCGCTACGACGGCTCTCCGGGTCTTGACGCACTGCTTGGCAAACTCGAAAAGGAGGGTCCGCAACGCTGGCTGATGCGCACACTGCAACGCTGCACCGTGACCGTGCGACGGAGGATCGTGGAACGTATGCAGCTGCGGGGTGACGTGGCGGAAGTCCAGCCCGGGTGTTTTGTTCAGCGCAACGATCTGCTCTACGACCCCGTACTTGGCTTGCTGGACGAAGAAGATCTTCTACTGCCGGCGGGAAGTCTCGCGCTATGAGCCAATGGTTCAAAAAACTATCGAGCAGAAATGGGGGACGGGAAGTTCCCGCCCCCACCTTCCATTCTTGATTACTACCCTTACTAAGTTTCAATCCTCGTCAGTTGAGCGGCTGCGCTGCAATGCTCAACTGACGCTGTGGGAATACTAGCAGAACTAACTTTTTTCTTCATACTACCATTACTAAGAACATATGTTATATTTGCGCCACTCGATTGTCGAGGAGAGCGGCATGGAACTGAGAAAACTACTTCGGGAGCTTAGTCTGATGGCGGCGCAGCCAGTGTACCGTTTTGTCCTGGCCTGGGGTGTTGTGCTTGCTCAGATCGTTCTCTGGTACTTGACGCTTCCGGTCGGCGCATTTCTTGTTTCGCATCGTTTTGGCCCTTTTTGAAGGGGTGTATGCAATGAAGCCCTACTGTATTGAAGTCTCCGGCGACTTCGCCTGCTTTACCCGTCCGGAAATGAAAGTGGAGCGGGTTTCCTACGACGTGATGACACCGTCCGCTGCCCGTGCAGTGTTCGAGGCCATCTTCTGGAAGCCCTCGGTGTGCTGGCGTGTGCGGCGTATCGAAGTGCTAAAGCCGATCCGCTGGATCAACCTGCGGCGCAACGAAGTCGGTGCCGTGATGTCGGTGCGCAACGTGCAGACAGCGATGAACGGCGGCGACGGCGTGCTTGCCCTCAACATCGAGGACGAGCGCCAGCAACGGGCCGGCTTGTTTCTGCGCGACGTGGCTTACCGTGTCCATGCCGAGCTAGACATCCTGCCCGACCGTCTCGACCAAAGCCCACCGGCCAAGTACCGCGCAATGTTCGAGCGCCGCGCCGCAGGCGGCCAGTGCGTGAACCAGCCTTATCTTGGTTGCCGCGAGTTTGCCGCCCGCGTCCGCTACGTTGCCGACCCCTCGGCGGAAGCCGCGCCTATCCCGGAAAGCCGCGACCTGGGCTGGATGCTGCACGACCTCGATTTCACCATCCGCGCCGATCCGCAGCCGCGTTTCTTCCGTGCACAGTTGGCGGACGGTGTAGTCGCGGTGCCGGCCTGGCAAGACGCGGGAGTGCGGCGATGATCCTCCAGGCCCTCAACGATTACTACCGGCGCAAGAGCGTCGACCCGGATCCAGCCGCTCGCCTGCCCGCCTTCGGACTGGAGGAGAAGGAAATCCCCTTCGTGCTCGAAATCGACGCGGTTGGCCGTTGGCTGCCGCCCATCCGCGATACGCGGCGCAAGGAGGGCAAGAAGCTGATCGGCCAACGCTTCCTGGTGCCGGCGACGGTCAAGCGCTCGTCGGGCGTAGCCGCCAACCTGCTATGGGATACCGCTGAATACGTTCTGGGCGTCGACGCGCGCGGCAAACCGGAGCGGGTTGTCGAACAGCAGGCCGCCTTTCGCGCTCGTATCGACATGCTACCGGAGGCTGCCGCCGCGTTGCCTGGCGTTGCCGCGGTGCGCGATTATCTCGGTGCCATCGATCTTGCAGCTTTGGCCGCAGATCCGCTTTGGCCGCAAATTCTGGAAGCCAATCCCGTGTTGAGCTTCCGCCTGCAAGGAGAGATCGAACTTGTTTGCCAGCACCCGGCGATAGCGTTTGCCACCGCTACTCGGTATGGCGATGAGGCTGCCGCCGCCATTTGCCTGGTTAGCGGCGAGAAGGCGCCAGCGGAGCGGACTCACGCGGCGATCAAGGGCGTGTGGGGCGCACAGTCCTCTGGCGCCAATGTCATTTCGTTCAATCTCGACGCCTTCAATTCCTACGGCAAGCGGCAGGGCGCGAACGCGCCAGTCGGCAAGCCCGCCGCCTTCGCGTACACCACCGCACTCAACCATCTACTCGGCCGCGATTCGCGCCAACGTGTGCAGGTCGGCGACGCGTCTACCGTGTTCTGGGCCGAGAAGGCGAGCGAGTTCGAAACCCTGGTGCCCGACCTCTTCGGCGAACCGCCCAAGGATGATCCGGACCGTGGCACGCGCGCACTCGATACGCTCTACCGATCGATCCACAGCGGCCACTTTGCCAGCGATGAGGACGCTACGCGCTGCCATGTGTTGGGTTTGGCGCCCAACGCCGCGCGCATCAGCGTTCGCTTTTGGCAGACCGGCACGGTAAAGGAACTGGGTGTCCGACTGCGCCACCATTTTGACGACCTAGACGTCGCGCGCGGAGCGAACGATCCACGCTATCTATCGCTGTTTCGCTTGCTCGCCGGGATTGCCGTGCAGGGCAAAGCCGACAACATTCCGCCCCGACTCGGTGGCGAAGTCATTCGCACGGTGCTCGCTGGAGAGGACTGCCCTTATCCGGCCGCGCTGTTGCAAGGTGCCATCGGGCGCTGCCGCGCTGAGCAGCGGGTCACTTATCCACGCGCCGCCGCGCTCAAAGCGTGCCTGAACCGTGCCATTCGCAATGCCAACCGCCGATCCACCATCACCGAGAAGGAGTTCGCCCCCATGCTCGACACCGCCCACACCAGCCCAGCCTACCGTCTCGGCCGACTGTTCGCAGTGCTGGAAAAAATCCAGGAGGAGGCCAGCCCCGGCCTCAACGCCACCATCCGCGACCGCTACTACGGCGCGGCGTCGAGTACGCCAGTGGCCGTGTTCACGACGCTGCTGCGCCTGAAAAACCACCATCTGGGGAAGCTCTCGCCCGGCCGCCGCATCAATCTTGAGCGCCTGATCGGCGAGATCATGGGCGGCATCGCCGATTTCCCTCGCCAGTTGCCATTGCCCGAGCAGGGACGTTTTGCCCTGGGCTACTACCATCAGCGCCAGGATTTCTATACG
Organism: Candidatus Accumulibacter propinquus; assembly: GCF_056856495.1. NCBI lineage: Bacteria > Pseudomonadati > Pseudomonadota > Betaproteobacteria > Candidatus Accumulibacter > Candidatus Accumulibacter propinquus. Next base: position 388,799 of record NZ_JBSEHC010000002.1, read on the forward strand.
CGCAAGACCAATACCGACGTTTCCGAGGAGAACTGAGATGAGCCTGAACCGCCGCTACGACTTTGTGCTGTTGTTCGACGTGAAGGATGGCAATCCAAATGGTGACCCCGATGCCGGCAACCTGCCGCGTCTCGATGCTGAAACCGGCGACGGCCTGGTTACCGACGTGTCGCTCAAGCGCAAGGTACGCAATTACGTTGGCTTGGTGAAAGGTGAACAGCCGCCGTTTGAAATCTACGTCAAGGAAAAAGCGGTGTTGAATGCCCAGCACAAGCGCGCCTATGTCGCCATCGGTCGCGAGGACGCGCTGGAAGGCGAGGGCAAGAAACGCAAGGGTGGCGACGCCGTCGACGATGCGCGCAAATGGATGTGTGCCAATTTCTTCGACGTGCGCACTTTTGGCGCAGTGATGTCCACCGGCGTCAATTGCGGCCAGGTACGCGGCCCTGTGCAACTCACCTTCGCCCGATCCATCGATCCCGTGGTAGCCCAAGAGCACTCGATCACGCGCATGGCGGTCGCCACGGAGGCCGAAGCCGAGAAGCAGGAGGGCGACAATCGCACCATGGGTCGCAAGCACACCGTGCCCTACGGCCTTTATCGCGCTCACGGTTTTGTTTCCTCCTTTTTGGCAAAGCAGACCGGCTTTTCCGCGGACGATCTCGAACTCTTCTTCAAGGCGCTGGAGCAGATGTTCGAACACGACCGCTCCGCCGCGCGCGGCGAGATGTCCACTCGCGGGCTATACGTGTTCCGCCATGATTCCGAATTGGGGAACGCGCCGGCTCATGCGTTGTTTGACCGCCTGATGGTCGAGCCGAAAGGTACGGATGAAGTTGCACGCAGCTTCGGTGCATACTCAGTGCGTTTCGATGGGCAGGACGTGGCAGTGGGTCAGGAGCTGGCTGCCGCGCCGGGTGTGACACTGATACGCAAGTGCTGAAACATGGACGATGATGACCGCATCGTCGCCACGGCCGATACACCGGCCGGTAAGCCGCGCATCAATGGCACGCGCATTGCGGTCGACCCGATCGCCGGCTGGCTGGCCGACGGCTGGAGCTTCAAGCAAATTCTTGAGTCTTACCCGAACATCACCAGCGAGGACATCCTCGCCGTGCAAGGTTTTGCATCTCAACGCAAGGACGCCATGAGCATGTGCGAAATTCACTTCATTGTCGAAGAGTCGTGCGCGGTCGGCGCCGACATCTTCACCGAAGCGGATGACCGTAACGGCCTGGAAGTCCAGGAGAGGGACGCATTGCACTGCCATTTCGACGAAGACAAAGAAGCGATACTGATACGGAGGCACTCGGCATGAACTGGAAAGACCGCATTACCGTCGACCCCCAAGTTCTGGTTGGCAAGCCCATCATTCGCGGCACGCGGATTTCCGTCGAACTGCTGATGGATCGTCTGGCCGACGGCTGGAGCATGGAGCAGATTCTCGATTCATACCCGCGCGTTACGCGTGAAGACGTGCTCGCGGCGATTGCTTTCGTTACTGAAGTTTTCCGTGAGGAGGATTTCGTCGCCATCCAGAAGGCCACGGTATGACGGCGCCGTGGCTGTTGAACGAGAACTTCCCACAGCCATCGGTTCGCCGGCTGCGCGCCCTGGGCTGGGATGTCTTCGCAATTAGCGAAGAGAGTCCAAGCGTCGACGACGAAGGGGTTATGGAACGTGCGCGCACCGAAGGTCGTTGGCTGGCGACCTTCGACCGCGACTATGGCGAACTGGTGTTCAAACAAAAACTGCCTGCACCGCGAGTCATTGTCTTGCTGCGCGTGACCAGTTACCTGCCGGAGCACCCGGCCGACTGGTTGGTCGAGTTGCAGGCAGGGCAGCAGTTTCAGGAAGGGTGCTTCCACATTTTCGACGGCCAGACGATACGTCGCCGTCCCTTCCTGGCGGGACTGTCCGGTGGACGCCCCTGACCCCATCCCCGTCTCTGCCCTCCAGCACTGGTGCTACTGTCCGCGCCAGTGCGCGCTGATCCACGTCGAGCAGGTGTTCGCCGACAACCTGCATACCCTGCGCGGACAGGCGGTGCATCAGCAGGTCGACCAGCCCGGCGTCGAAACGCGCGCCGGCGTGCGCGTGGAACGGGCGCTGCCGGTGTGGAGCGATCGCCTCGGCCTGATCGGCAAGGCCGACATCGTCGAGTTCGAGGCCGACGGCACGCCCTATCCTGTCGAATACAAGCACGGCAGCCGCAGCAAGGCGCCTTGGATCGCCGCCTGCGACGATCTGCAACTCGCCGCGCAGGCGCTGTGCCTGGAAGAAATGAGCGGCAAGCCGGTACCGCGCGGCGCCCTCTACTACGCCACCTCCCGCCGGCGCCGCGAAGTGGCCATCACTACCGCCTTGCGCCAGCGTGTGGCCGAGGCCGCCGCCGCCGTGCGCGGGCTGATCACCGCCGGCAGCGTGCCACCGGCCGCCAACGACGCGCGCTGCAAAAACTGCTCGCTGCTCGAACTCTGCCAGCCGTCCCTGGCCGACAACGGCGCGCTGGGCGCCGCCCGCGCCCGCTTGTTCGACGCCGACGCCTGAACGGGGAAGTCGATGCAACTACTCAACACGCTCTACGTCACCTTGCCGGAAAGTTACCTGCATCTCGACAACGACACCCTGCGCGTCGAGATCGAACGCGAAACGCGCCTGCGTGTGCCGCTGCATCATCTCTCCGCCGTCGTGTGTTTTGGCCATGTGATGGTCTCGCCGATCCTCATGCACCGTCTCGCCGATGAAGGCAAGAGCCTGGTGCTGCTGAATGCTCACGGCCGCTTCAAGGCACGGCTGGAAGGCCCGGTTTCCGGCAACGTTTTGCTGCGCCAGGCCCAGCATCGCCGTCTCGCCAGCGCCGACTATTGTCTGGCGGTGGCGAAATCCTGCATCGCCGGCAAACTGAAGAACTGCCGTCAGGTTTTGCAACGCGGCGCCCGAGAGAACGGCCGCGAAGCAGACGCCGCGGTGCTCACCGTCAGCGCCGACGAACTCGGCCGCGCCTTGTCCCGACTCGAACACGCCGCCGATCTCGACACTGTGCGCGGCATCGAGGGCGACCAGGCCAAGCGCTACTTCGCCGCCCTGACCCTGCTGGTGCGCCCCGAAGCCCGACCGTTTTTTTCCATGAATGGCCGCACCCGACGGCCACCGCTCGACCGCATGAACGCGCTGCTCTCCTTCCTCTACTCGATGTTGATGAATGATGCCCGCTCGGCGCTGGAAAGCGTCGGCCTCGATCCGCAGATCGGCTTCCTTCACGCCCTGCGTCCCGGGCGTGCCGCGCTGGCGCTCGACTTGATGGAGGAGTTCCGGCCGCTGCTGGCCGACCGCCTGGCGCTGACACTGATCAATCGCCGCCAGATCAACGCCGACGATTTCGACGAACATGCGGGTGGCGCCGTAACGCTCAAGGACAATGCGCGGCGCGCCGTGATCACAGCCTACCATGAGCGGAAGCAGGAAGCCCTGACGCACCCGCTGCTGGAATCCAGCCTCGCCCTCGGTCTGGTTCCCTTCGTTCAGGCGCGTTTGCTGGCGCGCGACGTGCGCGGCGATACGGCCGGCTATCTGCCCTTCTGCCCCAAATGAGCGGAGGCAAGGTCATGCTCGTCATCGTCAGCTACGACGTCTCAACAGAAACCCAGGCTGGTCGCCGCCGTTTGCGCCGCGTTGCGCGCGTCTGTGAAGGGACTGGCCAGCGCGTGCAGAAGTCGGTCTTCGAGTGTCAGGTGAATCTCGCCCAGTTCGAGGAACTCGAACGCCGCCTGCTCGCCGAAATCGACGCTGCGGAAGACTCACTGCGTTTCTACCGCCTTACCGAGCCGGTCGAACTTCATGTGCGCGAGTACGGCAAATTCAAGGCAGTGGATTTCGAAGCACCACTCGTTCTATGAAGCGCGGATCACAAGTGAAGCATTTTTCCCGACAGGTTCGCGGTACAGTCAAGTGCCTGATTTGTTTTTCCAAAACCAGATGCAATAGAACCAGCAGCGCCTCGTTTCGGCGAAGCGCTGGACGGTTCGCGCAACGAAATGAATTTCTTTCGAAAATTCAATGCGATGCGCGTAGCCAGACGCCCGGCCCGCGAGGGCCGAGCGAGGATTGAAACCGGCAGGATCGGGGACAAAACGGTCTGCCGGACTGGACGCCCGGCCCGCGAGGGCCGAGCGAGGATTGAAACCCCGGCGTCGAAGCCGTCGAGCGCAACAAGGCCAGACGCCCGGCCCGCGAGGGCCGAGCGAGGATTGAAACAACCTGGAAGGGCTTCGTGGCGCGCGCGAGCAGTTGGACGCCCGGCCCGCGAGGGCCGAGCGAGGATTGAAACGCGAATTCGCGGTCGGTGAGGATGGTTTCGTTGCGACGCCCGGCCCGCGAGGGCCGAGCGAGGATTGAAACGACGCGGCCGCCAGGGGCTGGTCGCGCGCGCAGGGACGCCCGGCCCGCGAGGGCCGAGCGAGGATTGAAACCCGCAGGCCAAGCGCACGAAACGCGGCTGGCGCCGACGCCCGGCCCGCGAGGGCCGAGCGAGGATTGAAACTGGGATCGGCGCAACAAGGTCACGCAAGAGGCGGGGACGCCCGGCCCGCGAGGGCCGAGCGAGGATTGAAACTCGTCCGCAGTCGCCGCCGAGTGGTATTTGCCGACGACGCCCGGCCCGCGAGGGCCGAGCGAGGATTGAAACTCGTCGACAGACTCCGGCGCATCGTGGATTGACCGACGCCCGGCCCGCGAGGGCCGAGCGAGGATTGAAACACCACGCCACCGGATTACTACGACGCCGCGCACAGGACGCCCGGCCCGCGAGGGCCGAGCGAGGATTGAAACCGGGACTTTGGACCCACTCGAACGTGGGCGGAAAAGACGCCCGGCCCGCGAGGGCCGAGCGAGGATTGAAACTTCGCAGACTGGCATTCTGCCCCGGCAATCGGCGACGCCCGGCCCGCGAGGGCCGAGCGAGGATTGAAACCGCGAAATGCTCCGGCAAGCGCTGGCGAACATCGATGACGCCCGGCCCGCGAGGGCCGAGCGAGGATTGAAACCGACCAAGCGCCTGATCAACACCAGCGTTGCGCCGGACGCCCGGCCCGCGAGGGCCGAGCGAGGATTGAAACGAGCGCATCGTGATTTATCACTGCGGTATCACGCCGACGCCCGGCCCGCGAGGGCCGAGCGAGGATTGAAACCAGCCAGTAGCCGGCAACCATCGCCGATCGCCAGGGACGCCCGGCCCGCGAGGGCCGAGCGAGGATTGAAACTCGTAGCCCGCATCGCTGGCGTATGCGTCAATCGCGACGCCCGGCCCGCGAGGGCCGAGCGAGGATTGAAACGATCGGCTCAAGGATCTGGGCTGGAAAGAGGCGATGACGCCCGGCCCGCGAGGGCCGAGCGAGGATTGAAACAGGATATCCCCGGCAAGCTCGGCTTGATCGCACGACGCCCGGCCCGCGAGGGCCGAGCGAGGATTGAAACGTGTCGACTGGTAAGCGACACCGCCAGCGATCCATCGACGCCCGGCCCGCGAGGGCCGAGCGAGGATTGAAACATAGCGGGGCGTCCGGTTATCCCGGCGCCCTGTTGACGCCCGGCCCGCGAGGGCCGAGCGAGGATTGAAACACCGCAAGGGCCGCGCATCCTGCCGAATGGCCCGGACGCCCGGCCCGCGAGGGCCGAGCGAGGATTGAAACAGCGGGACCGTGCTTTCCACGGTATCTTGCGGCGGACGCCCGGCCCGCGAGGGCCGAGCGAGGATTGAAACCACAACACCGAAGCCACCATTCGCCCGGTAGCGATCGACGCCCGGCCCGCGAGGGCCGAGCGAGGATTGAAACGTCAACGCCCTTGTCAGGCAGGGCTACGCAGTCGAGGACGCCCGGCCCGCGAGGGCCGAGCGAGGATTGAAACCTCAGAAGTACCGGATATGACCGGTGATGAGCCGGGACGCCCGGCCCGCGAGGGCCGAGCGAGGATTGAAACTGGCTTTCCAGGTCGGCAAATACCATCGCAGGGTGACGCCCGGCCCGCGAGGGCCGAGCGAGGATTGAAACCGCGCGTCGCCTTGCAGAAAGGCGGCCGTCGATGGACGCCCGGCCCGTGAGGGCCGAGCGAGGATTGAAACGTGTTGCTGCGCAGGTCATCCTCCTGGAACGTGTGGACGCCCGGCCCGTGAGGGCCGAGCGAGGATTGAAACTGGTTGCTGGGGACGTTTGACCCGGTCGACGTGTCCGACGACGCCCGGCCCGTGAGGGCCGAGCGAGGATTGAAACTACTTGGTCAGAAGAGTGAACGCGATCGCCGCTCGACGCCCGGCCCGCGAGGGCCGAGCGAGGATTGAAACAAGGCGTTTCGCCGCGAGCCGTCGCCGACCATGCCGGACGCCCGGCCCGCGAGGGCCAAGCGAGGATTGAAACAACCAGGTGGCGAGGCGGTTGACGTCGAGAAGGGAGGAATGGCGCCGACTGCTCGACATCGTCGCCTGGCTGCAGTGCCACCCGCGCCTCGGCGTCTACATGCGGCAGGTGGATATCCCCGGCGTGCACAGCAAGTTCATCGAAGCGCAGCGCGGGGTGCTCGGCGAATTGCTCGATCTCGCCCTGCCGCCCGCGGCGATCGACCCATCGGCCGCCGGAGTGAGCCAGTTCGCTCGCCGCTACGGCTTCCGCGACAAACCGCAGCGTATCCGTTTCCGGATTCTCGATCGCCGGCACGCGCTATTGGACGGCGACCCCGAGCAGGACCTCACCCTCGATGCCCGGAGCTTTGCCCGGATCGACCCGCAAGTCGAACGCGTTTTCATTACCGAGAACGAGATCAACTTCCTCGCCTTTCCGGCGGTGCCGCACAGCCTGATCCTCTTCGGCGCCGGTTACGGCTTCGAGATGCTGCACGAGGCCGCATGGCTGTCGCGCTGCCGCATCCACTACTGGGGCGACATCGACACCCACGGCTTCGCCATCCTCGACCAGTTGCGCACCCATTGCGCCGACGCCGAATCGTTCCTGATGGATCGTGCGACGCTGCTGGCTTTCACCACGCACTGGGGCGAGGAGGACCGGCAGACGCTGCGCGATCTGCCACGACTGAACGCGGAGGAGGGCGCCCTGTACGACGACCTGCGCGACAACCGCCTGCGCAGAAATCTGCGTCTCGAACAGGAGCGGATCGGTTTTGGCTGGGTCGAGGCGGCGCTGGCGGCTTTGGCGTGACAGGTTGCTGCAAGTCCGCCTGATCGATCCTCAGGTTCGCTCAGACCCGCGCCAGCGCGATCCGCCGTCCGGCCCGAGTAGCCGTGCTGCCTGCCTTGCGGTTAACCATACGGACCGAATTCCCATGTCTGCCGCCTCGGCGCCCGCGCGCACTGCCTTCTATCGCCGCCGTCTTATACGATCGGCTTGAAGCGTGCGGCGATCAGGTGATCCACCGACACCGCGCCCGGTCCGCGGGCGATCAGGAAGACTAGCACGCTGGCCCAGACGCCGTGGGTCGGATAGGCGTCGGGGTAGACCAGGAACTGGATCGTCAAGGTCATTACCAGCAGACCGATCGCGGAGAAGCGTGTGGCCAAGCCGAGCAGGATCAACAGTGGAAACAGGTGCTCGGCGAAGGCCGCCAGCGGCGCCGCGAGTTCCGGCGCTACCAGCGGTAGCCGATATTCTTCGCGAAACAGACTCAGGGCGGAGTCCGAGAGCTGCGGCGCGCCGAAATGAAACTCGCCGCTGACGATGTCGATGACAAGGCCCTGTACCTTGGTTTGTCCCGACTTCCAGAAGATCGCCGCTATGGAAAAGCGGCCGAGCAAGGCGATCAGGCTATCGGGGATGCGCCCGAACAGGGCGATCAGCTTGAACACGAGGCCGATTGGACCGCTATTCCCAGCCTGGCTGGCTGCGTTAACGGTGGCGATGGAATTCATCATGCAGGTTCTCTTCTTGGTTGACACAGGTTGATGATGGCTCCGCCGCAGATCAGCATGCCGAGCACGGCGGGCAGATCGAAGGCAGGCTCGGTGTCCAGGGCAAACTGGGCTGCGGCGCCGAAGGCCAGGCCCTGCTGTAGGTGCAGGATGAATTGTGCCGTGGCGCACGGAATCCGCCGAATTTCGACGTCGAGCCCGATGCGCAGGACGAGGGCCGATTCGGGCAGCGCGGGATCGACCGCCGTCAGGTCGGGCGTACCGTCTTGCGCCTGGTGCGCCGCCCACAGCGAAACCACGGCGTGGGCCGAACGCAGCACTGCCAGCGAGGGGTGCAGGTCGAAACCAGTTGCCGCCAGTGCCGGCGCATTCTCCAGCAGGGCCGCAAAGTCCGCGAGGCCAAGCGGCGCCGCATCGGCGGCGTGCCAGGCCTGCACGCGCAGCATCTCAAGCCGGGCGACGTCGGCCAGGTAGGGCAGGACGGCCGCCGGCGCAAAACCTTCGATGAATTCCGCCAGACCCGCGCCGTAGAGCGCCAGAACCGGCGAGCGCGGCGGATGGGTGCGGACGAACAGGCGCGCCATGGCGCGGAAGAATTCCTCGCCGACCAGATCCTGCGTCACCGGATAGCTGTCGGCCAGCGCGTCGATCAGCGAGACCATGACATTGTTGCGGTAGACGGCGAAACGCTGCGCCGGGTCCGAGCCGTTCCAGGCCATCAGGCCCGGTGGGCACAGCGGCTCGGCAGCCAGCACGGCTTCGGCGAAGTGCCGTTGCGCGCTCACGCGCAAGCCTCGGCCGGCGCGGTAGCGGCCAACTGCTGGCGCATGATCCGGTCCGCCCGCTGCGCCTCGGCGAGCAGGACCGGAAACACGGGGATGTCGCCGTCACGCTCGATCAGGGTCGGCAGTGGACCCAGCAGGTCCAGTGCGAATGCATAGAGATCCCAGACCACCTGCGCCACCGGCGCGTCGTGGCTGTCGATCAGCAGGGGATCTCCGGCGGCGTCGATGTCGCGGGCGAAGCCGGCCAGATGGATCTGGCCCACCGCCTTCAGCGGCAGGGCGCGGATATAGGCGCGCGGGTCGCGGTTGTGATTGACGCTGGCGACATGGACGTTGTTGACGTCCAGCAGCAGGCCGCAGCCGGTGCGGCGCACGACTTCACCGATGAAATCGGTTTCGGCCATGGTCGAGGCGGCGAATTCGACGTAGGTCGCGGGGTTCTCCAGCAGCATCCGCCGCTGCAAACGCTCCTGCACATGGTCGATATGCGCGCAAACCCGCGCCAGCGTGCCGACGTGATAAGGTGCCGGCAGCAGGTCGTTGAGATAGACCCCGCCGTGGCTGGACCATGCCAGGTGTTCGGAGAAGGATTCCGGCTGGTAACGCGCCAGCAGCGCGGCCAGCCGGTCCAGATGCGCGGCGTCCAGGGGCTCCTCGCCGCCGATCGACAGGCCGACGCCATGGATCGAAATGGGATGGCGTTGGCGAATGCGGCCCAGGTAGTAGTGGAAGGGTCCGCCGTCCACCATGTAGTTCTCTGCATGCACTTCGAAGAAGCCGACATCCGGCGCAGTGCCAAGGATCTCGCGAAAATGTTCCGGTTTGAGCCCGACCCCGCCGCGCGCGGGCAGGGTCGTGACGGGGAACGCGGGGGCATCGCCCTGGGATGGCCGGCAGTTGGCAGGGTTCGTCATGGCGGATGCTCCGCGATCCGGATTTCGATCAGGCCTTCTTTTCCTTGAACTCGGCAAGCTGGCCCTTGCCGGTCGGCGAAGTCGAGGAAACAGTCTTTTCGCAGGTCCCCTTGGGCACCAGGGTCCAGGCATTGCCCTGGTAGTCGGTTTTCGAGGTACCGGCACATGAGGTGCCGGCGCCCGCCTTGCAGTCATTCTTGCCCTTGAGGGCGACGCCGTAGCATTTTTCCTTGTCGGCCGCGCTATCGGCGGCGAAAGCCGGGCTGGCGGCTACCGTCAGGGCGGCGCCGAGCGCCAGGGCCAGTGAAGCTGTCGTCATTGTCTTGTTCATCGGTACACTCCTTGTTTGGGTTGGATGGCTTGGTTTTCTGCAGTCACCCGAAGTTTCTCGGGCCTGCTGGACGATAGTCGGAGTCGCAGCCGATTCCTTACAACAACCCGGGAGTTTCTTCTCTGACGATTTCGCCCCGCAGCAGAACGCGCGGAGCCCCAGACAAATTTCGAGCGCAACGAGCAACTCGGCCGCGTCGTACAGGCGCGACGTGTCGGCAAGAAGCACGGTACCGACAACTATCGCCATGTCCATCCAGTGCCATCGCGCAACAAGGACGATGCCGTGATGGCCAACAGCAGAGGTGGGTGCGCTGAACGCTTGCGCTCTGCCCGCGCCCCGGCCAGGTCGCCGGGAAACTGTTCAAAGCTTGATCTGGATGCGTTTCTTGCCGCCGCCTTCATCCTTGCACCAGAGGACGGTCTTCCTGGCGCGAGTCGCCCATTCACGCACGTCCTTTTCGAAAGTCGAGCAATCGGCAACGACTTCGAGAATGTCTCCCGGTTTCATCCGGGTCGACTGGACGGTCACTTTCAGCGTCGGTTGCGGGCACTTGAGTCCAACGCAGTCAAGGATTTGGGTTGCCATTCTTCTTCTCCTTAGTTTTAAGATGGTATTACCGCAAGGGCACGAACCTGATCAACGAATTCATTGGTGATCTGCGAAAACCTGTCTGCTTCCGCCGCCGAGACATAGTCAAAGCGAAAGCGCCGCGGATCGACGCCCAATTGTGGTACCAGGCGCTCCAGCAGTTCGGCCCGGCAGTAGGCGCGCAGGTTGCCCTCCTTGTAATGGCAGTCACCGGGATGGCAGGCCAGCACCAATACGCCGTCCGCTCCTTTCTGGAAGCATTCGAGGATCATGGTCGGCTCAACCCGGCCAGAACACATGACGCGGATCGCCGTCAGTTCTGCCGGCACCGGCAACTGGTTGGCACCCGCCTTGTCAGCGCCCGCGTAGGAACACCAGTTGCACAGGAAGGCAACAACTTTGACAGCAACGCCGGCAATGGCGTCAACGTTGTTCGTCGGGTTTGTTGGATGGGTGGTCGAATAGCTCTGGCAACTCATGACAATACTCCCCCAATTTCAGCTCGCAGCATCGCACGGGAAAAGCCCTGACCGGTAATCGCACCAGACGGGCAGGCTGCGACGCAGGTCCCGCAACCTCGACACAGGATATCGGCCACATCGGCAATCCTGTCGCGTGCATTCCACGAAATGGCCTTGTATGGGCAGACCTGCAGGCACGTTCCGCATCCAGAACAGCGCATCACATCGACCACCGCCACCTGCGGATCGACCACCAGATCGCGACCATCGACCAGTTCGGAAAGCGCCAGGCCGGCCGCCGCCGTACCGCTGGAAAAGGCCTCACGGATATCGCCAGGCCCACGACTGGTCCCGGCCAGATAGATCCCCTTCATGTTGCTGGCGCAGGAAGCGGAAAGCGAATGCAACTGGGCAAGGAAGCCGCCTGCATTGGTATCGAGTTCAAGCACCTCGGCAATCTTGCTGGTTCCTTCGCCGGGAACGACTGGACGCATCAGCACGATCATCTCGGCGGCAATCGACTGCCCATTGTCCTGGCAAACGATCCGGCGTTCTGCGCCCACGCCGTCGACGCTCAGGGCGCCCAGCCCGGAATAGCGGCTGACTGCGCTGTGGTCGTGGTGCAGTTGGCTATCGGCATCCAGGCCGGGTACGACCTGTTCGCGAACCAGACGCGTCAGTTCGACCCCCGCCACTTTGGCAGCGGTAATGTGGGCGTACTTCAGCGCAGCGCGGCAACAGGTGCCGGAACAGTAGGAAATCTCGTTGGTATCGAGCGAGCCGGCGCAATGGACAATGGCCACCGATTGCGGCGGGGTGCCGTCAGCTTTCAGGATCTCGCCGCTGGTCGGGCCGTTCATCGCCAGCAGACGCTCGAAGCTGTAGCCAGTATGCACGTCCGCTAGCCCGGCGAACGCAGCGGGAACGTCCTGTTTTTCAAGAGCACCCGTGGCGACGATAATGGCGCCCACTTCGATGGTGATCTGACGAGCGGTATCGTCGAAAGCCAGAGAACCTTCGACCGGGCATTCGACGAGGCAGGCATTGCATTCCTCGCCTTTCAATTTCAGGCAGACTGCCGGATCAATATGCGGAAAATTGGGCAGTGCACCGGCAAAAGGCGCATCGACCGCGGCCAGTTCGCCTGCAGCATTCCACGCGTGCGGCCGGTGCTCGGGGCAGACGGCAGCGCAGGCCATGCAGCCGATGCATAAATCCGGGTTGATGAAGCGTGGTCGCTGTTTGACGGTCAGGGTCCAGTTGCCGAAGGTGCCCTTGACTGCGGTCACCTCGGCCAGCGTCAGCAAATCAACGTACTCACTTTCGTGGCCATGCAGCAATTCGCCCATCACCGGCTCCAGCAAACACGGACCACATTCGAGATTCGGAAAAAGTTCCTCATAGCGAACGGGCAGTCCGCCGATGAAGGGTTCCTTCTCGATCAGGGTCACCTTGCGCCCCGCGCGCGCCAGGGTCAGCGCCGCCTGCATGCCGGCCGGTCCGGCACCGATGATCGCTACTTCGGTGCGCAGCGGCACCTTGCGCGCGACGAGCGGCTCTTGCCGCTGTACCCGATCCAGCGCCGCCGACAACAGACGTGCCGACTTCGCCGTTGCCTGCACGGGATCGGCGGTCACCCAGGCAACCTGCTCACGGACGTTGACCATTTGGAGGAAATACGGGTTGATGCCGGCCCCGATCAACAGCCGCCGAAAAGTCGCTTCATGATCGCGTGGCGAACAGGCGGCGACGACCACGCGTTCAGGCTTTTCTTCCTTCAGCCAGGTTTCCAGCTGTTCGAGGTTGTCGGCACCACAGGCGAGTTGGTCGACCCGGAAAACCGGCCTGGTCGGGTGGCCGGCAAGCAGTTTCTGAACTTTTTCCCAGTCGATCCGCTCCGCGATGATGCCGCTGCAGGTGCAAAGAATGACGGCGGTTCTTGCTCGGGAACTCATGCAGCCTCCTTGTTGGCAAAGAGAGACCCTCGGGCCAGCAAACGTACTGTCCGGCAGGCTTCCGGCAGGGCGCTGGCGACGCGGGGTGACAGGTTTTCAGCGAACGTGGTGACGTCGTCAGCCACCACCGCGACCAGGTGAATATTCATGTCGGTGGGCAGATCCAGGCCCATGGCGCGGCCAATGGTCAGCGCCTGCAGCAGTGTGCAGTCGTGGCCGCAGGCCGCATTCTGGCTGCTGCCGTGGATGCCCGCCACCACCACCTCGCCCGGCGTGCGGCGGCTGTCGAGCAGTGCGTCGACGATGATGGCCCGCGTTGCACCCGCCAGTTCCTCCAGCAGCAACAAGCCGCCGGCATGCGATTCCACCAGCCTCCATGACTCTTCCACTCCGGCTGCCAGTTCGCGAATTACCCTCGGACCGATGGAATCGTCACTTAGAAAAGGGCAACCCAGGCCGATAACGACGCAGTCGCCATTTGTACTGCGCATGGTCGCTTATCCCCGCACCTGTTGATCGAGCAGCGATCCGTCGACGGCGCGCAGGTTAACCTCTAGCGGTGCCTTGCCCAGTGCGTGCGTGGCACACGAGCAGCAGGGATCATAGAGGCGGAAAGCCATTTCCACCTGGTTCAGGATGCCGTCGCTGAACACGCCACCCTTGATCAGCCCCTTGGCGGCCTTCATCACTGAAAGCGAAATCGGGGCATTGTTGTTGGTTGTGCCGACGATCAGATTGACCCTGGTGAGCACACCACGTACGTCGGTCTCGTAATGGTGGGTCAGCGTGCCGCGCGGGGCTTCGACCGAGCCGATGCCAATGCCGGCCCGCGCCTCGACGACCTGGCGGACCGCTGGATCACAGATTTCAGGGTGTTCGAGCAACTCCTGCATGCGCTCTGCGGCATAGAGCAACTCGATCAACCGCGCCCAGTGCGTGGCAAGGCGCTGATGAACCGGCAGGTTGCGGCCATTGGCGGCCTTTCCCCGCGCGCCGAAGGTGTCGAAAAAACGTTCGAATTCAGCCTGCGCAAGCGGTGTGGCCATGCGGTCGGCGACATTGAGGCGTGCCAGCGGGGTGGCATGGTAAATGCCGCTCTCCTGCCCATCGACAAAGCCGTTCCAGCCGAATTTCTTCAGATAGGGGAATTTCAGATAGCTCCATGGCTCGACGTGTTCGGCGATGTGGCTCAGGTAATCCTTGGGATCGTAGAGGGCGACTTCATTTCCCAGTGTATCGACGACACGAATCCTGCCCTCGTAGAAATTGGGTGCCATCCCGGCATCGACCGTCCCCATGCTGTGCGTTTCGTGGCGATACAAGTCGGAAAACATCAGATCAAGATAAGCCTGATCCTTGAGAACGATGTCGTCGAACGTTTTCAGCGAGAAACGGGCGAAATCGATGTTTTCCTTGGCACAGTCAAGAAAATCCCGGCGCATTTCCTCGCTCAGGGCCACCGACCAACCGCCCGGCAACGCCCCGCACAAGTGCACGCCGCGGCCGCCCAGACGCTTGATCAGTTCGTGGTTGCGCTTGCGGCAATTGATGACCTGCAAGCCGATATCGACGCCCACCTTGCGAATGACCCCCAGGATATTGCGCTCGGAGGCCGGAGCATCCGGGCCAACGATGAAATCCGGCCCACCCAGGCAGTAGAAATGCGTGGTGTGATCGGTGACAAAAAACGCCATGTAGATCAATTCGCGAATGCGCCTTGCCGCCGGCAGGCAGGTAACGCCGAAGGCTGCATCGACGGCCTTGGCTGCCGCCATGTGGTGAGCTTCCGGGCAAACGCCGCAGATGCGATTGGTGATATTGGCCATTTCCTCGGCATGGCGTCCGACACAGAAGGACTCAAAACCGCGCAGTTCCGGAATCTGGAAATACGCTGAGGAAACGTCGCCGGCGTCGTCCAGAAAAATTTCAATCTTGCCGTGGCCTTCCAGTCGTGTGATCGGATCGATGGTGATTCGTCGAGTCATTGCTCCACCTCCGGCTTGCGCTCGGCGAGCACGGTCGCTGCCAGTGAATAGCGATAGAAAGTGCCCAGCGGGTCAGCCACGCCGGATAGCGCATGCTTGAGTCGCCGATGCAGGTCCTCTTCGTCCTTGCCAGCCAGATTGCCGGGATCGACCGCCGCCGCCAGTGCCGTCAGCGCGCTGGCGCCGGGGTCGGCGGTCGCATCGAGGGCACCATAGCAGCCGGTGCAGGGCATATTGGCGGTCGGACAAAGGGCATGGCAACCGCCGCGCGTGGCCGGTCCAAGACAGGCGAACCCCTGTTCGATCAAACACCAACCGGTTTCCGGTATGCCCTCATAGGGCCGTAACAACCGCGCTGCCAGCACGCCGCGTTTTTCCCGTGGGCATTCGCTGCAAACGGCGCGGCTGCTGCAACCCAGCCAGGTACCAAGCGGTGGCAAGGGCGCACCGGAAGCCACATGGCGAATGACGGCGATGATCTGTTCCGGCTCCGGAGGACAACCGGGCATGGTGTAATCAACGCTCACAGCTTCATGCACGGCCAGCACGCGCGGCAAGAAGGCCGGCAATGCCAGTTCCCCGTCGGTTACATGGCAGATCGGTTGAGGGATCAACCGCGCCGAGTTTTCGACGCTGGGCGCATTCAGAAAGACCGTGTCCAGCAGGTGCTGCAAACCGTGCTGATTGGCCAGAGCGGGAATGCCCCCCGTAGCGGCGCAAGCGCCGAAAGCGACGAACACCTTCGACTTCCTGCGCAACAACTCTGCCATTTCCCTGTTTTCTTCGGTACGCAGCGCACCGTTGAACAGGGTCAGGAAAATATCGCCATCCGGCAGCGCCTCGATGTCCTTTGTCTTGGTATCGAGCAGACAAGGACAAAACATGAAGTCGAAATGATGATCAACTTCCAGCAAGACCTCATCAATATTGGCCAAGGCGATTTCACATCCGCCGCAGGAAGCTGCCCAATACATGGCAAGTTTTGGTTTGCTGGCTGACATCTTTCCCTCCATGAACAGGAACGGCCTAAGCGATCTGCAACCCCGGCAAGCAAGCCGGAACAGTCAAAACGTGAAACCCTTGACCAACCGGGACAGATGATCCGTTTGCCGAGACAGGGTCATCGCCGCCGTCGCCACGGTACTTGCCTCCTGTGCCGACCCGTCGACCATCGTGCTCATCTGCTGGCTACTTGAACTGATGTCGTCGGTGACCGCTTTCTGCTGCTGGGCGGAAGTGGCGATCTTGCTGATATCGTCAGATAACTCAGTGATCTTGCCGAGTATTTCGCAGATCGATTCGCTTGAGCGTGCGCCATCCTCAACGCCTTTCTCCACCTCATGCACCGCCTGCTTCATGGTATCGACTGCACTCTGGGTTTCGCCCTGGATGAGCTTGATCATCTCGGTAATCTGCTGGGTTGCCTGCGTAGTACGTTCTGCCAGCTTTCTCACCTCGTCCGCCACC
This sequence comes from Candidatus Accumulibacter propinquus, assembly GCF_056856495.1. NCBI lineage: Bacteria > Pseudomonadati > Pseudomonadota > Betaproteobacteria > Candidatus Accumulibacter > Candidatus Accumulibacter propinquus. Next base: position 405,206 of record NZ_JBSEHC010000002.1, read on the forward strand.
ACGGCAAAACCGCGCCCCGTTTCGCCGGCCCGCGCCGCCTCGATAGCGGCATTGAGCGCCAGCAGGTTGGTCTGATTGGCAATATCCTTGATCGTTGAAACGATGGCACCAATCTGTTCGGAACTCTCGCCCAGCCTACCGATACGTTCCGATGAATCCTTGATCAACTCGGCAATGGCGTGGATGGAATTGATCGATTCCATGGAAACGTATGCCGAAACATTCGCCGCCTCGTTCGCTGCCGATGCAGCATGTGATGCCTCAACGCAGTTTGTTGCGATATGCCCGGCAGTCGCTGCCATCTGCTCGCTAGCGGCGGCGGCACTCGAGCAACGTTTGGATGCGACCAGGGATTTGTCGGCGATCGCTGCCGCCGATGTGCTCAGCTGATTGACTGTTGAAGCAATCTGCAGTGCAGACTGGCTCACCTCGGAGATGGACCTGCGCAGGTTCGAGACCATGCTGGCAAATGCGGAAAAAACATTGCCCGCATCATCGCCAACCGATGCGGGCAGTGTCACGTTCAGATTGCCTTTGGCCACCTGCCCGATATGACCGGACAACTGATCCAGTGGGCGGCTGATACTCGATACCAGAAAATAAGCAGCCAGGGCTGCAATGCTGACTGCCAGCACCATCCCGCCAAGCGCTACCCCCATCCCGCCACCGCTTCCTGCGACAACAAAAACCGGAATGGATGACAGTACAGCCACCCCGATCAACGTCATCCAGACCCTTGCCCTGAAGTTTGCCATTAGCCCCCCACCCTAGTAGATGCCTTACCCTGTTGGTATCTGCTTGCCCCAATTGTATTAGACAGCAATACTTGCCGACACACAATGCGGGGTATGTTTCGCTGCGTGTCGGCCCGGCACCTCGACACGCGCTTGTTACTCCCGTCTGCATGCGTTCCGGTTCCCTGGTATCGCTCCCCGCAGTAGCGGGTGGCGGAATCTGCCAGTCTAACGGCAGGGAACAAAGAGAACTCGGGGGTGATAGAACCTGGATTCCTCTGTTCTTCTTGACGCGGAGGAGGGCGCCCTGTACGACGACCTGCGCGACAACCGCCTGCCGAGGAATCTGCGTCTCGAACAGGAGCGGATCGGTTTTGGCTGGATCGAGGCGGCGCTGGCGGGGCTGCTTGCGACAAGCCCGTCCGATTGATCACAGGACGGCCTCTTTCGGGAGAAATCCCAAGTCGTCGAAGACATTTCCGTTCCATTGGTTGCTAGCCCGCGCCAAAACTGTACCTGATTTGCAATGAAGCCGTGTCGGCTGATTGGGCGATACTCGGTTCTTCCGCCAGCGATTGAAAGAAGCGGGGCAGTTCGTCGGCTTGCAAGAAGCGGTCACGGCTTCCCGTTCGGCCTGCCACCTTGACGCCTTGCCGGCCTTCTCAATATCGGATAGCGCACGGGCAATCATCGCCCTCGTGATGCGCGTCAGCTTTCGGTCGCCAAGCGGCTTTTGCAGGTAGTCCCGGAATCGCTGCTGCATGTCGCGCCACACCACCAGCTTTTCGCCGTGCCGGGTGCCGTACTCGGTGAAAAACTCCGTCAGTGTCAGCTCAGTCTTGAACGTTCGCCGCGCCTCGGCAGGGTTTGCCCCGCTGGCGAACTCTCCGAGAATCCTTTCGGCCTCGGCTTGCGCCTTCTCTACCGTCATGTATGAAAATTGGCACAGTCACCCTGATCATGGACTGGCATTATGAATGTGATGCAGACGACAAGGCGCGCATTTGCTGCTCGGAGCCTTATCACGGCCCGGACACCCGCACAAGGCATTCGCGTGTCGCCTGCGTTAAGGTGATCACAATTTTCGGGTCAGGGAAGCCTCTGGCATCGGGGCTTCGGGCTGGATCATGGAAGCTCATTCTGTCATCATTACAACCTTTTTGGGAACTGCGCGATGAGCAGGACTGATCATTGATGCACGTCCATGAGCTTCCCAGCGCGTCGTCGTTGCTCCATCTATGGAATGGTCTGGTTTCCAAGGAAGAATGCGCATGATCAAGCCCCCCCAGCAGCGTCCCGAACTCGAGTTGGCGCTTCTGTCGTTTCGTCGGGCTTTCCTGACCATCGGCGCGTTCAGTTTTTTCATCAATCTGTTGATGCTGACGCCGTCGATCTACATGCTGCAGATTTACGACCGCGCGCTCGGCAGCCGCAACGTGACCACGCTGCTGATGCTGACCTTGATCACGCTCGGGCTGTTCGCGCTGATGTCGGTGCTCGAGCGGATCAGGTCGATGGTTCTTGTGCGTGTCGGGGCACGCCTCGACCTCGACGTCAATGCGCGCGTCTTCGACGCGACCTTCGAACGCAACCTCCGACAGGCCGGCCAGAATCCTGCGCAGGCGCTCAATGACCTGTCCACGATGCGGCAGACGCTGACCGGTGCGGGTCTGATCGCGCTGGCGGACGCGCCGTGGATGCCAATCTACCTGATCGTGATTTTCATGATGCATTCGCATCTGGGTTTCTTCTCGCTGATCGGTGTGCTGGTGCTGGTGGTCCTGGCGATAATCAATGAACGTGTCTCGGCGGCGCCGCTGGGCGAAGCGCAAAGGCTCGCCATGGCCGCCAATGCGCAGGCCAACAATCACCTGCGCAACGCCGAGGTGATCGAAGCCATGGGCATGCTACCGGCGATCCGTAGTCGCTGGTTCAAGTTGCACGAGAAGTTCCTGATGCAGCAGGCGCTGGCGAGCGATCGTGCAGGCACGCTCAACGCCTTGACCCGCTTCGCACGCATCTCGATGCAATCGCTGGCGCTGGGTTATGGCGCGCTGCTGGCCATCGACGGCGAAATTACCTCGGGAATGATGATTGCCGGCTCGATCCTCGTTGGTCGTGCTCTGGCTCCTGTCGAGGTGTTGATTGCCAACTGGAAGCAGTTGGTATCGGCACGCGCCGCCTACCAGCGCCTGACTGAACTGTTGCGCGTCTACCCGGCGCGTGTCGCCGGCATGCCGCTGCCACGACCCTTGGGCGATGTGCTGGTGGAGAACGCGGCGACTGCAGCTCCTGGCAGCAAGATTCTGATCCTCAAGAACGTCAATTTTCGGTTGGCGGCGGGAGAGGTGGTCGCGGTGATCGGCCCGAGCGCCTCCGGGAAGTCTACCCTGGCGCGCCTGCTGGTTGGTGTCTGGCCAGCGCTGGCCGGATCCGTGCGCCTGGACGGCGCCGAGATCTTCAAGTGGAACAAGGACGAACTGGGGCCGTACCTTGGCTACCTGCCACAGGACATCGAGTTGTTTGACGGTACCGTTGCCGAGAACATTGCCCGCTTCGGCGAGGTCGATTCGGACCAGGTTCTGGCGGCGGCGCAGGCGGCAGGTGTGCATGAACTGATCCTGATGCTTCCCAACGGCTACGACACGCCCCTCGGCGATGCCGGCAGCGCCCTTTCCGGCGGCCAGAAACAGCGTATCGGCCTGGCGCGTGCGCTCTACGGCGACCCGGCGCTGATCGTGCTCGATGAGCCGAATTCCAACCTCGACGATCAGGGCGAAGCCGCTCTTGCCGAAACGGTGCGACGCCTGAAGGCCAGGAAGCGTACGGTGGTGATCGTGACCCACCGAATGACTACACTGGCGGTAGCGGACAGCATTCTGGTGATGCACGAGGGGACCGTAAAGGCGCATGGGCCGCGCGAGCAGGTGCTGGCGGCAATGCGTGCGGGGAGTGCAGCGGCGGCGACGGCCAACGCGGCCCGGCCCGTTTCGCCGGTGACGGCGGCAGGCGGCCTTCCGGCAGCGCCGGCGGTCGAAGCCTGATTCGAAAAGCGGGAGCATGGCGATCAACATCTTCAATCGAAAAAGTACGGCGGATAGCGATATCACCGATGTCACCGATGTCAACGACACCAGAACCAAGCCGGCGGCAAGCGTAGACATCAACCATGCGCGTGCTTCGCGGCTGGGCTGGTGGGTGCTGGCCATCGGCTTTGGTGGTTTCGTACTGTGGGCTGCTCTGGCACCCCTGGACCAGGGTGTACCGGCGAATGGACAGGTGGTGGTGACCGGCAACCGCAAGACGGTGCAGAACCTCGGCCCGGGAATGGTCGAAGCGATCCTGGTCAAGGACGGAGACGAGGTCAGGAGTGGCGATGTGCTCGTACGCCTCGATCCGACGAACGCGCGTTCGCAGTACGAGGTGGCGCGCAGCCAGTGGCTGGTGGCAAAAGCGGCGGAGGCACGCCTGATTGCCGATGCACAGGGCCATTCGGAGATCGTCTTTCCCGACGATCTGTTAAGCGAGAAGGACGATCCGCGGGCGGCCAATGCAATGGCCGTGCAGACTCAGTTGTTGCGTTCGCGGCAGGCCGGCTTGCAGGCCGAACTCGGGGCGATGAAGAACACGCTTGCCGGTCTGCAGTCCTCGGCCAAGGGTCTGGAGGCTACCCGGCGGGCCAAGGAGGAACAATCCAGGCTGTTGCTTGAGGAACTGCAGGGACTGCGGGAGCTTGCCGCCGAGGGCTACCTGCCGCGTAACCGCCTGTCGGAGCAGGAGCGCCTTCTGGCGCAACTCAGTGGCGCCATCTCGGAGGACCTGGGAAACCTCGGCCGCACGCAGCAAAGCATCGGCGAAATCCGGATGCGCATGCTTGCGCGCCGGCAGGAGTATGACAAGGAAGTGGAGAACGGTCTGGCCGACGTGCAGAAGGAGGCCAGCTCTCTCGACAGTCGGCTCAAGGGGCTCGCCTTCGAACTGGAAAATACCACCGTGCGCGCTCCCTCCGAGGGGGTCATCGTCGGTTTGAACGTGCATACGGTCGGCGGTGTACTCGCTCAGGGTACTCCCCTCATGGAGGTGGTGCCGAAGAACGAGCCCTTGCGAATCGATGTGCAGATTCCGACGACGCTGATCGACAAGGTCAAACTGGGATCACCGGTCGAAATCACCTTTCCCGCCTTCAATCAGAGGACCACCCCGCAGATCCCCGGCGACTTCGTGCAGGTCGCGGCCGACGCGACGACCGACCCGCAGGGCCGGATACCACCGTTCTACCGCGGCCAGGTGGTGGTGACGGCGGAAGGCATGCAGAAGCTGAAGACGCACGAGATCAAGGCAGGAATGCCGGCCGAGGTGTTCATCAAGACCGGCGAACGGACGATGCTGAACTACCTGTTCAAACCGCTGCTCGACCGGATGAAGTCGGCCTTGACCGAGGAATGAGCATGACGCACTGGTCGGTCAAGCTGATGAGCTGTTGCACTCTGGCGCTGTGGTCTTCAGGAGTATTGGCAGCCGGTCTGCTCGACGCCTACAGTGCGGCTCGGCAGAACGACCCGACCTTCAGGGCCGCACGCTACGAGCGCGACGCCGGGCAGTACGCGATCGCCATCGGCCGTTCCGGTTTGTTGCCAAATATCTCGGTTACCGGTTCCTACTCGAAGAACGCTGGAGAACGCACCTCGACGATCGTCGACGTGACCCAGTCGCTCGACTATTACGACAAGGTAATCTCGATCGCGCTACGGCAGCCCTTGTTCAACTACGACAGTTTCGTGCGTTACCAGCAGGGCGGCGTGCAGGCAGCGTACAGCGACGCGATATTCGACCGCAAGGAGGCGGAACTCGCCGTCAAGGTGGCCGGCGCGTATTTTGACGCTTTGCTGGCGATGGACAAGCTGGCGCTGGCCGATGCGGAAATTGCCGCTTATGGCGCCCAGCGGAAACTGGCTGAGAGGCGGCGGAAGGGCGGTGAAGGTACGGTGACCGAAGTCGCCGAGGCCGAATCGCGGCTGCAGCTTGCCCGCGCCGGGCGTGCCGACGCGCTCGACCGTGTCGCGGTGGCGATGCGAAAACTCGAAGGCATCACCGGCACGCCGATGGGAGATCTGTGGATTCTGCGACCGGACTTTGTTCCGACTGGCGTGCGACCCGGGCAACTCGAAGAATGGTACGTGCTGGCGCAGGACAACAACCCGGAGATTCGTGCGCAGCGCAAGGCTTACGAAATGGCCAGCCTGGAAGTGAATCGCAATCGTGCCGGCCATATGCCGCAACTCGACTTCGTCGCGCGCGCAACCCGATCGGAGAACGAGACCATCTCGACGCTGAATCAGAAGACCGCGGTCACGGCCGTTGGCGTACAACTGAACTTTCCGTTGTTCGCCGGAGGCAGGGTGTCGGCGTTGACCGGGCAGGCGGTGGCCAACCGCGAGCGCACACAGGCCGAACTCGATGCGACGGTGAATGAGGTCCTGGTCGAGGTGAAGCGCCAGTTCATGGCCGTCGAGACCGGCGTCAGCAAGGTTGCCGCCTATGAAAAGGCGGTCGATGCCAGCCTGGTGGCGGCCGAAGGAACGATGCGCGGGATGGCGGCGGGAATCCGGACCAATACCGATGTTCTCGACGCCGAGCGGCTGATGTTCGTCGCCAAGCGCGATCTCGCGCAGGCCAGATACGAGTTTCTGGTCAGCATCCTGCAACTGAAGACGGCAGCCGGCGTTCTTTCGGAAAAGGATGTCGCCGAAATCGCGAGCCTGCTGCTGCCGCGCAGTGAGCGCCTGTAGCCGTCTGCTAGCCGAGACGCCAGGTGTGAAAGCGCGCTACCCAGGCGAGCAGCTTTTGCGGGGCATGCGCCTTCTTCCAGTTGCCGGCGGCGTATTTGTTCGCCTCGGCGAGCGTCGGGTAGATGTGAATGGTGCCGAGAATCTTGTTCAGGCCGATGCCGTGGCGCATCGCCAGGACATATTCGGCGATCAGGTCGCCGGCGTGCTCGCCGACGATGGTGACGCCGAGGATGCGGTCCTTCCCGGGGACGGTGAGCACCTTGACGAAACCATGCGCTTCGCCGTCGGCGATCGCCCGATCGAGATCGTCGATCCCGTACACGGTCGTTTCGTGCGGGATATTGCGTTCGCGGGCTTCACTTTCGTTGATTCCGACGCGCGCCACCTCGGGTTCGATGAAGGTTGCCCAGGGAATCACCGAGTAATCGACGCGAAACTTCCGGTAGGGGTCGAAAAGCGCATTGACCGCCGCATACCAGGCCTGATGGGCTGCCGCATGTGTGAACTGGAATGGCCCGGCGACATCGCCGGCGGCGTAAATGTTCGGATATTTCGTTTGCAGGAAGGCGTTGGTTTCGATGGTGCGCTGCGCGCTGATGCCGAGTTCGTCGAGCCCGTAGCCGTCCAGATTGGCCACCCGACCGACGGCCACCAGCACCGCGTCGAAAGGAATGCGGACGTCCCGACCAGCGTGTTCGGCGACGAGGACCTTCTCTCCGTTGTCGATCAGGAACTCTTTGGCGCGGTGGCCGACCAGGACGGTGATGCCTTCGCTGCGGAAACGCTGCATGACCATTTCGGACACTTCGGGATCTTCGCGGACCATGATCCGCGGCGCCATTTCGACCTGCGTGACGACGGCCCCGAGGCGCGCAAAAGCCTGCGTCAATTCCGAACCAATCGGGCCGCCGCCGAGGACCAGCAACCGACGCGGCAGTTCGCGCAGTTCCCAGACGTTATCGGAGGTCAGGTAGCCCATTTGTTCGATACCAGGGATCGGCGGCACGAAAGGACGGGCGCCGGCGGCGATGACGATGCTGCGGGCGCTGAGACGCTGGCTGCCACCGTCATCGCGGACGATCTCCACCACCCACGGCGAAACCAGCTTCGCACTGCCGGCGATGACCTCGACACCGAGTTCAGTGTAGCGCTGGACGGAGTCGTGCGGTTCGATGGCCTTGATCACGCGCTGCACGCGCGCCATGACCTCGGCGAAGTCGAATTCCGCACGCGCACTGCGAATGCCGAACTCGGGCGCGCGCCGCATATGCGAAAGCAGCCTGGCAGAACGGATCAGCGCTTTCGACGGTACGCAGCCGGTATTCAGGCAGTCGCCGCCGAGCCTGTGCTTCTCGATCAGCGTCACCCTGGCCTTGACCGCCGCGGCGATGTAGGCGGTGACCAGCCCGGCCGAACCGGCGCCGATGACGATCAGGTTGCGGTCGTAACGCGCCGGCTTCTGCCATCCCGAATAGACCTTGCGGGCGGCCAGGGCCGCGACGAGCTTCCTGGCCAGCAGCGGGAAAACCCCCAACAGAACAAAGGATCCGAGCAGCGCCGGTGAGAGGATTCCCGCCAGAGAGTCGATCCTGGCCAGTTGTGTGCCGGCATTCACATAGACCAGCGTGCCGGCGAGCATGCCGATCTGACTCACCCAGTAGAAGGTGCCGGTCCTGATCGGCGTCAGGGCCATCAACAGGTTGATCACAAAGAACGGAAACACCGGCACCAGACGCAAGGTGAAGAGATACAGCCCCCCTTCCTTCTCGACGCCGGCATTGATCGCCCGCAGGCGATCGCCGAAGCGCTGCTGAACCCAGTCGCGGAGCAGGAAACGCGAGACCAGGAAGGCGAGGGTGGCACCGAGCGACGAGGCGAAGGAAACCAGCAGCAAACCCCAGAACAGGCCGAATACGGCGCCCGCGACCAGGGTCATCACCGTTGCGCCAGGCAGCGAAAGACCGGTCACCGCCACATAAGTGGCAAAGAACAGCAGAGCCGCCTGGATCGGCTGTGCGGCCCGCCAGGCCTCGATCGTGAGTTGCTGGCTCTTGAAGTAGTCGAGACTCAGGAAGCGGCCCAGGTCAAGAGCGAAATACGCCAGCAGCAACCCGGTCAGGGCTGCAATCAGCAGCAGTCGTCGAATAGTCATGGCAGCTTTCCCACCTCCTGATGTTCGGTACAGCGCTCTGTCGTGCGGCAGCTTGCAGACCTTACAGTGCGACCCTGATCAGGCGCTGCAGGTCGGTGCCGCCGCGACTTCCTCGCCCAGCGCCCCACCGCAACTTGACCCCTGGCCAGCCGTGCAGCCGTAGCAGTGGTCGGCGACCCGGATCCTCCAGCCGTCTAGCGCCGCCGCCTGCACGTCGGTGATGTGCAGGCGGGCGCGTTCGGTGCCCCTGATCGGCAAGCCGAGTTGCTGATTGAAGTCGCAGTCGTAGAGGTAGCCTTGCCAGTCGATTGACAGCAGGTTGCGGCACATCACGTGCTCGACATTCTCGTCACGGTGGGCGCTGTGCAGCAACTGCATATAGGTGTTGAACTGTCCCTTCGAGACCAGCAGCGATCCGAAACGCTGGATCGGCATGTTGGTCAGCGTGAACAACTGGTTGAAAACGATACCGAAGTTGCGCCCGAGGTGCTCGCGATACGCCGCTGTCAGAGGGCCCTGCGGTGGCGGTAGCGTCGGCCCCTGCGGATTGAAGACCAGGTTCAGGAGCAGGGGGCCGCCGGGCGCTCCGTACCCCAGCGCATTCAGTCGGCGCAGGCCGCGGATGCTGGCGTCGAAGGTACCCTTGCCGCGCTGCCGGTCGACGTTCTCTTCGAGGTAGCAGGGTAGCGATGCGACGACCTCGACACGATGCGCAGCGAGGAAAGCGGCAAGATCTTCGTGGCCGACTTCCTCGAGGATCGTCAGATTGCAACGGTCGATGACCCGCAGACCGCGTTCGCGCCCAGCAACGACCAGTCGCCTGAAATTCGCGTTCAACTCGGGCGCTCCGCCGGTGAGGTCCAGCGCCTTGACTTCGGGGCTGGCGGCGATGAAGGCCAGCAAGGCGTCGATCGTCTCCGCAGTCATTTCCTCCTTGCGCTGCGGACCGGCATTGACATGGCAGTGCAGGCAACTCTGATTGCAGCGATAACCGAGGTTGACCTGGAGGGTTTCGACCGAACGCCGGGCCAGGTTTGGAAAATTGCTGGTCAGCAGCAGGGGCAGGGTGGCGTGCATGGTTGGCTCTCTCTCGGGTTGTTCTAGTGACCTGAGTCGAAGGGGTGTGGCGTTTCCTTACAGCCGGCCCTCCTTCGCGGGTGGGAAGGGTTCCCTTGCTGGTCAGGGTGTCACCATACGACATTTCGTCCGCTTTGACCGCATAAGTCACTCGAAGTGGGAGCCTTGTCCAACGAGGTATGAGCGTAGTAATCGGTCTTCGGCGGCAATGCGTCTGAAAGAATCACGGCGCGAGGAGAGAGCGAGTCTGAGGTAAGGTGGACTGCCTCGTCGGCGAAGACCGAACAGTCACTGGAGCGTCCCTGCCCGAGAATGAGCGTGATCCTGGATCACGTCGGCGACGTTGGTGAGACCGTGTCGTCCCTCGGAGGGAAGTTGTTGTCCTTCGGCGCTTCGACATCGTCTCTCGGAACGACGATGTTGTCCTTCGGAGTGACGATACCGTCCCTACATGCCACGGTGTCGTGCCTGCGGTGCGCTGCGGGCATCCTTTTCATGCGCAGCCGCCTGGAATATCGTCCCGGTCGCGGCAGGCCCAGGCCGCTCCATCCACAATCGGCACGATGCCTTCGGCGACGAGAACGGCCTGAATTGCCTGCAAGTTGTGGACCCACATCCGGGTCAGGGCCAGCAGGGCGCTTGCCGGTTTCGCCATCGGCGGCGGGCTCGGTCTCGTCCTCGGTCTGTTGACCGGATCTTTCCGAAAAATGGAAATCGCTCTCGACACCAGCCTGCAGATGATTCGCAACATTCCGCTGCTGGCGTTGATTCCGCTGGTCATCCTGTGGTTCGGTATCGACGTGGTAGTCAAGCTGTTCCTGACTTACTTCCGCATATTCTCACCTCATGCTTCAACGCTTGCCAATCGGCTGCGTTGCAGAAGCCAGGGTGTCCCATATCTGCTCAAGTGTAGCCCGCATTCCTGCGGTGTGATCCCTAGGATAGGCAGCATAAATGGCAATCACCAGTCGACGATCAAAATCGATGTACAGGCTGTTGCCGTACGGTCCCAGAATGGCGATGCGGTTCTGCGCACCGCCGAGGTGGACAAAGCCGTAGCGAAATTCGCTGCCTTTTTTCAGGCCTCTGAGATCCGAAGTGTTTGCTGTTCGCAGCCCGGTTGAGGCGGTCAGCGTCTCGATGAACCAGTTTGGAATCCTGCTGCGTCGACTGCTGTTCCTGGCATCGATCAGCAGTTGCCCCAAACGGGCAAAATCACGAAGCGAAAGAGCCAATCCAGCGGACAGTTCCGTTCCCTGCGTGTCGGTCAGCCAGAAGGCTGCATTCTCGGGTCGGAGTTTTTCAAATACTTCTTCGCAAAAGATCTGGGCCAGCGGTAGCCGGTAACTTTCGGCCAGTGCCCAGACGAGCAGGTCGGTGTCAGGTCCGACTTCGCCGAGTTTCTGGTTCGTGGCAAAGCCCCTTTCCCAGCGGCCCGGTTGGTTAAGCCATGCCCGAATCCCGCTGGCGGTCTTGCCGAAGTTCCATCCACCTGACACCAACCAGTCATCGACGTCCTGCGACGACCAATCGAAGCTACTCTCTCCTTCGAGGAGGCGCCGAATTGACAACTTCCGCAACCCCGTCTGCCCACTAAGGGCCGGTACGTAGCGAATGATTGACCGGTCCGGCGAGAGCTTGCCCTGGGCTACTGCCATTGCACCCATCAGGGAGAGCAGTGGTCGGGTTGCGCCAAGCAGCAGTCTCTGGTCCTGCGCTACCAGCCCATTCCAGTAGCGCTCGCCAGCCACCTTACCGTCGCGCAGCACTAACAAGCCATCAGCATACAAGCGCGTGGCCAGCAGGAAACCGATATCGCGCTGCTGCTGATCAAGCGGGTCGCGGGCCTTGAGCTTGTCGAGCTCGATCTGTCGAGGAGCCGGGCGGAGAATGTGGCCTGTAGCTGTCACTCTGATTTTCAGCAACGGCATGAAGCTGCCGAATGACTGCAAGCCGATGCGAAGATTTTCAGGAGCTAACCAGTTGTCCTGGTCGATCCATGGGCCAGGGCCCTTTGTGCCCCTGGGGACCGACTCGATCACACACTCCTCTGCCGCATGCAGTGGCCATGCCAAAGGTACCGTCAACGCCAGCAATGTTAGCCATTGCTTCATCGCTGTCCCTCGGCAAGGTGCAGGCTCCCTTTATTGCTAAAGCGCATTGTGGCCTCACGGACGACATCGTTCAGGTTTTTGTGGATGGCCTGACGCCCGCGCAACCATCTGGAGTCGGAGATCTCTCCTGCCAGGGAGGCCTGCAGCAATTCAAGCCATGCGGAACAGCCAAGTTCTCGGGCATCCTCGACCAACGCAGCGAGTAGTTCACGGGCGATCTGCCGGAGAGGGACTTGCCGCAGGCTGACAGGATCCGAGATCCGCCCATCGAAACCATAGCGGCACGCCTGAAACTTGTTGTAGCGGGCGACATACAGTTGCCGTTGAGTGTTGAGCGCGGGTCGAGTTCGCAAGAGATGGCGTACCAGACTTTGCGCCAAGGCCGCCAGGGCTGCGGCGCGCTCGACCGTCAGTGGCGTATCGCAAACGCGGATTTCTACCGTGCCGAATTCGGGTTTTGGGCGGATATCCCAGTAAAGGTCCTTGATGCTGCGAGCAATACCACAGGCCTGCAGAAAGGAAAAGTGTTCAATGAAGTCTGCCCAGTCGCGTAATTCCGGGCATTGTCCGCTCAAGGGGAAGGCCGAGACGGCGTTCAGGCGAGAGGACTGGAACAGCGTGTCTTCGCCATCGACGAATGGTGACGAAGCCGATAACGCGATGAAGATCGGCACATAGGGTCCCAGGGCTTGCGTTATCCAGATCGCTTCGTCACCCGACGTACAGCCGACATGAATGTGCTGGCCAAAGACCGTGAATTGCTTGGCCAGGTAGCCATAACGCTGGGAGATCTCATCGAAGCGATCACCCGGACAAATCCGCCGCTCCGCCCAGCGGTGGAAGGGATGCGTGCCGCCGCCGCAAATGGAGATATGGTTGCGTACGCACTGACTGACAAGCGCTTGCCGGAGGCCGACCAGATCGGCAGCAATGCCATCGACGAGTGTGCGCGGCAGGGTGCTGACCTCGATCATGCTTTCGGTAATTTCAAGCTTGATCTCACCAAAGCGGCCATCGTAGTCCATGCTGCCGAGAAGATCCGTCGCTCCGCGAGTCAAATCAAAATCGCGCACGGAAACCAGCTGCAACTCAAGCTCGACTCCCAGGGTCAGTGGCTGGCTCTGTCTGAATTCGGCGATTGGCTGGCTCATGCCACTCCTTCCTTGCTGTTGTCGGTCGCCGCGGTCTCGCCGGCGCGCGTCACCGCGAAACGGCAGAGGGCAGGGCCGGCAAGTTCCATGATGGCGGCCGCAAACAGCGGCAATGACAGCGATGAACGGCCGATTTCCGGGTAGAGTCCGGCGATTTCATAAGCCATAAAGACGGCAGTTGCCGACAGCGGCTGAATGCCGATGCCAACCAGTACTCGCCTGGCAACGCACAGACCACCGCCAGCCCATGCCACGGCAGTCACCTTGGCCACCGCCCGAACGATCAACAGGCCAATCGCCTGCAGTCCGATCAGCCAGGTGAAGTCCTGCCAAGGCAGCGAAGCGCCGACGACGACGAAGAGGATGATCGCCAGCAACCAGTGTCCTTCCGGCAGGTTGGTATAGCTGAGCGTTCTTTCCTGATCGCTGAACGACAGGATCACCCCCATCAGGAAAAGCGTCAGAAAGACCGGCACCGCCAGCATGCGGGCAGTGCCGACGGCGAGCAGGGCCGTGGCCACGAGGATGAAGACCTGTGCCAGCGAGCGCTTCGGCAACAGCGCCGCGACCAGACGAGCGAGAAGCGCCATCAGCCAGGCGATTATCAAGGAACCGACCACAACCCACAGCGGATGGGCTACGGCATTCAGCCAGTCGTCGCTGTATTCCGCGTGCACCACGCCGACGACGACAACAAAGACGACAAATGACGCCGCCGCACTCAGCGCCGTATGCAGGATTATTTGTTCGGTGACCTGCCCCTGCGCGCTCGATTCTTCGACGGTCAGCAGGACAACCGCCGGCGCCGAGGCCATGGTTACGGCTGCGGCCGCGGCCGCCCATGCCGGCGTCAACCCAACGAAACCCCAGGCGAAGAGGAAAATGGCTGTGAATGAGAGGGTGATCTCGCCAATCGTTGCTCTGAGCAAATCGCGGTTATCACCGAGCCAACGCAGGTCGAGGCGTCGGCCGATCTCGAGCATCAGGAGTCCGAGTGCTGCATCGGCCATCGGCCGTATCTGGGCCAGTGCCTCAATGCTGATCCAGCCGAGCATGGAGGGGCCGAAGAACGTTCCTGCCAGGACGTAGCCGATGACTTTGGGCCAGCCCAGTTTGGCGCGCAACCACTCACCGACCAGCAAACCGACGACCAGCAGCATGCTGAACAAGGCGAGAGAATCGAGTTCATCGGGGAAGGGTGGCAGGAAGAAGAGGCGCTCCTGCAATCCTTCCCAGGCGGTGCGTGCCGGCGACAGGATACCGTTCAGCATCGATCCGTTGTGCTCACCAAAGTCGGCCGCGCGCGGCAGCGAGAAACTCGTCGAGGATTGGCGTGCAGTCCAACAGCTCTTCGCTGCCGGGAGGATGGAACTCCGGGTGCCACTGCAAGCCCAGAACATACGGTCTACCTTGTAGGCGAATGGCTTCGATCAGGCCGTCCCCGGTGCTGCGCGCTTCGACCATCAGGTCCCGACCCAATGCTCGGATCGCCTGATGATGTATCGACACCACCTGCCCACCGGTCTTGCCCGGATAGAGCTTCGCCAAGCCGGACTTTGCGGCCCACTCGACCGCATGGCTGTGCTGGTCGTAATCGCTATGGACGTGCTCGTCCGCCGCTTCGATCTGTGTGGCAATGTCCTGATAGAGTGTCCCGCCAAGCGCCACGTTGATCAGTTGGGCGCCGCGACAGATGCCGAGCACCGCCTTGCCGGCTTCCATGAATTCGTGGAGAAGCTCCATTTCGTAGGCGTCGCGTACCCGGTCGCCAGCCCAGTCAGGTTGCGACGGCTCCTCCCCGTAGCTTTGTGGGCTGATGTCGGCTCCGCCCTGGAGAATGAGGCCATCGAGATACTCCGGGTAGTCCGAGAGCCGGATGCTGCTGCGATGAACCATGGCGTCGCCACTGACTGCGGGGATCATGAACACCATCACTTCGCGGGACATCACCCAGTGCGCCACCGATTGCTCGAGGTACTGCAGCGATTTCGACTGCAAACCAGTGGCGCCGACCACTGGGTGATAGATGCGTGCGGAGAGACCAATGCGTAGCGGGCGTCTGCTCATGATTTGTTTTCCCAGGAATCTCTGTCTGAGGCAGTCTTGTCCACTGCCGGGTCGTCCGATTGTAGACATGTTGCCTCGCCGAAGCCCTTGATCGCCGTCTGCGTGGCCAGGGGACCAAGCAACTGCATGAGGAGAATCGTCGCCAGCAAGGCGCCCGTCAGCCGTGGCTCAAGACCGGAGTAGAGCGTCTGCATGTTGGCAAGAAGAACCAGAGCAATGCTTGACATCGGCTGCAACCCAATAGACAAGTAAATTGACGATTCAGTGTTCAAACCGAGGCGATGCCGATTCCAGAAAACCCCTGCGATTTGCCCTGAGAAGCGTGCCATCACGAGTACAAGTGCTTCCAGCCAGTATGCCATTAGCACGCCAAGATCCAGGATGGCTCCGGCAAGAACGAACGTGGCTACCAGAAAGATCCTGGCATCACTGGCAATCCGGATGGCAACGACCTGCTGCTTCTGGTCAAGAGCTCGCGTCAGGCAACCAAAGAGCAGCATCGGCAGCAGCACCGAGATATCCAGGTAAATGGCGGTTCCAACACCCAGAACGATGGTACCCAGAATCAGCAGGTGCTGGTGTTCTGGCCGCTGCCCCAGGAACCGCGCGCCAATCAGCACCAACCCGGCGCACAATCCACCGAGCACGACGGCCGCACCAAGTTCCTGGGTCGCCGTCCAGGCGCTGACAAGGTAACGGCTTGTCTCGTCCTCAACCAGAAAGGGCATGGACCAAGTCGAGATCACAAAGGCAACGCATCCAGTGGTTGCCACCATGGTGAACAGCAAGCCGGTTTTGTCTCCTCTGGCGCCTACGTCGCTGCAGGTCGCAATCGTGATCGCTGGCGAAGTGGCCAGACAAAGGGCTGCCGCAAAGACTGCGGATCTGGCGGAGAAGTCCATGGCCAGGAGCGTCAGTACTACGGTCGCACCTGTGGTCAGGGAGATCAGCAACCCCGCGCGCAGTCGGCTCCATCCTTCGCTGATCGCCACCAGCGGAACTTGATAGCCCAATTCGAACAGGATCAGGCCCAGTGCCAGATCGATGAAAAGCTGGTTGGATTCGATGTGATAAGGCGCTATCCACCCCAGTCCGCTCTGGCCGACCAGCAGCCCAAAAAAGACGTAGCCGGTGGTCCGTGGTAAAGCCAAAGCTCGACGCGAAACCTCGCCTGCACCCAGGCCGCCAAGAAGCGCCATGCCGAAAATCTGGATCGAATTGAACATCGAGTCGCGACCCCTTACCGGTGCTCTGTGTGGCGCAATTACGTGACCATCGGCGTCGGCGCAAAGTCATCGCCAAAGGTGCATGTACGAAAAATCCATGAGACTACATTGATAGTGAATATAATAATCTTTCTATTTCGATTAGAGCAATGGCTAACGCCCAATGACACTTCCTTTGACGGTTGCCACACCACAGATCCCTCTGGCGGTTCTGCAACAGTTCCGCGTGATCTATGGCACGATGCGCCAGTATTTCCGTGAGGTGGAAGAGCGCTGCGGACTTCCCGGTTCGCAGATGTGGATTCTGCAGGAGGTGCAGCGCTGCCCGGGGCTTGGAGTGACAGAACTCGCTGCACGCCTAGGCATACACCAGTCCACCTGCAGTCAACTGGTTGAAAAACTGGTTACTCGCAGATGCCTCATCAAGACGCGCAAGCAGGACGATCAGCGCCGGGTCGGTCTCCAGCTCGCTCCCGACGGTGTGCAGGCCATCGCAGCGCTACCAGGGTCCGCAGAAGGCGTCCTTCCCGAAGCGCTCGCCGCCATGCCGGAAGTCGCCTTGCAAACATTGTATATCAATCTATTTGAGTTGATACGGCATCTGCCCGGACGAGACGATGCTTTCGCCAGCATACCGTTGGCCGACATGCTGCGGGATTCGAAATGAGGCCTGGTCAGATCATGTCCAGGCTCTCCAGCCTGACACCGCTGCTCTATGGCGTAATGCTCATCGGATGTAGTACCTTGGCTATCTCACCTTCAGAACCGATGCCGCAACAGTCGCTTGAATCTACTGCAGTTCCAGACACACCATTGGATGCGCCCTCAACCAGGGACACGGATTCTGTAGCGCTGGAGGAAGTTAACAGCATCTACTTCGCCAAGGGCGCAACGCGTATCGATCCGGCGGGGCAGAACAAACTACGACAGCACGCAGCGCGGTTGAAGGAGAATCCGGCGCAGGTGGTGACCTTGGCCGGTTACACGGACGACCTGGGCAGTGACTCATATAATCTGGCGATATCTGACCAGCGTATCGAAGCCGTCGCCAAACTCCTTCGTACCTACGGCGTTCCCAAGAAACAGATTCATCCGCTGCGTCGCTATAGCGTCGGGCGAGGGGAATCAATGCCCGATTGCAGGACAAAGGAATGCCGCCAGCTCATGCGACGGGTGGAATTGATCTACGGTATTCGGTAACGCGGACCACGTCGTGTGCTAAACAGATTATGAATGTCCGGCTCGCGATCGCCCAGGCTCACCAACCGGGTTTCGGGGTGCTGCACCTGGATGGCGACCACACGGGAGAAGCTGTTCAGCCACTTCATGCTCTCCTTGTCCTTGATCTGCCACTTTTTGCGTGCCTTGCTCTTGCCCTGCCAGACGCAGGTGTGGGCCCTGCTGGGGTAACGCCGGCTTGCACGATACGGAAAACCAACCAATAATCGCGCCAGCACATCCCCCTCTTCAATGGAGACCATCATGCCCAAAACCAGAATGCTTGCCTTGATAGCTTTCAATCTCGTGGTGGCGGGCTGCGCCAGCGACCAGCAACTCCTGGCCGACGATCAGGCCAACGCCGTCAACGTTGCTACTCGCCGCGGCCAGTTCGAGCTATCCTGCCCCACGGCCACCGGCATCGTGCTTTCCAGTAACCTGCTGCAGCCGGTGCTGTGGAACGGTATTGAACGCGCCGAATACACCGTCGGCGTCGAGGGTTGCGGCGAAAAGTCGACCTATGTCGTGGTTTGCCAGGTGGATTCGGTCAGCTGCCTTGCCGTTTCCGGGCGCAACAACGCGTTCAGTCAATAAGCGCTCAACAGTAAAATCATCCGATGATCAGGGCCGAAGCCGTTCGGAATGTTGTCGACGTCGGCCTCAAGCGTCGCGGTGTTCCGGGCTTGTGCGGGCATCCTTCTCTTGCGCGATGTCTGGCAAATTCCTGTCGAACCGGGAAAATCGTTCCGGTCGCGGCACTACGCAGGTCTAGGCCGCGCCTTCGACAATCGGCGTGATGCCTTCGGCGGCGAGGGCGGCCTGAATCGCCTGTGCGAGCGTCGCGACGACCTGCGGGGCCGCGCCGCCGGTCAGCCGCTGCCTGAGCGACAACTGCTGCTTGATGAAGACATGCCAGGCGATGGGCTGGCCGGTATACCCTTCGCCGGCATCGGCCCGTGAACCGCAGCCGATCATGAACTCGGCCTCGCCGGCGAGGTATTCGATGAACCAGCCCCAATCCTCTCCCAGCGGATAGCTCGTCACGATGCCGGCGCGCATCAGCGCTTGCGACAGCCACAGGGCCAGCTCAAAACCATAGGCGCCGGGGTTGGCCTGGCTGGACTCGGGCAGGTACGGCAGGAACTTCGCCGATTCGAATTCGATACTGAGCATAAGGTGATTTCTACGATAGTTCATACCGTGCTGACTGGTCGGATCAAGATGTCCCACTTGGGTAGGAGCGGGTGACGTTCCAGCCGGGACTCGACCGATTGCATAGCCTCCTTGGCCACCGTGACTCCTTTCTCGTAGACCGTGCGGCTCAGTTCGACGACGGGATGAACGCCTTTCCAGGTCATGGTCTTGGCCCACTCCAGCATCGTTTGGGTATCGGTCAGCTTGGCACCGTTCCAGTGCTTTTCCAGGATTCCCCAGCAACGCTCCACCGGATTGTATTTGCTGTGGTATGGCGGATAGTAGAGGAGGCGGATGGACCTGCCGATGTGATCGGCGAACTGGACCATGCGCTTGAGGAATTGCGTACGCCGGCCATTGCTCTCCGGTCCGTTATCGGCCTTGATCTGGAGGTGTGTGACGCGAGCACGCTCCTCGGGTGCTTGACGCTCCCACCAGGCGTAGAGACTGTCGATGATGAAATCGCTGGTCTTCGCCGAGCTTCCGAAGGACAGATGGAGAGACCCACTGTCTTCATTGACGACACCAAACGGCGTGTGTTTTTCCTCGCACCCCATGTCGTGGTCGGCAGCCCGGTGGTCACCCCGCGTCTTGCCGCCACGCGAGTAGTCGCCAATCTTCACCGTCGCCTTGCAGTCCATGCTCAGGCGCATGACGGCTTCGTCTTGGCTATCGCGGTCACGTTCCCGGATGTTGGCGAAAATGGCGTCGGTTTCAGGGACTTTTTTTGGGGTTTGGCCTTGAGCACCGGGCGCAACCGGTACCCGTTGCGATTCAACACTTTCGACATACCGCTTCGGGAAGGCAGGACATCGTCCGCAAATCCCTGTGCTCGCAACTGCTTGATGGCTTCCTCCGCCGTCAGGCGGGTGAACGACACGGTCGTACGAAAAGTCGGGTCTTGTTGCGCATGACTTTCCGCCAGTTCCCACAGGGCTTGCGCCACCTCGGGGTGTTTCTTCTCCCACAATTTCGCACCGCAGCAGAACGCGTGCAGCCCCAGACAGATGATACCCGTACGTTTCTCATGCAGACCGAGCTGCACGGCCTGCCGACTCCAGCCGAATACCTCCTCGGCACGCCGAGCACTGCCACTACAATATTTCAACGCCATCTCCGCCTGAAACGCCCTGCGCCTCGCCCCCGTCATCTTGCTCGCAGCAAGCCGGATATCTTCCAGGTGCTCGGCTTCAAGAGAAATCTTCCTTTCCGCTACCGTGGCGACTCCCATTCGCAAGACCTCCAATCGCAGAATCGGCTAAAAGTATCGCACACAACGGTATGAAGAATTGGGGATATCACCTAAGTGGGCTGGATCCGGTTCGAAGGTTGCGCAGGAGAATGAGTTTCGCGGCGTGCGGCGCGCAGAGCGATTGTCCCGCAGCGGACTGCCGCAGAGCAAGGGTTGCCAATGCCACGCAGAGGCGCTGCGACAGGCGCAAAAAAAGCCGCCTGACGGCGGCTCCTGATCAGTGCGCCTGATCCCTCATCTTCCGGTATTGCGTCCGAGCATGCTGCGAATCTCGTTGTTTGCCGGCAACACGTAGTCGTATGCCGAAAGCACGGTGTTGCTGCCCGGCTGGACGATCTTCATGTTGATGTACACGCCGTTCGCGGCCGTGGCATAGCTCCCGACAATCACTGCCTGCGCCTTGTTCGACTTCGCGACATCATTGATTTCCCGTGTCAGGACCAGTTCCCCTTCGCCGCGTTTCATATACACGGCGCTGCGGAACTTCATCTCGATCATCGAGAATCCACGCTGCGAAAAGCGTGCCGACACCTGTTCCGAAATCAGGCGGCCAAGCGTCGAGGATTGATCGAGGGCGTCGATATTGACCACCGTCGCCACGATCAACGGCCCGTCGGCTGGGCCACCACCAAACTGCGCCATCAGCGCATCGGCCGCGCGATAGTTGGTCGCCACCAGCTCACTTTTGGCCGCTTGCTCGTAAGTGATCTCCGGAACCCGCGGTACGTCGGTGGCACAACCGGCCAGCAAGGTCGCAGTGACAAGGGCTCCGACCACCCCTACTGTCCGCGTCCTCATTCGCCACCTCTCACCGGGATGTTGTACAGCACTGGCGGCGGCGCATACAACAAGGCATCGCTGTCAGCCACGTAGTAAACGTTCGTCGCGCGGCCAAGGTACTGGTTGCCGTCGCTCGCCGAAACCGTGACGATCACTTCCATTTGCGGTGTCGGGCCGGAAGCCCACTCGGACGTCAACCAGCGATAAGCGTCGAAGGCACCCACCGCCAGAGCCCCCGCAGCACCTGGCGAAGCACTATCCCATACGCCGGCCAGACCCCACAAACCGCCGTAAATCACCGTGGCGCTATAGAACCTGCCATCCGGACGCCTGGGCGAGAACTTCACCGCCTGGATTTCGAAATCGATTTCGGTGGCACCTCTCGGCGATTTGGCCACGCTGACGCCGGAATTCACCAGGAACATGGCGGTGCGACGTGTTCGAGGAATACGTGCGGGTTCGCTTCGTGATCGATTTCGGGGCGGTCGGGAGGCTGCTGCAGGCGGTCTCCGTTTGCGCTCGGTGATATGCATTGCAGAAAAAAGTGGTTCGCCGCAGCAGCACGGATCCCTCGACTCTCTCGGTCGGGCTTTGCTCAACCCTTTCAGTCCAACGCACATCCCAGTCGAGCATGGTCAACCCAATTTTTTGCTGGGAGACTTCGACGACGGCGATACGGCAAGGCATCAAGACCACGAATTCCAGGCTGTAATCGAGGAGTTCACGAGCGAACAGGGCGTCACAGAAGTGGTAGATCTCCACCTTCGGTGACGGCTTGCCGGTGATCGTGTTTAATCTCGCCGCAACTACATGTGCTCCAGACCCACGGTTTTACCGTGCTTCCCAACCAGCAAGCCGACACGGGAAATGAGTATGGCGGTCCGCAGACCGAGGCATCGGAAAACCTGCATATAAGCTAATAAGCAAAGATTCGTTCGTTTCGCCGCGCCGCTTTTCTAGACTCCGCGCCATCCCTTGACTGAACGGAGTCCCCATGAATATGCAACGTCTGTTCGCCGGCCTGCTGGCCGGCGCCCTGCTGCTCGGCAATGCGAACGCCGCCGAGATCGCCATCCTGAACGTTTCCTACGACCCGACGCGCGAGTTGTATCAGGACTTCAACGCGGCTTTTTCCAGGTATTGGCAAGGGAAGACCGGCGACACCGTCAAGGTCAACGCTTCGCACGGCGGTTCGGGGAAGCAGGCCCGATCGGTGATCGACGGCATCGACGCGGACGTGGTCACCCTGGCTCTGGCCTACGACATCGACGCCATCGCCGACCGGGGCATCTTGCCGCTCGACTGGCAGAAGCGCCTGCCCAACAACGCGGCGCCCTACACCTCGACGATCGTCTTCCTGGTCCGCAAAGGCAATCCCAAGGCCATCAAGGACTGGAGCGATCTGAGCAAGCCGGGCGTCGCTATCGTTACCCCCAACCCCAAGACGTCCGGTGGCGCGCGCTGGAACTACCTGGCGGCCTGGGCGTACGCGCTGAAACAGTCCGGAGGCAGTGAAGCGAAAGCCCGGGAATTCGTCGGCCAGATCTATGGCAACGTCAAGGTCCTCGATTCCGGCGCGCGCGGCTCGACCACCACCTTCGTCGAGCGGGGTATCGGCGATGTCCTGATCGCCTGGGAGAACGAAGCCTATCTGGCGATCAAGGAACTTGGTCCGGACAAGTTCGAGATCGTCACGCCGTCGCTGTCGATTCTCGCCGAGCCGCCGGTGTCGGTGGTCGACAAGGTGGTCGACAAGCGCGCCACGCGCAAGGTCGCGCAGGCCTACCTCGAATACCTGTATTCCCCCGAAGGCCAGGACATTGCCGCCAGGCATTACTACCGCCCGCGCGACGCCAGGATCGCGGCGAAGTACGCCAGGCAGTTCGGCAAGGTCAACCTGGTGACCATCGACGACACCTTCGGCGGCTGGCGCAACGCCCAGAAGACCCACTTCTCCGATGGTGGCATCTTCGACCAGCTTTACGTCCCTGGCGGCAAACGCTGAGTTCTCGGCGACGGGGCTGAGGATACTGGCATTCAGCCCCGTCTATATTACGAAAATGCATTAAGTTCTCACATTTAAGTATTTCTCTTCATAACCTGCTTGCTCGTAGACTGGCGGCATGTCATGTTGCGTTGCAGCAGGAGTTGAGAATGATCCAAGTGTTTTTCGGGAGTCACGCATGGCCAGCCTGAGGAGATTCAGCCCCTTGCCGGGGTTTGGCCTGGCGATGGGCTACACCCTGGTCTACCTGGCCATCATCGTCGTCATTCCGCTCACGGCGGTGGGCGCGAAAACCTTCACCCTCGGCTGGGATGCCTTCTGGGCGGCGGTGAGCAGTCCGCGCGTGGTGGCCTCGTATCAATTGAGTTTCGGCGCTTCCTTGCTGGCGGCGGGCATCAACGTCGTCTTCGGTCTGATCTTTGCATGGGTTCTGGTGCGCTACCGCTTTCCCGGCAAGGGCCTGGTCGATTCGCTGGTCGATCTGCCCTTCGCGCTGCCGACAGCGGTGGCGGGCATCGCCCTGGCGACGATCTATTCGCAGAACGGTCCGGTCGGCAAGCTGCTCGAGCCCCTGGGTGTCGAGATTGCCTATACCCCCAAGGGCGTGCTGCTGGCGCTGGTGTTCATCGGTCTGCCGTTTGTCGTGCGCACGGTGCAGCCGGTGCTCGCCGACCTCGAAAAGGAAGTCGAGGAGGCCGCCGCCGGTCTCGGCGCCTCGCGCTGGCAGACCTTCTACAAGATCATCCTGCCGCACATCGCGCCCGCCTTGCTGACCGGCTTCGCCATGGCCTTTGCGCGGGCGGTCGGGGAATACGGCTCGGTCATTTTCATCGCCGGCAACGTGCCGATGGTCTCCGAAATCACACCATTGATGATCATCACCAAACTGGAGCAGTACGACTACGCCGGTGCCACCGCCGTGGCTTCGGTGATGTTGATCATCTCCTTTGTCCTCCTGCTGATCATCAACGGCCTGCAGGGATGGATGCAGAACCGCTACGCCAAAGGAGCCTGAAATGAGCGCGAGTATTGCACTGCATGCGGGCAGCCTGGAGCGCCAGGAAACCGCAAGCACCCGCGAACCGGCGTGGGTCAAGGTGGTGCTGGTCAGCGTCGCGCTGACTTTCTTCAGCGTCTTCCTGCTGTTGCCCTTGGGCACGGTTTTCGCCGAAGGTCTGCGCAAGGGCTGGGGCGCGTATTTCGACGCCATGGTCAACCCTGACGCCTGGTCGGCGATCAAGCTGACCTTGCTGGTCGCGGTGATCGCCGTGCCGCTGAACCTGGTGTTCGGCTTGGCCGCTTCGTGGGCCATTGCCAAGTTCGAGTTTCGCGGCAAGCGCGTGCTGATCACCCTGATCGATCTGCCCTTTTCGGTTTCGCCGGTGATCTCGGGCCTGATCTACGTGCTGATGTTCGGCGCGCAAGGCTGGTTTGGCCCCTGGTTCTACGAACACGACATCAAGATCATTTTCGCCGTGCCGGGCATCGTCCTGGCGACGATCTTCGTCACCTTTCCGTTTGTCGCCCGGGAACTGATTCCGTTGATGGAAGCGCAGGGGAGCGAGGAAGAGGAGGCGGCCGTCGTTCTCGGTGCGTCCGGCTGGCAGGTCTTCCGATACACCACGCTGCCGAACATCAAATGGGGATTATTGTACGGCGTGATCCTCTGCAACGCGCGCGCGATGGGCGAGTTCGGAGCGGTGTCGGTGGTTTCCGGGCACATCCGCGGCCAGACCAACACCATGCCCCTGCACGTCGAGATTCTCTACAACGAATACAACTACGCCGCGGCCTTTGCCGTGGCCTCCCTGCTGGCCGTGCTGGCGATCATCACCCTGGGCCTGAAGACGCTGGTCGAACGTCAGACACGTCGCCAATTGCAGGACATCGACACCCCTTCCGGAGAATGATTGATGAGTATTGCGATCCGTAACATCAGCAAGCAGTTCGGCGCCTTCAAGGCGCTCGACGACGTCTCGATCGACATCCCTTCCGGCGAGCTGGTCGCTCTTCTCGGGCCCTCCGGCTGCGGCAAGACGACGCTGCTGCGGATCATCGCCGGTCTTGATTTCGCCGACCAGGGTCAGATCCTGCTCGAAGGCGACGACGCTTCGGCCCGTCACGTGCGTGACCGGCACGTGGGCTTCGTCTTCCAGCACTACGCATTGTTCCGCCACATGAGCGTTGCCGACAATGTCGCCTTCGGCCTGCGCGTCAAGCCGCGGCGGTTGCGTCCCAGCGAAGCCGAAATCAAGCGGCGGGTCAAGCGCCTGCTCGAACTGGTGCAACTCGACTGGCTCGCGGACCGTTATCCGTCACAGCTTTCCGGTGGCCAGCGCCAGCGCATTGCCCTGGCGCGCGCGCTGGCGGTCGAGCCCAAGGTGTTGCTCCTCGACGAGCCTTTCGGTGCCCTCGACGCCAAGGTGCGCAAGGAGCTGCGGCGCTGGCTGCGGCAGTTACACGACGAAATTCACGTTACCAGCGTCTTCGTCACGCACGACCAGGAGGAGGCCCTGGAGGTTTCCGACCGGGTGGTGGTGATCAACAAGGGCAAGGTCGAACAGATCGGGACGCCGGAGTCGGTCTACGACCATCCGGCGACGCCTTTCGTCGCCAACTTCCTCGGATCGGTCAATCTGTTCCACGGCCGCGTCGAAAATGGGCACCTGCATGTCGGCGATGACGCGCTGGCACTCGGCTCGACCGACGGCAGCGACGGCAAGGCGGTGGCTTTCGTGCGGCCGCACGAGTTCGACCTGGTGCCCGGCTGGGAGGCTCGAGGGGGTTTGCCGGCGCGCATCGTGCGCATCGTTTCCGTGGGCCCGAGTGCCCAGATCGAGCTCACCCACCATGACGGCGAACTGATCGAGGTGACCATTGGCCGCGAGGCATTTCGCCTGCTGGGGCTCTCGGAAGGAGACCAGGTATCGCTGCGCCCACGCCACATCCGGGTCTTCCCCAGCGAAGCCCAGGCGGCCTGAAGCAAGGCAATGAACTTTCAGCAACTGCGCATCATTCGCGAAACCCTGCGTCAGGATTTCAACCTGACCGAAGTGGCCAACGCGCTGTATACCTCGCAACCGGGGGTCAGCAAGCACATCAAGGATCTCGAGGACGAACTCGGGATCGAGATCTTCGTGCGCCGCGGCAAGCGTCTGCTGGGGTTGACCGAGCCGGGCAAGGAACTCGCCGAGGTGGTCGATCGCATTCTATTCGACACCCAGAACCTGCGCCGCATCGCCGATCAGTTTGCCAGCCGCGAAACCGGCCACTTCGTGGTGGCCACCACCCACACCCAGGCGCGCTACGCGCTGCCGCAGATCATCAAGTGGTTCAAGACCGACTATCCACGCGTGCATCTGGCGCTGCACCAGGGAAGTCCGGTGGACATCGCCGAAAAGCTGGTGTCGGGCGAAGCCGATGTCGGCATCGCTACCGAGCGCCTGGACAGGGTCCCGGAACTGGCGACCTTTCCCTTCTACAGCTGGCACCACGCGCTGATCGTTCCGCACGGCCACCCGCTGCTGCAGGTCGAGAAGCTGACTCTGGAGCAGATCGGCGACTATCCGATCATCACCTATCACGAGGGGTTTACCGGCCGGACGCACATCGACCGGGCCTTTGCCGACGCCGGCGTGATGCCCGACATCGTGTTATCGGCAATCGACGCCGATGTGATCAAGACTTACGTCGAGCTCGATCTCGGTGTCGGCATCGTCGCTTCGATGGCCTACGATCCAGTCAAGGACCGCAACCTGGCGCTGATTCCGGCACCACACCTGTTCCCTGAAAGCACGACCCGCCTCGCCGTTCGGCGGGGAATCTACCTGCGCAGCTACGCCCTGGCGTTCATCGAAAAGGTCTGCCCAGACCTCGGCGAAGCCAACCTCAAGGCATTGATCCAGAACAAGAACGGCGGCGAGTGAGTGGTCGTTGGCGCAGCGCGCTGCCGTCGAGCATCGCATGTGCTCGGTCTGAAGCGAGACGCCAGCCTTCGTGCTCCGGTGAGTGCTGCCCGCAACAGGCGCCAGTCGTGCTCCGGTTGAGATCGGCTGCCAGCCGCAGCACGTTGGGCTAGAGCACTTTGTCGCTGCCGGATGCGCGCTCGTCCGGTTCCGATACGAAGCCTATCCGGATCAGGCCGGCCCTGGCGGCTGCGGCCATGACCCGGGCAATTGCCTCGTAATGTGCGTGCCGGTCTGCCCGGATGTGAAGCTCCGGCTGCGGCTCGGTGGTGGCGGCGGCCGCAAAGCGTGGCGTCAGCTCGTCGGTCGTTAACGCCTCGCCGTTCCAGAACAGTTCACCGCTCTCGCGAATGCCGAGCTCGATGTGTTCCGGTTTGGTGACATTTACCCGCGACGATGCCTTCGGGAGGTCGATCTTGACCGCGTGCGTGAGTAGTGGGGCAGTGACGATGAAGATGACCAGCAATACCAGCATCACGTCCACCAAGGGCACCACGTTCATCTCCGCCAGAGGTAATCTGGCACTGCCATGGCGGTTGAAATTTCCTCTGGCCATCGCTTATTCCTCTCGCCCAGCGGCGTCTGCGATAGGTCGGTGGCCCTCGCCGCCTCTCACCGTCAGCAGCACGTACAGATCATGGGCGAAGGATTCCAGGCGGGCGAGCCACATCCGATTGCGCCGGTTCAGAGCGTTATAGGCAAGCACCGCGGGAATTGCCACGGCTAGTCCAAGGGCAGTCATGATCAGCGCCTCCCCGACCGGCCCGGCCACCTTGTCCAGCGTGCCTTGCCCGCTCATGCCGATTTGCACCAGGGCATGGTAGATGCCCCAGACGGTGCCGAAAAGCCCGATATAGGGTGCCGCGGAACCTGCCGAAGCAAGAACCGTCAGCCCGTACTCCACTTGCGCCGCTTCCCGGTCCACTTCATTGTTCAAGCTTCGCGTCAGGTATTGCGCCATGCCACCGGCGGCGGCCAGAGTATCGCCGTTCCGCGCCGCGTCCCCAAATGCTTCCAGGGACCGCCTTGCGAGGGTCGCAAAAGCGTTTTCGGCGCGTTGGGTACGCAGGATCTCGTCCACGCTGGCTAGTGACGATGCCTGCCAGAAGCGCTTGAGAAAAGCGTCGGCGCGACGCTGCGCGAGGGTGTTGGTCAGTGTCCGGGTAACGATCAAGTACCAGCTGGCAAACGAAAGGATCAGCAGTGTCCCGAGGACGATCCTGCCCACCGAATCGGTTTGAGTCAGAAAATGGGCAAAGCCCAGACCATCGACGACTGCATGTTCCATAAGTCAGCTTCCTGGCAGAATGAAATTGAAGGGTTGCACAGCGACAGCGCGTACCGGTTGGCCGTTGCGGGTCGCCGGAACACAGCGCCAGATGCGCACGGCGGCGAGAGCCGCTTCGTCCAGACGGAGATGACCACTGGAAGTCGTCACCCGCGCGGACGCTACGTGCCCGCTTTCGCTCAACTCGACACGCAGCACGACCAGGCCACTTTCTCCGACGCGGCGGGACTGACCGGGATAGTGGGGAGCGGGACGTTCAGGGCAGCTTACCGACAATTCCGAAGACATGGCCAGGGGCCCTGGCGGCAGCGGCATCGGTGCTGCTTCGCCATGCGCCGCCGGCCTTGGGGACGGCGGCGGAGCAATGACTTCGGCAGGCGCGATGGCCTGCGTCTCGACCGCCAGTGTCCGGGGTTTGGGTCTGTCGACCTGCCGAACCATGACCCTGGTCGGAGGCGGCAGTGGTTTCGGTGCCGCTGCTTTCGCGGGTTGAGGCGGCGCGATGAAGTTGACGAAAAGCGTCGCCGCAGCATGCGGTGGGGGAATCAGGCGGTGGCTCCACAGGCCCCATAACACGGCGGCGTGCAGCACCACGACCACCAGTAGACCCACCCAGCGGTCCATTGGTAGAAGGCGAAGAGACATCTCAGGAACGCGCTTCGCTCATCGGGATCGGCAGCGCGCAGCGGCGTCGTTCGGCGAGCCGGGAGGCACGCCGCTTCTGCAGCCAGCGGATGATCCCGGTGACGTAGAGCACAGCACAGACAATACCCGCAATCAGCACCAGAATGCGTCCCGGCATCCCGAGCGCGTAGCCGGAATGCAGCGGCCACTGCCACTGAATGAAGACGTCGCCACCGCGCCCGCGAAAAGGATCACCAACATGCAGGATCTCGCCAGAGTACTGGTCGACGATGATCTCGCGGCGGCCGACGAAGCCCCAAGCGCTCGGAACCAGCTGGGCCACCATGTAGGGCAGTGGGCGATTGCCGGGCATCGCGCTGGTCTGTGGCGGCAGTGAGAAGGCAAACCATTGTCCGTCGGGAAATCGCTGGTGGACGACCTCCTCGACCCGGTCGATCGAAATCGTGGTCCCATGCGCCTGCTGTTTCCCGACGATGTCCGGCCGGTGCGTCACCGGGGCGAACAATTCGACCAGCCAGCGAAACTGTGGTCCCAGATTGAAGTACACCCCGGAAACCAGAACCGCCAGCAACACCACCAGGCTATAGAAACCGGAGAGCTTGTGCAGGTCGTGGTTCAGGCGCTCGCTGCTCGCCTGCTTCTTGAACAGGAAGGCTTGTCGCCACTTGCCAGTGATTGGCCACCACAGGATCAGCCCGGTCAGTGACGATATGATGAAGAAGACACAGAGAATGCCGACCAGGGTGTTTCCCGGCGTACCCAGGAGCAACGCGTAGTGGAGCTTGAAAATGAAGCCCATCAGGCAGTTCTTGAACGGACTTTCTGCCGAATACCACACCCGTGTCCCCGTCACCTGCGCGGTGTAGGGGTTGACAAACACGTTGAGCGTGTCCGAGCCACCCGACTGCGAGCCCTTTCCCATAGAGTAAAAAAACCAGAACGCGGTCTCCTCGTTGCGCGGATAGTAGGTGAAGCCGAGCTGTGCCCCCGTGGGGATTGCCGCACGGGCCGCAGCGACAATTTCGGAAATTGGGCGGTAGGCAGCCCGCCCTGCGGGCGGAGCTGCGACTATCTGTAACTGAGGATTGAGCCAGGCGTCGATTTCCTTGAAGTAAACCAACAGACTGCCGGTCAGGCCAATGACGACCAGGGTGGTACCGGCCACCAGCCCGAGCCAGAAATGAACTTCCCGCCATAGCTTGCGTCGGGAACGGGCCGAGAATCGCCCCGTTCGTCCAGTCGGCAACAAGGACGGCATGCGGGGTTCAGAGCTCAATCCTGGCCGATCCGATGACCGAGCGCGGCGCACCGTAGGCGGAATACACACCACCATCAGTATTCTCGAAATAGGTCTTGTCGAACAGGTTTTGCACGTTCAACTGCAGGCTTACCGGCTTCCCACCCGCCCTGGTGCGATAAGCCAGCATCGCGTCGAAGCGCGCATAGCCCGGTAACTGGAAGGTGTTGGTGTTGTTGCCTTGACGCTGACCGTTCAGATAGGCTCCTGCACCGAACGCCCATCCCGCGGTCGCACCGGGAGCCGTATCGTACTTGGCCCACAAACTGGCGGAATTCAACGGCACGCCAAACCAGCGGTGACCCTCGATAGCGCTGGCACCCGTGGCGTTGTCCTTGGTGATCACCGCGTGATCGTAGGTATAGCTGCCGATCAGGCTCACATGGTTGCTGACTTGCCCGGCGACATCGAATTCGAAGCCACGGCTGCGGACTTCTCCGACCGCGACCACGAAACCGGGATGCAGCGGGTCCGCTGTCGGGCGATTGCGCAGGTAGAGATCGAACAGCGTCGCGGATGTAGTGACCCTGCCTCCCATCAGACTGGCCTTGGCTCCAAGTTCGTACTGCACTCCCTCCTGCGGCGGGAGAGACGATCCGGAGAACGACGAGGCGCTCGAAATGGAGTTGCCAAACGACTCGGAATAGCTGCCATAGACCGACACGTCATTGCTTAACTTGTAGAGCAGGCCGGCGCGCGGCGAAAACTTGCGTTCGGTTGGAACGCCTTGATCCAGGGCGCCGGTGCAATACGGGTAACACGCCGCGCTCACCGCACCATAGACCTTTGCGCCGTCATTCGTGGCAATGTCATAGCGTCCACCGAGCAGCAGTTCCCAGTGACCACCAAAGGCAATTTGGTCCTGCACGTAAAAACCCGTGTCCCGCCACTTGCCGCGGCTCAGAACATTGCCGGCAGCCGCATCGAAATAGGCCTGCATCCTCGCAACGTCGATGTTTCCGTAGACCGGAGCGAAGATATTGAGCGGGGGGACGCGATTGAGTGTCGACCCGGACTCGTTGTAGCCTTTGAACACTGATTCGTAGGAGAACCAGTCCATGCCCACCAGAAGCTTGTGGCCGACATTGCCGGTTCTGAATTCGCCGGTCAGATCCAGATTGGTCGAGTATTCATCGCGGCTGACCGGGTTGTACGAAATGCGGCGGTTGAGCAAGTTCGTCCGGGCGTTGAATGCCTGGGCGAGAAGGTAGGTCTGGACCTCGTCGGCGGTGTAGTAGAGAAAGCGCTGCGTCAACTTCCATGAGTCATTGAAGGCGTAAGTCCAGTCGAAGGCCGCTGTCGTCCGCTTGACGGTGTTGGGCCACTGCGACCACATGACCGGATCGTTCTGCGTCCAGTGCCTCGGCACGTCGGCAGGCCGATTGCCAATGATCGGGATCTGCTGGGCCGAGTATCCAGGGTTGGCGACCTTCTGGTCGTAGTACTCCAGTTGCAGGTTGGCCTGGAAGCTGGTGGAGGGGAGCCAGCTCAAGTACGCGGCGCCAGCGGCATTCTTGTGATGCTGGTAGTCGATGAAATTGTCGGCCTGGTCGTAAACCCCCATGACGCGGTACAGCAGCGTCTTGTCCTTGTTCGCCGGACCAGTGATGTCGGCGGTAGTGCGGAGCAGCCCCCAACTCCCCACTTGCTGTTGCAGGCTGGCAGCCGTTTCGTCCTGCGGCTTCCTGGTCACGATGTTTACCAGTCCGCCTGGTTGGATGCGTCCATAAAGCATCGACGCCGGCCCTTTGACGACGTCGACATGGTCGACGAAAGCCATGTCTTCCGTTCCGATGACCCCATTGAGCTTCAGCCCGTTGCGGAAGGTATCGCTGCCGGTCGAAAAGCCCCGGATAAGGAAATTGTCATAATAGACACCAGGCGGCGTCTGAACGCCACTGACGTTCTTCACCGCTTCCTGAATCGACAGGGTTTGCTGGTCGTCAAGCACGTCGCGTGTGATCACCTGGATTGCCATCGGAGTGTCCAGAATCGGCGTATCGGTCTTCGTCGCGGAGTTGGCTCGCTTGGCGACGTAGCCGTTGTCGACATCGCCCCGCACCTCGATCGTCGATAGCGCCGCAACGTTTTCTTCTGCAACAAGAGCATTACAAAATACGATCGCGACGAGTGACGAGATCGACTGAATCTTCAGGTGTCCGGCCATGACTGATTCCCAAACGGTAAAGCGCGGCAAGATAGCATTTGGTTTGGGCATGGCGGAAGTGACCAATTGCCGCAGGCGACAGCGACGAGGGGTGTCGAGATCCGAACCGGTGGGGGTATAAGGATCGAAGAAATGCATCGTTTTCTACGAGCAAGCGTGGGGATTACATTCCCGTTGTGAATTTTCACGTCTTCAGGAGAGAGCGATGATCGGTTTCAGGACACGGCGACAGCTTCTGGCTGCGCTCGTGCTGGTCGCAGGCCTCGGCAACGCTGTGGCGGATACCCTCAAGGTCGGTTATCTGCCGGTCACCGGCCATGCCAAGTTCTTCATTGCCAAGGAGCAGGGTCTGTTCGCCAGGGAAGGACTGGACGTCGAACTGATCGAGTTCCAGAACTCCGCCGATGGGCTCAACGCCATCGTTGCCGGCAAACTCGACATCGGCGCCTTCGGGACCACGGCACCGGTGGCCCACATCTCCAAGGGGGCAAAGATCAAGATCATCGGCGGCATCATGGGCGGTGATGCCGCACTGATCGCCACGCCGGCGAACGCCGGCAAGATCGCCGGCGTGGCCGATCTGCGGGGCAAGAAGATCGCCACCGTGCGCATGGCTTCGGGCGATGCCGTGCTGCGCGGCGCTCTCAAGGACAAGGGTATCAACTGGAAGAGCGATGTGCAGATCTTCGAACTGAAGAACCCGGCGGCAGTGATCGAGGCGGTCAAGTCGGGCCAGGTCGACGCAGGGCTGGTGTGGGGACCGCATGACCTGCGGGCCGAAGACCAGGGGCTGCGGGTGGTCATTCACTCCACCGACCTGCAACCCGGCCATCCGTGCTGCCGTCTGGTGGTCACCGAGGCCAGCCTGAAGAACCCGGTAACCTGGGAGAAATTCCTGCGTGCCATCCTGCAGGCCGAAAAGTTCGCGGTCGAGAACAAGAAGGAAACCATCGAATCGATTGCCCGGTACGTCAAGATCGATCGCCAGTTGCTCTGGCGTGGCTACTACTCGCAATATCTTGACCAGTCCAGCGATCCCGACGTCAAGGGCGTGAAGCATTTCGCCGAGGTGATGTTGAATAGCGAGTTCATCACCGCCAAGCCCGACCTCGACGCCGCGATCGACGTGCGTGTCTACGAAAAGGTGTTGAACCAGCTGGCCAGGGAGAACCCCGGCGATCCCTTCTGGAAGAAGCTGCAGAAGGAATTCCGGCAGAAGGACGCCTGATGGGACTCGGTCTCAAGCTGGAGGGTGTCAGCTTCGCCTACGACGCCACGCCGGTCCTCCAGGATATCCATGTTCATATCCCGGAAGGCCAGTTCGTCAGCCTGCTGGGGGCCAGCGGGTCGGGGAAAACCACCTTGCTGCGACTGGCGGCCGGTCTGAACGAGGTCTCCAGCGGCCGCTTGTCCTGGAACGGGGTGCCGGTATGCGGCCCCAGCCTTGAGCGCGGCGTGGTTTTTCAGGACTACGCGCTGTTTCCCTGGCTGTCGGTGGTCGATAACGTCGAGATCGCCATTGCCAAGGCCAAGCCCGGCATCCGGAAAGCCGAGCGCCTGAGTGAGGCGCGAGGCTACCTCAGGCAATTTGGGCTGGCCGCGGCGATCGGCAAATACCCTGGCGAACTGTCGGGTGGCATGCGTCAGCGCGCCGCCATTGCGCGTGCATTGGCCCTGGGTTCGCCACTACTTTTGATGGACGAACCCTTCGGGGCGCTCGATCCGGTGAACCGGGCGCGTTTGCAGGACCTGCTGCTGGCAGCCTGGGAACTCGCGACACCGCGCAAGACCATCGTTTTCGTCACCCATGACGTAGACGAGGCGATCTACCTCGGGGACCGCCTGATCGTCCTCGGATCGTCGCCCGGCCGGCTGATTGCCGACCTGCCGGTGCCGCTGGCGCGGCCACGCGAGCGCTGCAGTCTGCTCGACAGCCACAGCCTGCATGCACTGCGGGAACAGGTGGCCGCGACGCTGGTGCAGGATACCCTACAGCGACTCAGGGCTGCCTGAATCAGGGCGCGTGCCCGCGTCGTCGTGACGCGCTGACCCATCTGTTCGGACGCGACCTGAAAGTATTTGAGGAGAAACTCGGATGAGCGACTATATCGCCCTGGCGAACCAGGATCTGCCGGCCCAGCCGTTGTCTGGAGCATTGGACGGGCCGCCCCTTGCCGCCCCCGGCTGGCCTGGTCGTGCGCTGGAAAGCGTAGCCGTCTGGGTCGTGCTTCTGCTTGCCTGGTCGGTCGCATCAGTCTATCTGCCGCTGGGCGACAACCCGCTGCTGCCATCGCCACTGATCACCGCCAGAGCCCTCTGGGAATCGCTGCCTGAACTGTGGGCGGGAACCCTGTCGTCGCTGACCATCCTGCTCCCCGGATTCGCCCTGGCGACGCTGCTGGGCATCGTCACGGGGCTGGCGGTGGGGACGTCGCTGCGGCTGCAGCGGATGTTCCTGCCTTTTGCCAAGGTTGCCGGGCCGGTACCGCCGACGGTTTATATTCCCTATGCGATTGCCATTCTGCCGACTTTCAGGTTGTCGGCGATCTTCGTCGTCTTCATCGGCGCCTTTTGGCCGATTTTCCAGAATGCCGTTGCCGGCGCGCATGCGCTCGAGCAGCGCTATCGGGACAATGCCCGCATTCTCGGGCTGCAGGGTTTCGAATATCAGCGGCGCGTGGTCTTCCCGGCGGCGCTGCCGCACATTTTCACCGGCATGGCGGTAGGCCTCGCCTTCTCGTTCATCCTGCTCACCGTTGCCGAGTTGTTCGGCGCCAACGCCGGTCTTGGCCGCTTTGTCCAGTATTACGCAGACTTCGCCGACTATCCCCGGATGGTCGCCGGCATCCTCTATACCGGCCTGGTGACCTTCCTGGCGATGACCTTGCTCGACCGCGTCCGGCGGCGGTCGTTGTTCTGGCTGCGATAGCATGCGGCGTCGCGCATGGGGGTCATCTTTCGCGGCTTGGCTGCGACTCGGCAGCGGTCTGGCACTCGGCCTGGTGGTCGGCGTGGCGCATGCGGTGCTGTTCGAGCGCAGCGTCGACGACCTGCAGCGCGAGATACGGGTGGCCGGCGCGGAGGGCAAGCAACTGGCGGTCGTGCTGTCCCTCCCGGATTGCCCGGGTTGCCTGGAAATGGAGAAAACCGTCTATCGCGACACGCACACGCAGCGGGCGATCGAGCGCCGCTTCCGAACCGTTCATCTGGATCTCGCCAGTACCGAGCCGATCATCGATGTCAAGGGGAGGGCCACGACCGCCACTGATCTGGCGAAGGGCCTGCGCGCCTTCGGCACGCCATCGTTCGTCTTTTTTGCCGTGGATGGCAGTCTTCTCTACCGATATTCGGGCACGCTCGACAGGGCCGGTTTGCGCCGGCTTGCCGACTACGTCGTGCGGGCCAAGTACGAGACGGTCCCTTTCGCTTCCCGGGACGCCACGCGCGGCAAGACTGCTGACCGCCCGAGCGCGACGCTGCATGCCTCGCCGCCAGCCGGCAATCTGCCGCTCTACCCGGAGTTGGCGTTGTCGGCGAGCGATGGACGGGAGCGACGTCTGGCGGATTTCCGTGGTCAGGTGGTTGCCCTGTCGGTTGGCTACACGCAATGCCCCGATGTCTGCCCGACGACGCTGCTGGTGCTGAAGGGCGCGGTCGAGGCCCTTTCGGCGGCGCAGCGCCAGCGAGTCCAGGTGCTCTTCGCCACCCTCGATCCTGATCGTGATGCACTGGCGATGCTCAAGGAATACGTTGCCGCTTTCGCCCCGGCGGGCGGACGCCCGGTCATCGGGCTGCGCGGCAACGCCGAGGCGACGGCAAGACTGATCAGCCAACTGCAACTGGTGGCCGAAAAGCGGCCCGCGGGGGACGCTGGCTATACCCTCGACCATACCGCCGGCGTATTCCTGTTCGATGGCGGCGGTCGACTGCGAGGAGTCGCTCCATTTGGGGATCTATGTCGTTTCGTGTGGAACGGGCGGTGGCCTTGTGGTTTTGAGGGGGCGGCGATGTCAAGGGCGGACGAAGTCCGGGCGTAGCCGAACCCTTGACATCGCCGCCCCCTCGCTTACGCTTCCTCCGGGCCGAGGGAGGCAGCCTGCCGCACTCGGCATGGAGGACAATAGCGGCCTTCCTTCTCTCGACCGGTTCCCCATGATTGAAACGCTGTTCACCCAGGCTCTGGGTCTTGTCGCTCCTTGGCAAGTGGATCAAGTGATCTTTACACCCGAAGCGGGGCGGATTGACTTCCAGGTGACGTTCAGCGCAGCAGTTCATGCCTGTCCGGCCTGTCGAACGGCGGCGCAGCCACTGCACGACCGCTTGGCGCGCTCGTGGCGTCATCTGGATTTTTTCCAGTATGAAGCTCATCTGCATGCCGCCGTGCCGCGCGTGGCCTGTGCCGTCTGCGACAAGGTGACACAGATTCCCGTGCCTTGGGCACGGGAAGGGAGTCGCTTCACCCTGCTGTTCGAAGCCTTGACGCTGATGCTGGCACCGACCATGTCGGTATTGGCGGCCGGCCGGCTGCTGCGTGTCCGCAGTCGCAGACTGTGGCGCGTGATCGAGCATCATGTGAACAAAGCGCGCGCCAAGGAAAGCCATGCCGAGGTTCGCGCCATTGGTGTTGATGAAACCGCCAGTAAGCGCGGCCAGACGTACATCACTGTTTTCCATGATCTAGACAAGCCGCGCCTGCTGTTTGCCACGCCTGGCCGGGATAAGGCCACGCTGGGGATGTTCGCCACCGACCTCACCGAGCATGGCGGCCAACCGAGCGCGATTACGCATGTCAGTATGGACATGAGTGGATCCTTTCAGGCCGGCGCCGCCGAACACTTTCCCGAAGCCGAGGTCTGCTTCGACAGATTTCACGTGGTCGCCCTGGGCAGCACGGCCCTGGACGAGGTGCGCCGTGCGGAGGTCAAAAGCGAACCTGAACTCAAAGGCACCCGCTGGAGCCTGCACAAGAAACCCGCCGACTGGACCATCAAGCAAACCCAGACCATGCACTGGTTGCAGCGCTCCAACCTCAAAACCGCACGTGCCTGGCGCATCAAGGAAGCGTTGCGCGCGATCTATGCCACGGCCAAGACACCTGACGAGGCCAAGCCCCTGTTGAAGCGCTGGCTCAGTTGGGCCTGTCGTTGCCGACTGGAACCCTTCAAGCGCCTCGGCAGGACCATTACCAAGCACCTTCCTGGCGTACTCAACGGCTTCGAATCCGGCAAACACAACGGCCGTGTCGAAGCAATGAATAGAGCTCTTCAGGAGGCACGTGCCCGCGCCCGCGGCTATCGCCGCGTCGACAACTTCATCGCCATGGCCTACCTCATCGCCGGGAAACTCATCCATTTGCCCGTATCTCCCTTCGTCCCTTTCAGGCCCGTTCCACACGAAACGACCTAAACCCCCATTTGGCCAGAGCGCCGCCGAGTTGCAGAGCGACCTGGCCATACTGCTGGCTGAATCTGCCGGCGGGCAGGCAGCAGCGCAGCGGTTTTCCCGGGCCAATTGAAGAGAAGCGACCATGTCCACCAAAGTGATTACCCTGGCCGAAGCGGTCCGTCGATACACCTGGGATGGCATGCAGTACGCCAGTGGCGCGGCGCTGCCGGTCGGCTCGGATGCCATCGCCTTCGGGCGGGAACTGTTGCGCCAGAAGCGCCGCGATCTGCACGCCGTCTTTCACGCCAACACCCAGCAACTCAACCTGCTCGCTGCGGCCGGTGCCGTGGCCCGAGCCGAGTGTGGCTTCAGCGGGCTGGAGGGCTTCGGCTTTGCCAACGGCCTGCGGCGGGCAGTCGAGCAGGGCCGGCTGGTGCTTGAGGATTACTCCAATCTGGGCATGACACTGCGTCTGCTGGGTGGCGCGCTGAACTGGCCGTTCGTTCCGGCGACAGTCAATATCGGCTCGGATCTTCAAGACCGGCGCGCGTTCGAGCCGGGTATTCACCCCAACCGGAACAAGATACCGGCGGTGACCGATCCCTTCTCGGGCAGGCAGATCGGTGCCTTCTCGCCACTGCGTCCGGATCTGGCGGCGATCCACGTGACGCTCGCCGATAGCGATGGCAACGCGATCATGCTCGGTACCGAGTGGAGCCGCTTCGAACTGTCGCGGGCGGCGAAGCGGGTCGTCTTGCTGGCCGATGCGCTGGTGCACACCGACTGCATGCGCCAGTATCCAAACCTGGTGCGGATCCCCGGCATCATCGTCGAGGCCGTCGTGTACTGGCCCTTCGCCGCCTGGCCGCAAGCTTCGCCGGGCATGTACGACGTTGACGAAGCACACATGAAGGACATGAACGAGGCCCTCGGCAGCGAGCAGGGCGCGGCCGCCTACGTTCGCGACTACGTTGATAGCTACGCCGACCTCGATGGCTACCTCGAACGCATCGGCGCCGGGAAGCGGGCCGAGTTGTCGAACGGGGCGACTGCCTTCCTGCTTGACCCCTACCGGCGCTGGCTGCTGCCGCACGCCGAGGCGCAGGCCCTGAGTACGGGAGGTGACGCATGAGCAGCGCTTACAGTCGCCAGGAGATGATGGCCATCGCCACCGGCCGCGAGATCAGAGATGGCGAACTTGCCATCTTCGGTGTTGGCCTGTCGATGCTCGCCGGCTACTTCGCGCAGGCATGTCATGCCCCCGGGGTGCGGGCGATGACCGAAGGCGGGGTGTATGGCGCGACGCCCGTCGGCGGCCTGCCCTGGGGAATCGAATGCAATCGTCTGGCGGTCAATGCCGTGAGTTTCACCAGTGCGCTCGACGCTCTCGGTTGCCTGGTGGCGTCCGGTCGCTGCGACGTCGGCATCATCGGCGCGGCGCAGGTCGATCGCTTCGGCAACGTCAACACCACCGGTATCTGGGATGGCCCGATCGGCGAAAGCTATCGCCCGCCGAAGACTCGCCTGACCGGCGCCGGCGGCGCCAACGACATCGCCTGCGGTGCCAAGCGCTACCTGATCATGGTCAGCCACGAGCCGAAACGCTTCGTGGATCGGGTTACCTATATTTCTTCACCGGGATATCTCGACGGCGGCGACGCCAGGGAGCGGGTGGGTTTTGTCGGCGGCGGCCCTTCGGCAATCATCACCACCCTGGGCATCCTGCGGCCCGATCCGCAGAGTCGTGAATTCCAGCTCGACGCCTACTTCCCGTTTTCCGGGGTCGACGAGATTCTCGCCAACACCGGCTGGAACCTGCAGGTGTCGGCCGGGGTGCGTGTCGTTCCTGAACCGACCTTGCAGGAGCTGGCAGCCCTGCGCCGTGTGGACCAAACGGGCATGCTGCGCCGGTAAGAAGTTGGGCGGTGTCGGCGACGAAGCACGGTTCCCGGCCAGAATCCGCGTCGGTCGGCGAGTTGATCCGACCAGGAGATCCTCCCTGTCCCGGCCCGCACGACGAAATCCGGCCGCGCCCCCGGCACCGTCGTGTCACAATTCCGGGAAATCTCGGTCGCCTCTCCCGTCGCCGGCAGCACCGCCAATCGGCTTTGTTTACGGGCCTGCTGCACCGCTTCGACGCCCCCTATCAACCCATCGCAGAAAAGGCATGCACATGCAC
This sequence comes from Candidatus Accumulibacter propinquus, assembly GCF_056856495.1. Lineage (NCBI taxonomy): Bacteria > Pseudomonadati > Pseudomonadota > Betaproteobacteria > Candidatus Accumulibacter > Candidatus Accumulibacter propinquus. The sequence continues at coordinate 444,891 of NZ_JBSEHC010000002.1, forward strand.
CACCTACCACGCTCCGGGCAAGGCCATGGCTTTGCCACCCGGGTCATCCACGCCGGGCAATCGCCCGACCCCAGCACCGGCGCCGTCATCCCGCCGATCTATGCCACTTCGACCTATGTCCAGCAAAGCCCTGGTGTTCACAAGGGACTGGACTACGGACGCTCGCACAACCCCACCCGCTGGGCCTTCGAGCGCTGCATCGCCGATCTCGAATCCGGGGCGCAGGCCTTCGCATTCGCCTCCGGACTGGCGGCGATCGCCACCGTCCTGGAAACACTCGATAGCGGCGCGCACGTGATCGCCGGCGACGACCTCTACGGTGGTACCTACCGCCTGCTGGAAGGGGTGCGCCGGCGCACCGCCGGGCTCGCGGCCACTTTCGTCGACCTCGCCGATTCCGAAACGCTGGCCGCTGCCGTGCGCCCGGATACCCGCATGCTGCTTGTCGAAACGCCGACCAACCCGCTGCTGAAACTGGCCGACCTCGAAGCCCTCGCGGCCTTCTGTCGGCGGCACGAACTCATCTCGGTGGTCGACAACACCTTTGCCACGCCATGGATCCAGCGCCCGCTGGAACTTGGATTCGACATCGTCCTGCACTCGACGACCAAGTACATCAACGGCCACTCCGACGTCATCGGTGGCGTCGCGGTCGTCAGCGGCGAAGCCCGCAATGCGGCGTTGCGCGAGCGGCTCGCCTTTCTGCAGAATGCCGTCGGTGCGATCAGCGGACCTTTCGACTGCTTCCTGGCGCTGCGTGGCGTCAAGACGCTCGATCTGCGCATGCAGCGGCATTGTGAAAATGCCCAGGAACTGGCCGCCTGGCTGGAACGGCAGCCGCGAGTGCGCCGCGTGATCTACCCCGGTCTCGCCTCACACCCGCAACACCAGTTGGCCAGACGGCAGATGCGCGCCTTCGGCGGCATGATTGCTTTCGAACTCGCTGCCGATCTTGCCGGTACCCGTTGCTTCCTCGAAGCGACCGAAGTGATCACCCTTGCCGAGAGCCTTGGCGGCGTCGAAAGCCTGATCGAACATCCGGCGATCATGACACACGCGACAATCCCGCCGGAGCAACGCGCCCAACTCGGCATCAGCGATTCACTGGTTCGCCTGTCCGTCGGCATCGAGGATGTCTCTGACCTCAGAAGCGACCTCGAAAACGCTCTCGGCAGGCTTCCCGACTAGCCGTGCGGTCGGTCAGTTGTTGGCGTTTGCTGAATTGCCTGGGGGAGTAGCGGCGCCAGCGGCTCGGGCGGTGGCATCAGCCACCGCCGCGGCACTGGCTTCGGTGATCTCGACCAGTGGTTCGGCTACACGTTGGGCGGCATCGAATGCCGAACTGGTCGCGGCGATAGCCGACTTCACCATCACCGCGGCAAGCTCTGAGCCCACCGGAGACGACTTGGCCATCCGGTCGAGGAAAGTGCTCATCGATTGGCTGAAATCGGACTGTTGGGCGTCGCCGGTGGTGACCAGTTGTTCCTGCGTATCAGCGGAGATTTCGTAGCAGCGGCGCCAATACCAGAGCGTCTTCTCCAGAAAAGGCTGGCTCAGCGCGGCATTGAGCGACAGCACCTCGTTCAGGTCGCTGGCTTCGCTGAGCGCCTTGCTGTGGGTCAGTGCATCGCACAGCAAGGAGCGAGCCGCCTGCAGGTTAAGGCTCAGCAAACGCTCCGTACCGTCGAGAGTGGTATTGGCCAGGGACGCGAACGCGTCGAGGTGACTGGCGTCGATCATTTTATCGTGCGAAGGGGGCATGGCAGGTTCCAGTCGTTCTGGTGAGTTGATCCCGTCATTCCTGAAGCCGCGTCCTGGATGACCGTCTTCCACCGGAATGGCTGCGCTGATGCGTCAGGCAAGATTACGCCTTTCCCTGCTCCTGGCCAACGGATTTTTTTGTCCACCGCATCGTCTCCCATTTCCGGAACGGCGGCAGCGGCGGCTGCGACCGACGCATTCCGGTCGCCTTCGCCGTGCTGGCCAGCAACACCTCGCAAGGCCGGCAGGAGAGCGTGATGGCGTTTGTCGCAAAGCCGACAACGGCAAGGGCTGCGGGTGGTGCTACCCCGCAGGCACGAGTCTGCAGGGCAGGCGCATTTCTTGCGTGGACCTTGTGAATCCACTCGGAGTACGCACAATGATTCCCAGCGACCTTTTCGATCAATGGCAGTCCGGCCTTGCCGACGGCAGCATCGTTCCTTATCTCGGGCCGGGCGTGCTTGCCGACGTACACTCGGAACTCGATGGTCGAAGTATTCCCGCCACCAGTGAGCAACTGATCCTGGCCATGAACGGCGGGCGCCCGATGGCACCGAAGCTGATGTACGAGTTTCCGCGCGCGGCGATGAACGTCGAACTCAAGCGCGGCCGCAGCGCAGTGACACGCTTTCTCGACAGCACCTACGGCGACACGCGCTGGACGCGCGCGGCGGTGCACGACTGGCTCGCGAAAATCCGGCCGCCGTATGTGATCGACATCAACCGCGACACGCAACTGCTCGATTCCTATGCCGGGATCCCACATCTGCTGGTCCTCGGTTGCGCTCGCCTCGGCGGTACCGACTATCGTTTCACCCTGCACGTCTCGGATGGTGCCAGTTACCGTGCCATCGCTCCGGAGCAGGCCGATGCCGGTTTGCCGGTGCTTTTCAAACCGATGGGTTGTCCCTTGCCGCAGCCCAGTTACATCGCTTCCGATGCCGACTACGTCGACTACATCACCGAACTGATGGGCGGCTTCGCGGTTCCCTCGTTCATCAAGGCGCGTCGTCGCGGCAAGCGGTATCTCCTGCTCGGCATGCGCCTGAATCGCGACACCGAGCGAATGGTCTTCTCGGACCTGATCCATGATGCCGCTGCAGACTTCGCCGGCTGGGCATTGATCGCCGAGGCAAACGACAAGGAGCGTCGCTTCTGCAAGCGGCTCGGCATCGCGATCGTTGACAGCGACGCGATGGCCCTGCTCGGCGCGGGCGTGCCGGGCTGAATCGATCTGGCCGTCAGTCAATTTGAATCCTATAATCGACGGCTCGTGGCGAAGGCATTAACCAGGCCAGTAACCATCCCCCGGCTCTGCCGGGGGATGGTTACTGGCCTGCGCAACGGGGATAGGGAAAGGTGAGGAGAGAAATCGTGCGTACCGTCGGCCACCGCAAAGAGCGTCCGATCAGCTTCTCGGCTTCCGCCGCCCTTTTGGCTGAGGGTGCTCGTTTCAACGATGAAATCCACCGCCTCCCGACCGGCAGGTCGACCTTCATTCCGAAAGGTGTCTTCCGGTTCAAGACCCATGCAGACGCCAATCGTCAGCAACTGGATTGTCTGGTGGAAGGCATGGCCGAAGCCGCCCTGGCGCGTCGCTGATGGAAGAGTACAGCCGACCGGCCACGCTGGCAGACCTCAAGACCCTGATTGGTTCTCTGAATCGGCACGGCGCCAAGTACCTCCTGATTGGCGGCTACGCGCTGTTTGCGCATGGCTACCATCGCGCCACCACGGACATCGACGTGCTGGTCCCCGCCACCCGGCAGGCCGGAGAATGCATCAAGGAGGCCCTGATGGTAGTTGCCGGACCAGTCCGCCCGGGATATTGACCCGGCCTGGTTCGAGGAAGGCGAAAACATCCGTGTGGCCGATGCCTTCGTGGTGGATATCCTGATCAACGCCTGCGGCGAGAGCTACGAGACGCTGGAGCAGTTTGCCGAGACGATTGATCTGGACGGCCTGCCCATCCGTACGATCAATCTCGAAGGGCTGCTGCGGACAAAACAGACCAGGCGGGACAAGGATGTGGCCGACCGCATCATCCTGGAGCGGGCGCTGGAGTTGCTCCGGAAACGTTCGTCAGACGGGACGGGCCCGCTGCGGGCATGAACCGCAATGCCGTCCGAGTTCCAGAACGTCGCGGGCCATCGGGCCACCTGTAGCCATGGACAGATGGTCGATGGGGGGCTGCTCTATCAGGACCTGATCAAGCGGGGTGATGCCCCCTGGATGGTGGCCGCTGCCCCGGTCCCGCCCAAATTGGCTCCGCTCAAGAACCTCGTCGCGGCCATTTTCCGGGTCGAACTTCAGGGGTGATCTGGGCGATCCCCGTGCCGTCGGCAGATCAGGAGGTGATAACCCAGTTGCCCATCAGGTTAAGGGAATCACGCCCCGCGCTTCAAGTAGGCCCAGAATCTTCGCCACACCCTCGTCTACGGTGCATGCACCCGTCTCGACAACCAGTTCCGGGCAATCGGGTGCTTCGTATGGTGACGAGATGCCGGTAAATGCCGGGATCTTGCCGGTACGCGCTCGCCTGTAGAGCCCCTTGACATCGCGCTGCTCGCAGATGAAGAGCGGACAATGGCAATGGATTTCGATGAAGCTCTCCGGCGGCACCAAGGAACGAACCCGTTCACGATCCTTGCGAAAGGGTGAAATGAAAGCGGTGAGTGTGATCACTCCCGCTTCCAGAAACAGCCTGGCCAGTTCGCCAACGCGGCGGATGTTTTCCGTTCGGTCGGCGTCCGAGAAAGCCAGATCGGCGCAAAGCCCGTGACGGACATTGTCGCCGTCGAGTACGAAGGTGCGACAGCCACGCCGATGCAGCGCTTCCTCTACGGCATGCGCGAGGGTCGACTTGCCGGCGCCAGAGAGCCCGGTGAACCAGACGATGACGCTCTGGTGTCGGTTGAGTCGTTCGCGCTGTTCGCGAGTGATCGCGGAGGGGTACCAGACGATATCGTTCGTGTGCTCCATGCGGCCCTTGTCGGAAAGGTCTACGCGGCAACAGTCGGTTTTCCTGGGAAGTGGTGGCGCGTCTCTGCGCGCGTGCTTTCATGAGGGTGGTACGACATAGAGGCCCTGGATGGTTTCCTGCTGGAAGCCGATGATCGCCGGCCAGCGGATGCCGGGCAGCACTTCCACCGCGAAGACTTCTTCGCAACCGGCCTCGAAGGCCATGAACCCGACCGCCGTGCCGCGGCGCAGGTCGACTACCCAGATGCCGCATTGCAGCGGCTCGCCGCTGGTCTCGATCGGCAGGCCACCGAATTCCGCCTTCTCGCGGATCTTCGAGAGGCCGACGAAGGCGTAGCCATCGTGCATTGCCAGGCCGCGCGTGTAACCGGGTAGCCGAACGACGGTCTCCCGCTGGCCGGTCTTCGGGTCGACGACCTCCAGTTCGCCTTGGCCCGAGTTCAGCACCCATAGCTTGCCGGCATGCCAGCGCGGCGAGTGCGGCATGGCGAAGCCGTCGGCGACGATTGCGTTAGTCGGTACATCGATCAGCACGCCGCCGTCCGCCTTGCCGGGCTGCCAGCCCCTCGGCGTGTCGCTGCGCCCGAGGGCGGTGACGAAGCGCGGCTGGCCGTCGACCATGGCCAGACCGTTGAGGTGGCAGCGGTCTTCGGCGGCGAGGGCGGAGACGAATGACGGACGCCAGCGCGGAACGAAGCTGTAGTCGGGGTGCAGGGTGCACAAGCATGAGAAGCGGGTGTTGACGACCCATAGCTCATTGGCCGGACTCCCCGGCGTAGCTTCGCCGCCGCCCGCTGGGGGCGGGTATCCCCAACTCATCTCGTGGCCGAGGATGTCGCCGGTGACGTGGCTTTGCCGAGGCGTGAAGCAGGCGTCGTGGGTGTTGGCAGGAGCGAGCTGGGCGGCGATGTCGCGGGCGTTGCGCAGGAACCAGACGGCGTTGCGGGTGCCCAGTGCGAGTGTGTCGTCCTTGCGCGCCAGGCCCATCGGGCGTTCAAAGGTGCGCAGCAGCGTGGACACCCGGCCCGCTCGCGCGCGCACGGTCATCAGCTTGCCGGCCTGGTACGTGGTCAGCAAGAGCGTGCTTTCGAGCTGCTCGAGGAGATCGGCGAAGCCGGGCGAGACGACGTAACGGAACGCGTTCGCCGGTTCGGCGTCGGCGACTGATGGTTGGTCGGTTGCGTTCGCGGGAACGGTCGGATGGGTCATGTGAGGATCCTGACGGGAGTGCGGTCAATGCGAGTGCAGTCAACAAATCGTTCGGTGTCCTGACAAGAGCCAGCGCAAACGGTTCAGCAGCACCGACGCTGAGGAGCCGTTCCCCGTGACGATGTCCAGATCGCCATCGCCGTCGACATCGCCCAGCGCCACCGAAAGTGCATCCGGCAAGGCGTATTCGACCCGCGCCGCGAAGCTTCCGTCGCCGTTGCCGAACAGCACCGACGCTGAGTTGTCGTTCCCCGTGACGATGTCCAGATCGCCATCGCCGTCGACATCGCCCAGCGCCACCGAATTTGTCCCACGTGGCAAGGCGTAATCGACCCACGCCGCGAAGCTGCCGTCGCCGTTGCCGAGCAACACCGACGCGGAGGAGGAGGAGGAGGAGACGATGTCCAGGTCGCCATCGCCGTCCACATCGCCCAGCGCCACCGAATTTGCCCCACGCGGCAAGTCGTAATCGACCCGCGCCGCGAAGCTGCCGTCGCCGTTGCCGAGCAACACCGAAACGGAGGAGGATGAGGAGGAGACGATGTCCAGGTCGCCATCGCCGTCGACATCGCTCAGCGCCACCGAATTTGTCACACGTGGCAAGGCATATTCGACCCGCGCCGCGAAGCTACCGTCGCCGTTGCCGAGCAACACCGACACGGAGGATGAGTAGGAGGATGTCATGGAGGATGCGACGATGTCCAGGTTGCCATCGCCGTCGACATCGCCCAGCGCCACCGAATTTGTCCCACGTGGCAAGGCGTATTCGACCCGCGCCGCGAAGCTGCCGTCGCCGTTGCCGAGCAACACCGACACGGAGGAGGAGTAGGATAAGTAGGAGGACGAGACGATGTCCAGGTCGCCATCGCCGTCGACATCGCCCAGTTCCACCGAATTTGCCCAACCCGGCAAGGCGTAATCGACCCGCGCCGCGAAGCTGCCGTCGCCGTTGCCGAGCAACACCGACGCGAAGGAGGAGGAGGAGTTGGAGGAGTAGGAGGGCGAGATGATGTCCAGGTCGCCATCGCCGTCGACATCGCCCAGCGCCACCGAAAATGCCTGACCTGGCAAGGCATAATCGACCCGCGCCGCGAAGCTGCCGTCGCCGTTGCCGAGCAACACCGACACGGAGGATGAGAAGGATGACGAGACGATGTCCAGGTCGCCATCGCCGTCCACATCGCCCAGCGCCACCGAATTTGCCCCACCTGGCAAGGCGTAATCGACCCGCGCCGCGAAGCTGCCATCGCCATTGCCGAGCAACACCGACGCGGAGGATGAGAAGGATGACGAGACGATGTCCAGGTCGCCATCGCCGTCCACATCGCCCAGCGCCACCGAATTTGCCCCACCTGGCAAGGCGTAATCGACCCGCGCCGCGAAGCTGCCATCGCCATTGCCGAGCAACACCGACGCGATGGAGGACGAGACGATGTCCAGGTCGCCATCGCCGTCGACATCGCCCAGCGCCACCGAATTTGCCTGACCCGACAAGGCGTAATCGACCCGCGCCGCGAAGCTGCCGTCGCCGTTGCCGAGCAACACCGACGCGAAGGAGGAGGAGTAGTCGGAGTAGTAGGAGTAGTAGGAGGACGAGACGATGTCCAGGTCGCCATCGCCGTCGACATCGCCCAGCGCCACCGAATTTGCCTGACCCGGCAAGGCGTAATCGACCCGCGCCGCGAAGCTGCCGTCGCCGTTGCCGAGCAACACCGACGCGGATGAGGAGTAGGAGTAGGAGGACGTGACGATGTCCAGGTCGCCATCGCCGTCGACATCGCCCAGCACCACCGAATTTGCCTCAAGCGGCAAGGCGTAATCGACCCGCGCCGCGAAGCTGCCGTCGCCGTTGCCGAGCAACACCGACGCGGAAGAGGAGTAGGAGTAGTAGGAGGAGGAGTAGGAGTAGGAGGACGTGACGATGTCCAGGTCGCCATCGCCGTCGACATCGCCCAGCACCACCGAATTTGCCCCATGCGGCAAGTCGTAATCGACCCGCGCCGCGAAGCTACCGTCGCCATTGCCGAGCAACACCGACGTGGAGGAGGAGTAGTTCGCCGTGACGATGTCCTGGTCGCCATCGCCGTCCAGGTCTCCGAGGACTGCAGAACGCGTGTCAGCCCCAGTCGGGTACAGGGTGCCGTCGAAGAGTCTTGGCACTGCGCGGAAAGCGGCGATCGTCGATTCGCCATCGGCCAGGCGGTTGCCTGCCCGATGGTCCTCTATCTGGTCGCCGGCGACGACGAGCCGATAACGGCCGCTAGTCAGGTGAGGCACTTGGAGCGTCACCGAACGGAAGCGCGCACCGATGGATACGGACAAAACGTCGATGCGCTCGCCGGCATCATCGAGCAGGAAGAAATTGCCGGGCACCAGGGTCTCCGGCCGCATCGGTTCGGAAAAACGCAGCGTGATGCGACCCAGGCCGAGGCCGTAAGCAGCGCCATCGGTGACACTGCTGTCGATGATCGTGGGCCGGACCGTATCCGGCGGCTCGATCAGCGGCACCGTGATCGAGCCGCCCAGCAGCTCGCTTTGCGGCAGCGTGAGGGTCAGCGGACCGGTGCCGGAGATCTCGCCACCGGTCATTTCCAGGAAACGGATGGTCGTCGGTGCTTCGATCGATAACCCGGCGCCGTCCGCCAGCGCGACGGTGAGGTCGTAGCTGCCGCTTGCCATCGCCAAACGGCCGGTCGATCCCAGGTCGATGCGCCCGCCGCCGGACGCACTCGCCGTGCTCTCGAAGCGCTGGCGCCCGGCCAGCGAGAGCATGGCCCCTTCGGCGATATGGAAAGCCCCGCTGCTACTGCCGGTGCCGGCGCCGGCGAGAGTCAGTGTGGCACCGGCGTGCACTTCAACCGTGCCGGCATTGACCAGGTCGACGGCGAGGGCGCTATCTGCGCGCACCTGAAGTAGACTCTGGTTCTCGAATCGGGGGCCGCTAGTCGGATTCGCTGGGTCGCCAATGCGTGCCTTGCCAGCGAATTCGAACGTGCCGAGGTTGTGAATGAGCGCGGCGCCACTCGGCTGGATCACCACCTCGCCGGTCGTGCCACGATCAACGACGATTGTTCCGTCGTTGCGGATCGTGCGCTCGGACAACGTCAGGTCTCCCAGCCGACCGGTGATGAGCAGGTCCGCTGCCGGAGCGACTCGGGTGGTGCCGCTGCCGGTCATCGCGCCGCCGTCCCAACGGTTGCCGTTTCCGGCAAGCGTGAGCGTACCCGCCCCGGCGAGAGTGCCGCCAGCCAGGGTGAACGTGCCGCTGATCGAAGAGTCGGCGGTAAGTTCAAGCGTTCCGCCGGAGATCTGCAGGTTGCCGTTCGCGGTCAGCGAGCGAATCGTCGTTGCGCCCGAACGATGGTTGATCAGCCCGCTGGGCGCCACGTCGATCACGACGTCATCGCCGGGGCCAGGTAATGCGCCGCTGCTCCAGTTCGCCGCGTCGTCCCAGAAACCGTAGCTGCTGCCGATCCATTCGACAGTGTGTGTTTCGCCGATCGTGAAGCCCGAGATGATGTCCGTCGCGCCGAGCGGGTTGCCGGCGCGATCGGTGATCGCCGAGGCGACAAGCCGAAGCTGGTAGGTGCCTTCGGCAAGCGGCGGATACGTGACCTGCAGTTCGACCCCGTTGCGCCGCAACTGGACATCCTGCGCGGCGATCACCGTTCCGGAGGTATCGCTCAGCACGACCGTCGAGGGGGTGACGGTTCCGGCGTCGATCGCCTCGGAGAATTCCAGCGTCAGGATGCGGAAGGCGGTTCCCTTGATCGCACCGTCAGGCGCGTTGCTGTCGACCAGCGCCGGGGCGACGGTATCGTGCACCAGTTGCAGGTTGATCGGGTCCGACAATCCGACGTTGCCGCCGGTGTCGACGGCACGAAGCCGAATGCTGACCGTGTCGTCGCTGCCCTTGAGCGTCGGCAGCACGACGCTGCCCGGCCATGGATACGACACATCGCTGATCGCGACCTGTCCGTCGACCAGCAGTTCGACGCGGGCGATCTGACTATCGTCTTCGACGGCGACATCCAGAGCGAGCGTCGTTCCTTCCAGCACCTGCGTTCCATCGGTTGCCGGATCGATGTCGGCGCCGGGGGCGCTGATGATCACGATCGGTGGCTTCCCTTCCGTATCGAAGGGCCGGTAATTGACGACAACCAGTCCGCTCGTCCCGCCGGCGATAAAGGCGAGCCCCGAGCCGACGGCGAGCGAATGTGCCGTAGAGGGAAGCCGGAAGCTGTTGATGAGCAGACCGGTCCGTGTCGGATCGCGCACATCGGCCACGCTCAGCACCGGCCTGGCTGCTGCACTCGTTCCCAGCGTCAGCGCGTCGCCCGATCCGGTGGCGACGATGGCATCCCCCACGATCCCCGTGCTGTCGACGCCACTCAGCAGCACCATGGCAGAGGGGTCAGAGACGTCGATCGTGACGAAGCCACCGGTCGCACCGCCCCCGACGTAGGCGATGCCGCCGCCGACAAACACCTTGCCGGAGCTCGTCGGCAGGTCGATGCCGCCAGCCCGTGTCATCATCGCGCCGCTGATGTCGACCGACACCAGACGCCCGGCCGCATCGACGGCGAACAGGACGCCACGGTCCGCTGCCAGGCCGACGATGTCACCGGCACCGGAGGGTATCGAATCCAGGCGCTCACCGGTCAACAGCTTGTAGGACTCGATCGTGTTGCCTACCGCGACGTAGGCGACGCCATCGACCACTTCGACCTGTCGGGCCGCCACGGGGATCGAGCGCGCCACCCTCGGTGCGTTCGAGTTCGAGACATCGACGACTTCGACCGACACGCCCGTCGCCACGGCGGCCAGGCCGAGCCGCGCGTCGAGCGCGACGCCGACGGCGTCGCCGGGCAACTCAAGCTGCCCGACGACGACCGGCTTCAGCATGTTGCGCGGATCGACGATTGACAGGCCGTAGGAGCCGGTGGCGACATACGCGAGCTGCCCGCTCGCGCCATCCGTGCGTCCCGCCAGAACCACTTCCTTCGCCTCGCCCTGCAGCCCGGTCACCGCGAGTACCCCGGCGGGCAGGCCGCGGCCGTCGAGCGGGTCGAGGCCCATGTCGACTTCGGCGAAGTCGTTTAGGCCATCGCGATCGGAGTCGGATTTCGCCGAGGAGGTACCGATGGCGAACTCGATGTCGTCGGGCAGGCCATCCCCGTCCCCGTCGGGTGCTGTACTGGGTTGGAAGACAAGGCCGGAAGCCAAGTCGGTACCAACATTCGAACTTGCTGTGGTGCCTGAACCATGAGCTATCAAACCGCTCTCTGGGTCGAACACAGATATCGAGTAAGGACTACTGGCAGGGAGGAAAAACTCGAACCGGCCGTCGGAGCCGCTCGTCGTGCGCAGCGCGTTGCCGCCAAGGCTTACTGCAACGAAGTCGCCACCCCAACCGAATCGCCAAGTGTCCTCAAATCCGGTGCCGACTGCGCTTATCCGTGTGAGCGGTTGATTGACGTCGTTTGATGAGACAGCGATCGTCGCGCTGGATAGGCCGACCTGCGACGGGTCGAAGCTGATGTCGAAGGAGAAGGTCTGGCCGAACTCCAGCATTATCGGGTTTGTTGTCAGGTCGGACGGTATGCCGAAGACAGCGAAGTCACCGAGGCCGTCGAGCAGTGACAGGTCGTTGATCTGGAGCGGTGTGGCACCGTCGTTTCGCAACGTGACGCGAGAGTTGGTGGAGCCTCCGTCAATCTCGAGGCTACCGAGGTTGTTCTGCTCGAAGTCGACCTTCAGGCTCGGGCCGGTCCCCTGGCCGAAGCCGTTCAGCGCGATCGCGCGCAGCGACTGAGGTGCATTGCTGGCCAGGGTGAGTGTGCCTGTCTGCGCGCCGACGCTGGTGGGGTCGAAACTCAGGCTGACGCTAATGCCCTCACCTGGGGCGATCACGGCATTGGCCGGCAGGCCGTTGAGCGTGAAGGCGGTATTGCCCAAACTTGCGTTGGCGATCGTCAGGTCCTGCGTGCCGTAATTGAAGACACGTAGCTGCCGGTTGGCCAGGTTGCCGCCGGCACCGTCGACTGGCTGAAGGCCGAAGCTAAGATCGTCGAACACGCCGGCGCCGTCGGTCAGGTCGAAGAGGGCCAATTGCGGGCCCGGGAATGTGATCTTGGGCACCTCGTCTTCTTCCATATCGCCGCCGCCGACGACGGCGAAACCGCCCTCGGTGACGATATTCGCGTAGTAGTAATCGATTGCCTTCGACGCCTGATTAGCGGTGTAGTACAGGTTGGTCGACATCAGCAGCGGGTTCTGCGTTAGATCCGTGAAGGTTAGGGCGCCATTCGACGACGGTGCGTCGCCTGCATGACCCATCATCAGGTCGGACTTGCCCGTGGCCCCGGTGGTCCTAATCACACCGCCGTCGAAGGTTTTGTAGGTGTGTGCCAAGCTCAGCGTGTGGCCGTATTCATGGGCGGCTGTGTCGGCCAGCATCTGGGTATAGGCGGCGAGGGCACCAGTGGGCTCGGCCGCCAGGTCCCAGAACTCCATGTGGGTGTCTGGATGCACGTTGACCACACCGTTGTAGGTGATGTTCATCGCGTTATCGAGCCGGAAGGTCGTCTCGGCCTTGCTGTAATTGGTGACATTGTTGATCACCGTCGATACCGTGTCGCCGGCGGCGGCGGTGAAGACATTGTCGACGCCACCCGCCGGCGACGAAGTGCCGTATAGCCCTGCCCTGGCGTTGCCGGCTTCGCTGTAGGTCGAGAACTTAATCGTGATCAGGTCACCGAACAGGCTGCTGGTGCCGGTCTGTAGGCCGGCGGCGTAGGGCGTGTAATGTGCGTACACCGCGTTGGCCACCGCAGTGGCGATGGCCGTGCGTTCGGCCGTGGTGTCGATCAGTGCGAGTTCGATCGCGCTGAGGTCCGGGTAGGACACGTTTGTGTCGGTCATTGTGGCGATCGAGGCCAGCGCCGACTCGATCGACGCGGTGTCGACCTTCATGTACTGGGTTGCTGCCACCTCGCCTCGTAGCTTGACCGTTCCGGCCAACGTATAATCGGCGTTGTTCCTGACCTCGAAGCTGTCGGTCGAGACGTGGCTGAAGATGCCGGTACTGATCGGATCGAACCAGAGCTCGTCATGTGCAATGGAATAGTCGAAGTCGCTGCCGCCGAGCAGGCCGCCGCTGATATAAATCTGCGGAATCGATGTCGGATTTGATCCGTAACGGAGCTCGACCGGGGCTGCCCGCAAGTTGCTGCCCCAGCCGTCGGCTACCACCTTGGTGAACGTGGTTTGGCCGTCGATGTGGTTGTCGTCGGTGGCGTCGACGTAGCGGGTGAGCAGGATCTCTTCCGTCGTGGTGTGGGTGCTGCCGTCGGGCCGACCAGTCACCACGTTGATCGTGACCGTGCTGCCGAACAGCACGTTCTTCTCGAAGTCCTTGATGCCGCGTGCAGACAGCTCGGCAAAGCTCTTGGCCACCATGTTCAGCGTGCGGCTCTGACCGGTGCCCGCTCGCAGCGTGAAACTGTCGCCGGCGATGTCGATATCGCCGGAATTCTTCATGAAGGCACCAAGCGGTCCGTCGACAGTGACGTTGACCTGAATGTAAGGCTGCGTCTGGCCAGGAAGATTAGGGGCTGGCTGAGGGCATCCGGTGGGTCCGGGCGGAGTTGGTGGCGTCCCGGGCAGAGGATCAGGCGCCATCCAAGTCATAACAGGAAAGTTGAAGCTGCCGCCTTCGTCCATGATAAGCTGAAGGGTCGAACGCTGCAGCGGGTCGACGGTGTCGTTGGGATGAGGAATGTGCGGCGGCAGCGGCGGTGTCGGCGCTGCGCCGCAGCTACCAGGTGGCGTCCACCCATGCCACCCCGGCGCGCGGATCCCCGAATCCGGATCCGACACCACCGTCAGCCCATCCGCCGACACTGTCCCGGTGCCGTTGATGACCAGCATGCCCGTCGTGTGGTCAAAGCTCAGTAGGCTGAGCTTCGTTCCGGGCGCCGCATTGAAGACGTTCGGAGAGGTGATCTGCACCGGCTCGGCGAACGCCGCGACGCCCGGCGCCTGGATTGTGATATCGAAGGTATGCTGCAACACCCCCGGCGGCAGCATGTCGCGCACAAGTTCCGGCGGCACCGTGCTGATGCCGATCTGCACGTTGTCAAGCACGTGGCCAGCTTCGCCGATCGCGCTGCCCGGATGCACGGTCAGCGTCAGCGCCGCGCGCTCCTGCACGGTGAGTTGAGGTGCCGAAGCGGCATCGGTCAGCGTGATCACCGTCGTTTCGGTGTCGCTGACTCGCTGCAGCGCGTTCGTCGGCACGCGCGGCAGGTAGACCTCCCGCCGATCGACGTTCGCCAGCCGCTCGTCGGTCGACCCCATGCCGCCCATCACCGTGTTCGCAACCCCCGGAAGCAGTTCGACATCCATCACCATTTCCGGGAAGAAAACGCCGGTCGGCGCATTCGTCGCCGTACGGCCATCGACCGCCACCTTCACCGTGCCGGCCGGCACGTCGGTCAGCTCGAAATTGCCGTTCTCGTCGGTATAGACGACATGGTCTTCCAGCCCGAGGAGATAGACCTTGGCATGCGCGATCGGCAGCAGGAAGACGTCGTCGGGCGTATGAATCACGCCGTCCGCCCCGCGGCGGATGTCGTCGAAGCTCATCGGCTCCAGATCCGGGCCCGGGTCGACCACCTTGCCGATCAGTGTCGTCCCGATCACCGCCGAACGGCTCACCGTCGTGAAGCGCTGCGTCAGCGTGCCGCCCGCCGTCCCGTCGGCGTCGGCGTCGAGGAAGCGGCCGTCGGCCGCGCCGCGAATCTTCGATCCGTCGACGTGCAAGGTCACCTGCGAAGCGCCTGGCATCGGATTGCTGAAGAATAGCCAGGCGAAGGTTCCGTCGTTGGCCGGAACGATCGTCGCCGCGAGCGTGCTGCCATCCGGCCCCGTGGCGAAGAACGAGTCTTCGGTCAGCGTCTCGACGTTCACCGCGCGCGAGAAGCGAACCTGCGGGCGCACGGTGACGCCGACCTCGTCGGAACCGTCGGTTGGCGTCAGGCTGGTCACCGTCAGCGATGCGAGCGCGTCGACCACGAGCGTGCGCGTCAGCGTCGCCGGGTTGCCGGCCGCATCGCGCGCGCTCAACACCAGCGTGTGATTGCCGACGTCGAGATCGTCATACGCCAGCGCTTCGTCGAATGCACCGTTACCGTCGAAGATCAGGCTGCGGCTGGTACCGCCGTCGATGCGATAGCTCAGTTGCGTCAGCGCGCTGCCGGTGGCATCGGCCGTGCCGGTCAGGCGGCTGGCGGCGCTCAGCGTGTCGTCGTCGGCGAGACTGGTCAGTGTCAGCGTCGGCGCCGTGGTGTCGAGCACGAAGCCGCGCGTCACACCCGCATTGCTGTTGCCGGCGGCGTCGCTGGCGACGATCGTGATCGTGTGCGCGCCGTCGGCGCTGCCGTCGGTCGCCAGCGCGGTGGTGATCGTGAAGCCGCCGGTCGCATCGAGGACGAGCGCCTGCAGCGCGCCGTCGTCGATCTGGAACTGTGCCGAGGCGACTCCGGAGAGGTTGTCGAGCACCTGCCCGGTCAGCGTGAGGTTGGCGTTGGTTGCCGCCGGCGTGTCGTCGAGCACGATCGCCGGCGCCTGCGTGTCGCTCGTCAGCGCGAAGCGCGCGAGCACGACTTCGGCGACCTGCGCGCCGAGTTCCTGGCCAGCCTGGTTGGTGAATTCGTAATGGATGCCGCCATAGATGCGGCTGCGGCCGGCCTCCTGTGCCGCCTGCGTGAAGCTCGAGAAGCTGCGCGTGACGCCGGGCAGCGTCGCGCTGGTGGTGCTGAAGGCGGTGGCGTCCCCGAAAGTCGCGGCGAGAATGCCCGCGGCGGCGGCACTGAATGTCGAGTGCCCCGAAACATACTCCGGATGCGGCGGCGTCAGCAACAGCGGGCGCCAGGCGGCATCGACGGTGGTCGCGTCGTTGTTGTCGAGGTCGGCGTTCTGGATCGCCGTCTCGGGGCGCCACAGCCCGTAACTGTACTTGGCGTCCCAGCAGGCGATCGCCGCGTCGGCAAGCGCAACGTTGAGTTGCGCGAACAGGCGCGCGTTGGCCGCGAGACTGTTGCCCTTGTTGCGCGCCACTTCCTCGGCAATCTGGTTCCAGTGGCCGGGCGGCGTATAGCTGCCCTTGCCGTCGGCCCAGAAGAGCGCCTGCACAGTCTGGTCGGCGCTGCGCTCGCTGCTGCTGGCGCTGCCGAGTCGTTTCACCTCCTCGACGGAGGCGGCGTACGCGGCGGTGTCCAGCGCCGGCGGAGCGGCCGGGCGGAACTGGTCGGGAGAAAGCAAGGCAAACGGCTGCACTGTTCCCCATTGTGGATCGTCGGCGACATCGAACATCGGGCCGGTCGGCCGCCACTGGCCGAGCGCCGTGCTGCCGTCGTAGGCGGCGAAGTCTTCCGCGCCGTCGTGGGCGCGCAGCGCGAGTACGGCGTCGGCGATGGCCAGGCCGAGCGCAATGCCCTGGTCCTTGGCTTCGCCGTCGACGATGGCGGCAAGATCGGCAGCGAGCGCGCTGTCGAACACCGCATGCTGCGCCGGGTAGGTCTGCGACAGCACGCGGTGCGCGGCGACCGCAACCGCGGCCGGCGCAGACACCGGACCACTGACCGAGCGGCTGACCAGGTACGCCGGCGTGCCCTCGATCGCGGCCAGCACGTCGTACTGCGCGAGGCTGACCATCGCCAGCGTGCGCGTGGCGACCGGCGGGTCGGTGACGTCGAGCTGTACGGCGCGTAGCGCGAGGTTGTTCCACTCGAGAACCTCGTCGGCCTGCACGGCGGCGGTGCGGGTGAGGGTGCGGACAAAGGTCGTCGTGTTGCCCGCCGCGTCGCTGGCGGTCAGCGTCAGTTCGTTGGCGCCGAGTGCAAGCGCGACGCCGGGCATGACGAAGGCGCCGCCAGCGCCGGCGACCACCTCGATGTCCTGCGCGGCGAGGCGGATCGCGGCGCCGGCTTCGGCGCTGCCCTTGAGCAGGACGGAGCCGGCGGAGGTTTCGTCGAGCGCGTCGTTCGTGGCGTCGCTGACGCCGAGGCCGAAGCCGGTGAAGGTGGGTGCGGCGGTATCGAGCGTGAAGTGGCGTTCGAGCACGTCCGATCGGTTGCCGGCGGCGTCTACCCCGACGAAACGCAGCGTATGCGCGCCGTCGGCTAGCGTGCCGCCAGCCAGCGCGTCGAGCGTGCTGCGAGTGAGGGTGAATGCACCGTCGCTCGCGAGCAGCGTCGTCAGGTCGGTGAATGGCGCATCATCGCTTGCCGGATCAAGTTGCACGAGCAGTTGCACGACGCCGACGTCGTCGCTGGCAGTGCCGGCAAAGCGCGCGTCGAAGGTGATTCGGTCACTGGCTGAGGCGCCGGTATCGGCGACCAGCGCCGCTGTCATCGTCGGCGCCGTCGTATCGGTGGGTAGCGCCAGCCGGGTGACGACGAGTGAGCCGTTTGTCTCGTTGCCCGCTGCATCGGCGAGAACGACCTGGAAGAGATGGTCGCCGACTGCCAGCGGCAGGTCGGCAAGGCGGAAGACACCCGTCGCGTCTGCCGTGGCGGACATGACCGGATCGAGCAGGCGCACCGACATCCCAGGCGCCGTCAGGCCGACAAGCGCGATCACTGAGGCATGTGTTTGCAGATCGCCGACGGCGCCGGTGTCGGAATCGGGATCGAGGTCCAGGAGCATGAGGGCCGGCGCTTCGGTGTCGATCGCCAGCGCCATCGTGGCCGTCTCGCCGACGTTGCCGGCCAGATCGGTGGCGGTAGCCCGGAAGACGTACGTTCCGTCGGCCAGCGTCGGCGACGTGAATTCGGCATCCGGCCCAGTCAGCCCGGTGCCGACCGGGGTGGTGTCGCGGAGCAGCACGATCTCGCTGCCGGCCTCGGCAGTCAGGGCCAGCGTCGGCGTCGCGTCGTTGGTGAGATTGTCGGTCGCGCTCGCGCCACTGTCGCTGGCCTCGACGAGATCGAGTGTCGGTGCAGCCGGTGCCTGGGTGTCGAGTGTGAAGGCGAGGTCGACGGGTACCGAGGCGTTGCCGGCGGCGTCAGCGGCGACCAGGAGGACGCGGTGGGCGCCGTCCGTCAGCGTGCCGCCGGCCAGCGTGTCGAGCAGCTCCGGCGTCAGCACGAAGCGGCCGTCGGGTTGCAGGGCGCTGCTCAGGTCGACGAAGCTTGGCGTGCCGGCGGGATCGAGTGCCGCCAGCAGGCGGGTCACGCCGGCGGCGTCGCTGGCCTGGCCGCTGATACTCGCGTCGCGGGTGATGCCGTCACTCGCCGAGACGCCGCTGTCGTTCACCAGCGCGGCGACGAGCGTCGGCGCGCTGCGGTCGGGCGGCGTGCTCGCCAGCTCGCTAAGGCTCGCCGGGCTGCGCAGGACGCCGTTGATGCGCACGCTGGCCGGGAAAGCCGGGGCGCTGATCTGGGTGTCGCCGGTCAGCCGGCCGCCGACCAGCAGTTCCTGCACGCGGTTCGTGCTCGTCCCGAGTTGCCGGTCGTCGCCGTCACGGTAGCGGCCATTGTTCGGGTCGACGCCGATGACGATCAGGCTGTCGTCGATGTTGCCGCTGACGCGCAGGCGGGCGAGCGTGCCGGCGCCGAAATGGTCGGCGGCGTCGCCGCTGCCGCCGATCACGGCGTCGCTGCCGAGGTTGGCGCCGATGCGCACGGTCATCGCCTTGAGGCTGCCGCCGACCTGCAGGAGCTGCAGTGCGCTGGCGGCGAACTGACCGGAGGCGTCGCCGCGGATGACGAGCTGCGTCAGCGGACTGCTGATGTTGGCGCGCCAGTCGGCACGCGTGCTCTCGCCGCTGATACTGTTGGCGCGACCGTTGATAGTCCACAGGCCGGCGATGGCGCCGCCGACCTGTGTCGCGCCGAGGACGAAACCACTCACCCCGCCGCCCGTCAGGCGCAGGTCGCCGAGGGCGTCACGGCTGACGTTGAGATTGGCGAGGCTGTTGCCCTCGAGACGGGCGCCGGCGGCGATGTCGCCGAGGTTCAGGCTGTTCACGGTGCCAAAGCGCGCGGCGCCGGTGAGGCTGGCGACCGGTGCGACGAGACTGCCGAGCGGGCTGTCGGCGTTGAGGCCGGTCAGCGTGATGCGGCCGTCGCCGCCGCTGCCGGCGAGTTCGATACGCGTACCGGCGTCGGTACCGCTGAGATTCAGGTCGTAGCCGGTGCCGTTCGGGGTGAGGCGGGCAAGCCCGGGGCCGGCAATTGTCAAGGTGAAGCGGGTGCCATCGGCATCGCTGAGGTCGAGTGACGGCACCGGGCTGCGACCGGGCAGTTGGCCGACGGCGAAATCGAGGGTCAGCGGCGAACTGGCGATCGACTGGTTGTTGGTCTCGTCGCTCTCGGCGATGGCGTTGTCGGGATCGACGACGCCGATCAGGGTGTAGCGCCCGGGTTGGCCGATCGCGCGCGCGTCGAGGCTGACGGTGATGGCGTTGCTGCCCGGGTTCAGACGGTCGGCGGCAATGTCGGTCTGGCCGACACGAGTGTCGCCCGCGTCGAGGAGGCTGTCGGCGGAGGCGTAGAACTGGATGCGCACCGGCTTGCCGAGTGGCTCGCTGTCGGGGCGATAGACGGTGAAGTGGGCGCTGATGGCGTCGCTGGGGACGGCCGAAGGGAAGGCGTCGTGGCTGAGACTACCGCCGACCAGATCCGCCGAAAGGAGGAGGCGTGGTTCGAGGAGTTCGCAGTGCAGGCCGGCACTCGACGCCGGCTGACTTGCCCAGCGTGCGCGGCGCTGCTGCAGCCAGCCGGTGAGCCAGCGATCGAGGCGGCGGAGAAGCGAGAAGAGCAGCGCGCTGATGCGCCGCCGGCCGTGGACTGTCTTGCGAAGCGGACTCATGCGGTGACTCCTCTGGGCTGCGGCCGGCAGCGACCGCGATTTTGCGATCTCGCGGATGGCTCCGCGCGTGGACGACGACGAGAGAAGACTTGCGACCGTTACGGAAGCGGTCGCGGCAGCGAATTCAGCAACGGCGCCGACGCTGGACGAGCAGAGCCAGTGCGCCGGCGAGCAGCAACAGGCTGCCGGGTTCGGGGACGCCTGCGGCTGTGGGAGGCCTGGTGCGCCCGCTGGCGGTGATGTTGAAGCTGTCGTCGAAGACTTCAAAGCCCTGGACGCCGGGGTTGCCGCTTCCCAGCCAGGTGAACTCAAGCGTGAGCGGCAGCTTGTGCGGGCTGGTCGCGGCCAGTGCAGTGAGGCCGAGCAGGCCGTCCGCGGTGAATGCCGGGTCCGGTGGGGTGATCAGGCTGGACCACAGGGCCGGGTCCGGAGCGACGGTGAGATCGAGATCGGCATAACCGTCCGCGGCATACAGCAGATTGACGCCCTCGAATGCCCCGAAGCTGCCGCTGATCTCGTAATGATACGACCAGCGATCCTGCCCGGCGACGAGGTCAGGCAGGTCGGTCGCTTCGTACTGGACGGTGACGGCCCGCGCTTGAGTGCCAAGCAGCAGACCAGAAAATAACAGCACGCACCACAAGAATGCTCGCTTGCTCATATGATCTCCCCCTTTTGTGTTCGCTTTGGCACTTGCCTTGACAAGGGAATATAGCATCGCGGAAGCCATTCGATGAATCACCCTAAGGGGTGATTTTTGTTTGGGCGAAGGCGATTGTCGGCAGGATTTCAGTCAGCCGAGAAGCCTCTCAAGGAGGGACGAGGTAAGCGCAGATCTCGGCGTCGGCAACGGTTGTTCGAGATCGTGAAGCGGATCGGCGAGGTCCTGGGACATTGAATCTCCCCCGAAGGCGGGCCGATGCAGGCGACCGGATGTCCTGACCGTCCTGGTCCTGCTACCATTCGGCGATGGCAAACACTCACGACACGGGCTACAAACTCCTCTTCTCCACGCCCGAACTGGTGCGCGATCTGATTCTCGGCTTCGTGCCGGACGAATGGCTGCACGGGCTTGATTACGGCACCCTGGAGCGAGTGCCCGGCAGCTACGTCACCGAGGAGTTCAGCAACCGGGCCGACGACATCGTCTGGCGGGTCAAGGTGGGTGGGGAGTGGGTGTATCTGTATCTGCTCATCGAGTTTCAGAGCAGCGTCGACAAGTACATGGCACTGCGCTTGATGGTCTATGGAGGGCTGCTCTATCAGGATCTGATCAAGCGCGGTGAGGTTCTGGCCGACGGCCGCTTGCCGCCAGTCCTGCCCATCGTCCTCTACAACGGTAGCCAACGCTGGTCGGCGGTGACCGACGTGTTCGACCTGATCCCGCCGGTACCGGGGCTGGTCGAGCAGTTCAAGCCGCGGCTGAAGTACCTGTTGATCGACGAGAACGCCTGGACCGACAGCGAACTGGCCCCGCTCAAGAACCTCGTCGCGGCCGTCTTCCGGATCGAACACCCGGCGTCGCCGGAAGCCATCGGCGGCTTGCTGAGCTTGCTCGACGAGTGGCTGGCTGACCGGCCCGACCTGCGCCGGATGTTCGCGCTCTGGATCCGGGCGACATTGATGCGCAAGGCGGAATACCGTATCGTATTGCCTCAGATTGACGATCTACAGGAGCTGAATGTCATGTTGGCTGAACGACTCGAAGAATGGGCGCATGCCTACAAGGCCGAGGGGAAAGCTGAGGGGAAAGCCGAGGGTGAAGCGCTGGCGCTGCAGAAGCTGCTCAAGAAGCGCTTTGGCGCCGTCCCTTCGGAGGTCCTGGCGAAGATTTCCGCCGCTTCTCTTGAGCAGGTTGATGCGTGGCTGGATCAGGTCCTTGATGCCCGGAGTCTGGATGACATCTTCGGGCCAACCACCTGCTGACGACGTGCCTGTCTCGGCATGAACGTTACGTGCCCTCCGTTCGGCAGCCAGCCCGGCGATCTGCCGTGCCGTGCGTCTGATTGTTCCGGAGCCGGCCGTTGGGACGAATCAGACCTCGACGCGCCAATGTACTCGCCCGGTCCCCGGATCACGGGCGGAACGCTTTGACAAGTGTGCTCCGGCCACGGTTATCGTCAGGACTTCTCACTTGGCGTGATCTGTGGCCAGAACTCTGTGGCTGTTTGGGCCGCCGCCACGGTCGGTGATCAGTCCGGCGCCAATGCGTACGATAGCGATTTTCCCAGTGCGCGGTTGCATGAACATGCGGTGTTACGTCCAGTGGTCGTGCCGGCTCCCCAAATGTTGAGTCATTCCGGCACAAACGAGCGTTCATCGTTCTTGATCCAAGTTGCCGCCGCGTATGCGGGTACACACCTTGCAGAGGTTGCTCACCATTTTCCCTGTTCCGGATGGGGAAGCGCCGTCTCCCCCAGACGCCTCCTTCGCCTCGACAATCTCAGCCGGGTACAACCAGCAGGGTGAGATCCGCCGCGTTGTACACCACCTCATAGGTCACGCCGTCAGCCGGATCCAGATCGCTCAGCGCGGCAAAGCTGCCGAGACGGGATCCGTACGTAATCACCCGAAGTGTTTGTCCGAGCGGTGGAAGGTATCCGTCGACCAGTCTTAGCTTGATCGTACCATCCAGGCTTGTCTCGCCAGAGAGGCTGATTCGCCCAAGAGCGCTTGGAGCCGATCCAGCAATACTGATCTGCACTAAGCCGCTGCTATCGTTCGTAAAGCTGCCGGTAACATTTAACAAACCACCATCCTGAACGTCGATTGTACCGAAATTGGCGATGCTGGATGCCGTGGCAGTTGTGCCGGACAGGACAGCGAAAATCCCGACATTACGGAATCCCGGCGATGACACGCTGATGGTCCCTGCGGCAGCTACGATCCGACCGGCATTTGTCACACTGGAACCCGTTATCGTGACGGATTGGCCAACTGCGTCTGCCGCGATCGTGCCCTCGTTGATCAGTGCCGAAGCCGCGTCGACCGTACCACCCTGGCCGCCCGTACTGCCATGCACCGTGATGCCGGCACCGATGGTCAGCGTCTGACCCGCGTCCAGCCCGGCGCGCAGCACGCTGTTCGGGTACGTTCCACCGAACACAACTTCGCCATCGCCTCCCAGCGTCTGCGATGCGCCCGCGAAGCTCAGTCCCGCGCCCCAGATTGTGCTGTTGAGCACCACCCGGTGCCCGTCAGCCAGCGTCAGCCCATCGCGCACGGTCAGCGTCGAGCGGTCACTCACCGTGAGGTCGGTGTTCAGCGTCACCGCACTCAGCACCCCGCTCCCCGCTACCGCCAGCCCGCCGCCCGCCTCAGCGCTCACCGTGCCACCGGTGATCGTGCCGCTCGCTAGAGAGAGCACACCGGTGGCGGCATTCAGTGACAGGGTCGCACCGGCGTTGTCGAGCGCGCCGCTCAGGTAGATCACGCCACCGCTGTTCCGCAGCGTACCCAACTGCGGCGTTCTGTAAGTGCCGGCCAGGTAGACAGTGCCACCGTTGGCCTGGATCGTGCCGGTGTTGGTCAGTCCGCTGCCGGCAAGGGTCACCGTCTGCCCGGCGTCTGCCGCGATCGTGCCCTCGTTGATCAGTGCCGAAGCCGCGTCGACCGTACCACCCTGGCCGCCCGTACTGCCATGCACCGTGATGCCGGCACCGATGGTCAGCGTCTGACCCGCGTCCAGCCCGGCGCGCAGCACGCTGTTCGGGTACGTTCCACCGAACACAACTTCGCCATCGCCTCCCAGCGTCTGCGATGCGCCCGCGAAGCTCAGTCCCGCGCCCCAGATTGTGCTGTTGAGCACCACCCGGTGCCCGTCAGCCAGCGTCAGCCCATCGCGCACGGTCAGCGTCGAGCGGTCACTCACCGTGAGGTCGGTGTTCAGCGTCACCGCACTCAGCACCCCGCTCCCCGCTACCGCCAGCCCGCCGCCCGCCTCAGCGCTCACCGTGCCACCGGTGATCGTGCCGCTCGCTAGAGAGAGCACACCGGTGGCGGCATTCAGTGACAGGGTCGCACCGGCGTTGTCGAGCGCGCCGCTCAGGTAGATCACGCCACCGCTGTTCCGCAGCGTACCCAACTGCGGCGTTCTGTAAGTGCCGGCCAGGTAGACAGTGCCACCGTTGGCCTGGATCGTGCCGGTGTTGGTCAGTCCGCTGCCGGCAAGGGTCACCGTCTGCCCGGCGTCTGCCGCGATCGTGCCCTCGTTGATCAGTGCCGAAGCCGCGTCGACCGTACCACCCTGGCCGCCCGTACTGCCATGCACCGTGATGCCGGCACCGATGGTCAGCGTCTGACCCGCGTCCAGCCCGGCGCGCAGCACGCTGTTCGGGTACGTTCCGCCGAACACAACTTCGCCATCGCCTCCCAGCGTCTGCGATGCGCCCGCGAAGCTCAGTCCCGCGCCCCAGATTGTGCTGTTGAGCACCACCCGGTGCCCGTCGGCCAGCGTCAGCCCATCGCGCACGGTCAGCGTCGAGCGGTCACTCACCGTGAGGTCGGTGTTCAGCGTCACCGCACTCAGCACCCCGCTCCCCGCTACCGCCAGCCCGCCGCCCGCCTCAGCGCTCACCGTGCCACCGGTGATCGTGCCGCCCGCTAGAGAGAGCACACCGGTGGCGGCATTCAGTGACAGGGTCGCACCAGCGTTGTCGAGCGCGCCGCTCAGGTAGATCACGCCACCGCTGTTCCGCAGCGTACCCAACTGCGGCGTTCTGTAAGTGCCGGCCAGGTAGACAGTGCCACCGTTGGCCTGGATCGTGCCGGTGTTGGTCAGTCCGCTGCCGGCAAGGGTCACCGTCTGCCCGGCGTCTGCCGCGATCGTGCCCTCGTTGATCAGTGCCGAAGCCGCGTCGACCGTACCACCCTGGCCGCCCGTACTGCCATGCACCGTGATGCCGGCACCGATGGTCAGCGTCTGACCCGCGTCCAGCCCGGCGCGCAGCACGCTGTTCGGGTACGTTCCGCCGAACACAACTTCGCCATCGCCTCCCAGCGTCTGCGATGCGCCCGCGAAGCTCAGTCCCGCGCCCCAGATTGTGCTGTTGAGCACCACCCGGTGCCCGTCGGCCAGCGTCAGCCCATCGCGCACGGTCAGCGTCGAGCGGTCACTCACCGTGAGGTCGGTGTTCAGCGTCACCGCACTCAGCACCCCGCTCCCCGCTACCGCCAGCCCGCCGCCCGCCTCAGCGCTCACCGTGCCACCGGTGATCGTGCCGCCCGCTAGAGAGAGCACACCGGTGGCGGCATTCAGTGACAGGGTCGCACCAGCGTTGTCGAGTGTGCCACTCAGGTAGATCACGCCACCGCTGTTCCGCAGCGTACCCAACTGCGGCGTTCTGTAGGTGGCGGCCAGGTAGACAGTGCCACCGTTGGCCTGGATCGTGCCGGTGTTGGTCAGTCCGCTGCCGGCAAGGGTCACCGTCTGCCCGGCGTCTGCCGCGATCGTGCCCTCGTTGATCAGTGCCGAAGCCGCGTCGACCGTACCACCCTGGCCGCCCGTACTGCCATGCACCGTGATGCCGGCACCGATGGTCAGCGTCTGACCCGCGTCCAGCCCGGCGCGCAGCACGCTGTTCGGGTACGTTCCACCGAACACAACTTCGCCATCGCCTCCCAGCGTCTGCGATGCGCCCGCGAAGCTCAGTCCCGCGCCCCAGATTGTGCTGTTGAGCACCACCCGGTGCCCGTCGGCCAGCGTCAGCCCATCGCGCACGGTCAGCGTCGAGCGGTCACTCACCGTGAGGTCGGTGTTCAGCGTCACCGCACTCAGCACCCCGCTCCCCGCTACCGCCAGCCCGCCGCCCGCCTCAGCGCTCACCGTGCCACCGGTGATCGTGCCGCCCGCTAGAGAGAGCACACCGGTGGCGGCATTCAGTGACAGGGTCGCACCAGCGTTGTCGAGTGTGCCACTCAGGTAGATCACGCCACCGCTGTTCCGCAGCGTACCCAACTGCGGCGTTCTGTAGGTGGCGGCCAGGTAGACAGTGCCACCGTTGGCCTGGATCGTGCCGGTGTTGGTCAGTCCGCTGCCGGCAAGGGTCACCGTCTGCCCGGCGTCTGCCGCGATCGTGCCCTCGTTGATCAGTGCCGAAGCCGCGTCGACCGTACCACCCTGGCCGCCCGTACTGCCATGCACCGTGATGCCGGCACCGATGGTCAGCGTCTGACCCGCGTCCAGCCCGGCGCGCAGCACGCTGTTCGGGTACGTTCCGCCGAACACAACTTCGCCATCGCCTCCCAGCGTCTGCGATGCGCCCGCGAAGCTCAGTCCCGCGCCCCAGATTGTGCTGTTGAGCACCACCCGGTGCCCGTCGGCCAGCGTCAGCCCATCGCGCACGGTCAGCGTCGAGCGGTCACTCACCGTGAGGTCGGTGTTCAGCGTCACCGCACTCAGCACCCCGCTCCCCGCTACCGCCAGCCCGCCGCCCGCCTCAGCGCTCACCGTGCCACCGGTGATCGTGCCACCTTGCAGGGTAACCAGTTCATGGGCAACCAGCGTGTCATCGACTCGCAGCGTGCCGCCATTGATCACGAAGGGGTTGAAGGTGCTAATCCCCGCGACACGCACCGACCCACTGTTGAGTGTGATCGTCGCTCCAGGATTGGCGCTGATTAACACCACATCGGTGGCGGTCGGCAGCCGCCCGCCCTCCCAGTTCAACGGATTGTTCCAGTCACCGCCGCCGGGGTTGGTCCATTCGATTGTTGCCTCGGCGACCTGGAACGTGCTGACGACCTGGTTTGCCACCCCGAAGGCATTTCCTACGCGGTCGGTGACCTTGTCGCCATCGATCACCATTCGGTAGTCGCCGAGGGCGAGTTTCGGCATCGTCAAGGTCACGGATCGCCCATCAGCACCGAGACCCACGTCGGAAGGTTGAATCGCGTGACCGACGGCGTCCAGCAATCGGAAGCTGTCCGGGTTGATCGTTGCCGGATCGAGCGCCTCCGAGAAGAGCAAGCGCACGGTGCGGAAGTTGAAGCCATGGCGTGTACCGTCGGCGACATTGCTGGCAACGATCGTCGGGGCGAAGGTGTCGGGCACCAGTTCAACGACGAGCGGGTCGGACAGAACCGAGTTGCCGCCGGTGTCGGTAGCGCGTACCTGCAGCGTGGCGGTCGATGATTCGGGGGTGATCTTGGGCAACGCCGCGCTCAAGTCCCACGGGAACGAGACGTCGTTGACGACCACGGTACCGTTGACCAGCAACTCGGCGTTGCGCACTTGCTGATCGTCGTTCAGGCTTGCCTTCAGGGAGAGCAGAGAACCCTCCTGGGCCTGGAACCCCGGGGTGCCGGGGGCGGCGTCGGCGGTCGTGATGGCGAGCGTTGCCGTCGGCGCCACCCCCTTGTTGTCGAATGGCAGGTAGTTGACCACCTGCAAACCGCCGGTCCCATCAGCCACGAACGCTATTCCGGCACCGATCGCCACGCTGCTCGGCGCTGCCGGCAACGCGAAACGTGTCAGGAACTGGTCGGTCTTGGTCGGGTCGCGCACATCAAGGACGTCGACGGCGTGAATCGCTTCACCGACCGGGCCGCGCAGGTTACCGACTGCGATGGCCAAGCCGGAACCGTTGGCGGCGATCGCCTGGCCCTGGACGTTTGCGGCATCGACGCCACTCAGCAGGGTCAGGGCATCCGGATTCGACACGTTCACCGTGACAAAGCCGCCTTGCGAGCCATTGCCGGCGCCGACATAGGCGATGCCGTTGCCGACGAAGAGTTTGCCGGTGCCTGCGGGCAACGCCAACGATCCACGCGCCTGCATCGACAGACCCCTGATGTCGACGGCACGCAGGACGCTGTTGGCGTCCAGTGCGTATAGAGTCTGGCCTTCGCGGGCCAAGCCGGTGATGTCGCTGTTGCTCAACGATAGGACCTGCAGCAACTCCCCGGTCTGCAGGCTGTAAGGTGATATCCCCAATTCTTCATACCGTTGTGTGCGATACTTTTAGCCGATTCTGCGATTGGAGGTCTTGCGAATGGGAGTCGCCACGGTAGCGGAAAGGAAGGTTTCTCTTGAAGCCGAGCACCTGGAAGATATCCGGCTTGCTGCGAGCAAGATGACGGGGGCGAGGCGCAGGGCGTTTCAGGCGGAGATGGCGTTGAAATATTGTAGTGGCAGTGCTCGGCGTGCCGAGGAGGTATTCGGCTGGAGTCGGCAGGCCGTGCAGCTCGGTCTGCATGAGAAACGTACGGGTATCATCTGTCTGGGGCTGCACGCGTTCTGCTGCGGTGCGAAATTGTGGGAGAAGAAACACCCCGAGGTGGCGCAAGCCCTGTGGGAACTGGCGGAAAGTCATGCGCAACAAGACCCGACTTTTCGCACGACCTTGTCGTTCACCCGCCTGACCGCGGAGGAAGCCATCAAGCAGTTGCGAGCGCAGGGATTTGCGGACGATGTCCTGCCTTCCCGAAGCGGTATGTCGAGAGTGTTGAACCGCAACGGGTACCGGTTGCGCCCGGTGCTCAAGGCCAAACCCCAAAAAAAGTCCCTGAAACCGACGCCATTTTCGCCAACATCCGGGAACGTGACCGCGATAGCCAAGACGAAGCCGTCATGCGCCTGAGCATGGACTGCAAGGCGACGGTGAAGATTGGCGACTACTCGCGTGGCGGCAAGACGCGGGGTGACCACCGGGCTGCCGACCACGACATGGGGTGCGAGGAAAAACACACGCCGTTTGGTGTCGTCAATGAAGACAGTGGGTCTCTCCATCTGTCCTTCGGAAGCTCGGCGAAGACCAGCGATTTCATCATCGACAGTCTCTACGCCTGGTGGGAGCGTCAAGCACCCGAGGAGCGTGCTCGCGTCACACACCTCCAGATCAAGGCAGATAACGGACCGGAGAGCAATGGCCAGCGTACGCAATTCCTCAAGCGCATGGTCCAGTTCGCCGATCACATCGGCAAGTCCATCCGCCTCCTCTACTATCCGCCATACCACAGCAAATACAATCCGGTGGAGCGTTGCTGGGGAATCCTGGAAAAGCACTGGAACGGTGCCAAGTTGACCGATACCCAAACGATGCTGGAGTGGGCCAAGACCATGACCTGGAAAGGCGTTCATCCCGTCGTCGAACTGAGCCGCACGGTCTACGAGAAAGGAGTCACGGTGGCCAAGGAGGCTATGCAATCGGTCGAGTCCCGTCTGGAACGTCACCCGCTCCTACCCAAGTGGGACATCTTGATCCGACCAGTCAGCACGGTATGAACTATCGTAGAAATCACCTAAGATTCCAGTCCTCCGCTGGATGCCACGTAAGCGATGCCGTCGACCACCTCGACCTGAGTCGCGGGGACGTTGACTGTTTGCGTGAGTTTGGGCGCGAGCGGGTCGGAGACGTCGACGAGTTGCAAGCCGGTCGTCGTCGCGACGACGGCGATGGTGAGCCTCGAATCGACGGAGACGTCGACTGCGTCGCCAGGCAGGTCGATCTGACTGAGTACGACCGCTGTCTGGAAACTCGTGGCATCAACGATGGCGAGGCCATACGAGCCGGTTGCGACGTAGGCCGTCTGGATCTCCGAGGTCACGGCGGAGCCCTCAAGCAAGACAGCCATAGCTTGACCATGCGTAGCGAGCGCCCCGACGACTCCGCTGGGGAGGGAGCGACCGCCCAGTGGGTCTGTGCCTGCCCTGATCTCGGCAAGATCGGAGATGCCGTCGCGGTCCGTGTCGCGGTCGTTTGCTACGGTTCCAATGACCTCTTCGGCGAAGTTGCTAAGTCCATCCCCGTCGGCATCGCCAGAGTTGTCCGTACCTAGGGTAATCGTTGGAAGTGTGTTAGTTGGAGCACCAGCGGGCACCTTGTATATCATTATCGCCGCGAGTCCACTTATAGGACTTACCACTTTAATTTGTACAACGCTGCCGACCGGCAAATATGCATTGACCCCGCTTATACCGGTCTCGGCTCTGCCAGTTATGGGGGTGCCAGTTAGGTTATCTATCCTGTAGAATATTTCTTTGATCGTAGATAAGTTTGGTACGTTCCGATAGCCTTCCATGTCATAGGTAACACTAACGTTGTCCTCAATGCCAACAAACTTTGTATGTGGATCAAAGAGAGTCATTGGCTGCGTTGGCCCCGAACCATCATCGCCGCCAAGATCACCGGCGTCATCAGCAGAAGGCACGCTGGTCGAGCTTGCCTCGCCATTGGCAACCACTTCCCAACGGCCGTGACCTGGCAACTCGGCTTTCCCTAATACTGCACTACGTACTTCAATTGAGTTTTCGAATCGCTTGGCCCCCCCGCAGGCTTCAAGCAAGTGTGCTGCATCGTCGAATGCTGATTTCCCGGCATCGTCCGAAAATGAGTAGATATCATGTATGACGACCACAATATCGGCGATAAAGTTGCCATCGTGATCGAAATATATGTTCGACACATGAACGTCATTTGGCAAGTTTGTGCCGCCAATACCTGCTGCCACTTGAGACCATGCCTGACCCGGCACCCTGTAGAAGTCGATATTACCCGTTGTCCCGGAGTAGTCGCCAAGTGATGCACCGCCTCCAAGTATGACTGCGGTAATTCGATCCCCAAGTCGATCTGTCAAATATTTCAATCGATCCTGGAATCCCTTGGAATTCTGTACGTCTTGGGACTCAAGCGAGTCATTTTCATAGTATTGATCTCCCCTTCCAAAGACAAAGTCTCGGAGACTATTTCCGGCCAATCTAGAGACGCCCGGCAGGTAGTCGAAAGTTGTTTCAGCAAGTACAAGAAGCATCCTTCGCGCCCTTTCGAGTGCTTCAGGCGAACAATCGCCTTCGTCGGGTGGCGGCGTTCGTGTATCTACCTCCGCACACCTTGTGACCACTTCTTGCCCAGGTGGCGCCACCCCATGCCACCCCGGCTTAGTAATCCCCTGTCCCGGATCCGTCGTGACCGACTTCCCATCCGCTGACACCGTCGCCGTCCCCTCGATCACCAGCCTCCCGGTCGTATGATCAAACGACAGAAAATTCAACTTCGTCCCCGGTGCCGCCTCGAAGACATTCGGGAACGTAATCTCCAGCGGCGTCGCGAACGCCGCCACGCCCGGCGCCTGGATCGTGATATCGAAGGTATGCTGCAACACGCCCGGCGGCAGCATGTCCCGGACCAGATCCGGCGGCACCGTACTGATCCCCACCTGGCCACCGCTCATCACCTTCCCGTCGGCACCGATCAACGTCCCCGGCAGCACCTCCAGCTTCAACTGCGCGCGCTGCTCGTCGGTCAGATTCGGCGCCGACACCGCATCGACGCCGACCTCGGTAGCCTCTGACCCACTCACGTTGTGCAGGATCGCCGTCTGCAGCCGCGGCAGATACACCTCCTGCCGGTCCTCGTTGGCCGCCATCGCCTCGCGCGTGCCCATGCTGCCCATGACCGTGTTGTCGTAGCCGACCTCGATCGTCAGGTCCATCACCATCTCGGGATAGAAACTTCCCGCCGGCGCATTGCTCGCCGTGCGCCCGTCGATCGCCAGCTTCACGTCGCCGGCCGGCACCTGGTCGAGATGGAAATAGCCATGGGCATCGGTGTAGACGACGTTGCCCTCCAACCCGAGGATGAAAACCTTCGCCCCCGCGATCGGATGCAGGAAGACATCGTCGGCCGTATGCAGCGCCCCGTCCGCGCCGGCGCGGATGTCGTCGAACGTCATCGGCTTCAGATCGTCGCCCGGATCGAGCAGCCGGCCGCTGATCGTCGTCCCGGCGATCGGCGTCACACTCACCGTCGTGAAGCGGCTGGTGAACGTCCCGCCCGGCGTCCCGTCGCCATCGGCATCGAGCGCCTGGCCATCGCCGGCGAGAATCCCGTCACCGACGACGTGCAGCGTGATCGTCGACGCCCCCGGCAGCGGGTTCGTCAGGAACAGCCACGCAAAACTCCCGTCGGCCGCCGGAACGATCGTCGCCGCCAGCTTCGCACCGGTCGTGTCGGTGGCGTAGAACGTACTGCTGGTCAGCGTCGTCACATCGACCGGCCGCGAGAAGACCACCTGCGGCCTGAACGTCGCACCGACGTCATCCGCACCGTCGCTCGGCGTCGTGCGGGTGATCGTCAGCGGAATCAACTCCGGCAGCGTCAGGTTCAATGTGCTGACCGCCGTATGGCCCGCGGCGTCGCGCGCCGTCAGGGTCAGCGTGTGTCCACCGACGGCGAGCGCCGCGAGATCGAGGACGCTGTCGAACTCACCGCTCGCCGGATCGAAGGCGACCGGGATCGTCCGACCGCCGTCGAAGGCATAGGACAGACTCACCAGCGTCGATCCGGTCGGATCGGCGGTTCCCGTCAGCCGGGACGCCGTGCTCAGCGCATCGTCCTCGGCGAGGCTACGCAGGACGATTTCGGGTGCCCGCGTATCGAGCGTGAAGCGCAAGCTCACCGGCGCACTGAAATTGCCGCGCGCGTCGACGGCGCTGAGCGTCAGCGTATGCTCCCCATCGGCCGACCCGTCGAGCGCCAGAGCGCTCGTCACGCTGAAGTGACCGTCGGCGTCGAAGGCGATCGCCGCCGGCACCGCATCGTCGAACGCCCCCTCGAGCACAGCGACACCCGAGAGCGCATCGAGCACTCGCCCGCCGAGCGTCACGTTGCCGTCACTCACCAGCCCATCAGCCTGATCGAGCAGCAGACTCGGCGCCTGCGTGTCGGTATGGCTGGCAAAGGTGTCGAGGACCTTCTGCCCGAGCGCCCGCCCAGCGGCGAGCCCGGCCTGATTGGCGAACTCGAAGTGGATGCCGCCGTAGATGCGGCTCCTGCCGGCTTCCTCGGCGGCGGCATGGACGCTGGCAAAGCTGCGCTCGACTCCCGGCAGGCCCTCGGAATCGATGGTGAAGCCGGTACTCGTGCCGAAAGCGCTGGCCAGCACCGTCTCGGCGGCGCCGCTGTAGGTCGAATGGCCGGAAACGTATTCGGGGAAGGGCGGCGTGATCAGCAGCGAGGTCCAGGCCGCGTCGGCCGCGGTCGCGTCGTTGCCGTCGGTATCCGCCGCGCGGATGGCGGTGATCGGCCGCCAGGCGGTGTAGTGATACTTGGCGTCCCAGGCGGTGATCGACGCGTCGGCCAGTGCCACGTTCAACTGCGCGAAGAGCCGCGCGTTGGCCGCCAGGCTGTTGCCCTGCGCCGTCGCCAGCGTCGCCGCGATGCGGTTCCAGTGACCCGGCGGCGTATCGGTACCGGCACCGTCGGCCCAGAAGCGCGCAATCTGGGTCTGCTCGGCGCTGCGCGTGCTGCCGGTGGCGCTGCCGAGCGCCTTGACCTCGGCGAAGTCGGCGGTATAGGTTGCCGAGTCGAGCGCCGGTGGCGCCGGCGGACGGAATTCACTCGGACTGCTCATCGCGAAGGGCTGCAGGTCGGCCCATTGCGGCAAGAGCGCCACGGCGTAGACCGGCGCGGTCGCCTGCCACTGGCCGGGAGCGGTCGAGCCGGTGAAATCGACGAAGTCGTCGAAACCGTCGCCCTTGCGCAGCGCGATGATATCGTCGGCAATGGCACGACCGAGAGCGATGCCGTCGCTCTTCGCGGCACCGTCGGCGATGCCGGCCAGCGCGCCGGCAAGCGCCGCGTCGAAGCTCGCAAGCTGCCCCGGATAGAGATAGGCGAGCACGCGCTGCGCGGCAGCGGCGATCGCCGCGTCGAGCGACGCGCCGGCCGGCGCGCGGCGGCTGACATAAAAGCCGGGCGTGCCCTCGACCGCGTTGACCGTGTCGAGGACGGCGATACTGAGCATTGCCAGGGCGCGCGTCGCGACTGGTGGTGCGCTGGCGTCGAGGCGGATCGCCGTCAGCGCGATGTCGTTCCACTGCAGGACGAGATCGTCGCTCGTCGTGCTGGTGCTGCGGTGAATGACTTGATTCGTCTCGGCGACGTTGCCGGCGGCGTCGATCGCCTGCAGCGTGAAGGTGTTGTCGCCGAGCGCCAGATCGACGTCGGGCAGGAAGAAGCTGCCACTGCTGCTGGCGACGCCGCTGAAACCACTCTCGACGAGCAGCAGGTCGGCATCTGCTTCGCCGCTGCCGACCAGGGTCACGCGCGCGGCTTCGGTGTCGGCGTCGCCGATGCTACCGGTGTCGGAGGCCAGCGAGAGCCCGAAGGTCGGCGCCGTCGGCGCCAGGGTATCGAGGGTGAAGGCGACGCTGCGGGTGCTGGTGTTGCCGGCCGCATCCGCGGCGACGAGACGCAGCGTATGGCTGCCGTCGGGCAGCGCACCGCCGTTGATCGCCGCCAGGCGCGCCCTGTCGAGCGTAAAGCGGCCATCGGCCTGCATGCTGTCGAGAATGCTGACGAAAGTGGTGGGTTCGCTGCCGAAGCCGGCGCGCAGGACGGTGACACCTTGCTCGTCGCTGACCGCACCGCTGATAGCCGCGTCGCGGGTGAGGGTGTCGAATGCGCTGCGACCGGTGTCATTGGCCAGGTCGGCGGCCAGCGACGGCGCGGTGGTGTCGTCGACCGGCGGCGTGACGCGCGTGATGTACAGACCACCAGTCGAGGTATTGCCGGCGCGGTCGATCAGGACAATGGCAAAGGCGTTGTCACCGAGTGCCAGCGGCAGGTCGGCGAAGCGGAAGGCACCGCCGGCGTCGGCGGTCGACGAGAGGTCGCTGCCGCCGAGGGTTATGGTGGTGCCGGGCTCGCTTTGTCCGAGCAGCGTCGCCACAGTAGCACTGGTCTCGCGGTCGCCGAGCGTGCCGGTGTCGGAGGCCGGGTCGAGCGTGAAGCTTGCCAGGATCGGTGCGGCGGTATCGATGGTGAACTCCAGCGCGCTGGTCGCGCTGCGGTTGCCGGCGGCGTCGCGTGCGCTGGCACTGAAAGTGTATGTGCCGTCGGCGAGCGCATCGGCGGTGAATTCGGCATCCGGCCCAGTCAGCCCGGTGCCGACCGGGGTGGTGTCGCGGAGCAGCACGATCTCGCTGCCGGCCTCGGCAGTCAGGGCCAGTGTCGGCGTCGCGTCGCTGGTGAGATTGTCGGTCGCGCTCGCGCCACTGTCGCTGGCCTCGACGAGATCGAGTGTCGGCGCCGCGGGTGGCGTGGTGTCGAGCGTGAAGGCGAGATCGAAGTCGGTGCGGTTGCCGGGGGCGTCTTCAGCACGCAGGTGCAGCGTATGGCTACCGTCGGGCAGCGCGCCGCCGTTGATCGCCGCCAGGCGCGCCCTGTCGAGCGTGAAGCGGCCATCGGCCTGCACGCTGTCGAGGATGCTGACGAAGGTGGTGAGGTCGCTGCCGAAGCCGGCACGCAGGACGGTGACGCCTTGCTCGTCGCTGACCGTACCGCTGATTGCCGCTTCGCGGGTGATGCCGTCGCTGGCGCTGCGGCCGCTATCGACCAGCAGCGCAGCGGCCAGCGTCGGCGCGGTGGTGTCCTCGATCGGCGGGTCGACGCGCGTGATGGTCAGGCTGGCGGCCATGCTGTTGCCGGCGTCGTCGGTCAGGACGATGCCAAAGGCGTTGTCACCGAGTGCCAGCGGCTGGTCGACGAAGCGGAAGGCACCACTCGCGTCGGCGGTCGTCGAGAGGTCGCTGTCGCCGAGGGTTATGGTGGTGCCGGGATCGGCCTGCCCGAGCAGCGTCGCGACGGCGGCGCTGGTCTCCCGATCGCCGAGCGTACCGGTGTCGGAGGACGGGTCGAGCGCGAAGCTCTCCAGGACCGGCGCCGCGGTGTCGATGGTGAGCCGCAGCGCGCCGGTCGCGCTGAGGTTGCCGGCGGCGTCGCGTGCGCTGGCACTGAAGGTGTAAGCGCCGTCGGCGAGCGCATCGGCGGTGAATTCGGCATCCGGCCCAGTCAGCCCGGTGCCGACCGGGGTGGTGTCGCGGAGCAGCACGATCTCGCTGCCGGCCTCGGCAGTCAGGGCCAGCGTCGGCGTCGCGTCGTTGGTGAGATTGTCGGTCGCGCTCGCGCCACTGTCGCTGGCCTCGACGAGATCGAGTGTCGGTGCAGCCGGTGCCTGGGTGTCGAGTGTGAAGGCGAGGTCGACGGGTACCGAGGCGTTGCCGGCGGCGTCAGCAGCGACCAGGAGGACGCGGTGTGCGCCGTCCGTCAGCGTGCCGCCGGCCAGCGTGTCGAGCAGCTCCGGCGTCAGCACGAAGCGGCCGTCGGGTTGCAGGGCGCTGCTCAGGTCGACGAAGCTTGGCGTGCCGACGGGGTCGAGCGCCGCCAGCAGGCGGGTCACGCCGGCGGCGTCGCTGGCCTGGCCGCTGATACTCGCGTCGCGGGTGATGCCGTCACTCGCCGAGACGCCGCTGTCGTTCACCAGCGCGGCGACGAGCGTCGGCGCGCTGCGGTCGGGCGGCGTGCTCGCCAGCTCGCTAAGGCTCGCCGGGCTGCGCAGGACGCCGTTGATGCGCACGCTGGCCGGGAAAGCCGGGGCGCTGATCTGGGTGTCGCCGGTCAGCCGGCCGCCGACCACCAGTTCCTGCACGCGGTTCGTGCTCGTCCCGAGTTGCCGGTCGTCGCCGTCACGGTAGCGGCCATTGTGCGGGTCGACGCCGATGACGATCAGGCTGTCGTCGATGTTGCCGCTGACGCGCAGGCGGGCGAGCGTGCCGGCGCCGAAATGGTCGGCGGCGTCGCCGCTGCCGCCGATCACGGCGTCGCTGCCGAGGTTGGCGCCGATGCGCACGGTCATCGCCTTGAGGCTGCCGCCGACCTGCAGGAGCTGCAGTGCGCTGGCGGCGAACTGACCGGAGGCGTCGCCGCGGATGACGAGCTGCGTCAGCGGACTGCTGATGTTGGCGCGCCAGTCGGCACGCGTGCTCTCGCCGCTGATACTGTTGGCGCGACCGTTGATAGTCCACAGGCCGGCGATGGCGCCGCCGACCTGTGCCGCGCCGAGGACGAAACCACTCACCCCGCCGCCCGTCAGGCGCAGGTCGCCGAGGGCGTCACGGCTGACGTTGAGATTGGCGAGGCTGTTGCCCTCGAGACGGGCGCCGGCGGCGATGTCGCCGAGGTTCAGGCTGTTCACGGTGCCAAAGCGCGCGGCGCCGGTGAGGCTGGCGACCGGTGCGACGAGACTGCCGAGCGGGCTGTCGGCGTTGAGGCCGGTCAGCGTGATGCGGCCGTCGCCGCCGCTGCCGGCGAGTTCGATACGCGTACCGGCGTCGGTACCGCTGAGATTCAGGTCGTAGCCGGTGCCGTTCGGGGTGAGGCGGGCAAGCCCGGGGCCGGCAATTGTCAAGGTGAAGCGGGTGCCATCGGCATCGCTGAGGTCGAGTGACGGCACCGGGCTGCGACCGGGCAGTTGGCCGACGGCGAAATCGAGGGTCAGCGGCGAACTGGCGATCGACTGGTTGTTGGTCTCGTCGCTCTCGGCGATGGCGTTGTCGGGATCGACGACGCCGATCAGGGTGTAGCGCCCGGGTTGGCCGATCGCGCGCGCGTCGAGGCTGACGGTGATGGCGTTGCTGCCCGGGTTCAGACGGTCGGCGGCAATGTCGGTCTGGCCGACACGAGTGTCGCCCGCGTCGAGGAGGCTGTCGGCGGAGGCGTAGAACTGGATGCGCACCGGCTTGCCGAGTGGCTCGCTGTCGGGGCGATAGACGGTGAAGTGGGCGCTGATGGCGTCGCTGGGGACGGCCGAAGGGAAGGCGTCGTGGCTGAGACTACCGCCGACCAGATCCGCCGAAAGGAGGAGGCGTGGTTCGAGGAGTTCGCAGTGCAGGCCGGCACTCGACGCCGGCTGACTTGCCCAGCGTGCGCGGCGCTGCTGCAGCCAGCCGGTGAGCCAGCGATCGAGGCGGCGGAGAAGCGAGAAGAGCAGCGCGCTGATGCGCCGCCGGCCGTGGACTGTCTTGCGAAGCGGACTCATGCGGTGACTCCTCTGGGCTGCGGCCGGCAGCGACCGCGATTTTGCGATCTCGCGGATGGCTCCGCGCGTGGACGACGACGAGAGAAGACTTGCGACCGTTACGGAAGCGGTCGCGGCAGCGAATTCAGCAACGGCGCCGACGCTGGACGAGCAGAGCCAGTGCGCCGGCGAGCAGCAACAGGCTGCCGGGTTCGGGGACGCCTGCGGCTGTGGGAGGCCTGGTGCGCCCGCTGGCGGTGATGTTGAAGCTGTCGTCGAAGACTTCAAAGCCCTGGACGCCGGGGTTGCCGCTTCCCAGCCAGGTGAACTCAAGCGTGAGCGGCAGCTTGTGCGGGCTGGTCGCGGCCAGTGCAGTGAGGCCGAGCAGGCCGTCCGCGGTGAATGCCGGGTCCGGTGGGGTGATCAGGCTGGACCACAGGGCCGGGTCCGGAGCGACGGTGAGATCGAGATCGGCATAACCGTCCGCGGCATACAGCAGATTGACGCCCTCGAATGCCCCGAAGCTGCCGCTGATCTCGTAATGATACGACCAGCGGTCCTGCCCGGCGACGAGGTCAGGCAGGTCGGTCGCTTCGTACTGGACGGTGACGGCCCGCGCTTGAGTGCCAAGCAGCAGACCTGAAAACAACAGCACGCACCACAAGAATGCTCGCTTGCTCATATGATCTCCCCCTTTTGTGTTCGCTTTGGCACTTGCCTTGACAAGGGAATGTAGCATCGCGGAAGCCATTCGATGAATCACCCTAAGGGGTGATTTTGGTCAACACGGCTGCGGAGCTTGCCAGGAAATGAGGGTGGCTGGCGCATAATGCTGCGCAAGTGTCACTTTGCTTTTCGTCGGGACATTCTGCCGCTATGATCTTGTCGGGGAACGAACATCTCTCTGGGGGGGAGCCACAGAATGAAGGAGATGCGAGGCCGCCACCGGCGGCTGTTGAAGGTCATCGACCTCATCTATGAGATCGATGATTGCGAACAGATGCTGAACGAGATCTTTACTGAACTGCGCGGGTTGCTTGCCCACTCGAGCGGCGTGTTGTTGCCGATTGACCCAGGTACGCTGGAACTTCGCGGGGCATTCTGTTTCGACTGCCCATCGGAGCACGTATCGCCGTATCTGGAACATTATGCAGCTTTCGACCCGTACATGCGCCGCGGCCCTGAAGCATTGGCTCTCAACCGGACGGTGCGGCTGTCGGATCTTCCACAGTTTCCACTGGTCGATCACAGTGAGTTTGCTGACTTCATGCCGATGGTCCCATATCGGCATGCACTCGGCAACGTTGTGGGTTTCGACGGGCAGCCACTGGCCGCGTTCTGCGTGCACCGACCCAAGGGAGCAAATGACTTCGGCACTCACGAGGCGGCCTTGATCGACCGGATCGCGCCGCATCTGGGACGTGCTCTGGCCTTGCGGAAGTGGGTGGCGGACCGACAACAGCGAACGCATTTGGGCCTGCTGGCCTTTGGGGCCGATGGACGGCTTGTCGCATCCAACACAGCAGCGCAGGGCATGATCACTCCATCGCAGGCTGCGGCAGTTCTGGCGGCTCTGTCTACCACCGGTTCGGGTTGCCTGCGACTAGGCCTGCAGCGCTATCGCGTCGCCCGGCTGCCCTGGCGTGCGGCGAGTTTGTTGACCTGTTTCGCGCTGCACAGTCCCGATACTGGGGAATTGCGGGACGACCATACAGCGCAGCATCTGTTCGAGGAATGGGATGCGGTCAGACGATTGGGAGACCAGCTGACAATCGTCACATTGACTCCCTTTCGGCAGCGCGACGACCTGCGCCGCCGCCTTGGTCATTACGGCCTTTCGCCACGCGAACTGGAGATCACCGCGCAAAGCATGCTCAGTGCCCTGACCAACGCCGACCTTGCCAGGCGGCTGTGCATCAGTGAGGACACCGTGAAGAGCCATCTGCGGGAAGCCTTCCGTAAAATCGAGATAGGCAGCAAACAGGAGTTGCTGGTCAAGGTGCTCGGTCTTGAAGACGACGCTGCACCGTCTACGCAGCGCGGAAAGCGCCGATGAACAGCCGTGCGATCGGAGTGGGCACAGCCGCACGCCACCTGGCGCACTTCGATTTTTTGTTGCCGCCGTGGTTTTCCGGCCGCAGCCTCTGCCGAACGCCGGCCGATTGTCGTCGGCCTTGCCTGATGCCCAGGAATCTGTCGTTTGGGAAGTTCTGCCTTGCTATCGAGAGCCGATAATCCGGGATCACATTACGCGGACCAGCGCGCAGGGGGGGCTGGCGCTGGCACCGCCGATGCGCACGCCGATGCGCACGCCGATGCGGCTTGGGGAGCTTTCGCCTCGGCTCGGAGCGCGGCTGATTTCTGTGCAGGCTGGTTATCGGTGCAGTGCCTGCAGGTTTCCGAAGTGCAGGCGGCGCTGCTGCTGCTCGAACAGGGCGGTGGCACCTTTGTCCCGGCGGCGGTCTGGCCCGCCGAGTCGGTCGATGTGGGCTATCTCGCGCCGGCTGCACAACAATGCCTGAGCGAGCGGCAAGGCAAGGTGTTGCGGGGTCAGGCCGGCGCGCTGGTGGTCGTCGCCTATCCCGTCGAACTCGACGGAGACTTGCAGGGCGCGGTGGTGCTCGATGTTGCCGAACGCGACGACGAAGCGTTGCAGGCCGTTCTCAGGCAACTGCACTGGGGAATTGGCTGGATCCAGACGCTGCTCCTGCGCCGGCACCACCTTGACGACGCGCAGACCTTGCAGCGGGCGCGCAGCGCCCTCGACGTGCTGGCCATCGCCAGCGAACAGGCACACCTGCCGGCGCTGGCGATGACGGTGGTGAACGAACTTGCCAGCCGCTTCGCCTGTGACCGCGTCGCGCTTGGCATCGACCGTGGTGGGCGGGCGCGCCTGCTGGCGCTGTCGCACTCGGCCGTGTTCGAGAAGAAGAGCCAGTTCGTCGCCGCACTTGAAAATGCCATGGACGAAGCGCTCGATCAGCGGTGCAGCGTCGCCTTCCCGCCGGTCGACGCAGACCGCCGTGCGACGGCCATCGCCCATCGCGACTTCGCCGCGAACCGGTCCGTGTGCTCGGTCGTGCTCGTCAGTCGAGGCATCGGGATCGGCGTGCTGACCTTCGAACAGAGCCAGCCGTTCAGCGCCGATGACGTCCGCGGCTTCGAAGCGGTGAGCGCCCTGCTTGGACCGCTGCTCGAAAGCCGCATCGAGTTGCACCGCTGGTTCGCCGGTCGCCTCGTCGACCAGTGCCGTGACGGGTGGCGTCATCTCAGGGACCCGCGGCGGCCAGGGTTTCGCGTCGTGCTGGCGCTCGTCATTCTGCTGCTGCTCGGGGTCTTCTTCCTCGACGGCGACTACCGCGTCAGCGCCAGGGCGGTCGTCGAAGGCGAGGTGCAACGCGCCGCCGTCGCACCGTTTGACGGCTTCCTGCGCGAAGCGCCGGTACGCGCCGGCTTTATCGTCCGCAAAGGGCAAGTCCTCGCCACCCTCGACGACCGGGACCTGCTCGTCGAGCGTCAGCGCTGGCTCTCCGAGCGCGGGCAGCACGATGGCCGCTACCGTGACGCGCTCGCCAGACACGAGCGGGCCAATGCCAACGTCGCGCTGGCGCAGGTGCACGAGGCCGAGTCGCAACTGGCGCTGGTCGAAGAGAAATTGTCGCGCGCACGGATCGTCGCGCCATTCGACGGCATCGTCGTCTCGGGCGACCTCAGCCAACTGCTCGGTTCGCCGGTCGAGCACGGCAAGCTGCTGTTCGAGATTGCGCCGCTCGATGCCTATCGGGTGATCCTCAAGGTCGAGGACCGCGACATCCGCGATGTTCGCGCCGGCCAGAGCGGCAGCCTGGTGCTCGCCGGGCTCGCCGGCGAGTCCCTCGGCTTCGAAGTGCGCAACGTTTCGATGGCCGAGAGCGAAGACGGCAAGAACGTTTTTCGCGTTGAAGCCCGGCTCGACCGTAGCGACCTCAAGTTGCGGCCGGGCATGGAAGGCGTCGGCAAGATCAATGCCGGCGAGCAGAGCTACGCCTGGATCTGGACGCACCGCCTGAGCGACTGGCTGCGACTGCAGATCTGGACCTGGCTGCCGTAGGTCGAAGTCGGCGACGGCATGGCCGGCCCCTTTCTCAGCGCCTCCTGGTACCGCGTCGCCGCGTTGCGGCCGCAACTGCGCGCGCACGCCCGCATCCAGCGTCAGCGCTTTCGCGGCCAGGCGTGGTATGTGCTGCACGACAGCGCCGCGGGCAAGCTGCACCGTTTCAGTCCGGCGGCCTACCGCGTCATCCAGTTGATGGACGGTGAGCGGACGCTCGCTGCCATCTGGGACGAGGTGGCGGCGGCAGCCGGGGCCGCAGCGCCGACCCAGGACGAAGTGATCCGGCTGCTGGCGCAACTGCACGCCGGCGATCTGCTGCAGGCCGATCTGCCACCGGACGTCGAGGAACTCGCCGAACGCAGTCGCAAGCAGAAACGCCAGAAGCTCTGGCAGAGCTTCATCAACCCGATGTCGATCCGCATCCCGCTGTGGGACCTCGACAACTTCCTGGACCGCAGCTGGCCGCTGCTCAAAGGCCTGTTCGGTCCGCTCGGGCCCGCGCTGTGGCTGCTGGTCGTGCTGCCGGCGCTGCTGTTGGCCGGGCTGCACTGGCACGAACTGACGGCCAACCTCAGCGACCAGGTGCTGGCGACCCGGAATCTGCTGCTGCTCTGGCTGGTCTATCCGCTGCTCAAGGCCTTGCACGAACTGGGCCACGCCTACGCGGTCAAGTCGGGCGAAGGCGAAGTGCATGAGATGGGCATCATGCTGCTGGTGCTGGCGCCGATTCCCTACGTCGACGCGACCGCCGCCGGCGCCTTTCGCAGCAAGTGGAGCCGGGCGCTGGTCGGTGCCGCCGGCATCCTGGTCGAACTGTTCGTGGCCGGCATCGCGATGTTCGTCTGGGTGCTGGTCGAACCCGGCCTGCTGCGCGCGATCGCCTTCAACGTGCTGCTCGTCGCCGGCGCGTCGACGCTGCTGTTCAACGGCAATCCGTTGCTGCGCTACGATGGCTACTACGTGCTCTCCGACCTGATCGAGATTCCCAACCTCGGCAACCGCTCGAACCAATACTGGCAATGGCTCGCCAAACGCTACCTGTTCGGCCTGAAATCCATCGAGCGGCCGCCGGCGAGCGTCGGGGAACGGCGCTGGTTCGTCTTCTACGGTGCTGCCTCATTCATCTACCGCACCCTGGTGATGATCGCCATCACGCTGTTCATCGCCGGCGAGTTCTTTGTCGTGGGCGTCGTCCTGGCCCTCTGGGCGGCGATCACGATGTTCGCGCTGCCGATCGGGAAAGGCCTGGCGTACGTCCTGTCGAGCCCCGAACTGCAGCGCGTCCGCACGCGTGCGCGGTTGCTCACCTTCGGCGCCCTGGCGCTGTTCCTGCTCTTCGTGCTGGCTGTGCCGATGCCGCTGCGCACACACGCCGAAGGTGTCGTCTGGGTGCCCGAGAACGCCGAAGTGCGTGCCGCCGCCGACGGCTTCGTCGAGCGGCTGCTGGTGCCCCCGGAGGCGTCGGTCGGTAGCGGCGATCTGCTGCTGGTCACCGTCGATCCGACGCTCAGCGCCGAGGTCGAGCAGAGCCGGGCGCGGCTGCGCCAGTTCGAGGTGCAGTACGCGTCGCTGATGTTCAGCGAGCGTGTCCAGGCTGCGGCGATTCAGGAGGATCTGCAGCGGGAACGTGTGGCGCTGGCGCGTGCCGAAGAGAAACTCGACGCGCTGTTGGTGGTCGCCGCCGTGCCCGGCGTGCTCAATCTGGCGCGGGCGCAGGATTTGCCGGAGCGCTTCGTGAAGCAGGGCGAACTGCTCGGCTATATTCTGTCGACACCGCCGCGCTGGTTGCGGGTGGTGGTCACCCAGGACGACATCGCGCTGGTGCGCGAGCGGCGTGCCGCGGTCGAGGTCAAGATCGTCGACCGCATCGAGCAGACCTGGCCGGCACGCGTCCATCGCGAAGTCCCCGGCGCGCGCGACCGCTTGCCGAGCAAGGCCCTGTCGCTCGCCGGCGGCGGCCCGCACGGCACCGATCCGCGCGATCCCGACGGACTGAAGTCGCTGCAGCGGCTGTTCCAGTTCGACCTCGAACTGCCCCCGGAAGTCGGTCCATTGCAGATCGGAACGCGGGCCTACGTGCGTTTCCACCATCACGCCGAGCCGCTCGCCACGCAGTGGGGACGCCGCCTGCGGCAACTCTTCCTGGCACGCTTCAGTGTCTAGAGCGTTGCTCGAGGGCTGGCGGGTGCGGGACTTCGCCGCGAGCCTCTACGCCGAGCGTCGCGATCTCAAGGACGGTCGCCTCGATCGCCTGCTCGGCCGTCTGCGTGGTCGCTGGGCCCAGCGCGCCGCGCCGCTGCGCCGCCGGCGACTGCAGCAGTTTGCCGAACGCGTCGCAGCGCGCGCAGCCGAGCTGAGCGCGCTGGAGACGGAACACCTGCGCGACCGGGCGACGGCCGTACGCACCGCTCTGCAGGTACAGGGGCTGGCCGACGCGCCGGTCGTCGA
Organism: Candidatus Accumulibacter propinquus; assembly: GCF_056856495.1. Taxonomy (NCBI): domain Bacteria; kingdom Pseudomonadati; phylum Pseudomonadota; class Betaproteobacteria; genus Candidatus Accumulibacter; species Candidatus Accumulibacter propinquus. Next base: position 489,058 of record NZ_JBSEHC010000002.1, read on the forward strand.
GTGCTTCGCGCTGGTCCGCGAAGTCTGTTCGCGACTGCTCGGCCTGCGTCACTATCCGGTGCAACTGATGGGCGGCTACGCCATGCTGCGCGGTGCGCTGGCGGAAATGCCGACCGGCGAAGGCAAGACGCTGACCGCGGTACTACCGGCGGTGACCGTGGCGCTCGCCGGCGCGCCGGTCCATGTGATCACGGTGAACGACTACCTGGCGAGCCGCGATGCCGCGTATCTTGCCCCGGTGTATGAGTTCTTCGCGCTGCGGGTCGGCTTGATCGTTCCCGAGCAAACCCCTGCGCAGCGCGTGCAGGCCTATGGCTGCGACGTGACCTACTGCGTGAACAAGGATCTGGTCTTCGACTATCTGCGCGATCGCCTGGCCCGGAAACGGGCGAGGGGTGGTGCCTGCGCCGTGCTCGATGACTGGCTGGCCGGGGCGTGCAGCCCGGCGCGGTCGCCACTGCTTCTGCGCGGCCTGTATTTCGCGATCGTCGACGAGGCCGACAGCGTGCTGATCGACGAAGCCAGGACGCCGCTGATCATCTCCAGCGATGTGGATGACGCGCAGGGGCGCGAACTCTACGCGCAGGCACTGGCGCTGGCCGCCAGCCTCGATTCCCACCAGCACTACCTGCTGCGGCGCCAGGAGCGCAGCATCGAACTTTCGGATGCCGGCCGCGTCACGGTTGCCGACTTCGCTCGCGGGCTGCCGGGACTGTGGCGCATTCCGCGGGCGCGCGAGGAACTCGTCGAGCAGGGCCTTTCGGCGTTGCACCTGTTCCAGCTCGACCGGCACTACCTGATTGTCGACGGCAAGCTGCAGATCGTCGATGAGTACACCGGCCGGGTGATGGCCGATCGCTCGTGGGAGCGCGGCCTGCAGCAGATGATCGAAGTCAAGGAAGGACTGGCCCTCAGCAAGCGGCGCGACACCATTTCGCGCATCACCTATCAGCGCTTCTTCCGCCGCTACCTGTGCCTGGCCGGGATGACCGGCACGGCCATCGAGGTGGCGCCGGAAATGTGTGCGGTCTATGCGCTGGAGGTGCTGCCGATTCCGCCGCATCGGCCACTGCGGCGCCGCGACCTCGGGCAGCGCGTCTTCCTCGACAGCGAGCGGCGCTGGGCGGCGGTGGTCGAGCGCGCCGCTGCAATGCGTGCCGACGGGCGCGCGGTCCTGATCGGTACCCGCTCGGTAGCGGCGTCCGAGCTGGCCAGTCAGCGGCTGCTCGCCGCAGGCTTGCCGCACGCGGTGCTCAATGCACGCCAAGACGCGGGCGAAGCCGCGATCATCGCGCAGGCCGGGCAGCCGGGCCGGATCACCGTCGCCACCAACATGGCCGGCCGTGGCACCGACATCGTGCTCAGCACGGCAGTGCGGCAGGCCGGCGGTCTGCACGTGATCCTCTCAGAATACCACGACGCGGCCCGCATCGACCGCCAGCTCTTTGGCCGCGCCGGCCGTCAGGGGGATCCCGGATCGTGCGAGGCGATCGTCTCGCTCGACGACGAATTGTTTGTCGCGCACGCTGCGCTGCTGCTCGGCTGGCTGCGCGCGCGCGTCACGCCCGACGGGCTGCTGCCGGGAGCGCTCGGGATCTCGCTGCGGCGATTCGCGCAGCGCGCGGCCGAGCGGCAGAATTCACGGATTCGACGACAGACAGTGGAAATGGACAGACAGGTCGAAAGATCTCTGGCGTTTGCCGGAAGGGGGGAATGAGGGATGACGAGGGGGAGAGGCTGGCTGCTGCTGGCGCTGCTCTCCGGCGGGGTATCTGCCGGAGAGTTCGACTGCATCATCGAACCGAGCAGGACGATCGAGGTGCGCGCGGCCAGCGAGGGGCTGATCGAGAAGATCTGGGTGGACCGGGGCGATAGCGTGAAGGCCGGACAGGTACTGGTGACGCTCGATTCGGGAGTCGAGCGCGCGGCGACCGAAGCCGCGCGTTACCGCTCGACGATGCAGGGCCGGATCAGGACCGGCGAGAGCCGGGTCGAGTTCTCGACCGCCAAGTACAACCGGCGCGAGAAGCTGGCCGGACAGTCGTTCATCTCGCTGCACGACCGCGACGAGGCGCTGACCGAAAAGCGGCTCGCCGAATCCGAACTGATCGAGGCCAAGGACGACCGTCGCCTCGCGGAGATCGAGTTCCGTCGCCTGTCCGAGCTGTTGCGCCTGCGCACGATCAGGAGCCCGGTCGATGGCGTCGTCGTCGACCGCCTGCTCAACGCCGGGGAACTGGCCGACAACCGCGACCTGCGCAAACCGATCCTGCGGCTGGCCGACATCGGCACGCTGTTCGTCGAGGTGCTGATGCCGATCGAGGCTTTCGGCAAGCTGGTTCTCGGCCAGACCGCCGAGGTGTTGCCCGAGGCGCCGGTCGGTGGCCGCTACACGGCGACGGTGAAGGTCATCGACCGGGTGCACGACGCCGCCAGCGGCACTTTCGGCGTTCGCCTCGAAATGGCCAATCCGGGGATGAAGCTGCCGGGCGGCATCAAGTGCAAGGCGAATCTTGCGGGTGTCAATGGCCGTTCCGCTCTGGCCACTCCGGGCGTCGCACGCCCGGAGCGCAAGCCGGCACCGGTAGTGGCGCCAGGCAGGCCGATGTAGTCGGCGACAGGGACGGCAGCGGACTACCGCAGCGAGGCGTTGATCTTTTCCAGGGCTGCCGAGCCCGGGCACAATTCTGCGGCGCCGAGGGTATTCAATGGTGTCTCGACGGTCCCCAGTTGTTCATGCAGGTCACAGGCCTCGCCGTCGACGTAGAGCAGTCCGGTGACCACTTCGCCGCGTGCGGCGTGCTCCTGGACGTAGCTCATCGCCCGGATGCGGTCGGTGGGGTCGTATTCGGCGTGCAGCTTGCGCAGGCGAACCAGCGAGCCGTCATGCTGGCGCACCTCGATCAATTCACCGGCGCCGTAGTCGGCGGTGATTTCCTCGCGCTGCGGGAAGAAATCGAGGCGGTTCACCGCCTCGTTGTGCTCGCGGACGTAGTCGTAGCTCTTGGTGCTGCCGCTGTGGTTGTTGAAGGCGATGCACGGCGAGAGCACGTCGATCACCGCAGCGCCCGGATGTGCCAGCGCGGCCCGGATCAGCGGCACCAGTTGCGTCTTGTCGCCCGAGAAGCTGCGGGCAACAAAGGTGGCGCCCATGACCAGTGCCAGGGTCACCAGGTCGATCGGCGCGTCGTTGTTGGTCTGCCCCTTCTTGGACTTCGAGCCCTTGTCGGCGGTGGCCGAGAACTGACCCTTGGTAAGTCCGTAGACGCCGTTGTTCTCGACCAGATAGGTCATGTTCACGCCGCGGCGCAGCACGTGCGCAAACTGGCCGAGGCCGATCGATGCCGAATCGCCGTCGCCGGAGACGCCAAGGTAGATCAGTTCCCGGTTGGCGAGGTAGGCGCCGGTCAGCACCGAGGGCATGCGGCCGTGCACGGTGTTGAAGCCGTGCGAGTTGCCGAGAAAGTAGTCCGGCGTCTTCGACGAACAGCCGATTCCCGAGAGTTTGGCGACGCGGTGCGGTTCGATGTCGAGTTCCCAGCAGGCCTGGATGATCGCCGCCGAGATCGAATCGTGGCCGCAGCCGGCACACAGGGTGGACACCCGGCCTTCGTAATCACGACGGGTGTAGCCGACGCGGTTCTTGGCGAGGCTGGGGTGGTGCAGCTTGGGTTTGGCAAGGTAAGTCATCTCAGGCCACCATGTGTTCGCGGAGCGGGCGCACGTTCAGGCGTGAAACACGTTCGGCGATCTCCTGGGTGATGAAGCGCGCGGTGATCGGCGTACCGTCGTAATGCAGTACCGGGATCAGGCTCGCCGGATTCACGCCGGCTTCGTTGACCAGCAGCGTGGTCAGTTGGCCATCGAAGTTCTGTTCGAGCACGAAGACCTTCGAATGCGAGGCGATGAAGTCGGCGATCTCGTTCTGGAAAGGGAAAGCGCGTACGCGCAGGGCGTTGATGTAGATGCCCTGTTCGGCGAGCGCGTCGATGGCTTCCTGCATCGCCGGCCCCGTCGAGCCATAGAAAATGGCGGCGAAACGCGCCGGGTAGCGGGCCGCGGTCAGCACCGGCATCGGTACCAGCGACTTGGCGGTCTCGAACTTCTGCCGCAGCCGCTGCATGTTGTAGATGTAGTCGGCGCCCACTTCGGAGTAACCGGCATAGGCGTTCTTGGTCGTGCCGCGGGTGAAGTAGCCGCCCTTGGTCGGATGCGTGCCCGGATAGGTGCGGAAGGGGATGCCGTCGCCGTCGACGTCGAGGTAACGGCCGAAATCGGCACCGGCGTCGAGGGCTTCACGGGTCATCACCTTGCCGCGGTCGTACTCGCGCGTGTCGTCCCAGGCGAAGGGGCGACACAGGCGCTGGTTCATGCCGATGTCGAGGTCGGTCATGACGAACACCGGGGTCTGCAGGCGCTCGGCGAGGTCGAGGGCCTGTGCCGACATCTCGAAGCATTCGTAGGGGTCTTCGGGAAAGAGCAGCACATGTTTGGTATCGCCGTGCGAGGAGTAGGCGCAGGCGAGTACATCGGCCTGTTGCGTACGCGTCGGCATGCCGGTCGATGGCCCGCCGCGCTGGACGTTGATCAGCACCGCCGGGATCTCCGCAAAGTAGGCCAGCCCGATGAACTCGGACATCAGCGAGATGCCCGGACCGGACGTGGCGGTGAAGGCGCGCGCGCCGTTCCAGCCGGCGCCGATGACCATGCCGATCGAGGCCAGTTCGTCTTCGGCCTGGACAATCGAATAGCGCCGCGCTCCGGTGACCGGGTCGATGCGCAACTTCTGCGCGAAGCGCTGAAAGGCTTCCGCCACCGACGAGGACGGGGTGATCGGATACCACGCGCAAACCGAGGCGCCACCATAGACGCAGCCCAGCGCCGCAGCGGTATTGCCGTCGACGAAGATGCGGTCGCCGACGCGGTCGCGGCGCTCGACCTTGAGCGCGATCGGCTTGAGGTGCGCACGCGCGAACTCGCGTCCGAGATTGAGCGCCTGGACGTTGGAGTCGAACAGTTTCTCCTTGCCCTGGTACTGCTCGCTGAAGAGTTTCTCGATCTCGGCCGGGTCGATGTCGAGGAGGGTCGTCAACGCGCCGATGTAGATGATGTTCTTGAATAACTGGCGCTGTCGCGAGTCGCTGTAGTGGTCGTTGCAGATCTCGGTCAGCGGCATGCCGAGGACGTGGATATCGTCGCGGAATTTCGCGCGCGGCAGCGGCTTGGAACTGTCGTAGAAAAGGTAGCCGCCGGGGTCGATTTCCCGAACGTCCTGATCCCAGGTCTGGGGATTCATCGCCACCATCATGTCCACGCCGCCGCGCCGGCCGAGATAGCCGTGCTCGGTGACGCGCACCTCGAACCAGGTCGGCAGCCCCTGGATGTTGGACGGGAAGATGTTGCGCGGTGAGACCGGCACCCCCATGCGCAGGATGGCGCGCGCGAACAGTTCGTTGGCTGAAGCCGAGCCCGAGCCGTTGATGTTGGCGAACTTGACGACGAAATCATTGACCGCTTCGATCTTCTGCATTTTCGCTCCTCAGGCGACGACTACTGGTTGCGGACCCTGGACGCCGGCACTGCGGCAACCGGAGCCCGCGTGGGTCATCACCAGCAGGAATTTCTGCATATCCCACGCGCCGGTCGGGCAGCGTTCGGCGCACAGGCCGCAGTGCAGGCACACATCTTCGTCCTTGACCATCACCCGCCCGGTTTTCAGCGTTTCCGAGACGTAGAGATCCTGGCTGGTGTTCAGCGCCGGGGCGAGCAGGCGCGGGCGCAACTCCTGCTCCTCGCCGTTGGCCGTGAAACTGATGCAGTCCATCGGGCAGATGTCCATGCAGGCGTCACACTCGATACACAGCCTGGACGTGAACACCGTCTGTACGTCGCAGTTGAGGCAGCGCTGCGCCTCCTTGAACGCCAGTTGCGGATCAAAGCCCAGTTCGACCTCGATCTTGATGCTCTTCAGGGCGGCGCTGATGTCACGCAGCGGTACGCGCAGGCGGCGGTCCACCGAGATGGCATTGTCGTAACGCCAGGCATGGATGCCCATCTTCTGTGAAACCAGGTTGGTCATTGGCGCCGGTCGGATGGTGATGTCTTCGCCGTTCAACAGGCGGTCGATCGACACTGCCGCCTCGTGGCCGTGCGCCACCGCCCAGATGATGTTCTTCGGCCCGAAAGCCGCGTCGCCGCCGAAGAAGACATTCGGCAGCGTGGATTGCATGGTCCGCTCGTCGAGCTTTGGCAGCCCCCACATGTCGAATTCGATGCCGATGTCGCGCTCGATCCAGGGGAAGGCATTGTCCTGACCGACCGCCACCAGCACCTCGTCGCACTCGAAGTGGGCGTCGGGTTCACCGGTCGGCACCAGATTGCGCCGTCCCTGTTCGTCGAACACCGCCCGTATCTTCTGGAAGGTGACGCCGGTGAGACGGCCGCCGTTGTGGGTGAAGGCCTTGGGCACCAGGTTGTTGAGGATCGGGATGCCTTCGTGCATCGCGTCTTCCTTCTCCCAGGGGCTGGCCTTCATCTGCTCGAAGCCTGAGCGCACGATGACCTTCACGTCCTGACCGCCGAGCCGGCGTGAAGAGCGGCAGCAGTCCATCGCCGTATTGCCGCCGCCGAGCACGATCACCCGCTTGCTGATCGAGGTCACGTGGCCGAAAGCGACGCTGGCCAGCCAGTCGATGCCGAGATGAATGGATTTCGCCGCCTCCTTACGTCCGGGAATGTCGAGATCGTGGCCACGTGGCGCTCCCGAGCCGACGAATATCGCATCGTAACCTTCGGCGAGCAGATTCTTCAGCGAACCGACGTACTGGCGGCTGCGGAAGTCGACGCCGAGCCCGAGAATGTAGCCCGTTTCTTCGTCGATGATCTCCTCGGGCAGCCGGAATTTCGGAATCTGCGTGCGGATCATGCCACCGGCGCGGGCATCGCCGTCGTAAATGACGACCTCGTAGCCGAGCGGCGCGAGGTCACGCGCCACGGTCAGTGAGGCGGGACCGGCCCCGACGCAGGCGATGCGCCGGCCGTTCTTCGATGTTGCCGCTTGCGGCAGCAGGCCGCGGATGTCCTGCTTGTAGTCGGCAGCGACGCGCTTCAGCCGACAGATGGCGACCGGCTCCCGGCGGTTGAGGCCGTCCGCCGTTTCCTCTTCGACGCGGCTGCGACGACAGGCCGGTTCGCACGGACGGTCGCAGGTGCGTCCAAGAATGCCGGGGAAGACGTTCGACACCCAGTTGACCATGTACGCCTCGCTGTAGCGGCCGGCGGCAATCAGGCGGATGTATTCGGGAACGGGGGTGTGGGCTGGGCATGCCCATTGGCAATCCACGACTTTGTGGAAGTAGTCGGGTGCGCCGATATCGGTGGGCTTCAAGACGAACCTATCCTTTCCTTGGCACGAGCCCAGAGTCATGGCCTCTGGCCCCAAAAGAGCGAACATGAATACTAACGCGCCCCCGCAGCGCTGAAAAGGGTTTCGCGACGCAAAGGGCAGGGCGCAACAGGGAAGCGGGCTCCCGTGTCATTTTCATGACTTTCCGGTGCGTCGCATTGGCGGCCGCTCACTGGAATGTCAGCGTCGGCGCTGCCTGAACGTCCATGCCCTGCCGCGCTGGCAGTGGGACCATGTATGATGGCGGCTTTTGTGTCTCAGGAGTGTCGGTCATGGTCCAGCGCCTGTTTTTCTGGTTACTGTCGCTGCTTCTTGCGCTCCCGGTCCGCGCCGAAGTGGTGGACATCGACAATGCCGAACTGGCACGCCTTGCCGGCGCGGGCGTGCCGGTCATCGACATCCGTACCGCCGGCGAATGGAAGCAAACCGGAATCCTGCCGGGCAGCAGGCTGTTGACCTTTTTCGACGAGCATGGCCGTGCCGATCCGCCTGCCTGGTTGCAACAGGTACAGGCGGTGGCCGGGCCCGATCAGCCGGTCATCGTCATTTGCCGCAGCGGCAATCGGACCCGGGCGGCGAGTCAGTTTCTCTCGCAGCAGGCGGGTTATCGGAAGGTGTACAACGCCAGGGAGGGCATACGCTCCTGGATCGGCGAAGGCCGGATGCTGACGCCGGTGCCCGGCGCGCTGGCCACCTGCCCGTCAGGAGCACGCTGCTGACCTTGCCTGGCTGATGGCCGCGGTGCTTGCCGGCGGTCGCCCGGAGTCCGGCTCAGAAACGCACTGGCTCCATAAGCCCCTGGTAAACGCGCAAGTCGGCGAGCGAGAAACAGCAGAAGGACACTGCCTGCAGTGGCCCGAACTTCTGCAGCGAGGAGCGAACCGCGAGCACCGCGACCGCGGCCGCCAGTGCGATCGGGTAACCATAGATGCCGGTACTGATACTGGGGAAGGCAAGGGTCCGGATGCCGTTGGCGGCGGCGATCTCGATCGAGCGGCGATAGCACGAGGCCAGCTGTTCCGCTTCGCCGGCGGCGCCTCCGTGCCAGACCGGACCGACGGTGTGAATGATGTACCTGGCGGGCAGGCGGTAGCCCCTGGTCAGCTTGGCGTCGCCGGTCCGGCAGCCACCAAGAAGGCGACACTCCTGTTGCAGAGCTGGTCCTGCCGCGCGGTGGATGGCGCCGTCGACACCGCCGCCGCCAAGCAGTGACGCGTTGGCGGCGTTGACGATTGCGTCCACCGCAAGCGTGGTGATATCGGCCTGGAGCGTGTGCAAAAGGGTCGGCATGGCGTATTCTCCAAGGGAACAGGATCTCCGCAAGCGGTCAGGAGCATGTCGGCAAGGCCGGTGCTTGCAACTCGCTTGGGTAAGGTGCGCGTACCCAAGCGAGCAGGCGGCACGAATATCGTCGCGATTGTATCTTGCTCTGCCGAGAAGCGGGTGCCGGCCAAGTCGACTTACCGGCGAAGAAAGCGACATGTTGTCGCATTAATTCATTGCTCTATTTCCTTGTGCGGCCTAGCCTTGAACCGAGGGTTGCCGACAGTTGGCAGCGGTCGGTTTCCCTTGCACGCCACTGGGACATGGGCTTGATCTTTTGCAGGTTGTCTTCGAGCGAGCACGCGAACGCGATATGCAGGCAGAGTTCGGGCATTGACACGGGAATGACCGGAACGGGCCGTTGGGGCGCTTGTATGTCGACGACAAGGTTGCTACAAGGTCCGGGAGTCCTTTTCAGCGAAGCGGCCGGAGGGTTCGCTTTCTTGCCCAATGGCGGCGAATCCATCATCATGCTTGGCGTCATCAGGAATGCCTTGTGAAGGAACGCCGATACATCGCTCACCGGCAGGCGGAATGGGAGGCCTGGGATCGCTGGCTGGCACCGCGGCGGCGGGTCGTCGACGGCGCTGCGGCAGGCGATCCCATCGACGCCGCCAGCCTGCCGCACCGCTTCCGCCGACTGTGTCACGACCTGGCGCTGGTGCGTGACCGGAACTATTCGGCGGCGCTCGCCGAGGATCTGCACCGGCGCGTGCTGGCTGCACACCAGCGCATCTACGGTGCAGGCAAACCGGAGGGTGGCGCCATCCTGCGCTTCGTTGCCGGTGGCTTCCCGGTCCTGGTGCGCAGCGAGTGGCGGATCGTTCTCGCCGCCCTGCTGCTCTTCGCTGCGCCGCTGCTGGCGATGCTGCTGACGATTCAAGCCTGGCCTGACGTCGCTTTCCTGCTGTTGTCGCCGGAGACGGTGACCGAAATCGAGAACATGTACTCGCCTTCAGCCCCACACCTGGGGAGGCCGCGTGCAGCATCGAGTGAGTGGGCGATGTGGGGTTTCTACATTGCCAACAACGTGCGCATCGATTTCCAGGCCTTCGCCGGCGGCGTCGCCTTTGGCCTGGGTACCGTCTTCTACCTGCTCTACAACGGCCTGTACATCGGTGCGGTCGCCGGCCACTTGACGCAGATCGGTTTCGTATCGACTTTTTGGGGTTTCGTTGCCGGTCACAGCGCTTTCGAGCTGACCGGCGCGGTGCTCTCCGGTGCGGCCGGGTTGAAGCTGGGCCTGGCACTGCTGGCGCCGGGACGGCTGCCGCGTCTGGCGGCGTTGAAGGAGAACGGTCGCGTCGCGGTACAGCTGCTCTACGGCGCGGCCACCCTGACCTTTCTCGCGGCCTTCATCGAGGCATTCTGGTCGCCGCTGCGCGGCGTTTCGCTGGAGTTCAAGATCGCTGTCGGGATGGGTTTCTGGCTGCTGACCTGCACCTATCTGTTGCTGGGCGGACGCCAATCCCGTGCGGCTTGAGGACATTGCCGTTCACCTGCGCCGGCGCAGCGCTTGGGAGGCGCTGGATCTCGGACACGCGATGTTGCATGCCTGGGCGCCACGGGTGTACCGGGCATGGTTTGCTACGTACTGGCCCGCCGGCATCGTCATTCTGCTGCTTCTGTGGCCGTGGCCGGAATACGCGATGTTCGTGCTCTGGTGGATGAAACCGGTGTTCGACCGCGTGCTGCTGCATGTCTTCAGCCGATCCGTTTTCGGCAACCAGGTCTGCGTGCGCGAGTTGCTGCGCGAGCTGCCGGGGCTGTTGCGAGGGCCGGGCGTGCTCTCGGGCCTGAGTCTGCGCCGCTTCAGCCTGGCCCGCTCACTGTTGCTGCCGGTTTGGCAGCTTGAGGAGCTGCGTGCAGCCGAGGCGCGCGCGCGTTTCCGGCTGCTGGGCCGGCGTTGCCGCGATCATGCCGTATGGCTGACCGTCTTCTGCGCCAACATGTCGTCGATTCTGCTGGTGTCGATGCTGATCACGCTGCCGGCCCTGGTGCCAGGGGAGGGTCTGGACCTGTCGCTGTGGGAGTGGTTCGGCGATGAGCCCTCAGGTATGCGACATCTCTTCGGCATCTTGATGTTCATGGTCGCCGAAACCGTCGTCGAGCCGCTCTATGTGGCTTCGGGGTTCTCTCTCTACCTGAACCGCCGCAGCGAACTCGAAGCCTGGGACATCGAGCTGGCCTTCCGCCGTCTCGCCGAGCGCCGTTCGACGACGGTCGGTGCCGTTCCGCTGCTGGCGCTGTTGCCGCTGGCTCTCGGGTTGGCGCTGTCGCTGCCTGCGCCCCTGCGCGCGCAGGAGTCTGCGCAGCCGACGCACATGCCGTCCGCGTCGGAGCAGAGCGACCTAGCGCACCGGGCGGCCAGGGAAGCCATCGACGCGGTACTTGCCGATCCGGTTTTTGGCCAGGTCACGGAGGACTGGCGCTGGCGCTGGCGCGAGCAACCGGCGGCAGATGATCACCCCGAGCGCGACTGGCTCAAGGCGCTGGTTCGGGCAATTGAGTTCCTGGCCGAGGTGCTGCGGGCCTTGCTCTGGATCGTCGCCGGTCTTGCCCTGGCGATGGTCATCTTGCTGGTCGTGCGTTACCGCGAAAACCTGGGTAGCGAGCGGGCGCGCGTCGCGCCGGAGTTTCTCTGCGGCCTCGATCTGCGGCCAGCCTCCTTGCCGGCCGACATCGCCGCGGCGGCGCATGCGGCCCTCGCCAGGGGCGCAACCATCGAGGCGCTGAGCCTGCTTTACCGGGGAGCGCTGGTGGCGTTGATCGATGATTGCCAGATCGAGTTCGCTGCCGGTGACAGCGAAAACGACTGCCGGCGTCGAGTCGCCGGGCGCCTTCCCGAAGCGGCGGAGAAGTGCTTCGTCGAGGTCATCGACGCCTGGTGTCAGGCGGCGTACGCTCATGTGCCAGTGTCGGTCAAACAGGTCGAGGCACTGGTCGCGACATGGGGAAGGCATTTCGCAGCACGGGTGGTACGACCATGACTCGCCGTGTCGTCCGGGTTTCCGTCGGCGGAGTCGTTGCGCTGCTGCTCGCGAGCTGGCTGATGATGAACCTCGAACGGGTGCCGGTGCACCGCCGGGAGGCCCCGCAGGCCGAGGCCAGGCGCAATCCCTGGCTGGCTGCCGAGCGCTTTACCGTGCGCATGGGTGGTCGCTTGACGCGGCAGTCGGATGCTCGCATCCTCGACCGTCTGCCGGCAGGTGCGACACTGCTCCTCGACCGTCAGCGCCCGCATGTGTGGTCAGCCGAGCGCCTGCGTCGACTGCTGGCCTGGATCGAGGACGGCGGGTACCTGATCGCTGTGGCTGAACTCCCCGGCGTGGACGATCCGCTGCTCGACACTCTTGGGGTGAGGCGTCTGGAACCGTCACCGGCGACTGCTGCGCAGTGGTCGCCGGTGCTGCAGGTGACGCTGCCCGGTGCCGCGCGTTCGCCGACGATCGACGCCAGTGGGCACCTGCTTCAGGCGGACGGGCGCCAGCCTGTGTGGTCGGCCGGTCAGCCTGGTTTCGGCCGGCAGATCCTGCATTTCGACATCGGGCGTGGGCATTTGACGCTGGCCAGCGACCTCGACGAGCAGTTGAGCAACCGGCGTATCGGCGAGAGGGAGCACGCGGAGTTGTACTGGACCCTGCTTGGCCGTTATTCCGGAACACCGCAGCCTGAGGTACTGCTCTTGTCACGTCTGCAGATGCCCCGCCTCGGCGAATGGATCTGGCAGCATGCCTGGGCCGCGTGCGTCGCCACCGCAACTCTGGTCGTTCTGTGGCTGTGGCGCATCGTGCCTCGCTTCGGCGGTGCGCAGGCGGAGGCGCCGCCTGCGCGCCGCGAATTACGCGAACACCTGGCCGCAGTCGCACGCCATCAATGGCGTTCGGGCGCCCTGGCGGTGCTGCTGGAACCCGCGCGGGAGCATTTTCGCAACCGTCTCGGCCAACGCCAGCCGGCGATCGCCGCCCAGCCTGCCGAGACCTGGGCGGCGGCGTTGGCGGTCTTGTCCAGCCAACCCGTCGGGCGTATCGCCGCCGCCCTCGCAGGCCGTGTTGCGACCGCGAACGCGTTTACGGACGCCATGCGTACGCTGCAGGAGTTGGAACGACACCTTTGAGATGCTCACCATGAACGCACCCGACCCGGTTCTTCCGGAAGAGAAACTGCAACAGGCGCGCCAGCTTCTCGCCGCGCTGCGGGCCGAGATGGCCAAGGCCGTGATCGGCCAGCAGGCGGTGGTCGACGAGTTGCTGATCGCTCTTCTCGCCGACGCGCACGTGTTGATCGAGGGCGTTCCCGGCCTCGGCAAGACATTGCTGGTGAAGGCGCTCGCGCGTACCTTCGGCGGCGAAACCCGCCGTATCCAGTTTACCCCCGACCTGATGCCTTCCGATGTCGTCGGCCACACCTTGTTCGACGCCGCGACAGCGCGTTTCGTTACCCGCCGGGGACCGGTGTTCACGCATCTGTTGCTTGCCGACGAGATCAACCGGGCGCCCGCCAAGACCCAGTCGGCGTTGCTCGAAGCGATGCAGGAGAAGCAGGTGACGCTGGACGGCACGGCCTCCGCCTTGGCCCGCCCTTTCATGGTGCTGGCCACCCAGAATCCGATCGAGCAGGAAGGTACCTACCCGTTGCCGGAAGCCCAGCTCGACCGGTTTCTGCTGAAGATTCGTATCGATTACCCCAGCGAGGCCGAGGAAATCGCCCTGACCCGACAGGTGACGCAGGCCAAGACGGGCGCCGATCTCGATGTCGAGGCGGTGGCCACGCTGATCCAGCCGGAAACCGTGGTCGGTCTGCAACAGTCGGCGGCGTACGTGACGCTCGACGAGCGGGTCACTGCTTATGCCGTGGCCATTGTTCGTGCCAGTCGCGACACCCCGGGTCTGTCCAGCGGCGCGGGCCCGCGCGGCGCGATCGCTCTGGTGCGTGCAGCGCGCGCGCGCGCATTGATCGCCGGCCGCGGTTTCGTCACTCCCGACGACATCAAGGCCATCGCCCTGCCGGCTTTGCGCCATCGCGTCACCCCGGCCGCCGAAGCCGAGATCGAAGGACTCGGTGCCGACGATCTGCTGCGCGCGCTGCTCGAGCGTGTGCCGGCACCGCGGATATAGGGACTTTCACCACCGCCCATGTTGCTGCCCGACCGCAGGTTGCTGATCGTTGCCGGGTTATGGCTGCTGCTGGGTCTGGCGGTGGCCGTCGTACCGAGCCTGCTGATGCTCTGGCAGGCTGCTGCCGCTACGCTGCTCGGTCTGGCCGCCGGCGACGCTTTCGCCGGACGCCGCCGCCGCGGGCGCATCGCCGTGCAGCGTGATGTGCCGCATGCCCTGCCAGTGGGTACCTGGCAGACCGTCAACCTGCGCCTGAGCCTGGAAGCAGGCGCGGCGACGGGTTGGCTGCACGACGCGCACCCGGTTGCGTTCCGCAGCGAAGGTTTGCCGCTGCAATTCACGATCGCGTCCGGACGCTGGTTGCGCGTCAGCTACCGGATCTCGGTAAGCGAGCGCGGACGGCAGGTCTTCGCCGCCATCACCCTGCGCTGCGCGTCGCCGTTGCGACTGTGGCTGGTAGAGGAGACTGTCGCCACTCGCGATGAGGTCCGCGTTTTCCCCAACTTCGCACGCATTGCGCATTACACCCTGCTGGCAACCGACAACCGCCTGTCGCAGATCGGCATCCTGCAACGCCGCCGGCGCGGTGCGGGCATGGAATTCCAGCAGTTGCGCGACTATCGTCAGGAAGACTCTCCGCGGCAGATCGACTGGCAAGCCAGTGCGCGCGTCGGCCGCCTGATCTCGCGGGAATACCAGGACGAACGCGACCAGCAGATCGTGTTCCTGCTCGATTGCAGCTCCCGCATGCGCGCTCGGGACGGCGACCTCTCGCATTTCGACCACACCCTGAACGCCTTGCTGCTGCTCGCCTATGTGGCGTTGCGTCAGGGTGATGCGGTGGGACTGGCGACTTTCGGGCATCCCCAGACGCGGTTGCTGGTGCCGCGCAAGTCGGTGGCGACAACGCAGGCACTGATGAACGCCGTCTACGATCTGGAGCCCTCGCTGCAGGCGCCTGATTACCTGCTGGCCGCGGAGCGCATCGATGGCCAGTTGCGCAAACGCGCCCTGGTGGTCCTGGTCACCAATCTGCGCGACGAGGACGACGACACGCTATTGCCGGCCGTCCGGCAGTTGCGGCGGCGCCACGCGGTCAGCGTCGCCAGCTTGCGCGAACCGGTGCTCGACGAGTTGCTCGCCACCCCCGTCGCTGACTTCGATGCAGCGCTGACGCGTGCCGCTGGACTCGAGTACCTGCAGGCACGGCGGCGGCAAATCGCGCTGCTGCGCCATGGCGGGGTGCACGTCCTTGATGTCGGCGCACGCGAACTACCGGTGGCGCTGATCAACCACTACTGGGCCAGAAAGCGGGCAGGCGCGCTATAGTATGCAGCGTGACGACGGCGGTGCCGCAGAGGTGCACGCGCTGAGGCACGTTTCGGCGAATTCAACTGCAAAGGGGGGCAGCAATGAGCAGCGACACCAATCCGTTCAGGGCGCCGGTGGCGCGGGTGCTGGACTATAACGAAACGACCATCGGCACCTTCATTCCCCAAGGGAGATGCGTGCCGACCGGCAACGGTTACCAGTGGCTGCTGCGTGGCTGGGAGATGTTTCGCAGCGCACCCGGTACCTGGATAGGCGTGACCCTCACCTTGCTGGTGCTGATGGTGATCGTGGGCATGATTCCAATCATCAACCTCTCGGTGAACCTGCTCGGCCCGGTCTTCGTCGGTGGCCTGGTCATCGGCTGTCGGGCTATCGAGGATGGCGAGGGGCTACGATTCAGGCACCTTTTTGCCGGCTTCTCGTACAAGACCGGTGCGCTGTTGATGGTCGGGCTGCTCTACCTGCTGGCGATCCTGGCGGTGGCGGCGGTGTTCGGCATCGTCGTTGCAGTGGGTGCCGCCGGTAACTCGCACGCCGGCGATCCCGCCTCAGGGACCATGATCGTGGCCGTCCTGGCAATGGTCGTGCTCTTTGTTCCGCTGGGCATGGCGGTCTGGCTTGCACCGCCACTGGTGGTCTTCCACGACATCTCGGCGTTCCAGGCACTGAAGACCAGTTTCGTCGTTGTTCTGCAGAATTTTGCGCCGTTCCTGGTGTATGGGCTGCTGGTAATGCTGGCCGCGGTCGTCGCCAGCCTGCCGCTGTTCCTCGGCTGGCTGGTGCTGGTGCCGGTGGTCTACGCTTCACTGTACGCGTTCTACCGGGACGTCTTTTTCGAATCATGATTGCCGGCGACCGCCTGGACACCATTTTCCACATCGCGACACCCGAGGGCTGCGCCATCGACCTGCGGGTGGCGGGGCCCGTGGCACGGGCCCGTGCCTGGTTTCTCGACTTCCTGGTGCGCCTGATGATCTGGTTGTTGCTGGCGATCAGCGCGTCGATGCTCGGCGATTTTGGTTTCGGCCTGTTGCTGCTTGGTGCTTTCCTGCTGGAATGGTTCTATCCCATCGTGTTCGAGGTGTATGGCCAGGGGCAGACGCCGGGCAAACGATCCTGTGGTCTCGCTGTAGTCCATGACGATGGGCGACCGATTGGCTGGAGCGCGGCGTTCATCCGCAACACGCTGCGCGGCATCGATTTCCTGCCCTTGCTGTACGCCGCGGGTTTCGTCAGCAGCCTGATGAATGCGCAGGGCAAACGCATCGGCGACCTGGCCGCCGGAACGGTGGTCGTGCATGTCGCCGGCGTGAGGCGTCTGCCGGCCGGGGAGGGCGATGTCGGAGGCGAAGCACCACCGTTTGCCTTGACGCGCGACGAGCAGGTTGCCGTCATCGAGTTCAGCCAGCGCGTCGCGGCGCTGACGCCTGAGCGGGCAGCCGAGTTGGCGGCAGCAGCCGGTCCGCTGACCGCGGGGCTCGACGGCGAAGCGGCGCAGCGACGGCTGCAGCGGATCGGCAACTTCCTGCTCGGCAACCGTGTACTAATGGGGCCGGGCTGACCGCTGTGGGCCCGTGTGGCCGAATGCCTGGTTGGTGGACCGGTTTTTCCTTGCGCGGTGCGACCCTGGTTGAATTTCACCTTCCTCGTTCTGTCTCTGACAGCTGAACTCTCTTACGGATCGACGCCATGAATACCTACCCGGGGCCCGCGCTGCTCACCCTCGCCAGTTCGCTGTTGCTGTTTCTCTGTGCAGCCTACGTCGGCCGCTGTCGCCTGCGCTTCGGCATCAAGGCCCCGGCGACCTGTGGCCACCCGCAGTTCGAAATTGCCTATCGGATACAAATGAATACCCTTGAAAACACGGTCGCTTTCCTGCCCGTGCTATGGGTCTTTGCCCTGCATCTGTCGGCCTTCTGGGCGACGATCCTGGGTGGCGTGTGGCTGGCTGGACGGGTCTGGTACGCACTCGCCTATGCGCGCGACCCGGCAACGCGCGGCCGCGGCTTCGTGTTGTCGATGCTCGCATTCAGCGCCCTTGCGCTGGGTGGCGCCTGGGGTGTGGTCCGGGGCATGCTCACCTGAAGCAGGATGCGGCCACGGCTTCGGCCGCGGCGATGCCGAAAATCCGGCCCGGGTTGCCGACCGGCAAGCCGCCCAGGCTGCAGCCGTTGCGCGCCCTGTTGCCTTACGTGGCACGCTACCGCCAGGCGGTCGCCCTGGCCCTGCTGTTCCTGCTGCTGGCCGCCGGGGCGACGCTGGCGTTGCCCTATGCCGTCAAACTGCTGGTCGATGGCGGCCTTGCGGTGCCCGTCGGCAGCGACCTGGGCGAGCGCCTGACCGCGATACGCGGACAGTTCCTGTGCCTGTTCGGCGTCGCCGTGATGCTTGGCCTGGCGACCGCGGCACGCTTCTACATGGTGAGCTGGATTGGCGAGAGGGTGACCACCGACCTTCGCCAGGCCGTCTACGCGCATGTGTTGCGGCAGAGTCCGCAGTTCTTCGAAACCTTGAAGACCGGCGAAGTCCTGTCCCGGCTGACCACCGACACCACGGTGATCCAGCATGCGCTGGGTTCCAGTGTCAGTATGGGCCTGCGCAACCTGGTGCTGCTGCTCGGCGGGATGATCATGCTGGTCACGACCACCCCGCGGCTGATGCTGACCGTGGCCGGCATCATTGTTCTGGTCGTGCTGCCGGCGGTGCTGATCGGTCGTCGCGTACGCAAGCTGTCGCGCGCCAGCCAGGACCGCATTGCCGACACCAGCGGCCTGGCCGCTGAAATCCTCAACGCGATTCCCGTGGTCCAGAGCTATACCCAGGAAAACGCCGAGGTGGCGCGCTTTTCGGAGGCCAACGAGCAGGCCTTCATCACCTCGATCCGACGCAGCGGCACGCGTTCGGCACTCACCGCCTTCGTCATCATCGGCGTTTTCGGCTCCCTGCTCTACGGCATGTATGGCGGGGTGCAGGCGGTACTCGCCGGCGAGATCAGCGCCGGCCAATTGAGCCAGACGGCGCTTTATGTGATGGTCGTCGCCGGCAGCGTGGCCGTGTTGGCAGAGGTCTGGGGCGACCTTTTGCGCGCCGCGGGCGCAACCGAGAGATTGATGGAGTTGCTCGCCGCGCGGTCGCCGGTCGAGGACCCGCCGCTGGCGGCGGCGTTGAACGCGCCTGCGGCAGGACTGCAGGTGGTCTTCGACGGCGTCGGCTTTGCCTATCCGTCGCGCCCGACGCAGCCGGTTTTGCAGGGCCTCGATGTCACCATCGAGGCCGGCCAGACCGTGGCTCTCGTCGGCCCCTCGGGTGCCGGCAAGACAACGGTGTTCCAGTTGCTGCAGCGCTTCTACGATGTCGGCGCAGGCAGCATCCGGATTGACGGCATCGATCTGCGTGGCGCGCGCCTCGCGGATCTGCGGGCGCGCATCGCCGTCGTGGCGCAGGAGGCGGTGATCTTCTCGGGCAGCATTGCCGACAATATCCGCTACGGCAGACCAGCAGCCTCGGAAGCGGAAATGCATCTTGCCGCATGCGCGGCTTTTGTAGATGAATTCGTGCAGCGACTGCCCGAGGGCTACGCCACGTTCGTCGGCGAGCGCGGCACTCGGCTCTCAGGCGGCCAGCGCCAACGCATTGCCATTGCGCGCGCGATGCTGAAGAATGCGCCGCTGTTGTTGCTCGACGAAGCGACCAGCAGTCTCGACGCGGAGAGCGAGCGCGTCGTGCAGGCCGCATTGGAGGCCGCGATGGCCGGGCGTACGACGATCGTCATCGCCCATCGTCTGGCGACCGTGCAACGCGCTGACCGGATCATCGTGCTCGACCACGGACGTCTGGTCGATGCCGGGACGCACGCGCAACTGATCGAGCGTGGCGGGCTATACGCGCGCCTGGCAGCGCTGCAGTTCAGCGTCTGATGACCGGTCGTCACGGTTGGCCTGTTGCCAAGCTGCGAGTTGGACGACAGAATGCGTTCTTCACGTTCTTCAGCGTCTTCCACGACCCAGGCGTTGCCGGTTTTCCGGAAGACAGGCTTGCTGTTGCGCGTGGGTTGCCGCCGGCAGCATCGGGCGCGGTTTAAGGTTCGCTTCAGCACGCGGACTCACAATACGTCAAGGCAACAAGGATATCTCCCGATCCCTTTCGGGCTCCATGATCAGCGAGGAAGCTGGATGCAAGGCAGTGTCGACTACCGCGGCAGGACAAAATACGACGCCACGACAGCGCGGGCGTACAAGGATCGCCCGCGCAGACAGCAGGCGGCTGAAATGGCCCTGATCAACCGGGTCTTCAAGCTCGTCCCGAGCAGTCACAAGGTCCTCGACCTGCCCTGTGGCGCGGGACGGGTGAGCCTTCACCTGGCCGAACAAGGTTATCAGGTGACTGCCGCCGATTACTCCGATTCCATGCTGGAGATCACGCGCGCTTTCCTGCAGGAAAGTGGGCACCCTGGGGAGGTGGACAAGCAGGACATCGAAGCGTTGAGCTACAGCAATGGTCAGTTTGACACGATCATCTGTTTCCGCCTCTTCCATCATTTCCCGAACCCGAAAATTCGCCGCAAGGCCGTTTCCGAACTGTGCAGGGTCTCGGCAAGGTACGTTGCCCTCTCCTATTTCAGCCCGTTCTCGGTCACGTCGATGAAGCGTCGCCTCCGGGTTGGCCTGGGCGGCAGGGCATCGGAGAAATACGCGACGCCTCTGGCCGAAGTGGAGAGTTACTTCCAGAGCCAGGGGTTTGCGCTGGTCAGGGATTTCGCTCGCATCCCTTTGCTGCACACCTTGCACGTCGCCCTGTTCGAACGTACTCGCTAGGCCATGGGTTGTCCACAGAGGGTGCCTGCAGCTCGGCAAGAAGCTCGGTGCAGTCAGGACTTGGAGAACTGCGGCGTCGTGACCTGTGTGCTAGTTGCTTGGAGAACTCGCGAGTCTGCCTTCCGGTGGGTGATACGTCGCCGCTTCCCGGAACAGCCATTCGCGAAAGGCAGCAACTGCTGCCTGCTGCTCGTCGGCCAGACGACAAACGAAATAGTAGGACAATGGCGATTCCAGGGCCGTCGCAAAGGGACGTATCAGACGACCTCTTGCCAGGTCGTCGACGGCCAGCGTGTGCCTGGCCAGCGCAACGCCCTGGCCGGACGCGGCAGCCATCAGCATCAGGCTCGAGTCGTCAAAGACGGTACCTCGCTGCGGTTCCTCGATGTCCACGCCGGCCGCATTGAACCAGGGCTGCCAGAGTTCGTCGTTCGATCGCAGCAGTACCAATCCGATCAACTGCTGCGGGCTGGAAAGTGGATGGTTGTTCATGAACTCGGGCGAACACACGGGATAGTACCAGTCCTTCATCAACAGACGGCAGCTCAGGCCAGGGTAGTGTCCGTATCCGAAGCGCAGCGCGATATCCGCTTCGCCGCCCTTGATGTCGGCCTGCAGGGCGCTCGATTGCACTTCGACGTCGAGGTCATGCTGGTTGGTGACGAAGGCTCCCAGGCGGGGCAGTAACCAGCGGGCGGCAAATGACGGCATGCAACTGACGCGCAGTCGCCGATAGTCGCGGGAGGCGATCAGTTTCTCGGTAGCGTTACCGATGTCCGCGAGTGCGCGCGCCACCTGCGCTGCATAAGCAGTACCCTGCACCGTCAGCTTCAGACCACGGCCGTTACGCTCGAACAAGGCCACTCCGAGATAGTCCTGCAGGCCTCGCAGTTGATGGCTCACGGCACCGTGCGTCAGGTGCAGTTGTGCGGCGGCGGCGGTGACGCTGCCCGTCTGCGCAGCGGCAACAAAGACGCGCAGACTGCCGAGCGGCGGCGTCCTGTGGGTATCGGCCAATTTTCCTCACCGGTTGCGTTAGAACAATTCGATTGTACTGGTGGCGGCAGAACATGAAAATGGGACGCTTCTGTTCAAGACCGAACAGGCCAAACCGCAGGAAAGGAGAATCTCATGGTCGTCGTGTTACCCTCTATCGAGTTCGAAGTGGGGCCTGCCGAGGCCCACTCCCTGGACCGCCTTGCCGGTTGGACATTGACTTCGGTGAATGCGCGCGTGTGGCTTACCGAAGAGAGCGGAGGCCAAGACGTCTGGCTGCTCGCGGGCGATCGTCATGTCATCTCCGGCGCGGGCAGGGTGGTCGTAGAATCCTGGCCACAGACTGGAGCGCTTGCCGATCGGCCGGCGAGAATCCGCCTGGCGCCGCCGGCGACGAGCTGCGCGCGGCAATGGCGATGGCCGAAGTTCGCACTCGGCGCGGCGACTGCCATGCCCGCTGGCTAGGGCGGACGAGTCAGTTGGCTTCAAGCACTTGATCACTGGAGGAAAAACCATGCCGAACACGATCGACGATACGCTGCATCAACTGCTGGGACTCTACGATTCGCCATTTGTGCGGCGGGTGGCGGTCACCATGCAATACTACGCGATTCCCTTCGAGCACCTTTCGCTGTCGGTATTTCGGCACATGGACGCCATGCGCCCGATCAATCCGCTATTCAAGGTGCCGATGCTCACCCTCCCCAGCGGCGAGAAGCTCTACGAGAGTGCATATATCATTGATTACCTTGACGAACTTGCCGACCAGCGGGGTATCGTTCCGCTTACCCCGCGTAGCGGGAAGGAGCGGCGGCACGTCCAGCAACTGGTGGCCCTGGCCATGGTGGCGACCGAAAAAGCCGTGGCCATCGAGTACGAACGCAAACGCCCGGGCGAGTTGCAGTGGTCGGACTGGAGCGGTCGTCTGCGTGGCCAGATGCGTCAGGCACTGAGCATGCTTGAAGAGCGGCTGGAGGGCGATTTCCTGTTTGCTGGGCACCTGACGCAGGCCGATGTCAGCACCGTCGCCGGCATCGGTTTCATCCGCCACGTCGTGCCGCACGAATGGCCGGCCGGTGACTATCCTGCGCTGGAGCGCCTGGCCGATAGGCTTGAGGCGAGCGAAGCGTTCAAGGCCGTGCCGATCGACGAATGACCGTCAGTCGACACCGCGGCGAGTGCTGTCACCGCAGGCGCTCGCCCCGAAGTCACGGCGCGACCAGCGCGCCGAGGCGACGCACGGCATCCTCGATCTCGGGGGTGTGCGGGTTGCCGCAGTTGAGTCGCAGACAATTGCGATACATGCCGCTGGCCGAAAAGAGCTCGCCCGGGACGTAGCCGACGCCGGCCGCGATCGCGCGGTCGTGCAGCGCGGTCGTGTCCACCTCTTCGGGCAGCTCGACCCACAGGACGAAGCCACCCTGCGGGGCGGTAAGGCGTGTGGCGGCCGGGAGGTGCCTGGCCACCGACGCCCGCATGGCCTCGACCTGCCGCTCGTAGGTCCGTCGCAGACCGCGCATGTGGCGCTCGTAGGCGCCTGATTCCAGGTACTCCGCCAGGACCTGTTGCGTGACCGGATTGGTGGCGCCGCTGGTAATGGTCTTCTGCAAGGCGATGCGTGCCCGGTAGCGGCCGGCAGCCACGAAGCCGATGCGTAGCGCCGGTGACAGGCACTTGGAAAACGACGAGCAGAGCATCACATTGCCGGTCGTGTCGAACGCCTTGATCGGCCGTGGACGCTCGTTGCAGAAGTGGAGATCGCCATAGATGTCATCCTCGATGACGGCCAGGTCGCGTTCTGCAGACAGCCTGGCGAGGCGGCGCTTGTGCTCGTCCGGCATGATGCTGCCCAATGGATTACTGGCGTTGGGCACCAGCAGACAAGCAGCAACCTTGCCTTGGCGAGTGGCCAGATCAAGGGCCTCGATCGACAGGCCACTGTGCGGGTCGGTGGGAATTTCGAGCGCCTTCAGCCCGAGCGTTTCGAGCAACTGCAGCATCAGGTAATAGGCCGGTGATTCGACCGCAACCGTGTCTCCCGGCTGCGTCACCGCCCGCAGGCAGAGTCCCAGGGCTTCGGTACAGGAATTGGTGATCACGAACTCGCTCGCCGCCAGGGGTCCGGCCCATCCCACCGACCGTAGCACCAACTGACGGACCAGCGCCGGCGCATCCATGTTGACATGGCTGCCGCCTTCGAGCAGGTGGGGATGTCGGCGTGCGACGCCGCCGTAGAGTCGCTGCAGGGCAGCCAGTGGCAACAGGCGAGCACGCGGGCAGGGCGGCCGCCAGCGGGGCGACCCCGGGTTGCATGCTGGTCTGCAATACCCGCATCAGCCGCTGGCTGACATCGACCGGTACCGGTGCTTCCGGGGTTGACCTGGCGTTCGGTTGTGATCTGCGTGCTAGCGTATGGCGCACGAAGTACCCCGACTGCGGCCGCGCCTCGACCAGGCCTCGGTCTTCGAGCCGGCGCAAGGCCTGCAGCACGGTCGACACGGAGAGTCGCCGCTCGCGCGACAGGCGCCGCACCGAAGGTAAACGCTCGCCGGGCCGCAGGTTGCCGGCCACGATGATGCCGCCCAGATCCTCGGCCAGCCGTTCGTAACGCAAAAGTTCATTTTCCATCAGTCTCACCAGTACAGTTGCGACGCGCAATGGCCAGTACAATTCGCCAAATTCAAAATTGTACCGGTTACAATTGGATTATATTGTAACTGTACCCTTTGAGCCAACTACCCTACACTCCTCGACGTCAACACAAGGAGAAACCGCCATGGACCTCGACCTCTTCAACAGTGAGCTTTGCCTCGCCGCCGACGCACCCATTCGCTTGCTGTCCGCCCGGGGGGTGCGAATTCGCTGCACATCGGGTGTGGTGTGGCTGACCATCGCCGGTGAGGCCGCTGACATCTTCCTGGCTGCGGGCGATAGTTACCTCGTTCGCAGTCGTGGCCTGGCCTTGCTGGAAGCCATCGGCGGTGGGCGGGTGAGGTTCGAGAAAGCCAGCCTACCTGTGTCGGCCTTTTTCATCACCCTGCTGAAGGGATGTTGGCGCAGGATCTGCTATTTCCCGGCAACGGGTGGCGAGGCGCACGTCACCCCATTGGCGTGAGTATAATGCGGCTCCGTCCAGGCGGAGAACGGCTGGAGGGACAGGCGACGGTCGTCTCAGCGGGTATGCAAGCATGCATGATTTCTCCTCCCGTCGAATTGCTGCATTGATCATCGCCTTGACCCTGGCCAGTCCGCTATCCAGTTTCGGAGCGGAAGCGCCGGCCAGGGTGACCATTGACCTGACCAGTGGACCGAGCAACACCTTTGTGCCCGCGGTTGCGCTTGGTGCCGGGGTCGATGGGCACTCGCGCGGTGATGCGGCAGCCATCTACCGACCGAGGAACCTGCGTGCCATGCGCTCGGTAGGCCTGCGTCCACTCAGCTATCGTCTGCGTACCGAGTTGGGCGTCGAGGCCTGGCACTGGAATCCACGCGGCCGCTGGAGCGACAGCGAGCACGCGCGAGGCTACTGGACTTCCGACGACCAACCCGGCGCGCCGATTCTGGCGTCGTTTGGTTACCGTTTGCCGCGCCGCGGGAACACCGTCGACCAGGCCGAAGACAACGGTTACTCGCGACTGGCCGACGGCGATCTTGACACCTTCTGGAAGAGCAATCCCTATCTGGACCGCAGTTTCACTGGTGAGGACAACAGCCGCCATCCACAGTGGCTGATCGTCGATCTCGGAAAGAAGACGCCTGTGGACGCGATGCGCATCGCCTGGGCGGACAACGCCGCTGCGTTCCTGCGCTACCTGCGGCGACGCGCTTATCCGATTCGCGGTGTTGAACTGGGCGAGGAACCGGATGGCCAGTACGTGGCTCCGGAAGACTATGGCGCCCTCTACCTGCAGGTGACCGATGCCTTGCGCGCGGTCGATCCGGAAGTGATCCTCGGGGGACCGTCTTTCCAGTCCTTGTGGGATGCACCGATGATGGCCTGGTCCGGGACCTCGGTCGCTCCCGACCGACCGTGGCTGGCCCGCCTGCTCGATTATCTGCGCGGGCGCGGGCGCGCCGCCGACCTCGGTTTCCTGTCCTTCGAATGGTATCCCTTCGACGAGGTGTGTACGCCGCCCGCGGAACAGTTGCGACAAGCGCCGGGATTGCTGACGGAGGCGATGGCGGAGCTTTACCAACAGGGTCTGCCTCGCGGCACGCCGCTATTGATGACCGAGTACGGTTACTCGGCCTTCTCGACGCAGACCGCAGTTGATCTGCCCGGCGCGCTGTTCAACGCTGATGTCGTTGGGACATTCCTCACCGAGGGCGGTGCCGTCGCCTATCTGTACGGCTATGAACCCGGCCCCCTGGACAAGGGGCCGGATTGCGACACCTGGGGTACGAACACCCTGTTCCTGTCCGACCAGCGGCGAAAGATTCTGGCCCGTACCGCCACCTATCACGGCGCCAGGATGCTGGCGCGTCAATGGGCGGGAAGCCCGACGCAAGTCCACGCTGTCTATCGCACCCGGGTCGATGACGAAGCGGCGGGCGGCGTTTCGCCGGTGAACGCCTATGCGCTGCGGCGTCCCGATGGCTTGTGGTCGGTACTGCTGGTCAACAAGGATCCGCAGCGGCAAAGGACCGTTGCGCTGCACTTCGCCGGTCCCGAGGTGAACGCGTTCACCCCGCTGCAGGGCCCGGCGGATCTGTACCAGTTCTCGGCCACCCAGTATCGGTGGCGGGCCAATGGGGCGTTCGGGCGCCCGCAGCGCAGTCACCCGCAGCAACACCGCCTGCTGACTGGCCATCAGGCGCCGCTGCATCTGCGCTTGCCACCGTGGTCACTGACCGTAGTCCGCAGCCGGGCGCCGCAAGCCGGACAGCCGAACCCGAGCGCGCACCTCGGCCGAGCGTCTGCCAACCCTCAGCGGCGAACGCTGGCCGTCCGCAGGCCAGGAACTCATCATGTCGCCGCGGCGTCCTGACGATTGCCCGCCCAGCCGGGCGGTAAGCCTGCGCGCCGCCAAACCGGTCTTCTTCGATCCGGCCAGCAAGCGCTGGCCGCGCCTGCGGCTGGGAATGACGCTGATCGGCCTGACCCTGTCATTATTGCTGGGCGCGCTGGTACTGAGCATCCTCGTCAGTCCGGTGCTCCCGGCGCTGAATCTGTCGGGGGTCAGCTTTCTGCCGCAAGGCGCACATGCCTTGCCGGCGGTGCCTGCGCTGGCTCCCGAGCGTCCACTGACCCGCCGCGAGCGCGCCCTGCGTAATGTCCAGAACAGGTTGGCGAGCGAGCGTGCACGCGAACTGAAACAATTGTTGCAGTCGCGCAAGGCGGGCCCGGTTGCCCGTCGTCAGGCTCTGGCGATCGGGTTCTTTGTCAACTGGGACGACTCCAGCTTGAGTTCTCTCAAGGAAAACCTGGGCAGTCTGGACATGGTGATCGCCGAATGGCTGCATCTCGCAGCCGAGGACGGGTCGCTGCGGGAGAACGATCCGACACGAACCGCGCAGGTGACCGACTACGTCCGTGCCCGTCGCCCCGAGGTGTCGATCGTGCCCCTGGTCAACAACTGGAACGGCCACGATTGGGAGGGTGCCAAGCTGGCACGCATGTTGGCCAGGCCGGCAGCGCGGGCGCGCACCATCGAACAATTGGTCGCCTATGTGGAGCGTAACCGCTTTGCCGGCATCAGCATCGACTTCGAAAACGTGTCGACCAAGGCCCAGCCCGATTTCCAGCGTTTCATGGCGGAACTGTACGCCGCCATGCACCCGAAAAACCTGCTGGTCTCGGTCAATGTCCCGGCCAGTGACCCGGCCTTTGATTACCGTCGCCTGGTGCGTAGCGCCGATTACCTGATTCTGATGGCCTACGACGAACACTGGGCGACCGGCGCGCCCGGTCCGATCGCCAGTTTGCCGTGGTTCGCCAGTGTGCTGCGGCAACGGCAGCGCGACATACCCGCCGAGAAGATGATCGTGGCCATCGGCAATTACGCCTATGACTGGCAACAGGGCCAGCCCGCCGAGGAGCGAACCTTCGAGGAGGCGGTGCTGGTGGCCAAGGAGTCGGAAGGCAGAATCAGACTGGATCCGGGGTCCCTGAATCCGACTTTCGCCTATGCCGACGACAACGACCGCATTCACCACGTGTGGATGCTCGACGCCGTGACCGCCTTCAACCAGTTGCTGGCAATCCGTACCCTGCAGCCGCGCGGCGTCGCCCTGTGGCGGTTGGGCAGTGAAGATCCGGCGTTGTGGCAGATCTTCGGCAAGGACACCCCCCTCGATGCGGTACGCGCCGCGGCACTCGGCGATATCCGCTTTGCCTACGGCGTGGACTATGAAGGCAAGGGCGAGATCCTTGAAGTCACGGCAAAACCACAGACCGGCAGTCGGATTATCGAATTCGACCCCAAGCGCGGGCTGATCAGTACCGAGCGGTTCACGGCTTTCCCTTCACCCTACGTCATCACCCGTCACGGCGGCGCGGAGCGCAAGGTCGTGTTGACCTTTGACGATGGTCCCGATCTTCAGTACACCCCGCAGGTGCTGGATGCCTTGCGCCTGGCGGGAGTGCCGGCAGCCTTTTTCATCATGGGCGTGAATGGTCAGATGCATCCGGAGCTGCTGCGCCGCATGCTTGACGAAGGCCACGAAATCGGCAATCACACTTTCACCCACCCCAACATTTCGACCATCTCGCCGATGCAGTTCCAGCTCGAACTCTCGGCGACCCAGCATCTGCTGGCCAGCGTGGTCGGCCGCCATTCGCTGCTGTTCCGTCCGCCCTACGCGGTAGACGCCGAGCCGGAGACCATCGACCAGGTGCGCCCCATCGAGCTGGCCGCCGAGCAGGGTTATCTGGTGGTCGGCATGCAGATCGATCCGGATGACTGGAAACGCCCGGGGGTCGCCGAGATCGTCCGGCGTACCGTCGAGCAGGCGGAGCGCGGTGAAGGCAACATCGTGCTGTTGCATGATTCCGGTGGTGATCGCAGCCAGACGGTGCAGGCGATCCCCCGCATCGTCGAGGAATTGCGGCGACGGGGCTTCCAGTTCGTCAGCGTTTCCGAACTGCTCGGGCGCAGCCGCGACGCGCTGATGCCACCGGTGCCACCGGAAACCCGCTGGCGGATCTGGCTGGACGGAGCGGCCTTTGCGGTGCTCAACTGGTCGGCGGCGACGGTCCACTGGTTATTCCTGCTGGGCATCGTGCTGGGCATTGCACGCTTGTTGTTTGTCGGCACGCTGGCCATTTATCAGCGTTGGCAGCAGCGTCGCGAGGTCTTCGACCCGGAATATTCGCCAACGGTCACCCTGGTGATCCCGGCCTACAACGAGGAAAAGGTGATCGTTCAGACCATAGCCTCGCTGCTCGCTTGCGAGACGCCCCGGAAGCTCGAGATCATCGTCGTTGATGACGGTTCCAGCGATGCCACCTATCGTGTGGCGCGCGAGGCTTTTGCTGGCGACCCGCGCGTGCGGGTGTACTCGGTGGTCAATGGCGGCAAGCCGGCGGCGCTCAATTTCGGGATGGCGCAGTCCAATGCCGAGATCGTGGTGGCCCTCGATGCCGACACGGTGTTTACCCGCGACACGATTGTCAAACTGGTCCGGCATTTCGTCGATCCAAAGATCGGCGCGGTCGCCGGCAACACCAAGGTCGGCAACCGGATCAATCTGCTGACCCGCTGGCAAGCGCTGGAGTACATCACCAGCCAGAACCTGGACCGGCGGGCCTTCGACGTTCTCAACTGCATTACCGTGGTACCTGGGGCAGTGGGCGCCTGGCGGCGAGAGTTGATCGAGCGGGTCGGCGGCTTTACCGACCTGACCCTGGCGGAAGACGCGGATCTGACCCTGGCGATCCGCAAACTGGGGTACGCGATCGTCTATGAGGACGAGGCGGTGGCCCTCACCGAGGCGCCCGATACCGTGCGCGGCTTCATCCGGCAACGCTACCGCTGGATGTACGGCACCATGCAGGCGTCGTGGAAGCATCGCGACGTGCTGTTCAGGCCCCGATACGGCGCGCTGGGCTTTGTCGCCCTGCCGAACGTGATCGTGTTCCAGGTCCTGTTCCCGCTGGTCTCGCCGATCATGGACCTGCTGCTGATCGGGTCGCTGGGGTCGGCGGCGTTCAATCACTGGCAACACCCGGAAGAGTATTCCCCGGACGCCTTGTGGCGGGTGTTGTTCTACTACGCGCTGTTCGTGACCGTGGACTACCTGGCGGCCATTCTGGCTTTTACCCTGGAGCGCAAGGAAAGTTGGTGGCTGCTGATCTGGTTGTTCTGGCAACGCTTCTTCTACCGGCAGCTGATGTACTACGTGGCCATCAAGAGCACCCTGACCTCGCTGCGTGGGGTGCTGGTGGGCTGGGGCAGGATCGACCGCAAGGCAACCGTGCAGGCGGTGAGTGGATCGCGGATCCCGGAAGCGAGCGCGGGAGGTGTCGATTGACCCGCTCCGGCTTGAACATCGAAACCGCAGCGGTCATAATTCCGTGCTGTTCACCAGACGAGTCGCCGGCAGCGCCATGAATGCACAAAAAGCAAGCACGCTTCTCGAAAAGGCCGCGCAAGCATTGCGCGGACACGGCCTGATGGTTTCGGTACAGAAACAGGACGGCAGCGAAGAAGGCCGTTGGCGATCGGCGACCTGCCTGGGCGTGCACAAGGACAGATGTGGCACCGATTACGCCGCCGAAGTCCGGTGCAAGGTCACGTCCGACAGCCTTGGATCTGTGGTGACGCAGTTGCGACAGCCGGTTGACGTCGGCGATCCGCCCCTGCTCCTGATCACGGATCATGTCACGCGGCCGGTTGCCCACCGGTTGCGTGAACAGGAACAACAGTTCGCGGATACCGCGGGTAATGCCTATCTGGAAGCTCGGGGTCTTTTCGTCTATGTCAGTGGGCGGAAGCCTGACGACCGGCGGAGCTCCGTGCGCACCGACAAAGGCTTCATCGCCAGCCGGCTGAAGGTTCTTTTTGCGCTGATCTGCGATTCCGAGTTGGCGGCAGCGCCTTATCGCGTACTTGCCGGTGCGGCAGATGTTTCCCCGCGGACGGTACCGGAGGTCTTGGCCGATCTGCAGCGGGATGGATCACTGACGGTCGTCGATAGGCGGCGGCGCCTCAACGCCAGCAAGCGGCTACTCGACGACTGGGCACAGGCATATGCCCTTGGCCTGCGCGGGAGTGGCTTGACCGGTCGTTATCGTGCTGCCGGTTTTGCTGCCTGGGCCGACTGGCAGCTGCATCCGGCGCAGGCGCGCTGGGGCGGCGAGCCGGCGGCAACACTGCTCGCCTGCGACCTGCAACCGAGCGTGCTGACGATCTATGCCGAGAAGTTGTCGGCACGACTGGTGGCCCAGCAGAAGCTCGCAGCGGCAGGCCCCGTCGCGTACCAGAACCTGCTTGAAGTGCGCAAGCCGTTCTGGGGCCGCTCCCTGTCCAGCATCGGGCAGCGCGACACGGTCCCGCCGGCCCTGGTCTATGCGGACCTGCTGGCTACCGGCAACCCGCGCTGCCTGGCGGCTGCGCGGGCGATCTACGAAGTCCGACTGGCGCGGCTCTTCCCGGAGGCTTGAGTATTGCCTGCAGGTGTCGGTGAGGACTCGATCGCTGGCTGATTTGGTGGTGCCGACGACCGTGTAGCCGGACTGCCGGGCGAGAAATGCGTGGCGGTAAGGCCGGAGATCACGATCAGTGCCATTGCCAGCCAGGTCCAGCCGTCATGCGCCTCGTTCCAGAGCAGCATCCCGAACACGCTGGCAAAAACGACCGTACTGTAGGCCAGGGCGGCGGCCAACAGCGTCCGGCTACCGGCGTAAGCATGGGTCATCGCCAGTTGGGCGGCGGTGGCGAAAGCCGCCACACCGAACAGCAGTGCGCCGCTGCGCAGGTCCCACGGATGGACCTCGCAAAACAACAGCCAGACGCTGGCGCATACCGAGGATACCAGCGAAAAATAGAACACCGTGCGCGTTTCCGGTTCGCCACGCGAACCGAGTTCGCGGACGCTGAAATAGGCCATGCCGGCAAGAACACCGGAAGCCAGTCCAGTCACGCCGCCGAGCCACTGCTCGGCATGCAGGGTCGGTTTCAGCAGTAGACCCACGCCGCCCAGCCCGAGCGCCAGCGCTGCGACAATTCCCACGTTCAGGCGCATGCCGGAAAGCGCCAGATAGACCGCCAGAAAGATCGCCGAGGTGTAATTGAGCGTCACCGCGGTCGCCAGCGGTAGCAGGGTGATGGCCCAGAAGTAGGCACACAGCGCCGCGAAGCCGATCGCGCCGCGGCTGATCTGCCAGCGCCAGTGCGGTGTTTGCAGCGACACGCCGCGCAGCCGGACCAGGGCATACATCAGGAGCAAAGACAGGACGCTGCGGAAAAACACGATCTCCACGGCGGAGTGCGTGGCGGCAGCCAGTTTCACGCACACCCCCATGCAGGCAAACAGGAGGCTGGCAAGGAGCATCCACAGGGATTGCATCGGTGTGCTTCGCGGCAGGAGAAGCGGCGGATCTTACCCCCAAGCCAGGGTGAGCGGGTTTCCGGTACCCGCGCCACGCGCCGAAGGCGACGCGTACCGTCACTCGGCTCCGATCGCGTTAGACTGTGCGCTTCGCCAACCATCGCCCGGCTTCAAGCCGCGCATGACTACGCCATGGATTTCCCGATCAAACCGCTGGTCACGCTGCTGGCCATCGTCAACCCGATTGGCGTGATTCCCTTCTTTATTCATTTCACGCGCAATTTCAGCCTTGAGCAAAGGCAGAGAACGGTCCGCGTCGCGTCATTTACCGCTTTTGTCGTCATCGCGATCAGCGCCCTGGCTGGGTTGCGGGTGCTTGAGTTCTTCGGCATCTCGCTGGCGTCTTTCCAGGTCGGCGGCGGCTCGCTGTTGCTGATCAGCGCCATGCACATGCTCAACGCGCAACCCGCCGAGTCGCGGGCGCAGGACGTCGACGAGGGCGCCAGTCGCGCCGATTCCGGCGCGAGCATTGCCGTGGTCCCGCTGACCATTCCGCTGCTGACTGGCCCGGCGTCGATATCGACGGTGGTGATCTACGCTGAAAAGACCCGCCACTTCTGGGAACTCGGGGTGCTCGTCGTGTATGGGCTGGTGATCGGTGTGGCGACCTGGCTGGCGCTGTCGGCGGCCGGCCGCATCGGCAGGTTCATGGGTCAGACCGGGATCAACGTCATGACCCGACTGATGGGCCTGATCCTGGCGGCCATCGCTGTCGAAGTGATGGCCGACGGGCTGATCAAGCTTTTTCCGGTTCTCGGGCGCTGATCGCCGAAAAAATACTTTCACCGTCTCGGGAATGGGGTGGCGAATCGTTTGGGAGTCAGGCGTGGATAATACGGAAGGCGTTCGTCGGGTGGATAATAGCCGCTTCCTGATGGTCGGCTAGAGGCATGTCGCCTTTCCGCTCACTCTGGCTGTGGCTGGCCTTGCGCTTCGTGCTGGCGGGAATGCTGCCGCTGTTGCTCGTGGCTATGATTTTGTCATGGGTATTGCTGCCGCAGGTTCTCGCAGACATCGAGACACGTCACCAGGCCCTGGCGCGCGCCGTCTCCGGTCAGGTCGAGGGGCACCTGCGTAGTGCCGGGCGGGAGTTGTCCGCGGTCGCCGAGTATCTCCAGCATCGAGGTGATCAGCCGGCCCCGTTCAGGTTCGAGCCGATCCTCGATGCGCATGCCGGCAGTGGCGAAGTCTTCGCAGCGATCTACGTCGTAGATGCGACGAATACGGTGTCTGCGCTTGGATTGCCTCGGGGGGAGCGCCAGCAACGCGGGGATGGGGTGGAAATCGACCTGTCGCGCTTGACTTTCGTGCGCGAGGCGCGGCAACGACGTGCGCCCGTGTGGTCGGAGATCTTCGTATCCGTGGTCAGCAGTCGGCGGGTAGTCAGCCTTGCGATTCCGCTGGCCGATCAGGTGCTGATCGGCGAAGTCGCGATTGACCGGCTCTCGGAGTTCCTGGGCAGCCTGCCCACCGAGGCCGGCATGTGGACCATGATCCTCGATCACCGGGGGCAGGTGGTTGCTCGCTCGCAAGCCAGCCTTGACAGCCTGCAGACCAACCCTGGGCCTCTGCCGATCGTCTCCGATGCGCTGCAGGGGCACTTTGCAACGCATGACCTCTCCATGGACGGGGAAAAGTTCATCGCGACGCTGGTCAGCGTGCCGCAACTCGGCTGGACGGTCCTCGTCGCGCAGCCACGCGGGGACGCGCTGAAGCCGTTTGTGTCCACCCTGTGGGCCCTCGCTGTCGCCGCTCTGGTGGCGCTGCTCCTGGCGACGATTGCCACGCTGTTGCTGGCGCGCCGGGTTGCGCAGCGCATCGGTCGTTACACGGCGCAGACGCACGCCATCGCCGAGGGCGACTACGAGCAGCGCTGGCCGGTTTCGCGGATCAGGGAATTCGACGAACTGGCAGCGGATCTCGATCGCATGTCGCTGGCCATTCGTCAGCGCGAGCGCGAACTGGCGACCAGTGAGGCGCGCTACCGGTCGGTGGTCAGCAACGCCCCGGTGGTGATCTTTCAATTCGATGAGATGGGAGTCTTCCACTTCAGCGAAGGCAAGGGAGTAGCGGGCGCGGGTTTCGAGCCGGGCCAGGCAGTGGGCCAGTCGCTGTTCTCACTCTACGGCCAGTATCCAGAGATCTGTGCGCATGCGCGTCGGGCTATCGGCGGCGAGGCGCTGCAGTTTGTCTCCCGGATCGGCGACACTTATTTCGACACCCATTTCAATTCCGTTCGGGCGGATGATGGCACGGTACAGGTGATCGGCGTTGCCTTGGACATTACCGAGCGCATTCGCGCCGAAGAAGCGTTGCGGGCCAGTGAAGCGCGCTTCCGTGATCTTTCGGCGATGGCTTCGGACTGGTTCTGGGAACAGGACGAGCAGTTCCGGTTCACCTACTTCTCTTACGGCGGGGCCATGTCCACTCTGGCAGAAAGCGGTTTTGATCATCACCAGATGATCGGCAAGACGCGCTGGGAATTGCCCGTCCTCATGACGGCCGCGGAATGGGAGGCGCACCGGGCAGTGCTTGACGCGCATCAACCTTTTCGCGATCTGGAGTATCGGATCAGTTCGGCGTCCGGCGGGGATCGCTGGTTCAACGTCAACGGTCAGCCATTGTTCGACGCTGCCGGAGGTTTTGCCGGCTATCGTGGCACGGCGCGCGACGTCACCGGGCGCAAGCAGGCAGATCAGGCCTTGCAGGAAAGCGAGGCACGCTACCGGCTGCTCTTCGACAGCAACCCGCACCCGATGTGGGTATACGATCTGCAGACGCTGGTCTTCCTGACAGTCAACGACGCGGCCGTCGCCAGCTATGGCTATTCCCGCGATGAGTTTCTGAGTATGCGGATCACCGATCTCGGCACCGGCGAGGATACGCCGCTACTGGTCGAGGACATCGTCGCGGTCGAAGAGAGCAGCGACTACTCGGGGTTCTGGCGACATCGCCGGAAAGACGGCACGACCATCGACGTCGACACCATCTCGCATGCACTCTCGTTCGAGGGGCACCAGGCGGTATTGGTCCTGGCCGATGACATCACCGAGCGCAAGCGCGCAGAGCAGGCTTTGCTGGAGAGCGAGCGCAAGTACCGGGAGCTTGTGGAGAACGCCAACAGCATCATCCTGCGCTGGACCCCGGCGGGCCAGATCACCTTCATCAACGAGTTCGGCCTCAAGTTCTTTGGCTATGCCGAGGAGGAACTGCTGGGTCGGCACGTGGTCGGCACCATCGTTCCGCTCACCGGCAGCAACGGCCGGGACATGCGTCCGTTGATGGAAACCATCTGCCGCAATCCGCAGACGTTTGAACACAACACCAACCAGAACATGCGGCGCGATGGCGAGCGAGTATGGGTTTCCTGGACCAACAGAGCGGTCTTCGGTGCGAATGGGCAAGTGGTCGAAGTATTCAGCGTCGGTTCGGACATCACCGAGCGCAAGCGGGCCGAGGACGAACTGCAGCGGCACCGGGAACACCTCGAAGAACTGGTGAGCGAGCGCACCTCGGAGTTACGGCAGGCGATGGCGCAACTGGTTCAGACCGAAAAGCTGGCTGCGCTGGGCAATCTGGTTGCCGGTGTGGCGCACGAACTGAACACCCCGCTGGGCAACAGTCGCGTCGTCGCCAGCCTGTTGGGCGAGCAGTTGCGCGAGTTTGCCGAGGCTGTCGAATCGGGAAGTTTGCGCCGCTCGCAGTTGGAGGGCTTCCTCAACCGTGGTCGCGAAGCCGTCGATCTGCTGGAGCGCAACAGTGCCCGCGCTGCCGACCTCATCGGCCACTTCAAGCAGGTGGCGGTGGATCAGAGCAGCGCCCGACGCCGCGTCTTCGACCTGCGCCAGACCGTGGAGGAGATGTTGGTCACCTTGCGGCCGACCTTCAAGCGCAGCCAGCACCGAATTGACGTGGACATTCCGGTCGGCTTGCTGATGGACAGCTACCCAGGGCCGCTTGAACAAGTCATTGCGAACCTGATCGCCAACGCCCTGACCCACGGTCTGGCGACAGTCGAGCACGGCTGCATCGAGTTGCATGCCCATACCGATGAAGATCAGACTCAGGTAGTCCTGCGCTGTGCAGACAACGGTGTGGGAATCGCCGCGGCCACGGCCCACCGCATCTTCGAACCGTTTTTCACCACGCGTCTGGGGCAGGGTGGCAGTGGGCTGGGGTTGTACATCGTCTTCAACCTGGTGACCAGCGTGCTTGGCGGAAGCATCGTGGTCGACACTTCCCCAGGCCACGGCGCATGCTTCACGCTGACCTTGCCGCGCGTTGCGCCGAACCGGACAACGTCAGTTCCCTGAGTCGAGATCGCCGCCGGTGGTCACTGCGGCAACTTGAGTTGCAGGTATTCCGGCCACTGAGCGGCGCTTTCCAGGCGGACATAGGCGACTCCCGGCAGCCCGGCCTTGAGTTGCTCCCTGTACTTGCGGAACAATACCGGGTCAATTTGTGCCTTGCTCCGGAAGGCAAGCCGCTGGCGTTGGACGCTGGTTTCGGCCACTTTGAACTGAGCGCTGCCCTCGACCGACGCAACCCGTGCCGGAATCACGTATTGGGGCACGGCATCCAGCACCAGTCTGACCTCGGATCCGATCGCGACCTTTCCTGCGCTGCCTTCCGGCAGAAAGAAGGTCATTACAACGTCCGCCGGATCGACTATGGTCAACAGTTTACCTCCCGCAGGAAGCAATTCGCCCGGCTCGGTCGATCCCGACTGCACACGGCCGCCTCGCGGTGTCCTGAGGGTGGCGTCGTCAATGTCGGCCCGGATCTTCTCCGCTGCCGCGATTGCGGCTTCGATCGAGGATTCAGGGTCGGTCGCCGGCGATTCCGAGGACCGAGCCACCGGAGGCAGTTCCGGTGCCGGGGCTTGTGCGGTTTCAATCGGTGGCATTGCGGCCGCTTTCAGTGGACGTCTTTGGGCCAGTACTGCGAGCGCTCCGATCCTGCTCTCCGGCTTCTGCTGAGCTACCGCGATTCCCAGCGCAACGGGGTTGCTGGCCTGCTTCACTCTGGTCTGGAGTTGCTGGAGCTCGAATTCCAGCGCCTGGGTGTCCATGCGGGCGACGATCTGGCCCTGCTCGACACGCTCACCGCCCCTGACCAGAATTTCCTTGACTCGCCCGGCAGTCCTGGTGGTGATATCGATTTCCACAGACTCCAGGCGCCCGCTGCCGACGACAAAGCCTGCCGGGAGAGGGGGAGGGCGTGCGTTCTGCCAGGCAAACGTCCCCGAGAGCAGGGTGATCACGGTGACGACGGCGAAAAACGCGGCGCGCCCAGAGTTGCTGTTCATGATTCGATGTTCCCGATCCTGTCCGGGCACGAGCTGGTGCGTGAACTCACGGATCGCAGTGGCGACGGTCGGGATTGTAACTCAGCGGCGCGAGCCGGGTGTCCTTTGCGGCTGTCCTGCAGGGGGCGCAGCCCCAGCTCTCAAGGCAAGGGGACGATCAGCTTGTCCCACCCGGAACCGTTCCCCTGGATGCTGCCGGCACTTTGCCGAACTGCGACTGCGACGCGCATTTCAAGCTCGGCAAACTGCAGGTCGGGTGACGACGAAGACAGCGTGCGTCTCTCCGCCTGATTCCGACGATCGCTTCCCGTGCGGCGCTCGGCCCCGGCGCGGCGATCTGCTCCGGTTCGGCGATCAGCGTGGTCTGCTCGGGCTTCATCGCACATGTGCGGCTTTCTCGAAGTCAGGCAACCGACAATCTCCCACGGCGACCTGGTCTGGTGCCGATCCTTTGGGGCACCATGGCCGGCTCGCTCGGGACGCGTGCGGCGAGTCCGCGCGTGGAGCAGCAAGACCAGGCAGTGTTTCCGATTGAGGCAGTATCATGGCGATCGCAGGTTGGCCGTCTGAAGGAAGCGAACGACCTGCATGCTAGTACAAAGTGCGCTGCTTGGCGAAGAACATGAAGCCGGTTTTACAATGGAGTGCTGGCATTGCGTGCAGGCGAAGAAACGATTCTCAGAGATATCGTACTGGTCGGCGGCGGACACAGCCATGTCGGGGTACTCAGGCAGTTCGGCAGGCGACCGCTGCCCGGCGTACGCCTGACGGTAATTTGTACCGACACGCATACTCCCTATTCGGGGATGCTGCCCGGCTACATCGCCGGACACTACAGCTACGACCAGGTGCATATCGACTTGCGCCGGTTGGCGGTGTTTGCCGGTGCCCGATTTTTTCGCGACGAGGTGATCGGCCTGGATCGGGAGCGGCGCAGAGTGTTGTGTCGCGATCGACCACCGCTGGCATATGACCTCCTGTCGATCAACATCGGCTCGACACCCCGGCTGGACGGCGTTGCCGGCGCCGCCGAGAAGGTGCTGCCGATCAAACCGATCCGCTGCTTCAACGAAGGCTGGCTGGCATTGTTGCAGCGGGTTTGCGGACACCCTGGAGGAACCACCATTGCCGTGGTCGGTGCGGGTGCCGGCGGCGTCGAGCTGACGCTGGCGATGCAGTATCGCCTGCGTCGGGAATTGCAGGCGCTGGGGCGTGATCCCGACGAACTGCGCCTGCACCTGTTCTCCGCGAACCGCGAGATCCTGAGTACTCACAATGCACGCGTGCGGCGTACTTTCGAGCGCGTCCTGGCTGAGCGCGGAGTCGTCGTGCATCGCCTTGCCGAAGTCAGTTCGGTGTCGCACGCGCAGCTCGCGACGCGTAGCGGCGAGCGCCTGGCTGCCGACGCAATCATCTGGGTGACCCAGGCCGGTGGCGCCGGCTGGCTGCGCGAGACGGGCTTGTCGTTGGACAGCGGTGGTTTCATCCTGGTGGGCGACACCTTGCAGACGGTCAGCGATCCACTGGTCTTCGCCGCCGGCGATTGTGCAGCGATGATCGACGTACCACTGGAAAAAGCCGGTGTTTTTGCGGTCCGGCAGGGGCGGCCACTGGCCGAGAACCTGCGTCGATCGCTGCTGGCCATGTCCTTGCGCCGCTATCGCCCACAAGCTCGCTGGCTGGCACTGATCAGCACCGGTGACCGCCGTGCGGTGGCTTCGCGCGGCGCGGTGTGTGCCGAGGGCGCCTGGGTGTGGCGTTGGAAAGATCGCATCGACCGTCGCTTCATGGCCGGGTTTCAGGATCTGCCGCCAATCGACGAGCCACCGACGCCACTGGCGCCAGCGATCTCCCTCGACGCCAGTGAAACCGCACAGGCGCGCGCGGTGGCTGCGATCCGCCGCGGTGACGGCGCCCCGGTCGCGGCCACGGTGGTCAGGATGCTGCGCGCGCGCAACTGCGGCGAGGTGTGGAGCGACCTGGAGGATGGCGGGCACGCGGCCATCGTGCATGTGCCGCCGGGCAAGGCAATGGTGCAGACCCTGGCCTCCTGCGGCGCGTTCGTCGACGATCCCTGGTTGTTCGCGCGCATCGCAGCAAATGATGCGCTCGACGACATCTTCGTACGGGGTGCCGAAGCACATTCGGCAAGCATTGTCGCGACACTGCCGGCAGGCCTTGATGAGAAGGTCGAAGACACGCTGTTCCAACTCCTGTCCGGAGCCGCCGAGGAGTTCACTAGCGCCGACTGCGCGGTGGTTGGCGCGCGTGCCGTCTGGGGCCCGGAACTGGCCATCGGCCTTGCCGTGAACGGCCTGATCGATGCGCAGTTCACCGGCGTGATGGGCAAGGGCAGCATGCGGCCGGGTGAGGTATTGATCCTGAACAAGCCGATTGGCAGCGCGACCTTGCTCGCTGCACATCTCCGTCTAAGGGCCACGGGCCGCTGGATCGATGCGGCACTGCTATCGATGTTGCAGTCCAACCGCTTGGCAGCCCGGTGTCTGAACGCCTACGCTGCCAGTGCCTGCAGCAGGGTCAGCACCCTTGGTCTGCATGGCCAGTTGCTCGCGATGACCCGCCGCGCGGGCGTCGCTGTCGAACTTGATCTGAACGCCTTGCCGGTTCTCGATGGCGCTGCCGAGACTGCTGCTCTGGGTTTCCCGAGTCGGTGGCCGGCGGCCGGGCCGTGCTCGGGTTGCGCTCCGCGCGCATCTGACGCTGCCTGCCGGCACCCGAATCATGCGTTGTTGTTCGATCCGGAAACGGCGGGCGGCCTGCTGGCCAGCGTACCTCCAGAGACTGCCGAGGCGTGTCTACAGGCGCTGCGCGCGCTCGGTTACCCTCGGGCCACCAGCGTGGGGCGGGTGCTGCCGGCCGGCCAGGGTCCCGAGCCGATTCAGCTCAAGCTGTAAACATTCGGTGGCGAGAAACGCCATCCGGACCCTGCGGGTGCGGCACGATCTGGTGCCCTGGGGAATGCGACCGCGTTTCCCCGCTGTTCTTGCCGGACACGCTTTCTGCTAAGC
Source organism: Candidatus Accumulibacter propinquus (assembly GCF_056856495.1). NCBI lineage: Bacteria > Pseudomonadati > Pseudomonadota > Betaproteobacteria > Candidatus Accumulibacter > Candidatus Accumulibacter propinquus. Next base: position 528,933 of record NZ_JBSEHC010000002.1, read on the forward strand.
TTCCGGGGAACAGGTCGTGGCGATTCGGGAGTTGCGCCCGCGCAGCCCTGTACCGCAACCCTCTGATGGCCGCCCCATGTTCGACAACTTGCGAAAGTATGCCGCCGCCTACGCCGTGGCGATCGGTGGAGTTCTCCTGACCTGCCTGTCGTCATGGAACGTGCGGCAGGAGCTGCAGACCAGCCACTTCAAGGAATTCCAGTGGGCAGCCGGTGACCGCATCCAGTCCGTGCGCGCGGTGGTCGATCAGGGCCTGGACGCGCTGCTGGAAATTCGGGGACTGTTCTATGCAGCGCAGGGAGTCGATGAAAAGGAATTCCTGGTCTTCACCGATTCAGTTCTCAAACGCCGCCCGTACATCGACAGTCTGCTGTGGGCGCCGCTGCTGACCTCGCCACGGCAAGCCCTGCCTGAATCGGCACCCGGCAGCATGGCTCGGGCGGCGCCGGTTGCAGGCCAGGCGGAGGCTGCCGGCACGTTGCGGGTGCCGGTACTGCTTTCCGCATCGCGTTCGGGAACCGGTATTGCACGGGGTGTCGATCTGAACACGATGCGCGAACTGGCAGCACTATTCCAGAGGGCAAGAGCAAGCGGCAACGTCGCGGTCAGCGGACGCATGGAAATGGCTCGACCAGGAAGGGAGTCGGCGTATGTCATCTATGCGGCACTGCCGGTCTATGCGCCGGGCGCCACGGGCACTGCCGGACCAGTGAAGCAACGGGAACCGCTGGGATTCGTGATTGGTGTGTACGACATCGAAGAACTGGTGCATGTGGCCATCAGCCTGCTTGAGCCGCGCGGCGTCGAAGTACTGGTGCGTGACGATTCGGCGGCCGGTGATGCGCAGTTCCTCCACTTCTACGCCAGCCGCCTGGAGCCGCGTGCTGCGGCCACGGCTAGCGGTCTGATGCCGGAGGGCGACGAGGATCAGCCGCGGATGGTGGTCAGGATTCCCGTCGGCGACCGTAGCTGGACGGTGACCTGCGTGGCAACCCATACCTTTCGCAGTGCCGAAGTCTTTACCAAGGCCCACTGGTCGGTGCTTCTGGGAGGTATCCTGTTCACGGCGCTGCTCACTTTCTACCTTGTGCGCAGTCGTCGCGAACTGGAAAATCGGATTCAGTTGACGCAGACCATCTACGAGCGCGAAGAGCTGTTTCGTCAGTTGGCCGAAACGGTCGATGTCGTTTTCTGGGCGACCAACGCTGCTGCGACGCGGCTCGAGTACATCGGCCCGGCGTTTCGCCAGATCGCCGGGCGCGAGGCCAGGCTCGATTCCGCCTCGCCCTCCTTGATGCTCGACGTCTTCGAAGCCGACGACCGCCGCACACTGGTTGCGGCCATCGGCCAGTTGCAGACAGAAAGTGCGCGTTTTACCGTCGTTCTGCCGGTGACACGTGCCAGCCAGGGGGTACGCTGGCTGCGCGTCTGCGGTTTCCCGGTGCGCGAGCCGGGTTGCGACTTGAGCCGCATCGTTGGTTTTCTCGAGGACATTACCGATCACAAGCTGGCCGAAGATGCGCTACGCGATTCGGAAGCCAAGTTGCGTACCCTGTTCAACCATTCGCCGGACCTGATCTTTACCGTCGACGGCGAAGCCAATATCCTGCTCACCAACCGACCCTTGCCCTATCCGGTCGGCGGCGCCGGCGAGAGGCGATCGGAGCTGATTCTCCCGCCGGATGTGCGTGGTGATTACCTGCATAAGCTGCGGCAGGTTTTCGAGAGTGGACGAATTGAGCATTTTCAGTATCGGTCGAGCGACGCCACGTGGTGGGAAATCCGGATGGTGCCGATCAGTTCGGCGAAGGCGGTGATGGCTGCGATGGTGGTGATCACCGACATCACCGAGAACCGCAAGCTGCAATGGCAGGCCATCCGCAGCGCGCGCCTGGCCTCGCTCGGAGTACTGTCGGCCGGCATCGCGCACGAGATCAACAACCCGAATCACGCCATTCTGGCGAATGCCTCGCTGTTGACGCGGATCTGGCAGGATGCCTTGCCGATCCTCAACGAGTACGAGCAAGAGCAGGGCAGCTTCGTTCTTGCCGGCCTGGGCTTCGAGCGGGCGAGGCAGATCATCGCCCGTGGTATGAACGACATCGGCGAGAACGCCAAACGCATTCAGAAGATCGTCGATAACCTCAAGCACCTGGGCAAACAGGATCGCGGGCACATGGACGAACTGGCCGACGTCGGGAAAATCCTCAGTGCCGTGGTGACGCTGCTCGACACCCGTATTCGCAAACACACCGACGCCTTTTCGCTGGCACTGCCGGAAGCGCTGCCGCCGGTCAAAGGTAATGTACAGCAACTGGAGCAGGTATTCATCAACGTCATCGTCAATGCCCTGGAGTCGTTGCCGGACCGCAGCCGGTCGGTCAAGGTTTCGGCGACAGCGGAGCCGGCCAGCGGCCGGATCGTCGTGCAGGTCGAGGATCAGGGAAAAGGGATCGCCGAGGACGTCATGGCGCAGATCGGCGAACCCTTCTTCACCACCAAGGCGGAAAGCGGTGGCACCGGACTGGGCCTGTCGATTTCGTCGTCGATCGTCGAGAGGCACGGCGGAATATTGCGCTTCGAGTCGAACAACAATCCCGGCACCACGGTAAGCATAGACCTGCCGGTGAGCACGGAGGAGTGAATGAAAGAAAAGTCGTTTGCCAGCCTTCCCGTTTTTCTTGTCGATGATGAGGAGTCGGTCCTGCATGCCACAGCCGCGGTACTGCACAGCGCCGGGGTAGCCAACATCCAGATGGTGGGCGACAGCCGCGACCTGTTGCCGGCACTCGAGAGGCAGCAGGCCAGCGCGGTACTCCTGGATCTCTTCATGCCGCACATTACCGGCAACAAACTGCTGCCGGACATCGTCCATCTCTATCCAGAAGTGCCGGTGATCGTCATGACGGCTGCCCAGGATGTCGAAACTGCCGTCCGCAGCATGAAGGAGGGGGCCTTCGACTATCTCGTCAAGCCGGTTGAAGAGAGCCGCCTGGTGGCCAGCGTCCGGCACGCGCTCGAGGTGCATTCGTTGCGGCGACAGATGGGCGTGCTGAAACATTATCTGCTCTCCGATTGCCTGCAGAACAACGAGGCTTTTGCCGGCATCGTCACCAACAGCCGCAAGATGCGGGCGCTGTTCCAGTACCTCGAAGCGGTGGCCGTCTCCGCCGAGCCGGTGCTGATCTCCGGCGAGACGGGCGCCGGCAAGGAGATGTTCGCGCACGCCCTGCACAAACTCAGCGGTCTGACCGGACAGTTCGTACAGGTCAATGTCGCCGGGCTCGACGACACCCTTTTTTCGGACACCCTGTTCGGCCACAAGAAGGGGGCCTTCACCGGCGCCGATCAGTCGCGCGCTGGTTTGATTGCCCAGGCCGGCGGCGGCACCTTGTTCCTGGACGAAATCGGTGACCTGTCGATGGCCTCGCAGGTCAAACTGCTGCGCCTGCTTCAGGAACACATGTATTTTCCGCTGGGCTCCGATGTTGCCCGCCCCAGCGATGCGCGCGTGGTCTGCGCAACCAACTGCAATTTGGCGCAGATGATGCGGCAGAGTCAGTTTCGCTCCGATCTATTCTTTCGCCTCTCGGTGCACCAGATCGAGGTGCCGCCGCTGCGCCAGCACAAGGAGGATATCCCGCTGCTGCTGCAGCACTTTCTCGACGAGGCCGCGGCGTCGATCGGCAAGCCGGCTCCCGAACCCTCGAACGAACTGATCACACTGCTCTCGAACTATCATTTTCCCGGCAATGTCCGCGAACTGCGGGCGATGGTATTCAACGCCATGGCCCTGCATCGCGGGGGAGCCGTGCTGGCCATGGACAGTTTCCGTCAGGCCATCCAGAAGCAGCAGAAGGCGACTGCGGACTATCCGGCGGCGGAACCTTCCGACGGGTTGCCGGTGGTCATCCCGGGACGCTTTCCGACGCTCGACGAAGTGGAGGAGGCGCTGGTCATGGAGGCCCTCAAGCGGGCAAAGGGCAATCAGGGCGTCGCCGCAACGCTGCTTGGACTGTCACGCCCAGCACTCAACCGACGCCTGGCGCGACGAGCCATGCATTCGGAGTCCTGAGTCGGGGAAGTTTCCAGGGTCGGCGAACGCGACGGCAGTGCAGACGCCTGTCGCGAGCACAAACCGTCCGTACCGACATATCACTTTGCCGGCTAGGCTTGCCGTGGATGCCTGGAAGAGCATCCCATGCCGAGACCTAGTTGGGGTGTTACGTTTCGACACTTTGAATGCAATCTCGTGAATTCAAGTAACTAATTGTAAAATTGATGAAATTGTTCATTTTATGAACATTGGATTTCAGTGGTGTGCATTTTGTAACACCCCCATTTGATCCCGCACAAACACCCAGTTACAGCTATAACTTATTGTATTTAGACAATTATATAATTTGTACTGTTTTCGGCACGAATATTGCTCACGAGAGCAAGCTAAGCGTCGCTGGACGCGTCGCTAATTGTGGTCGGTGACCGCCGGCCGTGTTTGGCGACAGCAAGAGTCAGTCTGATATCTGGGGGGATGTCATTTGGGAGCACGACGCGAACTGGACGATGCTTTGCTGCTTGACGCCGCTTGGCGGAAGGTGGCGTGTCGTCGTGCGCCCGGAATCTCTCGGTTGCTGCAAGTTCCGGCAAGGAGGGTCAACAGTACGCGAAAACGAATCCAGGCATATTGCCAGTCGCAACCCGGCTGGCGCACTTCGCGGCAAAGACATTCCTCAGACCACCGCGCTTCAAAACACGACAACCACCACAGGGCCGCTTCATGAGCACACTACTGATACTGACGATAATAACTGTTGCCATCGTCCTTTTTTTCGACTACACCAACGGCTTTCATGATGCCGCGAACATCGTGGCGACGATTATCGCTTCGCGTGCGATGACACCCGTGCAGGCAGTGATCATCGTCGGCACCTTCGAGTTTCTCGGCCCCTTGCTGGGCGGTACGGCGGTAGCCAACACCATCGGCAAGTTCGTCACCCTGGGCGACGTCCAGGCCGTTCTCTCGCTGGCCATCCTGATCAGCGGGCTGATGGGAGCCATTGCCTGGAATCTGGCTACCTGGTATTTCGGCATTCCGTCGTCGTCGTCGCACGCGCTGGTGGGCGGGTTGATCGGCGCAGTGGTCGTTTCGGCCGGCGTAGATAATGTGGTCTGGGGCTTCTCGCAAATGATGCACGGGCAATTGACCGGTATCATGAAGGTCTTGGCCAGCCTGGTTCTGTCGCCAATCATCGGCTTCTGGGCGGGTTTCCTGATGCTGCGCTTGCTGCACATCGCTTTATTTACCGCCAAGCCGTCGGCCAATACCGGCCTACGCTACGCGCAGTTCGTAACCGCCGCCGGGCTGGCTTTTTCGCACGGGGCCAACGACGCACAAAAGAGCATGGGCATGCTGACCCTTGCGTTGTTGCTGGGCGGCTTCATCCCGAGTTTTGAAGTTCCCTTCTGGGTCATGCTGGCGTGTGCCGCGGCGATTACGCTGGGGATTCTCTCCGGCGGATGGCGTATCGTTCGTACCCTCGGCTTCGCGATCTACCGCGTTCGTCCGATTCACGCCCTGAGCTCACAACTCACCTCGGCGATAGTCATCATGACTGCATCGGTGATCGGCGCGCCCGTGTCCACCACCCACGTCGTCGCGACCTCCATCATGGGCATCGGCTCTTCGGAGCGACCGAAAGCCGTCCGCTGGAAAAAGGCCAAGGACATTGCCATTACCTGGCTGATCACCATTCCTGGTTCGGCCCTGGTTGCCATTCAGACATTCGCTCTCGTCAATCTCTTTATCGGAAAGGTCTAAACATGTCCGCAAGCACCGCTTCACCCTCACTCACTCGCCGGATCCTGCATCGGGTTTTTCCGAAAGTACCCAATTTCTTCGCGCTGCTGGCCGAACAAAGCGCCCAAGTGGGTGTCAGCGCCGGTCTGCTCGTGGAATACATGGGCTCCGGAAGCTCCGAGGTTGCCAAGAGGGTCATTGACGCCGAGCATGAGGGCGACCGCCTCAAGGTTCGCAACCTGACGCTGCTCAACGAAGCGTTCTCGACACCGATCGACCGTGAAGACCTGCACCGGGCGATCATCAATCTCGACGAAATCATCAACAGTTGCAAGACGATCGTCGCCGAAATGGACGCCAACGTACTGGCCCTGAAAGCCGACAAATACTGTCTGGAAATGGCGGTATGCCTGAAAGACGGCGCTGAGGCGGTGGCTGCGGGTTATGGCCGCTTGGGGAGCGATCCGAAACTTGGACGTGCCGACGCCGAGAAATCCGACAAGGCGGTGCGCAACCTGACCAGAACCCACCGTCGCGCGCTTGCGGAGCTGTTCAACGACACCGACTTCCAGAACATCTTCCGCCGTAAGGAAATCTACGGCCAACTCCTGCGTGCAGGCGATCGTCTGAACGTCTGCAACAGCACGCTGCTCGACATCGTCGTCAAACTCTGCTGAGCAGCGCGTAACCGTCTTCGCTGGCCGGCTCCTGCCTGGGTCCGGCCGGCAGCAGGGCATCCTGAAGGGCGCCTCACCCGCTCCGTTGCGAGCTGGTGAGGCGCCCTTTCTTTTCGGCCATCGCCGGCGCGATTCGATCGGCCTGTCAGCCAGACCCATACGGTGCTCACCGCGCAACCGGCTTGCGCCCTGGCGCGACATCCCTGCGTACTGCCGTTACCTGACGCCGGCATCGATCTCGACAAGCAGATTGCAGCCGTTCAGGCACGTAACATCATGAATGACCATGGGATGATCATACCGCCCGGCAGGTGTAACGTTTCCGTGCCTCACAGGGATGCCATATTTGAATATAACATACTGATTTTTTGGTATAAAACAGATGCGCGCCGGAATCTGCCGCGTGCCGCACATCCGTTTTGTTGCACCCGTTCCGAACTGGATGAGGTTGTCACTCCAGTGCCTGCAGGCTTGTTTTTCCGGAGGAATTTATTTCGTTTAGAGGGATGGCATGGCTTGTGCTTGAACTGACATTGAAGATATCCCGACGGCTGCGTTCGTGAATGATCGCTGTCCGGGGCAATTTTATGCGGCTGTAGTGCCAGTTCATTTCTCAGGAGCTAGTCAGATGGGTGTCGAAAACGAACTCAATCTCTCACTTACGCCCGGAGTGGCGAGCAGGCTGGTCAAGCATCCCCTGCTGACCGATGCCAAGCCAATTCGCCAACGCGTCATCAATACCTACTACGACACCCCGGACCAGCGCCTGCGGCGGGAACGCGTCGTGGTTCGCTACCGCAAGAAAGGTTCGACCTGGCTGTCTTCGGTACGGCGGATGACGGTTTCGGAGAGCAGGCACACGGAGCCCAGCGAGTGGGAAACGGTTGTTGCGCCGGGAAAACTCGATTTCTCGCATGTCGCTGACGGAACCCTGCGGGAATGGCTGGAGTCACTGCGCGACGAGTTGCGGCCGGCATTCACGACCAGTTTCACTCGCAATGCCTGGCTGCTCGAACCACGCGACGGGGTGCGCATCGAAGTCGCACTGGACCGCGGCTGGATAGAAGCCGACGGGCGGCGGCGGCCGATCTGCGAGGTCGGACTCGAACTGCTGTCGGGCGGCGTGGCTGATCTTTTTTCGGCGGCGGGGGACCTGCAGACCGATTTGTCCCTGCACCCGGAAACCACCAGCAAGTTCCAGCGCGGCTACAGCGTGCTGGCAGACGAATCCTTGCAGCCGGTCAAGGCACTCCCCATCGCGACCACTGCCGAAATGACGGCCATGGCTGGTTTTCGCGCCATCGCGCTGGCGTGTCTGAATCATCTGCAAAGCAATGAGCAAGGGCTGCGCGAGAGCGACAATCCTGAGTTCGTGCACCAGGCGCGCGTTGCGATCCGTCGTCTGCGCTCCGCGATTCGCGTCTGGAAGCCGCGCTTGCCAGCGGAATTTATGGCCAGCTTCGATCCGCGCTGGCAGGCCCTGGCCAGGCAGCTTGGCGAAACGCGCAACTGGGATGTGTTTCTTGCCGAGACCCTGCCTGCGGTCGTCGCTGCCTTTCCAGAGGGCGTCGAGGTCGGTCGTCTGTCGCACTACGCCGTGCGGCGTTGCGCGATCAATCGAGCGGCGGCGCGCAGTACCCTCAAATCGGCAGATTACTCGCGCCTGCTGCTCGAATTCACTGCCGCCGTGCTGGCACTGCCCGAAGTTGAAGCTCGTCTGCTCGGCGCGTTTGCCCCGCGTTGTCTCGACAAGCGTGCCAAACAGGTCAGCCTGTTGGCAGGCGAGGCTCTGGACAGCGATGCTACTGCCCGACATCGCTTGCGCGTGGCCTACAAGCGACTGCGTTACGCCCTTGAATTCTTCGCTCCGCTCTTCCCTGCCGACCGGTTGCGTGCCTACCACGTGTCAGCCAGCGATCTGCAGGAAATGCTGGGTCGCCTCAACGATCTGGCCGTGGCTGCCGAGTTGACCGAGGAAGCGCTTCCAGGGGAACAAGGGGCAGTGATTCATTGCTGGCTCGAAGAACAGACGGAGCGGCTGTTGCCGGAACTCGGCAGCTTGCTGGAGAACTTCGGTCATCAGGCCGTGCCTTGGAAAGCAGTTTGATCGTCGCTGCGGCTCTGTCGTGGGAGCCAGTCGGCAGTCGTTCCCCCGCCGAGCCCCGTGCCCCCGGCCAAGCATTCGCCGATATCCGCCCACATTACTTGCCGTTCCAATTTCCCGGAAGCCTGCCCATGTCCCGTAAAGCGAAGACTTTGACCCTCACCGCGGAGCAACGCCGCCAACTGTCGCAGATAGACAAGAGCGATAGCGACTGGCGGGAACGTCGCCGAGCGCGGACGGTGCTTCTGCTCGGCGAGGGAAAGTCGGTGGCGGGAGTTGCGGCGGAGCAGAACATACACAAGGAAACCGTAGCCTGTCATCGGGATGCCTGGCTGGCGAGAGGCTTCGATGGGTTACGCGACCTGCCGCGCAGCGGCGCGCCTCGCAAGTTGTCCGAAACTCATAGGCAACTGCTTTGCGCATGGGTACAGGAAGGTGCTTTTACAGCCCCTCAATTGCGATCGCGCTTGTCGGCGGAGCACGGCGTGCAAGTGTCGTTGTGGCTCGTGCAGAGTGCCCTGAAGGAGCAGGGCCAGGTCTGGCGCGAGCGGGCCCGCCGGAAGCAGCCAGCTTCCCCGATGTTCATGCCGGAATAGCCGGGGTCAGCCCAGCTTGCAGGCCTCAAACCTGGCGAAATCACGCGGCTGAAGTGGACCCGCGAGCTGAGCTTGCCCAGTATTCGAATGGAAAGCATTGGGCAGCCTTTGCCGACGGTTTGTCCGAACATCTTCCCAAACTCGGCGGGCAGCACCAGTCATGGTCCACCCGCCATGGCCGCTCGCGACAACAATCGATAGCGCCTAGGGCGCACACCCAAAAGTTGCCTGCAGAGGTGAGCGCCTACCTTTACCTGCAGTCTCCGGTTGGATGCGGGCCGGCGTTGTCCTGTGTGTTCCACGGGAAGGTGAAGTTGGCGAGCAGTCACCGGCAAGGCTGCCGTTCAGAGCGTCGCGGTGTAACGCTTCGTTGCCTGGCCTAAAGTCCTGTTTGATCACCTAAGACCCTGTATTAAAAAAAAAATGGGAGGCCGATCCTGGAATTCGCAGGTTTGATGCCGGCGTTTTGTTGCACCCCGGGGCCTTTCCGTAAAGCCCTGTCTTCAACAGCCATGTCTTTGCTTTTAAAGCTGAATGCTGGATTACATCTGTGTGGCTCGATTTGTGCTTAATCCATGTTGGGAGAGCAGATGTGCTCAAGGGCGCTCCCGCTGACCGACCCTTCTTGTCTTGATGACCCTTCCGCCCTCCGCGAAGCAGAATACAGGTGAATGCCGTGACAACCATCGCCATTCCGCAATTTGTGCAGAGAGTTCGCCCGCCTGCTTTTTCTGCCGAGCCCCCCGATTTCTTCAGCATGATCGACCAGCAGGCAAGAATGGTGGTCAATCTGGCCAGGACTGCCAGCGAGGTTTTGCAGGGGAAGGAATCCGCGCATTCGCTTCGCTTGCTGGATCTGGAGCAGCGTCGGGAGGAACTGCAGCGGCGCAATCGTGCGGCCGTTGACTCGATGCTCGAACTGTGCCCCGGAGTTGAAGAGATTCACTGGACCATGGAAACCCTGGATCGGGCCGCCGCGGGTCTGTTCCGCGCTGCACGCAGCTTTCATCAGTTGCTGTCCGGTCCCGACGAAGTTGCCGGTCAGATGCTGGGAGTGATTCAAAAAGCCGCAGAGAGCCTGCAGCATGGCTACGCCAGGCTGGCCAATGGGTCCCCGGTTGCCGAGTGCGATGCCGATGCGGCGATGGCGAGCAGGCATGTGCTGGGTCGCTATCGAGCCCAGACTCTCTGGGGGAGTGCAGATCAATCGTCTGTGTCGTCTCGGGATCAGTCGTCGGTGCCTGCGGAAGGGAGATCCCCTGGCCGTACGTACTACTGGCTGTACGAACTCTACGAGAACCTGAACGACATCGCGCAGGAACTTTCGGGCGCAGGGGCCATCCTCAAAGGATGGTCACGGCAGCTTTCTGCCGGCCTGCACGACCAGAATGCCAGAACCGGCATGTGCTCACCGATCTCGCCACCGTTGGTGACCAGTTGAGATGAAAGCCATGGCAGGTATTTCAAGCAAGGTTGACAGCCCGGGGCAAGATGCCTCAGGCGCGTCAGGCTCCAGTGTTTTACTTCAAGCAGGAGAAGTCATTGTGGAAACTCATGTGCAAACGACAGAGAGGCCGTTCATCTCGCGGGCGATCGAAGGCGATCTGGAAGGCTATCTTGATGCGATAGCAGGCGCTACCAGCATTTTCAGGGAGGCGGTGGATGCCTACCTGCATACAGGTCCTGACGGAAACTGCTGGCGGCAGGCCCGATGCATTGCCGAGCATATGCGCACGCTCGACGACATGCAGCAGAGGCTCGAAACAGGGGTGCGTCCGCAGTCGACTTTAAGTGACCTAGTTGCTGAAATGATCGATCCCCTGACCGGTGTTGGTCGCCTGCTGAAGGATATGAAGCGACAGGTGACGGGTTTCGCCATCGAATCGGGGTTTTCAGCAGGCACTGGACGTTGCGTACCGGAGTATCTGGTCGAGGGCGTGCAGGAATTGGCGGACGATGTCTGTGCGGCGGTGGACGCGCTGGTCGAGAGCTACCGCCCGTCGATGTTGTGGTGGGAACAGCCTTCGCAGGTTTCCGAAACGCAGGGCGTTGCTTGGTACGAAAGCCAGGCCGACCGTCTATCAATGCAACTGCTCAAGAAGATCTTCGGTGATGAAACACTGGAACTCAAGATGCAGTTATCGCTGGCGCAACTTGTCGAGGAAATCGACCGTGTGGCGGACCAGGCGGAGAGCATCGACAAGGCGCTGCGAGCCAGCCGTGCGGTCGCTCTGCCCACTGCCGGTTCAAGAGATTCTCACTGACTCCTCGACAGCCTGCGCAGATCGCGCAGCTCGTCTTGCCCGGCAGCGTGCGGGCGGGATCGTTTCCCGCTTTGTTCGGCAGGCACCCGGCACCACGTTGTCGGGTTTCCGCCTGCCGTCGGAAAAGCGGCTAATCGTGTTACGATCGAAGATGGCCCAGGCTGTTTAGTCTGGGTCGCGTGCTTTTGGGAGCCGCGTCGCTTGGGCTCGAGCAGGCCATAGTGCCTGCGGCGAGGCATTTATTGATGTCGGACTGAAGGGGCCTGCGCTTATGGAACTAGCAATCAAGTTCAAGAATGACAAACTGGTCGGTGATTTCTGGGGCGGTCTTGCAGCAATGCTGGTCGCCCTGCCGTCGGCGATCGCCTTTGGCGTTACCATCTATGCGGCTATCGGACCGGCTTACGCTGGTCTGGGCGCTCTCGCCGGCATCCTCGGGGCGACCGCCCTCGGGTTGGTGGCACCGGCGCTTGGCGGCACCAATCGCCTGATCACTGCGCCGTGTGCGCCGGCTGCGGCAGTACTCTCGGCCTTTGCGATCGAACTCGTGCAGCACGGTGTTGCGGCGCCATCGATCGTTCTGATGTTGACGGCGCTCGGTCTGGTGTCGGGGCTGGTGCAGTTGCTCCTGGGTTTCATGGGCATTGGCAGCCTGATCAAGTACATTCCCTTTCCGGTGGTCAGTGGCTATCTCACCGGCGTCGGCCTGATCATCATCGGCAGCCAGATCCCGAAGTTCCTCGGCGTTCCCGGCGGCACTTCCTGGTGGCGCGCCCTGATCTCGCCGGAACTCTGGCAGTGGCAGAGCGCGGTGATCGGAGCCGTCACCGCCGGGGTGATGGTCTGTGCCCCGCTGTTGACGCGCGCCATCCCGGCAGCCATTCTCGGGCTGCTGGCCGGCGTGCTGGCCTACTTCGGACTCGCCTCGATGGACGAATCGCTACTCGTCATTGAGGGCAACAAGCTGATCATCGGTCCGCTCGGCGGCACCGCATCAAGCATGTTCGAGGCGATTACCGGGCGTTGGCAGGAAATCGGCGAACTCAAGTTGAGTCAGATCGGCAGCCTGCTCGGAACCGCGTTTACCCTCGCGGTTCTGCTTTCGATCGATACGCTCAAGACTGCCGTCGTGCTCGATGCCTTGACGCGTAGCCGCCACGATTCCAACCGCGAGCTGATTGCCCAGGGGCTGGGGAATGTGGCTTCCGCGTGTGCCGGCGGCATGCCGGGTGCAGGCCAGATGGGCGCAACCCTGGTCAATCTGGCGAGCGGTGGCCAGACTCGGGTCTCCGGGGTCGTCGAAGGCGTCATGTCGCTGGTGGCGTTTCTTGCCCTGGGCGCGTTCATCGCCTGGATCCCGGTAGGTGCACTGGCCGGCATCCTGATCATCGTCGGGGTGCGGATGATCGACCGGCACAGTCTGCACCTGCTGGAATCGCCGTGGACCATGATGGATTTCATCGTCATCGTCGCGGTGGTCGCCGTGGCGGTGGGTTACAGCCTGATCGCGGCATCGGGCGTCGGTATTGCCCTGGCCATGTTCCTGTTCATTCGCGAACAACTGAGCAGCACCGTGATCCGTCGCAAGGTCGACGGTGGCAGCCGCTTTTCGAAGCGCGTGCGCCTGCGCCAGGACATGGAACTGCTCGAGAAGCAAGCCGGTCAGACGATCATCCTCGAGTTGCAGGGCGGCCTGTTTTTCGGCACCAAGGACCAGTTGTACACGGCCCTTGAGCCTGAACTCGGCAAGCGCCGCTACATTCTGCTCGACATGCGGCGCGTGCAGTCGGTAGATGTCACGGCCGTGCATCTGTTGAGCCAGATTCGCGATTCGCTGATCGAGCGCGACGCCTTCCTGATCTTCAGCAGTTTGTCGCACGCTTTGCCGAATGGCCGCAATATCGCGGAGTTCTTCGACCAGATGGAACTCACGACCATGACCGAACACGTCAAGGTCTTTCCGGAACTCGACGACGCGGTCGAGTGGGTGGAGGACCAGATCCTTGGCCAGAGCCCGACGCAGCAGTCCGATGTCGAAGCACTGGACCTCGACGATCTCGAACTCTTCAGCGATCACAAGGAAGAAACCCTGATCGACCTTGAAGCGTGCCTGGAAAAACGCTCCTTGGCCAAGGACGAAAAGGTTTACTCCTTTGGCGACCCCGGCAACGAGCTCTACGTGATACGCAAGGGGGCGGTACGGATCACGCTCCCGAGTTCCGGAGGAGGAGAGTCGGCCGGCCATCATGCCCTGACCTACGGGCGCGGTGACTTCTTCGGTGGTATGGCGTTCCTTTCACAGATGACACGCTTCAACGATGCGACAGCGCTGGAAGACACCGAACTTTACGTGCTGCAACGCGAGCAGTTCGAGAAACTCAAGGAGGAGCACAAGCGGCTGGCATTTCACTTGGTCGAGGCGGTCGCCAAGGTGCTGGCCTTGCGCTTGCGCTACTCCGACAAGGAACTCATGGCCATGCAGGAATAGGCCGTCGATAGAGTGAGGAGGAGAGAAACCACACTTTCCCTGGAATGTCGTGGCGGCCATTGCTGAGTTCTGGCTGTCGGCGGATTTGACCTGGTCGCAGCGGTGGTCGAAAGGCAGCCGCTCTCCGATTACGGCGGGTACCCCCTTTTTTGTGGCGGGATCCGCCGTTGATGGATGAAATTAAGCTATCATCACGCGCGCCGAATAGCAGTGATCGGCGCCAACCCGTGGGAGACAAGAATGTTCCAGCGTATATTGCTGCCGACAGATGGCAGCCAATTGTCCCGAGACACCGCAGAACGCGCGGTCGTTTTTGCCAAGGCAGCCAATGCCACGATCACCGCCTTGTACGCCAAACCGGTGGGAAATCCTGAAAATTACGGCGATCTCGTCGAACCCGCCGTGCTGGACCGCCTGGTTTCGGGTTCCGATGGCAAATCCAAGGAGTATCTGGGTTTCATCAAGAAATTATGCAAGGACGCCGGGGTCGAGTGTACGACACTGGCAGTGGTCAGCGATACGCCGTGGGAAGCAATCGTGAACGTCGCCGACGATTGCAATTGCGATCTTATCTTCATGTCCAAGCACGGCCGTGGCGGTCTGTCATCGCTGCTGCTCGGCAGTGAAACCTACCGGGTGTTGACCCACTCCAGCGTGCCGGTGCTGGTCTATCGTCCCCCTGAGGTCGACGCTGTTCGGCGCAAGGCCAAGGCCAAGGAAAAGGAGCGGAAACGCGCCTGACCGGAACCACGCTCCCTTACTGACCAGCGCCGTTTTGTTCAGGGTCGGGTAAGGGTGGGTACACTCCGCCCCTCCCTGTCGGATTCCATGTTCATGCCCGCTGCCGTCGACGTGCAACGGCAAATGACCCCTACGTACTGGCAGCAGGCTTCCGTGGACCTGGCGAAAGCCGATCCTGTGCTGGCTCAGTTCGTCGAGCACTTTGCCGGCGGTATGCTGGTTTCCCGCGGCGACCCCTTCGCGACCCTGGTGCGCTCCATCGTCGGTCAGCAGATTTCGGTGAAGGCCGCCGACAGCGTGTGGACACGTTTGCTGGCGGTCTTGCCCGCGGTAACCGCTTCGGAGTTGTTGATGCGCGAACCCGCAAGCCTGCGCGCCTGCGGTCTGTCGGCGCGCAAGGTCGAGTATGTGGTCGATCTTGCGCGACATTTCGATGAACGACAGATCCACGACGATCACTGGTCGGCGATGAGTGATGCCGAGATCATCAGCGAACTGACCGCGGTGCGCGGCATCGGCGTGTGGTCCGCCGAGATGTTTCTGATCTTCAACCAGCTGCGTCCCGATGTTTTCCCGCTCGACGACATCGGCCTGCAGAAGGCGGTGGCCCGGCATTATTGCCGCGGCGAGCGGCCGGGGCGACGGCTTCTGGTCGAACATGGCGAGCGCTGGCGACCCTGGCGTTCGGTGGCGACCTGGTATCTCTGGCGCAGCCTCGATCCGCTGCCTGTCGAATACTGAAGGCCGAGTTCCGGGCTGCAGCGGTGCGCGCCAGCTAGCAAGGCGGATGGCTGCCCTTTCGGGTTAGAATAGCAGGCTTTGATGGCAGCACGTCTGCAAGATGGTTGGGCTTGATGAAAACCAGTTTCCTCGACTTTGAACAACCCATAGCCGACCTCGAAAGCAAGATCGAGGCTTTGCGCTTGACGCAGGACGATTCCGCCGTCGACATTTCGGAAGAGATCAAGCGTCTGGAACAGAAGGGCCAGACCCTGGCCGAGGAGATCTACTCCAAACTTTCCGCGTGGCAGATTTGCCAGGTGGCGCGTCATCCTCAGCGACCTTACACGCTCGATTACCTGCGACTGATCTTTACCGACTTCGAGGAACTGCATGGTGACCGGGCCTTCGCCGACGATCACGCGATCGTCGGTGGGCTGGCGCGACTCAACGATGAGCCGGTGATGGTGATCGGTCACCAGAAGGGGCGCGATACCAAGGAGAAGATCTTCCGCAACTTCGGTATGCCTCGCCCGGAGGGCTACAGGAAGGCCTTGCGGCTGATGCGCCTGGCCGAAAAGTTCGGCATTCCGGTGCTGACTTTCATCGATACACCTGGGGCGTATCCGGGCATCGACGCCGAAGAGCGTGGCCAGTCCGAGGCAATCGGCCGCAATCTCTACGTGATGGCTGAACTGCAGGTGCCGCTTATCGTCACGATCATCGGCGAGGGGGGATCAGGCGGTGCGCTGGCGATTGGCGTCGGCGATCTGGTGCAGATGCTGCAGTACTCGACCTATTCGGTCATTTCGCCGGAGGGCTGCGCATCGATCCTGTGGAAGAGTGCCGAAAAAGCGAGCGAAGCGGCTGAAATCATGGGCATCACCGCGCCGCGTCTCAAATCCCTGGGCTTGATCGACAGGATCGTTGAGGAACCGACGGGTGGCGCACATCGTGACCACTTGGCGATGGCGCAGAACCTCGGCGAGTCCCTGCAGGACGCGTTGCAGAAACTTGCGTCCATGTCGACTGCCGACCTGCTGAAGGCGCGTCTTGATCGCCTGATGGCGTATGGTCGGGTCAAAGAGCAGGCGTAACGCTGAGTTCGCCTTGCCGGCAGCTTCGCAACAGGTCCTTCAGACGCTCTCGGTATTCCTCGATGCACGCCGGTTGCCGGGAGATCGCCTGTGCGTAGGCCTTTCCGGCGGCAGGGATTCCGTGGTCCTGGTGCACGCACTGGCCGCCTTGCGTGGCTTCGGGCTGGCGGTCGATCTGTCGGCTGTGCACGTTAATCATGGTCTGAGTGCCAACGCCGACACCTGGGCCGCGTTCTGCGACACCCTCTGTAGGGCTCTCGGGATACCGCTTGCAGTCGTTCGCGTAGAGGTGCCGCGGTTTGGCTGCGGCGAAGGGCTTGAAGCAGCGGCGCGTCGCTTGCGGCATGCGGTGTTTGCCGGGTGCGACGCGGACTGGCTGGCGCTCGCCCATCATCGCGACGATCAGGCCGAGACCATCCTCTTCAGGTTGTTGCGTGGCGCCGGGGTCAGCGGTGCTGCCGGGATGCCTGCCGAACGGCTACAGGCCGGCGGTCCGCGCCTGATCCGGCCACTTCTCGACCTGCCGCGATCGTTGCTCGCCGCTTATGCGGAAGAAAACGCGTTGCACTGGGTCGAAGACGAAAGCAATGCCGATAGCCGCCACCGCCGCAACCATTTGCGGCGCCAGGTAATGCCGCGCATCGAGGAGCGCTTTCCCGGGGCAGCGCAGGTGCTGGCGCGTGCCGGGCGTCACTTTGCCGAGGCAGCCCTGCTGCTCGAAGAACTGGCGAAGATCGATCGCGCGGCTGCGGTCGGAGTGCAGGGACGCATTGATCTGGCAAGGTTCAAGATGTTGAGCAAAGCGCGCGCTGGCAATCTATTGCGTTCCGAATTGCTGGCAGCCGGCTTTCAGGCCCCGGAGGCGCGCTGGCTTGAAGAGGCGCTGCGGCAACTCGCAACTGTCGGCACGGGTTCAGAAACCTGCGTCGCCACGCGCGACGGCGAAGTCCATGTCTATCGGGGTGAACTGCATGTGGTTCGCCACCGCCCGCCGGTTGCCGAGGGCCCGTTACCCTGGCGCGGCGAGGCGAGATTGCCCTGGGGAGGTGACCAGGTGGTGCTCAGATCGACCCACGGTATCGGCATCAGCTATCGTTTGCTGCTTAGCGCCCCGGTCTGTCTGCGGCGCAGGCTGGGCGGTGAGCGTATTCAGCCTGATCCGCGGCGACCGCTCCGAAGTCTGCGCAAACTGCTGCAGGAAGCCGGCGTCCCACCCTGGGATCGGGCCCGCCTGCCGCTGTTGTGGAGCGGTGAGCGGCTGGTCTGGGTGGCCGGGATCGGCATCGATGCGGCGTTTGCCTGTGCGCCCGATGAGCCGGGCGTCATGCCGGTCTGGGAAACGGCGCCGCAGCCCACGGCATAGCTCGGTCTGTCGGCTGCGTAGGCGCGACCAGTCTCGCGTTCAACGTTTGCCTGCCAGGAGTTGTGCGAGCTCTACGGCCGTTCTGACGCCCATCTTCTCGAACAGATTGGCCCGATGCACTTCAACGGTACGCATGCTGACCTGCAGTTCGTCGGCGATCACCTTGTTGAGTTTGCCGGCCAGGACCAGATCCATGACCTGTTGCTCGCGGGTAGTCAGTCTGCTGACGAGCGAGTTCACCGAATCTGCGCCCGAGGCCGCCGCGCGCTGGTTTTCGTCGAGTTTCAACGCTTCGATGACCCGATTGACGAGTTCATTGTCGTTGCAGGGTTTCTCGACGAAGTCAAAAGCGCCTTTCTTCAGTGCCGAGACGGCCATCGGTACGTCACCATGACCGGTCAGAAAGATGACCGGCAGCCGGCTGCCACGCTCGCGCAGGACGTCGAACAACTCGGGGCCGCTCATGCCATCCATGCGGATGTCGAGCAACACGCAACCGGCAAGTGAGGGGGACCAGGCGGCCAGAAAATCCTCGGCCGAAGGGTAGCTGACACAGGTGACACCGCGCGACTCGAGCAGCCAGCCGAGCGAGTCGCGGATTGCTTCGTCGTCGTCGACGAGATAGGCGTGCGCACTCATTGTCGGGTTATCGGCAGGGTGATGACAAACACCGAGCCGCCTTCCGGGTTGCTTTCGACCCACAGACGGCCGTGATGAAATTCGATGATCGAACGGCAGATATTGAGGCCCATGCCCATGCCGTCGACTTTGGTGGAGAACAGGGGGGTGAACAGCTTTTCCACGAGTTCTGGCGGGATCCCCGGGCCACGGTCAATGACCCGGACTTCCATCTGTTGGTCCACCTGGCCAAGCTTGATCGTCAATCGCCGCTGCTGGGTCGGGGCCTCGCTCATCGCCTCGATGCCGTTGCGCATGAGATTGAGCAGGACCTGTTCGAGCATCACCGGGTCGGCGAGCAGTTCCGGGCGCATGCCCTGAATCTCGCGGACGATACGCACACCGCGGTTCTTCGCAGCAGCCTCGATGAAACCGATGCTGTCGTCGATGACCTCGGCAAGATCGCAGGGCGCGAGCTTGGGCTCGCTCTTGCGAACAAAGTCGTGCACCCGCCGGATGATGTGGCCGGCGCGTTGCGCCTGTACCGCGAGTTTTCCGAGCGCCTCCTTGAGCTGCATGGCGGTGAAGTTGCCGGATTCGAGCTTGTTCAGGCAACCGGCGTTGTAGCTGGTGATCGCCGCCAGCGGCTGGTTCAACTCATGGGCCAGCGTTGAAGCCATTTCGCCCATGGTCACCAGGCGTGCGGTGATCTGCAGTTTCTCTTGTTGCTGGCGGGCGAGTTCCTCGGCGTGTTTGCGGGCGGTGACGTCGATGATCGAGCCCATCCAGCCGGTCTGGGCGCCATCGGCGTCGATCAGCGGGGCCTCGTAGATCAGGGCATCGAAACGGCTGCCGTCCTTGCGCATCAGACGAATTTCGAAGCCCTCGTGCGGAGCCTTGCCCTCCATGACCTTGTTGTGCAACAGCAAGGTCTTCTCCATTTCTTCGGGAGCCCAGTAGGGCATGGGTGGTTCCTGGCCAATCAGTTCTTCGGCGCGGAAGCCCACCATCTGCAGGAACGCCGGGTTGACGTAAGTGACGCGCCCATCGAGGTCGCGTGCGCGCATGCCGACCATCAGCGAGTCTTCCATCGCCTTGCGGAACGCGTATTCCGAGCGCAGCGCCTGCTCGGCGGCGAGGCGCCTCTGGATCAGTCCGCGCACCGCCCAAAGGCTCCAGAACACCGCCGCGCCGAGGACGACAATCAACGTGGCAATCAGGGTCTGTGCCAGGTTGTCCGCGCCACGGTAAACGGTGACCTGCAGCACCATGCCGTAGCCGGGGGGATCCAGGCTGACCGGATAGCTGAGCGTGGTGGCTGAGGCATCGATCCTGGACTTGCTGGCCAGCAGATTGCCGTTGCCGTCGACGATGCGCACCTGGTACTTCTCGGCAAACCACCAGGGAACCTGTTGCTTGAGCAGGCCATTGAGCGAGTACACGGCAAGTAATGTGCCGCGATAATGGCCGTCATCGAAGATCGGCACGTAAACCTCGAACTGGGCTGCCTCCGTCGTCCGATAGGCATCACTGTAGATGGGTTTGCCCAGGCGGGCGAGCTCAAGCGACCGGTTGATCGGGTTCTCGCCTGGAGAGTCCTGCCGCGGCTGCGGCAGGTCCAACGTCGGCATGCCGTGCACCGTCCTGGCGGAAGTATCCAGCCACAACAACTGCCTGAGTTCAGGGTTGTTTTTGAGGAGGTGGCGAGCGCGCAGGTCGAAGAGTTCGCCCTGTCGCTTCGCCCGCGTCAGATCGAGGGCAAGCTGCTGCAACTGTTCGGAATTTCCATCGAGGTGAAAGCGGAGGCTCTGTTCAAGCCAGAGCACATCGGCAATCAGCGTCGAACGCTGTTCATCGATTTCGTTGCGGTGCAACAACCACAGCAGCGTGATCAGCAGCACCAGAAGCAAACCCACCGCCAGTTTGAGGATCGACAGATACCAGTGCGACCACCGCAAGGGAGTCGGGCGTCGGCGCTCAAAGTGGTAGGGGAGGGTAAGCTGATTCATCGTCGTGCATCTTACCGAAGTTCCCCGGCGGGCGGGCATCGGGTTGGCGGCTTCCGGCAGGGGCAATACTGCCTGTCAAGCCCGGTTTGCACCTGCGGATTTCCACAACATTGCGGATTTCCACAATATGCGCGGCAGGTTTTTTTTGTGATATTGGCTTCCGCAAGACGGGCACTGCCCAATTTCAAACAAAGTTCCCCTGGAGGAGACAAAATGAAGTTTTCGAAGCTGCTGTTCGGTCTGATCACCTGCACCCTGTCCGCCGCACCCCTCAGCGTTTTGGCGCAACAGCCGATCGTCATCAAGTTCAGTCATGTGGTGGCGCATGACACGCCCAAGGGCCTGGCCGCCGAATTCTTTGCCAAGCGCGCAGGCGAACTGACCAAGGGCAAGGCCAAGGTCGAGGTCTACGCCAACTCGACCCTGTACAAGGACAAGGAAGAAATGGAAGCCCTGCAACTCGGCGCCGTCCAGATGCTTGCGCCGTCGTTGGCCAAGTTCGGTCCGCTCGGCGTCAAGGAATTCGAACTCTTCGATCTGCCTTATATCTTCGACAACTACGCGGAACTGCACAAGGTGACGCAGGGCCCACTCGGGCAGAGTCTGCTCAAGAAGCTTGAGCCCAAGGGGGTTACTGGTCTGGCGTTCTGGGACAACGGTTTCAAGTCGTTTTCGGCGAACACGCCGATCAAGGTGCCGGGTGATCTGAAAGGCAAGAAGCTGCGCATTCAGTCGTCGAAGGTCCTTGAAGAAGAAATCCGCGCACTCAGCGCTCTGCCGCAGGTGATGGCTTTCTCCGAGGTCTACCAGGCGCTGCAGACCGGCGTGGTCGATGGTACCGAGAACCCGATTTCGAACCTTTATACGCAGAAGATGTTCGAGGTTCAAAAGCATCTGGCGCTCACCGAACATGGTTATCTGGGTTATGCCGTGATCGTCAACAAGAAGTTCTGGGAGGGTCTGCCGGCGGACGTGCGTGGCCAACTGGAAGTGGCGATGAAGGAATCGACCGTGTACGCCAACAAGATTGCCAAGGAGCAGAACGACAAGGATCTGGAGGCCGTCAAGAAGACCGGCAAGACCCAGGTCTATGTGCCGACCGCCGAAGAGAAGCAGGCCTTCAAGAAGGTCCTGGCCCCGGTGCATGTGAAGATGGAGTCACGCATCGGCAAGGACCTGTTGCAGGCGGTCTACAAGGAGACCGGTTTCGACCCGAACAAGCTCTGAGCACACGGAGAAGCGAAGAAAATGGCCCGTTGGGATGCCTGAACCCGACGGGCTTTTTTTCAGGCAGGCGGGGGAGTTTTCCAAATGAAGATACTGGATCATCTTGAGGAGTGGCTGATTACCTTCCTCATGGCGGCGGCGACGACGATCATCTTCGTGTCGGTGGCGCATCGCTATTTGTCGGGACTGTCGATCCCCGGTTTTCAGGACTGGCTGTTGTCGCTGAACTTCGGGTGGACGCAGGAATTGTGCATCATCATGTTCGTCTGGATGGCAAAGTTTGGTGCCGCCTACGGTGTACGTACGGGTATCCACGTCGGTGTGGACGTGCTGATCAACCGGATGTCTGGCCGTACACGCGCCAAATTCGTGGTTCTGGGCTTGTTGGCCGGTGCCCTTTTTACTGGCGTGGTTGGTACGCTCGGCGCCCACTTCGTCTGGGAAAACGGCTTTCACTATGCCTTTTATACGCTGATGGGCTGGGAACTGGTCGATGTTCCCGAAGGGCCGACCACGCCCGATCTCGAGTGGCCAACCTGGATTGTCTACAGCGCGATTCCGCTCGGATCGAGCCTGATGTGCTTCCGCTTCCTGCAGGTGACGGCGAGCTTCATCAGAACAGGGGAGTTGCCGCACCACGACCACGGCCATGTGGACGGTATCGACGAGGAAACGATTGCCGAGGAGATCAACGCCTTCGAGATGGAGGACAACCTGCATCCGCACGATCTGACCTACAAGAAACGTCATCCGGAAGAGCAATCGGGCCAAGGAGGCAAGAAACAATGAACGCCGCAATCATCTTCATCCTGTTGATGTGCCTCATGCTGACCGGCATGCCGATCTCGATCTCTCTCGGCCTGACCGTTCTCAGCTTCCTGTTCCTGTTTACGCAGGTACCGCTCGAATCGGTGGCCCTGAAGCTGTTCACCGGCATCGAGAAATTCGAGATCATGGCCATTCCGTTCTTCATTCTTGCCGGCAACTTCCTGACGCATGGCGGAGTGGCGCGACGAATGATCAAGTTCGCGACCAGTATGGTCGGGCACTGGTACGGTGGTCTGGGTCTCGCCGGCGTGCTCGCCTGCGCGCTGTTCGCAGCGGTCTCGGGTTCGTCGCCGGCGACGGTGGTGGCGATCGGGTCGATCCTGATGCCGGCAATGCTCAAGGCTGGTTTCCCGAACCGTTTCGGGGCCGGGGTGATCACCACCTCGGGCGCGCTCGGCATCCTGATCCCGCCGTCGATCGTGATGGTCATGTATTCGGTGGCGACCAATACCTCGGTCGGCGCGCTGTTCATGGCCGGCGTCATTCCCGGCATCGCTCTGGCTTGCGTGCTCGGCGGCGTGACCTGGTATCGGGCCAGGAAGTTCGATTACCCGCGCATGAAGAAAGCGACTTTGGGCGAGCGCTGGACCGCTTTCCGTGAATCGGTCTGGGGCCTGCTGTTGATCGTCGTGGTCATGGGCGGAATCTACAGCGGCATGTTCACACCGACCGAGGCGGCGGCGATGAGCGCGGTTTACGCCTTCTTCGTCGCCGTCTTCGTGTACAAGGATCTGTCGATGAAGGATGTGGCACGAGTGCTGCTGAACTCGGCCAACATGTCGGCGATGCTGCTGTACATCATCACCAACGCCGTGCTGTTCTCGTTCATCATGACCAACGAGAACATCCCGCAGGCGCTGGCCGACTGGATGCTGGGCCATGGTCTGGGCATGATCGCCTTCCTGTTGGCGGTGAATATCATCCTCCTGCTGGCCGGCAATTTCATGGAGCCGTCGTCGATCGTGCTCATCTTTGCGCCGATCCTCTTCCCGGTGGCGATGAAACTCGGAATTGACCCGGTGCACTTCGGTATCCTGATGGTGGTGAACATGGAAGTCGGCATGTGCCATCCGCCGGTCGGCCTCAACCTCTACGTCGCCTCGGGTATTACCAAGATGGGGATTACTGAACTCACCATCGCTGTCTGGCCGTGGCTGCTGTCGATGCTCGCCTTCCTGGTCGTGGTGACCTACGTACCGATCATCTCGACCTGGCTGCCGAGGACGCTCGGCATGATGTAGCCGACAACCGGTGGTTTGATGCCTGACCATGGCGCGCGTACGGGAAACCCGTACGCGCGCCATGCATTTTGGCATCCAGGTCGGCATTCGTGCCCGAGTCTTGGTATAATTTAAGGTTGTGTGTCTAGCGATATGATTTCTCGTTGTTTTTCCTGTCTACCTGCCTTTGGAGAATAGCTCATGGCCATCGAACGCACCCTTTCCATCATCAAGCCCGACGCGGTTGCCAAAAACGTGATCGGCAAGATCTACTCCCGTTTCGAGTCGAATGGCCTGAAAGTGATCGCCTCCAGGATGGCCTGGTTGTCGCCGCAGGAAGCCGGGGCGTTCTATGCCGTGCATCGCGAGCGTCCCTTCTTCAAGGATCTGGTTTCGTTCATGATTTCTGGCCCGGTGATGATCCAGGTTCTCGAAGGGGAGAGCGCGATTGCCAAGAACCGCGAGTTGATGGGCGCCACCGATCCCAAGAAGGCCGAGCCGGGAACCATTCGTGCGGACTTCGCCGAGTCGATCGACGCCAATGCCGTGCATGGCTCCGACGGCGAAGAGACTGCGAAAGTTGAAATCGCCTTCTTCTTTCCGGCGATGAGCGTCTATTCGGGACGCTAGCCCGAATCAATATCGATGGCCGTTGCAAGCGCCATGGGGCATACCTCTCTTTCATCGCCGGCCCTCTTCGCGGGTGCGCGAGAGCGTCGGCGCGCGGGTCGCGTCGGCGACTGCTACCCTGGCATGCCTCGATGCCGGTAAATCTGCTTGATCTCGATAGCGCCGGCCTGACGGCCTTCTTCGCCGAACACGGGGAGAAGGCTTTTCGCGCCACGCAGGTGCTGCGCTGGTTGCATCGTTGTGGGCAGAATGATTTCGATGCGATGACCGACATCGCCAAGAGCCTGCGCGGGAAGCTCAAGGACATCGCCGTGGTTGCACCGCCGGCGGTGATCTCGGACCGCGTTGCGGACGATGGTACGCGCAAATTCCTTTTCGATGTCGGCGGCGGTAACGCCGTCGAATCGGTCTTCATTCCTGAAGTCGAACGGGGGACGCTCTGCATTTCGACGCAGGCGGGTTGTGCCCTTGACTGCTCGTTCTGCTCTACCGGCAAGCAGGGTTTCAACCGCAATCTGACGGTGGCCGAGATTGTCGGTCAGCTTTGGCAGGTGCGGCAGGCCCTGGGTGCCGACCCAGGACAGGATGCGCAGGACGAGCGCGTGATCAGCAATGTCGTGCTGATGGGCATGGGCGAACCGCTGGCCAACCTTGAGCATACCGTAACGGCCCTGCGCGTGCTGCTTGACGACAATGCCTATGGTCTGTCGCGTCGCCGGGTGACGGTATCGACCTCGGGCCTGGTGCCGGCGATGGATCGCCTGCGTGACGAGTGTCCGGTTGCGCTGGCGGTTTCCCTGCATGCACCGAATGACCGTCTGCGCGATGAGTTGGTGCCGATCAACCGGAAGTATCCCTTGCGCGAGTTGCTGGGGGCCTGCCAGCGCTACCTTGATAAGGCGCCGCGCGACTTCGTGACCTTCGAATACGTGATGCTCGACGGGGTGAACGACACCGATGCTCAGGCACAGGAACTGCTGGCCCTGACGCGCGGGGTACCCTGCAAGTTCAACCTGATCCCGTTCAATCCCTTCCCCGGTTCAGCCTACCGGCGCTCGCCGGCCGCGCGCATTCGCCGTTTCGCAGAGATTCTGATCGAGGCCGGGGTAGTGACCACCACGCGCAAGACGCGTGGCGACGATATCGACGCCGCTTGTGGGCAGTTGGCGGGACGGGTTTTCGACCGAACCAGGCGTACCGGCCAGCAGATCCTGCGTCTCGATCGAGTGGATCTGTGTACATGAGGCGGCTGCTGCTCGGGATTCTCGTCTGCCTGTGCCTTGACGCCTGCTCATCGGGAACGGCGACTTCGTCGAGCACACAGAAAGCTTCCGAGGAAGCTGCCGACTCGCGTACGCCGACCAAACCCCGGGATCCCCGTACACGCGCCAAGCTGCACACGGAGCTCGGTGCGCTTTACCTGCAGAATGGCAATCTTGCGGTGGCCCTCGAAGAGTTGACCCTGGCCATCGTGATCGACCCGGACTATGCCAAGGCCTATGCAACACGCGGACTCGCAGGTTTCCATGTGCGCGAGATGCAACTCGCGGACCAGGATTTTCAGCGCGCCCTGAGTATTGACGGCAACGACCCCGAGATAAACAATAACTATGGCTGGTTCCTGTGCCAGGTGGGACGAGAGAAGGAAGCGATCACTTTCTTTCAGCGCGCCATCAGGAACCCGCTGTATGAGACTCCGGAACGCGCCTATCTGAATGCCGGCGCCTGTTACGTCAAGATCGGCGATTTTGCTGCGGCTGAGAATTTTGTCCAGCACAGTCTGCGGATCGCTCCGGACAACCCGCAGGCCTTGTTGCAAATGGCCGGCATCAACTATCGACGCGGTTACATCGAACTGGCGAAGCAGCAACTCTCGGAGTTGCTGCGCAAGACCGAGCCCAGCGCGGAGGCGTTGTGGCTCGGGGTGCGGGTCGAGCGCCGGCTTGGTGAGCGGGTCGCCGAGGCACGCTACGGTAGCCAGTTGCGGCGCAAATTCCCACTCTCGCCAGAGACCCAGGAACTGCTCAGAGGCAACTACGAATGAGTGAACCATCCGCACCCCCCAGTCCAGCGGAACAGAGCTTCCCGGCCGTGGAAATCTCGCCGGCGCAAGACGTGGCCGGCGAGGCCGCGCCTCTCGTATCCCTTGACGTCGGGCAGCAACTGCGTGCTGCCCGCGAGGCCAGGAACATGAGCCTGGCCGAGGCGGCACAGTCGCTCAAGCTCGCTCCACGACAGGTGGAAGCCCTCGAAGCCGAGGACTGGGCAGCGTTGCCCGGCAATACGATGATCAGGGGTTTCGTTCGCAACTACGCACGCCTGCTGAATATCGACTCGGATCTGCTGATGCGCGGGCTGGATGCCGCGCAACTACAGCAGACGCTGCACCTCGAGATCTCGGCCGGCACCAGTGCCAGTTTGCCGCAAGCGGGTCGCCGCGTTGAACGCCGCGATTATCTCGCCGTGCTGGCCGGGCTGTTACTGCTGAGCCTTGCCGTGCTCGCCTATTTCTACGTCCCCGCCGATTTCTGGCGGGAAAAAATCGGCGGCCTGCTCGGCCGCGGCGCCTCGCAGGCGCCAGTCGAGGAGCCGGCACCACCGCCACCAGTCGTTGCCGTGCCCAAGGCGGCTGCCGTTGGGGAATCGGTGACGGTCCTCGCGACCCCGCATGCAACCCTGCTGTCCGACATGGCGGCGCCAACCCGACCCGCGGGAGGTGCCGCCGCACCGACCGGCGGCGGCCTGAAGCTGAGCTTTGCGCAGCCGGCCTGGGTCGAGGTACGCGATGGGCGAGGGCAAACCATTTTCGCCGAACTGGGTTCGGCGGGTAGCCAGCGGGAAATCGATGGACAGCCGCCTTTCTCGCTGGTGGTTGGCAATGCGGGGCACGTCAAGCTCGAGTACCGGGGCAGGGCGATAGAGCTCGCGCCACGCAGCAAGGATGATGTGGCGCGGCTCACAGTCGAATGAGCAAACTGGTGGACCACCCTCTGTGAGCAACCCGACATACTCGGCACCGCGTCGGCAAACGCGAACAGTACGTATTGGCCAGGTCACCGTCGGCGGCGCGTCCCCGGTGGTGGTACAGTCGATGACCAACACCGATACTGTCGACGTCGTCAGAACAGCGATTCAGTGCGCAGAACTGGCACGTGCCGGTTCGGAACTGGTGCGCATCACCGTCAATACCCCCGAAGCTGCCGCAGCCGTGCCGGCGATCTGTGCCCAGCTCGAGCGCATGGGTGTCGCGGTTCCCTTGATCGGAGACTTTCATTACAACGGCCATCGTTTGCTGGCAGCGCATCCCGACTGCGCACAGCTACTTGCCAAGTACCGCATCAACCCCGGCAATGTCGGGCACGGCCGAAAGCGCGACGAACAGTTCGCGCAAATGATCGAACTTGCCTGCCAATACCAGAAGCCGGTGCGCATCGGCGTGAACTGGGGAAGTCTGGATCAGGACTTGCTGGCGCGCATCATGGATGAGAATGCCCGTCGTTCCGAGCCGCGCGATGCGGTCGAGGTGATGCGCGAGGCGATGGTCGCTTCGGCGCTGGAGTCTGCCGCCCGCGCCGAATCGCTGGGCATGCCCGGCGAACGGATCATCCTCTCATGCAAGGTGTCCGGCGTGCAGGATCTGATTGCCATCTATCGCGAGTTGTCGCGCCGTTGCGATTATCCCTTGCACCTCGGCTTGACCGAGGCCGGCATGGGCTCGAAAGGCATCGTCGCGTCGACTGCGGCGATGGCGGTACTGTTGCAGGAGGGCATCGGCGATACCATTCGTGTTTCGCTGACTCCAGAGCCCGGTGGCAAGCGTACGCAGGAGGTGATCGTTGCCCAGGAGATGCTGCAGACCATGGGGCTGCGCGCTTTCACACCAATGGTTGTCGCCTGCCCTGGTTGCGGACGCACGACCAGTACCTTCTTCCAGGAACTGGCACAGTCGATCCAGGAGCATGTCCGCCTGCGCATGCCGCAGTGGCGGGCCGACTACGATGGCGTCGAGAACATGACGCTGGCGGTGATGGGCTGCGTCGTCAATGGGCCGGGGGAGAGCAAGCATGCCAATATCGGCATCAGCCTGCCGGGTACCGGCGAAATACCGGCCGCACCGGTGTTCGAAGATGGCGCCAAGACGGTCACCCTGCGCGGCGAACACATCGCCGAAGAATTCACCGCCATCGTCGATGCTTACGTGGCGCGTACTTACCAGAGAAAGTTTGCCGGCTGATGATGACTCCGAAGATCCAGTCGGTGCGCGGGATGAACGATATCCTGCCCGACGAGGCCGAATTCTGGGACCTTTTCGAGGAAACCATCCGTTCGTGGCTCAAGAGCTATGGTTACCGCCCGATCCGCCTGCCGATCGTCGAGCCGACACCGCTGTTCAAGCGCGCTATCGGCGAAGTGACCGACATTGTCGAGAAGGAAATGTATTCCTTTGTCGATGCGCTCAACGGCGAAGCACTGACATTGCGTCCCGAAGGTACCGCCGGCTGCGTACGCGCCGCCATCCAGCACAATCTCGTGGCGCAACAGCCGCAGCGGCTCTACTATATGGGCCAGATGTTCCGGCACGAGCGACCGCAGAAAGGGCGTTATCGTCAGTTTCATCAGGTCGGCGTCGAAGCGCTCGGCTTTTCCGGCCCCGACATTGATGCCGAACAGATCCTGATGGGCGCGCGTTTGTGGGGCGACCTCGGCCTCGACGGCGTAGCGCTGCAAATCAACACACTGGGTCAGGCGGCCGAGCGGACGCGCCATCGCGCCGAGTTGATCAGCTATTTCGAGCAGCACGGCGAACTGCTCGACGAAGACGCCAGACGACGCTTGCACAGCAATCCGCTACGTATTCTCGACAGCAAGAACCCGGCGCTGCAGGAGATCATTCGCGGCGCACCCAGGCTGATCGACCATCTGGGAGCGGAGTCGATGGCGCATTTCGAGAGCGTGCAACAGGTGCTGCGCGATGCGGGGCAGCCCTTCGAGATCAATCCACGCCTGGTGCGTGGTCTCGACTACTATAACCTGACCGTTTTTGAGTGGGTCACGGATCGGCTGGGAGCGCAAGGGACAGTCTGTGCCGGTGGGCGTTACGACGGCCTGGTGCAGCAACTGGGCGGCAAGTCGGTTCCGGCCTGCGGTTTCGCCATGGGTGTCGAGCGGTTGCTGGCGCTGCTTCGCGAGGCCGGTGGAGAAACCACTGCAGCGGCAGTGGACGTCTATCTTGTGCATCAGGGCAGCGCTGCTTCGCGTCTCGCGGTACGGGTCGCCGAGGGGCTACGTGATCAGGGCATCGACGTGCTGTTCCATTGCGGTGGTGGTGGCTTCAAGGCGCAGATGAAGAAGGCCGATGCCTCGGGGGCGAATTTTGCCGTGATCATCGGCGACGACGAGGCAGAAGCCGGCGAGGTAACGCTCAAGGCCCTGCGCGCGAATGGGGAACAACCGAACGAGCAGAAGCGGGTCAGTGTCGATGGCCTTGCCGACGCAATCATGGGTTCTATTTTGGATTGGGAAGAATCGTAATGGCTACTTACGACCTCGAAGAACAGGAACAAATTGCCGAAATCAAGGCTTGGTGGCAGCAGTACGGCAACCTCCTGGCCGGCATCGTGACTGCGGCAGCGATCGTCGTTGTCGCCTGGCAAGGCTGGAACTGGTATCAACGCAATCAGGCGGCACAGGCCTCGATGGTATACGGCTCACTACAGAAAGCGGTTCGCGACAACGATCTGCAGCGCATCAAGGCAAGCAGTGGCGAACTGCTTGAAAAGTTTGGTGGCACGGCCTATGCCCCAATGGCCGCCATGACCACTGCCAGGATGCTGTTTGCTGCCGGCGATGCCAAGACCGCCAAGCTGCAGTTGCTGTGGGTAGTCGAGCATGGCCAGGATGAATGGCGTGAACTGGCACGTTTGCGCCTGGCGACCTTGCTGCTTGACGAGCAAGCCTACGACGAGGCGCTCAAGCAAGTCGATGGGGCTGTCAGCGGCGGTTACGCTGCGCGATTTCAGGACACTCGCGGCGACATTCTTGGTGCCCAGGGCAAAAAGGTCGAGGCGCGTGCCGCATATCAGGCGGCACTGGCGAAACTCGATGAGGCCGATCAACAATCCGGCAGGAGTGAAAGCACGCTACCGGATCGACAGGCGAACGCCGCCTATCGTGAAATCCTGCACCTGAAGCTGGATGCGCTCGGGGAGTCGAACTGATGCAGCGGCGCATGCTGGCAGCAGTCTGCTTATCTGCCTTGCTGGCCGGCTGCTCGACACTCGACGCCCTGAATCCGTTTGCGAGCAGTGGACCGAAGATGGCCGAACTGCAGCCGATCCAGGCGAGCGCTGAAGTGCGTGTGCTTTGGAACAATACTGTCGGCAAGGCAGAGGAACTCACCTTCGTCCCGGCGGTGGTGGATGCTTCGGTTTACGCGGCAGCTCGGGACGGCACGGTCGCCCGCTTCGACGATGGCCAGCAAGTCTGGCGGATCAAGCTGGAACAGCCGCTTTCGGGTGGCGTCGGCGCGGATGAGCGACGGTTCGTGGTCGGTACCGCCAAGGGTGAGATCCTGGCCTTTGCCACTGCTGACGGCAGCCCCTTGTGGAAAGCCAGGGCCAGCAGCGAGATCGTTGCCCCGCCCCTGGTCCGCGACGGGTTGGTGATCGTGCGCAGTGGCGACCATCGCCTGGCGGCTTATGATGCCGTCGACGGTAAGCGCAAGTGGATCTATCAACGACCGAGCACGCCGCTGTCGCTGCGCGCGACCGCCAGTCCGGTGCTGGTCGAAAAGTACGTCTTTGCCGGTTTCCCCGGCGGTAAACTGATTGCGGTAAGTGCAGAAAACGGGGCTCCGCTGTGGGAGGGAGCGGTGGCACTGCCGAAGGGAGCCACCGAACTCGATCGCGTTGCCGATGTCAGCAGCATGCCGGTCATTGATGCGCGGATGATCTGCGCGGCTGCTTTCCAGGGGCGCGTTTCCTGCTTCGATCTGGGCAGCGGCAGCCTGGTCTGGGCGCGCGAGATCTCGTCTGCCGCCGGTTTGGCGATCGACAGTCGCTTCGTTTACGTGTCCGACGACAAGGGTGCCGTGCATGCGCTCGACAAGGCAAGCGGTGCCAGTCTCTGGAAGCAGGACAAGCTCTTCCTGCGCCGGCTTACGGCGCCGATGCCGCTGCGCAATCTGGTTGTCGTGGGCGATGTGCGCGGGGTCGTGCACTTCCTGAATCGCGATGACGGCTCCTTCGTGGCCCGCTTGCCAACCGACGGCAGCCCGCTGCGCGCGCCACTGCAGCGCTTGGGATCCAATCTGCTGCTACAGACCAGTAACGGAAGCGTGCTGGCAATCGAGGTGCAATGAAGCCGAGCATCGTTCTGGTCGGACGTCCCAATGTCGGCAAGTCGACACTCTTCAACCGCCTGACCCGGACGCGCGACGCGCTGGTGGCCGACCTTCCGGGCCTCACGCGTGACCGTCACTACGGTCATGGCAGGCTTGGCAGCAAGCCCTATCTGGTGATCGATACTGGTGGCTTCGAGCCGCTGGCCAAAGACGGCATCATGTACCAGATGGCGCGCCAGACCGAGCAGGCGATCGACGAGGCCGATGTCGTGGTGTTTGTCGTCGACGGCCGCAGCGGGGTGACCGCGCTCGACAAGGAAATTGCCAACCGCTTGCGCAAATCCGGGCGGCCGGTCCTGGTGGCGGTCAACAAGTCCGAAGGCATGAGCCAGGGGATCGTCGTCTCGGATTTCCATGAACTCGGTCTCGGCCAGCCGCTGGCGATCTCGGCGGCGCATGGCGAGGGTGTGCGGACGCTGATCGACGAGGCACTCGATCCGTATTCTGAACAGGTGGAGGGCGAGGCCACCAGTGACGTGGTGAAGGTGGCCATCGTTGGCCGCCCGAATGTCGGCAAGAGCACGATGATCAACGCGCTGCTCGGCGAAGATCGCGTCATCGCCTTCGATCAACCGGGAACGACTCGCGACGCCATCCATGTCGATTTCGAGCGCGGCGGCCGGCGGTATACGCTCATCGATACCGCCGGTCTGCGCCGTCGCGGCAAGGTGTTCGAAACCCTGGAGAAATTTTCGGTAATCAAGACGCTGCAGGCGATCGAGGACGCGCAGGTGGTGATTCTGGTGCTTGACGCACGCCAGGACATCTCCGACCAGGATGCGCATATCGGCGGTTTCATTCGCGAATCCGGCCGCGCGCTGGTCATCGCCGTAAACAAGTGGGACGGCCTCGATGCCTACACCCGCGAGCAACTCAAAGGCGCTCTCGAAAATCAGTTGTCGTTCATCGATTTCGCGCGTTTCCACTATGTGTCCGCGCTCAAGGGGCATGGGCTCGAAGCGCTTTTCCGTTCGGTCGATGCGGCCTACAAGGCGGCAACTGCCGACCTGCCGACGCCGAAGCTGACGCGTGCCCTGATCGACGCGGTCGCCAGACAGGCGCCCCCGCGCAGCGGTCTGTTCCGACCAAAACTACGCTACGCTCATCAGGGTGGCAGGAACCCGCCGTTGATCGTGATCCACGGCAATGCCCTGGACAAGGTCCCGGAGTCGTACCGACGCTTTCTCGAACATACCTTCCGGGAGGTTTTCCAGTTGCAGGGGACGCCACTGCAAATCCAGTTCAATGTTTCCAGCAACCCGTTTGCCGACAAAAAACCGCCAGAACAGAACCGTCGCAAACCGAAGCCGGTCGACAAGCCGAAAATTGCCGGCAGAAGCGTGGCCAAGCCCAAGCCCGGAGCAGGCGCCGCTTCTGGCGCAACCAAGCCAAAAACCCCGCCGCGCTCGCGTTGATGGGCGGCGCAAGGGTGTTGGCCCACGACACCGAGTGGTTTTCGCGAAGTGGCGCGCACCGGGCGGCGGTGTGCATGGCGATTGCTGGCTGCTTATCCTTGTGTGCCGTGGCTCTCTGCGCTACCACCCTCATATAGGCAACTCCGATGTGCCCCGCAGTGCGGCCGAAAGGTAAATTTGCCGCTGCGATGTTGCGCTGCCTCTCTTTTCGACGGATGATGAAGCCCTCGTCGGAATGCATCGAGGGTCGGCAAGCGTCAGGCTAAAGGCGGGTGGCTTGGTTGCCGGTGAGGTGCAACTGAACAAGATCAATGTACGTATCTGGAAAAGGAAAGGTGATCAAGGTTCTATTTGTTTGTATGGGAAATATCTGTCGCTCGCCGACCGCAGAGGGCGTATTTCGTCACATCCTGCGACAGAAGAACCTCAGCGACCAGGTTGAGGTGGATTCGGCCGGAACGCACGGCTATCACGCCGGCGAAGCGCCGGATCAAAGAACGCAGCGCGCCGCAGCCATTCGCAACTACAATCTGTCGGAGATGCGCGCCCGCAAGGTGGCGGCCCAGGATCTCGACTACTTCGATCTGATTCTGGCGATGGATCACAACAACCTCGGGGTTCTGAAGCGCATCTGTCCGCCGGACAAGCACGACCGCCTGGGTCTGTTGATGAGCTACTCGAAGAACTTCGACGACGATGAAGTGCCCGATCCGTACTACGGTCTTGGGCATGGTTTCGATCTGGTCCTCGACATGATCGAAGACGCCGCCAATGGTCTCGCGGAAAGCATTGAGCAACGTCTCAGGGATGCGGCAAACTCAGAGACTGCCGACGACGATTCTGCCCAGTTGGACGAGTTGGACAGCACGGCCTGAGCGGCTACGCGTTCATCTGCGGCTTCTAGCGCCCTATGCTCCGATGCCCCGTCGCGCCATGCACTCGGGGCAGACGCCATACACCACCATCAGCGTCGCGCCAGCATCCCGCGGCAAGCGGCCTGCGCGGACGGCGTCGTCGACTTCGCTCCAGGTTTGCCCCACACGCACGCGGTTGCAGATGCTGCAGCGCTTGATAAAGTTCGCGGCAGCGCCGCTAGCAGTGCTCTTGAAGGCCAGCGGGTAGCGATACGGTTCCGAACGGAGCTGGCGGTGACAGACCTCCAGCACGCCTTGCGCTCGCGGCACGACGGTCATTTCCATGCTGCGTTTGAGTTGTGGCGAGTCGCAGCGGTATGGGCGCCGGATGATGTACTTCAGCGTTCGCGCCGACATCAGCATCGTGCGCACGAACATCAGGGTCACGTCGCCGGTGATGAAGTCGTCGAGCCGGCGGCCGATGATCCGCCTGGAGATAATCTGTTCGCCACCATTGTCGAGAGCGACGCGATCCCAGTCACCACTGACCGCTATGATCGCATTGCTCGCATCAAGTGTATAACTCAAATCCATAATGGCCGTGTCAGCGGCGTCGGCAGGGCGGTCGGCCTCCTTTTCTTCCATCAACTCAGGGTGCGGGAGCGCAGCCATTCAGCAAAGACATCCGGTGGCAGGGGGTGGGCATAGAGATAGCCCTGGCCGTTGTGGCAGCCGGAAGCATCGAGTTCGCTATGCTGATCGACCATTTCGACGCCTTCGGCGACGACGCTCATGCCGAGGTGGCGCGCCAGTGAGATGATCGCCGAGCCAATCGCCCGATCATCGGCGCTGGTCGAGATGCCGTCGATGAAGCTGCGCGCGATCTTGAGTTCGTGGATCGGGAAGCGTTTGAGGTAGGACAGTGATGAAAACCCGGTTCCGAAATCATCGATGCTGATCATCACACCGAAAGCAACCAGTTCGGCGAGCATCCGTTGGGCGCGATCGAAATCCATCAGCACGCCTTCGGTAATTTCAATGCACAGCCGCTGCGGTGCGACGCCATGCGCGTTGACGATGCGCATCAGGTCGGCGGCCATGCCCTCCTTGCGGAAGTGCCGGGCCGAGATATTGACGCTGATACGAACCGGCGGCAGTCCGTCCTGATCCCAGGCGACGATCTGCCGACAGGCCTCACCCAACACCCACTCGTCAATGGCCACGATCAGATTGCTTTGCTCGGCGACCGGAATGAAGACCACCGGTTCCACCAGTTCCCCGTTGCAGTGCCATCGAACCAGAGCCTCGGCGCCGACCACCGTGTGGTTCTCCAGTTTGATCTGCGGCTGGTAGTAGATGAACAACTCCTTGTTCTCGATCGCTCGTCGCAGGCCCGTCTCCAGTGCCAGCCGCCGCGTCGCCTGGTGGGCCAGGTCGGCGGTGAAGAAGCGGAAGGCGTTCTTGCCGTGATCCTTGGCCCGATACATGGCCGAGTCGGCATTGCGCATCAGCGCGTTGGCATCGGACGCATCCTCGGGGTACATGCTCAGACCGATGCTGGCACTGATGAAGCATTCGTGCTCGTCAAAATGATAGCTGGCACTCAAGGCGCTGAGCAGGCGCTCTGCGGTCAGTGTCGCCTCGCGGCGATCGGCGGTTTCGAGCAGGACCACAAACTCGTCACCCCCCAGGCGGGCGACGGTGTCTTCGGCGCGCACGCAGTCGAGCAAGCGCATCGCCGCCTGTTTGAGCAGCTTGTCACCGGTGACATGGCCGAGGGTGTCGTTGACCACCTTGAAGTTGTCGAGATCGATGAACACCACGCCGATGCTTTCGCGCGAGCGCTCGGCACGCGCCAGAGCCAGATGCAGGCGGTCATTGAACAGCGCACGGTTGGGCAGCCCGGTCAGTTCATCGTGTGTCGCCAGGTATTCGATACGCTGCTGTGACTCGCGCACCTTGGTGATGTCACTGAACATGCCGACGTAGTTGACGACCTTGCCATTCTTGTCCTTGACCGTATTGATCGACAACCATTCGAGGAAATGCTCGCCGTTCTTGCGGCAATTCCAGATCTCACCCTGCCAGACGCCGAGGCGGTTGACGCGGTCCCACATGTCGACGTAGACCTCGGGCACGGTTCTTTCCGAGCGCAGGATGCTCGGTTTCTTGCCGACGACTTCCTTTCGAGGGAAACCGGTCAGGGTGGTGAAAGCGTCATTGACGGTCAGAATGCGCTGCTCGGTGTCGGTGACCATGACGCCTTCGGAAGCGCGCTCGAAAACCATCGCCGCCAGCCGCAAACGTTCTTCGGCGCGCTTGCGGGCGGTAATGTCGGTGGCCTGGAAACACAAACCGGTGATTGCACCGTCGTCGTCGAAAAGCGGAAAGCGCACGGCAAGGAAATGACGATCGCCACCGGCCAGCGGCAGCGCCTCTTCGCGCTCGATTTCCCGGCGCAGACGCATCGCCTCGATCTCGCTGTCGCGGAACAGATCGCACACGGCTTCGGGAAAAAGTTGCCGATCGGTCTTGCCGATCGCCTGTCCGGCCTCAAACCCGAAGGTCTGCTCGAACTTGGGGTTGGCAAACTGGTAACGCCCGGAAGCGTCCTTGACCGCCATCAGCGATACCGAATTGTTCATTACCGCGAGTAACCTGATCTGCGTTTCGCGCGCCGAGCGCTCGATTTCGTAGAGGCTGGTGTTGTCGGTAAAGAGCATGATGACTCCGGCAATGCGTTGCGTGTCGCGCAGCAGCGGAGCGATGTGCAGTGCGTAGTGGCGACGGTTGGCATTGACGATCTGGCGGTCGAGTGCATTCTGGGTGTCGATCACCTTCTGACTGTCGGCCACCAGATCCGGCATGTCCGGGGCCAGAGGCAGATCCCGCAGATGACGACCGACTTGAGCCGCGCCCAGTTTGAAGAGCCGTGCAGCACCGCTGTTGAAGCGCAAAAGGCAGGCATTGCGGTCAAGCACCAGCAAGGGATAGTCGACACTGTTCTGGATACACTCCAGTTCGATATTGAGTTCCTGCGTTTCAGCGGTCTTGATCTGCAGTTCTTCGTTGACCGTTGCCAGTTCTTCGTTGGTCGATTGCAGTTCTTCGTTGGACGCTTCGAGTTCCTCGTTGGAGGCCTGCATTTCCTCGTTTGAAGCCTGGATCTCCTCGTTGAGTGCCTGCATTTCCTCGTTCGAGGTTTCGAGTTCCTCGACCAGCGTCTGCAAGTGTTCGCGCGTGGCCGCCAGTTCGTCCTCGAGTTCCTTGTCGGTGACGTTGGTGCTGTCCTCGACGGTGTTCTTGCCTGCCGGCGGTGCGATCCACTCGATGCAGACCATGAACAGCGCTTCATTACCGGCAGCCAATACCGGATGCACCGAAAGGCGGACGCCGCGATTCGGGTCGAGCGCCTTGATGTGCCGGGGACGTCCGGGTGCCACGGCCTGTTTGACTTGCGCCTGGCGCATCAGGACCTGCACTTCGGTGCGCAACTCGCGACGTATCAGCGCGATCAGGTCGAAGGCCGGTCGGCCGGGAGAAACGTTGAGCAGGCGGCTGGCGTCGCCATGGATATGGCGAATTTCGAACTTGCTGTTGATCAGGATGCTGGTCGGGATGAAATGGCGCCCGGCGGCCTCGAGCAGGATGTTTTCGAAACCTAGCGGCGTTGTCGGCTTGCTGACGCGCTGGTGCTGGTTGAGGCCCGCGGCAGGGAGTTGCATCTCGGAACGTAGCAGCGGCAGACGAGCGCCGACGCCATGACGACGGTAAAGTCGACCTTCCTTGTCGACCACGCCGAACAGCGCCTCCTGCTGGAAGATGCCTTCGGACTTGCCGAGGAACAGGTAAGCACCAGGGTTGAGGGCGTAATGAAACACTGACAGCAACCGTGCCTGCAACTCGCTCTGAAAATAAATCAGGACATTACGGCAACTGACCAGATCCAGGCGAAGAAAGGGCGGGTCCTGCACCAGATCCTGACGGGCGAAGATCACCACGTCGCGGAGATTCTTGTTGATCTCGTAGCGGTCGCCGTGCGGTGTGAAGTTGGCACGCAGGCGGGCGCGGTCCATGTGTGCCAGGCTGGACGCGGCAAAAACGCCGCGCCGGGCCAGCGCCATGGCATCCAGGTCAATGTCGGTGGCGAAGATCTGCAGCCGATATTGGTCGAAAGAGGCACCCAGACGTTCGGAAAACAGGATGGCCAGCGAATACGCCTCCTCGCCGGTGGCGCAGCCGGCGACCCAGACGCGGATGTCGTCGCCTGGTTGCTTGTTGGCGAGAATGTCGGCCACGACCTTGTCGAGCCGAAGAAAAGCTTCGGTATCGCGAAAAAAGGCGGTGACCGAGATCAGAATGTCCTTGCACAGCTTGTCGAGTTCGACCGGCGTCTGGTCGACCACCTGCAGGTAATCGAGCAGCGTGCTGACGTGGTTGGCAGCCATGCGCCGCTCGATGCGCCGCCACAGGGTCGGCTCCTTGTACTGCGAGAAATCCACCTTGGTACGGGCGCGAACCTTGCCGAGCAGCGTTTTCAGCGTCGCCGGGGCGCTCGCCGCCTGTGTGGCGACAGGAATCAGGCCGCGGTTGAGGACGATCAGGCTGATCTCGGCGCCCATGTTCTCGGGTGGTAGTATCCAGTCCACACTGCCGGTGTCGATTGCCGACTGTGGCATGCCATTGTATTTGGCGGTTTCGGGGTCCTGAGAGAATGTGAATCCACCCGCCGCCTTGATCGCATGGATACCGGCCGCACCATCCGAACCGGTACCGGAGAGGATGATGCCGATAGTCGATTCGCCGACCTCTTCGGCGAGCGAGGCAAAAAATCGGTTCACCGAAGGCTTGGGCAGCGATTCGCGCGCCGGTTCGACGAGGCGGAAATGTCCGGCCACCAGCGTCAGGTTGCGATTCGGTGGGGTGATGTAAACCGTGTTCGGCTCCGGCAGCATGCCGTCCTCGATGTCCCGAACCGGCATCGTCGTCTCGCGACCGAGCAACTGCGACATCATGCTGCGGTAGGTCGGCGACAGATGCTGAACCACCACGTAGCTCAGCCCGAGATTCTTCGGCAGGCCCGGCAACAGCAGTCTCAGTGCTTCCAGACCGCCGGCCGAGGCGCCGATGCCGACAATGAATGGCCGTTCGTCGTTCCTGACCGGATGGGCCTCGTCGCCATGGGCCTTGGCCGCGGGCAACGGCGGTCGTGAAACACTGCGCCGCTTTTTGGGTTCTTCTGCGTTGCTGATGGTCATCGTATTGGTAGTTCTGCCCTGTAATGCACTTCGCGTCTCGTCCAGGCTGGAAGGGACCGACGCTGGACGGCCGTCGGAAAACCCAGCAGTGGACCTGTGTCTTCCAGATCTGGTTCCCCTTCAGGCCGGCGGGGGCGTCGCAGGAACTCTTCGGCTCAGCTCGGGCGGCAACGCATTGTATTCCTAACCGAGGTTTAACATGCTCAAAAAAACATGCTTAAGAATCAATGTAGTGCGGTGCAAAGAAATCTCTAATGGCACAACAAGCCCGTAATTTCGGGGTCAGGTGATGAGTTTCTTCGTCCCTCCTGGTGTGGGGTTGATGCCCAGGGCGCGATAGATGGCCATCAACTCGGGCTCAGCGACGGTTGCCTTGCGAACATTGAGGGTACGGCCATCGCGCTGGCGGAAGGTGGCGGTGACCCGGCGCTGCACCGAGAGGGTCTCACGCAGGGTCGCCCAACTATCGGTGATCCCCGCGGCCTTTAACTTTACCCGCAGGAACTGTACGCACTGGTAGGCCAGCACGGTGATGAAGAGATGGCCGTCTGAGCGGTTCTCCTTGTGGTGATAGACCGGTCGCAAGCCGAGTTCGCTCTTCAGACTACGAAAGACGCTCTCGAGGTCGGTGAGCATCGTATAGGTGCGCCAGAGCCGCTCTTCATCCCACGCGAGTTCGTTGGTGCGCAAGCAATAGACCCCCGGATGGGTGGCCATCGTGCCGTTGACCGGGGTTTTCTGCCAAGTGAGCCCGGTGACGATTTTTCCGGAGTCATCGGTGGCAAGGTCTACCGTGAAGTGCTGGCTGGCGCCGCCGCTTTTCTGCTTGAGTCGGCCGACGCGTTCAAGTAACTTGTCGTGGCGTTTCTCGCAACGAGGCTTGTTCAGGCCCTCGCTGATTTGCTGCAACCCGGCTTCGAAACGCTGGCTGGCCTTGGCGTGCATCGCCTCTTCCTTGAGCTGGCGACTCGGAGAATGGCAATGCAGGAGCCGTTCTTTGCCGTCCTGGCTGACCTCCTTCTGCAGATGCAGTGGCTCCTCGGCAGCCGTCTCGATGGTCACCGAGCAGGTCTCGTCGAACTGGCGTGTGCCCCCGCGACGAACCACCAGATAGCGGTACCCGTGTTCGCCGAGCCACGTGATGTTGGCCTCGGTGGCGATGCCTGCGTCCATGACCACCAGCGCCCCTGCCGGGGCGTCCAGTGCGGCCAGCATGCCGGTCAGTGTGCTGCCCTCACTCACGTTGCCGGCGAAGGTCTGTGAGCGCCGCACAAAGCCGCTGCCGTCAAGCACCAGACCGAGGGTCACCAACGGGCAGTCGCTGCGCTTCTCTTTCGAACGCCCGCGCCTGGCCTTGCGATTGCCACTGACTTCGCCTTCGAAATAGGTGTTGGTCAGGTCGTAGAGGGTGACCGTCTCTGCCAGGTCAAAGAGCGTCTGAACGCTGCTGAACAGACGCGTTTCAATCTCCTCCCGATGCTTCATCAGGACGTCCGAAGCGCGGTACAGGCTCATGTGTGACATCGTGGCGAAGTCGACGTCGATCAACTCACCCAGGGCACTCTGCCGCACCAGCCAGTTCCAGGTCGCCAGTTCAGAGCCGGGCCGCCCCATTCTCCCGATCAGATTGCCGATAATCGCCGCACGCACGACGCCACTAACGCCCAATGCGCTCAACGTGTCGATCAAACCCAGTTCAGTCAAGGCAAAGAGTCCCACCTGTTCCACACCGACCGAACGGGGTTGTGTCAGTTGCAGCGAGTCGACATCGACTTCCTGGAAGTCCGCTAACGGCCGCAAATTTCCAGCGTCAGCGGCCGCCGGCTCGACGGCCGGCGCGCGCGCCACCAGTTGCCCGGCATAGCGCTGAGCGGCACGCTCGATAGGCTCAGCGCATTGCAGCGGCAGCAGCGCTTGCTGAGGATGAAGCAGGTGCTCGATGCGGCTACACAGGGTCGGCCAGTCTTCCTGCTTGATCGCGAAGTTTCGCCCGAGGTTCAGGACAGTGATCTGCCGCACCTTGCCCCCGACGCGCTCGCCGCGCACCAGCCGATAGGTGAAGTACCCCTCGCCGGTCGCCTGGTTGTTGGTCCGTGTCCGTCGAATAAACATGCTCACGATCGTACAACAAAAGCAAGGGAAATTATGGGTTAACGACAAACAATTATGGCACAACAAAAGGCCGGCAAAAACCACTACATTCTAAATCAACACGTTAAATTTCAAGCTGACCCGAAAACACCATATTATGACCTTGGGGTGTTAAACTTCGGCTAAGCGGCATCTGCCGGAATCAGACGCCGTGCTGTTTGAACCAGGCCTGCAGGCGGCGCCAGCCATCTTCGGCCTCGCTCTTGCGGTAGCTCGGCCGGTAATCGGCATGAAAAGCGTGCGGGGCCTGCTCGTAGACGTGTATCGTCGAAGCCTTGCTGGGCGGATTGGCAGCCATGACGAGAGCCTTGCGCATCTGCTCCAGGCTGTCGAGCGGGATTCCCTGATCGGCTCCTCCGTAGAGTCCCAGCACCGGCGCGTACAGTCTGGCGGCGATGTCGATCGGCTGTTTCGGGGTCAGTTCGCTGGACGGACCGACGACCCGGCCATACCAGGCGACACCGGCCTTCAGATGTGGATTGTGCGCCGCGTACAGCCAGACGATGCGTCCTCCCCAGCAGAAGCCGGTGATCCCCAGGCGACCGACGTTGCCATCGTGCGCTTTGGCCCAGGCCACGCAGGCGTCGAGATCGGCCATCACCTGGGCATCCGGGACCTTGCTCACCACCTTGTCGAGCAGTTCCTGGACGTTGCTGTACTGGCGCGGGTCGCCCTGACGGGCGTAGAGTTCTGGCGCGATCGCCAGGTAACCGAGTTTCGCCAGCCGACGGCAGATGTCCCTGATGTGTTCATGCACCCCGAAAATCTCCTGTACCACCAGAATCACCGGCCACTGGTTACCCTGCGCAGGCTGCGCGCGGTAGGCCGGCATCTCGCCACCGGCCGCAGGAATCTTGATCTCGCCGGCGTTGAGGTCGACGCTGTCGGTGCTGATCACGCTCTGCGCCGCCACCGGTTGCACCGACAGGGCAAAGCCGGCGCCCAGGGCGCTGACCATGAAGCTGCGGCGGCTGAATGGAACGGCGGGCACAAGGCTGTCAAAATCACTGCTGCGGCTCATGAATATCTCCCCTCTGATGAATACGTCGATTGTGTATCATGGCACGATCTGCAACCCACGGACCATGGAGATAGTGATGAATTCACTTGGCGGCTACAACATCGAAGATCTGCAAACCGGCATGAGCGCGAGCATTGCCAAAACGGTTACCGAGGCGGACATCGTCCTCTTCGCCGGCATCTCGACCGACGTCAACCCGATGCACCTCAATGAGGAATGGGCAAAGACCACCCAGTTTGGCGGTCGCATCGCACATGGCATGCTTTCGGCCGGATTCATTTCCGCCGTATTGGCCAACAAGCTGCCAGGACCGGGGACCGTCTATCTCGGTCAGACGCTCAAGTTCAAGGCGCCGGTGCGTATCGGCGACACCGTCACCGCGACGGTCACCGTCCGTGAGTTGAATGTAGGCCGACGACGTTGCGTGATGGACTCGGTATGTACCGTTAACGGCAAGACGGTCATCGAAGGCGAGTCGACGCTGTACTGCACCACCGGCGAGGCCTGATTGATGGCGCCGCCGATCAGCCGCTTCCCGGTGCCGGCACTCGATCAACTGCCGGAGGATGTGCGCAGCCGCATCCTCGCCGTGCAGGAGAAAGCCGGTTTCGTTCCCAATGTCTTCCTCGCGCTGGCGCATCGCCCCGACGAGTTCCGCGCTTTCTTTGCCTATCACGATGCGTTGATGGAAAAAGAGAGCGGTCTCAGCAAGGCCGAGCGGGAAATGATCGTCGTCGCCACCAGCGGCGCCAACCAATGCCAGTATTGCGTCGTGGCGCACGGCGCGATCCTGCGGGTGCGCGCCCGCAACCCGCTGATCGCGGACCAAGTGGCGGTCAATTATCGCAAGGCCGACCTTAGCGCCCGCCAGCGCGCGATGCTCGACTTCGCGCTCAAGGTTTCGCTGCACGCGGCCGAGGTTGGCGACGCCGATTTCGCTTCGCTGCACGCGCATGGCTTCACCGAACAGGACATCTGGGACATTGGTGCGGTGGCTGCATTCTTCGCGATGTCGAACCGGCTGGCGAACATGACTTCGATGCGGCCAAACGAAGAATTCTTTCTGATGGGCCGGTTGCCCAAGGCCTGAAGCGAAACTGCACCCGCCCGCCGCCTGTTATGGCAACAGCAACACTGCGTTGCGGCCGGTCGACGATTGCCGCACAATGCCATAGCGGTGGCAACCGCACCACCGTCAACCTTATTGGCTGCGGTACTGGAAGGAGACAAGCTCATGGCTAGGAAGAAAGCGCTCTTCGTGGGCATCAACAAGTTTGCCAATTACTCTCAATTCACCCTCAATGGCTGCGTCAACGACGCCAAGGACATGGCGGCGCTGTACAAGGAACTGTTGGGTTTCAAGACCACCGAGATGAGCGTGCTCACCGACGCACAGGCGACCAAGGCGAACATCATGGCCAGGCTGAACACCATGGTTGCCGATGCCAAGGCCGGCAAGCTCAATTATCTGGTTTTCAGCCTGTCCTCACACGGCACCCAGATGAACGACAGCAGCGGCGACGAACCGGACGGCAAGGACGAAGCCTTCGTACCGCACGACATTGCCGAGAAGGACGGCGCCTGGGATCCGGCGCACATCATCAGCGATGATGAACTGCACGATCTGTTCGTGCAGTTGCCGGCCAATGTGCTGCTGGAAGTCTACCTCGATACCTGTCACAGCGGCACTGGTTTGCGCGGCGCGGAGTTCGGGCTGCACGCGCCCAGGGCGCGTTTCATCGCACCGCCCGAGCATGAGTTCGGCACGAAGTTCGCCAGCG
This sequence comes from Candidatus Accumulibacter propinquus, assembly GCF_056856495.1. Taxonomy (NCBI): domain Bacteria; kingdom Pseudomonadati; phylum Pseudomonadota; class Betaproteobacteria; genus Candidatus Accumulibacter; species Candidatus Accumulibacter propinquus. The sequence continues at coordinate 573,194 of NZ_JBSEHC010000002.1, forward strand.
TGCGGGGCTTCACGCTCGACCGTCCGGCTGCCGGCAAGAAGGGCGCTGCCGTTGCCGAGAAAGCCCCGGTTGCCGGCGCCAATCATGTCCTGTGGACCGGCTGCAAGGCCGATCAAACGAGCGCCGACGCGTATTTCAGTGGTCGCTATAACGGCGCCTTCACCTACTACCTGATCAAGGTCGTTCGCGAGTCGCAGAACAAGCTGTCGCGCAAGGAAACGGTCACCAAGATGCGCAAGCTGATGAAAACCGGTTTTGCCCAGAGCCCGCAACTGGAAGGCAATGCCAGCAATCGCGCGCAGGCGATCGTCTATTGAATTCTGCGCGGCGCAGGGCAGGGGGGCTACGCAAGACCCCCTGGTGATCCGGGCTGGCGGGCGCGCCCTGCCGACGCGGCGTGCTCGGGAAGGTGTGCGGCAGCAGAGCATTGTCCCCCTTCTGCGCCGGCAGGGTGTGTAACAGCCCCTGGCCGGTGTATGATTTTGCCTCTCAATCTCCATACGGGGGAACCCACGATGCCTGCCGTCCTGCGACTCCTGCGCCTGCTGGCGGCCGTGTCGTGCCTCCTTGTTGCTGGCGTGACAGCGGCGGCGCCGGGCAAGGCGCAGGTGGCACTGGTAGTGGGTATCGGCGCTTACCAGAATGCACCGCCACTACCGAATCCGCCCAATGACGCGCGCGCTCTGGCCGAATCCCTGAAGAAGCTCGGTTTCCAGGTTGAACTGGCTGTCGATCCGGACAAGGCGCGCCTCGAACAGGCGATCAAGCGCTTTGGTGATCAGTTGCAGGGTGCCAAGGTCGGACTGTTCTTCTACGCCGGCCATGGCTTGCAGGTCAACGGCCGCAACTTCCTGGTGCCGGCGGATGCCAAGATCGACAACGAACGCTCGCTGCCTTTCGCCGCCGTCGATGCCGACCTGGTGCTGACGCAGATGGAAACCTCGACGCCGGTCAGTCTGATCTTCCTCGACGCCTGCCGCGACAACCCTTTCTCGCGTTCTCTCGCGCGCAGCATGGGTACCCGCTCATCGGCGGTCGGGCGTGGACTGGCCCAGATCGCCGCCGGCGAGGGCTCGCTGATCGTTTTTGCCACGCAGCCCGGCAATGTGGCCGAAGACGGGCAGACCGGTCACAGTCCGTTCACCGAAGCCCTGCTCAAGAACCTCACGGCGCCCGGGCTCGAAGTGCGGCAGATGCTGACCCGCGTACGCCTGCAGGTGAAGGAACAGACCAACGGCAAGCAGATTCCCTGGGACCATTCGTCGCTGACGCAGGATTATTTTTTTATGGGGCCGACTACCGTGATCGTGCAGCCGCAGGCCGCACCGGCGGCCGAGCCGAAGGCGACGGGCGTCGATCCGATGGCGGTGCAGCTCTCGCTCTGGGAATCGGTACGCAGCAGCCAGGATCCGGCAGACTTCGAGGACTATCTCAAGCAGTACCCTGACGGCAAGTTCGCCGCGATTGCCCGGCGTCGCCTGGCGGCCCTGAAAACCGCATCGCTGAAAGAGCGGGAACCGGCGCCGCAGCCAACCCGTCCGACACCCGAGATCGAGCGGCCGCCGAGCAAGACTTCACCAGCGCCGCCGCCGATCAGCAAGCCGCTGCCGCAGCAACCGACTGCCTTCGAAGTGATGATGCAGGGTACCGCCACCAACATGACCGTCGGCACCACCGCGCAGGTGCAATTCCAGTTGCGCCGTACCGGCGACGGGGTGACGGCGGCAATCCGCGTCTTCCCGCCGCTGTTTGCGACCGGCGTCCTGCAGGGACAGTACCGCGAAGGACAATGCATGCTGCAGGGCAGGATGAACGAAGGTTTCATTCTCAAGATGATCGGCGCCTGCTCGCCGAGCGGCTTCTCCGGCCAGTATCAGGCCGAAGCGCCGGGTCAGGTCCAGCAGGGCGTCTTCCGCTTTCAGTCGATGGCCTCGAACTGAGCGCGCGGCGCAGCGTCGACAGCATGGCTGGGAACGTCTGGCCTGGTCGTCGTTTCCTCTCCCGCCTCCGATACCATGACTGAACCCGACATCCAATCGGCAGGGTTCCCCCTGCAACCGCTGCGCATCGACCGCAGCGGCAGCGCTGCGCGGCCGGTTCGTCACCGCCGCTGGCTGTGGATTGCCGTCGCCTTGCTGGTGGTCGCCGGCGCGGTCTGGCTGCTGCTGCCGCGGACGTCCGAGGTGCGTACCAGCAGCGTCCTGGTCAGCACCCCGTCACAGCAATACGTGCAACTGGTGGCCTCCGGTTACGTGGTTGCGCAGCGACGGGCCGCGGTCGCCTCCAAGGCCTCGGGTCGGCTGATCGAACTGCACGTGCGTGAAGGCTCGGTAGTGAAGAAACAACAGGTGATCGCGCGCATCGACGCCAGCGATGTCGAAGCCGCGATCGTCGCCGCTCAGGCCGGTGTTCGCCAGGCAGAAGCCGGCGAGAGCCAGGCGGCGGCGGCGCTGCAGCAGGCGCGGGTTGAACAGGCCAATGCCGCTGCCGACCTGCAACGCACGCTCGGCCTGCAGAGCAGGGGCTTCGTCTCGCCGCAGGCGGTCGATGGCGCCAGGAGGCGCGCCGACAGTGCGCTGGCAACAGTCGCCGGTGCGCAGGCCGGTGTCAATTTGGCGCGCGCGGCGCGCGCGCAGGCGCAGGCACAGGTGCAGGTGCAGCGGGTCAACGAGGACTTCACGCTGATTCGCGCGCCCTTCGATGGCGTGGTGCTGGTCAAGAACGCCAACGTCGGCGACATCATCACGCCGTTCTCGAGCGCCGTCGGCGCGCAGGGCGCAGTGGTGACCATGGCCGACATGAGCACGCTGGAGGTCGAGGCTGACGTTTCCGAGAGCAATATCGGCAAGGTGGCTATCGGGCAGCCAGTCGAGATCGTGCTCGACGCGCTGCCCGATGTGCGTTTTCGCGGCAAGGTCGCCGGCATCGTGCCGACCGTCGATCGCGCCAAGGCGACGGTGATGACCAAGATCCAGTTCGAGAAGCTCGACCCACGCATCCTGCCAGAGATGAGCGCCAAGGCGAGCTTCCTCTCCAGAATGCCGGATGACGCCGACCTCAAACCGGTGCTGGCAGTCAATCCGCAGAGCCTCCGCGAACGCGACGGCCGTACGGAAGTGTTGCGCGTGGGCGCCGACAACCGCCTCGAAGCCGTACCGGTACAGCGCGGCCGCAACCTTGGCGAACTCGTCGAAGTGATCGACGCCAGGAGCGATGGCGCCGGCGCATTGAAGTCGGGCGACAAGCTGGTGCTCTCGCCGGATGCGGGGCTGGCCAGCGGGACGATGGTCAAAGTGGCGGCGAAGTGAACACCGCCGCTGCCGACGCACTGCCACCGCCGCTGATCCGCATCCGGGCGTTGTCGAAAGCCTACCAGCGCGGCGCACAGCATATCCCGGTGTTGCAGGGCGTCGACCTGGACGTCCAGCGCGGCGAGTTCATTGCCCTGATGGGCCCCAGCGGCTCCGGCAAAAGCACGCTGCTCAACCTGATCGCCGGTATCGACCAGCCCGGCGGCGGACGCATCGAGATCGGCGGCATCGACATCGCCGGCCTGAGCGAAGGCGAACTCGCCGACTGGCGCGCGGCCAATGTCGGCTTCATTTTTCAGTTCTACAACCTGTTGCCGGTGCTCAGCGCCGCCGAGAACATCGAACTGCCGCTGTTGCTCACCGACCTGACGCGCCGCCAGCGTCGCCAGCATGTCGACGCCGTGCTGGCGATGGTGCGCCTGAGCGACCGTGCCGACCATTACCCCAACGAACTCTCCGGCGGCCAGCAGCAGCGGGTGGCAATTGCCCGCGCCCTGGTCAGCGACCCGCAACTGATTGTCGCCGACGAACCCACCGGCGACCTCGACCGCGTCACCGGCGGCGAGGTCTTGTCGCTGCTTGCCGACCTGCACCGGCAACTCGGCAAGACCATCGTGATGGTCACCCATGACCCCAAGGCCGCGGAACGCGCCGAGCGCCTGGTGCATCTCGAAAAAGGCGTGCTCGTTGCCGGTACGGCTTTCGGGCACTGAGTCAACACCGATGATGAGCCACGCCCGATGTTGCTGCTGCTGCGCCTGTTGCTGAAAAACGCCTTCCGCCACAAGCTGCGCAGCGCGCTGACGCTGATCGGCCTGGTGGTGGCGATCTGCGCCTTCGGCCTGCTGCGCACCATCGTCGATGCCTGGTACGCCGGCGCCGAGGCTTCGGCGAGTACGCGTCTGGTGACGCGCAGCGCCGTCTCGCTGACGTTTCCCCTGCCGCTCAACTACGGCGAGCGGATTCGTGCCGTGCAGGGCGTCAGCGGCCTGTCGTGGGCCAACTGGTTCGGCGGCGTCTATGTCACGGAGCGCAACTTCTTCCCCCAGTTCGCCGTCGATCCGCCGTCTTATCTGGCGCTGTATCCGGAATATGTGCTGCCCGACGCGCAGCGGCAGGACTTCCTGCGCGACCGCCAGGGCGCTATCGTCGGGCGCAAGCTGGCCGACAAGTTTGGCTGGAGGGTCGGCGACCAGATTCCGCTGCGCGGCACCATCTACCCCGGCACCTGGAGCTTCACGCTGCGCGGCATTTACGACGGCGTCGACGCCAGCACCGACGAACAGCAGTTGCTGTTCCACTGGAAATACCTCAGCGAATCCATCCGCCAGCGACCGGGCGCAAACCCGGCGCGCGTCGACAGCGTCGGCGTGTACGTCGTCGGCATCCGCGAGGCCGACGACGCAGCACTGATCTCGCAGCGCATCGACGCGCTGTTCCGCAACTCGCTGGCCGAGACGCTCACTGAAACCGAGAAGGCCTTCCAACTCAGCTTCGTCTCGATGAGCGAGGCAATCCTGGTCGCCATCCAGGCGGTGAGCCTGATCATCGTGGTGATCATCATGGCGGTGATGGCCAATACCATGACCATGACTGCGCGCGAACGCCTGGCCGAATACGCGACGCTACGCGTGCTGGGCTTCTCGCCGGGCTTCGTGGTACGCCTGCTCGCCGCCGAGAGCCTGTTGATCGCACTTGTCGGCGGCCTGTTCGGCATCGCCCTGACCTTGCCGCTGGCCGCTTTCGTCGGCCAGGCTGTCGGTACCCTGCTGCCGGTGTTCCGGGTGTCGGAATTGACGCTGCTGCTGCAGTTGCTTGCCGCGCTGCTGGTCGGCGCCGTCGCTGCCGCCTGGCCGGCCTGGCGCATCAGCCGCATCGACATTGTCGCCGGTCTGCGGCACGTCGGATGAAAGCCCTGCCACTCAGCTATATTGCGCGCAACCTCTGGGTGCGACGGGTCACCACCGTGCTCACCGCGCTGGGCATGGCGCTGGTGGTGTACGTCTTCGCCACGGTGCTGATGATGAGCGAAGGCATCCGCGCGACGCTGGTCGCCACCGGCCAGCCCGACAACGTGGTCGTACTGCGCAAGGGCGCCGGTGCGGAGATCAATTCGGCGATTGCGCGCACGCAGGCGGCAGTCGTCGAGAGCCTGCCCGGCATCGCCACCGACGCGCTCGGTCGTCGCCTGGTCAGCAAGGAGCCGGTGGCTCTGATCAACCTGCCCAAGCGGGGCAGCGGCAAGCCAAGCAACGTCACCGTGCGCGGCACGTCCGACCTCGGTCTGACATTGCGGCCGCAGGTGCGGCTTGCCGAAGGGCGCATGTTCCGTCCGGGCACCAGCGAGATCGTCACCGGCCGCGCGATTGCCGACGGTTTCGTCGGCGCCGGCCGCGGTGAAACGCTGCGTTTCGGCGGACGCGACTGGACCGTTGTCGGCGTCCTCGACGCCGGGCGCAGCGGTTTCGACTCCGAGATCTGGGGCGATTCCGAGCAGATGATGCAGGCCTTTCGCCGCCGCGACTTTTCGAGCATGGTCGTACGCCTGGCCGACGCCGGCGATTTCGAGCGCACGCGTGCGGCGATCGACAGTGACCCGCGGTTGCTGCTCGAAGCCAAGCCAGAGATCCGCTTCTACGCCGAACAGAGCGAGGCCCTGGCCACCTTCATCTCGATCCTCGGTACCGCGCTGTCGGTGATCTTCTCGATCGGCGCCATCGTCGGCGCGATGATCACCATGTTCGCTGCGGTCGCGCAACGCGTCGGCGAGATCGGCACGCTGCGCGCGCTCGGCTTTCGGCGCGGCGCGGTGCTCGTCGCCTTCCTTGCCGAGGCGATGCTGCTGGCCCTGGTCGGCGGCTGCGTCGGCCTGGCCGCGGCCAGCCTGATGCAGACGGTGAATATTTCGACCACCAACTTCCAGACCTTCTCGGAACTCGCTTTCCGCTTCACACTGACGCCGGGAATCGCTGTCGAAACGCTGCTCTTCGCACTATTGATGGGCCTGCTCGGCGGCTTCATCCCCGCCTGGCGCGCCGCGCGTCTGAGCATCGTCGATTGCCTGCGTGAGGCCTGAGTCTTGCGCCCGCGGCCCGAGCACCAACCAGAGCTGCGCATCGAAAGGGACCTTGAGTCTTGCCGAGGCACCACTGACCGAGGCGTACTCGCTGGCCGGCCCGAGCAGCACCTTCTCGACGGCGACGCCGCGCACCTGCAGTGCTCTACCGACAAATGGCCGATCCAGGCGTTGCAGCAAGGTGGACTCGGAGAGGAGGGCGGCGACGAAGGCGTTGTGCCGCCCCGGTGTGGCGCGCACGCGGCCGTACCTCCATGCGGCACTGTGCATGGCGGCATCGGCCAGATAGCGAGAGATCCACGGATACTCCACGGCTCGGCCGAGCGCCAGCGAGTCTGGTGGTGGCGTCGCTGCGTCGCGGGTCTGCAGCCATTCGGCGAGCACGCGTCGGTAGCTCTCCTCGCTGACTTTACAGGCTTCCAGTGCCGAGTGATGCGGACGCAGCACCGCGCCGGTCGCGTTCGCCTGCTGTTCGACGTAGGGCGTACAAGCCGCAGCCGGCAGCACGCTGCCGAGCAGAGCGGCTGTACCAAGCAGCGCGGCCGCGACCCCGCGCCTGTACCCGCGGTCGCACTGGCCCAGTGCCCGCGCAACCGGCCGCGAATGGCCTCTCCGCAAACCGCCGTGCGCGTGCATGCCTAGACCTTGAAGCGGCTGTGATCCCCAACCCGCGCTGGCCGGAAACACTCAGCGATACCCGATGGCGAGCCGGAACCCGCTGCTGCGCGGCCGATAGGCGGGTTCAATTCGACTGCGATTGGCCGAGCGAGCGTAGCGGGCAGGGTCACTCCAGGTACCCCCGCGAAGCACACGCATCTTGCCGAAGGTCGGGCCACGCGGGTCGAGTTGCGGCGTCGAAGGGTAATCGGCATACCAGTCGCCACACCATTCCCAGACGTTACCGTGCATCTCGTAGAAGCCCCAGGCGTTCGGCGGGAGTGAGGCCACCGGCACCGTCCGCTGGCGGTACAGCCCCTTTCCTCCGCCGGCACACGGATAACCGCCGTGGTAGTTGACTTGCTCGGGATCAATCAGGTCGCCGAATGAAAACGGCGTCGTCGTGCCGGCCCGGCAAGCGCACTCCCATTCGGCTTCGCTTGGCAGGCGCGCCGCCAATCCTGGAAGGCGCCGGTTCAACTCGGCGATGAAGCCCTGTGCGTCGTGCCAACTGACGTTCTCCACGGGGTTCTGCGGGTGGTCCTGGAAGTGGCTCGGATTCACCGGCCATACCGCCTGCCAGAATGCCTGCGTGCATGCGGTTTCGGCAAGCCAGAAGCCGTGGCTCAGTGTGACTTCGTGCAGCAATTCAGTACTGCCCCGATCCGCAGCGTCAGGCGGTGATCCCATCAGAAAACAGGCCGGCGCCACCCAACGGAAGACCTGTCGCGCCTGGCCGACGTTCAGGACCATCGACAGGCCGAAGTGGTCTTTGACGAAGTCGCTGGTCCATGGTACCCGGAATGGATCATTGGACAAGTTGCCGGCCTTGTCAGGGCAAACTGGCATCATCGGATTCTCCAAATTACCGCCCTCCGCAAGGCGATGTCCGCGGTAGGATCGTGTCTGCTGCCTGGTGATACCGAGAGTGGGTATCCTGGGCGCGTTCGACGGGCGGGGGAATCCGGTCTATGAGGCGGGTCATGGTCCTGTATCGCTCGATGATGGCCATCGCAGGCCAGCTGCCGACGATGGGCTCTCAGTGTACCCGTCCAGGGACCTGTCGGGAAGACCTCGCCCTTGTCAACCCGGCATGGCCGAGTGGCCACCTGCGCCCAGGTCACGAGGCCGGGGTTCCCCGCGCCCACTTCCTCGTGAACCGCTGTCCGGTCTCGCTGGGTCATTCGCGAGCCAGCGTGCATGATCAGATTTTTCTGGACAGCAGCCCCCAGTGCGTGCTTGCAAACAATGCTATAGACTCGCCGCTGACGTGGATCGTCAGACAAGGATCAACGATTTCTCATACTGGAATGAACGGCACGAACACGGGGGTGTTGACATGAACGACAAGATACAACCTGAAAATGTACCGCCTGTGCAGGCGGATCCCGATCTTCTGGTGGGGCGCGAGGATCGGCGCACAGGGCTGGGTGTGGATGCATTGAAGCGTGCGTTGCTCGACAAGCTGGTGTACGAGCAGGCACGCTTTCCACAAGTTGCGACGCGGCACGACTGCTTTGCCGCGCTCGCCCAGGCCGTGCGCGACCGCCTGCTGCAACGCTGGGTGCAAACCGCACGCACCTACCGCGACCAGGGCAGCCGTACCGTCTGCTACCTGTCAGCCGAATTCCTGATTGGCCCGCAGCTCGGAAACAACCTGATCAATCTCGGCATCTTCGACAACGCCGAGCAGGCGATGCGGGAACTCGGCCTCGATCTGGAAATGCTGCTCGATCAGGAGGAGGAACCTGGCCTCGGCAACGGCGGCCTCGGGCGCCTGGCCGCGTGTTATCTGGACTCCCTGGCAACGCTCGAAATTCCCGCCATTGGTTATGGGATCCGCTACGAATTCGGCATCTTCACGCAGGCGATCCGCGATGGCCGGCAAGTGGAACTGACCGACAAGTGGTTACGTTCCGGAAGTCCCTGGCTGATTCACCGTCCGAGCATCGCTTTCGAGGTCAAGCTCGGTGGCTACACCGAGCATCAGTACGAAGCGACGGGCAGTCGCCGCCTGCGTGTGCAATGGGTGCCGGGGAAAGTCGTACGTGGTACAGCCTGGGATATGCCAGTGCTTGGCTACGGGGTGAACACGCCCAACCGGCTCAGGCTGTGGAGCGCCGAGGCGCCCGAGACCTTCGATTTTGCCGCATTCAACGCCGGCAACTACTACCAGGCGGTCGATGCCCAGATCTCCTCGGAAACCATCACCAAGGTGCTCTACCCGAACGATGAAACCGAAGCCGGGCAGGAGTTGCGGCTCGAGCAGCAGTACTTTTTCGTTTCCTGCTCACTGCAGGACATGATTCGTCTGCAACTGCAACGAGAACAGAACCTTGATCTCTTCAATGAAAAATTCGTCGTCCAGCTCAACGACACGCATCCGTCGATCGCCGTGGCGGAACTGATGCGCCTGCTGGTCGATGAGTACATGATGGATTGGGACCAGGCCTGGTCAATCACCCGCAAGACCTTTGCCTACACCAACCATACGCTGCTGCCTGAAGCGCTCGAGAAGTGGCGGCTGAATCTGTTCCGGCGCGTGCTGCCGCGACATTTCGAAATCATCTGTGAGATCAACGAGCGCTTCCTAGACGAGGTGCGCATTCGCTTTCCTGGCGACGACGCGCGCCTCGCCCGGATGTCGCTGATCGATGAACATGGGCCACGCTATGTGCGCATGGCGAATCTGGCGGTTGCCGGCAGCTTCGCGGTAAACGGGGTGGCGAGGTTGCACACCGAATTGCTGAAATCCGATGTCCTCAAGGACTTCCACGAAATGTGGCCGGAAAAATTCAGCAACAAGACCAATGGCGTGACGCCGCGGCGCTTCGTCCTCCTGGCGAATCCGACGATGTCGACCCTGATCAGCGACACGATTGGCAGCGGCTGGCCTACCGATATGGGTCGGCTGCGGGAACTCGAACCGTACGCCGACGACCCGGCTTTCCGCGATGCCTGGCGGCGGATCAAGGCCGGCAACAAGGAACACCTGGTGCGCGAGATGAAACGCAACGCGCATGTGGATGTCGACCCGGCGTCGATGTTCGACATCCAGGTCAAACGCATTCACGAATACAAGCGGCAACACCTCAACCTGCTGCACGTGGTTTCCCTGTACAAGCGCCTCAAGGACAATCCGAACCTGAATGTCGCGCCACGCACGGTGATTTTCGGCGGCAAGGCTGCTCCAGGCTACGCACTCGCCAAGATGATGATCCGGCTGATTACCGCCGTCGCCGATCTGATCAGTCGCGACCCCGCGATGCGCGGCAAGTTGCAGGTCGTCTTCTATCCGAACTACAACGTCAAGAATGCCCAGGCGATCTTCCCTGGCGCCGATCTGTCCGAGCAGATTTCGCTTGCCGGCAAGGAAGCATCAGGGACCGGCAACATGAAGTTCCAGATGAACGGTGCGCTTACCATCGGTACGCTCGACGGTGCCAACGTCGAGATGCGTGAGGAGGTTGGTGAAGACAACTTTTTCCTGTTCGGGATGACCACTCCCGAAGTCATGGAACTCAAGAGCAGGGGTTACCGGCCCCGCAGCTACTACGAGGCCAACCCGCACCTGCGCGAGGTCATCGACCTGATTGCCGCCGGCTTCTTCACTCGCGGCGATCGCGAGGTCTTCCGGCCGATGGTTGACAACCTGCTCAATCACGACGAGTACATGCTGCTTGCCGACTTCCAGTCGTACATCGATTGTCAGGCCAGGGTTTCGGAAACCTACCTGGATCCCGAGCGCTGGTCGAGAATGTCCATTCTCAACGTTGCCCGTTCCGGGTTCTTCTCCTCCGATCGGGCGATCCGTGAATACTGCGACGAGATATGGAAGGTGAAGCCGGTGCGCATTGAACTCAGCGACCTGTCGGGAGAGGACATGCAGTTCAGACGCGCCGCGGCTGGAGCAGATTGAGCGGTTGCCGGCAGGGCAGGGGGCGGCAGCCCCGCCCTGCTGCCCCGTCCGTTCCGCGAGCGCGTGTACTGCGTGCGCCCCCGACGCTGCCTTCTACCAGCGACGGATCTTGATGATGTGTGCCACCTTGGTGCTCGGGTCGAGTTCGACGTAGGCGGTTGGCCCGCGCCAGCGGTAGCGCTCGTCCGAGAGCAGGTCGTGCGCCTGATACTGTTCGTCCTCGCCGATACCAAAGGTGCCCAGTGGCACGTGCAGCGTTGCCACTTGTTTGTGGAACGGATCGAGGTTGACCACGCAAACGATGATGTCCGACCGGTCCTCGTTCATCTTGGCATAGGCCATGAGATTGGGGTTGTCGGCAGCGAGGAAGAGCACGTTGTTGTAAGAGTGCAGGGCCGGCGAATCATGGCGAATCTGGTTGATGCGGGTGATGATGTGGACGATGTTGCCGGGCGCTTTCCAGTCGCGCATCCTGATCTCGTACTTCTCCGAGTCGAGGTATTCCTCCTTGCCGGGAATGGCTTCGTTCTCGCACAGCTCGTAGCCGCTGTAGATGCCGTAAACGCTTGACAACGTGGCTGCCAGTACGGCGCGCATGATGAACGCCGGGCGACCGCCGTACTGGAGAATCGGCGGCAGGATGTCGGGAGTATTGGCGAAGAAGTTGCCGGTGAAGTACTCCTTCATTTCGCCACAGGTCAGTTCGCTGACATACTCGCTGAGGTCATGCTTGTGGTTGCGCCAGGTGAAGTAGGTGTAGGACTGTGCGAAGCCTACCTTTGCCAGCAGCCTCATCATCTTTGGCTTGGTGAAGGCTTCGGCCAGAAAGATGACTTCGGGGTGCTGCCGATGGACTTCGCCGATCACCCATTCCCAGAACGGTACGGGTTTGGTATGCGGATTGTCGACGCGGAAGGTGGTCACCCCCTTGTCTACCCAGAACAGGAAGATCCTGAGCATTTCCTCCCACAAGCCGTTGCGGTCAGTCGTGCCAAAGTTGAGCGGATAGACGTCCTGGTATTTTTTGGGCGGGTTCTCGGCGTATTTGATCGATCCATCGGGGCGATGGAAGAACCAGTCCGGATGCGCGGCCACGTAGGGATGGTCGGGTGAGCAGTTCATCACATAATCGAGCGCAATCTCGATACCCAGTTCACGACAGGTGCCGACAAACTGGTCCCAGTCGTCCCAGGTTCCGAGCTGTGGCTCAAGCGCCATGTGACCGCCATTCTCGTTGCCGATCGCCCACGGGCTGCCGACATCGCCCGGAACGGCCGTCAGACTGTTGTTCTTGCCCTTCCGGAAACTGTGTCCAATGGGATGGATCGGCGGCAGATACACGACATCGAAACCCATCGTCCTGATCTCGCGCAGACGACGGATGCTGTCCTGCAGGGTGCCATGCCGGTACGGCATATTGGACTGCGAGCGCGGAAAGAACTCGTACCACGCAGCAAAGCGGGTGATTGGCCGATTGACCATGATCGGCAACGCTGGCGCCAGTTCGTAGCCCTCGCTGCGATCGGGGTAGCTGGCCATCATGCTGCGCATCACACTGCCGACTCCCAGGTCTACAGCGCCCTGCTGCTCGCCAGCAGCGAGTGCGCTCTCGATCGCGGCGATGACGCTGTGCATGCGTACGCGATCCTCGCCTTGCGCGACGGCCGCAGACCTTTTGAGGATTACCAGCCCCTCCAGCAGTTCACTGGTAAGGTTGGCACCCGGTATGTTCTTTTTGCCGATTTCGTCGGTCCATGAAAGGTAGCGCTCGGCGTAAGCCTCAATGGTGTACTCCCATCGACCGATCGCAGTGACGGTAAACTCGCCGTACCAGCGGTCGTTGTCACCCTGCGTCATCGGGCTTTCCTGCCACTGCTTGTGGCCGATCTGGCGCACCTTGAGGGCGGCAGCCAGCTTGTCGTGGCCTTCCTTGTAAATGTCGGCGCTGACGACCACTTTCTCGCCGACCACGCGCTTGATGGGGAAGCGTCCGCCGTCGACTCTTGGCTCGACTGCTTCTATGATCACACGAGGATATTCTTTGGGAACCATCATGCTGCTCCTAAGTCTGGCGCCAGCCAGGCCGGCAGACGCCGGTGGAACGTGAATCTGGACGGCCCATCCGGACCGTCGGTGGGTAAACCCGCTCGATGCACCGGCAAGCGACGCCGTAGTCCGTTCGAGCGCAGGGGAATTATTTCACCAGAGAATCGTAGAGATTCTTGGTTTGCTGCGCAATGCTCGACCAACTGAAGACTTCGCGTGCGCGCTGCTGACCTGCCGCGGCCATGGATTCGGCGAGTTCCGGATTGTCCAGGACCTTGTTGATGGCCGTCGCCAGATCACGCGAAAAGACATCCGGGTTGACGGGCTCGAACGGTGCCACATGCCATTGCTCGAGGGGTACCAGGAAGCCGGTGACGCCATCGACGACGACCTCCTTGATGCCCCCGACGGAACTCGCCACGACGGCCGTTCGACAGGCCATGGCTTCGAGATTGATGATCCCGAAAGGTTCGTAGATGGACGGGCAACAGAAGACCGTGGCGTGCGAATACAGTTCGATCGCCTCCTCCTTGGTGACCATCTCCTGAATCCAGATCACGTTGTTGAAACCTTCATGGCGAATGTGCCTGATCGCGGCTTCCATCTCCGCGAGCACCTCCCTGGTATCGGGTGCGCCGGCACAGAGCACGATCTGAGCTGTGGGATTGATGTACTGGACCGCATTCACCAGATGGACGATGCCTTTCTGGCGCGTGATCCGGCCAACGAAAAGAACGATCGGCTTTTGTGGATCGACGCCGTATTTTTCCAGTGCGGTCGTGTCCTCGGTTGGATGGTACTGCTCGACATTGATGCCGTTGTAGATCACCGTAATCTTCGCCGGGTCGATGTCGAAATGCGCCAGGATGTCGTCCTTGGTTCCCTGCGAGACGGCAATGACCGCATCGGCCATACCGAGTGAAGTGCGTTCGATCCACGACGACATGTCGTAGCCACAGCCAAGCTGCTCGCGCTTCCACGGACGCAGCGGCTCCAGCGAATGGACCGTATGCACCAGCGGGATGCCGTACAGGGTCTTTGCCAGGATACCCCCGAGGTGTGCATACCAGGTGTGCACATGCACCAGATCGGCGTCAACCTGCTCGCTGAGGGTCTCGAGGTTGGTTTCGAAGGTGTCGAGTGCGCCGCTGAGCTTCTTGTCGACGTGGGCAAAACTGCCCTTGCCGAACGGGAAACCCCGGACCCGCACACCCTCTCTGACGGTATCCTGATCACCAAAGGAGCGGACCTCGACATGCATCAGCTTGGCGAGTTCGCCAGACAGATACTCGACGTGAACACCGGCTCCGCCGTAGACGTAGGGAGGGTACTCTCGCGTCAAAAATAGTACTTTCATTGCGGGACTTTCTATGCTGTGGTTGTCAGGTGGACGCGCTGGCGGCGCATCGTTGGAAGTCCCTGCCATTGTATCGGGAAAGCTGGGGACCGACCAAGCGACCACCCGGTTTGCCACCGCCCGTCGCCATCGGTACCGCGAAGCGAGGGCGCATCGCTCGGTACTGCTGACCTTGCCCTCCGCAGTTGGGACGCGCAACGAGCGCAGTCGGTGATAAGGCGGGGTAAAATACGTCGCATGAATCTCCTGGCCATCGAGACTTCGACCGATCTCGGCAGCATTGCCATCTGGCGCGACGGCGAGTTGTTGCGGCGTTACTGCCCGGCTGGCCGGTCCCACTCCGAAACCCTCCTGCCGCTGATCCGGAGTACGCTGCACGAAGCGGGCCTGGGGTTTTCCGACCTGGGCGGGATCGCGTTTGCTGCCGGTCCCGGCTCATTTACAGGGCTGCGCGTCGCCTGCGGCGTGGCGCAGGGCTTGGCATTTGCGCACGCCTTGCCGGTCATTCCGGTCGGCACGCTTGAGGCCATGGCTCTGGCCAGTGGTGGGGAAAAAGTGATTATCCTGCTCGACGCACGCATGGGCGAGGTTTATCACGGCCGTTTTGCCGATAGCGTGCCGCTCGGCGAAGTGGTGGTCTGTCAGCCGTCGGCGCTGCCGCTCCCGGACTCGGGTGGCTGGTTGGCATGCGGCAACGGACTCGCGGCCTATCCGGTGCTGCGTGAGCGCTTGGCTGGCTGCGTAAGCGGCTGGCTTCCCGAGTTGATGCCCGATGCCGGCGCCGTCGCGCGCCTCGCCGCACCACGTCTGGCGCGTGGCGAAAGCGTCGATGCCGCGGCAGCGGCTCCGATCTACGTCCGCAACAAGGTGGCGCTGACGGTGGTCGAGCGCCTGGCCATCGGTGGCAAGGCGTGAGCGCCGTCCTCGCACCGCGCGTGGAAATGCTGCGGATGGGCGGTGGCGACATCGACGAAATGCTGGCTATCGAGAATCGCGTCCATCCGTTTCCTTGGACGCGGGGGAATTTCCTGGACTCCATCGCTTCCGGCTACAGTGCCTGGGGGTGTCGCGTGACCGGTGAGCTGGTAGGCTACTGCGTGTTGATGATCGCCGTCGACGAGGCACACCTGCTCAATATCTCTGTCGCCGAGAAGCGGCAGGGGATGGGATTTGGTGCGCGTGTGCTATCGCATGCCATGCGCGTGGCACGCCAGGCGGGGGCGTTGATCTTGTGGCTGGAAGTGCGTCCATCGAACGGCAAGGCGCTGGCACTCTATCGAAACTTCGGCTTTCAGCAGGTCGGCGTACGCCGCGGATACTACCAGGCGACCGACGGAACCGAGGACGCGCTGGTGATGAAGCATGATCTGGCTGAGGTTTCGGCGTGATGACCGGCAACCCGCCCATTGCGCGTCTGACGCGTGCGGAGTTGTTGCGCGAGATCGGGCTGTCGCCGTTGTGGCAGTTGCGCCCGCAGCCCACAGTCGCGGTCACCCGCCACGTAACACCGGCCAGACCGCCCGCCGAATCGATTCCAGAGTCGCGCGAGGATCTTGCACGCCGACCCCCGTCCACTCCTGTTGCGGCGCCGGCGGCGGCCAGACCAGTGGCGATTGCCCGTATGGGCTGGGATGAACTGCGGCAGAGCGTTGCGGGCTGCAACGCCTGTGCGCTCTGCCAGGGGAGGAAGCAGGCGGTGCTTGGTGTTGGCGACGCGTCAGCCGGCTGGCTGTTCATCGGCGAAGGCCCCGGCGCCGAGGAAGACGCACGCGGCGAGCCTTTCGTGGGACCGGCCGGCAAACTCCTTGATGCGATGCTGGCGGCGATCGACCTGCGCCGTGGCGAGGATGTCTACATCGCCAACGCCGTGAAATGCCGCCCGCCAAATAATCGAACACCGGAGGTGGCCGAGATTTCCGCCTGTGCCCCCTATCTGAAACGTCAGATTGCGCTCCTGCAGCCGCGACTGATTGTGCTGCTCGGCCGCGCGGCGGCACACGCGGTTCTCGGTAACGTAGGTCCGCTGGGTGCTCTACGTGGCAAGCCATTCGAGTTTCCTGCGTCCGAGTGCAATGGGCGCAGGATTCCGGTGGTGGTGACCTATCACCCGGCGTATCTGCTCCGTACACTGCCTGACAAGGCGAAGGCATGGGAAGACCTGTGCCGCGCCCGTGCCCTGATGCGGATGGAGAAAGCGTCTGCGGCCGAGAGCCCTGTCGGCCCTGCTGGTCCGCTTGCCCCTTGAGAAACGAACGAAAACCGCCATCTGGAAGTTGTCTTGTTGATTCCGAGTAAAGGAGAATCTGTGATGCGTATGCGAATTCTGGCCATTCTTGTCATGCTCGCCGGATTCCTGTCCGGCTGCGGCTACAACTCTTTTCAGAGTGGCGACGAGGCGATCAAGTCGGCTTGGTCCGAGGTGCTCAACCAATACCAGCGGCGGGCCGACCTGGTCCCTAATCTGGTCAGTACGGTGCAGGGCTACGCCAGCCACGAAAAGGACGTCCTGACGCAGGTGACGCAGGCGCGCGCACAGGTTGGTGCCATTCAGGCGACGCCGGAACTGGTCAACAATCCGGAAGCCTTTGCAAAATTTCAGCAGGCGCAAGCGGGTCTTTCCGGCGCGCTGTCACGACTGCTGGTGGTCGCGGAGAACTATCCGCAACTGAAGGCCGACGCCGCCTTCCGTGACCTGCAGGCACAGCTCGAAGGGACCGAGAACCGCATCACCGTGGCTCGTAACCGCTACATCAAGGCGGTTGAAGGCTACAACGTGTCTGTGCGCACCTTTCCGAACAATCTCACGGCGATGATTTTCGGGTACACGGTCAAGCCAAACTTCAGTGTCGACAACGAGAAAGCGATCTCGACGGCGCCGAAGGTCGACTTCACCAGGCCAGCCCCAGCGGCACCTGCTCCTGCAAATCCTGCAGCAGGCGGCAAGACCGCGCCCGCACCGAGTTACTAATCAATGCCAGGGCTTCCTGGGCGCTTGCTGGCCTGGCTGTTTGGCCTGCTCCTGCTGTTCGGCGCGGGGCTCGCCGCCGGCGACGAACAGCAGGCGATTCCTGGGCTGGCAGCGCGGGTCACCGACCTGACCGGCACACTGGCCGCCGATCAGAAGGGGAAGTTGGAGGCCAAGCTGGCGGCCTTCGAGCGCAACAAGGGGTCGCAGATTGCCGTACTGATCGTCCCGACGGTCAAACCCGAGTCCATCGAGCAATACGCGCTACGCGCCGTGGAGTCGTGGAAGCTGGGTCGCCGGGGTGTTGACGACGGCGCGCTGCTGCTGGTGGCGAAGGAGGACAGGAAACTGCGTATCGAGGTGGGTTACGGCCTCGAAGGAGCGCTCAACGATGCCACAGCGAAACGGATCATCAGCGAGACGATCAGCCCGCGCTTCAAACTGGGAGACTTCTCTGGTGGTATCGACGCGGGGATCGACGCGATGATCCGGGTGATCGGCGGCGAACCGCTGCCGCCGCCAGGCGTTGCTCCCAGTCGGCGTGCCGACAGCGACGACAACTTCGAAACCTTGTTGTTTGTCGGCTTCGTCCTGGTATTCGTGGTTGGTGGCGTGCTGCGCGCGATTTTTGGACGTCTTCTGGCCGCCGGCATGGTCGGTGTTGCCGCCGGGGTGATTGCTTCGATGCTGATCTCCTCGGTACTGGTCGCCGCCTTGCTCGGTTTCGTGGCGTGCGTGATATCCCTGTTTCTCGGGATGCTGGGTGGGGCCGGCTGGTCGTCGGGTGGTGTATCTTGGGGCGGCGGGGGTGGTTCCAAGAGCGGGTTTTCGGGCGGCGGCGGCAGCTTTGGCGGCGGCGGCGCATCGGGAGACTGGTGATGTATCTGAGAAGACTGTTCCGCCATCTGTTGCTGCCGCACTGGTGGGTGTTGCGTGAATTTCCACCCCGCCTGCTCAGCACGATCGAGCAGGCGGTCAAATCCTCTGAGTCAGGACATTCAGGCGAGTTGCGCGTGGTGATCGAAGCCAATCTGCCACTGGCCGCGCTCTGGCACGCCCAGTCGGTGCGTGCACGGGCGGTTGAGCTGTTTGCGCAGACGCGGGTCTGGGACACCGAGCACAACAGCGGCGTACTGATTTACCTGCAACTGATCGACCGGCGTGTCGAAATTGTCGCCGACCGGGGAATCAACGCCAAGGTCGGGCAACCATACTGGGAGCGCGTCTGCCGGGATATGGAAGCCGCCTTCCGGACTGGGGATTTCGAGGGTGGTACGCTGCTGGCGCTGCGGACGATCACCGAGGCGTTGGCTGAGCACTTCGCCGCGTCTGCTGAAAACTCCAACGAGTTACCGGATGCACCGCTGCTGCTCTAGCCTTCGGCATAACGCACGCGCTGACGCGGCTTGTTCGGCTGCGTCAGGTGATCAAGCGGCAGGACGTGCGTCTGCTTGATCGTCTGCAGGGCAATGCTGGTCTTGATGCGGGCGACACCAGGCAGGCGCAGCAGGCGTTTCATCATCAGTTCCGAAAATTCGGCCAGATCGGGAACGACGATGCGCAGCATGTAGTCTGCGTCACCACTTACCGAAAGGCAGTCCGTTACTTCCGGCATTGCCGCCACCGCGTTTTCAAAGGCTTCACTGGCGGCTTCCCCGTGCCGCTCCAGGATCACCTGCGCAAAAGCGGTGATCCCCAGGCCCAGCGCCGAGGGGGCGAGCAACGCCACATAGCCGGCGATGACCCCGTCTTCCTCCAGACGCTGGATACGTCTGCTGATCTGCGACGCCGACAGACGGATCTGTTCGCCGAGCGTGGCGTTGGTGGCGTTGCCCTTGCGCTGCAGGGCGTCGAGCAGTGCAAGATCATAACGATCGATGGTGATTTTGGACATTATTCGCCATATTGGTGCATGCAGTGTGCGCAGTATAGGGGTTTATGCCGCCATGTGAAACACCACCCTGAAACGTTTCGTGGCTGGCGTGAAACGGCTCAATGCCCGGCCGCGAATGGGCACAGTTCAGTGTGTGCTGTCGTCGAGTTGACTGACGTCGTCGTGGATTTCCTGATTGGCTTCATGGCGGCCTTTGACCAGCCACATGGCACCACTGACAAAGACGCCGAACAGGGTGATCACCAGATAGATCGACAAGTCGGCGCGGATCATCAGAAAGTAGAAACCGGTCAGGGCAAGGATTGACAGGTTCTCGTTGAAGTTCTGCACAGCAATCGAATGTCCGGCCCCCATCAGGATGTGGCCCCGGTGCTGCAGCAGAGCGTTCATCGGCACGACGAAGAAACCGGAGAGGGCGCCGATCAGGACCAGCAGCGGCACGGCGAGCCACAGGTGATGCACGAAGTTCATCACTAGAACAATGATCCCCATGGCGATCCCGAGTGGAATCACGCGCACCGATTTGCGCAAGGTGATCATTCTCGCCGCGCCGGCTGCCCCCAGGGCAACCCCGACGGCGACCACGCCCTGCAGCATGCTCGACTTCGACAAGCCGAGCTGCAGGGCGCTTTCGGCCCACTTGATCACAATGAACTGCAGCGTCGCGCCGGCACCCCAGAACAGCGTCGTGACCGCCAGCGAAACCTGACCCAGGCGGTCCCGCCACAGCAGTGCCAGGCAATGATTGAACTCGCGCACCAGATACCACGGATTCTTGTGCAGGACCCGGTGATCGACGCCAGTGTCCGGAATGTAGATGTTGAACAGCGCGGCCAACAGGTAGAACGTGGCGACAAAGCATAGGGACATCTCGCCGATGCTGTCGACGCCGGTGTCTATGACTGGGAAGTCGATGGTCAGCAGGCTGCTGGCCACCGCGGGCTGGATCAAAGTACCACCAACGACGACACCGAGAATGATTGCTCCGACCGTCAGACCCTCGATCCAGCCATTGGCGACCACCAGCAGGCGGTGGGGCAGGTACTCGGTAAGTATCCCGTACTTGGCCGGAGAGTAGGCGGCCGCACCGAGACCGACCACCGCATAGGCGAGCAGCGGGTGAACATCCCAGTACATCATCGCACAACCGATAATTTTGATGCCATTGCTGATGAACATCACCCGCCACTTGGGCATCGAGTCGGCGAAAGCGCCGACGAAGGCCGCCAGCGCGACATAGGAAACCGTGAAGAAAGTCTTGAGCAGCGGTTCATATTCGCTGGGCGCGTGCATTTCGCGCAGGATCGAGATGGCAACGATGAGCAGGGCATTGTCGGCCAGCGCCGAAAAAAACTGCGCCGCCATGATGATGTAGAAGCCGAAAGGCATTGGATGTGATGAATGCGCCCGTTCTCGAAGTGCAGGCCTTATACCATGAAAGCCGGCAACTTGTTAATGTGAAAGAACCCAGTCTCCAAGCGCACGGGTACCTGACCGCGAGCGGTCATGGAGATCGGTTGTCGTGAATCAAGCGGCTGCGGGGATGAAGCCGAAGCGAGTTAGCGCCTTGATCCAGCGAGAGGCGTTGCGCTGCACGGAGAGCTGCTCATAGTTGGTGGCGGAATCCCGGTAATGTTCGCCACGCTTGAGCATGAAAAAAATGGTGCGCAACATTTTGTGAGCCAAAGCGACGATGGCGCGTTTGTGACCACGACGAACGATCAACGACTGGAACTTGGCCTGGAACGCCGATTTTGTGCGGCTGGCGGCGTGAGCGAACTCACAGAGGAGTCGGCGGACGTAGGGATTGCCCTTGCGGACGCGTCCCGATTTGCGCTTCCCGGCCGACTCGTTGTTGCCCGGACAGAGGCCAACCCAGGAGGCTAGGCGGTCCGAGGTGCCGAAGACGCTCATGTCGCTGCCGATCTCGACGAGCAGCATGGCGGCGCCGATGAGATCGACGCCAGGTAAGGTTTGCAGCAGGGCGAGCGCATTGTGCTCGCTCGCCAATTCGGCGAGCAGGCGGGCGTCGAAACGGGCGATGCGCGCTTCGAGTTCCTCGATATGCCGCAATAGTTCGTCAAGAACGAACACGTGACTCGCGGTCAATTCGCCCTGCAGGGCATCGTGCAATTCCTCGCGGCTGGCTTTGAGACGTCGACTGGCGCGTTGAAGAACCTCATGCGGAGCCTGCCCCCGGAGAATCCCCTTGATCATCGCGCGTGCCGACTGACCATGGATATCGCTGACCACCACGCCCAGACGGATGCCGGCATCGGTCAGCACTTTGTGCATGCGGTTCTTCTCGGACGAGAGCAGCCCGACGAGCTTCTGCCGTTGCCGGGCGATCAGACGCAGTTCGCGCAGTTGGGCCGGCGGCACGAAAGACCCTCGGAGCAGACCGGCTCGCGCCAGGGTGGCCAGCCACTGGGCATCTCCAACATCCGTCTTGCGTCCCGGCACCTGCTTGACGTGACGGGCATTGACCACCGTCGCCCGGATACCGACCGCCTCCAGCGCCGCATACGGACTCTTCCAGTAGATGCCCGTGCTTTCCATGACGACTTCGTCCGGATCAAGCGCCGCCGCCCAGACCGCCAGCTCCCGCCGGTCCCGTTTGAACGCGCCAAATTGCCGCTGCTCGAGTCGTGTCTCGCCGCCCGATTCCTCGATGATCGCGCACGCCGTGACCTGGGCCTGATGAATATCCAGCCCAATGACCCGCTTGTGGATCGGAACCAGTTCCATACCGTCTCCTTTCGCCATAAACTTGAACGCGGGAGGCGGTGGGTGCCAGAACCGAAATTGCCTGAAGGCGACAGGTCGCCAACGGCCCTTTTAATGTGTGCGCTCGATGGCAGCAATCCGGGGTACGAGTCGGTTCAGCGGGTCACGTTAGCTTGCGGGGTCGAGCCGCCAAAATGTTGCGCGACCTCTACCCGCCGCTTCCCAACCCGCATCTTCTTTCATCATCCGGGGCGGCGGCAACTGCAATGACCGTTAGCACTGCCGGGCTTGCCGCACGCACGACTCGCTGGACCGAGCATCCCACGGAAACGTTCCCGGCGGCGTCGATGCAGATCTGCCAGGGCATTCTGAGCCTGCACCTTGCGACGTGCGAGGTTTGCGGGCATGGGGAAGGGTTTCGGCATGCGCTATTCGGGTAGACCAACATGGCTATCTGCTCACTGGCCGGCGGCGCGGATTTGTGATTGAATCTGCGCATAAGTCGAAACAAGGGGATGACTGATGGCTGATCGTCGTTTACAGGTGTTTCATGCGGTGGCCAGGCACCTTTCGTTCACCAAAGCCGGTGAGGCGCTGCACATGACTCAGCCGGCCGTGACCTTCCAGATCAAACAACTCGAAGAGCGCTTCAATGCACGCCTTTTTGACCGGGGAGGCGGACGCATCTCGCTGACGCCGGCCGGTGAACTGGTGCTCGACTACGCTGAACGTATCCTCGGACTATCCAACGAACTCGACATCCGCGTCGCCGAAATGACCGGGGAGATGAGCGGCAGTCTGCTGGTCGGCGCGAGCACCACGATTGCGGAGTTCATGCTGCCACCGATCCTCGGCGAATTCAATGTGCGTCACCCGCAGGTTCGGGCACGCTTGACCGTCGCGCATTCGGAAGCGATCGGTAACGCCATCGCTGCACACACGCTCGACATCGGGCTGATCGAGTCGCACGCCAATCACCCGAGCCTGCAGAGTGAGATCTGTGGTGACGATGAACTGCAGGTCGTGTGCACGCCCAATCATCCGCTGGCCAGGCGTGGCGAAGTCGATGCGCGCGGCCTGCTGACACACGACTTCATTGCCCGAGAGCCAGGCTCCGGTACCCGCGAAGTCACCGACGACTACCTGCGAGCCTGCGGCGTCGAGCCTGAGAATCTCAGGATTTTGATGGAACTGTCGAGCCCGGAAGCACTCAAGGGCGTGGTCGCGACGGGCCTCGGCTGCTCGATCGTGTCACGCGCGAGTTTCGAGAAGGAGCGGCAACTCGGGACGCTGATCGCCGTTCCGCTGCGACCACGTCTGAAACGCACGCTGTCGCTGGTTTATCCCAAGGACCGATTTCGCTCCAAAGTGGTGCTCACCTTTGTCGACTTCGCCAGGAAAAAATTGCGGGAGCTGTCCGTCTGATGCCACGCCCAATCGAAGCCTGTATCGATCTTGCCGCACTGCGTCACAACTATCTGGTCGCCAGGAAACACGCCCACAGCGGTGCCGGCGCGGCGAAGGCCTGGGCAGTGGTCAAGGCCAACGCCTACGGCCACGGCTTGCTGCGCGCTGCGGCGGCGCTAGGCGATCTCGCCGACGGTTTCGCACTTCTCGATCTCGACGAGGCGGTGACGCTACGCGAGGCCGGAATTCGGCAACCGATTCTCCTGCTCGAAGGATTCTTCGAGCACGCAGACCTGGCGGTTTGCGCTCGGCATGGTCTCTCCGTGGTCATCCATCGCCTTGAACAATTGCAGAGCCTGCGACGTGCAGGTCTGCGGCTGCCAATCTATCTCAAGCTCAACAGCGGGATGAATCGCCTGGGTCTCGGCGAGGCACAACTGCCGGCAGTCCGGTGTGAGCTGGCCGCTATGGCGGCGGCTTCGGCGCTGGGCCCGGTAACGCTGATGACGCATTTCGCCGAGGCCGATGCTGCCGGGGGCGAGGCCTGCATCGCCTGGCAACTCGAACGCTTTGCCCGGATGACCACCGCCTGGCCGGAAGCCGCCGGTTTTGCGGTTTCCGTTGCCAATTCGGCGGCGATCCTGCGCTACCCGCAGACCGCCCACGACTGGGTGCGACCGGGAATCATGCTCTATGGCGGCAGTCCGTTCGCCGACCAGGATGCCGCCAGCCTGGAGCTCAAGCCTGTGATGACGCTGCGCAGCCGGATTCTGGCGGTGCAGGAGATCGGCATCGGAGAGCGGGTCGGTTATGGCGGCACTTTTGTCGCGCACCGGCCGACGCGCGTCGGTGTCGTCGCTTGCGGCTATGCCGACGGCTATCCGCGGCATGCGCCAGGCGGGACGCCGATTGCCGTCGCCGGTCAGCAAACCCGGACGCTGGGACGGGTGTCGATGGACATGCTGGCCTGCGACCTGACCGATCTGCCGGAGACCGGGGTCGACAGTCCGGTGGTCCTCTGGGGAGACGGTGTGCCGGCCGATGCAGTCGCCACCTCTGCCGGTACCATCAGCTACGAGTTGTTCTGTGCCCTGGCGCGTCGCGTGCCGGTGCGCACGGTCTGAGTACGGGGGGCAGGGCGTGTCCAGGGCCAGCCTGAAGACCGTATTCACCTGCAGCGATTGCGGTGCCAGCACCGGCAAGTGGCAAGGGCAGTGTCCCGGCTGCGGGGTCTGGAATACGCTGGTCGAAACGCTTCCCGAAGCGCCTCTCGGCGGTGGCCAGAAACGCTTTGAGCCGATCGGCGGCGCGGCGGTACTGCAGACCCTTTCCGACATCGAGGCGCGCGAGGAAGACCGCCTGCCGACCGGGATCGGAGAATTCGACCGGGCACTGGGTGGCGGCCTGGTCAGCGGCGGCGTGGTGCTGATCGGTGGCGATCCGGGGATCGGCAAGAGCACGCTGTTGCTGCAGGCGCTTGCGGCCTTATCCACCGCGCACGCAGTGCTTTACGTCAGCGGCGAAGAGTCCGGCCAGCAGATCGCGATGCGCGCCCGACGCCTGTCGCTCGAAACCGGCCAGCTCAGACTGCTCGCCGAGATCAATCTCGAACGTATCCTGGCCACCCTGCGGTCGGCGCAGCCGCAGGTGGCGGTGATCGATTCGATCCAGACGCTGTGGTCCGAGCAACTGAGTTCGGCACCGGGATCGGTCGCGCAGGTCCGTGAATGCGCTGCGCAACTCACGCGCCTGGCGAAACAGACCGGCATCACGGTAATCCTGGTTGGCCATGTGACCAAGGAGGGTGCCCTGGCCGGTCCACGCGTGCTCGAGCACATCGTTGACACGGTGCTTTATTTCGAGGGAGACACGCACTCGAGTTTTCGTCTGATCCGAGCGGTCAAGAACCGTTACGGCGCGGTCAACGAGATCGGTGTTTTTGCGATGACCGACCGCGGTCTGAAAGGGGTGAGCAATCCCTCGGCGATCTTCCTGTCGCAGCATGGTACCGATGTTCCCGGCTCCTGCGTGCTGGTCACCCAGGAAGGTACCCGGCCACTGCTGGTCGAGATCCAGGCGCTGGTCGATCAGGCGCATGGCAACCCGCGTCGTCTGACGGTGGGGCTCGATGCGCAGCGTCTGGCGATGCTGCTGGCGGTACTGCACCGCCACGCCGGGATCGTTTGTTTCGATCAGGACGTTTTCGTGAACGCGGTCGGCGGTGTCAAGATCGCCGAACCGGCGGCCGATCTCGCAGTGTCGCTGGCGATTGTATCGTCGCTGAAGAACAGGGCGTTACCAGCGAAACTCATCGTCTTTGGCGAAGTCGGCCTGGCCGGAGAAATCCGCCCGGCGCCACGTGGCCAGGAGCGCCTCCGGGAAGCCGCCAAGCTCGGTTTCACACGCGCGATGATTCCTGAAGCCAACAAACCCAGACAGGCCATTGCCGGCATCGAAGTCTTGGCCGTGCGACGCGTCGAGGAAGCCGTACAGCGGCTGCGCGAGCTGGACTAGAAGCCGCTCGTGCGAGGCGCAGCGAGTCGATCACCGAGGCACTGGCGGCACCGTCCCTGAATTGCCCATCCGTCCTCAACCGAACATATAGCATTATCCGACACTGGATCGCACGCACGCGCCGGGACTTTTCCTTGCTTCCTGCAGGTATTTGTTTACCATCCTAGCGATTGAGTCCAAGTCCTGAAGCGCTTGGGCTTTTCGCCTGAAGCGTGGCACACAATTCTGTGGAGAGAAGGAAATATGGCCGTAGCGCCCGAAACCGCCATCATGGCGCTGTACTGTGACTTCGAAAACGTTGCGCTCGGTGTGCGCGATGCCAAGTACGACAAGTTCGACATCAAACCGGTGCTCGAGCGGTTGCTGCTCAAGGGCAGTATCGTGGTCAAGAAAGCCTATTGCGACTGGGAACGGTACAAGGGTTTCAAGGCCACCATGCACGAGGCGAGCTTCGAGTTGATCGAAATACCGCATCTGCGACAATCGGGCAAGAACTCGGCCGACATCCGGCTGGTCGTCGATGCCCTGGATCTGTGCTACACCAAGTCACATGTCGATACCTTCGTGATCATCAGTGGCGACTCGGATTTTTCACCTCTGGTTTCCAAGCTGCGTGAGAACGCCAAATACGTGATCGGGGTGGGTGTCAAGCAGTCGACTTCAGACCTGCTGATCGCCAACTGCGACGAGTTCATCTTTTATGACGACCTGGTGCGCGAAATGCAGCGATCGGCACGGCGGGATTCGAAGGAGGCACAGCCAGTAGTCAGGCGCTCGCCTGAAGAGGATGCGCAACGCCGGGCCGAGTTGGAGGAGCGCCGAAGCAAGGCTATCGAGTTGGCCGTCGCCACTTTTGATGCGTTGGTCGCGGAACGTGGCGACAGCAGCAAGATTTGGGCGTCGATGCTCAAGGAGGCGATCAAGCGGCGCAAGCCCGATTTCAGCGAATCGTATTACGGCTTCCGGGCCTTTGGGAACCTCCTTGAAGAGGCACAGGCGCGTGCGTTGCTCGAGATTGGCCGTGACGAGAAATCCGGGACCTATGTCTTTCGCAGCAACGGAATATCAACACGCGCTGAAGCAACTGCCGAAGCGGTGGCTGAAACGCTGCCGCTGGCACCGGTTGAGCCGGTCGCGGATGCAGATGCAGCAGTTGCCGAGGAATCCCGCCCTCAATCTGGCGCGCTGCGAAAGGGGGAGGGCCGGCGCAAGGTGGCAGAGAAGGGCGTCAAGCGGGTCAGGGAACCCCGGACGGTCAAGCAGCAGGGAGTGGCGACGGTCGAGCTCGCTGTACCAGTCACGGAAAGTGTGGCGACCGACGAGGTGATTCCCTGCGCGACCGTCGAAGCGGTGCAGGTCGCTCCGGAAGCCGAAACCCGGCAGGACAGCCCGGAACTGCCGTCCATCGCTGACGCACGCGTGGCAGAGACTCCTGCCGACCCGATTGCTGCTGCCACCGGCGCGGCCGAACCGGTGACGGCGGACGACGGGACAGAAGAAGCCAAGCCAGTCAAGAAACCGGCCAGCCGCAGTCGTCGCCCGCGCAAACCGAAGGTGCTGCCGGAAGAAGCGCCCTGATCTGTACCCTCTCCCGTGACGGGAATGGGTCAGCAGAAAAAAGCCGCGACCAGTGTCGCGGCTTTTTCGGCAGGGTAGCGGCGTGTGCCGTCAGGCTGCCGCCTGAGTCGGAACTTGGCCGGCGATGCGCACAATGCGGTTTTGCGTGTCAACGTAGATCAGTTGCGGCGCGTATTTGGCAAGTTCGACTTCGGTATACGCCGCGAAGCTGGCGATGATCAGGATATCCCCCGGCGCCGCGCGACGCGCTGCCGAACCATTCACCGAGATGACACCGGATCCGCGCTCGGCGCGCAGAGCGTAGGTCGTGAAGCGCTGCGCCGTTGTTGACATTCCAGATGTCGATCTGTTCGTACTCACGAATGTTCGCCGCATCGAGAAGGTCTTCGTCGATCGCGCATGACCCTTCGTAGTGAAGTTCGGCGTGCGTGGCGCTGACGCGGTGCAGCTTCGACTTCAGCATGGTTCTCTGCATGGAATTTCACCGGTTTAGAGTTTGGGGAAGCGAATTGTAGCGGCTAATGGCCACCTGTCAATGCCCGCTCGCCAGCGTTGATTTCGACATTGTCGATGAGTCGCGCGACGCCCAGGCGGCTCGCCGCAAGGACCACCAGCGCCTGTTCTTCGGGGGCTTGCGGCACCTGCAGGTCTGACTGACGCCGCACTGCAACATAGTCCGTCTTCCAGCCGTTGCGGTCGAGTTCGCCAACGGCTTCGCTTTCAAGGCCGACAAAATCCCGGTTACCGTCGGCAGCATTGCCGTTCCGATGTGTTTCAGGAGGCGTTGCAGGCGGGGAGCCTCGGCACGTTCTGCCGCCGACAGGTAGGCGTTGCGCGAAGACAGTGCCAGTCCGTCGTCGGCACGCACCGTTTCGCCGCCGACGATCTCGATCGGCAAGGCCATCTGGCGCGTCATGTTGCGCAAGACCAGCAGTTGCTGATAGTCCTTCTTGCCGAACAACGCCACCTGCGGTTGGACAATGTTGAACAGCTTGAGAACGACGGTGGCGACACCGCGGAAGTGACCCGGGCGGAACGCGCCGTCGAGTTGATGCTGAATCTCCGGCGGGTCGACATGGTACTGCTGTGGCTCGGGATAAAGATCGGCCTCTCCGGGTGCGAACAGGACGTCGACTCCGGCGGCGGCCAGCTTCTCGCAATCGGCCTGGAAGGTGCGCGGATAACGGTCGAAGTCGTCATTGGGCCCGAACTGCAGTCGATTGACGAAGATGGTGGCCACCACCGTGTTGCCGTGGGCGCGGGCCTGGGTCATCAGCGCGATATGGCCGGCGTGCAGATTGCCCATCGTTGGCACGATGGCGATACGGCCACGGTTCTGTAGCGCTGCGCGCAGTTCGGGGATCAGCGAATGGATCTGCATGGTCTTGGCCAACCTCTTTCAGTAGCAGTGTTCCGGGCCCGGGAAGCTGCCGTCCTTGACCGCAGTGACGTAGGCGGCGATGGCTGCGGCGATGGATGCCTGACCGTCCATGAAGTTCCTGACAAAGCGTGCCTTCCGTCCAGCGGAGATGTCCAGCATGTCGTGCAGGACGAGCACCTGGCCCGAGCATTCCCGGCTGGCACCGATACCGATCGTCGGTATCGTGAGCTGGCCGGTCACTTCGGCCGCCAATGCCTGCGGGATGGCTTCGAGGACGATCAGGCCCGCGCCCGCTTCCTGTTGTGCAAGTGCATCGGCGATCAGACGGGTGGCTCCCGAATCATCCCGACCCTGAACACGATAGCCTCCGAGCTGATGCACCGATTGCGGGGTCAGCCCGACGTGCGCGCACACCGGGATTCCACGTGCGGTCAGGAAGTGGGTCGTTTCGGCCATATCGACGCCGCCTTCGAGTTTCACCATCTGTGCCCCGGCGGCCATCAGTGTAACGGCATTACGCAGGGCACGCTGGGGACTCTCCTGGAACGTGCCGAAGGGCATGTCGGCGATCACCAGCGGACGCCTGCACCCGCGAGTGACGCTCGCCGTGTGGTAGGCGATGTCGGACAATGCGACCGGCAATGTCGAGTCGTGGCCCTGCAGGACCATCCCGAGCGAATCGCCGATCAGCAGGGCGTCGACGCCGGCCGCATCGCAGACCTGTGCGAAGCTCGCATCGTAGCAGGTCAGAACGGCGATCTTTTCACCATTGGCACGCATCCTGGCAAGATCGAGCTGCGTCAATCGGCGCGTCGCAACGTGGGTGGACATGGGTTTACTCTCCCGGGTTGTAGTGGTCGCGGATCAGTTTTCGGTGAGCGGGGTCACGGGGCTGGTGCCACCGGCGCCCCTCGCCATTCCTCTTTGAAACGGCGCCTAGGATACACAGAGCGGCCCGAAGATGCTCAAGTTTGAGGGGAGCCTGACTGAAAAAAGGCGAAACGAACCCTGGTCGCCGGGGTCGTGGATTTGCCAGGTCGCGCCACCGGCGCGGGGTCGCCCTGGCCGCCGGAAACATCCGGTAACACGTCGTTACGGACCGAACCGCCGCTGCTGCGTTAATGGGTTGTGACCCGTTGGAGAACCCCATGAAAACTCTTGTCCTCGCTCTTCTTGCCGTTGCCGGTCTGGCTGGATGCGTCGTTGTTCCCGCCGAACCGGCGGCATTTGTCGGAGTGCCGCGGGTGTATGTCAACCCGCTACCGCTGGTCGTGGTCCCGGGACGACCGTCCTACTACGGTTATGGTGGGGGCTATGGTCGTGGCTATGGAGCACCACGTTACCGTCCTTACTATTAGGCCGCCAGTTTTTCGATGCGCTGCATGCTGACTGCCGGCAGCCAGGCGACGGCGCTACCGCGGCCGGGAATGCGGCAGTGCGGCGCAATCTCGAGCAAGGGCGCGAGCACGAAGGCGCGCAAGTGCATGCGCGGGTGCGGTACGCTCAATGGCAGGCTATCGACGACGAGTTCATCGTATAGCAGCAGGTCGAGGTCGAGGGTTCGCGGCGCCTGATAAAACTCGCGGCGCCGACCAAAGCGGCGTTCGACCGCGAACAGGGCGTCGAGCAGCTGCGGCGGCGGCAGTCGGGTCGCCAGTGCGGCCACGGCATTGATGAAATCGGGTTGACCACGGATTCCGACCGGAGCAGTGCGGTACAGCGAGGAGAGGCGCAGCAGGCGGGAGTCGGGGACGTTGGCCAGGGCAGCACTGGCCGCCCGGACCTGGGCCACCGGATCGTCCAGATTGGCGCCCAGCGCGACGAAGGCCAGGTTCATTCAGGGAGGCTCGCGCCGCTGCCCGATGGCGGACGGCGACGGCGGCGCTTTCTTGCCTCGCCGGGTGGTTGCGGCAACAGCATGTCCGCTCGACCCTCGTCGCTGGCATGCAGGAAATCGGTCCACCACGTGCCAACTTCCGGAGCCACTTCGCCGGACTCGGCGCGCAGCAGCAGGAAGTCGTAGCCGGCCTTGAAGCGTGGCTGTTGCAGGACGCCGTAGGGCCGTTTGCCGGAGCGCTGCTCGAAGCGTGGTTGCAGTGCCCAGATATCCTTGATGTCTCCGGCGATACGACGGGTAATCGCGAGCTTTTCCGCCTGCACGTCGAGCACTTCGTCCATCGCCAGGAAGAGGGCGGGGATCACCGGTTCGCCGCGACTCTTCAGCAGATCCCACTTGACCAGCACCTCATTCCAGAGCAGCGTCGCAAAAAGGAAACCGGGCGACACCGGCTTGCCTTCGCGAACGCGACGATCGGTAGCGTCGAGTGCCAGCATGACAAAACGTTCGCCGAGCGGCTGATCGAGAATCACGTCGAGCAACGGCAGCAGGCCGTGGTGCAGTCCTTCCTCGCGCAGCCGTGTGACGCAGCGTACGGCGTGCCCCGACGTGAGCAGCTTGAGCATCTCGTCGAACAGACGCGAGGGGGGCACATTCTCGATCAGGTCGGTCATCTCGCGGATCGGCCTGCTGGCCGCCGGGTCGATCAGCAGGCCAAGCTTGGCCGCCAGACGAACGGCGCGCAGCATGCGTACCGGATCTTCACGGTAGCGCGTCTTCGGGTCGCCGATCATGCGCAGCGTCTTCTGCTGCAGGTCGGCGACGCCATGGTGATAGTCAACGATGTTTTCGGAGGTCGGGTCGTAATACAGCGCGTTCACCGTGAAATCGCGTCGTGCCGCATCTTCCGCCTGGCTACCGAAGACATTGTCGCGCAGGACACGGCCTTGCTCGTCAGTCTGTGCCGTGTTGCCGCCCTGTTCGCCGTGATGGCCCCGGAAAGTGGTTACCTCGATGGTTTCCGCACCCATATTGACGTGTACGATCTGGAAGCGGCGGCCGATGATGCGTGACCGACGGAAGCAATGGCGAACCTGTTCTGGTGTGGCGTTGGTGGCGACGTCGAAGTCCTTCGGCGTCAGCCCCGCCAGCAGGTCGCGCACGGCACCGCCGACGACATACGCCTGGTAGCCGTTCTCCTGCAGCGTGGCGATGGTCCGCTGACAACCGCGACTGATCTGGTCCCGTTGCAGCCCGTGCTGGACGACGGCGATGACCGCCGGTTGCCCGGAACTGGCGGTACCTTTTCGTCCGAGGACGCGGGATATGAACTTGCGGATCATCGCTGGTGATTTATTCTCTTGCGCTGTAGGCGCGGCATGATAGCGGATATTACGCTGGCCGGCAGTCCTAGATTGGCCAATTGCTCAACCGCGGAGGCTGATCACCGGCCATCCGGCGGCCTCCGCGTGTGCGCACAGGGTAGGGTCGGGATCGACGGCCACCGGGTTGCTGACCCTGGACAGCAGCGGCAGGTCGTTTTGCGAGTCGCTGTAGAACCACGAGCGCTCGAAACTGCTCCACCAGAGGCCCATCGCCTCGAGCCAACTTTCGACGCGGGTGATCTTGCCTTCGCGAAACGATGGCGTGCCCCGCGGCTGTCCGGTGAATTGGCCGTTCACCTGTGCCGGGATGGTGGCGATCAGATGCGCGATCCCGAACTCGTGGATGATTGGTCCGGTGACGAAACTGTTGGTCGCGGTAACGATGGCGCACAGGGCGCCGCGTTCGCGATGCTCGCGGACCAGCGCCCGTGCCTTGTCGCCGACCAGCGGCAGGATATGTCGGGACATGAATTCGCGCCGCCAGGTGTCGAGCAAAGCACGCGGGTAGCGCGACAGCGGCTGTAACTGGAAGTCGAGAAAGACGTCGATATCGAGTGTCCCCGCCTTGTATTGCTCGTAGAACTCGATGTTCCTGGCTTCGTAAAGCGCGCGGTCGAGAATCCCCTTGGCGATCAGGAACTGCGCCCATTCAAAGTCGCTGTCTCCGGCGATCAGCGTGTTGTCGAGGTCGAACAGGGCAAGGTCCATCATATGGCTTTCGGGCAGATCAGAGATTCAGGGACGTCTGCAGAACCTCTCGCAGCAGCGGCAGGGTGATTGGGCGCTTCTGCTCCAGCGAGTAACGATCAATCGCCACGAGCAAGGCCATGAGGCTACGCATATCCCGTGGCGCGCGCGAAAAGAAATAGTTGAACGCTTCAGGAGGCAGGACCAGGCCGCGGGCACTGGCCAGCTCGGCGAGTGTCGTCAGCTTCTCGATGTCGCTCAAGGGTTGCAAGCGGTACAGCAGGCCGCTACCGAGGCGCGTCCGCAGATCTTCCCGCAGAATCAGTCGCAAGGGCGGCACGCTGGCCGCAGCGAGCAGGCGCCCGGCGCTGGCCCGCAGACGATTGATCAGGTTGAAGAGCACAATCTGCCCGCTCTCACCGAGCGCCTCGACGTTGTCCACAGCACAGAAGTCCGTCGCCGGATCCAGGCCTTCCAGCTCAGGGTCAAGCCGGGCATCGCAGTAGGGCGCCTGGCACGCCTGCAGGAGATGCGACTTGCCGGCTCCCGCGTCACCCCAGATGAAAAACAGCGACTCGCGGTTGGCTGGCGCCAGCCAGGCGGCCAGACCCGTCAGCGTTTCAGCGTTGCTGCCGGCGACAAAATTCTCGAAACTCGGGGGGGCTTCGGGCAGCAAATCAAGGATCAACTGGCGCATCGGGAATGGCTTGAACTCAGATGTGGGCGCGACGAGCAGCACGCGGGAGGGTCATTTCGGATAAGATTGCGCTTTTCAGGCGATCAGGGTGCCGTGCCGCATTCTACCACTGCGCGGCAGTCGCCAGCCTTGCTCGGGACCAGCCACAAGATGACTCAGGACTCTTTATCCTATCGCGATGCCGGTGTCGACATCGACGCTGGCGATGAACTCGTCGAACGTATCAAGCCGTTCGCGAGAAAAACCATGCGCGCCGGCGTGCTCTGCGGCATCGGTGGTTTCGGCGCCTTGTTCGAAGTGCCCCGGAACTACCGCGAACCGGTGCTCGTTTCTGGTACCGACGGCGTCGGCACCAAGCTGAAGCTGGCTTTCGAACTGCAGCGGCACGACACGATCGGCATCGACCTGGTGGCGATGAGCGTCAACGACATCCTCGTGCAGGGCGCAGAGCCGCTGTTCTTTCTCGATTATTTCGCCTGTGGCAAGCTTGACGTCGATACCGCCGCGGATGTCGTCAAGGGCATCGCCAGGGGCTGTGAACTCGCAGGCTGTGCACTGATTGGCGGCGAGACAGCCGAGATGCCTGGCATGTATCCCGTGGGCGAATACGATCTGGCGGGCTTTGCCGTCGGTGTCGTCGAGAAGTCGAGGATCATCGACGGCTCAACGATCGTGCCTGGTGATGTGGTGATTGGCCTGCCGTCATCGGGCGCACATTCAAACGGCTATTCGCTGGTCCGCAAGATCATTGCCCGCGCACAACCCGATCTGACACTTGCCTTCGACGGTGAAGCCACGCTCGCCGATGCGATCCTGGCGCCGACGCGGATCTACGTCAAGCCGGTGCTGGCGCTGATGCAATTGCTACCGGTCAAGGGCCTGGCGCACATTACCGGTGGCGGCCTGACCGGCAACGTTCCGCGCATCCTGCCGCCACAGGTCAAGGCCGTGATCGCGACCGCCGCGTGGCCGCGCCCGAAACTGTTCGACTGGCTGCAGCGCGAGGGCGGCGTCGCCGACTGCGAAATGCACCGCGTTTTCAACTGCGGCATCGGCATGGTCGTAGTCGTCGCTCGCGAAGACATGCAACAGGCTCTTGAGATCCTCCGCGACATGGGAGAACCGGCGGCGGTGGTCATCGGCAGCATCAAGCCGCGCTACGATGGAGAAGCGGGGACCATTGTTGTTTCCGGGTAGCTGCGATGGCACCGTTGCATAGGTGCATCCTAGAGTTTACATAATATCAATTATACGAAGTTGATTAGCTGCCGGAGCTTTTTCTCCATGCCACAGGTTACGGCCAACAATCTTCAAATCGAATACGAATCCTTCGGTGACGAGTCGGCGCCGGCCATCCTGCTGATCATGGGGCTCGGCGCGCAACTGGGGCGCTGGAACATCGAACTCTGCGAGGCGCTCGTGGACCGCGGTTATCGCGTGCATCCGTTTTGACAACCGGGACTGCGGCCTGTCGAGCAAGCTCGACGCAGCCGGGGTTCCGGATATTGGCCGCTGCGCTGCGCAGCGGCATGCCGCTGACCGCACCTTACACGCTCGAAGACATGGCGGCGGACTGTGTCGGCCTGCTCGATGCGCTGGGAATCCCGAAGGCCCACATCGTCGGCGCGTCGATGGGCGGCGCGATCGCGCAGATCGTCGCGGCCCTGCTATCCGCAGCGCACGCTGTCGCTGACCAGCATCATGTCCACCAGCAGTCATCCCGATCTGCCACCACCAACGCCCGCGGCGGCACAGGCGCTGTTTGCACCCCTGCCGGCGACGCGTGACCAGGAATCGCTGGTGGAGGACGCCATCAGGCGCCAGCTGGCGGTGGCCAGCCCCGAGTACCCAAGCTGTCCGCAGCGCCTGCGGAGCCTTTTCGTCGAGGAGCACGAGCGCGGCTTCCACCCGCGCGGTGTCACGCGTCAACTGGCAGCCTTTCTGGCCAGCGGTGATCGGCGCACGTTGCTGGCAACGATTCGGGTACCGACGCTGGTCCTGCATGGGGCCGACGATCCGCTGATCCCGGTCGCCTGTGGTCACGATGTTGCGGCCCACATCCCTGGCGCCCGGATGCGGGTGATCGAAGGCATGGCGCATGACTTTCCCTTGGCGCTGACCGAGGTCTTTGCCGAGGCCATTACCACCGTGGCGAAGGCCTCGGACCACTGAGTTGCTCCGCCGTCCTGTCCGTCCGGCGAGCCGCGTTTCGGTGATCGTCGGGCACGCCGCCGTGCTGCGACCTCCTTCGGCACCGCCGTGGCGAAACTGTCGATGAATACCCTCCTCGCCCCGGAACCCCTGATTTTTGTCGACCTGGAGACCAGTGGCGCCAATTTCGCGAATGACCGGATCATTGAAATCGGCCTGATCGAAGTCGATCAGAGCGGAACACGCGAATGGAGCGTGCTGGTCAATCCGGAAAGGCCGCTTTCTCCGTTCATCACCGGGCTAACCGGCATAGATGATGCGATGCTCGACTCCGCCCCCCCTTTTCGTGAGGTGGCGCCTGTACTGCTTGACCGTTTGCGCGGACGCTTGTTCATCGCCCATAACGCGCGCTTCGACTACGGTTTCCTGAAGTCCGAGTTCAGTCGCCTAGGGATGGATTTCCGCGCGCCAAACCTATGTACCGTCAAACTGTCGCGCAAGCTGTTTCCGCAGCATTACCGGCACAACCTCGATACCCTGGTCGAGCGCCATGGCCTCAGCGTGGCCGGTGATCGCCATCGCGCGCTGGCCGACGCGCGCGTGCTCTGGGACTTGTGGCAATGCTGGCACCGGCTGCTGCCGGTCGATGCGATCCGGGACGCGGTGACGACCATTGTCGGCCGCCCGCACCTGCCCGCGCAGCTCGACGCCGCGCTGCTCGACGATTTACCCGAAGCGGCGGGTGCCTACGCGCTGTACGATGAGCACGATCGCCTGCTGCTGGTCCGGCACAGCAGCAATCTTCGCCAGCAGGTGCTGGCACACTTTACGATCGGCAACCGCGACACGGTACTGTTCCGCAACACCTGGAGAATCGAGTGGCGTGACGCCGCCGGCGAATTGGGTGCGCGTCTGCGGGCGATCGAACTCGCCGGCTCGGCGTCGCCTGGCGACCCGGCACCACCCGCCACGCGTCGCGGCCAGCGCATCGGCGTGGCGGCTACAGAGCTCTGTTCGTGGCAACTCCGGAAGTTTGCGGAGGGTGACTTCCGACCGCAACTCGTTTTTTCACAGGACATCGATTTTGCTCTGGCTGACGACCTGTTCGGCCTTTACCCGAATCGTCGAGAGGCCATGCGCAGCCTGCGCACACTGGCTGATGCCCAGCATCTGTGTCCCCGGCAGCTCGGCCTCGAGGACACCGCAAAGGCGGGAGCCTGCACCGCCTATCGGCAGAAGAACTGCCGGGGTGTGTGCATTGGCAAGGAAGCCGTCGGGCTGCACAGCGTCCGGTTGATGACTGCCCTGGCCAAGCTCAAAGTCAAAGCCTGGCCCTACAAGGGGCCGGTGCTGCTGATCGAGCAGGATGAATTCGGCATGCGTGAAGACCACCATCTGGTCGACCGCTGGCGCCTCGTGGCCACGCTACACAGCGAGGATACCTTGCAGGCGTGCCTGGCGCATGGACCCACGACCCGCAACTTTGATCCCGGGATCTACCGCACCCTCAACAAATTTCTGCAGGCCGGCAAGGTCCGCGTGCGCCCCCTGCCCCCGTTCTCACTTTGAGCGCTCGATGGCTGCCGGATCGCCCGCGCGGCCGCCAGCCTTGCGCAACAAGTCGGCAATGTCGGTGTTGTCTGTTTTCAATGCCCAGTCGATGGCCGTCGCGCCGCGCTCGTTGGCAATGTTCGGGTCGGCCCGGTTCTGCAGCAGCAGTTTGACGACCTCAATGTGGCCAAAGCGTGCGGCAAACAGCAGGGCAGTAGAACCATTGGCCGTTGTCGCGTTGACTTCGGCACCCTTCTTGAGCAGGTAGTCCACCACCGCGGCATGGCCATTGAAGGCCGCGTAGATCAGCGGTGGCCAGCCATACAGGTTGATATCGGCGCCTGCTTCGACCAGGCTTTTCACGAACGGCAGCTTGCCCTGGTAGGAGGCCAGGCTCAGCGCTGTTTCGCCGTTGCGATTGCGGACATTGATGCGCGCTCGCCGCTTCAGCAGGTAGTCGAACAACTCCATGTTGTCGCGCTGTACGGTTTGCATCAGCAAGGTGTTGCCCGCGGCATCGACCGAATTGACGTCCATGCCGCGGTTGATGAGTTGGATGGCCCAGGGCGTGTCCCCGGAGATCAGTGCCTCCTCCATGTCTTCATACACGCCGGCGGAGGCAAAGGCTGGCAGGAGCAGGGCAAACAGCAGAGCAACAGTCTTCATTGGGCAACTTTCATGCGGGCTTCCGGAAACAGACGAAAAAAATTGGTGGTGGTGGCATCGACAAGGTGTTCATAGCTGAGGCCGCGCAGGCGCGCCACCTCCTCAGCGACGTGCTTCACGTAACCCGGCTGGTTGGTTTTCCCACGGTAGGGCACCGGCGCGAGGTAGGGCGAGTCGGTTTCAATCAGTAGACGGTCGAGTGGTACGCGCTGCGCCACATCGTGCACCGTGCCGGCATTCTTGAAGGTGGCAATGCCGGACATGGAAATGTAAAAGCCCTGATCGAGGGCCGCCTCGGCCACCTGCCAGCTCTCCGTAAAGCAATGCATGATGCCGCCTGCGTCGCTGGCACCCTCCTCCTGCATCACTCGCAGAGTGTCGGTTGCCGCCTCCCGGGTATGAATCACCAACGGCTTGCCGGCGACACGGGCGGCACGAATATGGGTCCGAAAACGCTCACGCTGCCATTCCGGAGCGTCCTTGTGCCAGTAATAGTCAAGCCCGGTTTCGCCGATGGCAATCACGCGTGGGTGGCGCGCCAAATCGACGAGTTCGTCGACCGTCGGTTCGCGTACATGGGTCGCCTCGGGATGGACGCCAACCGTAGCCAGAATCGCCGGCCAGGTCTCGGCAAGCGCCAGCACGCGCGGCAGATCTTCAAGGTTGACGGCGATACAGACGGCGCAGCCCACGCCATTGTCGTGCATCAGGTCGAGCACCTGATTGATCCTCGCGGACAACTCGGGGAAGTCGAGGTGACAGTGGGAATCGACCAGCATCACGGCGCCATCAGACGGTATGCGTCGGACGGCCGGACTGCATCACGCCACCCAGCAGCCCTTCGATGCGCCGACGCGCTTCGACGCCACTTTCGTCACTCTTGAAATGCACACCAATGCCCTGCGCCTTGTTGTTCTGCGCGCCAACCGGGGTGATCCAGACGACCGTACCGGCAATCGGGAGCTTGGCCGGGTCGTCCATCAGCGACAGGAGCATGAACACTTCATCACCCATGGCATAGTTGCGAGTCGTCGGAATGAAGATGCCGCCGTTGCGCAGCAGTGGCATGTACGCTGCGTACAGCGCAGATTTCGAGTTGATGTTCAGCGACAGTACGCTTGGGCGCGGTGCTGCGCTCGCTGTCGGTTTGGGGGGGGCTGCGTCTGCCATATCCCTATCAGGAGGTTCGGAAGAGCCTGGCGTAGCTCAGGAAGAAGTCTTCGAGAAACAGACGGCTATTCAATGGTTGTTCGCACTGGGCCCGGTATTGTAGCGCCTTTTTGTTGAACGCCAAGAGCTTGCGGGTATCGGTCGCCTGTGCCAGCCGTTGCAGCAGCGGTCCCTGCGGCAGAAAGTAACGCGGTGGCAGTCCTTCACAGGCCAAAGTCAGATCGAACAGCCACTTCTGAGCCCAGTCGATGACCCGTTTCAGAGCTGCCGGACGCTTTTCGGCCCTGACTGTCTTGTCGAGATTTGCCGCCGCAGCCAGGGCATCGAGCCCGGTGCCACGCGACACCTGCGCAAGCAGCGAATCAAGCAGGACCCTTTCGCCGCTAACGCTGAGTTCCAGTGCCAGCAGCGGTGCCCCCCCGGCGAGTGCCAACCAGTCTCCGGCGTCGCGGACGCCGGCATCACTGAGCCAGCGTCCAGCAAGGGCACGGGCCGGGCAGCGCACGGGTACCGCCTGGCAACGGCTACGAATCGTTGGCAGAAGGCGTGATGGTTCACTGGTAACCAAGATAAACAACGTGTTGTCTATCGGTTCTTCAAGTGATTTAAGAAGTGCGTTCGCAGTCGGGCGGTTCATCGCCTCGGCCGGGTTCAGCAATACCAGGCGCGCGCCATGGCGATGGGTGCCCACGTGCAGAAAGTCATCCAACCCCCTTACCTGATCAATCGTGATCTGCTGGCTGGGCTTCTTCTTGCCCGCATCACTGCCTTCGGCTACCGCGCCCCCCGCATCGGCGGCCACGACTTCCGGCTGCAAACGGCGCAGGTCCGGGTGGTTGCCCTGCGCGAGCCAGCCGCAAGCCAGACACTTGCCGCAGGCCTCACCAGAATCGGTGAGATTCTCGCAGAGCAGCGATTCGGCGAAGGCGCGTGCCAGGTCGAACTTCCCGATCCCGCGTGGGCCAGAGATCAGGAGGGCATGCGGGAGTTGCTGGCGCCTGGCACAAAGCTGTTGCCAAACCGCATGATGCATCTCAATTATTTTCATAAACAATAATCTACAACAGCTTTTTTAATCAGATTCTCGATGATGTCCGGGGCCTGATCGGCATCGATCACCCGTATGCGCTGCGCTGCTGCGGCCGCGCGCTCAAGATAGGCCTGTCGCACACGTTTGTGAAAATCGGCCTGCTCCCGTTCGAAGCGGTCCAGCGAGCGTTCCTGCGCCGCGATGCGTCGGCGAGCAACGGCGGACGGCAAGTCGAAGAGCAGTGTCAGGTGCGGCTGCAGATGCCCATGTACCCACTGCTCGAGTTGCAGGAACTTGGATTGGTCGAGGCCGCGTCCGCCGCTTTGGTAAGCATAGGTGGCGTCGCTGAAGCGGTCACAGATCACCCATTCGCCACGCGCCAGGGCCGGCTCGATCACCTGTTCGAGATGTTCCCTGCGGGCGGCAAACATCAGCAGGGCCTCGGTCTCCAGGTGCATGGTCTCGTGCAGCAGCAGTTCGCGGAGCTTCTCGCCAAGCCGCGTACCGCCGGGCTCGCGGGTGCACACCACCGTTTTGCCGTGGCGGCGAACAAACGCCGCGGCAGCGGCAATATGGCTGCTCTTGCCGGCGCCGTCGATGCCTTCGAAGGTGACGAATCGGCCTGCCTGTGTGCCTTCACCGTGACTCAAGGTTTCGCACCCCTCTGGTAGCGTGTAACGGCCTGGTTGTGTTCCGCGAGCGTACTGGAAAAATGGCTGCTTCCATCACCGCGAGCGACGAAATACAGCGCCTCGGTCGGAGCCGGATGCATCGCCGCCTGCAGGGACGCAAGGCCGGGCATGGCAATCGGTGTTGGCGGCAGGCCAGGACGCGTGTAGGTATTGTAGGGCGTATCGGCGAGCAGGTCGCGTTTGCGCAGGTTGCCGTCGAAGTTTTCGCCCAGGCCGTAGATCACGCTTGGATCGGTCTGCAACAGCATTCCCCGGCGCAGCCGGTTGACGAATACGCCGGCCACCAGCGAACGATCCTGTGCCCGCCCGGTTTCCTTCTCGACGATCGAAGCCATGATCAAGGCCTGGTAGGCATCACGATAAGGCAGCATTGCCGCCCTCCCCTGCCACTCGTCCAGCAGATGCCGCTGCATTGCGCGGTACGCTCGCGCCAGCAGTTCGACATCACTGCTGCGCTTCGCAAAAAGGTAGGTATCTGGAAAGAATGCTCCTTCGGCTACCCCTTGCGGCGCGCCTACCAGACGCATGATCTCCGCCTCGGGCATACCCAGAGTGTCGTGGCGGAGGTCAGGATGCGCATCGAGGTGCCGGCGCAACTGGGCAAAAGTCCAGCCTTCGATGAAAGCAAGTTCTGCCTGCGTGAAGTCGCCACGCGTCAACTTCTTCAGCAGGTCGACTGGCGTGATGCCGCGGGTGATTGCGTAGCTACCGGCCTTGATCGTAGTGTCGGCACGCATCAGCCTGGCCAGCAGGAGCAGGATCCACGGGTCCAGTTCAACGCCTGCGGCGGCGATCTCCCGGGCAGCACCGCGCATGCTGCTGCCGGGGACGATAGTGAATTCGACCGACTCCCGCTGCAGATCCATTGGCGTCAACGCCAGAGCGGCGACCAGCATGGTCAGCAGCGTCAGGGCCAGGGCAAGGATAACCAGCAAGCTGCGGAGGAGTTTGCGCATCAATCCGGCGCAGCCGGAGAGGCTGCAGGGGGCTGTTACGGGGAATGGGCTTCGAGTCGTCCTATAATAGCCGAAAGCCGCAGCCCTGAACTCACGACTCGCCCAGAGGGTCAGAGCTGACTCTCGGCGGGACCTGCTCGAGAACCGCTTCGCGGTAAGCGACGGGTATACACTTGCGAAAAACACCTGATGGAAATGAAGCGACGATGAGTTCGAGCTGGCTGGAATTTCTTGGCACCTGCGGTGCACGCACGGCACGGGGCGTGGTCACCGATTTTGGCGATGCCGCTGCGGAACTCGCCGCAGCGCGTACGGCGACAATCGTCTCGCCGCTGCGCCACCTCGGCGTACTCGAAGTCAGCGGCGCAGAGGCAAGGTCTTTTCTGCACCAGCAACTGACCAGCGACGTCAAGCACCTCGCCGAAGATGCGGCGCAACACTCGGCCTGGTGTTCGGCCAAAGGCAGGATGCTCGCCAGTTTTCTCGTCTTCCGCAAGGGTCCCGCCTATCATTTGCAATTGTCCGCGGACCTGCTGCCGCTGGTCCGCAAACGCCTGCAGATGTTCGTCCTGCGCAGCAAGGTGCATATCGCCGACCAGGCGGGCGCCCAGGAACTCCTCGGCGTGTCCGGTCCGCAAGCCGAGAGCGTCCTGCGAATGGCCAGCCTGCCGATCCCGGCATCAGCCCTGGACACGGCCGCATTCGCTGCGGGAATCGTCATCCGCCTCGACGCCCACCGCTTCGAGATTGTGGTCGAACGCACCGCCGTCAGCGACCTCTGGCAAGCACTGCA
This sequence comes from Candidatus Accumulibacter propinquus, assembly GCF_056856495.1. Classification (NCBI taxonomy): domain Bacteria; kingdom Pseudomonadati; phylum Pseudomonadota; class Betaproteobacteria; genus Candidatus Accumulibacter; species Candidatus Accumulibacter propinquus. The sequence goes on from NZ_JBSEHC010000002.1 coordinate 615,641, forward strand.
GTCGCACGCCCGCCCGGTAGGGAGCGGCGTGTGGCAGTGGCTCGAGATTCAGGCCGGTATTCCACTGATCACCGAACGGACGCAAGAAGAGTTCGTTCCGCAAATGGCCAACTTCGAAAAACTGGGTGCGGTCAGCTTTCACAAGGGGTGTTACCCCGGTCAGGAAATCATCGCCCGCACACAGTACCTCGGCAAGGTGAAGCGCCACCTCTATCGCGTGCATTCGGCCAGCCCGCTGGCCGCCGGTCAGGTGCTCTATTCACCCGCCAACCCCGAACATCCGTGCGGCATGGTCGCCAATGCCGCACCGGCTCCGGCGGGCGGTTACGATGCCCTGGCGATTGTCCAGGAGACTTTTGCCGCTGCCGGTGATCTGGAACTCGCCGTTCCGGGTGGCGCGCGTATCGATATCCTGCTGCAGGGGGCCTAGGTCGCCGCCCGCCGCAGCCGACGATGTGCCTCATTCTGATCGCCTGGCAGGCACACCCGGACTATCCGCTGGTCGTTGCCGCCAATCGCGACGAATTCTTTGCTCGCCCCACCGCCGCCGCCGCGTTCTGGCCGGACGCCCCGCAGGTCCTGGCGGGACGGGATCTCGAAGCCGGCGGCACCTGGCTTGGCGTCAGCCGGCAGCGGCGTTTCGCGGCCGTGACCAATTACCGCGAGGGTGGCCGACAACGCGTCGACGCCCGCTCGCGCGGTGCCCTTGTGGCTGATTTTCTGACCAGCCGGGCCGGCCCGGTCGCCTATCTGACCCAGCTTGAAACGGCTGCTGCCGAATACAACGGGTTCAACCTCGTAGTCGGTAATGGCGAGTCTCTGGCCTACTACTCGAATCGTGGCGACGGCCAGCCCCGCTGGCTGAAACCAGGCATCTATGGTCTCTCCAATCATCTCCTCGACACGCCGTGGCCGAAGCTGGCCAGCGCCAAGGCGGCCTTTGCCGCGGCGCTGCTGGCGTTGCCGGCTAAGGATCTGTTCCTGGATCTGCTCGCCGACCAGGAAATCGTTCCCGATACCCACCTGCCTGAAACCGGCGTACCGCTGGCCTGGGAGCGCATCCTGTCGGCGGTGTTCGTCTGCGCGGAGAACTACGGCACGCGCGCCTCGACACTGCTGACCATCGATCGCGATGGGCGAAGCACGCTGCTCGAGCGCAGCTTCGACGCTGCTGCCCGGGCGTCCGGTGAGGTCTGCGAAACCTTTCAGTCTTCGCTGATATCGACTGAGGTGTAGGGCGGGACCAGTTCGAAAAGTTCGACGATATCGGCGTTGTGCATGCGGATGCAGCCGATCGACCCCGGGCAACCCATCGGCGTGCTGTCCGGGCTACCATGGATGTAAATGTAGCGGCGCATGGTATCGACGCGGCCGAGGCGGTTGCGTCCCGGCTCGCAGCCGGACAGCCAGAGGATGCGCGTGAGAATCCAGTCGCGCTTCGGGAACCGCTTGGCGAGGTCGTGGGAGTAGATTTCCCCGTTGGGCCGGCGCCCGACAAAAACCGTGTTTTCGGCTTGTCCCGCGCCAATCTTGGCACGCACCAGATGTCTGCCGCGCGGCGTGCAAAAACTGCCATTGACTTCGCCAGCGCCCTTCGCCGCTGTCGACACGCTGTAGGTGCGCAGCACCTGGCCGGAGGCGTTGGACAGGCGCAGCGTCTGCTGCTTGATCGAGATATCGATGTGCACCCTCATTCCCCTCGACGCCTGCGCCGTGCGGCAAAAAAGTCGGAAAGCAACTGGCCGCATGCTTCGGCCAGGACCCCACCGACGACACCGGTGTGATGGTTGAGGCGTTCGACCGCAAAAAGATCCACCACGCTGCCATGCACGCCTGTCTTCGGATCACGGGCACCGTAGATCAGGCGTGCAATGCGCGCCTGCAAGACGGCTCCGGCACACATGGCGCAAGGTTCGAGGGTCACGAACAGTTCGCAGCCGGGCAGACGGTAGTTCCGCAGATTGCGCGCGGCGTCGCGCAAGGCGGCAATTTCGGCATGCGCCGTCGGGTCGTGTTCGCCAATTGGCGAATTGAAGCCGCGCCCGACGATAACCCCATCACGAACGACCAGCGCACCCACCGGCACCTCGCCCAGACATTCGGCAGCACGCGCCAGCGAGAGCGCCTCGCGCATGAAGTATTCGTCTTCCATCGCCGGCATTCTACCCCAGCGCCGGGCACGCTACTGACGTGCCGAGAGGTAGACAACGCGCGCCCTGCTGCAGCGCTCAGGACGCCGGCGGGCGGACAAAAATCTCCACACGCCGGTTTTGCGCGCGCCCTGCATCGGTGTTGTTCGGTGCAATCGGTTCGTCCTGACCGCGCCCGAACTGCTGCAGGCGCGCGCCGTCGACGCCGCGTGCCATAAGGTAACTTGATACCGAGCGGGCACGTTCCAGGGACAGTTTGCGGTTGCCGTCCGGGGTCCCGGTGCTGTCGGTGTGGCCGATCACGGTTCCGGTCACGCCACAGTACTCCCTGATCGTATTGGCCACGGAGTCCAGTGTGCCCGCAAAGGACGGGCTGATTTCGGCGCTACCGGAGCGGAACATCACCGAGCCTGGAATGTTCAGTTTCACCGAACCGTCGTCCTGTTCGGTCATGCCGATCATCTTGTTGTATTGCGAACCGACCAGGGCGCCGGTAAGAGCGCCCAGAAGGATGCCGTTGCGCGCCCCCACGCGCGAGTTCTTGGACACCGAACTACCGATTACGCCGCCGAGCACGCCGCCGGCAACGCCGCCGATGACTGCGTTGGTCGTGTCGCTGTTGCCCCCGCCTCCGCCGAGCGGTTTGCAGCCGACTGGTCCTGCCGTCTGCTGGTGCGGCCCGACAGCACAACCGGCAAGCGTCACGCCGGCCACAACGATAACGGAAAATCGATTCAGTTTCACTGGGTTCTCCCCTTCCTCAAAAGTGAGTCGACCGCAACTGCGGCTGACGATGAATAGTTCCGCTTTTTATCCTGCTCTTGACACACGCGTCAACTCAAGAATTCACAACGAGCCGCCGTGCGTCGATGCGCGCGGTCAGCTGCGCAGCATGCCGCCTGCAGCGAAGGATGCCGAGGCACCAAATGCCGCACCAGAATAGTCGCGCGTGCCCAAGAGTTGTGCGCCGAATCACGTCGGCAACGCCAGACGTGTCGAAAATCCCAACAAAAGCAAATGCATAGGTTTATGGCACAGAGTTTGCTTTTAGGGTTCTATCACAACCAAGCAATGGGAGCCGTGCACATGCGCAAGAAGAAACTCGTGATGGTCGGTAACGGCATGGCTGGCGTGCGCACGCTCGAGGAGTTGCTGAAGATCGCACCCGAGCAGTACGAAATCACCGTTTTCGGTGCCGAGCCGCACCCCAACTACAACCGCATCCTGCTCTCGCCGGTGCTCGCCGGCGAGATGACGATTCAGGACATCATTCTCAACGATCACAGCTGGTACGCGCAGCACGGCATCACGCTGCACCTCGGCAAAAAAGTCGGCACGATCGACCGCGTGCGGCGCCGGGTCATCGCCGACGACGGTACCGAAGCGACCTACGACCGCCTGCTGCTGTCGACCGGCTCCAGCCCGTTCATCCTGCCGGTCCCCGGCAACGATTTGCCGGGGGTCATTTCGTACCGCGACATCAGCGATACCGACGCGATGATCGACGCGGCCCGGCGCTACGGGCACGCGGTGGTGATCGGCGGTGGCCTGCTCGGTCTCGAGGCGGCCAACGGTCTGAAGCTGCGCGGCATGGACGTGACGGTGGTCCACCTCGCCGACTGGCTGCTCGAACGTCAGCTCGACCAGACGGCGGGCCGGATGCTGCAGAAGTCTCTCGAAGACCGCGGCCTCAAGTTCCTGCTCGGCAAACAGACCGAAATGCTGATCGCCGGCGAGAGTGGGCGGGTGGCTGCGATCCGCCTCAAGGACGGTCTGCAGATCCCGGCCGACCTGGTGGTGATGGCCGTCGGCATCCGGCCGAACACCGCGCTGGCCGAGTCGGCGGGTATCTACTGCCAGCGCGGCATCGTGGTCAACGACACCATGCAGACCTACGACCCGAAGGTCTACGCCGTCGGCGAATGTGTCGCCCACCGCGGCGTCGCTTACGGACTCGTGGCGCCGCTGTTCGAGCAGGGCAAGGTCGCGGCCAACCATCTGGCGAACTACGGCATCAGCCGCTATACCGGCTCGGTGACCTCGACCAAGCTCAAGGTGACAGGCATCGATCTGTTCTCGGCCGGTGATTTCTTCGGCAACCAGGAGACCGAGGAGATCGTGCTCAACGATGCCGCCGGCGGGGTCTACAAGAAGCTGGTGATCAAGGACAACAAGCTGGTCGGTGGTGTGCTCTACGGCGACACCGCCGACGGTCCCTGGTACTTCCAGTTGCTGCGCGACGGTCAGGACATTCACGAGATTCGCGATCACCTGCTGTTCGGGCAGTCGCATGTCGGAGACGTCGGCCACCAGGGTCACAGCAAGGCGGCGGCGATGGCCGACAGCGCCGAAGTGTGCGGCTGCAACGGTGTCAGCAAGGGCAGCATCGTCAAGGCCATCAAGGAAAAAGGCCTGTTCACGCTCGACGACATCAAGAAGCATACCAAGGCGGCCTCGTCCTGTGGTTCGTGCGCCGGCCTCTGTGAGCAGCTCCTTTCGGCGACCATCGGCGGTGCCTACACCCCGGCGGCGTCGAACCGCAAGGCCGTCTGCGGCTGTACGGACTACTCGCACCAGGAGGTGCGCGACGCGATCCGGGCGCAGCACCTGCTGACCATCGGCGAAGTGATGCGCTTCCTCGAATGGCAAACGCCGGACGGCTGCGAGAAATGCCGCCCGGCCCTGAACTACTACCTGATTTCGACCTGGCCACACGCCGCGAAAGACGATCCGCGCTCGCGCCTGATCAACGAACGTGCGCACGCCAACATTCAGAAGGACGGCACCTATTCGGTCGTGCCACGCATGTGGGGCGGGCTGACGACCGCGTCCGAGTTGCGCCGCATTGCCGACGTCGCCGACAAATATCAGGTGCCGACGATCAAGGTCACCGGCGGTCAGCGCATCGACCTGCTGGGAATCAGAAAAGAAGACCTGATCGGTGTCTGGAAGGATCTCGGCATGCCCTCGGGGCACGCCTACGGCAAATCGATCCGTACGGTGAAAACCTGTGTCGGCCTGGAGCACTGCCGCTTCGGCACACAGTTGGCGATGGACATGGGCGTCAAGCTCGAAAAGATGCTGTTCGACATGTACTCCCCGCACAAGGTCAAGCTCGCGGTTTCGGGCTGTCCGCGCAATTGCGCCGAGGCCGGCATCAAGGACGTCGGCGTGATCGGTGTCGACTCGGGCTACGAACTGTACGTCGGCGGCAACGGCGGCATCAAGACCGAGGTCGCGCAGTTCTTCGCCAAGGTGAAGAGCGACGAGGAGGTGCTCGAGTACAGCGGGGCCTTCCTGCAGCTCTACCGCGAGGAAGGCTTCTACCTCGAGCGCACCTGTCACTACCTTGAACGCGTCGGCCTTGACCACGCCAGGAGCCTGGTCGTCGAAGACGAAGAAAATCGCAAGGCGCTTTACGGACGCCTGCTGGCCGAGTTGAAGGACGCCCGCGACCCGTGGGCCGAACGCATTGCCGGCGTTGAAAAGAACGAGTACGAAATGCTTTCAGTATGAAGGACTGGAGAATACAAATGGCTGAATGGAAGTCGATCTGCACGCTTGAAGAAATTCCGCGCCTGGGTAGTCGCGTGGTGCGCTCGACCAGCGGCAACATTGCCGTTTTTCGCACCTCGGGCGGCGAGGTGTTTGCGCTGCGCGACCAGTGCCCGCATAAGGGCGGGCCGCTGTCGCAGGGCCTGGTACATGGCAACCAGGTGACCTGCCCCCTGCACGGCTGGAAACTGCGCCTGGATTCCGGCGAGGCCGTCGCGCCTGATCAAGGCTGTTCCCGTCGCTACCCGGTCCGGGTGGAAGGCGGCACCGTTTTTCTTGAAATCTGACCCGCACCGACTGGAGAAACTAGATGGACAACTCATTCTGGAAGGCCGGACATCGGCCGACGCTATACGCGGCATTTCTTTATTTCGACCTCGCCTTCATGGTCTGGGTGATGCTCGGCCCGCTCGGCGTGCAGATCGCCACGGATCTCGGCCTGTCGCACGCCCAGAAAGGCATGATGGTGGCCACCCCGGTGCTCGCCGGTGCGATCCTGCGCATTTTCATGGGCGTCCTGGTCGACCACCTGAAGCCGAAGATGGCCGGTGCCATCGGCCAGGTGATCGTCATCGTCGCCCTGTTCTTCGCCTGGTACTTCGGTATCCACAGCTACGAGCAAACGCTGATTCTCGGCTGCTTCCTGGGCGTTGCCGGGGCATCGTTCGCGGTCGCCTTGCCGCTCGCCTCGCGCTGGTACCCCCCTGAGCATCAGGGTACGGCACTGGGAATCGCCGGCGCCGGCAATTCCGGGACCGCCCTGGCCGCCCTGATCGCCCCCAGTCTGGCGATCGCCTTCGGGTGGAGCAACGTCTTCGGCCTGGCGCTGCTGCCGCTGATCCTGGTCTTCGCGTTCTATCTGCTGGCGGCCAGGGACGCACCGGAGTGCCCGCCGCCGAAGTCTCTGGCCGAGTACCTGAAGGTGCTCAAGGACAGCGACGCGTGGTGGTTCATGTTCTTCTACTCGGTGACCTTCGGCGGCTTCGTCGGCCTCGCCTCGTCACTGACCATCTACTTCAACATCCAGTACGGACTGGACGCGAAAACCGCCGGCTTCTTCACCGCCGCCTGCGTGTTTGCCGGCTCGCTGGTCCGACCCATCGGCGGCAACGTTGCCGACCGCATCGGCGGCATCAAGAGCCTTTCGGTCATGTACGTACTGGCGGCGATCTTTCTGGGCATCGTCAGCATCGGTCTGCCCACCGCCTGGATGGCCCTGCTGGCCTTCGTCGGGGCGATGCTGGCCCTGGGCATGGGCAACGGCGCCGTCTTTCAGTTGGTACCACAGCGCTTTCGCAAGGAAATCGGCGTCATGACCGGACTGGTGGGCATGGCCGGCGGCGTCGGTGGTTTCTATCTGGCGTCGTCGCTCGGTTATGCGCGGCAGATCACCGGCAGCTACCAGATGGGGTTCCTGATTTTTGCCGCACTCGCCCTGCTGGCTCTGGCCGGTCTGAGCGGGGTCAAGACCCGCTGGCGTACCACCTGGGGTGCGGCGCACCTGACGGCGGCCAAGATCTGATGCGCAGACACTGATTCGCAGCCATTTGTGAGCGGGCGGCAAGGTACAGTGCGACCTGCCGCCCTTCCCTTTCCGGAGCCGTTCCACGATGCCGCTTGAAGTCGACGTCGGTCATTCCTCGCTGACCGGTCCCCGTGAACGCAACGAGGACTTCTGCGGCATGGTCACCCCGCAGGGCGGGGAACTCGAAAACAAGGGGCTGATCGCTGCCGTCGCCGACGGCATCGGCGGCCACAAGGGGGGGCGTGAGGCCGCAGAGTACACGGTACGCGGCCTGCTTTCCGATTACTACGCGACGCCCGACACCTGGAGCGTGCCGCATGCGCTCGAAAAGGTGGTGGTCCCGCTCAACCGCTGGGTGATGGCCGAAGCCGGTCGCCAGCCCGACCTCGCCGGCATGGCGACGACACTGACCGTGCTGGTGCTGCGCGGCCGCCGCTACGTCTGCGCGCACGTCGGCGACTCGCGTCTGTACCTGCTGCGCGACGGCATCTGCACGCGCTTGACCAGTGACCATGTCTGGGAACACCCGGAACTCAAGAATGTGCTGTCGCGCGCGGTAGGCCTTGACCGTCACTTCCATCTCGATTTCGTCGACGGCGAGCTGCAGGAAGGCGACTGCTTCCTGCTCTGCTCCGACGGCGTCTGGGAACCGCTCGGCGGCGGCCGTATCCGAGCCGCTTTGCTGTCCCATCCCGACGCACAGCAGGCGGCGGCATCGCTGACCAGTCTGGCGCTGGCCTCCGGTGGCCAGGACAACGCCAGCGCCGTTGTCCTGCGCGTTGCCCGCCTGCCTCCGGAGAATTTGCGCGACTCGCTCGATGGAACGGCGCGGCTGCCGTTGCCGCCGCGTTTCAAGCCGGGCCAGATCTTCGACGGACTACGCATCGACGAGGTGTTGCACGATTCGCGAACGACATTGCTCTACCAGGTCACCGACCAGCTCTCCGGCCGGCAACTGGTGCTCAAGACGCTGCGCCCGGAGCTTGCCGACGATGCCGAGGAAATCCGGGCGTTGATCATGGAGGAGTGGCGCACGCGGCGCATCGTCTCACCCTTCTTCGCGCAGCTTGTACCGGCCGAAAAACGCAGTTATCTCTATTTTCTGCAGGCCTGGTACGAGGGCGCAACGCTGCAACGGATGCTCGACGCCGATCTCCATTTCACCGTCGCCGACGCCGTCCAGCACGGCGTCCGGTTGATGAAAGGGCTGTCCGCCCTGCACCGACTCGACGTTGCCCATCGCGACGTCAAACCGGCGAACATCCACATCGGCCGCGACGGTCACCTGCGCATCCTCGATCTCGGCGTCGCGCTCAGCCTGTCGGAAGACGAGTCCCCCCCCGGCAACCCGGGAACGCCGAGCTACATGGCGCCGGAACTGTTCGCCGGCGACAAGGTCGGCACGGCGCACGACCTCTACGCCGCCGGCGTCACGCTCTACCATCTGCTGACCCGCAAGTATCCCTACGGTGAGATCGAGCCTTTCCAGCATCCGAAATTCGCTGAACCGGTGCCCCCGACGCGCTATCGCCCGGACATCCCCGGCTGGCTCGAAAACATCGTGCTCAAGGCCGTCGCCAGGGATCCCGCGCAGCGTTTCGAAACCGCCGAAGAGTTCCTGCTGGCGCTCGAACGCGGCGCCAGTCGGCCACTCAACCGACCGCCGGTGACCCCATTGGCGATGCGCAACCCGCTGCTCACCTGGCGCATCATCGCCGGCATCTCGCTGCTCCTGAACCTGTTCCTGCTGATGCTGCTGACGCGCTGAAGCAGTCGGCGGTGGCATACCAATCAGCGCCGCCAGGATTAGCGAGAGTGACATGCCGAAAATCTGTTGCGTATGGTCGAGCGCTATTGTATTAGTATCTAATACAAATGACCTGCCATGAAAGGAGCCATCATGCCGAGAAACACCAGCGTCACCCTGGGCGAACACTTCGAGGGCTTTATCACCCAGCAGATCGATGCCGGACGCTTCGAGTCCAAGAGCGAGGTTGTGCGCGCCGCGATGCGGCTGCTCGAAGAGCACGAACAGAAAGTAAGCGCGTTGCGTCAGGCCTTGGTCGAGGGCGAGACGAGTGGCGAACCAGTGCCCCTTGCGATGGCCGCGATCATCGCGGAGGCGCGCCAGGAGGCCAAGAGCGGTTCCGTGGATGCTTGAGCTGGTTCTTCGTCCGCGCGCGCGCCGCGACCTCGGATGAGGCAAGCGGCGAACCGGCGGAAGTCACTCTTCGTCCGCGCGCGCGCCGCGACCTCAAGGAGATTTGGAATTACACCGTTCGGCAATGGGGTGCGGCGCAAGCGGATCAGTACCTGTACGACCTTGATCGGGAGATTCAGGGGCTTCTGAAGTTTCCTGAGTTGGGGACGCCCTACGATCATATCCGGGCGGGCTACCGGAGGCTGCACGTGAAACGTCATCTGGTGTTCTATCGCCGTAACGGTCAGCGCCTTGAGATTGTTCGTGTGCTTCACGATGCCATGGATGTCAAAAGCCATCTATGACCCGGCGTGAACTTGTCGAAGGATCCGACTATGGAAATCCTCAAAGCATCTATCCACTGCGTCTGCCTAACGGTCATTGCAGTTGCCGCCGCCCCGGATGATGAAAGAAGATGCGGGTTGGGAAGCGGCGGGTAGAGGTCGCGCAACATTTTGGCGGCTCGACCCCGCAAGCTAACGTGACCCGCTGAACCGACTCGTACCCCGGATTGCTGCCATCGAGCGCACACATTAAAAGGGCCGTTGGCGACCTGTCGCCTTCAGGCAATTTCGGTTCTGGCACCCACCGCCTCCCGCGTTCAAGTTTATGGCGAAAGGAGACGGTATGGAACTGGTTCCGATCCACAAGCGGGTCATTGGGCTGGATATTCATCAGGCCCAGGTCACGGCGTGCGCGATCATCGAGGAATCGGGCGGCGAGACACGACTCGAGCAGCGGCAATTTGGCGCGTTCAAACGGGACCGGCGGGAGCTGGCGGTCTGGGCGGCGGCGCTTGATCCGGACGAAGTCGTCATGGAAAGCACGGGCATCTACTGGAAGAGTCCGTATGCGGCGCTGGAGGCGGTCGGTATCCGGGCGACGGTGGTCAATGCCCGTCACGTCAAGCAGGTGCCGGGACGCAAGACGGATGTCGGAGATGCCCAGTGGCTGGCCACCCTGGCGCGAGCCGGTCTGCTCCGAGGGTCTTTCGTGCCGCCGGCCCGACTGCGCGAACTGCGTCTGATCGCCCGGCAACGGCAGAAGCTCGTCGGGCTGCTCTCGTCCGAGAAGAACCGCATGCACAAAGTGCTGACCGATGCCGGCATCCGTCTGGGCGTGGTGGTCAGCGATATCCATGGTCAGTCGGCACGCGCGATGATCAAGGGGATTCTCCGGGGGCAGGCTCCGCATGAGGTTCTTCAACTCGCCAGTCGACGTCTCAAAGCCAGCCGCGAGGAATTGCACGATGCCCTGCAGGGCGAATTGACCGCGAGTCACGTGTTCGTTCTTGACGAACTATTGCGGCATATCGAGGAACTCGAAGCGCGCATCGCCCGTTTCGACGCCCGCCTGCTCGCCGAATTGGCGAGCGAGCACAATGCACTCGCCCTGCTGCAAACCTTACCTGGCGTCGATCTCATCGGCGCTGCCATGCTGCTCGTCGAGATCGGCAGCGACATGAGCGTCTTCGGCACCTCGGACCGCCTAGCCTCCTGGGTTGGCCTCTGTCCGGGCAACAACGAGTCGGCCGGGAAGCGCCAGTCGGGACGCGTCCGCAAGGGCAATCCCTACGTCCGCCGACTCCTCTGTGAGTTCGCTCACGCCGCCAGCCGCACAAAATCGGCGTTCCAGGCCAAGTTCCAGTCGTTGATCGTTCGTCGTGGTCACAAACGCGCCATCGTCGCTTTGGCTCACAAGATGTTGCGCACCATTTTTTTCATGCTCAAGCGTGGCGAACATTACCGGGATTCCGCCACCAACTATGAGCAGCTCTCCGTGCAGCGCAACGCCTCTCGCTGGATCAAGGCGCTAACTCGCTTCGGCTTCATCCCCGCAGCCGCTTGATTCACGACAACCGATCTCCATGACCGCTCGCGGTCAGGTACTCGCGCGCTTGGAGACTGGGTTCTTTCACATTAATTCGATCAAGGCTGAGATTGTGCGCCGCGCCAAGGCCGAAGGCACGAGCCTCAACCAGTTCGTGGCGACCGCTGTCGCCGAGAAGCTGGCGGCCATGAACACCGCGACTTTTTTCGCCGAGCGCCGGGAGCGGGCTGATTTTGATGCTTTCGACCGCCTCATGCCGCGCCAGGGCGGCGAGCCGCCGCAGCCCGACGATCTGATTCCTTGAAATCCGTGAATCGAGCAGGGCCATGACCACGAGCGACCTGCCAACCACTGCACCGCCCGTTGCGTTCCGGCTCCTGACCTCCGAACGATTCCAGCGCCTGGCCGACGTGCCGCCGGAAATCGAGTGGTTCGCCAATCTCGACAACCAGGCCACCCGGCGCGCCTACGAAAACGCGCTGGGGATTTTATGACGTTCACCGGTATCGTGAAGCCGAAGGAATTCCGCAGCGTGACCAGCGTCCACGTCATCGCCTGGCGCGGCGGACCTTGAGCGGCATGACGGTGCGGCATCGCCTGGCGGCGCTCAATGTCAATCTTGGGTCAGCAACTGCCGCACCGAAGCCATCGTTTCATTCCAACTTTCGGTAACCAATTCAAGGACTCTTGCGTCGGCTTCGCCAGAATGCTCGTCCTCGAACCACTGTTTATTGTGCTTGTTAATACGGTCGCGGTAGCCTGCCCCCCGCCCCCATTCTTTACCGCAGTCACGCCAAAAGTTGATGTCGGCGCTCATTTCATCAGCATGGATACTTTGTCCGACCAATTGAGTTTTGCGAACCATATTGTCGAATCCCAGTTCGACCGTTCTCACAGTTTGCTGCACCAGGTCATGGGCATCCGCGTACTGATCGTCTTGCAGTAGATTGGTCGCGATCACTTTGAAGGCGTTAAGTTTCGGCTCGGCGATGCTAGTCGCAATTCGCCGCGCGCCATGACTTAACTGGTGAGCATAATTCAGTTTGTACCAATCGCCGTCACGGTCAACAGCGGCATACACTGTTCGCGGATGCGCCGACTGCACCGCCAAAAGCAAACTCTCATGGACTCGCTTCTTGGGGGCAGCAGTGATCTCTGCATTGTTGTCCAGCCAAGTTATCAAACTTTGCGCGGCGGCCATCATCACCTCGCGGGCTTGGGCTTTTTCATAATTTTCGAGCAGCGCATTCGCTCCGGCAATGATCTCGCGGAGCGCCTTGCGCTGCCATTCCTGGACGGCTTCAATGCGACTGAGAATGAATGAACGCAGATCGTCGGGCGCGTCTTCTGCCGCATTGAAAAACCTAACCGGCAGATTACTGAGCCCGAGTGGATGCAGTTTCAGTTGGACCTCTTCGGCTTTGAGGTCGTAGCCTTCGCTTGCGGATTGGGCGGGGTAGCCATTGTCTTTCATCGCCAATGCCTCCCCTGGTCTTGGGAGGGCCAATATGGCTACATGGCTTGCAAGGGTACGAACCCCACCTTCTTTGGCGCGTGTCAGAAGTTGTCGTACTGCCGTCGCGGGGGCTTCGTTGAAAACTGTGCAAAGCACCACGACTGTGTGGGCATCATCAAAATGCTGCTCCAGGTCAGCCCGCTCGGCGATGTCGTCGATCCCTTGGGTATCCACGAGTGTTACCGATAGGGATTCGTTCCCAAGCACGGCACTAGGAATCACGAGTTCGACGCGCTTTGGCAGGGTAAATTCGGGATGGCGGCCATTGTTAACGCGCTCAAAAATATCTTGCAGCCACTCAAGCGGCGCTCTGCCGACGCCGTCGGAATACCATATGTCCCGGCAATCCCGCTTGTGCAGTTCCATGCGGGCCAAAATTTCGACGGAAAGCGCTTTGGCATCACTTACGGTAGCGGCGAGCACACGTGCTTCGTCGACGGCGGGAACTACTGTTCCGTCAGGCTTCTTCTCGGCCCGTCTTCGGCGCAAGCCCGTCATATTGCGCAGGGCGCGCTCGACCTCGCGGGAAATTCCCGGCGAGCCGGTTTCTCCTTCCCCCTCGTCTGGTTGCTGAGTGGATTGCGACGGATTTAGCAGAAAATTCGCAAAGTCAGAAACGTGACGACGAATTTCATCCTCGGAACACGGTTCCACTATGAGCCCGTAGCCTGGGCCGCGCCGGAGGTGAACTTCACAGATCGTTATCCCCCCTGCGCCGGTTTCGAGAACTGCCTTGGGCATACCCTTGCTCGTTGAGATTTCCAAGCCCTCTGCTCGACAAATCGCCGTCGATTTGCCAACAGCGATTGTGCCGATAAAGGCCGCGCGAAACCGTTTGTTCGAGACCCGGCTGGCCGCCGTTAGCAATTCTTCTTGGTATCGGACGAGCCGACGTTCGTAGAACTGCTTCACGTCAGGCCGTTCAGCCAGCGCGTGAACCTGTTGCGCCGCCTGTTCGGCTTCCCATAGCAAGTCGGCATCGTGTTCTCCGAGGGGTGCTTCTGGCAAGATTTCCCACTTTCTCGCGAGTATTTCCTTCACTTTGAGGGCGTCAGCAGTGCCGATGCCGTTTAGAACGATTTCGAGTTCATCGTCGGCGAGTGGTCGTTCCCCACTCTCAATTCTGGACAGCACTGCCGCACTCCACGGCAATTTCTTGGCGAGTTCGTTTTGTTTGAGATTGGCTTGCTCTCGCAGGCTGGCTATGTGCTTGCCGATTGCTGCATCACGGTTCATGGGGTTCTCCTTTGTAAGCGAGAAGAAACGATACGGCAATACTTCATACAAGTAAAGAAACGTTGCGGCAACAATAAATATGCTTCTTTGGCATTCCCCGTCCGCGCTTTCGCGCCAGCGGGCCGGGCTCTACGCGCTGCGCGCACCGGGCCTGAAGCCACGACCTTCGGTAACGCCCGCTAACGCAAAAACCAATTAGCGGCATCGGCTTCCGCCGGGTGACGGGGTACGGCTGCGGCCCTGCCCCGCATCTACAACCGCCACGCTTGATGGCTGCGCCATCAAGCGGCATGCATAGCCGTCTGGCTGGCCTGTCAGTCGCCGAACAGCGCGATGATGGTTTTCATCGACAGGTACAGGCGTGCGGGCCACTGTTGCAACGGCAGGAAGCTGAAATGCCGGTAGAAGGCTTCGGCTGCTTCGTCCTTGGCATCCACCAGGACAGCCATGGCCGCGATGTTCGCGGCGGCTTCCAGGCTGCGGCGCAAGGCGTCCATGAGCAGGAACTCCCCCAGGCCCCTGCCCTTCATGCTCTGGTCGACGGCCAGCCGACCGAGTAGCGAGACCGGGAGCTGGGGGTAGCGCGGCAGCTTTTTGGTCAGGGTATCGGGTAATTCGCTGGCGTCCACCGTCGAGGCGGACAGCGTGTAATACCCGAGCACTCGCGCGGCGGGCGGTGCGATCAGGACGAAGGGCGCGGCGACGCGCTTGTCGGCGTCCTGGCGGGCTTGCTGGCGCAGGTAGCGATCCAGCGGTGCGCTGCCGCAGGAAAAGCTGTCGCGGTCATGGCCCTTGCCGAGGGGCTCAATGCGAGGCGCGGGGTCACCGGGGCGGACAATCACCACCCCATTTGCTGGCGGTAGGTCGCTGCGGCCTGGCACAGACGCTCATTCGGCGCGGGCGGGTCGAGCAAGGCGGTCACGAACGCGATCTGCTCCGCCCGGCTCAGGCGGATCGTTGCGTGTTCCCGGAGGATGCGGGCGGCGGCTTCCTGGGCGCTGGCGACGACGAATTCGCTCAAGGTGCGCCCGGACAGCGTGGCGGCCTGTTGTAGCACTGCCTTTTGTTCGACCGATAGGCGGGCTTCAAGACGCGCGGCGCGCGTCTTGTCGTCGGTGACTGGATCGCTGGTCTGCATGGCCCTTCTCCCGTGTTTTTGATTGCCGTCGCCAATGCAAGCGAAAGCCTTGCCAAGGTACGGCAAATGTACGGAATAAACAAGGGCTTTCTTGGGCGTCCCCGCTCACGCTTTTGCGCCAGCGGGCCGGGCTCTATGCGCTGCGCGCACCGGGGCTGAAGTCTCGTTCTCCACAGCCGTTCCCGAGGTGTAGAATCCAGCCACGCTAGGCGCCCATCCACGACACGACGTGATTCCCGGTGGCGACGCCGTTGGACTTTAGGCCTTCCCCTGGACTTCCCCGTCAGCCAGCCACGATGCGCGTGTTACTCGTCGAAGACGATCCGATGATCGGCAAGAGCGTTCAGCAGGGCCTGCGCCAGGATGGCCACACGGTGGACTGGGTGCGCGAGAGCCGGGCCGCCGAACTGGCTCTGGCCACCACCAGCTACGAGATGTTGCTGCTCGACCTCGGCCTCCCCGGAAAATCCGGCCTCGAACTGCTCGCCCAGCTCCGGCGGGCAGCCCATCGCATTCCAGTACTGGTGATCACCGCCCGCGATTCGGTCGCCGACAGGATCCTCGGACTCGACAGTGGTGCCGACGACTACCTGGTGAAGCCTTTCGACCTCGACGAACTCGGCGCGCGCATGCGCGCGGTGCTCCGCCGTCACGCCGGACGTGCCGACCCGGTCATCGAACTTGGCGATCTGCGCATGAATCCGGCAACCCATGAGCTGACGCAGAACGGTCAACCGATCGTCCTCTCGGCACGGGAGTTCGCACTGTTGCAGGCGCTGCTCGAGCAGCCGGGAGTACCGCTGTCGCGGGCCAGACTCGAGGAACGATTGTACGGCTGGGGCGAGGAGGTCGAAAGCAACGCGGTCGAGGTCTACATCCACTCGCTGCGCCGCAAGCTGGGCTCCGAGTGCATCCGGAACATCCGCGGTGTGGGCTATCTGGTGCCCGCCAGCCAATGAGGTCGATCCGCCACCAGCTCCTGGTCGCACTATTGTCGGCGATCAGCCTGACCACCCTGCTCGGCGCACTGGCGACCTACCGGACGGCGCGCGAGGAGGCCAACGCCATGTTCGATTACCACCTTCGGCAATTGGCCTTGTCACTGCGCAATCCGGTCTTCCAGAACGGACCGCGGCGCGACTTCCGTATCGAAGAAGACGCACAGGATTTCTCCGTTCAGATCTGGAGCCCGGACGGGACCCGCATCTACCTTTCGCACCCCCGACAGGAACTTCCCCGGCAGACGCCGATCGGGTTTGCGACGATCGACAGCGGCCATGGCCAGTGGCGGGTTTTCGGCATGCAGCAGGGCGGGCAGACGATCCAGGTCGCACAACCGATGCTCTTGCGCGACCAGTTGGCGCTCGCTGCCGCCTTGCGGACCGTGGCACCGTTTCTC
This sequence comes from Candidatus Accumulibacter propinquus, assembly GCF_056856495.1. NCBI lineage: Bacteria > Pseudomonadati > Pseudomonadota > Betaproteobacteria > Candidatus Accumulibacter > Candidatus Accumulibacter propinquus. The sequence goes on from NZ_JBSEHC010000002.1 coordinate 632,190, forward strand.
CTCATGCTGCCGATACTCGGCGTGCTGATCTGGGTCGTGGTCGGGCGCGGACTGCGACCGCTCGACGCAGTGGCGCGAGAGGTAAGCACGCGCACACCGGTCGCCCTCGAACCCCTGCCGCAAGTTCATGCCCCCAGTGAAGTGCTGCCGCTGCTGCTGGCGCTGAACGATCTGCTGGCCCGGCTCAGGCGCGCGCTCGATGCGCAGCGGGAATTCATCGCCGACGCCGCCCACGAACTGCGTACCCCCCTGGCGGCGCTGACCCTGCAGGTGCAACTCGCCGAACGCGCCGGTGATGCGGCGGCGCGCACCGAGGCTTTCGCCGAAGTCAAGGGCGGTCTGCAGCGCGCCACGCACTCCGTGCAACAGCTCCTGACCCTGGCTCGCCAGGAACCCGGCGGCGGCGATCGACCGCTGGCCCCGGTGGCGCTCTCGGAACTCGTCGCCGGCGTCATCGCCGCGCATCTGCCGTTGGCCGAAGCGCGGCGGATCGATCTCGGAGCGATGCCGACGACTGGCGAGGCGGTCGTCGATGGCGAGGAAGAGGCGCTGCGCATCCTGATCAGCAACCTGGTCAGCAACGCCGTCCGCTACACCCCGCACGGAGGAAAAGTCGACGTCACGGTCGGGGCCGGCGCTGACGGACCATTCATCGACGTCTGCGACACGGGTCCGGGTATTCCCGCCGAAGAACGGGAACGTGTTTTCGACCGCTTCTATCGCCGGGCGCAGAATGACGAAGCCGGCAGCGGCCTGGGACTGGCCATCGTCAGGCGCATCGCCGAGCGCCATCGGGCAAGCGTCGTGCTCGACGAAGCACCGCTGGGCGGCCTGCGCGCCCGCGTGCAATTCCAGCGATCGGTAACGCCTTAAGTCAGCTTTAAGTCGCGGCCGTCTATCGTTCACCCGTCGGAAGCCAAGCGCTTCTGTTGGTGCAACGAAACTGGAGATTACCATGCAAGCAACGACATTCAAACGCACTCTGCTCGCCGCTTCGCTGATCATCGCTCTCGGCGCCGGCTACGCGAAATTCGGCGGGCCAGCCATCAGCCCTGCCGAGGCACTTGCCGCGCCCGTATCGGCGGCGCCGGCAGCCCTGCCCCGCCCCGGCGTGACGCTGCCCGACTTCAGTGCCATCGTCGACAGCACAGGGCCGGCAGTGGTCAATATCAGCGTCACGGGTTCGCAGAAGACGGCCGCGGCGATTGATCCCAATGACCCGATGTTCGAATTCTTTCGTCGCTTCGGGGTGCCGACCCCGCAGGAGCGGGGGCCGGCACGCGGCATGGGTTCCGGCTTCATCGTCAGCCCCGATGGCGTGATCCTGACCAATGCCCATGTCGTTGCCGATGCCGACGAAGTGACCGTCAAACTGACCGACAAGCGTGAATTCAAGGCCAAGGTTATCGGCCTGGACAAGTTGACGGACGTCGCCGTCCTGCGCATCGATGCCGGGAATCTGCCGGCCCTGCGCCTCGGCGACCCGGCACGCACGCGGGTTGGCGAATGGGTCGTCGCCATCGGCTCGCCGTTCGGTTTCGAGAACAGCGTCACCGCCGGCATCGTCTCGGCAAAATCGCGTTCGCTGGCCAGCGACAGCTATGTGCCGTTCATCCAGACCGACGTGGCGATCAACCCCGGTAACTCGGGGGGGCCGCTGCTCAACCTGGACGGCGAGGTGATCGGCATCAACTCGCAGATTTACAGTCGCAGTGGCGGTTATCAGGGCGTGTCGTTTGCCATTCCCATTGACGTCGCGATGAATATCGAGCAACAACTGCTCAAGGATGGCAAGGTCAGCCACGGCCGCATGGGGGTGACGATCCAGGAGGTTTCGCAGTCGCTTGCCGAATCCTTCGCGCTGAAGAGTACCGCCGGAGCCCTCGTGAGTTCGGTCGAAAAAGGCAGTCCGGCCGCGGCGGCGGGACTTGAGCCAGGCGACATCATACTGAAGCTGAACGACACCACGATCGGGCGCTCGTCCGAGTTGCCACCCATGGTCGCCGCCCTCAAACCCGGAACGCAGGTCAGGCTACACGTCTGGCGGAAGGGAGCAAGCCGTGATCTGGCGCTCTCGGTCGGCGAGATAGCGGCGCCCAGGCTGGCGTCGGCGCGTGGCGGTGACGCCGACAAGTCCCGACTCGGTCTGGCGCTGCGTTCCCTGACACCGGAAGAGCGTCGTCAGGTCGAGAATCCTGAAGGTCTGCTCGTCGAAAACGTCAGCGGACCCGCGGCGCGCGCCGGCATCCGGCCCGGCGACATCATCGTGTCGCTCAATGGACAAGCGATACGCGAGATATCGCAAGTGCGCTCCCTGCTCGACAAGGCCGGCCGCGTTGTGGCACTGCTGATCGAGCGCGACAAGGCGAAGATCTTCGTACCGATCGAGATCGGTTGATGCGATGATCAATGCCCTGTTTGACCTTCTGGGAGCGTTCTATCAAAGCGGCGATCTGGCGCAGGCGGAGTGGATCGCGCGCAGCATTCTGCAGGCGATCCCGGACGACAGCGTGTCCCTGCAGTTCCTCGGCCTGGTCTATTACCGCACCAGGCGCCGCGCGCAGGCCCTGCAGGTTTTTGCGGCGGCGGCCGGCAATCTCCCCCGCGAGCAGCCGACGGCCGCTACCGACGCCAGTCTGCAAGCCTCGGCGCAGTGCTTGCCGGCGGCGAGCGGCCACGGATCGACGCTCGCCGGCGCCTGGTACGACCTCGGCCTGCTGCTGTTCCGCCTGCGCCGTCCGCAGCAGGCCGTCAGCGCGCTGCGGGCGGCGCTTAACGCGCGGCCGGATTTTCACAGAGCGCAGCGTGCGCTGGCGCTCATCTCGCACTTTTCCGGTCGAATCGTTCGGCGTGAATCGCTGTTTAAGATCGTGGCTAAGCCACCGGCTGAACTTCCGGAGCCGCTGGAGGAGCAACCGGCGCAGTCGCCACGGGTGGCAGCCCACCGATCAGGCGAACCTCGCGCTGCGGGAAGGGAATCTCGATACCTTGTGCGCAAAACGCGCGCCAGATCGACAGGTTGATCGCCGAACGAACGCCACCCGTTCCCTCCTGCGGATCGGCAATCCAGAAGCCGAGATCGAGATTGATGCCGCTGTCGGCAAAAGCCGTCAACAGCGCTTGCGGCGCGGGGTCGTCGAGCACTCGCGGTTGCGCCCGCGCCGCCTCGACCATCAGGCGCATCGCTTGCTCAAGGTCGGTGCCGTAGGCCACCTGCACGGACACCTGCAGACGCAGCCGTGAATCGGTGAACGATTCGTTGCGCACGATATTCGACACCAGATACTCGTTGGGAATGATCACCTCGGTACCGGCCAGGGTGCGCAGGACTGTATAGCGAGCGGTGATCTGGGTCACGATTCCGGAGGTCGTGGCGTCCAGCGCCACCAGATTGCCGATGCGAATCGAACGGTCGAGCAGGATGATGAAGCCGCTGACGTAATTGCTGGCGATCCTTTGCAGCCCGAGGCCGAGACCGACGGCGAGCGCACCGCTGAACACCGACAGGGCGGTGATGTCGATACCGACGATCGACAGGCTGAGCAACAGGGCAACCACCGACAGCACGGCCTTGACCAGGCGGCCCAGCACCACACGCACATTGGAGTCCAGCGCGTCGCTTGCCAGCAGGCGTCTCTCGATGACGCCGGACAGCCAGAGGGCGAGCAATACCGTGGCGACGACGGTCACCAGACCATTCAGTAGCGTCCACAGGTCGAGCTTCTGTTTACCGACATGGAAGCTCACCTGTTCGAGCATCTCGATCAGCGGGTCCGCAAGCCCGGTCAGATACAGTGCCAGACAGAGCCAGATACTGGTGGCCACGAAGCGTTCGGAAGTCGCCAGCCAGCTCCCCGCAGTCAGGGCGTGCCGCAGCACATAGATCACCGCCCGCACCAGCGCCATCGACAGCAGCAGGGGCACCGCCAGGTCGAAGAGACTGACCGGGCCCAGGTGCCAGTATTTGAAGAGCTTGCGCACGATCAAAATCAACAGCAGCGACAGCAGCGGGAAGGCCACGCGCTTGATGCTGCCCGTGCTGAACGTACGCAGCGCGCCATGTTCGGCCGTCGAGCGGACGAACTCCTGCTGCCGCCCGTAGCGCGACAGACCCCAGGCGAGCAGCAGGCTCATTCCCAGGGCCAGTACCTGCCAGAGGAACGCCGGCTCCCGAATATCCCGCCACAGTTCGAACAGCAGGGCAAAGACGACTTGTTCGTTCATTTCCGCTCCATTACTGCGCCATAAAAGGCATCGGTCCCGTGATGCTGCGGCAACAGCCGCAACCGCTCGCCAATGTCGATCGCGATCTCCTGTCGGGCCAGGATCTCCTGCGCGGAGCACAGGACGAACTCGGGAAAGCGCGCCAGGAAACTCTGGACGATGACTTCGTTCTCGGCTTCAAGCACGCTGCAGGTGGCGTAAACCAGGCGCCCGCCCGGCTTGACCAGACCACCTGCGGCAGCGAGAATCGCTTCCTGTTTGGTACACAATTCCGCAACGCTTGCCGGTGTCTGCCGCCATTTCAGGTCAGGGTTGCGACGCAAGGTACCCAGTCCGGAACACGGCGCATCGACCAGGACCCGATCGAGCTTGCCGGCAAGGCGCCGGATCCTGGTGTCCCGCTCCGAGTCGATGCGCACCGGGTGCACGTTCGACAGACCGGAGCGGGCAAGGCGGGGCTTCAGTCGCGCCAGCCGCCGTTCGTCGACGTCGAAGGCATAGAGCCGGCCCTGCGAGCGCATCATCGCACCGAGCAGCAGCGTCTTGCCACCCGCACCGGCACAGAAGTCGGCGACCATTTCGCCGCGTCTGGGTTGCAGCAGGAAACCCAGCAACTGGCTGCCTTCATCCTGGACTTCGATGCTGCCATCAAGGAACAAGGGGTGTCTGGACAGCGCCGGCTTGCCGGTCAGGCGGATGCCCAGTGGCGAATACGGGCACGGCGACGCCGTCAGGCCGTCGGCCAGCAGCCGCGCCAGGACTTCCTGCCGATTGGCTTTCAGCGAATTGACCCGCAGGTCGAGCGGCGCCGGCTGATTGAGCGCGGCGGCCAGTTGCTCGACTGCTTCGGCGGAGAATTGCCGGCTGAGCTCGTCATGCAGCCAGTCGGGCAAATCCAGCCGCACCGCCGGCGGCAGGTCGTCCATGTGCACGGCCTTGGCCTGTCCCAGCCACTTGCTCTCCGATTCGCTGAGCACTACCGCCAGTTCGCGCCGGTTCATGCCGTGCAGACAGGCCAGTGCTGCGAGCAACAGTCGCCGCGAGGTCACCTCGTCGGCGCAACGTGCCGACAGCGAGCGCTTGCGGCGCAGCACCGAGAACACCGTTTCCGCAACGAAGCCGCGATCGGCATGGCCCAGCTCGCGATGCTGTCGAAAATAGTGCGAAACGACCAGGTCGGCAGGGAAGCACGAGCGCAGCAATTCGGAGAGCAGCACTTCGGCATGGCGGAAAAGGGCGGGAGTGAAACGCACGTTCATCATGGTTCCTGGCTGACTTCAATGGTGACTGCAATCTGGACGAAAAGAGCGCCTTTGCGGTCGATATGCTGGACCTTGACCGGCAGCAGCGCGCGGTCGTAAGCCAGCCAGAGTTCGGTGGTGGCCACTCCCGGTACGCGCAGGTGCAGGCAGCGAAAGGTGCCGGCCGGCGTCTCGATCTCCTCGTCGCCGACGATCTCGATCCGATAGTTGGCGTACGCCTTGCCGGTGGCAATCGGCAGGCTGCTGTGCGCGGCCAGGTCGGCGATCAGACCCAGTTGGTAGGCAAAGGACAGGACGTCCTGCGTCCCTGGGAGCAAGGCTCGCGCTGGTCGATTGGCGACGCGCAACTCCATCTTGTCCCAGTCGAAATCGGCCGTGGTGCCGGTTTCGCGGCCCTCCTGGCGTGTGACGACATGTTCGGGGAGCAGGCCTGCCGCGGTCAGCCGGCCCCGACTTTCGACTTCGAAGCGCAGCGGCCGGAACAGCGCGACCAGCCCGTTCGTCTCGGTGACGGCAGTGAGCCGGTATGCCCCGTCGATGACTTCCCAGCGGTGGATGGAGAGGCCGATCTCGAAACCCTGGTCACCGCGGTCGACCCGATAACGAATCATTCCGCGTGCGGGCCAGCGTGAGGCTGCCGGGGCTGGCGCCGCTGCCGGTAGCGGCGGCGTGATTGCCTGCTCGCCGTCGGGTTCCGAGGCCGTTTTTGACGTCAGCACAGGTGCCGGATCGGGCACGGGCACAGGTGCCGGATCCGGCACGGGTTCAGGCTGCGGCAGCGGCGAGGTGGATCTGGCCAGAAGCTGTGGCGACCGCTTTGAGGCGATCGGTCTCCGCCGCATCTCACGGCTGTTCCGCGGCACGACGGTCTCCTCCCTCTTCGCCACTGGTTCGGGCAACACCTTGGGCGGGGCCTTGAGTTCGGCGACCAGCATTGGCGCTTCGCCGCCGACCGACAGGTCGATGTCCGGCGCCAGCAACGCCAGGGCATGTATGCCCAGCGAGGCGGCGAAAGCGATGATCAGGACGACAGGCATCGGCTAGCCGATTACCCCGGAGGTGTCTGCGGAACAATCAGCCTGCCGCTGTCGTCCTGCGGCGCATCGAGCAGCACGCGTCCGTCACGCAGGCGCAGGCGGCCTTCGGCAAACCAGCGCACCGCCAGGAGATAAATCCGGTGCTCCTGTACCAGCACCCGCGCAGCGAGGGAAGCCTCGTCGTCCTGATCGAGTACCGGCACCGCCGCCTGGACAATCACCGGGCCGTGATCGAGATCCGGGGTGACGAAGTGTACCGTGCAGCCATGAATCCGGACGCCTTCGGCGAGTGCACGGCGATGCGTGTGCAACCCCGGGAATGCCGGCAACAGCGAGGGATGGATGTTGATCAGCCGGCCTGCGTAGCGGCGCACGAACCGGTCGCCCAAGATGCGCATGAAGCCTGCCAGTACGATCAGGTCCGGCGCCAGGCGGTCAATGGCTTCGGCCAGCGCCGCATCGAAAGCTTCGCGCTCGGCATACAAGCGATGTTCAAGAACCTGGGTCGGTACGCCGTGCGCGGCGGCCGTCTGCAAACCCTGGGCATCGGCCCGGTTCGAGAGCACGCCGGCGATGCGTACCGGCAGCGCGCCGGATGCCGCCGCGGCCAGCAGCGAAGCCATGTTGCTGCCACGCCCGGAGATCAGGATCACCACCGACGTCATGCGCGACCCCCTGCCCTCACGGTAGCGCCTCTTGAGGCATTCGCCGGACCGCCCCGATGGGCAGAGCGCTGGTGGTCTGCGGCGCGCATCAGCTGTTCTTGCGGTGTTGCAGCCAGCCGATGAACACCGGCAGCAAGGAAATCAAGATGATGGCCACGATCACCAGCGTCAGATTCTTCTGAATCCAGGGCAGGTTGCCGAACCAGTAGCCGGCCAGGGTCAGCGAACCGACCCAGGCCAGGCCGCCAATCAGATTGAAAGCCGTAAACTTTGCATAACTCATCGCGCCAATGCCGGCGACAAAGGGCGCAAAAGTCCGAAATAGCGGCAGGAACCGTGAAATCACCAGGGTCTTGCCGCCGTGCTTCTCGTAGAAGGCGTGCGTTTTTTCCAGTGCCGATCGGTTGAAAAAGCGCGATTGTTCCCAGTGGAAGACTTTCGGCCCAAGAAAGCGACCAATCTGGTAGTTGAGCATGTTGCCGAGTACCGCGGCGGCACTCAGCACCGCGAGCAACAGGCCGATCTCCATGCCTCCCAGTGCAGCCAGCGCGCCGGCGACGAACAGCAGCGAGTCTCCAGGCAGAAAGGGAGTCACCACGAAACCCGTTTCGCTGAAGATGATGGCGAAGAGAATGGCGTAGATCCACGGTCCGTATTGCTGCACCAGCATCGCCAGGTGTTTGTCGAGGTGCAGGATGATGTCGATAAAGCTGGTCAGGTATTCCATCGTCGCGAAAAAGGGGTGGCCATCGGCAAGGCGCGATTCTACCGGAAGCCGGGCCGGTATAATCGGGCGATGCCCGAATCCATGAGAATCCACCTGCTGCCCGACCTGCTGATCAGCCAGATCGCGGCCGGCGAAGTCGTCGATCGGCCGGCGTCGGTACTCAAGGAACTGCTCGAAAACGCCCTTGACGCCGGCAGTTCGACGATCCAGATCCAGCTCGAAGAAGGTGGCGTCAAGCTGATCCGTGTCAGTGACGACGGTATTGGCATCGCCCGCGACGAACTGGCGCTGGCGCTGCTCCGGCACGCGACGTCGAAGATCCATTCTCTGGACGACCTCGAACGGGTGGGTACCCTCGGCTTTCGTGGCGAGGCGCTGGCTTCGGTGGCCGCCGTCGCGCGCGTCACTCTGACCAGCCGCCACAGGGGCGAGCAGGCAAGCAAGCAACACGCCTGGCGGCTGGCGGCCGCAACGGGGGCAACGCCCGAACCGGCCGCCTTGCTCGCCGGAACGGTGGTCGAAATGCGTGACCTCTATTACAACACGCCTGCCCGCCGGAAATTCCTCAAGTCCGACAATACCGAATTCGCTCATTGCACCGAGGCCGTCAAGCGCATCGCGCTGGCACATCCCGAAGTCGCCTTCACCCTCGCGCACAATACTCGGGTCAACCTGCACCTGCCCAGGAGCGATGCACGCACACGTGCCGGTAGCATCCTCGGCGAGGATTTTCTGCTCGAAGCGCGCTGTCTCGACGTCCAGGCCGGTCCGCTGCACGTTGCCGGCTACTGCGCGCTGCCGGCCTATTCGCGCGCGCGCAGCGATGCCCAGTACTGCTACGTGAACGGCCGTTTCGTCCGCGACAAACTGCTCAGCCATGCCGTGCGTGAGGCCTACCAGGACCTGTTGCATGGCAGCCGTTACCCGGCTTACTGCCTGTTCCTGGAGTTCGATCCCGCCGGCATCGACGTCAACGTCCACCCGCAGAAGACCGAGGTCCGGTTCCGCGATGCGCGCGCGGTGCACCAGTTCGTTTTTCATGCGGTGCAACGCGTGCTCGCCGCTCCGCTGACGGCGGTGCCAGCGTTGTCCGACGTGGACAGTCCGCAACCGCCCGCGTCGGACCTCCAGCCCGCTGGCTGGCCGGAGTCGCAGGCCAACCCGGTAGCAGGCGGCACCGCGCCCCCGACCTTCGGCAACCGGACAACGTACCAGGGTTCACTGGATGTGCGAGAACCTGCCGCCAATGGCGCGTATCTGGCTTTTGCGCAAGCTGCACGCGCCCAGGATTCGCTGCAAACCGCCTCGTTGGCGAGCTGCGCCGATGGCGAGGCACCACCGTTGGGTTATGCCCTCGCCCAGTTGCATGGCGTATACCTCCTGGCGCAAAACAGCCAGGGGCTGGTGGTGGTCGACATGCACGCGGCGCACGAACGCATTCTTTACGAGAAACTCAAACGCGCGCTAGCGTCGCAGGAGGTCGCCACGCAGTCGCTGCTGATTCCGGCGGTGTTTTCCGCCGATGTCGTCGACGTGGCTACCGCCGAAGAACACGCCGGGAGCTTGCGCCAACTGGGTTTCGACATCGCCCCGATGGGTCCCCGGCAACTCGCCGTGCGCAGCGTTCCGGCATTGCTGCTGGCCGCCGACCCGGCTGCGCTGGCACGCGCGCTACTCGGCGAACTGCGCGCGCACGGCGTGACCCAGTTGATGACCGCAAAGCAGAACGAGTTTCTCGCCAGCATGGCCTGCCAGGGCGCGGTGCGCGCGCGCCGCCTGCTGTCGGTGGCGGAAATGAACGCTTTGCTCCGGCAGATGGAAGACACCGAACGTTCCGGCCATTGCAACCACGGTCGTCCGACCTGGACCCAACTGACGATGGCCGACCTCGACCGCCACTTCCTGCGCGGCCGATGAGCGCGGCCGCAGCATCGCGACCGGCGCTGCCACCGGCCATCCTGTTGATGGGGCCGACCGCCAGCGGCAAGACGGCAGTGGCGATGGCTCTGTCGCGCCGCTTCCCCGTCGAACTCATCAGCGTCGATTCGGCGCAGGTCTTTCGCGACATGGACATCGGTACGGCCAAGCCCGATGCGTCGACGCTGGGCGAATTTCCGCATCACCTGATCGACCTGATCAGCCCGCCGGAAGCCTACTCGGCGGCTCGCTTCCGCATCGACGCGCTGACCGCGATGGCCGAAATCACCGCGCGTGGCCACGTGCCCTTGCTGGTCGGTGGCACCATGCTTTACTTCAAGGCGCTCGTCGAAGGACTGGTCGATCTCCCGTCAGCCGATCCGGCGACGCGTACGGCGATCGACCGCGAAGCCTTCGCACGCGGCTGGCCAGCGCTGCACGCCGAACTTGCTGAACTCGACCCGGTCACCGCTGCGCGGCTGCAGCCCACCGACGCCCAGCGTATCCAGCGCGCGCTGGAGGTCTTTCGTCTGTCAGGCCGCCGGCTCTCGGCAATCCTCGCCGGCGCCGAGAGAGCAGTACCGCAATATCGCTTCGCGTCCATTGGTCTCCTGCCGTCCGACCGTAGCGTCCTGCATCGGCGCATCGCCGACCGCTTCGACGCCATGCTCGCCGCCGGGCTGGAAGGTGAAGTCGAGGAACTGCGCGGGAAGTACGTGCTGCACGCTGATCTCCCCTCGATGCGCTGCGTCGGTTACCGACAGGTTTGGGAAGTGCAGCACGGCCTGGCACCGCGCAGCGAATTGCGCGATCGGGGCATCTACGCCACCCGCCAGTTGGCCAAGCGACAAATCACCTGGCTAGTCAACACCCTGCGACCACAGACCTTCGACTGTCTGTGCGCTGAACTGCACGAGCGGATTGCCGGACATCTCGGCGATCTCTTCGCCTGAGCGCGCGCCGGCCGCCGGATCAATTCCTGGGCAGCGTCAGCCGATCGAGGCGCAGGCGCTGACGTTCGTCGAACAGCCGCCGGGCGGCGAGGCTGACGGCCACCACGGTACCCAGTCCGGTGCCGCCGGCGATCAGGAACATCACCACGATCTGGTATTTCACGGCTTCGACCGGCGGCGTTCCGGCAAGGATCTGGCCAGTCATCATCCCGGGCAGGCTGATGACACCAGCCGCCGACATGGCGTTGATGATCGGGATCATGCCGACGCGAATGGCCTCACGGCGGCAGTCGGAAATCGCCTGCTTCCAGTTTTGTCCGAGCGCCAGGCGGGTCTCGATGATCTGTCGTTTCTGTGCCGCATCCTGAGTCAGGCGGTCGAGCCCGAGCGCAATGCCGTTCATGGTGTTGCCGAGAATCATGCCGAGCAACGGTATCGCATATTGCGGCGCGTACCACGGATCGCTGCCGATGACCACCAGCAATGCCAGGACGGTAATCGCGAACGACGAGACGAAGATCGACAGGGTTCCGACTCCGAATCCCCAGCCGCCGACCAGCCGACGTTTCTGCCGCACCATGACTTCCCGCCCGGCAAGCATGATCATCACTCCGGCCATCAGCGCTACCCAGAGCAATTGCGCGTTTTCGAAGAGTACCTTGAGTACCACTCCAATGAGCAACAACTGAAGGGTGCTGCGAGCGGCGGAAAACAGCAGTTGTCGCTCGACGCCAAGTTGCAGCCGTAGCGACAGCGCGGCGAGGGCAAGGACCAGCGTCGCCGCGATGGCCAGGTCGAACGGAGATAGCGCCAGCACGCTCATCGCGGCAGGTCTTCCTCGAGCAGCCCATTGCGCAGCGCGAAGCTGCGCCTGGCTACACGCCTGATCTGTTCCGGATCGTGAGTGACCCACAGCAGAGCCGCTGACTGCTGTTGACGATAGTCGTCGAGCAAGGCTTCGACCCTGCGGGTACTGTCCTGATCAAGGTTGCCGGTCGGCTCGTCGAGCAACAGCACGGCCGGACCTTGCATCAGGGACCGCAGCAAGGCGAGTCGCTGTTTTTCGCCCGTCGAACAGCGGGCAACCTGCCAGTCGATCGCGTCAACGGGCAGGCCAAGCCGTTCGAGCCAGGCCGGGTTGACCCCGTGCGCGAAGTGCTCGCGGACGTGCTCGGACCACCATTGGCTCTCGGCCACCACCAGGGCCACCGAGCGCCGCCATTCCGGGGGTGGCAGCGTCGAACATCCGGCACCATCGAGCGACGCCTCGCCCTGGTGCGGATCGAGGTCGGCAATGGCACGCAGCAACAAGGTCTTGCCACTGCCCGATGCCCCGTGAATGCAGACGCACTCGGCGGCCTCGACACGGCATTCGATCGGACCGACATGGCGGGTCGATAAGCGGTTCAGACGCAGGGTGCCCACGCTGCAGACCTGAATGGGAGACCAGTGACAAAGAAAGGGCGCTTGCTGCGCCCTTGCTGTTGACTTCGAATGCTGTTGAAGTTCAGAGGATCGGCCGGTGATCCACTTGCGGGGCGGCACTTCCACTGGGTTCGTAAACCACGTGCGGTCGGCCAACCAGGAGTGGATCGATCGGACCGATGGCTTCAACATCCTTGCCGTTGTAGTTGAGCTTGTGCAGCACATAGCGCATGGCGTTCAGGCGCGCCCGCTTCTTGCAGTCCGACTTGATCACCGTCCATGGCGTTTCCGCGGTATCGGTGTGGAAGAACATCGCTTCCTTGGCTTTGGTGTAGTCGTCCCACTTGTCGAGCGAGGCCAGGTCGATCGGCGACAGTTTCCACTGCTTGAGCGGGTGAACCTCGCGTTCCTTGAAGCGGCGACGCTGCTCCTTGCGGCTTACCGAAAACCAGAACTTGATCAGGTGAATGCCGCTGCGTACCAGCGTCCGTTCGACTTCCGGCGTCTGGCGCATGAATTCCTGGTATTCCTCTTCGGTGCAGAAACCCATCACCCGCTCGACGCCGGCACGGTTATACCAGGAGCGGTCGCAGAAGATGATTTCACCGGCGGTCGGCAGGTGGCGTACATAGCGCTGGAAATACCACTGACCGCGCTCCTGTTCATTCGGTTTCTCAAGGGCAACCACGCGCCCACCGCGCGGGTTGAGGTTTTCGGTGAAGCGCTTGATGGCGCCGCCCTTGCCAGCCGCGTCGCGCCCCTCAAAAATGACGACGACTCGCTGCCCGGTTTCCTTGATCCAGTTCTGTAGTTTGAGCAACTCAACCTGCAGGCGATACTTCTGCTTCTCGTAAGCCTTGCGCGACATCAGGTTGCGGTAGGGATACGAATTGGTATCGCGCCAACTGGTCGCCAGTTCGTCATCGGGACTGGTCGCGGGCTTGGCAGCCGGCGTTTCTTCCTTGCCGAGCAGCGCCTTGCGCAGCGCCAGAGCGTCATCGGGAGACGAACCGGTCATGATCGCTTCCAGCGTCTTGGCGAGCGAAGCGGTATCGCCGACGGTGGCAGAAGCGATGATGTCCCGCAGGGCGACCTTCTTTTGCTCGATGGCCGATTCGGCGGCTTCAGCGATGTCGTAGGCTTCCATGCCGCTCGGTGTGCGCGCCGGAGCGATGTCCCCGGCCGAAGCCTTGCGCGGCTGCGCCGTACGCGTCGACGCTGAAGCGGCACGCGCTCTCGGTGCTCGTGCTGCAGGCTTGGCAACCGGCAACTCCGCATTCCCGGCTGTGGTTGCTCCTTCAGCGACTGGGCTGTCGGAGCCGGGTGCGGGCGGCGGCGTTCTCTTGTCCATCTCTATCTCTCCAATGGGGTGTGTTCTGTTGCAAGAAAATAACGTCAGAGGGCTAACCGACGGTGGCCATGATGATAGCGCTGATATGTCAGTCACTTCAATCGATTGGATGACATTCGCTGACTGTTTTCTGCCTTTTTTTGATTTCTGGTGCGAACTCGGCGGAAACTCGGCTGCTGCTTGTCGCCAGCGGCCGAGTTCAGGATCGCGCTCGCGTCATCGATAAATGCTTTTGTCAATATTATGGACGATGTTTTCGACGGCTTCGGGGATGTCGCTCATCGTCAGACACAACGGTAAAAACCGATTCACGATTCTTGGCGAGGAAATCCAACGCCCGTTATCGTAGCAGTTCTTCTGTGTGATCACTGCCGCGCCTTTGAATGGACTGCCATGGTCCTGCCACCTCTGCCAATGACGCCTGACCGGGACGAGCCGCGTGATTTCAAGAACACGCCGTCGTCGCTGGCGAACGCGCTCCCGTACGCGCCAGGAGCCTCGCCGTCTACGGATCGGCTGCGCCGAGCCAGCGGTGCGCGGCGTTGCTGGCAGGTATCTGCTGTGCTGGTGACGCTCGGCGTGTCAGTCGCTGCGCTCTGCCTGGAACTTCCGCAGCGACCTAGCGACGCGCGAAACAACGACAGCCCAACCTTTATCAATAGGGAGTTCGCATCACCGGTCGGCGATTTCCTGCTTGCCTCGGCTGCCAAGCCCGGACGTGACGAGGCCGCGCCCCAGCCCAGGTCTTCGGCAGCGGAACAGCACCGGTTTACCAAGACGCCAGTCAACACCGACACGCGCCTGGCTGCCGACCACGACGACCAGATTCATATTGGAGAGTTGCAGCCGATCGGCAATTCCGGTTGGCTGACGGCTGTTGCCCAACCGACCGCACTTGCCTTCGGGAGTCTGCGCTCGTCGCTGCTGGCAATCCCTGGAGGAATCAGCGCGCCGCTGGCGCTGGCCCTGGCCCTGCTCGTTGCCTGCGTGTATCGCCGGCCATTGACCCGACGGGTCGCTGAACTGGGCCACCGGGCGCGCGTAGACACCCATGGCGACGGCAACGCATCTCGCCACTTCATCCGAGACGCGGAAATGATCGGCGCGGCCGAGAACATGCCCCGCCTCGCGCAAGCCCTGGTCGAGCGCGATGCTGCGCTGGCAGCCGCGGAAGAACGCTATCGGGCTCTGGTAGGCCAACGATTGCTCTTCGAAGGGGCGCGACACGAGTCCGCGGCACTGCTCCAACTGCACGCCGAGCGTGCCAGCAGCATGCTCGACCTGCCGCGGGCGGCAGAACAGATGGACGAAGCCGAATTCATCCTGCATGGCCTTGACCTCGCAGAGCGCTTGACCGGCAGCTCAATCGCCTTTCTGCAATGGGTCGACGCCGATCAGCGAACCCGTGAAGCCGTCCGCTGGTCACGCCGCACGCTCACCGGTGATTGTCGCGGTGTCGCCGAACCGCAGTGCAGCGTCGCCCTGACGGACCTTTGCGCGGCAGTGCTGCGGCAGCGCTCGGTCGTGCTCGCCAACGATCGCACGGCGATGCTCGCCAACGGTCTGCTGCCGGACGCTGGTGGCTGCCGGCGGTTGCTCGCCGTGCCGGTGATCGAAGGCCGGTTGTGCCGCCTGCTGCTGGCGGTCGGCAACAAAGCGGCGCCTTTCCGTGAGTGGGAGATCGAAACGCTACGGCTGATCGGCCAGGACATCTGGCGAATCGTGAATCAGCGCCGCGCCGAGGTGGCGCTGCGCCTTGCCGAGCAGGTATTCTCGGCCAGTCCCTCGGGAATCTGCATCACAGATGCCGACAAGCGCATTGTTTCGGTGAATCCCGCGCTGACCAAGATCACTGGCTACAGTAGCGACCAGATGATTGGCCAGACACCCCGATTCTTTGCTCCTGAGCATCAGCGTATCGGTTTGTATCGCGAGATGTGGAACGGCATCACAGCGGAAGGGATTTGGCACGGCGAGGTCTGGTGCCGTCGCCTCAGCGGTGAGCTCTTTCCGGCGGCACTGACCATAACAGCGATCAAGAACGATGACGGCGTACTCGCCCACTACATCGGCAGCTTCCACGACATCACCGAACGCAAGCGCTCAGAGGAGCAGATCCGCTTCCTGGTAAATCACGATGCGCTGACCGGACTGCCCAACCGCACGCTGCTTGACGACCGCCTTCGGCAGGCGATCGCCCAGTCGCGACGAGACGAGAGCCACACTGCAGTGTTGTTCCTCGACCTCGATCGCTTCAAGCTGATCAACGACACTCTTGGCCACGACACCGGCGACCGGCTGCTGGCACGCATCGGCGAGTGTCTCACGGCGGCGTTGCGGGAAACGGAAACCGTGGCGCGCCTCGGCGGCGACGAGTTCATCGTCGTCATTCCCGCGCTGGCCGAGATCAGCCGAGTGGTGCTGGTCGCGCAGAAGGTGCTCGAGATGGTCTCCTCGACACAACACCTCGAGGAGCGGCCGCTGCACGTTACGCCCAGTATCGGCATCAGCATCTATCCGAATGACGGTGACGACGTGCCAACCCTGCTGCGAAACGCGGAAACCGCGATGTATCACGCCAAGGAGTGCGGCCGCAACAACTTCCAGTTCTTCACACCGGCGATGAATCTGGCGGTAAGCGAACGGGCATCGATCGAGCATGACCTGAGCATCGCGATCGAGCGCGGCGAATTCGAGTTGTTCTACCAGCCGCAGGTCGATGGCCGCAGCGGCCGGCGCACCGGCATGGAGGCGCTGATCCGCTGGCGCCATCCGCAGCGTGGACTGGTCGCGCCGGATCGCTTCATCCCGGTCGCCGAAGAGACCGGTCTGATCGTCGCCATTGGCGAGTGGGTGCTGCGCGAGGCCTGCCGGCAGGCGCGGCTGTGGCACGATGCAGGGCAGACTGACCTGCGCATCTGTGTCAACCTTTCCGCACGCCAGTTGCAACAACGCGATCTTTGCGAGCGGGTCGCAGTCATCCTTGGCGAATCGGGTCTGCTGCCGGCAACGCTCGAAATCGAACTGACCGAGAGCATGCTGATGGTCGACCCGGAGGCGGCCAGCACGCTGCTGCGCAAGTTGGCCGGACTCGGCATACGCCTGGCCATCGACGATTTTGGCACCGGATATTCCAGCCTCGCCTATCTCAAGCGCTTCCCGGTCTCTCGACTGAAGATCGATCGTTCCTTCGTACGCGATCTGTCGACCGACGCGAACGATTCAGCGATCGTACGCGCGGTCGTGGCGATGGCAGAAAGCCTGAAGATGGAAGTCATCGCCGAGGGCGTCGAAACCGTCGAACAACTGCACTTCCTTGAACGGCACGGCTGCTTCGAGGTACAGGGCTACCTTTTCAGCCAGCCGCGGCCAGCCGCCGATTTCGATCACCTCCCCTTCAAGGTGCCGTCGCCAGCCGGGCTGACTCAATTGACCCGGCGAGACGATGCCGCACCTCAGCGACCCTGATGCTGCGCTGCAACCGGATTCTCCGGCGGGGCAGCGGCTATCCGCAAGGGCTATTCAAACTTCGGGCTGATCAGGTTCTCGAAGGAAAAAACCTCATCCCACCTCTCCTGGGTCATCAGCTTGCGCTGCCTGACCACGATGTCGTGCAGCGACTTGCCGGTTTCGTAGCCCTCACGAGCGATCTCGGCGCATTGCTTGTAGCCGAGCGCGGGTTTGAGCACGGTGATGATCCCGAGCGAGTTGAGCACCATTTGGCGTGTGTGCTCGACGTTGGCGGTGATGCCCTGCACGCAGTTGACGCGCAGGCTGTTGACTGCGTTCTCCATCGTGAAGATCGAGGTAAACAGCGCGAAGGTGATCACCGGCTCCATCACGTTGAGTTGCAGTTGCCCGGCGGAAGCTGCGAGAGTCACCGTCAGATCCAGGCCGATCACCAGGAAGCTGGTCTGGTTGACGACCTCGGGAATCACCGGATTGACCTTGCCCGGCATGATCGACGAGCCCGGCTGCATCTGCGGCAGGTTGATCTCGTTGAAGCCGCAGCGCGGACCGGAAGCGAGCAGGCGCAGGTCGTTGCAGATCTTGGTGAGCTTTGCCGAGGTGCGCTTGAGGACGCCGGACAACTGCACATAGGCGCCGGTATCGGAGGTCGCCTCGACGAGGTCACCGGCAAGAATGAAGCGGGTACCGGTCAGTTCGGAAAGATGACCGGTGACGAGTTCCGGGTAGCCCGACGCGGCGGTTACCGAAGTACCGATCGCGGTCGCCCCCAGATTGATCTCGTGCAGCAACTGGCGCACTTCCGCGATGCGGCTGACTTCTTCCCCGATGGTCGTGCCCCAGCCGTGGAATTCCTGCCCGAGCGACATCGGGACGGCGTCCTGGAGGTGCGTGCGACCCATCTTCAGTACCCGCTGGAACTCCCGGCTCTTGGTGTAGAACGCGTCCTGCAGCTTGCTCAGTGCCTCCATGTAGCTGGCCAGGCGCAGGATCAGCGCCAGCCGGAACGCGGTCGGATAGATGTCGTTCGTCGATTGTCCGTAATTGACATGGTCGTTCGGGTTGACGTACTGGTACTCCCCCTTGCGATGGCCGAGAGCCTCAAGAGCCAGGTTGGCGATGACCTCGTTGGCGTTCATGTTCGTCGAGGTGCCGGCACCCCCCTGGATAAAATCGGTCACGAACTGCTCGCACATCTCGCCGGCGATCAGCCGGTCACAAGCGCCGACGATGGCGTCGGCGATCCGCACATCGAGCACACCGAGATCGCGGTTGGCCAGAGCCGCTGCCTTCTTCACGTAGCCGAAGGCCTTGACGAAATACGGCTCGGCCGACATCGGGATGCCGGTAATATGAAAATTCTCCTGGCCGCGCAGCGTCTGCACGCCGTAATAGGCGGCGTCAGGCAGTTCCTTCTCGCCGAGGAAATCCTTCTCGATTCGTGCCATGTTCATTCCTTTCGTGTGGTCAACTGTCGACGCGAGGTGCTTCGGCGGATGCTCATCGCACGCCGGCCGGCAGCGCTGTCGCGCGGTCGGCCGCAACGCACTGCCGTCGCTCCGAAGTCTTCCCCGGCAAGCCGACGCACCATTCTAGCGTAGCGCGTATCGCCAAAGCATCGCGCATCAAATTTCTGTCTGAACACCCGCAACGGCCGCGTCGGTGGCCACTGCATCCATCTGCATCCGAAATCGCCGCTGCCGCGTAGGGTTGAGCAGGTGCCGCAGCCCAGGGTTGGCAACAATGTTTGGCTGCGACCGCCTGATCGGGCAAAATATATCCGCATTACCAACGGAAGCACGCAATGGGATGAACGAGAACACGGAGATCGGGCGCGCAGCGCTGGCCGACGACAGCGAGCCGGCCGCCGTCGAGGCGGGGATCCGGCATGATCGGGCTGTGGCCGAAGAGGGCCGCCTGCAGGCCTGGGTCGCCCGCGTGGTGCACCAGGATGAGCAGGCCCTGGCCGAGATCTACGAGTGCATGGCCGGGCGTGTCTATGGGCTGGCGTTACGCATCACGCGCCATGCGCAAACCGCCGAAGAGGTGACCGAAGATGCTTTCTGGCAGATCTGGCGACAGGCACCGCGCTTCGACGCCGCGCGTGGCAGTGTCGCGGCCTGGATCCTGACCATCACCCGCAGTCGCGCCCTCGACGCCCTGCGGCGCCGTGATCCGGTCGAGCCACTTGACGAGGAATGCCTGGCCGACTTGCAGGGCGGGAGCGACCCTCAGGATCTGCTGGCCGCCGTGCAGCGTCAGCATCGCCTGCACGCGGCCTTGCGCACGCTTGATCCCCTGCCCCGGCAACTGTTGGCGCTGGCGTTTTTCCGAGGCCTTTCGCACGAGGAGATCGCCCAGCACATGCGTCTGCCGCTGGGAACCGTCAAGTCCCACATCCGCCGGACTCTCTTGCGCCTGCGCGACTTTCTTGCCGCCGAAGATCCACATTCCCCGATGGTGACCCCATGTCCAGCGACTGCCAGAAAGTAATCGCCACCAGTGATGGCGGTGTAGACGAAAGCGCTTTGAGTCTTCTGCTCTGCGAGAGTATGCTGCCGCTCGACTCGCCTGCGGCGCGTCATGCCGGCCTGCGCAGCCGCTTGCTGCGGCGTGTCCGGGAGAGTGCACGCCGACACGCCGGGCTGATCACCATTCGTGCCGACGACGGGACCTGGCTGGCAGTCAAGGCCGGGATCCGCGCCAAGCTCCTCCGGGAAGGGCCGCATGGCGCGTCGGCACTGATCGAGTTCGCCCCCGCCGCGACCCTGCCGGCGCACCGCCACCATTACCTGGAAGAAGGCATCGTCTTGCGTGGCCGCCTGCAACTGGGCGACCTCGACCTGCTCCCCGGGGATTACCACGTCTCGCCGCCAGGCAGTCGTCATGACCGGATTTCGTCACGCGAGGGCGGCCTGGCTTATCTGCGGGGAACCTCGCTGGGGAATACCACAGCGGTCCTCGGCGAAGTGCTCGGTGGTCTGCTGCCCGGCAATGGACCACCGTTCCATACCGTCTTCGCCAGCGAAGATTCCTGGGAGCGCGTTGCCGAGGGTGTCGAGCAGAAAATCCTCTGGCACGACGGCGATGTGATTTCGCGTCTTGTCCGCCTGGCTGCCGGCGGCCGCTTGCCGGCGCACGTCCACGACGGCGAGGAGGAGTGCATCATGCTGAGTGGTGACGCCTTCTTCGGCGATCTGCTGGTGCAGGCGGGCGATTTTCACCTGGCGCCGCCCGGCAGTGAGCACGGAGTGACGACCACCGATGGCGGCGCTCTGGCTTTCTTGCGCGGCCGCGAGATATTGCCCCTGCCGTCCCGGCCTTAGCCAGCGTTTTATCCCGTTATGCGCTTGCGCCACAGGGAACGGCGTATGCTATGCGAACCGTCCCGGTATGCCGGACAGAGAATGCGCCTGATACGGGACGGCTATGCATCCCCGACTTGGCCGAGGCAGTGTTGCTGTTGCACAATGACAGTTTCCTGCAGGTACCCGAGAGCCGAGGCGGGCCGGCCCGGCAAGGGTGCTCAGAGCGCCAAGTTCAAGTCAATCGTGTTCACGGAGTTGTCACATGAGATACATCAGGATTCTGGGATTGCTGGCCTGCACACTGGCCCCGGCGGTTTCGTTCGCACAGGCTGAAAAAGTGCTTCGGGCAGACGAAATCAACGAACGCGCGCTGGTGGACCTGCTTGCCCCCGAAAAGGCGGCGCGGCCGAAAACGCGTTCGATCAACGTCATTCGGGACGAGAGTTCGCTGGCACCTGCAAAGCCGGCGGCCGCGAACTTGCTGATCATCTTCGAGACCAACTCCGCGGGCCTGACGCTCACCGGCAAGCAGTCACTCGATGTGGTCGGTCGCGCCCTGAATTCGGAGAAGCTGGTGCCGTTCAGCTTCGCCATCGAAGGCCACACCGATCCACGTGGTGGCGACGAATACAACCGGCAGTTATCGCAATCGCGCGCCGAAAGCGTCGTCGGCTACCTTTCGCAGAATCACCAGATCGATCGCAGCCGTCTCAAGCCGGTCGGCAAGGGGCCGTCACAACTGCTCAATCCGGCCCGACCGGAAGCCCCAGAAAACCGTCGCGTGACGATCAGACGACTCGACAACTAAGCGCCATCGGCTTTGCCGGGGAGCCTTGGTTCCGAGCCGATCAGTCGACCTCGTCGATCACGAACAGCGCGGCGCCGTAGGTCGACGAGCATGTTCGGCCGGTGGGACAGACCACCTTGCCGGCAAACGGATTGCCGCCTTCGGCACGCGCCTCGCGCGCGATCCGTTCGGCAAGCTTGAGCGGGAACTCGGCAAACGGATCGACTTTTTTCAACCCGGCAGCAGAGAAATCCCGACGATTTTCCGAGACAATGGCCACGAAGCGATTGCTTCCCGGTGGGCCGCCTGCGGTCATCGCCCAACCGGGGCGAGGCAGGCTCAGATCGCCGTCGCCCCCGATCCCGTTGTCGGCATCAAAGGCGTTCGGAAACAGCAGGTTGAAGTGGTTGTTGTCGGTGCCCACCATCAGAATGTACACGTAGCCTGGCTTGAGCGAGGTAATGCGGAACCGCAGCTTGTCCTGACCAATCCTGACTTTCGCCTTCTCCGGCACCACCGTTACCACGTGCTCGTGGTCCCGCTGGCGATAAATGTCCTGCAGCACGTCGACCGGGTCGAATGGCTTGACGGCGTTTCCTGACGGATTCGTCGTTCCGTCCTTGCCGAGCAGCACATCCACCAACTGCTGCTCGTTGAGTGATTTCCGCTCTGCCGTCTGTATCTCCGCGCCTGGAGCCGACTGCGGCACCGCCGTACCCGCTGCAGCCGGCGGCGTCTCCGGTGACGATTTTGCCGGCGCCACCTCGAGTGGCCGGGAAGGCGCATCGGGTGCCGATCGCAACGTGTAGAAAGCACCGCCGGCGATCGCCAGCGCCGTCCCGGCGATGCCAACCAACCACATTGCCCTGCCCTTTCCCTTCGCGGCCGGTGCCTGAGGTGAGGCGGTCGGTGACGATTTGCCCGCCGGCGTCCCTGGCGTATCCTGCACGGCCAACAGGGCGCGAAACTCGGCAACGCTGCGCGGGCGGTCTTCGGGTCTTACCGCCAGGGCTCGATCCATGGCCTGCAGGAAGGCGGTGCTGTAACGGCCCGCTGCCGCTTTGCTCAGCGGAACCATGGTGTCATTGATCGAACGAGCGACCGAGGCCATCGGTGGCCTGCAGGTGATCGCGTTATAGACCACTGCCGCCAGCGCATAGATGTCGGTCCACGCCCCCTGCTTGACATGCGGGTCTTCGGCATATTGCTCCAGAGGCGCGTAACCCGGCTTGAGGATCACCGTCAGCGCCTGCGTCCTGTCACCGATCACCCGTCTGGCGGCACCGAAATCCAGCAGCAGCGGGCGCCCGTCGGCCAGCAGGAGAATGTTGTCCGGAGCAATGTCGCGGTGAAAGCAGTTGTCGTGATGAATGACTTCAAGCGCGTCGAGCAAAGGGTCGATCAGGGCCCGCAGCCACTCCTCGGACGGCGGCCCGGGCATTTTCTGCAAGGTCTGCCTGAGGGTCACGCCCTCGTAGAACGGCATCACCATGTATGCCGTGCCATTCCCCTCCCAGAAACGATACACCTTGACCAGCGAGCGGTGATCGAACTGGGCAAGGATTCGCGCTTCATTGACGAAACTGCGCAGACCGATGGCAAAGGTCTCGGCCAGGCGTGCCGACTTGACGGCAACCGTCAGACCCTCGACACGCGCTGCCAGCGAGGATGGCATGTACTCCTTCAGAGCGACGTAGCGTCCGAGTGAGTGGTCGTGAGCGAGGTATACAATGCCGAAGCCGCCGATTCCGACCAGGTTGACGATTTCGAATTCACCAATCCGCGTGCCCAGCGGCAGCGCGTTGCTGTTGGCGTCAGCCTCTCCGGCCGCCCCTGCAACCGCTGGCTGGGGCGATGGCGATGGTGAAGCCGGTTGACGTACGACCCACGTCCGCTCGTACTCTTCTGATTCCGACATCGAGTTCCCTGTATTCAACACCTCGAAGGCAAGCTTCGCATTCTGCCGTAGTTTGCCCGCCCGGCAAAGTCGAAGTCTGCACGCGTCGGTGGGGCAAGCCGTACACTCCGGATGCGAGGCGATGAACGACGCGCCCCACCCCGGGATCGGCAGGGCGCTGCGCGCGCAGGCGAGTGCTGTCAGTTATGCTCGACTGGTGGTGCGACCTTGAACACCTCGGCCAGCGTGGTGACCCCGGCGGCAACTTTCATCGCCCCCGAGATCCGCAGGGGCTTCATGCCTTCGCGAAAAGCCAGGTCGCGAATCTTGGCGATGTCCTTGCCTTCAGTGATCGCCAGTTTGAGGTCCTGCGAGAGCATCAGAATTTCGTACAGCCCGACGCGCCCGAGGTATCCGGTCATGCGGCAGTCGAGACAGCCCACCGGCCGTGAGAAGCGTGCCGGGCGATTCGATTTCCACGGAGCAACCAGTTGATCCCACATTGTTTCCTCGACCGGGCTGGCCTGGTGCACCTGCTTGCAGTGCGGGCAGAGGATGCGTACCAGCCGCTGCGCCATCACCCCGAGCACCGTGGCACTCAACAGATACGAAGGCACGCCAAGGTCGAGCATGCGCGTGATCGCCGAAGGCGCGTCGTTGGTGTGCAGGGTCGACAACACGAGGTGGCCGGTCAGGGCCGCCTGAATCGCCACCTCGGCCGTCTCCAGATCGCGTATTTCACCGATCATGATGATATCCGGGTCCTGCCGCATCAGCGCCCGAACACCTTGCGCAAAGCCGAGATCGATGACGTTTTGCACCTGCATCTGGTTGAAGGCCGGTTCGACCATCTCGATCGGGTCCTCGATGGTACAGACATTGACCGCCGGTGTAGCCAGTTGCCTCAGTGTCGAGTACAGCGTGGTCGTTTTTCCGGATCCGGTGGGGCCGGTCACCAGGATGATGCCGTTGGGTCGTTCCGACATGTCCTTCCAGCGCGCCTGGTCGTCGTCGCTGAAGCCGAGATCGGCGAAGCTGCGCACCAGCACTTCCGGGTCGAAGATGCGCATCACGAGTTTCTCGCCGAAGGCCGTGGGCAGTGTCGAAAGGCGCAGTTCGGCTTCCTGGCCGTCAGCTGTTCGCGTCTTGATCCGGCCATCCTGCGGTCGGCGTTTCTCGACGACGTCCATGCGGCCGAGAATCTTGACACGGTTGACCATCGCCGCCATGACGCTCATCGGAATCTGGTAAACCTGATGCAGGACGCCGTCGATGCGGAAGCGCACGATACCGATTTCGCGCCGGGGCTCGATATGGATGTCGCTGGCGCGTTGGTCGAAAGCATACTGCCAGAGCCAGTCGACGATGTTGACGATGTGCTGGTCATTGGCGTCGAACTGGCGATTGGTCCGGCCGAGTTCGACCAACTGCTCGAACGATGACAGGTTGCCGGTCGGACCCCCGAGTTGGGCCGCTTTCTTGACCGAGCGCGCAAGATTGTAGAACTCGACCAGATAGCGCGCGACGTCGACCGGGTTGGCCATCACCCGGCGGATTTCCTTCTTGGCGATCGCGCTGGATCTCCTTTTCCCAGTCACGCAGGTAAGGCTGCGGTCGTCGCCACGACGATCTCCCGCGTCGTGACCTGAATCGGCAGCATGCCGAAGCGTGTGGCATAGGCACTCGACATGACGTCGGTCACGGCCGTGAAGTCGACCTTCAGGGGGTCGATGTGGTGGTACTCAAGTCCCACCCTGCGCGGCCAGCCACTCACCGAGGCCTTCGAGATTCAGGGGTCGATGCGGCTCCTGCTGTCGACTTCCACTGCTGATCGGCGATTATCGACCAGCGGGTGCGCAACAAGGCGCTTGCAGCCGGCTTTCCTTGAGCAGTTGATCTGCGTCCGGCGCGTTGACCAGGCCATCGTCAGGTCAACCAGCTGAGGACTTCGGCCAGGGTCAGACGATGTTCATGAACGATATTGACCGCTGCTTCCGACATGGGCCGTGTTCCAGAGTAATGACCGGCCACTATACCGGACACCGCCAACCGAAAGCACGCGCGTGGTGCAGGGGCGCAAGAAGTGGGTCGGGCCGAGACTTCGTCAGCCGCCAGCGCGTCACCCGGATTCCTTTACCCTGGATCACCAAGCCCGGCCGCACGCCACCTGGCCAGTTTGCTTTCAAAGGCCACAGTATACGCCGGGCTGGTCGACGGCAGGACCCAGGTTTCGTAGCCCTGCTGCTGAAACCAGCCGGCAAATTTCCCGGCAGTCTGACCGTTGAAGCAGACGCGCCGCAAACCCGGCGCCTCGTTGCGCAGACGTGAGAAATCGTTGACCGCGGGAGACTGGATCGCCGCGTCGAGCGCACCTTGCCGCAGACACTGCTGATAAACGTCCCATACGCCGATGTGATGCCGGAGCAGCAGGCGTTGCTTTTCGACGTAATCGACTACGGACAAGGGCTCTTCAAGCAGCACGCCGAGGAGGCGCCAGAACTGGTTCTGCCGATGCGCGTAATAGTGTGCCGCCGCCAGCGATGCCGGCGATGGAAAGCTGCCGAGAATCAGCGTTGCAACCCCGGCATCGAGAATCGGCGGCAGACCCTGCAGCATTGCTAGCCCGCCGCCACGGGTTGAGGTGACGGTCGTGTCAGACTGCCACCAGGCCAGCCTCGCCCACCGACGCGGTGAAAGGCGCGCTCGCTGGGCAAAAGCGGAATGCCTGGCGGCATATGGCGGGGAATACCAGGACCGTCAGCGACTGCTTCCCAGCGACAGAGCCAGCATCAGGTCGTTGATCCGCTTGACGAAACCAGCCGGGTCTTCGAGCGACCCCCCTTCGGCCAGGGTCGCCTGCTCGAGCAACAGATTGGCCCAGTCGTCGAAACGCGTTTCTTCATACTTCAGACGCTGCACCGCGGGGTGCTTGGGATTGATTTCGAGGATCGGCTTGCTCGCCGGCGCCTGCTGCCCGGCAGCCTTGAGGATGCGCTGCAGGTTGCCGCCGAGGTCGTATTCATCGGCGACCAGACACGAAGGCGAGTCGGTGAGCCGATGCGTGACGCGCACATCCTTCACCTTGTCGCCGAGCGCCTTCTTGACCTTTTCGAGCAGTTCCTTGTATTCGTCGGCGGCCTTCTCGGCCTCCTCCTTCTCGGCGACATCCTCCAGCTTGCCAAGATCAAGCCCGCCCTTGGCCACCGACTGCAGCGGTTTGCCGTCGAACTCGGTCAGATGACCGGTGACCCACTCATCGACACGGTCGGAAAGCAGCAGGACTTCGATGCCCTTCTTGCGGAAGATCTCGAGGTGCGGACTGTTCCTGGCGGCGGTGAAGGTTTCCGCGGTGACGTAGTAGATTTTTTCCTGTCCGTCCTTCATCCGCGACACGTAACCGGCGAGCGAGACGGTTTCGTCAGAGGTATCGGCATGCGTCGAGGCAAACCGCAACAGTTTGGCGATGCGCTCCTTGTTGGCGAAGTCTTCGCCGGCACCTTCCTTGAGCACACGCCCGAATTCCTTCCAGAAAGTGGCGTATTTCGCCTTCTCGGCGGCATCTTCGCTGTCGGCAAGACCTTCGAGCAGGCCGAGAACCTTCTTCACGCAACCGCCACGGATCGTCTCGATGTCGCGCGACTGCTGCAGGATTTCACGCGAAACATTGAGCGGCAGATCGTTGGAATCGACGACCCCGCGAACGAAGCGCAAATAGAGCGGCATCAACTGCTCGGCATCGTCCATGATGAAGACCCGCCGCACGTAGAGCTTGACGCCGTGGCGGGCGGTACGTTCGAAAAGATCAAAAGGCGCACGCGACGGGATGTACAGCAACTGGGTGTATTCCTGCTTGCCCTCCACCCGGGCGTGTACGTGCGCCAGCGGGTTCTCGAAATCATGCGCGACGTGCTTGTAGAACTCGTTGTACTGCTCATCGCTGATCTCCGACTTCGGACGGCTCCAAAGCGCCGATGCCTGGTTCACCGTCTCGTCCTGGTCGGTAACGACTTGCGCCTTCTGTTCCTCGTTCCATTCCTCCTTCTTCATCAGGATCGGCAGCGTGATGTGGTCGGAGTACTTGCGAATGATCTCGCGCACCTTCCAGCTCGACAGGAATTCGTCTTCGCCGTCACGCAGATGCAAGGTCACCTCGGTTCCCCGCTGCGCCCGCTCGATCACCTCGACCGTGAAATCGCCCTCGCCGGAGGACTCCCACCGGACCGCCTGGCCGCTTTCGAGGCCGGCCCGGCGAGAAACCACGGTTACCTTGTCGGCCACGATATACGACGAGTAAAAACCGACGCCGAACTGGCCGATCAGGTGCGCATCCTTGGCCTGATCGCCAGTCAGCGCCGAAAAGAACTCGCGTGTGCCCGACTTGGCGATCGTTCCGAGGTGCTCGACTGCCTCCTCGCGCGACAGGCCGATGCCGTTGTCGGCAATGCTGAGCGTCCGGGCTTCCTTGTCGAGCGTCACCCGGATTTTCAGCTCGGAGTCATCACCGTAGAGAGCGGCATTGTTCAAGGCTTCGAAGCGCAGTCTGTCGCAAGCGTCTGACGCATTGGAGATCAACTCGCGCAGAAAGATTTCCTTGTTGCTGTACAGCGAGTGAATCATCAAATTCAGCAGTTGTTTGACTTCTGCCTGAAAACCAAGTGTTTCCTTCTGGGCACCCATGCAAGACTCCGGAAAAAAGTTGAGAACGTGAAACGAACGGGCAGTGCATCTTGCGCACAATGCTTCGGGAAATGGGGGCGGCGGCGACCATTTCAAGCCCTGCCGACTTGCCGGCAGAACGGGTTCAGGTGTCGCAGCCCGGATACTCGACCGCCAGCACCTCGACCACCCGCCAGCCGGCCGGACTCTGGAAGCGTACCGCATCACCCGCACGCGACTTGAGCAGCGCGCGCGCCAGCGGCGACACCCAACTGATGCGGCCACGTGCCGAGTCGGTTTCGTCGACGCCGACGATCTGGTAGGTGCTTTCCATCCCCTGCTCGTCGCAGAGGGTCACCAGCGCACCAAAAAACACCTGCTCGGTGTTCTCGCGGCGTGCCGGATCAACGACCTCGGCCAGATCCAGACGCCTGGTCAGAAAGCGGATCCGCCGGTCGATTTCGCGCAGACGCCGCTTGCCGTAAATGTAGTCGGCGTTCTCGGAGCGGTCTCCGTTGGCTGCCGCCCATTGCACGACACTCACCACCTGCGGCCGCTCGACGCGCAACAGATGTTCGAGTTCGGACCGGATGCGCGCGTGCCCGTCTGGCGTGATGTAGTTGCGTGTGCCCTGTGGCAGCCGCAGGGCGGGATCAGCCCCTTCGTCCTGCTCGTCGTCGTCTTCCGTCTCTCGGGTGAATGCCTTGTTCATTGCCTGTCGGTTGCCGGCGGCACTGCGGAATCCGTATCGCGCGAGGAAAGTCCAAATCCCCGAACGGATCCGCGCGTCCTGGCGGAAAAAAGAAACGGCGCAGGTCCTGAAACCTGCGCCGCAATGCGCACTGCACTACCAATCAATAGCCGATATTGAACGCGGCGACGTCGATGCGGACGGTGTCACGCCCAAGAGCCAGGGCCGTGTAGCGGGCAAAGCGCGTCGCCCAGTCCTTGCCGTCGATGAAACGTTGCTCACCTCCATAGCGGGCAACATTGAGAATCTTGTCGATAATCAATACCTTGCCCATCGGGTTGCTGGGTTCGCACTCGAGGTCGGCGAACTCCTTGTCAAACCAGCGGCGCGCTTCTTCGGGAGACCCTGCAGCAAGTTCGGTATGGGAGAACTTGAACTCATACTGCCTCTCCCGCGCAAACGCAACAATAATGTGATAAACCATCTGCCTCCTCCCGGGGGTATCTCAAGGTTACAATTTCACCCTCTATTCTATTCGCAAATGCGCCCCATGCCGCAAGTCCCGAGCCCGCACGTCGAGTTTATTGCCGGTATTCGTGCCGCCGTTGTCTTTTCCCGTGGGCGCGCCTACCATAGGACCCGACCCACCGTGCGTTGCCGCCGCAGCACTCACGGCACTGGTCGCCGGGCGGGCACGCAGTGCCTTATTGACCGTCGTTCTTGGCATGCTCGCCTGGTGGGGTCTGCAAACCCGGCTCGGCGAGCCGCATTACAACCTTGGGGATTGCGCCGACCATGCTGACCGAAGAACAAATTACCGAAAACCGGGCCACGCTGCATGAACTGCAGATAGAACATCACGACCTCGACCAGGTGATCGCCCACCTGATGCTCAACCCACCCCCAGACGACCTGCTGATCCGACGCCTCAAGAAACGCAAGCTGCTGCTCAAGGACCGCATGACCCTCCTCGAGCACTTGCTGGAACCGGACGTTCTGGCCTGACGCCGAAGACTGCCGCTGACCGGCACTGGGCACCGCATGGAACTCTCCGTCGCCGGGTATGGCTGCCACGTCGCCACTGGCGGACAGCCCTTCGACCCCGCCCGCTCGGCTTGGCCGCCGCTGGTGCTGATCCATGGCGCCGCCAACGACTGTGACGCATGGCATAAGGTCGCCGGCGGTCTCGCGGCGGCGGGCTGCGCGTTGCTCGTCCCCGACCTTCCGGGGCACGGTTTATCCGGCGGAGAGCCCCTGTCCAGCATCGAGGCGCTGGCCGACTGGCTGCCCTCCCTGCTTGACAGCGCCGGAGTGACCACCGCCATCCTGGTCGGACATTCGATGGGTTCGCTGGTGGCGCTGGACTGCGCCGCGCGCCATCCGCAGCGTGTCGGCGGACTGGCCCTGCTCGGGGCTTCGGCACCGATGCCGGTCGCCGAAGCCCTGCTCAGCAGCGCCGCGACGCATCCCGACCGCGTCCTGCGGATGATGAACGAATATTCCCTGACGGCGCCGTTCCAGTTGTACGGCGGCGGCGGGCATGGCGTCTGGGGACCCGGCGTGACACTGGCAATCATGCGCCGCAGCCCGCCTGGCGTGCTGGCCATCGACCTCGCCAACTGCAACAACTACCGGCACGGCCTCGACGCGGCGGCGCAGATCACTTGTCCGACCCTGCTGCTGGTCGCCCGCCGCGACCGCATGACCCCCAGGCGCAACCTGCCGCCGCTGCAATCGGCACTGCGCCAGGTGCAGCGGACCGAGATTCCCGACTGCGGGCACGCGATGATGAATGAGCGACCGGAAGCGGTCGTTGAATGGCTCCTGAAGTTCCTCGCCACCCCCACTACGCCTGTTACCCGCTAGCCTCGCCCGAGCGTGCCAGCACGATCACCGCAGTGAGGATGATCGCACCGCCGGCGAGCTGCCAGCCACCAACCTCTTCCCCGAGAAACAGCGCGGCCAGGAGCACGGTCACCACCGGTTCGAGCGTCGACAGCGTCGCCGCATCGGCAGCACCCAGCCGCGCCATGCCGGCAAAAAAGGTGATCATCGCCACCACCGTCGAAAACAGCGCGATGCCGCCGACCGCCGTCCAGGCTGCGAGCGAGACCGGAAACGCTGGCCCGCGCGCGAAGACGATCAAACCATATACGGCCGCCGCCGCAAGCATGATCACCGTCGCTGAAGGGATTGCCCCGCAGACCCGCGTGACGCGCTCGCCAACCAGGATGTAGACCGAGTAGATCAACGCCGCAGCCACCCCGAGGACAATGCCCAGGACGCTGCCGGCGAGGCTGCCGCCGACCGCCAGACCGGTTCCGAACAAGGCAGCAGCCACCGCCAGCAGGCGCAGCGGCGACAAGCCTCGGCGGGCCAGCAGCGCCGAGAGGACGGTGACGATCGCCGGGTACAGATACAGCAACAGTGCGGTCAGTCCGGCGGTCGCATGCTGCAGGGCAGCAAAATAGCAGAACGACTGCCCGACATAACCCGCTCCCCCCATCGCCACCAACAGGAGCAGATTGCGCCCGCGCGGCCAGCGCAGTCCCTGCAGCACCATCAGCACAGCCATCAACAGCCCGGCCAGCGCGAAACGCAGGAAAAGCATGCTCGGCAGGTCGACTCCCTCGGCGTAGGCCAGCTTGGCGAAGATCGGCATGACCCCGAAACCCGCAGCCGAAGCAACGATGCAGACGAAGCCGACAGGACGCGCACGTACAGCAGGATCAGAGATCACCATGACAACCTTTGTGAGTCCACCGAGGTGGCGGCGCCTGCGCTTGCCGCCTGACCTGGTGAGTTGGCCCAGACCAAGGCGGTTGGAGCCACAGTTCCGGGCGGTCGCCACACCCGAACGCCGGCCGGCACTTGTCGGGTCTGGTCAATGGATCGAATTTCCCGGATTATACGGCGCTTGCAGCAACCCGTTGCGCCGAACTCCCGACGCGCAGCGGCGGCCAGGCCAGCCATCGAAGGCAGCCGGCCGGCACCCACCACCCCTTCAGCCCGACAGAGGACGCCATGCGGCTATTTGACGATTTTTCCATGGCGTCCCTGATGGCCGGTTTCGTCGCCGTCCTGGTTGGCTTCACCAGTTCGGCGGTGATCGTTCTCCAGGCCGCGCGGACGCTGCACGCGACACCGGCCGAAATCGCTTCGTGGATGGGTGCCCTTGGCCTGGGCATGGGTCTGACCAGCATCACCCTCTCGTTGCGCTTCCGGGTACCGATTCTCACCGCCTGGTCGACGCCCGGCGCGGCGATGCTGATCACCAGCGCCGCAGGCGTTTCGATGCCCGAGGCGATCGGCGCCTTTCTGGTTTCCGCGATGCTGATCACCGTCTCCGGATTCAGCGGCTGCTTCGAAAGGATGATCGGCCGCCTCCCGATCTCGATTGCCTCCGGCATGCTCGCCGGGGTCCTGCTGCGTTTCGGTCTCGATGCCTTCGTCGCCATGCAACAGCGGTTCACGCTGGTATTTCCGATGTTCTGCGCCTATCTGCTCGGTCGCCGGCTATCGCCACGCTACGCCATCGTCGTCACGCTGCTGCTCGGTGTGGGCATTGCCGCGACACAGGGGCTGTTACACGTCGAAGGGCTGCAGCTCGAACTGGCGACGCCGGTATTCACCGCTCCGGAACTGTCGTGGCGGGCGCTGGTCGGCGTCGCGCTGCCGCTCTATGTGGTGACCATGGCCTCGCAGAACGTGCCGGGCGTGGCCGTCATCCGTGCCTCCGGCTACCAGGTACCGATTTCGCCGCTGATCGGCTGGACCGGCGCGGCGAACTTCCTGCTTGCGCCTTTCGGCGGCTTCGCCTTGAACCTGGCAGCGATTACCGCGGCCATCTGCATGAGCCGCGAAGCCCATCAGGACCCGGAGAAACGTTACACCGCCGCGATCGCCGCCGGTTTCTTCTATCTGTTGATCGGGCTCTTCGGGGCCACCGTCGGCGCTCTTTTCCTGGCCTTCCCGAACGAACTGGTCGTGACCATCGCCGGCTTCGCCCTGCTCGGCACCATCGGCAGCGCTCTGACCACCGCCCTGGGCCAGGAAACCGCACGCGAACCCGCGCTGCTGACCTTCCTGGTCACCGCCTCGGGGATTGCCCTGGCGGGAATCGGCTCGGCTTTCTGGGGCCTGCTGGCCGGTCTTGCGGCCCTGCTCGTGCTGCAGGCCAGGCCCGCGCCACTGCGC
This sequence comes from Candidatus Accumulibacter propinquus, assembly GCF_056856495.1. Lineage (NCBI taxonomy): Bacteria > Pseudomonadati > Pseudomonadota > Betaproteobacteria > Candidatus Accumulibacter > Candidatus Accumulibacter propinquus. The sequence goes on from NZ_JBSEHC010000002.1 coordinate 664,755, forward strand.
TGGCCGGCGAGTCGCCGCACCGCCGGTGCAGCAGGACAGGCGCCGACGCCAGACGACCAGCACGGCGAAGAGCAATCCCGCTGAGCCAGCGCCTGCAGTCAAGCGGAAACCCGCGCACGCATCCGACCGCATGGCGACGAGGAGAGCCAGAAGATTTTCCGGCAAGCGCCAACTAGCCCTCGAGCGCTTCCCAGCGCACGAGCAGCGACAGCAGTTGATCGTCGATTTCGCTCAGACGCGCCGCCAGCCGTTGCGCCTCCTGCGGCTGCGAGTGATAGAGCGCCGGATCAGCCAGGCGCTCGCCGATCACCTTCTGTTCGTCCTCCAGGGCGGCTATGCGTTGCGGCAGTTCGGCCAGTTCGTGCGTCTCCTTCCATGACCGCTTGCTGACCACGACCGCTTTCTGCCGGGTGGTTCTTGAGAGCTCGGCCGGGCGCGGTTCAGTGCGTTTGCTCGCGCCCGTGGCGAGCGCCTCTTCACGCCGCCGATTGGCCTGATAATCGGCCCAGTCCTGATAACCGCCGGCGTATTCCCGCCACCCGCCGTCGCCTTCGGCAGCGATCGTCTGGGTGACGACGTTGTCGATGAATGCCCGGTCGTGGCTCACCAGAAACAGCGTACCGCCGTAGTCCTGCAGCAGTTCCTCGAGCAATTCCAGGGTCTCGATGTCGAGGTCATTGGTTGGTTCGTCAAGCACCAGCACATTCGCCGGCCGCGCGAACAGGCGCGCCAGCAGCAAGCGATTGCGTTCGCCGCCGGACAGCGAACTGACCAGCGAACGCGCACGCTGCGGAGCGAACAGAAAGTCGCCGAGATAACTGATGACATGCTTCCGCTGATTGCCGATCTCGACGAAATCCGATCCCGGCGAAATGCAGTCGATCAGCGTCGCCTGCTCGTCGAGCTGGCTTCGGAACTGGTCAAAATAAGCCACCTGTATCTTCGTCCCGAGGTGCACCTTGCCCTGATCAGGCGCCAGTTCACCGAGGATCAGCCGCAGCAGCGTCGTCTTGCCCGCACCGTTCGGGCCGATGATGCCGATTTTGTCGCCGCGCTGCACCCGACAGGAAAAATCGCGCACCACCACCTTGTCGCCGAAACACTTGCCGACCCGTTCGAGAGCCGCCACCAGCTTGCCGCTGCGATCACCGGCGTCGAGTGCGAGTTCGACCTTGCCCTGACGCTCGCGCCGGGCGGCACGCTCCCGGCGCAGGCGCTCCAGGCGCAGCACGCGGCCCTCGTTGCGGGTGCGACGAGCCTTGATGCCCTGCCTGATCCACACCTCTTCCTGGGCCAGAAACTTGTCCGATCGCGCGTTGTTCTGCGCCTCGTCGTGCAGCATGGCTTCCTTGCGCGCCTGATATTCACTGAAGCGGCCAGGACACGAAAGCAGACGCCCCCGGTCGAGTTCGACGATGCGCGTGGCGACGCGTTCGAGAAAGCGACGATCGTGGGTGATGAACACCAGGGAAACGCCCGAAGCAACCAGCATCTCCTCCAGCCATTCGATGGCGTCGACGTCCAGATGGTTGGTCGGCTCATCGAGCAGCAACAGGTCGGGTGAAATGGCCAGCGCCTGCGCCAGCGCCAGGCGCTTCTTCTGTCCCCCGGAAAGTGTTCCCACCAGGGTGTCGGCGTCGAGCGAGAAGCGCTGGATGACGCGCTCGGCCTGCGCTTCGAACGACCACGCATGCCGCGATTCGAGTTCCGTCTGCAACACCTGCATACGCTCAAGCAGTCGACCGTGGTCCGCCTCCGGTTCACCGAGCGCGTGCGATACGGCATGGTACTCGGCAAGCAGGGCGGACAATTCGCCCATGCCGGCAACCACCGCTGCGAAGACCGTCAACTCCGGGTCGAAAGGCGGTTCCTGGGGCACGTAGCCGATACGCAGCCCCGGTTGTTGCCAGACCTTGCCATCGTCCAGCCCTCCCCATCCGGCGAGGGCGCTCAGCAGCGAGGATTTGCCGGTACCGTTGCGGCCAATGAGCGCAACCCGTTCTCCGGGGTCGAGCTGGAAGTCGGCATGGTCGAGGAGCGGCACATGGCCGAAAGCAAGGGAGGCATCGGAGAGAATCAGATAGGGCATGGGTGCTTGTCGATTTCCTTGAATAGCTGAAGATCGTGATCGGACAGAGACCTGGCAAGACGGGTTCGGCGGTCAACGTCGCGCAGTCTAGTACAACGCACGCGCAAACCCAAGGCAACCGTACGTGATGTCTCGACTTGCACCGACAGGCTTTTGAAGAAACAAGCATAGAAAAATCAACAGCCTGCTTCCGGGTGACCAGCGTTACAGAAGAAAGAGATCAGGAGCAGCTGCACGCGTCCGCAGCCGCCGGCGAGGGCGCCGAGCGTGACGATGCCGGCTGACACTCATACCAAGTCGGACAAGGCTGCATGGCGTAATTGAAGGTCAGCGGCTACAATATCTCCCCGCCTCCTCGTAGCACAATGGATAGTGCACACGCCTCCTAAGCGTGGGATACAGGTTCGATTCCTGTCGAGGGGACTTTTTACCCATCAAGCATCGTCTAATACCGTCTAAAAACCGTTCAAATTCAAAAGAATACGTAGTTTTTTAGGCAATCTATCTATATCGCCGTCTAGCCTCGTCTATTGCAATCTACCCCCAAACGGGGGTATTTTTGGGGGTATTTTCAGACCGGTGGGGTACGATGCCATTCTCCAAACCGCCAGCCAATTCCAGATTCTGCGAACCGGAATGCTACAGAGCAGCCTATGGCGACCTCATCCAATCGGCCAGGATATTCTGTCGCCGGTTTAGCCCGACCGGACGGTCGCTTTGCGACTATGCGCTTGCTTTGGAGTTGAAGAGAAGGTAATTTTCAGGTTGTCCGGCTTGGCGAAAGGGATCCGTTCTGAAACGGCGCGGCAAAGAATCTTTCGGGAGGTTCAATCATGTCCGTTTTTCGTAAGGCTCAGAATCAAGTCCACAGCCTGGAAGGCAACCACATAGCCGGTGTCGCTACACCTGCGAGCGGTGCAAAACAGGTCGAGATGTGGCACGGACGCATGGACGCTAATTCGGCGACCCCGCCGCACAGCCATGATACCGAGGAAGTGGTCCTGTTTCTGAAGGGCAGCGGACGGGCGACAGTTGCAGACCGTGAAATACCCTATCAGCCCGGTGACACGCTGATCCTTCCGCCGGGACAAGTGCACCAGATCTTCGCGGAAACCGAAAGCGAGTTTGTGTCCGCAATGCCGAGCGGCGGTACAGTGAAGCTTCCGGACGGCATGGTGATCGACCTACCTTGGCGCAAGTAAGGTCGTCGCCCAAGAAATTGCTGCAGCCGAGGCCATACTCGTCGCTGCCGGTTCATCGCTGGACAGCGGTCAGCGAATTCCCGATTCCCGGAAGCTGCCAATCGCCACCAGGTGCTCTCGACCCTGAATAGACAGTCAGGTTTTTCGCCCCAAGGTCAGCTACGCTGCGTAACCGGCCGGTGAGCATTAAAAGGGCCTTTTGACGAACCATGATCGCCTGGCGTTGTTTCTGCGATGTTCCATCTTGAGGAGACCGCCTGAACCTGATCGTCAATCTCCGACGCAGCATCGGCCTGGCCGCTGCCGTGCTTGCGATCGCGGGCTGTGCCGCGATGTCACCCGGCGCAGTGCCGGTCGGTGACCCGGGCTTCGGCTTCGCGCTGTGGTCGCCGGGCCGCGCCGACAACGCGCAGCTCGAAACCCGCTACGCCGGCAAGAACCCGAACAACGCCAATTGCGTCGGCGAGAACCTTTCGCCCGCGCTGGCCTGGGCCCGCGCGCCAGCGGCCACGCGCAGCTTCGTGATCCTGATGGACGACCAGGCCGGCCGTGCTGGCCTCGGCGTGAACCACTGGGTCGCCTACGGCATCGCGCCCGAGGCGAACGGGCTGCCCGAGGCTGCGGCCGTCGCCGCACCAGCCGGCTTCAGTGCCGGCAAGAACTCGCTGGGCACGCCCTACCTCGGCCCCTGCCCGCCGCGCGGCAATGCCCCGCAGCACTACGTCTACACGCTGATCGCCACCTCGCTCGAAGCCGGCGCGTTGCCGCCGGGGCTGGACAAGGCCGCAGTGCTGGAGGCACTCAAGGGCGGCAAGGCGTTTGGCGCCGCGAGCCTCGTGCTGCGCTTCAACCACTGACCTCGCGTGCGCTTCAAGCACTGCCTTTGCCCGACCCTTCCCGTCTTTCCCGTCCCTCCGCATCGTCCATGACCGACCCCCGCATCATCTTCATCGGCGCGCCCGAAACCGCCGCCGACTTCCCCGGCATCGACCTCTAATGCACCCAGCGGCGAGTATTGATCGGCTGTCTCGGATTCTGACTGGCCGTTGACAGTCTTTAGTGGTCCGACAGTCTTCGCCATCGAATGACTCCTGATGGCCGGGTCAAGGCAATGCAGTCGGCAATTTGCTCGCCGAATACCGGACAGTCGACCAGCTTGCAAAACGCTTGTGCTGTTGAAATTGGCAGTCGGACGGCCAATTGTGGCCGAGAACAGACTCTCGAAACGAATCCAGGCCCGCAGGTTCTTTCGCGTAGCCTGAAATTGCGCTTCCGACCCGATGCTGCCGTGCACGGCACGCAGCAGGGGACCATCGATGGGCGTCAACCGCGCCGGGCCGCTTCGATCGCAGCGATGTCGATCTTTCCCATCTGCATCATCGCCGCAAAAGCGCGCTTCGCCGCCGTGCGATCAGAGTCGGCGATCGCCGCAGTGAGGGCGCGTGGCGTGATCTGCCACGAGAGGCCCCACTTGTCCTTGCACCAGCCACAGGCGCTTTCCTGGCCGCCGTTGCTGACAATCGCATTCCACAAGCGGTCGGTTTCGGCCTGGTCGTCAGTCGCAACCTGGAAGGAGAATGCCTCGTTGTGCGTGAACTCCGGCCCACCGTTCAATCCGATACAGGGGATGCCCATCACCGTGAACTCGACCACCAAGACGTCGCCCTGCTTGCCCGAAGGGTAGTCGCCGGGAGCGCGATGGATCGTTCCCACCACGCTATCCGGAAATGTTTCGGCGTAGAACTGCGCGGCTTCAACTGCTGTGCCGTTGAACCAGAGACAAATCGTGTTCTTGCTGACCATGTGAGTTCTCCAACGGATGACAGATACAGGGTTCCAACCCTGAAGACTGCCTATTGATCATATAGTTGCCGAGTTCTTGCGATCAGAGGATTGAACACAGAAGACGAGCTTGGGTAGAGTTGGGCGCATGAGTTCGGGATCGGGCATCACCTAGAGCAGGATCATCGACCAGCAAAGACATCTTCATCGTTGACGCAGGGGCTGCAGCAGAGAGGACAAGCCGTTGTGGTCAAGTTCGTGCATCAAGGCCAGAAGCTGGCCCAGTTTGCCCGGCGGAAAGCCCTGCCGCGCAAACCAGTTCAGGTAATTGCCGGGCAAGTCGGCGATCAGGCGCCCCTTGAACTTGCCATAGGGCATGGTGTAGGTCACCAGTAGTTGCAGGTCTTCGGTATTCATTCACCAGGCCTTGCGCATCTCGAAAGCTTCCTGATGGAAGCGCGTCATCGTCCCCATCGAACGCAGCCGGTTGCGCAGTACTTCGGCCAAGCCCGCGGGGCCACAGAACCATATTTCCGAGCCTTTCGAGGCGCCTTTGGCCACGAGGCCGTCCAACAAGCCCGCCTCGCTGGCGATGCGGCGGTGTCGCTCATCGCAGATGCCGAGGCGGTCAAGATACGCCGCCCAATCGTCACCGGCAAACAGGTTCATCTGCAGCCGCTCGACCTGCACCGCCTTCAATCCCTGCTTCTGCAGATGGCCCAGGGCGATGTCGTTCAGCACATAGGGCGGCCGGCCGTCATGCAGGTGGGTCAGGAAACCGATCCGGCTCTTGTTATCAGCGCTGCCGATCCAGATCCGGCGGGCAGGCCGCCGTGAGTACCCGGCCGTCCGGGGATGCCCAGCGTTCGAGCAGGAAGCGGGTGTTGTGCGGGCCGATGCGCAGGTCCTGCACCGTGAAGGCGCGGTGGCCCAGAAAGCGTGACCCTTCCGGCACGTCGTTGACCGCCATCGTGCGCTCTTCATGAATGTCGAGACGGGCGATCTTCGCCGGCTGACCAGAATCGCGGCGTTCGCCATGCCCTCTGCCGCCGGTCTGGTCATCCTTGTCCTTGTCCATCTCGTGGTCCATCCGGCTCGGCTTTATCACCGACCGACCCTTCTGACCCTTGAGCACTGCATGCTCGTCCCGTAACTCCCGATTGGTTTCGGCCTGCTGCAACACCTGCTCCTTCAGTTCGGCATTCTCGGTGGCAAGCTGCTCGAGACGCGTGGCCAGCAAACGCAACAACCACGGCAACCCTTCCTCCGGTAGCGACGAGGGCAACTCAAATGAGAAATTGGATGGCGGCAAAAGCATGCAACACAATTAAACATAGCTAATAGCTACCTGCACGGGGAAGTTCAACCACTTTCTGAGAAGTTAAGTGTTTCTTGAGAGAACCGCTGAGCAAATCCTTGGCCACCACCTGCCGATTCGCGATTTCAATCTTTCCTTTCCCGTGCCGTCAGCGCCAGCAGCAGAAAAAAGCAGCCCATCACAACTGCGGCGATGCCGGCCTGCAGCAGCGTCGTCAATTGATAATTACCCATATAGTATTGTCCGGAAAGGCGTGCTGCCCCAGCGACGACACACAGCAGAATACCGCCCAATCCAGCGGCACGTCCCAACAGCAACAGTAGCGCATTCATGCTTACCCCCATTATTCTCGAAAAAATCGTTGTCTTCCTGCCGCCTGGGAACCGGTAGTGGTGCTTCAGCAACAGATGGTACTTGCCTGGAAGAGGCTGGCAAGGAAACAAGGCCAGCCCGGATTGTAAGCGAGAGTCGCGCCGGGACAAACACCGTTCCTGGAGCGGGCAACAACTCGCGAGTCTCTCTGTGCTATACAGCGATCTGCGGAGAACGTCTCGCGCAGCGCGGCCTGCCTTCACTCTCTGTCGCCGGGGCTCCTGCTACCGCCAGGCGACAGATGAAGGGGGATGCCGGCGGCTTGCTGCGGCACGCAGGTTACGGCCACCAGCGGCGCACACCGTAGACAGGCACCCGAACGCAAGCCGCATCGACCACCAACCACCGTACGGAGGGCTGATGAACAACAACGATACGCAACGTACCGAGAACCCGGCAAGCCGCTTTCCGACCATCCGGCCTGTAGCGCCCGCGGCCATCCTCGGCTGGCTGCGGGCCGGCTGGCAGGATTGTCGTCAGGGAGGGCTGGCCAGCCTTTTCTACGGCGCGTGTTTTGCCGCTGCCGGATGGCTGATGCAGATGGTTTTTGCCAAAGCCTATGCCCTGTTCGCGGGACTCACGACAGGCTTCCTGTTGCTCGGCCCTTTTCTGGCGCTAGGACTCTACGACCTGAGTCGGCGCATCGAACACGGCGAACCACCGCAACTCGCCCCGACCCTCGCTGCCTGGCGCCAGAACCTGGCCAACGTCGGCCTCTTCGCCGCCGTTCTGGCGGTGGTGCTGCTGGTCTGGGCACGCGCGTCGATCGTTGTTTTTGCGCTCTTCTTCGCCGGCGGATTGCCAACTTTCGCGGACGTCGTGCGCACTGTCCTGACTTTCGAGCAAGCGGACTTCGCACTCGTCTATTTTGCCGTCGGGGGCTTCTTTGCAACCTTCGTCTTCGCCATCAGTGTGGTCGCCTTGCCACTGATGCTCGATCGCAAGACCGATGCGATCACCGCGGCGATCGCCAGCCTCGTCGCCTGCGGCCGCAACCCCGGAACGATGCTGCTCTGGGCAGCGTGTATCGTGGTCCTGGTGAGCATGGGCTTCGCGAGCTTGTTCTTCGGCCTGATCGTGACCATGCCTCTGGTCGGGCACGCGACCTGGCACGCCTATCGGGATCTGGTTGACCACGACGACTCGCCGGAGCAAGGGAACAGGCACTGAGCCACGCGACCACGGAGCAATGTCGCGCCACCTGTTCGGCTACTCCGGCAAAGCGTTCAGCTGGTACATGCTTTCCAGGCGTGGACCCGGCTTGGCCAGAAAGCCGAACCAGCGGTCGTAGATGCCGTAGATCTCGCGACTGCGCGAGAGCCTGGCCAGTTCACGATTTACCGCCAGGCGGAAGTCGGCATCGTTGCGGCGCATCATCAAGGCGTAAGGCTCATAGGAGAAGGTCTCCGGACCCAGCGACCAGTCGTTCTGATTGCCCGAGTCAAGCGCGAGCCCGATCAGCAGGGATCGATCCGAGGCGTAGGCATCGACCTGTTCCCTGACCATCGCCGCAATCCCTTGCTGGTGGTCGCTGACCTTGACCAACTGCGCATCCAGTTTGTACTGCTTGAGAACCTGGGTGATGATCCGCTCGGTCGTCGTTCCGGCGGCGACGGCAATTTTTTTGCCGGACAGGTCGTCGAGGCGCTTGATGCCCGCGGTCCGGCGTGACAGGTACGCGGCGCCATCGACGAAGGTCGGCAGGCTGAAGTCGACTTCCTGCATGCGCGCCAGCGAGCTGGTCGTCGAACCGCATTCCAGATCGATCTCGCCGGACCTGAGTTTGGCAATCCGGTTTTCCGGGGTGACTGCAACCCACTGCAACTGCAGTTCCTCCAGCCCCAGCTGCTTGACGATCGCTGCCGCCACCCGGGTACACAAGTCCACCGAATAACCCCAAGGCTGGTTATCGTCGCCGGTGTAGGAAAAGGGGATCGAGGTCTCGCGATAGCCGAGGGCAATCGCCTTCGAAGCCCGGATCTTGTCGAGTGTCCCGGCCGCGTGCACCGGCATGGCCAGGCACAGGCCGACGGTCGTCGAGGCCAATAGCATCCAGCGACGCAGTCTCATACGATTTCTCCCCAACGGTCATGGATTTGTCAGACAGCCCGGATGATGAAAGCCATGACCGTTTCCCTCACCCCCGACCCCTCTCCCGCCAGCGGGCGAGGGGAGATTCGTCAGTCGCTGGCGCGACCTTAACAGTAAACGTGGCGTGACCACGGGCGATGATTTTGACCGAAGTACGGCAATTTGGAAATCGTTTTGCGGGATAAAGCTATACTGCACGGCCACCCGCGAGGACGCCACCGACCATGAACCGCCTGATTCCCACCACCAGCCTGCTCCTGGCATCAATCCTGACCGCCATCCCCGCGCACGCGGAAACCACCCGCTACCGCGGCTTCTGCGATGCTTCCGCGGCCGTCGCACTCGGCCCCAGACACTTCGTCGTGGCCGACGACGATCGCGATATCCTGACCATCTACCCACTCGACAAGCCGGACGCGACGGCGAGCGTCGACCTGGGCGAATACCTCGGCAATCGCCAGGGCAGGGACAAGGCGAGAAAGTCGGACATCGAGGGCGCCGCGCGCATTGGCAACCGCATCTACTGGATTGCCTCACATGCGCGCAACAGCAAGGGCAAGTTCCAGGAGGAACGGCAACGGCTATTTGCCACCGAGGTAGTGGACAGTGCTGCCGGTCCGACCCTGAAGGCGGCGACCTCGCCACCCTACCCACGCCTGCTGCAAGACCTGGCCAAAGACGCCCGCTTTGCCTCCCTCACCGCGGCGAGCGCCTTGCCTCCGGAAGCCCCAGGTGGCCTGAACATCGAAGGCCTTGCCGCAACACCCGACGGGCAACTGCTGATCGGCTTCCGCAATCCACTCTCAGCAGGCAAGGCCTTGCTACTGCCGCTGAAGAACCCTGCGGCGGTTCTCGACCAGGCCGCTTCGCCGGTTTTCGGTGACCTCGTCGCCCTCGACCTCGGTGGCAGGGGCATTCGCAGCATCGAATTCATTGCATCGCGCTTCGTGATCGTCGCTGGGCCGTTTGACAACGGCAAGGGCAGCGGCAAAGGCTTTGCCCTCTACACCTGGTCCGGCAAAGGGACTGATGCGCCGCAGCGTGTCAAGGAAGTGGACTTCGGCGGACTCCACCCGGAGGCACTCTTCGCCACTGGCGGCCGCAACGAGATCACTGTTCTCAGCGACGACGGCAACGACAGCTGCAAGGACCAGAATCTACCGGCCAGCGGAAAGTCGTTTCGTGGCCTTTCCGTTACCTTGCCGGAACCCGGCCAGCGTCGCTGATCTCGCCAACCCCGGCGAAGCCGTACTACGACCAGGCGGCCAGGAACTCCTGCCAGTGCGGTTTGCCGATCCGCTCCAGTTCAGCGCGCACGAAGGCCAACTCGGCATCGTATTCGGCACGTGCGAACTCGCCACGCATCAGGCGGAAGCGCACCGCGACGAGATAGGTATTGAGCGCGTCGGTTTCGCAATAGTTTCGGATTTCCGCAATCCTGCCCGCCTGCCAGGCTCCCCAGACCTTGCTGCCATCCATGCCGAGTTTGCCCGGGAAACCGATCAGCTTGGCCAGTTCGTCAAGCGGCACGCTGGCCCGCGGCTGATACATCGCCAGCAGGTCCATGAGGTCGAGGTGGCGCGTGTGGTAGCGGCTGATATAGTTGTTCCACTTGAACTCACGGCTGTCCGGGTAGTCCCCGTCGCCAAGATCCCAGTAACGCGGTGCGACCAGTCCGTGCATCAGCCCACGATAGTGCAGGACCGGCAAATCAAAACCACCGCCGTTCCAGGACACGATCTGCGGCGTGAATTTCTCGATGCCGTCGAAGAACCGCTGGATGATCTCGGCTTCGCCCTGCTCGGGCTCGGCCAGCGACCAGACGCGGAAATCCCTGCCAACGCGTAGCGCGCAGGAAATCACCACCACCCGCTGCAGATGCAGCGGCAGGAAGTCATTGCCGCTCGCCGCTCGCCGCTGCTGAAAAGCCAGCTCGGCGACCTCGGCGTCGGACAGCGTCTGATCGAGCGCATGCAGCCGGCGCAAGCCCTCGACGTCCGGGACGGTTTCGATGTCAAAGGCGAGGACCGGCCGCATCGTGCCCCCTCAGGCCGGAAAGACCCCGGTCGACAGATAACGGTCACCGCGGTCGCAAACGATACTGACGATGGTCGAGTTTTCGAGTTCGCCGGCCAGGCGCAGGGCGACGACCAGCGAGCCGCCGGACGAGATGCCGGCAAAGATTCCCTCTTCGCGGGCCAGGCGGCGGGTCATTTCTTCCGCCTCCTCCTGCGAGACCGACTCCACGCGATCCACGCGCGTGCGGTCGAAAATCTTCGGCAGGTAGGCTTCCGGCCATTTGCGAATGCCGGGGATCTGCGAACCGTCTTCGGGCTGGCAGCCGACGATGCAAACGCCGGGGTTCTGCTCCTTGAGGTAGCGTGAAACCCCCATGATCGTCCCGGTCGTGCCCATGCTGCTGACGAAATGCGTAATCCGTCCCGCCGTCTGGTGCCACAGTTCCGGGCCAGTCCCTTCGTAGTGCGCCAGCGGGTTGTCCGGGTTGGCGAACTGGTCGAGGATGATGCCGCGACCCTCGTTGCGCATGCCCTCGGCGACGTCACGCGCGAGTTCCATGCCGCCATCCCTGGGCGTCAATACCAGTTCGGCGCCGAAGGCACGCATCGTCTGGCGGCGTTCGACACTCTGATTTTCCGGCATCACCAGGATCATCCGGTAGCCACGCACGGCAGCGGCCATCGCCAGGGCAATGCCGGTATTGCCGGAAGTGGCCTCGATCAGCGTGTCACCGGGCTTGATCTCGCCACGCGTCTCGGCACGCGAGATCATCGACAAGGCCGGACGATCCTTCACCGACCCGGCCGGGTTATTACCCTCCAGCTTGGCCAGTACGAGGTTGCCACGCGCGTCGCTGGCAGCCCCCGGCAGGCGCTGGAGACGCACCAGCGGGGTACCCCCAACATAGTCCTCCAGCGTCTTATCCATGCCGGCTCAACCATTCCACGTACTGCGCGACACCTTCTTCGACACCGGCAAACGGTGCATCGTAGCCCGCCTTGCGCAGCTTCGACAAGTCGGCCTCGGTGAAACTCTGATACTTGCCCCGGAGGTCATCGGGAAACGGCATGTATTCGATCAAACCCTGCTCCACCAGTTCGCCAAGCGGCAGCGCCGCGTCGCCGGCAAGCGCACGGCAGCCATTGACGGTGGCCATCGAAAGCTCGTTGAAGGTCTGTGCGCGGCCCGTGCCGACGTTGAAAATGCCCGATTTCTCGGGATGATCGAGGAAAAACAGGTTGACCCGAACGACGTCGCCGACATGCACGAAATCACGTCGCTGCTCGCCATCGCCATAACCATCACAACCCCGAAACAGCCGGACCTTGCCCTGGCTGCGGAACTGATGGTAATGATGAAACGCCACCGAAGCCATGCGTCCCTTGTGCGACTCACGCGGACCATAGACATTGAAGTAGCGAAAGCCGACGACCTGCGAGTTGAACGAGCCGGCGACCGCGAGGCGCTGTCGGACGACCTGATCGAAAAGGAACTTTGAATAGCCGTAGACGTTCAGCGGCGCCTCGTGCGCCCGCTCTTCCCGGAAGACGCCACCGCCGCCGTAGGTCGCCGCACTCGACGCGTAAAGCAGCGGCACCTCCTGGTCTAGGCACCAGTCGAGCAACGCCGACGAGTAGCGGTAGTTGTTTTCCATCAGGTAGCGCCCGTCGCTCTCGGTCGTATCGGAGCATGCGCCCTGGTGAAAAACGGCATCGACGTCACCATCGAAATCGCCGGCGATCAGGTGGTCAAGGAATTCCTCCTTGTCGATGTACTCCGCGATGTCACAATCGACGAGGTTCCGGAACTTGTCGGCACGCGTCAGGTTGTCGACCGCAATGATCTTTCGTACGCCGCGCTCATTGAGCGCCTTGACGAGATTCGAGCCGATGAAGCCGGCAGCGCCGGTAACGATCATGTACATCCCTTACCTCACTTCATTGCCGCGGCAAGTTCGTCGCGACTGACCACCGCCGTGCCGAGCTTGCCAACCACCACGCCTGCGGCGATGTTCGCCACATGCACCGCGTCCTGCCAACTGGCGCCACGCGCGAGCATCACCGCGAGGGTGGCAATGACCGTGTCGCCGGCACCGGAAACGTCGAACACCTCTCTCGCCAAGGCCTTTTCGTGCAGCGCGCCCGCTGCGTGAAATAGCGACATCCCCTCCTCGCTGCGGGTGACCAGCAGGGCTTCCAGCGCCAAGCCGCATCGCAGTACCTCGGCCTTGCTCGCGAGTTCCTCGTCATCCTTCCAGCGACCGACCACTTCCCGCAATTCGGCGCGGTTCGGGGTCACAATGGTCGCTCCGGCATACTTCGAGAAATCGTCCCCCTTCGGGTCAACGAGGACTTTCTTGCCGGCTGCCCGCGCCAGACGGATCATTTCGCCGATGTGCGTCAAGCCACCTTTGCCATAGTCGGAAAGGATCACCGCGTCGCAGTCCGGCAGACGGGATTCAAACTCGACCAGTTTGGCGCGCAACACCTCATGCGAGGGCGCCGTCTCAAAATCGATACGCAGCAACTGCTGCTGCCGCCCAATCACGCGCAGCTTGACGGTCGTGCTGATCGCCGGGTCGAGGTGCAGGCTGACATCGATGCCACTCGCCGTCAACAGGCGCTGCAGGCTGCGCCCCGCCTCGTCTTCGCCGACGACCGACAACAGGGCAACGCGTGCGCCCAGAGCGGCCACGTTGCGCGCCACGTTGGCGGCGCCGCCGGGGCGCTCTTCGCTGCGCCCGACCTTGACCACCGGCACCGGTGCCTCAGGCGAAATGCGTGCCACCTCGCCAAACCAGTAACGGTCGAGCATCACGTCGCCGACGATGAGCAGACGTGCGGCCGACAGGTCAGCGAGGTGCATCGCTGCAGGGCCCGGCAAGGCCAAGGATGATACGCCGACAGCGCCTGTAGCGCGCGTCACGCAGGACGACTGGCAAGCTGGATCTCCTAAGGTGTCAGATCGAATTCTTCCGTCCGTTTTGGCGAATAGGTCTCCCAACCGCCGCAAGCCGGACAACGCCAATAGAACTGGCGCGCCTTGAAACCGCAATTATCGCATCGATAGCGAGCCAGGCGGCGCGTGTAGCCCTGCACGATACCCTTCGCCAGATCCAGATCCGGCCGATTCTCGGGTGCCGTAACCAACAGTCTGGCCTCCAGCAATTTGTCGAATCCAAGCAGTGTCGGATTGCGCTTCAGCTCATCGCGAACCAGCTTGTACGCCGCCTCGGGCCCATCGCCCTCGAGCACCAGCTGGAACACCACGTCCAGCAGGTCCAGGGAAGGATAGTGTTCCAGGTAACCGCGCAATAACTGCAGGCCCTCTTCGCGTCGATCCAGTTTGCGGAAGGCGTCGAGCAAACGCTGCGCGACCAGCGCCAGATAAGGGGGATCCTGCTGTTCGATGCGCTGCCACGTTTCGATCGCCGCAAGCAGTTGGTCCTGTTGAAACTGAATGTCCCCAAGGAGCAGGCTGGCACGAACGCATTTGCGGTTGCGCTCGAATGCGGTCTGCAGGTAAACCGCTGCCAGATCGCGCCGCGAGCGCATGATTTCCGCCGCCGCCAGTTCGCAGTAGTACTCGGCGATTTCCCGGTGTGAGGCGAAGTCGGGAAGTTCCGAAGCGATCGCGATCGCCTTCTCCCAGTCCTTCTCAAGCTGATAAATTTCGAGCAGGTTGCGTTTCGCGTCTTCGGCCAGATCCGAATCGCGCAGTTTGTCGAAGATTTCCTCGGCGCGGTCGAGCAACCCGGCCTTGAGATAGTCCTGCCCCAGTTCGGCAAGCGCCTGCAGTTTCAGATCCTGCGGAAGATCGTCGCGCCCGACGAGATTCTGGTGCATGCGGATGGCGCGCTCGGTTTCTCCGCGGCGGCGGAACAGGCTGCCGAGAGCAAAATGCAGTTCGATGGTCTGCGGATCCACCTGGACGGCTTCGACAAACGCTTCGATCGCACGATCCGGCTGCTCGTTGAGCAGGAAGTTCAGTCCCTGAAAATACGAACGCGGGAGCGCCCTGGATTCCTTGACCAGATGCCGGATGTCGACCCGTGCCGCTGCCCATCCCAAGCCGAAGAATAGCGGGAAGAGCAGTAGTTGCCAGTATTCGAACTCGATCATGCACTCAACTCTGTGGTTTCAGGCGACGCCCGAACCGCTCTCCGGGCGGCTTCAGGTCTGGCGTTCCTGACTTGCCGATCCCCCTCGCCCGCACCTCCCGATTCGGGCTGGCCAAGGCACGCATCAATCACCTTTCAACAAGAAGCGGGCGGCACCTCGCCGCCCGCAACCCGCCACACGGTCTGAGCTCTCAGATCGATTCCGGCGATCCGTCGACGCGCTCCCGCAATTCCTTTCCCGCCTTGAAATGCGGCACCCATTTTTCCGGGACCTCAACCTTCTCACCTGATTTCGGATTGCGGCCGACACGCGGTGGCCGGTAGTTCAGGGCAAAACTCCCGAAGCCGCGAATCTCGATGCGGTCACCTTTGGACAAAGCCTCGGCCATCGCATCGAGAATCATCTTTACCGACAAATCCGCATCTTTGGCGACCAGTTGAGGGAAACGCCCAGCCAGTTGAGCGATGAGATCCGACTTGGTCATCCTCCTCGGACCCTATTGGGGATTGTTGAGCTTGGCTTTGAGCAAGGCACCCAGATTCGTCGTCCCCGAACTGGCGCTACTGTCGGCAGAAAACTTCTGCATCGCCTCTTGCTGCTCGGCCTGCTCCCGGGCCTTGATCGACAGGCTGATCGAGCGCGTCTTGCGATCCACATTGATGATCATCGCTTCGATGCGGTCCCCTTCCTTATACACCTTGGTCAGGTCGTCGATACGATCACGCGACACTTCCGAGGCACGCAGGTAGGCTTCGATGTCACCCTCCAGAATCACCACCGCACCACGCGCATCAACCGACTTGACCACCCCGCGGGCGATACTGTTCTTGTCGTGTGTCGCGATGTAGCTGGTATAGGGGTCGCCATCAAGCTGCTTGATCCCCAGAGAGATCCGCTCCTTGTCGGTATCGATCGCCAGAACCACCGCATCGACCTCGTCACCCTTCTTGAAGTTGCGAATCGCCTCTTCGCCGGGCAGGGACCACGACAAGTCGGACAGATGCACCAGACCGTCGATGCCACCGGGCAGGCCGATGAACACACCAAAGTCGGTAATCGACTTGATCGCCCCGCGCACGCGGTCGCCCTTCTTGTAGTTCATCGAGAAGTCGTCCCACGGGTTGGCAGCACACTGCTTCATACCCAGGGAGATGCGGCGGCGATCTTCGTCGATTTCGAGGATCATCACCTCGACCTCGTCGCCCAACTGCACGACCTTCGAGGGGTGAACATTCTTGTTGGTCCAGTCCATCTCGGAGACATGCACCAGGCCTTCGATGCCCTGCTCGATCTCGACGAAGGCACCGTAGTCGGTGAGATTGGTGACCTTGCCGAAAAGGCGGGTCGTCGGCGGATAGCGGCGCGAGATACCAACCCAGGGGTCTTCGCCCAACTGCTTGAGGCCAAGTGAGACGCGGTTCTTTTCCTGGTCGAACTTGAGGATCTTGGCCTGGACTTCGTCGCCGACGGCCAGCACTTCCGAGGGGTGACGCACCCGGCGCCATGCCAGGTCGGTAATGTGCAGCAGGCCATCGATACCACCCAGGTCGACGAAGGCACCGTAATCGGTGATGTTCTTGACCACCCCCTTGACGATGCTGCCTTCCTTGAGAGCCGCGAGCAGCGCATCGCGCTCTTCGCCGACGCTCGCTTCGAGAACGGCACGGCGCGAGACCACCACGTTGTTGCGCTTGCGGTCGAGCTTGATGACCTTGAATTCGTAAGTCTTGCCTTCGTACGGCGTGGTGTCCTTGACCGGGCGCATGTCGACCAGCGAGCCCGGCAGGAAGGCGCGGACACTGTTGGTCATCACCGTCAGCCCCCCCTTGACCTTGCCGGTAATGGTGCCGGTGACGAGCGATCCGTCGTTCAGAGCCTGCTCGAGCGCATTCCACGCAGCGACACGTTTGGCACGGTCGCGCGACAGACGAGTTTCACCGAAACCGTTCTCGAGCTGTTCGATGGCCACCTGGACGAAATCGCCGACCTTGACTTCAAGTTCGCCCTTGTCGCTCAGGAATTCATCAATTTCAATGTAGCTCTCGGACTTGAGACCGGCATTGACCACCACAAAGTTCTGGTCGATGCGCACGACTTCCGCAGTGATGACCTCTCCGGGACGCATTTCCTGACGCCCGAGGCTCTCTTCGAAAAGTTCGGCAAAGCTTTCTTGCATGGAGGGATTGGCTGACATATGTGTTGAGTTACCTAACCGCAATACTGCGGGGTGAGTTGAAAACGATCACCAGTCCCGGCCACTCCGGAAACCTCACCCACACGGGAAGGAAGGACACTGCCCCGGCAGACCCTGCTGCAAGCTGCGGTCATGCCGAACGACAGGTCGAACTGGTGACACCTCTGGCAAACGGCGGTTGCCGTTCACCCTACTTTCGGAACCTTGTTGACCCAGTCCAGCACCTGTGCCACCGCTGTTTCGATGGTCAGGTTCGTCGTGTCGAGCAATTCAGCATCCGCACTCTGCTGCATCGGAGCGACGCTACGTTGGCTGTCGCGTTCGTCGCGCTCGCGCAGATCCAGCGAGAGGGCTGCAATACTAGCAGCCATTCCTTTTTCGATCAACTGCTTATGACGCCTCCAGGCACGCATCTCGACGCTGGCGGTGAGGAAGACCTTGGTCAAGGCGTCGGGAAACACCACCGAGGCCATGTCGCGACCATCGGCGACCAGTCCGGGAGGCCGCCGGAAAGCCCGCTGCCGGAACAGCAGCGCGGCCCGTACGGCGGGAAGCGCGGCCACTCGCGAGGCGGCGGCGGAGATTTCCTCGCTACGGATGGCGTCGGAAACCTCTTCGCCGGACAGCGTGATCGACGCCCCGGCGAATACGACATCCAGGTCAGCAGCGATGGCCGCCACCCCGGCTTCGTCATCGACGCCGATCCCTGCCCGCCCGGCAGCCAGCGCGGTCAGGCGGTACAAGGCGCCGGAATCGAGGTAGTGCCAGCCCAGAGCCTGGGCGACGCGTGCGGCAATCGTTCCCTTTCCGGAGGCCGAGGTGCCATCGATAGCAATCACCGGCACGCCCTGGCTGACCTCGGCAAAGCGCGCGAAGTAGTCGGGAAAGGTCTTGCCCACGCTCTGCGGGTCGTTGATGCGCAAGGGCGTGCCGAGCGCCGCCAGCGAGAAGCACATGGCGATGCGGTGGTCGTCGTAGGTGTCGATCGCAGCCGGATGCAGGAACTGCCCGGCGCCTGGCGGGTGGACGCGAATGAAATCGTCACCGGCCTCGACACGCACGCCGAGCTTGCGCAACTCGGTGGCCATCGCGGCGATGCGGTCGGTTTCCTTGACGCGCCAACTGGCAATGTTGCGCAAGGTGGTCGGCCCCACCGCAAACAGGGCGGTGGTCGCCAGCGTCATCGCCGCGTCCGGGATGTGATTGCAATCGAGGCTGATGCCGCGCAGCGTTCCCGTTCCGGCGACCGGCGCCGAGGCCTCGATCCAGTTGTCTCCCGACGAGACTTGCGCGCCCATCGCTGCCAATGCCTCGGTAAAACGCACATCGCCCTGGATCGAGTCCAGACCAACCCCCTCGACACGCAGCGGCCCGCCGCCAATCGCGCCGAGGGCCAGAAAATACGACGCCGACGAGGCATCGCCCTCGACATGCACCACCCCTGGCGAGCGATAGCCGCTGTCAGCCGGCACGGTGAAACGCCGCCAGCCGTCGCGCCGCACATGAACGCCGAAACGTGCCATGCTCGCCAGCGTGATCTCGACGTAAGGTTTGGAGATCAGTTCCCCGATCACCTCCACGGTGGTTTCGACACCGAGCAACGGCAGCGCCATCAGCAGGCCGGTCAGGAACTGACTCGATACGTCACCGCGCAGACTGACCACGCGTCCCGGCAGCAGCGCCGGTGGACGAATGGCCAGGGGGGGAAAGCCTTCGTTTCCCAGGTAGCTGATGTCGGCACCGAGTTGACGCAACGCATCGACGAGGTCGCCGATCGGACGTTCGTGCATGCGGGCGACGCCGGCCATTCGATAGTGTCCGCCGGCCAGAGCCAGCACCGCGGTCAGCGGCCGGAAAGCGGTACCCGCATTGCCCAGAAAGAGCTCGCTCGCGCGGACCGGGAAGCGTCCGGCGACCCCGCTGATGCACCATCTGTTGCCGGCCCCCGGCTCGACACCGACGCCGAGGGTTCGGAGCGCGTCGAGCATGCGCGCCGTATCGTCGGATAGCAGCAGGTCGCGCACCTCGGTCTCGCCCGCCGCCAGCGCGGCCAGCAGCAGAACCCGATTGGAGATACTCTTCGAACCGGGCAGGCGAACCGTCCCGCGTGCCGAAAGCAGTTGCGGCAGGTCGATGAAGTCCGCGCTCATTCGCCTGCCCTGCTCTCGGCCCACGCACGCCGTGCGGTCCTGGCAACATTGAAGGTCGCTTCCAGGCTGGCCCCGTCGGAACGCTGCAGGGTATCCCGCAACTCGTCGAGCTGAGTCCGGTAATGGTCGAGTTCGGCGAGCAAGGCCGTCCGGTTGGCCAGGCAGATGTCGCGCCACATCTCCGGGTGGCTGGCGGCGATGCGCGTGAAGTCGCGAAAGCCGCTGGCCGCAAAGGCGAAGAGCAGGTCGCGGTTGTCGCGCCGCGCCAGTTCATGCACCAGCGCGAAGGCCAGCAGGTGCGGCAGGTGGCTGACCGCCGCAAACACCTGATCGTGCTCGGCCGCGCTCAACTCCCGGATCACTGCGCCACAACACTCCCACGCCGAACGTACGCGGGCAATGCTCTGCGGACTGTTTTCCGGCAAGGGCGTCAGTACCACCTGCTTCTGGCAATAGAGATCGGCCCGCGCCGCGAGTGCTCCACTGTTTTCGGCGCCGGCGATGGGATGCGCGGGAACGAACTGCCCGAGCCGGCCGGCAAAGTGAAGGCGCGCGGCGGCAACGACGTCCCCCTTGGTGCTGCCGGCGTCCGTGACCACCGTCTGCGGCCCCAGGCAGGGGGCGACGCGGGCCATGATTTCCGGTGTCGTGCCGACCGGCGTGGCGATCAGCACCAGATCGGCGTCCGACACCTCCTGCCCGACATTGAAACCGGCGCGGTCGAGAATGCCGAGTTCAAGCGCCTGCGTCAGCGAACCCAAGCGACGCCCGAAACCGACGACCTCGCCGGCCTGCCCGGCGGCCTTGAGCGCCAGGGCGAAGGAGCCTCCAATCAGGCCGACGCCGAAAACGACGACCTTGCCGAACAGCGGCGTGTCGCTCACGCCAGGAACCCGGCGCAACGGTTCATAGCGACCCCTCGAGCGCGGCCAGGAAGCGCGCGCATTCGCTTTCGGTACCGATCGTCACGCGCAGCCATTCCGGCATGCCATAGGCCGCGATCGGGCGAACGATCACGCCCTGCTTGAGCAGCTTCTGGTTGACCCGCGATGCGTCGGCGACTCTGAAGGTCACGAAGTTGCCATGCGAGGGAATGTGCGTGCAGCCGAGCCGCTTCAGTCCGGCCACGATCTGCTCCATGCCCGCCCGGTTCAGCGCGTAGCTGGTAGCGACGAACTGGTGATCGTCGAGCGCGGCCGCGGCCGCGGCGAGCGCCAGATTGTTGCAGTTGAAAGGCTGCCGGACGCGATTCACGAGATCGGCGATCTCGGCCGAGGTCAGCGCATAGCCGACGCGCAGGCCCGCCAGGCCGTAGATCTTGGAGAAGGTGCGGGTAATCACCAGATTCGGCATCGTCGCCAGCCAGGCGGTGGTGTCCACGCGCTCGGCGGGAGGCAGGTACTCGTTGTAGGCCTCGTCGAGCACGACGATGACATCTTCCGGAAGCGACTGCAGAAACGTCCGGAGTTGCGGATACGGCACGAAGGTGCCGGTCGGGTTGTTGGGGTTGGCAATCCACAGCAGCCGCGTATCGGGCCTGATCGCCGCCCGCATCGCGTCGAGGTCATGGCCGTGATCGCGCGCGGCGACGGCAATCGGCTCGCCGCCGGCGGCCAGCGTGGCCAGCGGATAAACGGCAAAGGCGTACTGCGCAAAAATCGCCGAACGGCCCGGCGCCAGAAAGACGCGGGCGACCAGATCGAGCACGTCGTTCGAGCCGTTACCGAGGACGATCTGTTCCACCCCCAGGCCGGTGCGTTCGGCCAGCGCCTGCTTGAGCGCGAAATCGTCCGGGTAACGCGCCAGCCCGCCGATCGCCTCATGAACGGCCACGCGTGCTTTGGGACTCATGCCCAATGGATTCTCGTTGGAGGCCAGCTTGACGATCTGCTCGACGGCAAGACCCATCTCGCGTGCCAGTTGGGTGATCGGCTTGCCCGGCTGATAGGGCGAAATGGCCCGGATATACGGTAGCGACTGCTCGTGAATTGCCATCAGCGATCCTCGAAAAAACCCGTCCGCTCAGAAGGCGGCCATCGGATAGGAGCCCAGCAGCTTCAGGTAGGGTGCGCGGCGGGCGAGCTCGACGAGCGCCGTCCGAACCGGCGCATCGTCGCTGTGGCCGTCGATATCGACGAAGAAAACGTATTCCCAAAGCGTATGCCGTGCCGGCCGCGACTCCAGCCGGGTCATCGAAACTCCGGCATCGGACAGCGGCGCCAGCAATTTGCCGAGGGCGCCGGTCTGGTTGTGCGCCGACATCACCAGCGAGGTCTTGTCACGTCCCGAGGGCCCGGCATCGTGGCGGCCAAGGACGACGAAGCGAGTGGTGTTGTTCGGTTCATCCTCGATGTTGCTCGCCAGTTCGGGCAGATGGTAGCGCTCGGCCGCCGCCTGGCCGGCAATCGCCGCGGCCCCCGCCTCGGCGGCAGCGAGCTGCGCGGCCTGGGCGTTGCTCCCGACCGGGATGCGCTGCGCCAAAGGCAGCGAGCGGTTCAGCCACTCGTGGCATTGCGCCAGCGACTGCGCGTGGGAATAAACCTTCTTCACCGCGCCAAGGGAAAGCTCGTTCGACAGCAGGTGCTGGTGGATGCGCAGCAACACCTCGCCGCAGATCTTGAGCGGCGTCGTCAGCAGCAGATCGAGGGTGCGTCCAATGGCGCCTTCGGTCGAGTTTTCGATCGGGACCACCGCGTAGTCGGCATGACAGGCCTCGACTTCGCGGAAGACATCGTCGATCGAGATCTGCGGCATCAAGCGTGCCGCGTGTCCGAAGTGCTTGGTTGCGGCGCCTTCCGAGAAGGTGCCGAGCGGCCCCAGGAAGGCGATCCCCAGCGGCTGTTCGAGCGACAGGCAGGCCGACATCACTTCCCGGAAAAACCAGGTCACACTCTCGTTCGACAAGGGTCCGCGGTTGCTTCCCTGAATCCGCTGCAGGACCTGCGCCTCACGCTCCGGGCGGTAGATGAAGCCGGCCTCACCGTGGCGCGCCTTGATCTCTCCGACTTGCTGCGCATATCTGGCCCGCTGATTCAGCAACTCCAGCAACTGCCCGTCGAGCGCGTCGATCTGCTGTCTGACGACAGAGAGTTCGCGCAGGAGATCGTCGTTCATCGCCGCCTGCCCACAGCACGCGACCGGACGGTCGCCAGACCGGCGGTCCGCCGCACGGCGAGCATCGATCGACCAGACATCATTCGCCGCCCGGGTCGGCTTCGGGCGTCTCGGCCAACGACTGCCCGGGTGACTCGGCTTCGTCTTCGGTCTCGATGACTTTTTCCAGACCGGCAAGCTTTTCGCCGGCGTCGAGGGCGATCAGCGTCACCCCCTGGGTGGCTCGACCGAGTTCGCGAATCTCGCGCACGCGCGTGCGGATCAGCACCCCGCCAGTGGTGATCAGCATGATTTCGTCGTCGTCACGTACCAGCCGGGCGGCCACCACCTTGCCGTTGCGCTCGCTGGCGGCGATGGCGATGACCCCTTGCGTGCCACGCCCGGAATGCCGGAAATCGGCCAGCGCCGTGCGCTTGCCGAAACCGTTCTCGGTGGCTACCAGAACGGTCTGCTGATCGTTGTCGGCGACCAGCAGCGACAACACCTTCTGCTGCTCGGCCAGACGCATGCCGCGTACGCCGCGCGCCGTGCGCCCCATCGGCCGCACGTCCTCTTCGTCGAACCACACGGCCTTGCCGGCATCGGAGACGAGAACCACGTCCTGCGCGCCGTTGGTGATCTCGACGCCGATCAGGACGTCATCCTCGTCGAGCGCGACGGCGATGATGCCGGCCTTGCGCGGATTGGAGAAATCGGACAGCGGTGTCTTCTTCACCGTCCCGTTGGCGGTACACATGAAGATGTAGCGATCCTCGGCAAACTCCTTGACCGGCAGGATGGCGCTGATCTTCTCGCCATCCTCGAAGGGAAAGAGGTTGACGATCGGCTTGCCGCGACTGGTACGCGTCCCCTGCGGCACTTCATAGACCTTGAGCCAATAGACCCGCCCACGATTGGTGAAGCAGAGGATGAAATCGTGGGTATTGGCGACAAACAGGTGATCGACGAAATCGTCGGCCTTCATCGCTGCCGCCTGTTTGCCGCGCCCACCGCGCTTCTGCGCGCGATAGTCGGCGAGCGGCTGCGACTTGATGTAGCCGGTGTGCGACAGGGTCACGACCATGTCCAGTGGGGTGATGAAGTCCTCGATGCCGAGATCCTGCGTGTGCGTGACGATCTCGGAGCGACGCTTGTCACCAAACTGGGCGCGGATACCGGTCAGTTCGGCGACGATCATCTCGGTGATCCGTTCCGGGCGGGCCAGGATGTCCATCAGGTCGCCGATGCGCTCCAGCAGTTCCGCGTAATCGGCAACGATCTTGTCGCGTTCGAGGCCGGTCAGCCGTTGCAGGCGCAATTCGAGAATCGCCTGCGCCTGCGCTTCCGACAGCAGGTAGCCGTTCTGCGACAACCCGAACTCAAGGCCCAGGCCTTCCGGGCGCGTCGCATCGAGCGAAGCGCGAGCCAGCATCTCGGCCACCGTCGGCGAGGTCCAGAGTCTGGCCATCAGCCCGCGGCGCGCGTCGGCCGGCGTCGGTGAAGCCTTGATCAGGGCGATGATCTCATCGACATTGTCGAGCGCCACCGCCAGGCCTTCCTGGATGTGCGCCCGCTCGCGGGCCTTGCGCAATTCGAAGACCGTGCGCCGGGTCAGGACTTCGCGCCGGTGCCACAGAAAACACTCGAGCATCTGCTTGAGATTCAGCAGCCGCGGCTGACCATCGACCAGCGCGACCATGTTCATGCCGAAAGTATCCTGGAGCTGGGTCTGCTTGTACAGGCAGTTGAGCACCACCTCGGCGACTTCACCGCGCTTCAGTTCGATCACCACGCGCATGCCGGACTTGTCCGACTCGTCGCGCAGATCGGAAATCCCGTCGATCCGCTTCTCGTTGACCAGCTCGCCGATCTTTTCGAGCAAAGTCCGCTTGTTCACCTGGTACGGCAGTTCGTCGATGATGATCGCCTGCCGGTTACCCCTGTCGATATCCTCGAAATGAATCTTGCCGCGCATCAGCACGCGGCCGCGCCCGGTACGGTAACCTTCGCGCACCCCGCCGACGCCGTAGATGATGCCTGCCGTCGGAAAATCCGGAGCAGGCAGCAGATCGATCAGTTCGTCGATCGTGGTTTCGGGATTGCTCAGCAGCGCCAGACAGGCATCCACCACCTCGCTGAGGTTGTGCGGCGGAATGTTGGTCGCCATGCCAACCGCAATGCCCGACGAACCGTTGATCAGCAGGTTCGGAATCCGCGACGGCATGACCAGCGGCTCTTCCTCCGAACCGTCGTAGTTGGGCCCGAAGTCGACCGTCTCCTTGTCGATGTCGGCGAGCAGCTCGTGCCCGATGCGCGCCATGCGCACTTCGGTGTAGCGCATCGCGGCGGCGTTGTCACCGTCGACCGAGCCGAAGTTGCCCTGCCCATCGACCAGCATGTAACGCAGGGAAAAATCCTGCGCCATGCGCACGATGGTGTCGTAGACCGCCGTGTCGCCGTGCGGATGGTATTTACCGATGACATCGCCGACGATCCGTGCCGACTTCTTGTACGGCTTGTTCCAGTCGTTCGACAACTCGTGCATGGCAAACAGGACGCGCCGATGCACCGGCTTCAGGCCGTCGCGCGCGTCGGGCAGGGCGCGCCCGACGATCACGCTCATGGCATAGTCGAGATACGACCGACGCATCTCGTCTTCGAGGCTGATCGGGAGTGTTTCTTTGGCGAAAGCTTCCATCTTCTTTCCGCTGGCGACGCGACAGGGGCGGGAATGTCGTCGTCTTGATCAAGCCGCCTATTCTAGCACGCCGGCGAATCACTCGGGCGCACCGCCGAGCGCATTGCCAAGGAGATCCCCTGAATATCAAAGGATGCGCTCGGTTATCGCATTCGCCCTGTCGTGCGCTACCACTTGCGCAGGCTCTCGTCGCCGTAACCGGTTCCATATAAGTTCTCCGCTACTCGTTACCCCTACCTTCCGGAAGCCTTACCATGTCCTGCAAAGCCATGATCCTGGCCCTCACTGTGGACGAGCGCGGCAGCGACTGGCGCAAACATCGGCGAGCGCGGACCGTACTCCTCCTCGACAAGGGACACTCGATCAGCGCCGTGGTGACCGAGCAGAAGATTCACAAAGAAACCGTGGCCTGCCACAGGGACGCCTGTCCGGCCAGAGGGTTCTACGGGCTGCGCGACCTGCCGCGCAGTGGCGCCCCTCGCAAACTATCGGAAACGCATCAGCAGGTACTCTGCGCCTGGGCGACGGCTGAGGCCTGTACGGCCCCCCAGTTGAGGGACCGCCTGTCAGAGGAACATGGCGTACAGGTGTCGGTGGGGGTGGTTCAGGCGGCCTTGAAAGAAAAGAACGATGTCTGGAAAAGGACCCGGCACAGTCAAAAAAAAGGGATGAGGCGAAATTTCGAGCAGCCCAGGTAAAAGTAGATTAATTGCTTGAAAAAACAAAGCTTGGCGAACTCACGTTATCGTATATGGATGAAGCCGGCTTTGTGCAGACGCAGCCCAATCGGAGCGCCTGGACCGAGACCGGAGCGGTGCACCGCATCACTGCCGCGCGGGGAGAAAGCGCCTGAATGTGATGGCCGCGTTGATCTCGACGGGTGAATTGTTCACGGCCAAGTTCCGGGAGACAACGACCGCCGCTTTTTTTTTGGCGGATTCCTTGGTCTCCTCCTGGAAAGCGTCGGCAGACCCCTGACGGTAATTCTGGACAATGCTTCCATCCACAAGGCGAAGGAAATCCAGCCCCTCCTGGCCCTCCTGAATCAAAAGGGCCTCACGCTGTATTTCCTGCCACCCTACAGCCCGGGGTTGAATCGCATCGAGAAGCTCTGGCACAAGATGAAGTACGAATGGATGGCCTTCAAGGCCAGCAGTGCCACGACGCTGGAGGCTGACGTGGACAAAATCTTGACCGGCTTCGGCTCTGATTATCGGATGACTTTTTGCTGAGCGCTTACTGACGCGTTCCGCTGGAAGTCGCTGTGTTCGTCTCGGCCTGCTGCCGCGCGTACGCTGCCGTGGTGCTCAAGCGCGAAGTGATGATCCGTCACGAATCCTTCGCCACCGGAGAACCCGACGCAACGATCAGTCCCACCTTCCCCGCCATCTCGTCCAGGCGCTCAATCCGCAGGCGGCGGCAGGTTTCCCTTACCAAAGACCGGACTAAGGTGATATCCCCAATTCTTCATACCGTTGTGTGCGATACTTTTAGCCGATTCTGCGATTGGAGGTCTTGCGAATGGGAGTCGCCACGGTAGCGGAAAGGAAGGTTTCTCTTGAAGCCGAGCACCTGGAAGATATCCGGCTTGCTGCGAGCAAGATGACGGGGGCGAGGCGCAGGGCGTTTCAGGCGGAGATGGCGTTGAAATATTGTAGTGGCAGTGCTCGGCGTGCCGAGGAGGTGTTCGGCTGGAGTCGGCAGGCCGTGCAGCTCGGTCTGCATGAGAAACGTACGGGTATCATCTGTCTGGGGCTGCACGCGTTCTGCTGCGGTGCGAAATTGTGGGAGAAGAAACACCCCGAGGTGGCGCAAGCCCTGTGGGAACTGGCGGAAAGTCATGCGCAACAAGACCCGACTTTTCGCACGACCTTGTCGTTCACCCGCCTGACCGCGGAGGAAGCCATCAAGCAGTTGCGAGCGCAGGGATTTGCGGACGATGTCCTGCCTTCCCGAAGCGGTATGTCGAGAGTGTTGAACCGCAACGGGTACCGGTTGCGCCCGGTGCTCAAGGCCAAACCCCAAAAAAAGTCCCTGAAACCGACGCCATTTTCGCCAACATCCGGGAACGTGACCGCGATAGCCAAGACGAAGCCGTCATGCGCCTGAGCATGGACTGCAAGGCGACGGTGAAGATTGGCGACTACTCGCGTGGCGGCAAGACGCGGGGTGACCACCGGGCTGCCGACCACGACATGGGGTGCGAGGAAAAACACACGCCGTTTGGTGTCGTCAATGAAGACAGTGGGTCTCTCCATCTGTCCTTCGGAAGCTCGGCGAAGACCAGCGATTTCATCATCGACAGTCTCTACGCCTGGTGGGAGCGTCAAGCACCCGAGGAGCGTGCTCGCGTCACACACCTCCAGATCAAGGCCGATAACGGACCGGAGAGCAATGGCCGGCGTACGCAATTCCTCAAGCGCATGGTCCAGTTCGCCGATCACATCGGCAAGTCCATCCGCCTCCTCTACTATCCGCCATACCACAGCAAATACAATCCGGTGGAGCGTTGCTGGGGAATCCTGGAAAAGCACTGGAACGGTGCCAAGTTGACCGATACCCAAACGATGCTGGAGTGGGCCAAGACCATGACCTGGAAAGGCGTTCATCCCGTCGTCGAACTGAGCCGCACGGTCTACGAGAAAGGAGTCACGGTGGCCAAGGAGGCTATGCAAGCGGTCGAGTCCCGTCTGGAACGTCACCCGCTCCTACCCAAGTGGGACATCTTGATCCGACCAGTCGGCACGGTATGAACTATCGTAGAAATCACCTAAGGTCACTGTCCACGGCTTGTTCACAGCTTACTAACAGGGTTGCCAGCGGGTTCTGGGGACAGGAACGGCTATCCACAGGCTGTCCACAGCTTGCCATAGGTGAAATCTCGGATGGCATCCTTGGCTACCGAAACGAACAGCATCACCAACCAGGCAGCCGGTTACTGTCAGTCCTTGCGCAACTCCACGCGACCGTCGATGACCTGTACCCGGTCACCCTTGCGCGGCACCGGCTCGTCCGCCTGCTCGATGAAGGCGTAACTGCCGTCATCGTAACGAACGGTGATCACGTAGCTGACAAGCGGGGCCCCTGCCTTGCGCGCATCCCGAACGCTGCTGCCGCTGCCGATGATCGGCGTGGTCGTCAAGCTGCCGCCCATCCCGTTCATCTCGCCCCGTGGAACGGCGGCAGGGTTGCGACCGCGCGCGGGCTCGCGGTTCTGCGTGCGTATTCCGGTGACCACGCCGCAGCGCTCGCATGGCCCGCTGCGCTGTTCTTCGAGCAACACGCGATAATCCTCCTCGTCACTCGGCAGTTGCAGGCTGCTTTGCGCCAGCGACAGCGCGGGCATGGCCAGGAGCAGCCAGACGGCCGCCAGCATTCTTGTGCTCTGCATCAGAAACTCTCCTCGCGAGACTGGTATTCGAAGGCCGGCGTGCCGCAACACCGTGCACCGCCAGGCTCGCGCCGATGTTAATGCGAAAGTCGGCTGAGCGGCTCGGGAATCGCTCTGTTGCCGAAGTGGGGGCCCTCGTGATTCTGGTTGCTGACGGCAGCAGGCGAGCTTCGCCCGTACTGCGGCATACGCCAGGCCTTCGAAAGCACGCTAGTATTCCCCTCTCCGGCCAGTGTCCGATGCCCCGGAGCAAACCCACTACCCTTACCAACGCGTGCCATGGACCCCAAATCTTTCGTTGACTCCGCAGTGTTGCTGTTGGTCGTTGCCGCGATTGCGGTGACCGTGTTCCGGCATTTCGGCCTGGGCTCGATCCTCGGGCTGCTGGTCACCGGCGTAGTCGTCGGGCCGCACACGCCCGGTCCCTTCGTGACCACCGAAGTCGAGGGCGTACGCCATTTCACCGAACTCGGGGTGGTACTGCTGATGTTCCTGATTGGCCTGGAGATGAAGCCACGCCGCTTGTGGGAGTTACGGCGTACGCTTTTCGGGCTGGGTTCGCTGCAGATCATTCTGTCGGCTGTGGTGATCAGCGCTTATTTCCGACTTTTTCAGGACAACTGGTCCACGGCCCTGCTCATCGGCGCAAGTTTTGCGCTGTCCTCCACTGCATTCGTGGTGCAGATGCTCAAGGATCAGGGCGAGATGGCCAGCCGTCACGGCCAGACCGCTTTCGCCGTGCTGTTGATGCAGGACCTTGCCGTAGTCCCGCTATTGGCGCTGGTGCCGATTCTCGCGGACGCCGGACCGCTGCCGGCCGGCTTGCCGCTGTGGGAGCAACTGACCGGGGCGGTGGCCATGGTTGCCCTGGTGCTGCTTGGTGGCCGCTACCTGCTGCCGCGAGTTCTCGATCATCTGGCACGCAGCAACAACCGCGAGGCTTTCCTGCTGACCACCATGGCGGCGGTATTCATTGCCGCCAGCGCCATGGAACATGCCGGCATGTCCATGGCGCTGGGAGCGTTCCTGATCGGGATGATGCTCTCGACATCGCGCTACAGTATTCAGATTGAGGCCAGCATGGAACCTCACAAAGGGCTGCTGATGAGCCTGTTTTTCGTTGCCGTGGGCATGTCGGTCGACGTCGGCACCCTCGCGCAGCACCCGCTCCTGTTCGTGGCGCATGTCGTATCAATCCTGGCGATCAAGGTAGCCGTTTTGTACGGGCTGTGCCGGTGCTTCGGCAGCGCCCGCGGCACGGCGTTCAAGGTCGCCTGCATGCTCTCGCAGGGTGGCGAGTTCGGCTTCGTGCTGTTCGGGGCCGCCAAGGCGCTGGCGGTCATCGACGATCTGGTGTTCGCGATGGGAGTGGCGATCATTTCAGTGACCATGCTGCTCACCCCGCTGCTGGCGAAGCTCGGCAATCACCTGGCACAGCGAGCGAGCGACGCCGTCGCAGAGGGCCATGAACATCTGCTTTACACGGAGCGGGAGGCAGAATCCGGAGCGCGCGTGGTGATCGGCGGTTACGGCCGCGTCGGCCATACGGTCGGCACTATCCTGGCCAATAGCGGCATCGCCTTCATCGCCTTCGACACCGACGCCGCCTTGGTCGCCAGATGGCGCAGCGAGGGTCATCCGGTGTTCTACGGCGATGTCGGTGACCCGGAACTGCTCGCCACCGGACCGCTCCAGAGCATCGAACTGTTGGTCCTGACCATCGACGACGAGAACGCCGCCGTCCGAGCCACGGTGATGGTCCGCGCGCATGCTCCGCAGCTCGGCATCGTGGCCCGTGCGCGTGACCTGGCAAGCTGCGACGCTCTGCTCCGGGCTGGCGTCAACAAGGCCTTTCCGGAAACTCTCGAGGCCAGCCTGCGACTGGCGGCGGAAACCCTTGAGGCGCTTGGCACCTCCAGCAGTGACACCGACACCTTGCTGCGCGGCGTGCGAAGCACGGATTATTCCTTGGTACGCTGCGGCCCGGAAGGGGCAACAGGGACGAACGGCGAGCGCCAGGGCTGACGCACCGCACCGCCAGCCACGCGTCCCGCCGCCGCGCCGCCGGGGTGCTTCCCGCTCGCGGACCGCTCCGGACAAAGCGCCGCAGCGGCAAAAGCGCGCTACTATTCGCCTGTTCGCCCGCTTCCCCGACGCCATGCTGAACGCCATTCCCATCCGCTACGTCGAACCAGTATACCGCCCACCCAGCGAAGCGGAGTCACTGATCGTGCCGGTAACCGACGGCTGTTCATGGAATCATTGCACGTTCTGCGAGATGTATACCTCGGAACAGAAGCACTTTCGCGCCCGCGACGAGGCCGAGGTAGTGCAGGGTATCCAGGAGACGGGGGCACGCTTCGGCAACGCCGTTCGGCGCGTCTTCCTGGCCGATGGCGATGCACTTGTGCTGCCGACGCGTCGCCTGCTCAATATCCTCACTGCCATCCGTACTCACCTGCCGGCGGTTCACCGGGTATCCAGTTACTGCCTGCCGCGCAACCTGCGCCGGAAGACGGTCGAGGAACTGCGCGAACTGGCCGCGGCGGGCCTGTCGATCGCGTATGTGGGAGCCGAGTCGGGCGACGACGAAGTGCTGGAACGGGTGAACAAGGGTGAAACCTCGGCTTCGACACTGGACGCCCTGGACAAACTCGGCGCCGCTGGGATCAAGCGCTCGGTGATGATTCTCAACGGTCTCGGCGGTCCCGAACTTTCGCTGCAGCACGCCGACAACTCGGCGCGCCTGCTCAACGCCGCCCAGCCCGAGTTCCTGGCGACGCTGGTCGTCAGCTTTCCCCTTGGCGAGCAGCGCTTCCGCGCAGGCTTTCCCGGCTGGCGGCCCCTGCGTCAGCACGAGTTGTTTGTCGAAATGGCACGTTTTGTCGAACGGCTCACCCTCGAACGTACCCTGTTCCGCAGCGATCACGCCTCGAACTGGCTGGTGCTCAGGGGTACTCTCGGCGCCGACAAGGAGCGTCTGCTGCATCAACTGCAGCAGGCGATTGCCCACCCGGAAACGGCTGCACTACGATCGGCGTGGGCAAGGGGTTTGTAAGTGACTGACGACTATCGGCGCTGCGCCGAAATGATCCGTCAAGCCGACGGCTTGCTGATCACCGCCGGGGCGGGCATCGGGGTCGACTCCGGACTACCGGATTTTCGTGGACCGCAGGGGTTCTGGGGCGCTTACCCGGCACTCGGTCGCGCACGCATCGCCTTCGAGGCGATCGCCAATCCGGCCGCCTTCGCCTCGCAGCCCCGCCTGGCCTGGGGTTTCT
This sequence comes from Candidatus Accumulibacter propinquus, assembly GCF_056856495.1. Taxonomy (NCBI): domain Bacteria; kingdom Pseudomonadati; phylum Pseudomonadota; class Betaproteobacteria; genus Candidatus Accumulibacter; species Candidatus Accumulibacter propinquus. The sequence goes on from NZ_JBSEHC010000002.1 coordinate 696,556, forward strand.
ACGGGCATCGCTTGAACCTCTACCGGCGGACGGTGCCCCACGAGGGTTTCCGGATCCTGCAGCGAATCGGCGAACGCCTGCCACACGGTGCCTACGTCTTCACCAGCAACGTCGATGGCCAGTTCCAGATAGCGGGGTTTGCCGAGGACCGAATCGCCGAGTGCCACGGATCGATCCATCACCTGCAGTGTGTCCACCGCTGTCACCGAGGCATCTGGACGGCCGACGACTTCCACCCCGAGATCGACGAGGAGCACTGTCTGCTGACCTCGGATTTTCCGATCTGCCCGCGTTGTCATGACCTGGCCCGACCCAATATCCTGATGTTCGGCGACTGGGACTGGCTCAGCGCGCGCAGCGACAGCCAGGAACAAGGGCTGCAAGCCTGGCTGCGTCAGGTCGAACGGCCGTTGGTAATCGAGGTGGGCGCCGGAACGAACATCCCGACCGCACGCCTGCTGGGGGAGCGGGTGCCCGGTCCACTGATTCGCATCAACCCGACCGAACCGCAATTGCCGCACGGCAAGGGAGTTTCGATTGCGGCCGGCGGCCTGGCCGCACTGCGCGCGATCGACAGCTGTCTGGTATAGAATTCGCGCCCCAGAGGGTGAACAACGCAAACGCATCAAGGAGAACCAGCAATGTCCGGTCACGGATTCCATGTACATGGCCCGCACGATCACGAAGTCGAACACGTCGCCCAGCATGGTGGCGACGGCTTTACCTCGCGCGTGGCAGTATTGACCGCCGTTTTGTCAACGGTTGGTGCCATTTTTGGCTATCTCGGCGGCCACTCGCAGAATGCGGCCCTGCTCTACAAGAACGAGGCAGCGATCCAGAAGACGGCAGCCTCGAACCAGTGGAACTACTATCAGGCCAAGAGCAACAAGCAGAACCTGGCCGAACTGTCGATCACTCTGACCAGTGGTGATGCGCGCGAGAAATACGTACAGGAAGTGGAGCGCTACAAAAAGGAAAAGCAGGAGATCAAGATCGAAGCAGACAAGCTCGAAGCGGTCGCCAAGGCGGCTGACCAGAAGAGCGAGTTGGAGATGCACGTGCACGAACGCTGGGCTCTGGCGACCACCCTGCTCCAGGTTGCCATCGCGATGGCCGCAATCACCTTGCTGACGCGCAAGCGCTGGATGCTGTTCGGTGTTTATGGTGCGACCGCTCTCGGACTGCTGGCCGGCACGGCCGGTTACCTTCACCTCTGATCCACGCTGCAGGCTGCAGTATTCAGGAGATGCACACCGATGCCAAACGTACACTGCCCGCCGCTCAGAATACGCTCTCCACGCCGTAGCGGCGCACTGTTGGCGGTGCTCGCCTGGCTGTCAGGCTGCGCCAGCCAGCCAGCCAGCGACGGCGCCGCAATCGCGCACTGGACGCAACTGGGCCCGCGTGGGGAGATCAGCCTGCGGGCGATCGTTGCCGCCAGTGACGGGTGTCCGACGGCGGTCGTCGATGGCGTCACGCTTCCCCTGCTGACGCGCGCCGGCGCCACGCCGCTGGCAACAGACCGCAACGTGGCGAACGGGAACCCGGCATTCGAGGCCGGGTTTGCGGTGAATTCCTGTGAACTCACCCTGCCAAGATCAGCACGTCAGGCAAGCATCGGCGACCAGGCCGTGGCGCTCCCCGGCACCGACATTCGACGCATCGTGGTGGTCGGAGACACTGGCTGCCGAATCAAGGTTCCGGCCAGCGGTTCGGGCGATCCGATCCAGGATTGCAACAATCCGGTCGATTGGCCCTGGCAGCGGGTGGCCGCAGCCGCGGCGCGCACGCGTCCCGATCTGGTGATTCATCTCGGCGATTACCACTACCGTGAATATTGCGACCAGCCGGCACTCTGCGGGCCACTACGCGAGCGGGGAGTGGTCATCGACTACGGTTGGTCCGGCTGGAACGCCGATTTCTTTGTCCCGGCCAAGCCGCTGCTGAACGCCGCCGCGTGGATCGTCGTGCGCGGTAACCATGAAGATTGTGATCGCGGGGGCGAAGGCTGGATGCGCTTCCTTTCCCCGGTGCCTTACCAGGCTTGCGCTAACCAGTTGTACAAGACGGACAGCCGCTCGGTGCTCGACAACAACCGCACTGCCGACGCCTATACCATCGACCTCGGCGGCGCGCTCAGCGTGGTCGTCGTCGACAACGCGGGTCATGAGGACTACCGTCCGGCGAGCAAGGCCGCACAGGATGTCGCGATCTTCAAGCGCACCCTGGCGGCGCTGCAGACGGTTCCGGAGACGCATCAGGTCTGGCTGCTACTGCATCGCCCGATCTGGTACGACCTGCTCGAAGCGCCGGTGCAGCCCAACGCCTTGCAGCTTGCCCTGGCACGGCAAATGCCGGCGAACGTCCAGTTCGCCTTCGCCGGTCACCAGCACGCCTTTCAAACGATCAACTTTGCGCCCGAAAGCGACACCGTCAACTACCCGGCGGGGCGGCCGGCGCAAGTCGTGGTCGGCGCCAGTGGCACGCAGCTTGAAGCTTTCGATCCGTCTTCCCCCCTTTATCAAGGCAGCAGTGGTTCCGACAGCCGCGAAAGAGCGCATCCCGACGGGCGACTTTACGACGGCGTTACCGCCGGCAGCGGCATCGTCCTCAATCGCTACAGCTTTCTGTTGCTGGAGCGCGACGATGCGGGCTGGGCGGGTACCCTGCTCGATCCCGAAGGGAAAAGCATCAGCCGTTGCCGACTCGATGGAGAGCGCAAGGAGATCGCCTGCAGCGTCCAGAACCCGTGATGGGCTGGGCGGCCTGACAGGTCGGCTGACGGATCAGACGGCAGCCTCGGTGTTGATCTCCCGGAAAAAGCGGTAGCAGTTGCGACCCGCTTTCTTGGCGTGGTACATGGCGGTGTCTGCGTTCTTGAGCAAACTGTGGACGTCGTCACCATGTTGCGGATAGACCGCGATACCGATGCTGGCCGAAATTTCAATCTGGTGAGGACCGATCCGGAAAGGACGACCGAGCGCAGCCAGAACCTTGCCAGCGACGACCACTGCATCCATCGCCTTGTCGATCTGCGCCAGCAGAATGACAAACTCATCGCCACCGAGGCGCGACACGGTATCCGAGGATCTCGGCGCACACGCCTGCAGGCGGAGCGCGACTTCCCTCAGCAACAGATCGCCGATGTCGTGGCCAAGGCTGTCATTGACCGGTTTGAAGCGGTCCAGATCGAGGAACATCAGTGCCAGGGTACCTCGGTCGCGGCGCGCCTGCGCGATGGCCTGAAACAGGCGGTCGCTGAACAGCACACGGTTTGGCAGGTCGGTCAACTGGTCGTGATGGGCCAGGTGCTGCACACGCTCTTCGGTGGCCTTGCGTTCCGAAATATCCTGCTTGACGGCGACGAAATGCTGAATGTTGCCGTTGACGTCGGTCACCGGCGAAATGGTCAGCAACTCGTCATAGAGCGTGCCGTCCTTGCGGCGGTTGATCAGTTCACCGCTCCACACACGCCCGGCGAGAATGGTTTCCCACATCCGCTGGTAGAACTGCGCATCCTGCTTCCCGGAATTGAGCAACTCGTTCGGCTTGTGGCCCAGGGCCTCGGCAAGCAGGAAGCCGGTCATCCTGGTGAATGCCGGGTTGGCCCACTCGATCGTCGCATTGACGTCGGTGATGACGATGCCGTTGGCCACCGAATTCAGCGCAGCCCCGAACAAGCGCAGACGGGATTCGAGTCTTTGGCGTACCAGCGCGTGCCGTATCGCACGTCCGAGAGCATCGTGCTCGAACTGTCCCTTGACCAGGTAGTCCTGCGCACCGGCCTTCAGCGCCGCCTCGGCAAGCTGATGGTCATCCTGACCCGTAAGCACGATGATCGGAACATCCGGCACCACGACGCGGATCGCCTCGACCGTCGCCACACCCGTCGAATCGGGCAGGGACAGGTCGAGCAACACGACATCCGGCTTCCTGGCCGCTGCTGCTGCGACGCCCAGCGCCAGGGTCGGCGCACAAACCACGGGATCCTGGTCGCCAAGCCGCCGCATTCCGGCCAACCGTACGTTGGCCTGAATCAATCCCAGATCGCCGAGATCGTCCTCGATGACCAGTATCGAAATGCGCTGCTGGATTGCCGTGCTCATGCCCATTGCTCCTTAGTGCCCCGTGTTTCCAGGGTTCAACCCGCATTGTGCGGCAAGCGCACCAGATTGAACCAGTACTCACCCAAAGTGCGCACCTTGGCGATGAATTCCCGCAAGTCCGCCGGTTTCAGCAAGTACCCGGCCGCTCCGAGCTGATAGGCGGCCCGGACATCGGCGTCGAGCAGGGAAGACGTCACGACGACAACCGGTATGGCTCGCAGTTCGGTATCTGCCTTGATAGTCGCCAGGAACTCAAGTCCACCCTGCCCGGGCATCTTGAGGTCCAGCAGAATCAGGTCTGGGCGCACCGCGCCGCGCCAGTACGGTTCCTGCTTGCGCAGGAAGCATAACGCCTCGTGCCCATCGTGTGCCTCATGCGTCTCGGCGACGAAGCCATTCCGGCGTATTGCCACCTGCATCAGGCGGGCATCGCCGGCTTCATCCTCGATCATCAGGATGCGCAGGACTCGTGGCGTCTGATTCATGCGCGTCGCTCCGTTCCTCTGGGCATCATGAACCCTCCTGCGGCAGCGTCAGGGAAAAACGGCTGCCCTGCCCTTCGCCGGCGGACTCGGCCCAGATCCTCCCCCCATGGTGCTCGACAATCTTGCGGCACAGGGCCAACCCGACTCCCGTGCCTTCAAAAGCCACTCGACTTTGCAGGCGTTGGAAGACCTGAAACAGGCGGCTCAGTTGCCCGGCAGGGATGCCGATACCGTTATCGGCAACCGACAGACACCAGTCGGCACCGGCGACCGTGCTGGCCACCGTGATTTGCGGCGTGCGTCCGGCGACACGGAACTTGATGGCGTTGCCGATCAGGTTCTGCATTACGCGCAGCATTCCGTCCGGACGGACGTAAACCCGCGGCCAATTGCCGCAGATGCTGATGTTTGCCTCTGCCTCGGCGATTGCCGGTTGCAGGAAGAGCAAAGCTTCGTCCACTATCGCGCGGCTTTCAATCCAAGTCAGCGGTTCGCCCATGCGTCCAACGCGCGAGTATTCGAGGAGCGCCACCAACATCCGGTCCAGACGTTTGGCGCCATCGATGGCAAAGTTTACATACTCGCTTTGCTCGGCATCAAGTTGCTCCGCGAGACTCATACCGAGCAGTTGCAGGTAACACGAGATCATTCTCAAAGGCTGCCGCAGGTCATGCGAGATGGCGTAGCTGAACTGCTCCAACTCGCCGTTGGAGCGTCTGAGTTCGTCCTCGGCCTGCTTGCGCTCGGTAATGTCCTGCGTGGTACCGAGGCTGCGCACGGGTTTGCCGGCCGCGTCGCAGGTCAGGTCCGCCCTCTGTCGGATGTGGCGAATTGCCGCACCGACCATGATGCGGTGTTCATGTTCAAAGGAAGTCCCACGGTCGAGGGCTGCCTGCCAGGCTTGCTGCAGTTCGCTGCGGTCTTCTGGAAAGACGCGCTCCAGGTAGGTCTTGTAGTTACCGACCGAGCCTTCGCGCAAACCAAAGATTCGGCAGGTTTCCGCGGAAAGCAGCATCTCGTCGGTCACCAGATCGTAGGTCCAGCTTCCGACATGGGCGACCGACTGTGCGCGAATGAAGTTGGCCTCGCTCTCGCGCAGTGCCTGCAGGGTCTGGTCCAGTTCCTGCACCTTCTGCTCGAGATCGCGCCGCAGGCTCTCCTGCTCGCGCAGCAGCCGATAGGTACGCAACGCCGATGAGACGGAAACGAATATACGCTCCGCGTTCAACTCCGACTTGAGCTGGTAGCCATCGATCTCGTAGTCGCTGACTACTTTCCGGTGAGGCGCATAACCCGGTTGTCCGGTGATCAGGACAATCTGGACGCTGCGGTTGGCTAACCCGTTGCGCACCTGGTGCACCAGTTCGAGGCCAGCCTGGTCAGATTCCATGACCACGTCAAGCAGCATCAGGGCAATGTCGGGACTGGTCGCGAGTGCCGCCTTCGCCTCGCCTGCCGATCGTGCATCGAGCAGCAACAACTGGCGACCTTCGATCAGCACGTCCTGCAGTGCCAGATGAAAAACCGCACGGACATCATCTTCATCGTCGACCAACAGAACCTTCCAAGGGTTGCCGCTGGGCGCAGCCGCCTCTTCGGAGCTTTCGGGGGCAAACAGGTCCTGAAACAACTCCGGATCTTCGATCCTCCCGCTCATCTTGAGCTCTCCAGGCGGAAATGCGCATACCCGGAACCGTCGACGATGTCGCCGCCGGCGGGCGCTGCATCGACAGCGAGCGGCAGGATCACATGGAAACAGCTCCCCAGGCCTTCTCCGGCGGACTCGGCCCAAATCCTTCCCCCATGACTCTCGGCAATCTTGCGGCACAATGCCAGGCCGATCCCCGTGCCTTCGTAATGCGCACGACTCTGCAAGCGCTGAAAGACCTGAAACAGTCGGCCCAGCTGCTCGGGAAGAATGCCGACACCGTTGTCGGCAACCACCAGCCGCCACTCCGTGTCGATCGTCGTGCCGGTAATCCGCACTTCCGGCGTGCGCTCAGGGATTCGGAATTTGACGGCGTTGCTGATCAGGTTCTGCAGCAAACGCAGCGTTTCGTCGTGCTGGACGGCGATCCTGGGCCAGTCACCTTCGACGCTGATGCTGGCGTGTGCCTCGGCGACTGCCGACCGGACGACGTGCAGCGCTTCTTCCAGCGCTGCCCGACTGGAGGATGGGGCCACCTCGCCATTTCGGCCGACGCGCGCGAAGGCGAGCAGGCCGACCAGCATCTGATCCAGGCGTTTCGCGCCGTCAATGGCAAAATTCAGGCATTCGCTCTGCTCGGTGTCGAGACTTTCGGCAAGACTCATTTCGAGCAGTTGCAGGTAACTTGAAATCATCCGCAGGGGCTGGCGCATGTCGTGCGCAATCGCGTAGTTGAATTGCTCGAGTTCGGCATTGGAGCGTTTCAGCGCTTCATCGCGGGCCTTGCGCTCACTGATGTCACTGTTGGTGCCGACCAGGCGCAAGGGCTGACCGGCGGCATCGCGGCGAACGACCATGCCCCTACCCAGCGTCCAGCGCCAACTGCCATCCTGGCAGAGCATGCGGAACTCGACTGCGGCAGAGACCTTCTGGCCGTCGAGATGGGTCTGCAGCTCGGCCATCACACGCGGCATGTCCTCAGGGTGGACACGCCTGGCCCACTCCTCGGAGAAATTGCCGATCTCGTGCTCTGCATAGCCCCACATTTCCTTCCAGCGGCGCGAGTACATGGCCTCGCCGGTCTGGATGTTCCAGTCCCAGACTCCCTCTCCCGCGCCTTGTAGCGCGAACTTCCATCGTTCCTCACTGATCCGCAGTTCGCGAGCCATCTCCAGGGCCAGCGCGAACTGCACCCGGCTATTGGCAAGTTGCCAGACGAGCAACGCCAGCAGCACGCTGGTCAGCACACCAGCCGCTTGAATCGAACGCGCCAGGCGCGTATCCAGGCTGGCCTCGAACGGCTGCAGCGAGCGCAGGACGACAGTCCATCGATGCCCGAAGATGTCCAGCTTCTGGCTGCTGTGGTACAAACCGCCAACGCCCTGCGCCGTGCCAAGATTATCGCCGGAATCGTGCATCAAGGTTTCCGGCGACAAGTCCTCCCCGTCGAAGATCTCGAGTTCGAGGTCGCGACGGCGTTCGCCAAGGATGCCGAACATCAGGTCATCCATGCGAAATGGCGAATAGGCCCAGCCCAGTAAGTTCGCGCGCCGCTCGGGCTGTGTGGCATGCGGATGGCCATTGCGGTACACCGGCACGTACATCAGGAATCCCGCCTGCACACGTTCCCCATCTTCCTGCACCAGTCTGACCTTGCCCGACATCGCGGCTTCGTTGAGGTCGCGGCTGCGCTGCATGGCTTTGCGGCGCACTGCCTCGGAATACATGTCGTAACCGAAAGCGCGCAGGTTGCGATCGGCAAACGGCTCAAGAAAAATGATCGAACTATAGATTTCCCGTTCTCCCTCCGGGCGCAGCGTGTAATCGGGATAGCCTGTCTTGCGGATGCCCTCGATATGCGCCGCCTTTCCCGAAGCCGGAACGAGCAACGCGAATCCCACCCCCTGAATTCCCGGGTAGTCCTTCTCCAGCCGCAGGCTGGCGACATAGGCATGAAACTCGTCACGGTTGACATCCACGGAAGCGGCGAACAATCCCCGGGCGCCATACAAAACCTGACGATACGCCGCCAGTCGCTGCTCAATGCGCAACAGGATCTCGCGTGTCTGGTAGGCGAAGCTCTCCGCCTGTGCCTCCTGCGCTGCGCGCAGGGCAATCCCTGCCACAAGCCAGGTCGCCGACAACCCGACCGCGAGCAACAACCACGGCAGTACCCTGGCCAAGCGTCGCCATTGACTGATGGACAGCATGCTGGCTTGGTCGACTGCTTTGATGGGCACTTCCTCCTGTTGAGCCGGCCAGTGGTCGCCGCGGGTTTGTGGTTTCACATTGCAATACGGCACCAGCCGGGTTTACTTTAGCGCTATGAACCGAGGACGGCTGCACCTCGAAGGTAGCGCCTGCCTGACGTGCGGCCAGCAAAAAGCCGCTCGGCAGTCTGTTACAATCCGTGGCTGTCCGATGCGGTCATCCGACTTTCGGGGAGGCGCTATCCCCAGGTTCCTTTTTCCCAGATAGAGGCAATCATGCAACCCACAGCAAAACCCAAGAACCCCAATTTTTCATCCGGCCCCTGCAGCAAGCGCCCGGGCTATGACGTCAGTGCCCTGCAGCTCAACACGCTGGGCCGTTCGCATCGTTCGGCGACAGGCAAGAAAGCACTCGCGCTGGCGTGTTCGGAGACCGCCCGTATCCTCGGCCTGCCCGAGGGCTACCGCGTCGGCGTCGTGCCGGGATCGGATACCGGCGCGGTGGAGATGGCGATGTGGTCCCTGCTTGGTCAGCGCGGGGTTGACGTGCTGGTGTGGGAATCGTTTGGCGCTGGCTGGGCTACCGATGTGGTCAAGCAACTCAAGCTTGCCAACGCCAGAGTGTTGAAGGCCGACTACGGTGATATCGTGGACTTCTCGCAGGTGGATTTCGAGAACGATGTGGTGTTCACCTGGAACGGCACGACCTCGGGTGTCAAGGTGCCGAATGCGGACTGGATCCCGGATGATCGCGCTGGCCTGACCATCTGCGACGCGACCTCGGCAGTGTTCGCGATGGACCTTCCCTGGGACAAACTCGATGTGATCACCTTCTCCTGGCAGAAGGTCCTGGGTGGTGAAGGTGCCCACGGCATGCTCATCCTCAGCCCACGCGCGGTCGCCCGGCTTGAGAGCTACAGTCCGCCATGGCCCATGCCCAAGGTTTTCCGACTGGTGTCCGGCGGCAAGCTGAGCGAAGGCATCTTCCGTGGTGAGACAATCAATACGCCGTCCATGCTGTGCGTCGCCGACTATCTCGACGCCCTGCAATGGATCGATTTGATTGGCGGTGTCAAGGCGGCGACGGCGCGCAGCGAGGCCAATCTGGCGGTGATCGCCGACTTTGTCGCCGCCAACGACTGGATTTCCTTCCTGGCCAGAGACCCGGCAACGCGCTCGAACACCAGCGTCTGCCTGAGCGTGAAGCTCGACGCAGAACAGGTCAAGAAGCTGGTCAAACTGCTCGACAGCGAAGGCGTTGCCTTTGACATTGGCTCGTACAAGGATGCGCCGGCTGGGATTCGCATCTGGTGTGGGGCCACCGTTGAAACCTCCGACCTGCAGGCGCTGATGCCCTGGTTGGCCTGGGCTTACGAACAGGTCACCGCCTGATTCTCCGCGTCGTCGTCACCCTCCCTAAGTGAGTTACATTGCCATGTACAAGGTCAGAACCTACAACCAGATCTCGATCAAGGGCCTGGATCGTTTCCCGCGTCAATCCTATGAAGTTGGCGGTGACATTGCCCACCCCGACGCATTTCTCCTGCGCAGTCAGAAGCTGCAGGGCGTCGAAGTACCCGGCTCGCTGTTGGCCGTCGCGCGTGCTGGTGCGGGCGTCAATAACGTCCCGGTCGCCGAGTATGGCAAACAGGGTATCGTCGTCTTCAATACTCCCGGAGCCAATGCCAATGCCGTCAAGGAACTGGTGATGGCGGGCATGCTGCTCAGCGCGCGCGGTATTGTCGACGGCATGAACTATGTGCAGTCGCTTGTCGATCTCAAGGAGCCTGCAGAAATGTCGCCCCTCGTCGAGAAGGCGAAATCCCGCTTCGCCGGCCATGAGATCAAGGGCAAGACGCTGGGGATCGTCGGTCTCGGAGCGATCGGCTCGATGGTCGCCGATATGGCTCTGGCCATGGGGATGACGGTGGTCGGATTCGACCCGCTGCTGTCGATCGACGCCGCCTGGCGTCTGTCCAACGAAGTCAGCCGGATGGAGAACCTGCAGTCGCTGCTCGCTCGCTCGGATTATGTCTCGCTGCACGTACCCGCGATAGACGCCACGCGGCACATGCTTAACGACGACACCCTGGCGGTCATCAAGCCAGGTGCGGTGTTGCTCAACTTTGCCCGTGATGCGATCGTGGACTCGTCCGCGGTATTGCGCAGCCTGGATGCCGGGCGCCTCGGCAAGTACGTCTGCGATTTTCCCGAGCCTGTTCTCCTGGGGCACGCGAAAATCATTGCCATGCCGCATATCGGTGCCAGCACCGAGGAATCCGAAGACAACTGTGCGGTGATGGCCGCCAACCAGTTGGTCGACTACCTGGAAAACGGCAATATCGTCAATTCGGTGAACTTTCCGAAGATCACCATGGAACGAAGCCGTGGCACGTCGCGGATCACTTTCTCGAACGACAATGTTTCCGGCGTTCTCGGCCACGTCCTGTCGGTCCTGGCCGACAACAAGGTCAACGTCGTCGACATGGTCAACAAGAGCCGTGGCGAACTGGCATTCAACATCATGGACGTCGAACGGGTCCCTGGCAACGCGGTGATCGACGCGATCAAGGCGGTGGATCACGTGATCCGAGTACGTGTGATCTGAGCCTGGGCGCGCATCCGGCGAGCCTCGGCAACTTGCCGGATGCGCGCGGCCAGATCGACTTCGCGGTTTCCGCACCGGAACCATTCGCGCAGGTCACCGGTCATAAATCGGCTAATGTAGCCCAAACCCGTGCTTCCGCAGTTTTCAGCATCGACGACTGGAGAAAGCCATGCATCTTCAACTGCTCGAAAACCTGAGTTGGCAAGAGCTTCCGATCCTGATCTTCGCGCTGCTCCTGGCACTCGTCATGTTCCTGGTCATCCGCCAGAACCAGAAGGACTTTCTGGAAATCGCCGCCTGGGTGTCGGAAGAGAAACCCGGATTCTAGCGGTTTTTCGCCAACAATTTCAGCCGCGCTGAACAGACCGCCAGCCCCGGAACCCTACAGGCTGGCGCGCACATGACCACCCAATCAGCGCTTACCAAGCCGTTTTGCCAGCTTGTCTACCAACTTGCGCAAAGCACGCTCGTCGAGCAGGCGCCTGGCTTTCCTGGGATTGAGCCAGCGCCGTTCGCGGTGACTTTCCTCCCATTCGTCTTCGGGAACGCTTTCGTTGACGTCCATCGGAAAAACCGCGACATGGCATACGCCGCCCCACTTCTCGTAGTCATAGTGGCCGATCGGCTCATCGTCAAGACGGCCATGCACCCCCGCCTCCTCAAGCGCCTCCTTGCCGGCTGAATCGCGCAAGGAGAGTTCGGGCTCTTTGACCCCCTTGGGAATGACCCAGCGTGTGCCCTTGCGCGAGGCGATGACCATGATTTCCAGTTTGCCGTCAACCTGCCGGTAGGGAAGTACCGCCGACTGGGTAAAGAAATAGTCCGGAACGGGGCCCAGTTCGGTGTCATTGACTACCTGGATCGGCGGTTGTTCCGGCACTTCACCAGGCCGGGTAACCGAGACCAGGGTGGCACAGCCGCGCCCGAGACTGGCCCAGTCCTCGACCATTTCCAGTTGCGCGAGTGCCGAGGTGGGCAAGACCTTGCCATCGGCGGGAATCTCGACGCGACCGGCGGTCAGGTAATCAATGAGCTCTTCGAGCCCGGGATTATGGCCGACCAACATCACGCGCCGTGCGTTTTTCGGGCAATCGGCCAGAGTCGCCAGCAGGTCTGCGACCGGTGCCGCATATACCCGTTCATCCCAGAGCACCTTCTTCAGGGGCAGGCCCATTGCCTTGCAGGCCGTTTCGGTGGTGGCACGGGCACGCTCGGCCAGGGAACTGAGCACCGTGTCGGGCACCAGCTTCCGATGCTTGATCCACGCCCCCATTTTCTGGCTGCCGAGTCGACCACGATCGACCAGCGGTCGGTGGAAGTCTTCGTGACCGGTGTCCCAGTCCGATTTCCCGTGCCGCAAGATCAGCAATGTCTTTCCCTTCATGGTAAAACTCCTCCTCACCGCCGTGTTGGTCAATACCCCAAGCGCAACCCGGGGAAACACCTCTCCCCGGTCGCACCTCGCCGCAGCCCGTATGATAAACGATGACGCGTCGTCGACAGCGCGGGTTGCCGCTCAGGAACTGCCGCCCCGCAGCGCCTCAAGTGGCGCCGTCCGCAACAGTCTGGCCACAGCCAACCACCCGGCGCCGGTAACCAGCAGAGCCCCGCAGCAGGTCGCTGTCGGCAACAGCCACAGATCGACCTCGACCTCGAACCGGAAAACCTGGCGCGCCAGAAACTGGCCGACGCCGATCGCACCCGCGGCGGCAATCAGGCCGGCAAGCGCACCGATCGCTGCGAACTCGGCCAGCAAGGCGCGTCGCAACTGCTCCCGGCGTGCGCCGAGCGCACGCATGACCGCCAGTTCGTAGCGCCGTTCCTCGGCTGCCGATGCCAGCGCCGCGTAGAGCACAATGACTCCGGCAGCCAGTGTAAATAGAAAAACGAACTGTACTGCGCGTGCCACTTGCTCCATGATCGCCTGCAGTTGTCGCAGGATCGCGGCAACGTCAATGACCGTCAGATTGGGAAACTCGCGGATCAGGCGGTTGACGAAGTCCGCCTTCTCGGGTGACAGATAAAAGCTGGTGATCCAGCTTGCCGGATACCCCTCGAGGACCATCGGCGGCGTCAGGACAAAGAAATTTGCACGCATCGTATCCCAATTGACCTTGCGCAAACCGACCACCGTCATGCCGATTCTGTCACCGGCGACAACGAATTCGAGGCGGTCGCCGACGCTCAGGCCCAGGGTGGTGGCCAGGCCCTCTTCCACGGAAGCAACCGCGGAGTCTCCCTTGCCGCCAAGATCGGCAGGTGAAAACCAGCGCCCGGCACTGAGTCTGTTGCCCTCGGGGAGATCCGCGCGCACCGACAGGTTGAACTCGCGATCGATCAGGCGCTGTGCCCGATCGTCGGTGTAGCTTGCAGCACTGACTTCGACGCCGTTGATGGTCGTCAGGCGACCGCGAATCATCGGCGCCAACTCGGGCGACAAGCCCTGCGCCACCATTAACGCGCGTACCTCTTCGACTTGTTCGGGCTGGATATTGACGACAAAGCGATTGGGCGCATCGGGAGGAACCGCTCGCTGCCACGCGTCGAGGAGATCGCCGCGCGTCACGGTCAGCAGCAACAGCGCCATGAAGCCCAGCGCCAGAGCGACGATCTGAACGACGCTGGTGCTTGCCCGCCTTTCCAGACTAGCCAGACCGTAGCGCCAGCCGATCCCCGCCGACCTTCCTGCACTCACACCGCCGCGCGCCGCGGCTGCCAGCCTGACGACGATGCGGGCAAGCAGCGCAAAGACGAACAGGGCCACACTGAAGCCCGAGACCACATAGGCACCGAGCGCGATCTCGCCGGCAACCCAGAACATCAGCACCGCCAGTGCCGCGAAACCCGACAAATAACCACCGAGCAGACCAACGCGTGGACTTCCCAATTCGCGACGCAGAACCCGTAGCGTCGAGACCCTTTTCAGCTGCAGCAGCGGTGGCACGGCGCAGGCGAACAGCAGCAGCAAACCGACCAGTACGCCCTGTGCCGCAGGCAACAGTCCGGGAGGTGGCAATGGCGTCGCCAGAAGCTGCGCCAGCCAGGCGTGCAGCGCGAAATGAGCGAGGTAGCCGAGTACACAGCCACCGGCTGCGGCGAGCACTCCGAGAACCACAAACTGTGCCAGATACAGGCGCAACAGCAGAGCTTGGGTAGCACCGAGACAGCGCATGACGGCGCAGGGATCGAGATGGCGCTGCACATAGCGTCGCGAGGCGAGGGCGACCGCCACCGCCGCCAGAACGACCGTCAGCAGTGCCGAGAGACCCAGGAATTTCTGCGCCCGATCGAGCGCGGTGCGGATCTCAGGGCGACCGTTCTGAGGGTCTTCGAGCCGTTGCCCGCGCACCAACTGTGGTTCGACTTCGCGTTGAAAGCGCTTGACGACCGACAGGTCGCCGGCTACCAGCAGCCGATAAGCGACGCGGCTGCCGACTTGCAGCAGCGCCGTGGCCGGCAGATCTTCGAGGTTCATCAGCAGGCGCGGCGCGACGCTGAAGAAATTGATGCCGCGATCAGGTTCCAGGGTCAGCACCGCACCGACACGCAGCGTGCTTTGCCCGACAACGATCGGATCACCAACGCGCGCACCCAGAGACGAGGCCAGACGCTCGTCGACCCAGATCGTGCCCGGACCCGGCACGCCAACCGCCGGAGCATCGGCGACGTTCAGCGCCGGCGCAATGCGCAGGGCACCACGCAGCGGATAAGTGGTGCCAACGGCCTTGATCTCCGCCAGTTGTGCCCGCAACTCGTCACCCTCGCCGCGTGTCACCATGCTCGGAAAGGTACGTGTCTCGACGACCTGCAGACCACGTGCCCGCGCATCCCCGGCCAGCTTTTCAGGCCAGGGATGGTCGGCGGTCAGCAACAGATCGGCACCGAGCAACTGATGGGACTCACGGTCGAGTGCCTGACGCACCCGGTCGGCGAAGAAGCCGACCGCCGTCAGGGCGGCGACGGCGACCACCAGCGCCGCCGCCAGCAAGCGCAACTCACCGCCGCGTGCGTCACGGCGCAACATTCGCCAGGCAAAGGACAGCATTTGAAGAGTCTGACGATATCTCGGCGCGAGCGGGAACGAACTCATCAAGCTGCGCTTAGGGTCATCAGGATGTCCGCATACCAGGCGCTGTTCAGGCCAAGGGCTTCATCGAGCTTGCGATCGCGGGTCCCGACATCGAGCCGGGCGGAATGGATTCCGAGCAGCATCCACGGCAAGTCCCTTCGCCTGTGGTCGTGACCGGGAACACGCATCACCACCGGCGCGCCACTGGTCCCCCGGTGGGTACGCGCATCGGTAAGGAAGTAGCCCTCGCCCTTGAAACGGAGACCAAATGAGGAGGCGATCACGGCCTGGCGAACCACCGGCATGTGATGCAGCGTATCGTGGAAACCGAGCGGGAAACCGACAACCAGCAACGAACTGCCGACCTCGACCTGGTCGAAGGGGCCGGGTAGATGCTCGGGGGTAAAGGCGCGATAAACCGTACTCGGCGGGAGCGCGTAGCGGTCGATCTCGATTAATGCCACGTCAATGTCTCCGGCCGTGTCCAGGCCCTGGCGCCAGAGACTCTTTCCCTCGCGGTACAGCGGAATCGAAAAGCCCGTCGAGCCGGCCATGTTGTCGGGGTCGATGTGCAACTCGATCTCGAGGCGGTCGGGAAAGTGCCGGCTCGGCTTGTCGAGCATCACGTGCCGGCTGGTGACCAGAAACAGCCGGCCGGCACGCTCGAAAAAAAAACCGCTGGCATTGGTCAGCGCGCGTTGCTGGGCGAACGTACAGATGCGCGCAGCGGTCAGCAGGATGGTATCGATCATCAGGTCAAAGGGTCGGTGGAAAGGTGATGACTCCCTAGCCCTTGCCCAATGGGCTGGCGGCCTTCTTCACCAGATACGCGCCCTGCCCCAGTCCGAAAGTAGACAGCAGCGTAGTATCGAGGTCGGGCAGGATGATTTGCGGCGAGTAGGCTACCCACTCAAGAAAATGAAACGAGGTGAGGATAAAGATCGCAACGGTCAGCAAGACGATGAAAAACATCTGACTGTCGCCGAAATCGAGATTGCCCAGGTCATCGCAAAACAGATTCTTCATCTCCGGCGTACCTTTGGTCTTCAAGTCTACCTGCTGCTGGGCCTGACTCTGGAGACCTGCCGCATCCGCCGCGAGGTCCTGCAAACCTGCCGCTGCACCGGGAGCATCGGCGTTTCCTTGTGCGACACGGGCCTCGCCCTTTGCCTTTTCAAGCCCTTGTTTGGCATTTTCGTGCTGGCTGGAGGTTATCGCTTTTGCCGAGCCATAGGTAAACGCGCTCAGGCCACTGAGCGCCAGCAGGTTTTCGGTAATCCCGACGCCTCCAAGCAAATCCCAGCCATAAACGTAGACCCGCAGCATCAGCGTTCCCAGATAGATCACAAACAGGCTCCCGAACCACAACACGATCTGAATCTTCGAGTTGCTGTAGCGATTGTCCGCCCCGATCACGAAACCACGCAGATTGCCTGTCGAGAACACTGCGAAGCAAGCCAGTATCACCACCAGACCGATGAACAGGAAGAGCACCCGGTAACCCACGCCAACCTGCTTTTCGAGCCCCATGAACTCCTTGACGGAAGTGCCACCCGCTGCCTCCGGTGCTCCCAGGATCACCGATATGCGGTCGCCCGGGTTGATGCGGAGCTTGGCCTGCAATGCTTTCGCTGCCACTTCGTCAAGTACCAGCTTCTCTTCGCCATCACCGATTCTCACCGTGAAACTGGTGTAGTTGCTGGCCACTGCCGTGACCCGGGCCTTGACAATTCCGGACTCGATCGCGGCTGGGGGGTTACCCGCCGCGACGGCACCAAAGGCCATGCAGGACACCAGAAACAAAAGGACATTCAGCAACTTGCGATACATGACAGGTTCCTCCAGAAAAGAAAAGCCTGTGATCAGGGGTATGGTGTACGGCCCGGAACACTGGCTATCCACGCTGGCCGTAATGAATCCTACCCCGTTTCGCCCTGCATCCCAATAGCTTCGCCGCCATGCCGGGGCCCAGCTGCCCCTTCCGGTCGCAGGCGCCAGGCCGGGAACTCGACGCGGAAGGTACTGCCCTGGCCTTCCCTGGATTCGATGCGCAAGGCCGCCTGGTGGCGCAGCAGGATGTGTTTGACGATTGCCAGGCCAAGGCCCGTACCGCCGGTGTCACGCGAACGTCCGCGGTCGACGCGGTAGAAGCGCTCGGTCAGCCGCGGCAGATGTTCGGCCGCGATGCCGACGCCCGAATCACGCACCTGGAAAACGCCTGCTCCATCACGGACCAGCCATTCGATGCCAATCTCGCCGCCTGCCGGGGTGTAGCGGATGGCGTTCGAAACGAGGTTGCCGAAGGCGCTGTGGTATTCCTTGCGGTTTCCCCACAGCCCCGGCCCCTCGCAGATGACTTCGATACGATGCCTGCCCTCGTTGAGGCTCTGCGCTTCGGAATGCAGTTGCGCCAGCAGGTCGGCCATATCGACGTCCTCCTCAGTCGCTGGCGCGTCCTCGGATTCGAGGCGCGACAACATCAAAAGATCGTCTACCAGGCTTAACATGCGTGCGGTCTGGTCGCTCATGAGGCGTGTAAAGTACCGGCGCTGCTCGGGACTCATTGCGCCATCGTCGGCAAAGTGCTCGAGAAATCCGCTGACTACGGTCAAGGGTGTACGTAGCTCGTGCGAGACGTTGGCAACGAAGGTGCTGCGCATCGCCTCGACCCGCCGGGCATCGGTCACATCAAGGCTGACCAGCAATTTGTTGTGCTCGTCGAGAGGCACCACCCGCAGGGCGTAAACACGCGTCCGCACGGCCGTCGACTGCAACAGCAGGGGCGCCTGTGCGTGCGGGTCATCGAGATACTCGGCAAAACCCGGCGTACGGACCAACTGTTCGATGATTGCTCCGTGATCGCGCGACAGCTGGATTCCCAGGTGGCCGGCGGCGGCACGATTGCTCCACTGGATCTGGTGATGGGCATCGAGGATCACCAGGCCGTCGGGAACCGCGTCCATCGCATTTCTGAACGATGTCAGTGCCCCTTCGGCATCCTCGATCCGGCGCGTGTCGTGGCGCAACCGGCGCGACAATTTGAGAAAGACCTCGCCCCAGGCGCCGCGGGCATCGGGCGATTCAGCGGTATCCGGGGCATCGAGCCATGCCAACAGCACCGACAGGCGCTTGGCCTGCGCGATGACCAGTAACAGGAAACCCAGCGCCGCGGCTGCCCAACCCCAGGCGGCTCCATGCAGCACACCGGCGACCACCGCGAGGCCAACGATGGGCAGCAGACAGCCGAACAGAATGCTGGCGAGCCTCGGCACGCCGCAGCTCATTGCGCCGTATGCTGTGACTCGGAATGGGTGCCCAGCTTGTAGCCGGCGCCGCGGACGGTTTCGACCATCTGCTCGGCAGTCGGCCCAAGGGCGACGCGCAGGCGCCGGATGTGGATATCGACGGTGCGGTCCTCGATATACACATGATCCCCCCAGACGTTGTCCAGCAGTTGCTGGCGCGTATACACTCGCCCCGGGTTGCCCATCAGGAAGCGCAACAGCCGGAACTCGGTCGGCGTCAGGTTGATCCGCCGGCCGTCGACTCGCGCTTCGTGGCTGACCGTGTCAAGCGCGATCGGACCGGCGCTGAGCGTGCCCTTGGCAAACTCCGGCGCGCAGCGGCGCAGTACTGCCTGCACGCGCGCGATCACTTCCTTGGGGCTGAAGGGTTTGACAATGTAGTCGTCGGCACCGCCTTCAAGCCCGGCAACACGATCGCTTTCCTCGCCGCGGGCAGTCAACAGAATGATCGGCAGCGCACGCGTACGCCGGTCATGGCGCAGCGTGCCAGTCAGTGCCAGGCCCGATCTGCCGGGCAGCATCCAGTCGATCAGCGCGATGTCGGGCAGAGTCTCGCGCAGGATTCTTTCGGCCTGTTCAGCGCTGTCGGCACAGAGCGGCTGATAGCCGCCACAGACCAGTGTGAAGCGCAACAGTTCCTGAATGCCCTTGTCGTCTTCGACAACCAGCACCAGCGGTAGAGTGGAGATCGCCCGTGTCATGTCTTCTTGGTCGCCTGATGCGTAGCAGTGCCGGTGTGTCGAACATCGACGCCACTGACGATATAGATCACGTTTTCAGCAATGTTGGTCGCGTGATCACCGACGCGCTCGAGGGCCTTGGCGATCCAGATGATGTCCAGCGCCTCGCCGATGGTACGTGGGTCCTCCATCATGTAGGTCACCAGTTGCCGCAGGATGGCGTTGAATGCAGCGTCGATCGCTTTGTCCGCACCGATGACCTGGCGGGCACCGTCCACATCCATGCGCGCCAGCGCGTCGAGCGCAGCCTGCAACATGTCGGTCGCCAGGCGCCCACAATGCTGGACATCGGAAAGCCTTGGAATCCGCTGACCGCCGGCCCGGTGCAGTTTGCGCGCCTTGTTGGCAATCTTCGCAGCCTTGTCGCCGCTGCGCTCCAGATCCGTGACGATCCGCGAGATGGCCATCACCAGGCGCAGATCGCGCGCCGTAGGCTGCCGACGTGCAATCAGCAGTGTGCAGTCTTCGTCAATGCCCACTTCGTAGGCGTCCACGTCCCTGTCGGCTCGAATGACCTTCTCCATTTCCTCGATGTTGCCGGAACTGAAGGCGTCGATCGCCGCCAGAACCTGCCTTTCGACCAGCCCTCCCATTTGCAGGATGCGGGTGCGGATGCTTTCAAGCTCGAGATCGAACTGTTTACTGAGGTGATCATTCATGAGGCGGCGTTCGGAATTGTGAACAGGATTCGCTGAAGAAGAACAGGCCACGAATAAGAGGAGAGTAGTGACGAAATGTTACGGGAAGATGACGAAGCAGCGGTCGACTTTAACGTGAAAGAAACCACCTCAAAGGCGCCCGAGTACCTACCCACTGAAGGACATGGGCTTGAGGTGATGGTGAATCAGGCTGCGGCGGGGATGAAGCCGAAGCGAGTCAGCGCCTTGATCCAGCGAGGGGCATTGCGTTGAACGGACAGGGCGTCATAGTCGGTGGCGGAATCGCGGTAGTGTTCGCGCCGTTTGATCATGAAGTAGAGGGTTACACTCCAGGAAGCGCGCGCCCGTGCTCGCGGCTACCGCCGCGTCGAAAACTTCATCGCCATGGCCTATCTCGTGGCCGGAAAACTCACTCACTTGCCCTCCCCGCCGTTTGCCCAGATGGCCCTCGTTCCACACAAAACGGAGTAAACCCGATTGACACCATGCTCGCCGAAACCGTAGAGGAATGGACCAGGCAATGGAAGGCCGATGGCCTTCAGCAGGGACGGCAGGAGGGATTGCAGGAAGGGATACAACAAGGGCTTCTGCGAGGAGAGCGCGTGCTGTTGCATAAGCAGCTCGAACGCCGTTATGGCGCCTTGCCGACATGGGTCAGCGAACGCCTGGCGCAAGCGGATCACGCGCAACTGGAGGCCTGGGCTCTCGATCTGCTCGATGCTGCCAATCTTGAAGACATTTTCCCTGCCGGCTGACCGCCGTCACAACACCGGTTCGCAGACAGCTACGGAAATGGCGGACGCTTGCCCGCATGCTCGGCCAGTTGGGCCGCAGGTCAAAGCTGCACGCGCGGGGCGTCGGCAACGTGCGTGCAGCCTTGACTACAACTCGCGCGTAGAAACCAGCAGTTGCAATTGCGCAAGCAGGCGATCACGCAGCGCGTACAGTTCGTCGAGCCTTGTCAGCGCCTCGCGGTTCCCGTCACCACCCGCGTTGACCACGAGCATCGACACTGCCAGTTCATGCACTTCCCGATGCAGGGTGGTGATGGCCTGCAGCACCGGCTGCCCCTGATAGGGGGCCGCGGCCTCCGAATACAGCCACCGGCCGAAGTGACACTGTCGGTGATCGAGCACCGGTGGAGTCGCGCGCGCTCCCTTGAGATAGCTCTCGATGGCCATCACCCAGGCACGGTGCTGGACACTCGCGCAGATCAGCGGCAGGTCGTGGCGACCCACTGCCGGTCGCCCGACCCAGGCCGGATCGGGATGCCAGGTGGCAACCCACGCCGGGATCGCGTCGGCCGGCATCGGGCGGCCGATGAAGAAACCTTGTGCGCGCTCGCATCCGAGTTGCAGCAGCATCTCGCCCTGCTCCACACTTTCCACGCCCTGGGCAATGATCTGGTGGTGAAAAGCGGCGGCGAGGCCGATCACCGCTTCGAGTATGGCCAGGTTGTCGCCCCCCTCGAGCATGTCGCCGACGAAGCTCCGGTCGATCTTGATCTGCGAAACCGGCAGGTTCTTGAGGTAGTTCAACGACGAATAGCCGGTGCCGAAATCATCCAGGGCAAAAGACACCCCGATCTCCCGGCAGGCCATGTTGATCGCGGAGACGCTGGCCAGTTGTTGCAGGGCACGGGTTTCCATCACCTCGAGGTCGAGATCGCCTGGTGCCAGCGTCGGATGCGCGGCCAGCAACTCGGCGAGGCGTTCGACGAAGCCCCGCTGGCTGCAGTTGCCGAGCACCGACATTGACGCTCACCGCGATGTGCAGCCCCTCGGCATGCCATTGCGACATCTGCGCCAGCGCGTTGCCGAGGACCCATTCACCGACCTCGACGGCCAGCGGGTGTGCTTCGATCAGCGGCAGGAATGCCGCCGGCAGCAACCATCCTTTTTCCGGATGCTGCCAGCGGAGCAAGGCCTCTACACCGATCACCGCACCGGTGCGCATGTTCACCTTCGGTTGGTAGTACAGCACGAACTGCTGCGTCAACAGGGCGCGGCGGATCTCCTCGAGGGTTTCGTGCAAGCCGCGGACGCTGCGGTCCTGCTCGGCGTCGAAAACGCAGTAGCGGTTCTTGCCGGCCAGCTTGGCCTGGTACATGGCCTGGTCGGCCTGGCGCAGGAGTTGATCAGCGTCGATCAGTTCGGACTGCGGGTAGAAGGTGACACCGAGGCTGGTCGATACCTGCAGGACCAGATCACCGAACTGCACCGGCTGGGCCGCGGCCGCAATCAGTCGGTCGAGCATCGGTGCGCACGTGGCAACATCCGCCAGATCGAGCAAGACCGCGACGAACTCGTCGCCGCCGAGGCGCGCCAGCGTGTCGCCTTCGCGCAAGGCCTGTTTCATGCGCCCGGCCACCGCGATCAGCAGTTGGTCACCGGCTTCGTGACCATGCTGGTCATTGATCGCCTTGAAGCCGTCGAGGTCGAGAAAGGCAACGGTCAGGCGCTGCCCCCGCCGCTGCGTTTGCACCATACCCTGATGCAGGCGGTCGGCGAGCAGCACGCGATTCGGCAAACCGGTCAAGGCATCGTAGTGGGCTGTCCTTTCGAGCTTTCGTTCGTGCTCCTTGAGCACGGTGATGTCCGTGAACAGGGCCACGTACTGTCGGGTGTTGCCTTCGTCATCGCGAACGGCACTGATGGTGAGCATCGCCGCATACAACTGACCGTTCCTGGCGCGGTTCCAGATTTCGCCGCTCCAATGCCCGTTGCCGTGCAGTTCGCTCCACATGCTGGTGAAAAAGGCCTTCTCCTGACGATCGGAACGGAACATGCGCGGGTTCTGGCCGAGCAGTTCCTCACGCGGGTAGCCGCTGATGCGGGACAGCGCCTCGTTGACATCGATAATCGTTGCGTCCGGCGCGGTGATCATGATTCCCTCACGCGCATTGGTGAAGACACTCGCGGCGTTGATCTGCTGCAAGCGCTCGGCGCGAGCGTGCTGCTCGGCCACTTGCCTCTGGCGACGGTAAATACCGATGGCCAGCAGCACGATCACCAGCGCTGCCGACAACACCACAGCAAGCACGGTGCCCGCCTCGGTTCGCCAGGGGCGCAGCGCGTGCTGGCGATCGAGGTGGACGAAGACCACGAACGGGTACAGATGCGATGCCCGAAAGGCCGTCAACGCGTGCCGATCCTTGTCTGGGCCTTGCTCGAACTGGCCGAACTCGACCTCGGCCAGGCGCAGGTCTCGGAGCACGTACTCGCGCAGCGAGCCGGCCTGCCCGCCGGGGCTGCTGTCCATCAGCAGCGTACCGTCGTAACGCAACACCTCGACCGATCCTTCGACGGCGCCGAGCCTCTGCAGGATGTAGTTGTTGAAGTGGTCCGGGTTCAGTGCAAAGACCAGCGTGACCGTCTGTCCCGCAACGCCGATGCGGCGAGAGACGGGAATGAAGCTGAGCTGATCGCCAGCAACCGGCGCTGCGCTCGTCGAAGGCCGGCCGCCGACGAAGTCGCGCCCGCTCCAGGGCGTGCCGATGCGCAGGATCTGCAGGTTCTCGCCGGCCGGCGGCAGGAAGTTCCCCGTCGCCACGGTTGTCCCGACGTTGGCCGGATTCGAACTGGCGACGATGCGCCCCTGGTCATCGAGCAGTGACATCGAGCGCAGGAACGGCGAGTGCCGCAAGCTGGCGACGAAGGTTCGCTCAATCTCGTGGGGTTGCGGGCGGCGCGCAACCTGCGCCAGGGTGTTGGCGGCCAGCAGTTCGGTGACGTGCAGGCTCTGGGTGAGGAAGTCCTCGAAGCCGCGCGCATGCATCGCGGCGATCCCGAGACCGTTGGCCACCGCATCGCCGCGCAACCGCCACAGGGTATACGCAGTGATGGCCAGCAATCCACCCACAAACAGCGCCAGGACAAACACGAAGGTCGTGCGTGCTTGCCAGGCGCGCCGTGTCATGGGGCCACGATGGCTTCGAGTTTGTGGCGTCTGGCCGCGGCAAGCAGACGCCCATCACGCTTGATATCGCCGACGAAGCGCTCGATGCGCGCCACCCAGGCGTCGTCACCGGGTTTCATCGCGTACGCGTAGGGCGTGATGTGGTAGGTGCTGGGCGGAGCCACCAGGCGCGCCCAGTCGGTGGTCGCCAGAAAACGCTGGCTGTAGGGATAATCGGTCAGGAAGACGTCGGCGCGACCCGCCTGGACTTCCTGCTCGCGGGCGAACGGCGTGTCCAGCACCAGCAATTGCGCCGCCTTGAGTTTCTCCTTCATGATCGACTCGTGCAATGTGCCCTTGGCCACGGCCACCACCGAGCCGGGGGTGTCGATCTGCTCCCAGTCCTTGATCCGGCGGTTGCTCCGGGTGGTGATCGCATAAATGTCACTGGCCAGATAGGGGCGGGTAAACCGCAGCTTCTCCGCCCTCAGGGGCGTCACCCCGACCGCAAACATCGCCAGGTCGCAGCGGTCCTGAGTCACGTCATCGATCAGCTTGGCAAACGAGCTGTCGACGAACTGCACCGCCACCCCGAGGTCCCTGCCGAGTTCCGCAGCCAGGTCGATGTCGATGCCCGACAGCAACTGCGTCTTCGGGTTGCGGTAGGTGATGCTGTAGTAATCGGGCCAGATGCAGACACGCACCACCCTGGCCTCCCTGACGCGATCAAGCCGCCCTGCAGCACTGTCTGCCGCCGTTGCCAGCACAGGCAGTGCCATGGCGGTGGCAAGAAGCACCACGACCAGCCCGAGAATGCGCATCGCGATCTCCTGAAAGGTATATGGCCGCATAACCGCGGCGGGGGCAGCACCGGTATGACGATCCGTGGCTGCTCAGGCAATCCTTCGTTCCCCCTGCTCAACCCGTCGTTCGCAAACGGTTCCAAACCTTGTGGATTGTAGGGCAACTGCTTTGGCATGGTGCCAAAAAGCTTCTCGATTTGAGGGAAAGTACGTCGGCTTTACAGGTGAACCGGGGCGCAGGGCAGACGTGCCCGAAGATTCACTTTGCCGCCCTCCCCTACGAAAACGGCGGCGTGGGCAGGTCGCAAGATGAGCATCTGCTCAAATCCCCACTCGTGTAGCCGTTGCCCCTTGCTGTGCATGGCAGCCAGACCTGGCCGCGAGTTAAGGCACAGGTCTGGTGAATTACAAATTTATCGTCGAAAGTCAGCCGTTGCCGGCCACGGCCGATGGTTGACCCTTAACCTTCAGCACACCATCAGCGATCAGCTTCTTGATGAGTTGCTCCTGCGCCTCGAAGGCGCGGACAAACCCCTCCATCGGTATGACCACTTGCTGGGAGGGAATGAGCCGAACTTCCTGCTTGCCCTCGGCGTTGGTCACCGGCGTCGCCGTACCGAAATCGATGCGCACCAGCGAACCGGTGATGGCGATATTGAGAATGCCGTCTGCGAAATAAGTCTGCATGTATTGTCCTTTTGTATGGTCAGAGAAAAAGATCAGCGTCGGCCAGGGTGCTCTCTCCTTCCAATCACGAGACGAGGAAATCCGTCGAGAGCAGAGTGGGATGACCGGTCAGGACAGCAAACTGCACGGCCGCGTCGCCCTCCAGGCCGTCCGCATCGTAGTACAGCGCGCCGTCACTGGTGTTGTAGATCAGCCGATCATCGGCATCCGCAGCGGTGGAGTAGCCCGCCCCAGCGATAAAGGCATCCGCTGCGACTGCCCCGACCGCCAGACCGCTGAAATTCGCCTGCGCCAGTTGCACGATGTCCGTCCCTGAGAGGAAATCGCTGAGCGTATCGACGTTGCCCGCCCCGGGCGCGCTGTCGAACAGGAACTTGTCGGCACCGCTGCCGCCGGTCAGGCTGTCGTTGCCCAGGCCACCCGCCAGCGTATCCGCCCCGCCGCTACCGGAAAGCAGGTTGGCCGCGCTGTTGCCTTGCAGGAAATTGTCGTCGTTCGAGCCGTAGCCGTTGAGGGCGCTGGCCCCGGTCAGCGTGAGGTTCTCCTGATTGGACCCCAGATACCGGGTCACCGAACTGATCACGGTATCGGTGCCCTGCCCGGCCAGTTCGCTGATGATGTCGCCCGTGTTGTCGACGAAGTAGGTGTCGTTGCCGACGCCGCCGGTCATCGTGTCGGCGCCGACGCCGCCGTCGAGGGTGTTGTTGCCGGTGTTGCCGATCAGGTAGTTGTCGAGTCCGTTACCGAAGCCGGCAATGTGGGCTGCGCCCGTCAACACCAGCCATTCGACGTTGTTCTCCAGAATGTGGCCGTCCAGTGCGGTCCGGACGGTGTCCTTGCCGGCGCTACTGCCTTCGGTGACGACATCGCCGGCGTTGTCCACGATGTAGGTGTCGTCGCCCAGGCCACCCGACATCGTGTCGGCGCCGGTGGCGCCGTCCAGGTAGTTGGCCGCGTCGTTGCCGATCAGGGTGTTGGCCAGCGTGTTGCCATAGCCGTTGATGGCGCTGCCACCGATCAGCGTGAGGTTCTCCTGATTCGATCCCAGGGATCGGCTGATGGTACTGCGGACGGTATCGATTCCCTGTCCGGCCAGTTCGCTGATGATGTCGCCGGTGTTGTCGACGAAGTAGGTGTCGTCGCCGACGCCGCCGGTCATCGTGTCGGCACCGACGCCGCCGTCGAGGGTGTTGTTGCCGGTGTTGCCGATCAGGTAGTTGTTGAGGCCGTTACCGTATCCGGAAAGGTGGGCCGTGCCGGTCAGCACCAGCCATTCGACGTTGTTCTCCAGAAGGTGGCCGTCCAGTGCGGTCCGGACGGTGTCCTTGCCGGCGCCGCTGTTTTCGGTGACGACATCGCCGACGTGGTCCACGATGTAGGTGTCGTCGCCCAGGCCGCCCGACAGGGTGTCGGCGCCGGTGCCGCCGTCCAGGTAGTTGGCTGCGCCGTTGCCGGTGATCACGTTGGCCAGGCTGTTGCCATAGCCGTTGGTCGCGCTGCTGCCGGTGAGCGTGAGGTTTTCCTGGTACGACCCCAGGCCGCGGCTGACCGTGCTCTGGATCGTATCGATGCCCTGCCCGACGTATTCGGTGATCACGTCGCCGGTGTGGTCCACGACGTAGGTGTCGTCGCCCGCGCCGCCGGTCATCGTGTCGGCGCCGGCGCCGCCGTCGAGGACGTTGTTGTTCGCGTTGCCGGTCAGGACGTTGGCCTCGCTGTTGCCCGAGCCGTCGATGGCAGTGCTGCCGGTGAGGATCAGGTTGTCCTGATAGGCACCCAGGGTTCTGGTGACGGAACTGCGCACGGTATCCGTCCCTTCTCCGGAGAGTTCGCTGATGACGTCGGCGGCGTTATCGACGAGGTAGGTATCGTTCCCCGCGCCACCGGACATGGTGTCGGCGCCGACGCCGCCATCAAGGGTGTTGTTGCCGGTGTTGCCGATCAGGTAGTTGTTGAGACCGTTGCCGTTTCCGGAAATGTTGGCCGTGCCGGTCAGTACCAGCCATTCGACGTTGCTGGTGAGGGTGTAGCCGTCGACCGAGGTCCGGGTCGTGTCGGTACCTGCGCTGTCGCTCTCGGTGACGACGTCGCCAGCGTTGTCTACGATGTAGGTGTCGTTGCCCAGGCCGCCCGCCATCGTGTCGGCGCCGCTGCCGCCATCGAGATAGTTGGCGGCACTGTTGCCCTGCAGGAGGTTGTCGAGGCTGTTGCCGAAGCCGTTGATGGCGCCGACGCCGGTGAGGGTGAGGTTTTCCTGATTGGCGCCCAGCGATCTGCCGACCGAACTCTGAACGGTGTCCGTCCCCGCGCCGGGATCTTCGACGACGACGTCGCCGGCGTCGTCGACAATGTAGGTGTCGTTGCCGAGTCCGCCCAGCAGGCTGTCTGCACCTGCGCCGCCATCAAGCTTGTCATTGCCATCGCCGCCATTGAGCGTATCGTTTCCGTCGATGCCGTAGATTCGGTCATCGCCCGTCCCGCCGGTCAGCGCGGAATCGTTTCCCAAGGTTCCGGTGATGATCCTTCCCGTCATCGTGGAAGTGAAAACATCGTTGGTGAACGGATTGGCCATGCTCACCACATCGTACAGCTGGCTCGCCACGGCGCTGCTGTCGCCGCCGCCATCAATGGGACTGCCCCAGGTCACCACCGAGCCATCGGCACGCAGCGCGGCAAAGGCTTTGCTGGCCGAAAACACTTGCGTGACGTCGACCGTGCCGTCGAGGGCCGCCGCCACGACGCTGCTGTCACCTCCCCAGAACTCATCTCCCCAGGTGACCACCGAGCCATCGGCGCGCAGTGCGGCAAAGGCGCGAGTCGTCGAAAACACCTGTATCACGTCAATGCTGCCATCGAGTTTTGTCGCCACGGCGCTGCTGTCGCCGCCATACAACCCCCAGGTCACCACCGAGCCATCTGCGCGTAGCGCGGCAAAGGCATTTTCCGTCGAAAACACCTGCGTCACGTCGATCGTGCCATCAAGTGCCGCAGCCACGGCGCTGTTGTCGCTGCCATAGCCAGAATCTCCCCAAGTGACCACCGAGCCATCGGCGCGCAGCGCGGCAAAGTCATTGGCCGCCGAAAACACCTGCGTGACGTCGATCGTGCCGTCGAGCGCGGCGGCCACGGCGCTGCTGTCGCCGCCATGCCACCCCCAGGTCACCACCGAGCCATCGGCACGCAGCGCGGCAAAGGCAGAGGGCGTCGAAAACACCTGCGTCACGTCGATGAACGTGCCATCGAGTTTTGTGGCCACGGCGCTGCTGTCGCCGCCCGCCCAGGACAGACCCCAAGTGATTACCGAGCCATCGTTGCGTAGTGCGGCAAAGGCTGTGCTCGTCGAAAACACCTGCGTCACGTCGATGATCGTGCCATCGAGTTCTGTGGCCACGGCGCTACTGTCGCCGCCATAGGGGGCATATCCCCAGGTCACCAGCGAGCCATCGGCGCGCAGCGCGGCAAAGGCTGCTTCCGTCGAAAACACCTGCGTGACGTCGATCGTGCCATCGAGCGCCGCGGCCACGGCGCTGCTGTCGCTGCCCAAGGTCACCACCGAGCCATCAGCGCGCAGCGCGGCAAAGGCATATGCCGTCGAAAACACCTGCGTGACGTCGATCGTGCCGTCGAGTTCCGCCACAGGGCTGCTGTCGTAGAAAGAATATCCCCAGGTCACCAGTGAGCCATCGGCACGCAGCGCGGCAAAGTCTTGCCCGGTCGAAAACACCTGCGTCACGTCGTTCGTGCCATCGAGCAATGCAGCCACGGCGCTGCTATCGCCACCCCAGGACGGATATCCCCAGGTCACCACCGAGCCATCGGCGCGCAGCGCGGCAAAAGCACCACCGTTGCGCCACTCGCTGGCGCTGTGGCCCGGGAAGGATGGAGTTAGCGGTGTGATCGTCAGGCCCAGCAGCCCGTACCATTGCGGGTTGTCGAGCGGCGGGGTGCGCAGCACACCAACATCGAGCTGCCAGGCTCCCCCGAGGTCGGCATGGCCCACCGGCATCGAGGAAGCCGAGACAGCGGCGCCGAGGGCTTCCGACAGCGCGCGCACGAAAGCGCGGCCTTCGCTTCCCTTTCCGACTTCGCAGCCGTAGATCTGCACGTCGCCGTCAGTGCCCAGCGAAAGGCCGATCGCCGCAAGTTCCGCGGCATGGGAATCGATACTCTCGTAGGTGAGCTCTACTGGACCGATCATCAGCGCACCCGGCCTACCGTGCGCCAGGATGCGAATCGACGCCAGGTCGCGCCGATCTAACAGTGCGGCCTGCATCTGCTCCAGCCCGTCCTGCGTGGCATTGAGCCACACCAGTTGACTATCGGCGCTCAGGCCAATGATCAGCGTCGATTGATCAGCCACTCGGCTATCGATGTAAACAAGGTGCTTGAACATGGTCATTCTTTCGGTGAGCAGGTCGCAACGATCTGGCGCTTTGAGCGGCCAGTGCAAACTTGTTGAAAAGCGGGAAGAGCAACCTCTTGTGACAAATGTCGTGCTGGATCGGAAAGATCAGCGTCGGCCAGGGTGCTCTCTCCTTCCAATCACAAGACGAGAAAATCCGTCGAGAGCAGAGTGGGATGACCGGTCAGAACAGCAAACTGCACGGCCGCGTCGCCCTCCAGGCCGTCCGCATCGTAGTACAGCGCGCCGTCACTGGTGTTGTAGATCAGGCGATCATCGGCATCGGCAGCGGTGGTGAAGCCGGCACCGGCGATAAAGGCACCCGCCGCGACCGCCCCGATTGCAAGAGCACCGAAGTTCGCCTGCGCCAGTTGCACGATGTCCGTCCCCGAGAGGAAATCGCTGAGCGTATCGACGTTGCCCGCCCCGGGCGTGGTGTCGAACAGGAACTTGTCGGCACCGCTGCCGCCGGTCAGGCTGTCGTTGCCCAAGCCGCCCGCCAGGGTATCCGCCCCTCCGCTACCGGAAAGGAGGTTGGCCGCGCTGTTGCCTTGCAGGAGGTTGTCGTCGTTCGAACCATAGCCGTTGATGGCGCTGGCCCCGGTCAGCGTGAGGTTCTCCTGATTGGACCCCAGATACCGGGTCACCGAACTGATCACGGTATCGGTGCCCTGCCCGGCCAGTTCGCTGATGATGTCGCCGGTGTTGTCGACGAAGTAGGTGTCGTTGCCGACGCCGCCGGTCATCGTGTCGGCGCCGACGCCGCCGTCGAGGGTGTTGTTGCCGGTGTTGCCGATCAGGTAGTTGTCGAGTCCGTTTCCGAAGCCGGTAATGTGGGCGACGCCCGTCAACACCAGCCACTCGACGTTGTTTTCGAGAATGTGGCCGTCCAGTGCGGTCCGGACGGTGTCCTTGCCGGCGCTACTGCCTTCGGTGACGACATCGCCGGCGTTGTCCACGATGTAGGTGTCGTCGCCCAGGCCACCCGACATCGTGTCGGCGCCGGTGGCGCCGTCCAGGTAGTTGGCCGCGTCGTTGCCGATCAGGGTGTTGGCCAGCGTGTTGCCATAGCCGTTGATGGCGCTGCCACCGATCAGCGTGAGGTTCTCCTGATTCGATCCCAGGGATCGGCTGATGGTACTGCGGACGGTATCGATTCCCTGTCCGGCCAGTTCGCTGATGATGTCGCCGGTGTTGTCGACGAAGTAGGTGTCGTCGCCGACGCCGCCGGTCATCGTGTCGGCACCGACGCCGCCGTCGAGGGTGTTGTTGCCGGTGTTGCCGATCAGGTAGTTGTTGAGGCCGTTACCGTATCCGGAAAGGTGGGCCGTGCCGGTCAGCACCAGCCATTCGACGTTGTTCTCCAGAAGGTGGCCGTCCAGTGCGGTCCGGACGGTGTCCTTGCCGGCGCCGCTGTTTTCGGTGACGACATCGCCGACGTGGTCCACGATGTAGGTGTCGTCGCCCAGGCCGCCCGACAGGGTGTCGGCGCCGGTGCCGCCGTCCAGGTAGTTGGCTGCGCCGTTGCCGGTGATCACGTTGGCCAGGCTGTTGCCATAGCCGTTGGTCGCGCTGCTGCCGGTGAGCGTGAGGTTTTCCTGGTACGACCCCAGGCCGCGGCTGACCGTGCTCTGGATCGTATCGATGCCCTGCCCGACGTATTCGGTGATCACGTCGCCGGTGTGGTCCACGACGTAGGTGTCGTCGCCCGCGCCGCCGGTCATCGTGTCGGCGCCGGCGCCGCCGTCGAGGACGTTGTTGTTCGCGTTGCCGGTCAGGACGTTGGCCTCGCTGTTGCCCGAGCCGTCGATGGCAGTGCTGCCGGTGAGGATCAGGTTGTCCTGATAGGCACCCAGGGTTCTGGTGACGGAACTGCGCACGGTATCCGTCCCTTCTCCGGAGAGTTCGCTGATGACGTCGGCGGCGTTATCGACGAGGTAGGTATCGTTCCCCGCGCCACCGGACATGGTGTCGGCGCCGACGCCGCCATCAAGGGTGTTGTTGCCGGTGTTGCCGATCAGGTAGTTGTTGAGACCGTTGCCGTTTCCGGAAATGTTGGCCGTGCCGGTCAGTACCAGCCATTCGACGTTGCTGGTGAGGGTGTAGCCGTCGACCGAGGTCCGGGTCGTGTCGGTACCTGCGCTGTCGCTCTCGGTGACGACGTCGCCAGCGTTGTCTACGATGTAGGTGTCGTTGCCCAGGCCGCCCGCCATCGTGTCGGCGCCGCTGCCGCCATCGAGATAGTTGGCGGCACTGTTGCCCTGCAGGAGGTTGTCGAGGCTGTTGCCGAAGCCGTTGATGGCGCCGACGCCGGTGAGGGTGAGGTTTTCCTGATTGGCGCCCAGCGATCTGCCGACCGAACTCTGGACTGTGTCCGTCCCCGCGCCGGGATCTTCGACGACGACGTCGCCGGCGTCATCGACGAGGTAGGTGTCGTTGCCGAGACCGCCCAGCAGGCTGTCCGTTCCGCTGCCTCCGTCGAGCAGGTCGTTGCCGGCACCGCCGGCGAGGCGGTTGGCGCCGGTGGTGCCGGTGAACTGGTCATCGAAGGCACTGCCGGTGAGGTTCTCGATGCTGATCAGGGTGTCGGAACCGGAACCGCCGGTGGCTTGCGCTCCAGCGACTGCGAGGCTGACAGTGACGCCGGCGGCGGCAAAGGCGTAGGAGACGGTGTCGGTGCCGCCGGCACCGTCGAGAACGTTGTTGCCGGCATTGCCCGTCAGGTTGTCGTCGAAGGTGCTGCCGGTGAGATTTTCGAAGTTGAGCAGCGTGTCGCTCCCCGAGCCACCAGTGGCCTGAGCCCCGGCGATTGCGAGGCTGACGGTGACGCCGGCGGCGGCAGCGGCGTAGGAGACGGTGTCAGTGCCGGCACCTCCGTCGAGAACGTTGTTGCCGGCGTTGCCTGCAAGATTGTCGTTGAAGCCGCTGCCGGTGAGGTTCTCGAAATTGAGCAGCGTATCCAGGCCGGCACCGATGGTGTTCTGTTGAACTCCCGGCGAAGCCAGGGTGACGCTCACGCCGCCGGCCGCACCGGCATACGATGCGGTATCCAGTCCGGCCCCGCCATCCAGTGTGTCGTTACCCGCTCCGCCTTCGAGGGTGTTGTTGGCGACGGAACCGGTCATTCGGTTGTCGAGTGCATTGCCAATGCCGGTCACCGCGCTGCCGGCCAGTTGCAGATTCTCGACGTGGGCACCCAGGGTCAGCGTGGGCAGATAGCTGATCACCAGATCCGTGCCTTCGCCGACGGCTTCGCTGTAGCTGTCGCCGGCGTCTTCGATGAGGTAAGTGTCGTCGCCCGCTCCACCGCTCAGGCTGTCGTCACCACCGGCACCGTCGAGGACATCGTCGCCATCGCCGCCGGTGATCGCATCGGCGAAGGGAGTGCCTCGCAAAATGTCGGCGGCGGTGCCACCGTCGAGGCTTGCCGACGACGGCGGTGGGCCGTCGTTGTCGAGGATCGTGGCGGTGCCGACGGCGGTGCCCAGGGTCGCGTTGGTCGGGCTGTACAGTTGCAGCGTGAAGGCCTCCTGCCCTTCGACCACGGCGTCGTCTACGGTGCTCACCCTGACGGTCTTGATCGTTTCGCCGGGACTGAAAGTCAATGTGCCCGACTTGACTGATGAAGTCATCATAGCTGGCGGCGGTGCCCGCGACGGTCTGGTAATTGACGGAGACCACGCTTGCGCCTGGCGAGCGACAGGGTCACCAGGAAATCCACATAGCCCTGTCCTTCAACCGCCACCGCGTTCCTGAGATCGACGACGGGCGAGAGCTACCGGTTGCTGGTCGTTGCCGTTGATGAAAACGTGGCCCCTGCCGTCGCCGACAGTGGCGCCAATCACGTTGCTCAGTGACGATGTCGAAGACTTCGGTCGACTCGACCGTGGCATCGTCGAGGATGCCGACGGTGACCAGCTTGACCGTTTCGCCCGGTGCGAAGGCGATGGTTGCGGCCGGGAACACCGTGAAATCCGAGGCCGGCGGCCGCCGTGGCTTCTTGCACGGCGCAGTTCACTGTCACCGCATCCGAGGCTGGGTCTATCGAGCAGCAGCGCGACCTGTACCAGTCCGGTGGCTTCGTCAACCACCGCATCGCCAACGCTGTACCACCGGCGTCCCCGCCGGCGCGTCGTTGCCAATGATCGTCGCGGTCGCGAAGTGTACGGGCCAGGCGTCGCATTGGCGCTCGCGACTGGAAAGCCTACAAGGTTGAAGTTCTCGACCGGCTCCACCGTTGCTGTCGTTGATCAGCGTCACCCGCACCGTCTTGACCATCTCGCCCGGCGCAAAGGTCAGCGTGCCGGATTGGTCACGGTAGTCATAGTAGCCGCTCGCCGTTCCTGGATAGGAATAGGTGTTGTAGTAGACCGTGACCGCCGCCGCTGTTCGGCTGATCCAGCCGCACCAGGAAATCGGCGTAGGTCTGGCTCTCGCCCACCACGATGTCGTCTACGGCAATGTTCGAGGTGCTCTCTTGTGCCGCGTCGTTCTCGGCAATGATCGCCGTCCCGACCGGGTCGAGACTCGTCGCCCCGCTCAGCGACGACAGCACCAGGTTGAACGCTTCCGACGCTTCGCTCACGATGTCGTTGAGCAGCGACACCTTGACCGTCTTCACCGTCTCACCCGCGGCAAAGTTGAGGCTGCCGCTCGTCGCGACAAAGTCGGAACCGGCCAGCGCTTCGCCGTCCTGCGTGGCGTAGTTCATCGACACCATCCCCGGCCGACGGCCGGTCCAGCACGACCACGAACGTCGCTTCCTGCGTCGCCTCGTCGATCACGAAGTCGTTGATCGTCACTACCGGCGTCCCCGCCGGCGCGTCGTTGTCGATCAGCGTCGCCACCGCGACCGAGTTGCGCAATTGTCTGCATTGGCGCTCGGGCTATACAGATATGAGCTGAAATGTCTCCGGCAACTCCACATCGCTGTCGTTGAGCAGCGTCACTCGCACCGTCTTGACCATCTCGCCCGGTGCAAAGGTCAGAATCCCGGACTGGGCAAAGAAAGTCGGTACCATCGGAGGCCGTTTCGTCCATAGGTGTTGTAATGAACCGTGACCGCCGCCGCTGTTCGGCTGATCGAGCCGCACCAGAAAATCGGCGTAGGTCGGGGTCTCGTCTATGAAGATGTTGTCCACCAGAAATCGTGCGACGTGGACACCGCCGGCGCGTCGTTCTCGGCAATGGTCGCCGTCCCGACCGGGTCGAGACTCGTCGCCCCAGTCAGCGACGACAGCACCAGGTTGAACGCTTCCGACGCTTCGCTCGCGGTGTCGTTGAGCAGCGACACCTTGACCGTCTTCACCGTCTCGCCCGCGACAAAGTTAAGGCTGCCGCTCGTCGCGACAAAGTCGGAACCGGCCAGCGCTTCGCCGTCCTGCGTGGCGTAGTTCATCGAGACGATCCCGGTCGACGGCCGGTCCAGCACGACCACGAACGTCGCTTCCTGCGTCGCCTCGTCGATCACGAAGTCGTTGATCGTCACTACCGGCGTCCCTGCCGCCGCGTCGTTGTCGATCAGCGTCGCGGTCGCGAAGGTCCGGGCCAGAGTCGCATTGGCGCTCGGGCTGGAAAGCCGCAGGTTGAAGTTCTCGACCGGCTCCACGTTGCTGTCGTTGAGCAGCGTCACCCGCACCGTCTTGACCATCTCGCCCGGCGCAAAGGTCAGCGTGCCGGATTGGTAACCGTAGTCATAGTAGCCGGTTGCCGTTCCTTGATAGGTGTCGTAGTAGACCGTGACCGCCGCCGTGTTCGGCTGATCCAACCGCACCAGAAAATCGGCGTAGGTCGGGGTTTCATCAACCACGATGTCGTCCACCAGAATCAGGGACGTGGACACCGCCGGCGCGTCGTTCTCGGCAATGATCGCCGTCCCGACCGGGTCGAGACTCGTCGCCCCAGTCAGCGACGACAGCACCAGGTTGAACGCTTCCGAAGCTTCGCTCACGGTGTCGTTGAGCAGCGACACCTTGACCGTCTTCACCGTCTCACCCGCGGCAAAGTTGAGGCTGCCGCTCGTCGCGACAAAGTCGGAACCGGCCAGCGCTTCGCCGTCCTGCGTGGCGTAGTTCATCGACACCATCCCCGCCGACGGCCGGTCCAGCACGACCACGAACGTCGCTTCCTGCGTCGCCTCGTCGATCACGAAGTCGTTGATCGTCACTACCGGCGTCCCCGCCGGCGCGTCGTTGTCGATCAGCGTCGCCACCGCGACCGAGTTGCCAATTTCTGCATTGGCGCTCGGGCTATACAGATTGAGCTGAAATGTCTCCGGCAACTCCACATCGCTGTCGTTGAGCAGCGTCACTCGCACCGTCTTGACCATCTCGCCCGGTGCAAAGGTCAGAATCCCGGACTGGGAAAGAAAGTCGGTACCATCGGAGGCCGTTTCTCCATAGGTGTTGTAATGAACCGTGACCGCCGCCGTGTTCGGCTGATCGAGCCGCACCAGAAAATCAGCGTAGGTCGGGGTCTCGTCTATGAAGATGTTGTCCACCAGAATCGTGGACGTGGACACCGCCGGCGCGTCGTTCTCGGCAATGGTCGCCGTCCCGACCGGGTCGAGACTCGTCGCCCCAGTCAGCGACGACAGCACCAGGTTGAACGCTTCCGACGCTTCGCTCGCGGTGTCGTTGAGCAGCGACACCTTGACCGTCTTCACCGTCTCGCCCGCGACAAAGTTAAGGCTGCCGCTCGTCGCGACAAAGTCGGAACCGGCCAGCGCTTCGCCGTCCTGCGTGGCGTAGTTCATCGAGACGATCCCGGTCGACGGCCGGTCCAGCACGACCACGAACGTCGCTTCCTGCGTCGCCTCGTCGATCACGAAGTCGTTGATCGTCACTACCGGCGTCCCTGCCGCCGCGTCGTTGTCGATCAGCGTCGCGGTCGCGAAGGTCCGGGCCAGAGTCGCATTGGCGCTCGGGCTGGAAAGCCGCAGGTTGAAGTTCTCGACCGGCTCCACGTTGCTGTCGTTGAGCAGCGTCACCCGCACCGTCTTGACCATCTCGCCCGGCGCAAAGGTCAGCGTGCCGGATTGGTAACCGTAGTCATAGTAGCCGGTTGCCGTTCCTTGATAGGTGTCGTAGTAGACCGTGACCGCCGCCGTGTTCGGCTGATCCAACCGCACCAGAAAATCGGCGTAGGTCGGGGTTTCATCAACCACGATGTCGTCCACCAGAATCAGGGACGTGGACACCGCCGGCGCGTCGTTCTCGGCAATGATCGCCGTCCCGACCGGGTCGAGACTCGTCGCCCCAGTCAGCGACGACAGCACCAGGTTGAACGCTTCCGAAGCTTCGCTCACGGTGTCGTTGAGCAGCGACACCTTGACCGTCTTCACCGTCTCACCCGCGGCAAAGTTGAGGCTGCCGCTCGTCGCGACAAAGTCGGAACCGGCCAGCGCTTCGCCGTCCTGCGTGGCGTAGTTCATCGACACCATCCCCGCCGACGGCCGGTCCAGCACGACCACGAACGTCGCTTCCTGCGTCGCCTCGTCGATCACGAAGTCGTTGATCGTCACTACCGGCGTCCCCGCCGGCGCGTCGTTGTCGATCAGCGTCGCCACCGCGACCGAGTTGCCAATTTCTGCATTGGCGCTCGGGCTATACAGATTGAGCTGAAATGTCTCCGGCAACTCCACATCGCTGTCGTTGAGCAGCGTCACTCGCACCGTCTTGACCATCTCGCCCGGTGCAAAGGTCAGAATCCCGGACTGGGAAAGAAAGTCGGTACCATCGGAGGCCGTTTCTCCATAGGTGTTGTAATGAACCGTGACCGCCGCCGTGTTCGGCTGATCGAGCCGCACCAGAAAATCAGCGTAGGTCGGGGTCTCGTCTATGAAGATGTTGTCCACCAGAATCGTGGACGTGGACACCGCCGGCGCGTCGTTCTCGGCAATGGTCGCCGTCCCGACCGGGTCGAGACTCGTCGCCCCAGTCAGCGACGACAGCACCAGGTTGAACGCTTCCGACGCTTCGCTCGCGGTGTCGTTGAGCAGCGACACCTTGACCGTCTTCACCGTCTCGCCCGCGACAAAGTTAAGGCTGCCGCTCGTCGCGACAAAGTCGGAACCGGCCAGCGCTTCGCCGTCCTGCGTGGCGTAGTTCATCGAGACGATCCCGGTCGACGGCCGGTCCAGCACGACCACGAACGTCGCTTCCTGCGTCGCCTCGTCGATCACGAAGTCGTTGATCGTCACTACCGGCGTCCCTGCCGCCGCGTCGTTGTCGATCAGCGTCGCGGTCGCGAAGGTCCGGGCCAGAGTCGCATTGGCGCTCGGGCTGGAAAGCCGCAGGTTGAAGTTCTCGACCGGCTCCACGTTGCTGTCGTTGAGCAGCGTCACCCGCACCGTCTTGACCATCTCGCCCGGCGCAAAGGTCAGCGTGCCGGATTGGTAACCGTAGTCATAGTAGCCGGTTGCCGTTCCTTGATAGGTGTCGTAGTAGACCGTGACCGCCGCCGTGTTCGGCTGATCCAACCGCACCAGAAAATCGGCGTAGGTCGGGGTTTCATCAACCACGATGTCGTCCACCAGAATCAGGGACGTGGACACCGCCGGCGCGTCGTTCTCGGCAATGATCGCCGTCCCGACCGGGTCGAGACTCGTCGCCCCAGTCAGCGACGACAGCACCAGGTTGAACGCTTCCGAAGCTTCGCTCACGGTGTCGTTGAGCAGCGACACCTTGACCGTCTTCACCGTCTCACCCGCGGCAAAGTTGAGGCTGCCGCTCGTCGCGACAAAGTCGGAACCGGCCAGCGCTTCGCCGTCCTGCGTGGCGTAGTTCATCGACACCATCCCCGCCGACGGCCGGTCCAGCACGACCACGAATGTCGCTTCCTGCGTCGTCTCGTCGATCACGAAGTCGTTGATCGTCACCACCGGCGTCCCCGCCGGCGCGTCGTTGTCGATCAGCGTCGCCACCGCGACCGAGTTGCCAATTTCTGCATTGGCGCTCGGGCTATACAGATTGAGTTGAAATGTCTCCGGCAACTCGGCGAGCGCATCGTCGATGATCGGGACCGAAATGGTCTGTTCCACGATCCCCGGATTGAAACTCAGCAAGCCGGACAGGTATGTGAAATCATAGCCACTGTCTGCGCTGATCCCGGAAAGGTTCCAGTTGACGGTCACCAGGCTCTGCGGATCGGCCTCGGAAAGCCGAACTGTAAATACGGCGTTGGTGTTGTTTTCGCTGACGACGATGTGACTGACGGTGATGACGATGGGCATGACTTTCTCCAAGGATTGCTTGAATTCGTATTGGTTATTGTCTTGGGTCTGAGCCGATGGGCACTTCTGCCCGGCTGGAATAGCTCTGGGAGCCGCTCAAGAGAGGGCTCAAGTCATGTCGGATTACCCATATGGCCCTCGGCGACGGTGAGGCCGGATGAAGACCACGAATTTCGTCATTGGTGTCAGGCTCCTTATCAAGTCGAGATCGCGCTTCGCCATTTCAACAACTCCCGGTGGAATCGTTTTGGCGACAACCGACGCGGTAGCACCGCCTCCAGCGTGAGGGCTATCGCTTTGCATTCAGGCTTTCGCCCGTCTGTCTACCCCTCCTTTCTCGCGCGGGCAGAATGACCGAGAATAGATTGTCAACTTTTGATCTGAGTCAAGTTTGTTCCAGAAAACCAGTGTCCGAACCGTACAGCAAGTCTCTCACGACGCTGTCCGAGTTTCGGATCTGCGACGAATGGAAGCTGTAGACGAGGAGGATGCAGACTCCCGGCGAGGAACATGCCGTTACGTCGACGCCGGCCGACTACGGTTCGATCGGCAAGCAGGCAAAGCTTGGTGAGCGTTCGGCGCCTCAACGCATCATCCTGGTTGTCTGTTGCCCCGGCCGACAGAAAACCCCGAACCCGCAGCGCGATGCGGTGTTCATCGCGTTGTCGGGTGGTCGATTACGTCAGGGAGGCTCCGCCATGACTCAGAATCGGAATGCGCTGACTTGCTCGACCAAAGTCCTCACGGCGATCAAAGTCATACTCGCCAGCATCGCGCACGCACGTCTGGCCTACCGACGGGTCGGGTCGAAAAGCGTGTCGTCAGGCGAAGCTCCGAAATCTGTCCACCAGGACTGTGCAGATGTTGCAGGAGAACCTGCGTTGAACTGCGGGTACTACCAGATCCTGTCGTCCAGGGGCTTGAGGTAGAGCCATGGCGACCTGAGCGAAACGTCGCGCCATGGCCACCTCACCTCAAGCACCCATCATACGAAGACGAAGTCGCTACTGTGCAGCGCGGTCTGCCCCACGATATCGATCTGATCGCTGCCGAACAGCAGGATCGTATCGCTGCCGGCGACGATCACGTTGGCATCCGCATCATCGAGCACACTGTTGCCGTTGCTGTCGAGCGCAGCAAAGTCGGCAGCGAGTGCCAGACTCAACTGGATGTCGTCGCCGCCCGGGCTGAAGTCGTTGATGCGGTCGAAACCGCAACCGACATCAAAAATGAACAGATCGTTGCCAGCGCCCCCGGTGAAGATATCGTTTCCGGCGAAACCCGTGAACGTGTCCGCACCCACACTGCCGCTCAATAGATCGTTGTCGGCCGACCCGTCGATCGTCAGGCCGGTCGGCGCGACACCGGTCTTGCCGGTGACCGTCAGCACGACATCGTTGCCGGTTCCTCCCGAGTACGAGATCTGGAAGGTCACCGTCTGGCTGCCATAGGCGGTATTGAAGCTCGCTCCCTCAAGCAAACCGTTGAACCGCCCGCTGACCGCATCGGTGCCATTGTTGTCGAGGATGGTGAAGTTGCTCCCGACGCTCGGGCTGTAACCGAGATCCACGTCCAGCGTGCCGCCACCATCAGGGTTGCTGTCGCCATTCAGATTGACCGTACCGTTCACCGCCAGGCGATCGTACAGCTTGGTCGTGGTGTTGAAGGTGCTGCCGAATATTTCGATCTTCACCGTTCCCGCTGACGCCAGATCATAGTTGCCGTTGACGGTGGTCTGGCCGACCGAGTTGCCGGGGGCCAGTACGCCGCCGTTCTGGTCAAGCAGGCCGTTGAAGGTATCGACCGACAAGACGCCACCCGAGAAGTTGAATGTACCGCCATTGAGAGAGACCGACTGACCGGTGAGCAGGCCACCCGCAAGGTCGAGCGTCTGTGCATTGAGCGTACCGGTGGCGCCGACCGTCAGCGGATTGGCGTTCAGATCGAGGGTGCCGCTGGCGAGGGTCAGCGTCGTCGCTTGCAGGGTACCGCCAACAATGTCGACAAGGCCGGTGGCGCTGGCGCCAACGCCAATGTTTACGGACTGGGCGTCGACCGAGGTGCCGCTGCCCATTACCAGCGTACCTTTTGCCGTTCCGGCGCTGGCGGTGATACCGACATTGAGATCGGAAAGATGAGCGGTCATCGCACCTTCGGCGGCGTCGAGCATGCCGGTAGCGCTGCCGCCGGCGTAGTAGGTGTTGCCGTTCTGGCTCCAGCCAATATTGAGCGTCGCCAACGATGCCGCAGTGCCCAGATGCAACGTCGAGTTACTTGCCAGCGTCAGGCTGCCGTTGGCGGTCGTCCCGTTCCAATCCGCCGCCCCGGTTTCACGACCGATCGACAGATCGTCCAAGACGAACGCCGTGACGGTCGGGTTGCTGACCGAGAAGTCAAGGTCGGCCGTAGCGGTTCCCCTGGCAGCGTCGTTGTAGGCGATGCACAAATTGGCAATCCATTCGGTGTCGGTCCCCAAGTGGAATTCGCCTCCCGCTGCCACTTCCAGATTGCCTGTGGCATTGCCGCGTCCGAAATAAACGTCCTGTGCGGCGATAACTTCAGTCTGATCCCACTTCAGCGTACCTGTCCCGAACCCGTTGAAGCTGCCACGGCCAACATTCAGTTCGCTCAGATGTAGGTCGACATCGGCCTCCCTGACCAGTGCATCGAGCACGCCGGTGGCACTGCCGCTGGCGTAGTAGGTGTTGCCGTTCTGGCTCCAGCCAATATTGAGCGTCGCCAACGATGCCGCAGTGCCCAGATGTAGCGCCGAATTGCTTGCCAGCGTCAGGCTGCCGTTGGCGGTCGTCCCGTTCCAATCCGCCGCCCCGGTTTCACGACCGATCGACAGATCGTCCAAGACGAACGCCGTGACGGTCGGGTTGCTGACCGAGAAGTCAAGGTCGGCCGTAGCGGTTCCCCTGGCAGCGTCGTTGTAGGCGATGCACAAATTGGCAATCCATTCGGTGTCGGTCCCCAAGTGGAATTCGCCTCCCGCTGCCACTTCCAGATTGCCTGTGGCATTGCCGCGTCCGAAATAAACGTCCTGTGCGGCGATAACTTCAGTCTGATCCCACTTCAGCGTACCTGTCCCGAACCCGTTGAAGCTGCCACGGCCAACATTCAGTTCGCTCAGATGTAGGTCGACATCGGCCTCCCTGACCAGTGCATCGAGCACGCCGGTGGCACTGCCGCTGGCGTAGTAGGTGTTGCCGTTCTGGCTCCAGCCAATATTGAGCATCGCCAACGATGCCGCAGTGCCCAGATGTAACGCCGAGTTGCTTGCCAGCGTCAGGCTGCCGTTGGCGGTCGTCCCGTTCCAATCCGCCGCCCCGGTTTCACGACCGATTGATAAATCGCTGGCGACGAAGGCAGCCAAACTCGGATTTGTGGTGGCGAAGTTGATGTGGGTAGTAGC
This sequence comes from Candidatus Accumulibacter propinquus, assembly GCF_056856495.1. Classification (NCBI taxonomy): domain Bacteria; kingdom Pseudomonadati; phylum Pseudomonadota; class Betaproteobacteria; genus Candidatus Accumulibacter; species Candidatus Accumulibacter propinquus. The sequence goes on from NZ_JBSEHC010000002.1 coordinate 738,825, forward strand.
CGTACCGGTAGCCACCGCGTTGTAGCCAATGCGTAGATTGGAAATAGGAGCGGCCGCAGACCCTATTTCAAAATAGGCACTAGGTACCTGCAGAATGGCAGTACCGAAGTTTAAAGCCGAGTCGGTACCGGTAAAGTTGAGAGCGCCCCCTTCCACCCTTAGGGTTCCACTGGCGCCAGCGCCCAAACCAATATTCGCGACATTGGTGTTGACTGAGGATCCCGCTCCCATGACAAATGTTCCAGAAGCGGTACCCACATTGGCCGTTTGGCCAACAATGAGAGTACTCAGGTCTGCGGTGAAACTGCCTTGACTTGCATCGAGCACGCCGGTAGCACTGCCGCCAGCGTAGTAGGTGTTGCCGTTCTGGCTCCAGCCAATATTGAGCGTCGCCAACGATGCCGCAGTGCCCAGATGCAACGTCGAGTTACTTGCCAGCGTCAGGCTGCCGTTGGCGGTCGTCCCGTTCCAATCCGCCGCCCCGGTTTCACGACCGATCGACAGATCGTCCAAGACGAACGCCGTGACGGTCGGGTTGCTGACCGAGAAGTCAAGGTCGGCCGTAGCGGTTCCCCTGGCAGCGTCGTTGTAGGCGATGCACAAATTGGCAATCCATTCGGTGTCGGTCCCCAAGTGGAATTCGCCTCCCGCTGCCACTTCCAGATTGCCTGTGGCATTGCCGCGTCCGAAATAAACGTCCTGTGCGGCGATAACTTCAGTCTGATCCCACTTCAGCGTACCTGTCCCGAACCCGTTGAAGCTGCCACGGCCAACATTCAGTTCGCTCAGATGTAGGTCGACATCGGCCTCCCTGACCAGTGCATCGAGCACGCCGGTGGCACTGCCGCTGGCGTAGTAGGTGTTGCCGTTCTGGCTCCAGCCAATATTGAGCATCGCCAACGATGCCGCAGTGCCCAGATGTAACGCCGAGTTGCTTGCCAGCGTCAGGCTGCCGTTGGCGGTCGTCCCGCTCCAATCCGACGCCCCAGCCTCGCGGCCGATGGAAAGCACGTCGACATCCGTCGCATCAATGACCGCGCCGCCATTGAGTATCAAGTAGCCCGTTGCCGTACCGGACCCCGCAGGGTTATAGCCGACGTTGAAGTCCGTCAAATGGAGAGTGACCTGGGTATCAAGGACCGTCAGCGCTCCTGTACCCTCGGCGTTCGCGGTGTGAATCGAAACCGGCCCATTGACCTGAAACATCCTCTCGAATTCGAGGGCGTGCGCCGCTTCGCCGGTATCCACCAGGCCGGCGATGGTCCCCTGAAACGCCGGATCGACCACACTGCGACCGCCGGAGTCAATCGCGTTGAAGATGACCGTTTCGGTCTCGGACGGGACGCTGATATCCTGCCAGTTGTCGAGAATGCTCCAGTTGTCGTTGCCGCTCGGCAAGGCGCCTGTCCAGATGTCCCCGGTGGGCGTTCCCGCGTTGGTCCCGATGTCGAAGCTCGTCGGTGCCGCCGCGCTGCCGATGGTCACTCCGGCGGTCCCGTTCCGCCAGACCATGCCGTCAATGCCCGTCACCTCCAGATGCTCCCACCCACTCGCCTTGAGTGCAAAGGCGGTGAACTGGAATTCGGCGCCGGACGCTACCGCCGCATTGGCATTCAGCCTGAGGAATTCTTCATAGGCGCGCAGATCCGCCTGCACTTCGACGCTGTTCAACTCGGCTTGCGTCAGTTCCAGCGAGAGTGTATCGCTGCCGACATTGCCCTTGTAGGTGTCGGTATCGCCCTCACCGGCTGCCGAAGGCTTGTAAACCCCCCGATCGTCACCGCTGCCACCATCAATGGTGTCGCTACCCGCGCCACCCGCCAGCGTGTCCGCCCCGCCCCCTCCGGAAAGCAGGTTGGCGGCGCTGTTGCCTTGCAGGAAATTGTCGTCGTTCGAGCCGTAGCCGTTGAGGGCGCTGGCCCCGGTCAGCGTGAGGTTCTCCTGATTGGACCCCAGGTATCGGGTCACCGAACTGATCACGGTGTCGGTGCCCTGGCCGGCCAGTTCGCTGATGATGTCACCGGTGTTGTCGACGAAGTAGGTGTCGTTGCCGACGCCGCCGGTCATCGTGTCGGCTCCGACACCGCCGTCGAGGGTGTTGTTGCCGGTGTTGCCGATCAGGTAGTTGTTGAGCCCGTTACCGAAGCCGGCAATGTGGGCTGTGCCTGTCAGAACCAGCCACTCCACATCATCGGTCAGGATATACCCGGTGAGCGATGTCCGGACGGTGTCCTTGCCGGCGCCGCTGCCTTCGGTGACGACATCGTCGACGTTGTCCACGATGTAGGTGTCGTCGCCCAGGCCACCCGACATCGTGTCGGCGCCGGTGGCGCCGTCCAGGTAGTTGGCCGCGTCGTTGCCGATCAGGGTATTGGCCAGCGTGTTGCCATAGCCGTTGATGGCGCTCGCTCCGGTCAGCGTGAGGTTCTCCTGATTCGATCCCAGGGATCGGCTGATGGTACTGCGGACGGTATCGATTCCCTGTCCGGCCAGTTCGCTGATGATGTCGCCGGTGTTGTCGACGAAGTAGGTGTCGTCGCCGATGCCGCCGGTCATCGTGTCGGCACCGACGCCGCCGTCGAGGGTGTTGTTGCCGGTGTTGCCGATCAGGTAGTTGTTGAGGCCGTTACCGTATCCGGAAAGGTGGGCCGTGCCGGTCAGCACCAGCCATTCGACGTTGTTCTCCAGAAGATGGCCGTCCAGTGCGGTCCGGACGGTGTCCTTGCCGGCGCCGCTGTTTTCGGTGACGACATCGCCGACGTGGTCCACGATGTAGGTGTCGTCGCCCAGGCCGCCCGACAGGGTGTCGGCGCCGGTGCCGCCGTCCAGGTAGTTGGCTGCGCCGTTGCCGGTGATCACGTTGGCCAGGCTGTTGCCATAGCCGTTGGTCGCGCTGCTGCCGGTGAGCGTGAGGTTTTCCTGGTACGACCCCAGGCCGCGGCTGACCGTGCTCTGGATCGTATCGATGCCTTGCCCGACGTATTCGGTGATCACGTCGCCGGTGTGGTCCACGACGTAGGTGTCGTCGCCCGCGCCGCCGGTCATCGTGTCGGCGCCGGCGCCGCCGTCGAGGACGTTGTTGTTCGCGTTGCCGGTCAGGACGTTGGCCTCGCTGTTGCCCGAGCCGTCGATGGCAGTGCTGCCGGTGAGGATCAGGTTGTCCTGATAGGCACCCAGGGTTCTGGTGACGGAACTGCGCACGGTATCCGTCCCTTCTCCGGAGAGTTCGCTGATGACGTCGGCGGCGTTATCGACGAGGTAGGTATCGTTCCCCGCGCCACCGGACATGGTGTCGGCGCCGACGCCGCCATCGAGGGTGTTGTGGCCGGTGTTGCCGATCAGGTAGTTGTTGAGGCCGTTGCCGTTTCCGGAAATGTTGGCCGTGCCGGTCAGCACCAGCCATTCGACGTTGCTGGTGAGGGTGTAGCCGTCGACCGAGGTCCTGGTCGTGTCGGTACCTGCGCTGTCGCTCTCGGTGACGACGTCGCCGGCGTTGTCTACGATGTAGGTGTCGTTGCCCAGGCCGCCCGCCATCGTGTCGGCGCCGGTGCCGCCATCGAGATAGTTGGCGGCACTGTTGCCCTGCAGGAGGTTGTCGAGGCTGTTGCCGAAGCCGTTGATGGCGCCGACGCCGGTCAGGGTGAGGTTTTCCTGATTGGCGCCCAGCGATCTGCCGACCGAACTCTGGACGGTGTCCGTCCCCGCGCCGGGATCTTCGACGACGACGTCGCCGGCGTCATCGACGATATAGGTGTCGTTGCCGAGACCGCCCAGCAGGCTGTCTGCTCCGCTGCCTCCGTCGAGCAGGTCGTTGCCGGCACCGCCGGTGAGGCGGTTGGCGCCGGTGGTGCCGGTGAGCTGGTCATCGAGGGCACTGCCGGTGAGGTTCTCGATGCTGAGCAGCGTATCCAGGCCGGCACCGATGGTGTTCTGTTGAACTCCCGGCGAAGCCAGGGTGACGCTCACGCCGCCGGCCGCACCGGCATACGATGCGGTATCCAGACCGGCCCCGCCATCCAGTGTGTCGTTACCCGCTCCGCCTTCGAGGGTGTTGTTGGCGACGGAACCGGTCATTCGGTTGTCGAGTGCATTGCCAATGCCGGTCACCGCGCTGCCGGCCAGTTGCAGATTCTCGACGTGGGCACCCAGGGTCAGCGTGGGCAGATAGCTGATCACCAGATCCGTGCCTTCGCCGACGGCTTCGCTGTAGCTGTCGCCGGCGTCTTCGATGAGGTAAGTGTCGTCGCCCGCTCCACCGCTCAGGCTGTCGTCACCACCGGCACCGTCGAGGACATCGTCGCCATCGCCGCCGGTGATCGCATCGGCGAAGGAAGTGCCTCGCAAAATGTCGGCGGCGGTGCCACCGTCGAGGTTTGCCGACGACGGCGGTGGGCCGTCGTTGTCGAGGATCGTGGCAGTGCCGACGGCGGAGCCCAGGGTCGCGTTGGTCGGGCTGTACAGTTGCAGCGTGAAGGCTTCCTGCCCTTCGACCACAGCGTCGTCTACGGTGCTCACCCTGACGGTCTTGATCGTTTCGCCGGGACTGAAAGTCAATGTGCCCGCTTGACTGATGAAGTCATCATAGCTGGCGGCGGTGCCCGCGACGGTCTGGTAATTGACGGAGACCACGCTTGCGCCTGGCGAGGACAGGGTCACCAGGAAATCCACATAGCCCTGTCCTTCAACCGCCACCGCGTTCCTGAGATCGACGACGGGCGAGAGCTCCGGTTGCTGGTCGTTGCCGTTGATGAAAACGTGGCCCCTGCCGTCGCCGACAGTGGCGCCAATCACGTTGCTCAGGACGATGTCGAAGACTTCGGTCGACTCGACCGTGGCATCGTCGAGGATGCCGACGGTGACCAGCTTGACCGTTTCGCCCGGTGCGAAGGCGATGGTTGCGGCCGGGAACACCGTGAAATCCGAGGCCGCGGCCGCCGTGGCTTCTTGCACGGCGCAGTTCACTGTCACCGCATCGAGGCTGGGTCTATCGAGCAGCAGCGCGACCTGCACCAGTCCGGTGGCTTCGTCAACCACCGCATCGCCAACCTGTACCACCGGCGTCCCCGCCGCCGCGTCGTTGTCGATGATCGTCGCCACTGCGACCGAATTGCCAATTTCCGCATTGGTGCTCGGGGCATACAGATTGAGTTGAAATGTCTCCGGCGACTCGGCAAAGGCATCGTCGATGATCGGAACCGAAATGGTCTGTTCAACGACCCCTGGATCAAAACTCAGCAAGCCGGACAGGTACGTGAAATCGGAGCCGCTGTCTGCGGTCATCCCGGAAAGGCTCCAGTTGACGGTCACCAGGTTCAGCGGATCGGCTTCGGAAAGCCGAACCGTGAACACTGCGTTGGTGTTGTATTCGCTGACGACGATGTGGCTGACGGTGATGACGATGGGCATGACCTTCTCCAACGATTGGTGGGATTCATATGGCTTACTGTCTTGGATTTGAGCCGATGGGCATTTCTGCCGGGCTGAAATATCCTCCGGGGTTACTCAGGGAAATGGCAAAGCGCGCGCAGGAGCGTCCGGCGCCAACCTGGCCCACTTCGCGGGCATAGCGCTGCATAGCGCACGCGCTGTCCAGCGACAGTTTGATTTTCGCCAGTTCGCCGATCTGGTTTTCAAAATTGCCCTTATTGATAAAAACCATGTTCTTCGTCATCACTGCCAGGTTGTTTATCAAGTCCGGATCGCGCTTTGCCATCCCAGATACTCCCTGAGGAGTCGAAACGGCGACAATCGACGGGGTTACATCCCTTTATTCATCACAGCCATAGCCATGTCCAGGCTATGGCCCGTCGGTCTCCCGCCCCTTTTCCTACACCCATAGATTGACCGAAAATATAATGCAAACTTTTGATCTAAATCAAGTTTGTTTCAGAAAATTCGTGTTTGATGCGTACCGCGAGACACTCGCGACGCGGTTCAGGCATCGGATCCGGGATGACTCAAATCTGAAGACGAGGCCGGCGTGCAACACTCGTCGAGAAAACACCGTGCAGCGGCACAGATCGCGTACGGTTAGATCGGCAGGCAGGCGATGCTTGCTCAATTTTCGGCACCGCATCGCATTGACTTCATTGCAGACTGCCCCTGCCGATTGACAGGCCTGATTCCGCGGCGCGATCCTTTTCCGCGCATTTTCTGATGACTGTTTATGCCAAGGAAACTCCGTCATGACCCAGAATCTGATCTCGCTGACTTTCTAAGCCGAAGTCCTCGCGGCGATCCACGCCGCCGTCAGGACCCTCGAAGAACAACTGGCGGCGCTCATCGAACTGTCGGTCGATGAGCGCCGCCGTCTCAACAAGATGGGGGACAAGACCGAAGCGGCGTGTCGCCAGACGCTGATCGTGCTGGCACAGAATCGGCAGCTCCTGCCGCCGGGTTTCGATCTCCCCGAAGCCGAACGCGACCTCGCCACGCTCGATCAACTGCGGCCGGTTTTCGCGCGCATCCGGCAGCTTGCCGCCCGGGGTGACGACACCGAGATGGCGCTCTGCAGCGACATTCTCAGTGCCTCGCTCGAAGGCTATGCGCTGGCCAAGGCGATCGGCAAGGGCGCGGCGCTCGATGCCTTGCGCGAATCGATGGGCAGCCGCTACAGCCGCCGACGCCGCAGCAGCGAAGTCGCCGCTGGCTGAGCGCTGCGCCGCACCCACTTGCACGCACGCCCGCCGCTGATGCGGGCGCGCCAGCTTCTGCGCCGTGTCGGCGAGGCTTTGCGGCTCGACGACGACTCATCGAGGTTCGGTGTTGATCCCCCGCGGCGCAGTCACGCGTCTTGGATCCCCGGCCTTGAGTCCTGGGGAGAGAAGCATGACTCTCCGCGCCTTGAGCTTGAGTCTTCGCGACGTACATGCGAGTCTCCGGAACTCGGCCTTGAGTCTCCGAAGCTCGGACGCGCGTCTTCGAGGTTCACGCGCGACGCTTTGAACCTCGCCATTGACTCGCCGAACCTCGACAACGACGCTTCGAACCTCGACCTTGACTCTTCGAGGTTCACGCGTGACGTTCCGAAGTTCGACGAAGAGTCTGCGCGCCACGTGCCCGAGTCCCTGAATCTCGACACTGAGGCTGCGAGCCTCGCGCACGACTCTCCGAGCCCTGGCCGCGTCGCTGCGAAGCGCATCCAGATGATCCCTTGATTAGCCCGCCAGCCTCCAGGGCTGGGACGCGAGGCGGCGCGCGCGAACAGCGTGTCCGATCGCCACAGACCTCGCCTCGCGATGCGCGCTTCAGAAGCGCGCCAGCCGCACCCGGTAGAGGCCGCCGATGACCACGTATTCATCTTCGCCGCGCAGCATGCCGGGCAGCAGGTGGCTGAAGAAGGCGAGCTTGGGCAGCGGCACGTCGACGGCCAGCAGGTCGTCGCCGAATTCGCCGGCGCGCTCGCGCGAGCGTGAGAAGGAGTTGATGTTGTTCAGCAGCAGCACCTTGTCGCCACCCGGGTCGTGGTGGATGGTCTCGTGCTCGGCGAGGCGGTTGACGCCCCGGTACAGCCGCAGGTGGGTGCGCAGCGGGAACTGCCGTGCCAGTTCGTACTGGCTGTAGGCATACAGCAGGTCGAGTTGCGCCTCCAGGGCGTTGGTGCCGCGCAGGCCCTGCGCGCGACTCTCGACGTAGCGCTGCCAGGCGCGGCTGCCCGGTTCGCGCAGCGCTTCGCCGTGATGGCGCGGGCAGAGGCCGAAGCGCGATTCGACCCAGCCCTTCAACACCGCCGCCTCGCGGCTTTCGGCGTCGAAGGCCCAGCCGCGCACGACGCGCAGGTAGGTGGCGCGGGCGCGGGCGCCGGCCTGGCCGGCAGCGAGCCCGGCGTCTTCCGGCTGCTGCAGGCGAAAGTGGTTCTGCATGTAGCCGACGAAACGCGCGGCGCGCTCGGGGGCCTCGGGGATGTCGTCGAGCAGCGCCCACAGCGGCTTGTGCAGGTCGGCGACGCCGTCGATCTGCAGCGGCGTCGGGTGCCGCTGGTAGGTCAGGCCGCCGAGGATCGCCGCCGGCAGGTTGCAGCGGTTGATCGGCAGGCGGGCCAGGCGCGGCAGCGTCGGGGCGCCGTCGCCCTCCTCCTTGTCGGGAGCGCGACAAACATTCGCGGAAATGTCAGACATCGGCGCCTCGTCGGGCTCCCGCCGGAGCCCTGCAGAAATCGTTGAAAGGCTGGCCACGTCTGGCTTTCAGGCATTTTTTCGGAAGCTGGCACGCTCCGTGCACAAGCCCTGTCAGGAGCGCGGGATTTTTCCTTGCTTCACATGAGTTCAACGCAGCATTTCAACAAAGGAGATTGCATCATGGCAAAACTTCGTCAGGCCGCCATCTACGGCAAAGGCGGTATCGGTAAGTCTACCACCACCCAGAACCTCGTCGCCGCCCTGGCCGAGATCGGCAAGCGGGTGATGATCGTCGGTTGTGACCCGAAGGCCGACTCGACCCGCCTGATCCTGCACAGCAAGGCGCAGAACTCGGTGATGGGTCTGGCCGCCGAAGCCGGTTCGGTCGAGGACCTCGAACTCGAAGACGTGATGTCGGTCGGTTACGGTGGCATCAAGTGCGTCGAGTCCGGTGGTCCTGAGCCCGGCGTCGGCTGCGCCGGTCGCGGCGTGATCACGGCCATCAACTTCCTCGAAGAGGAAGGCGCCTACGACGACGACCTCGAATTCGTGTTCTACGATGTGCTCGGCGACGTCGTCTGCGGCGGTTTCGCGATGCCGATCCGCGAGAACAAGGCCCAGGAAATCTACATCGTCTGCTCCGGCGAGATGATGGCCATGTACGCCGCCAACAACATCGCCAAGGGCATCGTGAAGTACGCCAACTCGGGTGGCGTGCGCCTCGCCGGCCTGATCTGCAACAGCCGCAACACCGACCGCGAAGACGAGCTGATCATCGCGCTGGCCGAGAAGCTGGGCACCCAGATGATCCACTTCATCCCGCGCCACAACATCGTGCAGCACGCCGAAATCCGCCGCATGACGGTGATCGAGTATGACCCGACGGCGCCGCAGGCCGACGAGTATCGCACGCTGGCCAAGAAGATCGTCGACAACAAGAACTTCGTCATCCCGACGCCGGTGACCATGGACGAACTCGAAGCACTGCTGATGGAGTTCGGGATCATGGAAGCCGACGACGAGTCGATCATCGGCAAGACCGCGGCGCAGCTCGCCGCCGAAGCCCTCGCCGCCGCTTGAGTCGTCGCGCACGGGTTTGACCCGGCAACACCATCGCAACCCTCGGGTGCCGTGTACGCATGAGTGCCGGCACCCCACAAGGAGAAGCAGGATGTCTGAATTGACACGCGAAGAAACCGAGGCCCTGATTCAGGAAGTGCTCGAGGTTTATCCCGAGAAGGCCAGGAAGGACCGCGCCAAGCACCTGGCGGTCAACGACCAGTCGGTCGAGCAATCGAAAAAGTGCATCACCTCCAACCGCAAGTCGCTGCCCGGCGTGATGACCGTCCGCGGCTGTGCCTACGCCGGTTCGAAGGGCGTGGTCTGGGGTCCGATCAAGGACATGATCCACGTCTCGCACGGTCCCATCGGCTGCGGCCAGTATTCACGTGCCGGACGCCGCAATTACTACGTCGGCACCACCGGTGTCGATACCTTCGGCACCATGAACTTCACCTCGGACTTCCAGGAGAAGGACATCGTTTTCGGCGGCGACAAGAAGCTGGCCAAGCTGATCACCGAAATCGAGCAGTTGTTCCCGCTGCACAAGGGCATCTCGGTACAGTCCGAGTGCCCGATCGGCCTGATCGGCGACGACATCGAGGCGGTCGCCAAGAAGGGCGCCAAGGAAATGAACAAGCCGATCGTGCCGGTACGCTGTGAAGGCTTCCGCGGCGTTTCGCAGTCGCTCGGGCACCACATCGCCAACGATTCGATCCGCGACTGGGTCCTCGACAAGCGCGACGGCCAGCCCTTCGAAGCCACGCCCTACGACGTGTCGATCATCGGCGACTACAACATCGGCGGCGACGCCTGGTCTTCGCGCATCCTGCTCGAGGAGATGGGCCTGCGCGTGGTCTCGCAATGGTCCGGTGACGGCACGCTGGCGGAAATCGAAAAGACCCCGAAGGTCAAGCTCAACCTCCTGCACTGCTACCGCTCGATGAACTACATCAGCCGGCACATGGAGGAAAAGTACGGCATTCCGTGGCTGGAGTACAACTTCTTCGGCCCGACCAAGATTGCCGAGTCGCTGCGCGCCATCGCCGGGCATTTCGACGACACCATCAAGGAAGGTGCCGAGCGGGTGATCGCCAAGTACCAGCCGATGATGGAGGCGGTGATCGCCAAGTACAAGCCGCGCCTGCAGGGCAAGACGGTGATGCTCTACGTCGGCGGGCTGCGCCCGCGGCACGTCATCGGCGCCTACGAGGACCTCGGCATGAAGGTCATCGGCACCGGCTACGAGTTCGCGCACAACGACGACTACGACCGCACGATCAAGGAAATGGGCAACGCCACGCTACTCTACGACGATGCCACCGGCTTCGAGCTCGAAGAGTTCATCAAGCGCATCAAGCCCGACCTGGTCGGTTCCGGCATCAAGGAGAAATACGTCTTCCAGAAGATGGGTATCCCGCTGCGCCAGATGCACTCCTGGGACTACTCCGGTCCGTACCACGGCTACGACGGTTTTGCGATCTTCGCCCGCGACATGGACATGGCGATCTCCAACCCCTGCTGGAGCAAGCAGACCCCACCGTGGAAGAAACTCCCGGAAGCTGCTGAAACGAATGAGCTGAAGAAGGTCGCCTGAACGAGGTTTCCCTCAACTTGTGCCTGCGTCCACAAATGGGTGGCGCAGGCAAAGGAGATGAAGATGCAAACTGTAGATGACATCAAGCCCTGCTACCCGCTGTTCCGCGAGGAAGACTACAAGGTCTCGCTGAAGAACAAGCAGGATCTGTTCGAAGAGCGCCACTCCCCGGAAAAGGTTCAGGAAGTCTTCCTCTGGACGACGACCCAGGAATACCAGGACCTGAACTTCAAGCGCGAGGCGCTGACCGTCGATCCGGCGAAGGCCTGCCAGCCGCTCGGCGCCGTGCTCTGCGCCCTGGGTTTCGAGAAGACCCTGCCCTATGTGCATGGTTCGCAGGGCTGCGTGTCGTACTTCCGCACCTACTTCAACCGCCATTTCAAGGAACCGATCTGCTGTGTCTCGGATTCGATGACCGAGGACGCCGCCGTCTTCGGGGGCCAGAAGAACATGTTCGACGGCCTCGAAAACGCCAAGGCGATCTACAAGCCGGAAATGATCGCGGTATCGACGACGTGCATGGCCGAGGTCATCGGTGACGACCTCAACGCATTCATCAACAACGCCAAGAAGGAAGGCTTCGTACCCGACGAGTTCCCGGTCCCCTTCGCGCACACCCCCTCCTTCGTCGGCTCGCACGTCACCGGCTGGGACAACATGTTCGAGGGCATCATGCGCTCGTTCACGCTGAACACCATGGCCGACAAGGCACCGGGCAAGAACGGCAAGCTCAACTTCGTTCCCGGCTTCGAGACCTACCTGGGCAACTTCCGCGTCATCAAGCGGATGATGGCCGAAATGGGTGTCGACGCGACGCTGCTCTCCGACCCCACCGAGGTGCTCGACACGCCGGCTGACGGCGAGTTCCGGATGTACGCCGGCGGCACCACGCAGGCCGAGATCAAGGATGCGCCGAACGCCATCAGCACCTTCCTGCTGCAGCCCTACCAGCTCGACAAGACTAAGAAGCTGGTCGAGAACACCTGGAACCACGAGGTGCCCAAGCTCAACATCCCGATGGGCGTGGACTGGACCGACGAGTTCCTGATGAAGGTCTCCGAGCTGACCGGCAAGCCGATTCCGGAGTCGCTGGCCACCGAGCGCGGCCGCCTGGTCGACCTGATGTCCGACTCGCACGCCTGGCTGCACGGCAAGAAGTTCGCGCTCTACGGCGACCCGGACTTCGTCATGGGGATGGTCAAGATTCTCTTCGAATGCGGCGCCGAACCGACGCACGTGGTCAGTCACAACGGCACCAAGCGCTGGTTGAAGGCGATGGAGAAGATGCTCGCCGAGAGCCCGTTCGGCGCCAACGCCAAGGCCTACACCGGTCTCGACCTGTGGCACCTGCGTTCGCTGTGCTTCACCGACAAGCCGGATTTCCTGATCGGCAACAGCTACGGCAAGTTCATCCAGCGCGATACCCTGCACAAGGGCAAGGCCTTCGAGGTGCCGCTGATCCGCATCGGCTTCCCGCTGTTCGATCGTCACCACCTGCATCGCCAGACGACGGTGGGTTACGAGGGGGCCATGCAGGTGGTCACCACGCTGGTCAATGCGGTGCTCGAACGTCTCGACCAGGAGACCATGGGCATGGCCACCACCGACTACAACTTCGACCTGGTGCGCTGAAGCCGCGCGTGCACCGCAGCCGGGCGGGGACGCTTCGCCGTCCCCGTCGCCAACCGCAAAGGGAAGTTTCATGGCCAACATCATGGTCCGCAAGGATGCCGCCGGTGCCTACTCGTTCTACCTGCCGAAGCGCGATCTGGAGGACGCCATTGTTTCGATGGAGTTCGACAGCGCGGACAAGTGGGGCGGCGAGATCCGTCTCAACAACGGTGGCGCCTACTACATCGAACCCCAGGCGCTGCCTGGACGCTTCCCGATCTCGCTGCGCGCCAGGCGACTGGACGCGCCCGAGTAATCCATCTCACGGAGAGTCACACCATGGCAATGAAAATCATCCAGGCCGAATGCACCTCTTGCGGCGACTGCAAGCCGGTCTGCCCGACCAGCTCGATCACCAGCAAGGCCGGCATCTACAAGATCAACGTCGACACCTGTACCGAGTGCGAGGGTGAACACGATTCGCCGCAGTGTCTCGACGCCTGTCCGGCAGGCGAGTCCTGCATCGTCTTCATCTAGGCCGCCAGGGAGACGCCGATGGCGCAGTCGATTACCCGCGAAGCCGCGCTGCGCGTGGCGCTCGCCGCCCGCGAGCTGGGCAGTCTGTCGGCCCGGGAGCTGGTCTCGGCGCTGGTCGAGCGACTCGACCTGCCGCTCACCGAGGCCAAGCTCTCGACGGTCACCGTCGCCGACCTGCAGGTCCTGCTGCAGGGCGACGACGTGGTCGAACCGGATGTTCCGAAAGAGCAGCTCAAGCAGGCGGTGCGCCTGCTGTGGGGCGAAGGCATCACCAACAGCGAGCTGCCGGCGGTGGCCAGCTACAGTGAAGGCGAAATGCCCGAATCGATCCGCGTCGCCTGCGCTTCGAATCGCGAGCAACTGCTCGACGGGCACTACGGTTCCTGCGAGCGCTTCCTGATCTACCAGGTGTCGCCGAGCGAGGTGCGCTTGATCGGCGTGCGCCCGACGCTGGAGGCGGACCACGCCGAGGATCGCAACGTCGCGCGCGCGGCGCTGATCGGCGACTGCCAGATCGTCTACGTACAGTCGATCGGTGGCCCGGCAACGGCCAAGGTGGTACGCGCCGGGGTGCATCCGGTAAAGGTCTCCAGCCGCGACAACCCCGGCGCGACCGCCGCCGCGACGCTCGCGCAGCTGCAGCAGGCGCTGCGCCACCCGCCGCCCTGGCTGGCGCGCATCATGGGTGTCGAGGCCGGCTCGCTGACCCGCTTTGCCGCGCATCTCGCCAGCTCGGACGCATGATCGCCGCGGCGCTGCTCGAAGCGGTCGCCACGCACGTCGGCGAGGCGACCGCCAGCCTGCCGGCCGCCGAACTGCAGCGGGACTTGCGGGCGCAGTTCGCCGGTCTGCGGGTGGTCGTCTGCAGCGACGACGATCTGCCGCCGCGCGCGCAGCCGGCTTTCGGCAACGCCCACTGCAACCTCTATTACCTCGATGCCAGCGCGCATTGCGTCACGCTCACCGCCGACGCCGAGGTCGCGACCGGACTGGTGGTGGGACTGCGCGGTGAGGATGCCGACTGAGCGCGACGACGCTCACCGCGCGCCGCTGGCGCAGGCGCTGGCGCCGCCCTGCGGCGACTGTCGCTACGCGGCGACGTTGCTCGCCGGTGGCGCCTGCGATCCCGCGGCGGTCTGTGTGCGGGCCTTGAGCGGGCAACGCATCGACCGCTTTTTCCGGCGTCACCCGCAGGAAGCGGCAAGCTGGCTGGATGATGGCTTCTGGGAGCGGCGCGCGATCGCCGCACGTTACGCGCCGCTGCCGGCAGTGACGGCGCTCACCGCCGACGCCGATGAAGTCGTGCGCCGCGTCGTCGCCTCGCGCCTGCCGCCGGCGGCGGCCATCGCCCTGGCCAGCGACCCCGATCGCGAGGTGCGAATCACCGTCGCGCATCGGCTCGACGCCGAACAACTCCTGTCGATGGCCGCCGACCCCGACTACATGGTGCGCGTGGTCGTCGCGCAGCGACTGTCGCACGGCAAGTTGCCGCGGCTGGCCGACGACCCCGAGCGCGAGGTGCGCAAGACCATTGCCCGCCGCCTGCCGGCCTTCGCCCTGGCGCGCCTGCTCGACGACCGCGACGCCGAGGTGCGGCGCATCGTCGCCGAACGCGCCCTGCCCGAACACGCGGCGCGCCTGCTCGACGACAACGACTGGCTGGTCCGCCTGGCGGCGGTCGGCCGCGCGCCCCTTGATGCCCTGGCCAGCCGCCTGGAAGATCCCGAGCCCGAGGTGCGTCAAGCCGCCCGGGAACGCCTGCAGCAAAGTCACTCAACGCCGGAGAACAGCGAATGAATAGCGTGTCACATTGGGAGGAACTGTCGCACAAGATCGCCGAGCTCTGCGTGCGAACCCCGGCCACCATGGGACCTGCCATGTTGGCCAGGGAACTGGCGCCGCTGGCGCCCGCACTCACCTTCCGCGAAGTCCTCTCGCGCGGCGGCTGGTATCGCCTCGGCGGCGTTGTCGACGCTGCCAACGCGCATCTCTCCGACCATCTGGAAACCTGGGCCGAACTCGAACTCGCCGCCCACGACGACGACATGGCGGCGCTGTGCGACGCCTATGCCGACCTCGGCCTGCGCGCCACCCGTCTCACCGGCCGTACGCATTATTTCGTCGCCGCCACCGGTCCTGGGGCGGCCGATTTCGTGCAGATCGAAATCGAGGAACTGCAGGAAGTGATCTGCCATCCCCTGTTCGCCACGGAAACCCTGCCGTCGAGCATCGAGGAACTGGTCGACCCGCGCAGCGCGGACCCGACCTGCTGCGCGGGGGCCGAACCGATCGGAGCGCCGTTCCTGGTCCTGCGTCGCCTGACGCCGGTGGACACCTTCCTCGGCCGCATGCGCGCGCAGAAGCCCGACCCGCAACCGATCCATCGTTTCGTCGCGGCCTGGGAAGCGAGCAGCGCCGGCGCGGCGACGCAGTTTTCCCACCACTGGGTGATCGTCGTGCGCGAGCACATGGACCGTTACCGGCAGCCGGTGCTGCATGCCACGCCGGTTGCCGCCCTGAACGGCACACCGCCGAAGTTCGGCGCCAGCTTCGGGATGCAGGGACTGGCCCTGCACGACAGCATGATCCGCTACGACAAGGCCGTCGGCTACCCGATGGCCTGGTTCTTCCACATGCTGACCACCAGGAGCGCACCGCACGCTCTGGCCAACGCGGTCATCGACGACGTCCAGGCCGGTTTTCGCTACCTGCCCGATCGCGACGTCGAAGTGGTCAAGGAGTGGCTGTACACTCCTTACGGCTTCTGAGCAGGACCCGGCTCGGCGAGACGCGCACGGCAGCCGTGCAGCCAGCGCCGCGCCGCGAACGGTCCTACAGCAGGCCGCGTTCGGCGAAAGACAGTGGTGGCGATTGCGCGGCGACGATGAAATGGTCGAGCACGCGCACTTCCACCAGCGCCAGGACCTGCTTGAGTTCGCTGGTCAGCAGTTCGTCGGCGCGCGAGGGTTCAGCGACCCCCGAGGGGTGGTTGTGCGCCAGGACCACCGCCGCGGCGTTGTGTCGCAGCGCGTGCTTCACCACCTCGCGCGGATAGACGCTGGTCTGCGTCAATGTGCCGCGAAACAGCTCTTCGGCAGCGATCAGGCGATTCTGCGCATCCAGCCACAGCGCGAAGAACACCTCGTGCTGCAGCCCCGCGAGATGCAGCCGCAGGTAATCGCGCACCGCCGCCGGAGAAGAAAAGCCGATTCCCCGGCGCATTTCCTCGCCCAGCGCCCGCCGCGCCATTTCCAGGACCGCCTGCAATTGCGCGAATTTCGCGGGCCCCATGCCGGGCACCGCCGAAAAGTCGGCCTGGCTGGCCGCGAACAGGCCGTTCAGCCCGCCGAAGCGGCTGATCAGCTCACGCCCCAGATCGACCGCGGATTTTCCCCTGCAGCCGACACGCAGGAAGATCGCCAGCAACTCGGCATCCGACAGCGACGCGGCACCGTGCGCCAATAGGCGCTCGCGCGGTCGCTCGTCCTCGGGCCAATCGGTAATCGCCATGTCTTCACCTCACCAGTCGAAAGCGCCTTCCGGCATTCCACGCCCGACCACAGCTACTCGCTGCGGCCTTCCGATTTGCCCTGATTCTCGACCAGTTCTTCCGTATGGCGATTGGCTTGCTGCGCCAGCAGTTCGAGCGACATCCCCGGCAACCCATGCCGTCGCCACTCGGTGTAGTTGAAGCGATCACGCGATACCGCGACCATGAAGCGTTCGGCTTCCACCAACCCGAGGGCACTGATCAACGCCTGCATTCCGGCGATGCGAATTTCTGCCTCAGTCTTCATACCATTTCTCCAGACAAGACACCGCTTCCATGGGGAAAAGCACCCTGACTCTGCCAAACTGCCGCAACCGTTTGCTGAACCGGTCATCAGTCGTCACAAGAATGTCCGCTTTGCCGACGATGGCCGAGGCGGCGTGCAAAGCGTCATATTCACCGATGCCAAACACCATCGCCTCACGGGCAAGGTCCACCACTTCAGCATCCGCCATGACACATGTCACCGCCAGTTGTCGCCATTCCCGTATAGCCCGCAGGTGCTCTTCAAACGGATTTTGGGAATTCTCGAAATCCAATGAAGAAGACCACAGCAACTCGCATTCGCCGGCGCGAATTCTCTGCTGAATCACCAGCTTTGCCTCAGTCTCCAGTCGAATCCGAGTTTGCGACTGATCATCGTATGGCCGGTTGAAGCAGCAAAGGTCTAGATAAAGTCGCATTTGTTCAATTCTGTGCGAGTGCCGAAGCTCATTGATCCTGAACCCCGCAAGTCAAGCTGGAGTCTGCCAAAGTGGCCAGATTATGAAAACGAATGTTCATCGGCGGATATCGGTGGCCGCCGCAAGCGGTCCGGAAGGCTCCGTTTTTGTGCTCAAGGTCGAATTGACTGGGGGGCCTGGAACATAAAAACTCACGACCTCATGCCCACTTTGTCTTTGATTCTGCCGCGCGGCATCACAAATAACCTTCAAGTCATAGCCATATTGTCGTGCATACTGCGCACGGAATGCATGAATTTCTTCAATAATCGGACTGGTAATCTTCATTCAGAGCCTCCAATAGTTCTTGTGGAGTACATATAACAGGTGGCGTGTAACCAAAGTCACGAATTACACTCTCAACGTTGACGCCGGTGACCGTAATGCGGTCATTGCTGGAACTTCCGGTGTTACATGTTATGCGCCATCTTCTTTAACTCGCATTCATAGGCCTCATACTCACCCAAGTGGGCGTGCATCAGGCTTTTCCAAAGTTTTCCATGATTTGGCACAGAGAAGTGGAGCAGCTCGTGGACGATAACGTAGTCCCATAGCTCGGGTCTCAGGTCGGGTAGTTCGTCGCTGAAATTCAAATGCCCTGCGGTAGAACACGACGCCCATTTGTTGCGCATCGGACGCACACCCAACCAGACGACCTTGACGTCCAGCTTGTCGGCCCATTGACGGACGCGCTGTTTGAACTCGCCTTTGTGATCGATCGGTTTCATATTTCTAGATCCGATCTTTGTGATCGATCGGTTTCATATTTCTAGATCCGATTCGCCTTCTCCAGCAGGGTGAACAGTTCGTCGACCATAGCGGTCACCTGGTCCAGGTTGTCATTTTCCGCAAAGATGGCGAAGGTCACTTGCTTGCGGAGTTCGCGTATGGCATTTTCGCTCCGCTGCCAGTTCGGAAACTCGGTGAAGGCCTTGCGAATCTTCCGGCTGACGGCCTCTGTGTTATGGATCTTCGCGTCGAGCAGGCGACGATAGACGAAGTATGTCAGGCCATCGAATGACTTTTCG
Source organism: Candidatus Accumulibacter propinquus (assembly GCF_056856495.1). NCBI lineage: Bacteria > Pseudomonadati > Pseudomonadota > Betaproteobacteria > Candidatus Accumulibacter > Candidatus Accumulibacter propinquus. Next base: position 757,046 of record NZ_JBSEHC010000002.1, read on the forward strand.
GCTTGTACCTTCTTCCTCGTTTCGTTGCTTTCCACTTCGCGCAACAATTCGGCCAAGGCCTCGGCAGTGCTGGTTTGGCGGTTCTCGAAGTCCTCCTGCACGGCCCTGGCGCGCTCGGCCATGGCGATGAGGTAGGGGTCATCGCTGTTCTCCTCGGCCAGTTTTTCAATGCTCTTGATCAGGTTGATGACTTTGCTGCCATCCCCGCCGCTCTTGTTCTTGATCAGCTCGATGGTGTTGCCATTGATTGCGACAATCTCACCCAAAACGCCCACGCCATAACTACCGACCTGCTGCTGCACCAGATGGCTGGTCTTGGCCTGAAACTCGCGGTCGACCATCATGGTCCTGGTATAGGCCTTACGGACGACCTGATAGATCGCTGATAACGTTCGATAGTCGTCAATGTACGGGCGCAGGAAGGCATCGGGCGAGATGATCTCGTAGAGCATCTCGACCTCCTTGTACTCCTTGAAGAATGCCTTCCGCCACTCGGGATCGCGGAAGTGCTCGATGAGCGTGTCCACGTCCTGGTCGTTGAAATTGCGCTCGATCAGGCCGAGGTAGACGGGGGCCCTGGACTCCATCTTGTTCCTGAACAGCACCTTCAGCAGCTTGAGGTCCTTGAGGATGGCGTTGATCTCGTCGCTGTCGAAGGCGAGTGCCTTTTCGAGCTTGTCGAAGATGCCGATAAAATCCAGAACGAAGCCGTGGGGTTTCACCATCTCCTGCGCCTCGTTCTCGTAGGGTCGGTTCACCCGCGCGATGGCCTGCAGCAGGGTATGGTCGCGCATCGGCTTGTCGAGATACATGGCGTAGAGCACGGGCGCGTCGAAGCCGGTGAGCAGCTTCTCGGTGACGATCAGGATTTTCGGTTGCTGATCGAGCTTGCCGAAGCGCTTGCGAATCTGCCGCTCCTTCTTCGGGTCGAGGTGGAATTCCTTCAGCAGCCTGGAGTCGTTGTTGCTGCCGGTGTACACGACTTCGGAATACTCGGGCGGCAGGAACTGGTCGAGGGCGTGCTTGTAATGCGCGCAGGCTTCGCGGTCCACACCGACGAGGAAGGCCTTGTAGCCGAGTGGCCCGACGTTCTCGCGGTAGTGTTTGGCGACGAACTGCGCCACCTTCTGGATGCGTTCCTTGCCCTTGAGAAAGTTTTTCAGGTTCACCGCCCGCTCGAGGATCTTGTTCAGCTCCTCGATTTCGGCGACGCCTTCGGCCTCGGCGAGGGAGAGGAACTCCTTGTCCAGCGTTTCATGCGGGACGAGCATTTCGTTGGGGGCGAGCTGGTAGTAGAGCGGCAGCGTCGTGCCGTCCTCGATGCTGTCGGCGATGGAATACTTGTGCAGGTAACCCTGGTCATCCTCGCAGCCGAAGGTCTTGAAGGTGCCCAGGCCATAAACGGTCTTGTCCACCGGGGTGCCGGTGAAGCCAAGGAAGGTCGCGTTCGGCAGGCCGGCCATGAGGAAGTTGCCGAGGTCGCCGCCGGTGGTGCGGTGGGCTTCGTCGATCAGGACATAGATGTTCGAGCGCGTGTTCAGGTTCGCCGGCATGTCGCGGAACTTGTGAATCATGGTCACGATGATGCCGCGGTAGTCGTCGCGCAGCAGCTGGTTGAGCCGGGCGATGCTGCTGGCGTGCTCCAGGTTGCTCAAGCCCAGCGCGGCGAGGTTCTTGAGCATCTGGTCTTCGAGCTCGTTGCGGTCGATCATCAGCAGGACGGTCGGCTTGTCCGCTGCGGGCGAGCGGAAGAGCCGCTCCGCTGCCTTGATCATGGTGAAGGTCTTGCCGCTGCCCTGGGTGTGCCAGACGAGGCCGCGCGTGCGCTGGGGATCGAGGGCGCGGCTGACGGTCGCCTCCACCGCGCCGGTCTGGTGCTGGCGCAGGATGTATTTGTTGAGTTCCTCGTCTTTCTCGGCAAAGACGATGTAGTCCTTCAGGAAGGCGAGCAGCTGCGTGATGGCGCAGAAGCTCTTCACCTTGGCCTCCAGCCGACTGGGGAACGGGTTTTCCAACCCGTTTCCTTCACCTTCAAAAGACGCACGGACATTCCTGTCCGTGATCAACTCACTCTCATACACGGGTTGGGAAACCCGTGTTCCCGCCTTTACCGGGTTTTCCCGGATATATTCAGCCACCTTGAAAAAGTGCCGTTCATTCCGAATCAGCCGGTCCCAATACTCATCCTGCCAAAGTGCCCCGGTCCTACCCATCCGCTTGTTGATCTCCCGCGCCGTGAATCCTTTCCACGATTTCAGGATCTCCGGCAGTGTGTGTTTGCCCAGAGGTCGAAACAGCACATGCACGTGATTCGGCATCACGACGAACGACGCGATCTCATAGCGTTCCCCCTCGAAGTGCCGCAACGCATCCGCGACGATCCGAGCGTTCGCCGTATCCTTTAGTACACACGCCCCGGCCCCCTGATCCAGCCACTCGTCGATCTGCCGGGAAAAACGATCGTGATACTCGGATTCGGTCTGCTCATCCCACGGCTCCGGATGAAGCGCAAGCCAAGTCGTTCGCTCCTCCTTCCACTGCTCCAGCATTGCCTTCGGCAGGGAATCACTCAGTCGCCAGGTCACAAAAACCCACTTCTCACCCTGCTGCCAATGGGGAAGGTTCCGCTGGTGCCTCTCGATTTCGGCGTCAGGATTGAAAAAAGGAGCACGGGCATTCCTGCCCGTGTTGTTGTCCAGACCAACGGGTTGGAAAACCCGTTCCCCTTTCCAGTTGAAGATGTTCCGCCGCACCGTGTTCCAGCTCACCCCGTAGGAAAAGCCGATGGCGTCGGTGGCGGTGAACAACTGCTGTGACACGAACAGTTCGGGCGTCTCGCGGTGGTAACGGCGGATCTGGTCCACCGCGAGGGCAATCGCCTCGTCCTTGTTGGCGTTCTTGCACTCGATCACCAGCACCGGGATGCCGTTGATCAGAAAGACCACATCCTCGCGCGTGCCGTAGTGGCCGTTGTGAAAGGCCCACTCCTCGGTGACCTCAAAAACGTTGCGCGCCGGATCGTCGTAATCGATCAGGATCAGGTCGCGCTCGCGTTTTTCCTCGTGGTCGAAGAACTTGCCCCGGTTGCGCAGGTGCTCGACGAATTCGCGGTAGCCGTAGATGTCGGTGTGGAGATGGCGAAAAACCCCAAGCAGGGCGCCTTCGGCCTCGGCGTAGCGCGGGTTGAACTCCCGCACTTTGGCGTCGAGCAGGTCGTCGAAGAAGAGCGAACGGTTTTTGGCGCGGTCGGCGGGGGGCACTTCCGGATCAAAGCCGCGCCGTCGTTCGGCTTCCTCTCTGGGCACAAAGGTCCAGCCGATGGCATGGGCGTAGCCGATGATCCGCGCCTGGACGGTTTTGTACTCGCCCGGTTTCATCGATAGGGCTTCATGAATAGGGTTTCAGATTCAACGTGCGCTGAATTTTTTCGCGCACCCCTTCAGGCACGCCTGCCGTTTCCGCAAACGATGGCCATTGCGCTACCGTCGCCTGCACCTCGGCAAGGATTTTCGCGGCGCGCCCCCGCTTCATCGAAGCCGTCCTGGCGCAGGCGTTGAAGTCCTCCAGCGTGAAATGGTCGCGTTTTCCATTCATCGTCATCTGATGGCTTGCCGTCCACGCCCCCGCAGGATTGAAGCTGTAGGTCATGTCAAAGGCCGGCGACAGCGACCACTCGCCGGATTTATTCATCAGGAAGGCAATATTCTTCACGTGGTCATCCTGATTGCGGGCCACGATGTTGAACACCATGCGCCGGAACAGTTGCTCGATGGCCTGCATGGGCAACTGCAGTTGCCGCATCACCAGCAAGGCCTGCTCGTAGCTGTGCGCGCCTGCCATGTTGAAGTCGTAGTGCGCCAGGGCGCAGAGCGACTGCATGTGAAGTTTTTCGCCGGTAGTCAGCCGATCAAAGCGGCGCGTCATGAAATGCGAGCGGCCATTCTCCTTGAACAGCCGGCATTCACTGATCTCAATGCCACAGTCGAGCGCCATCAGGTAATACGCATACTCGATCATCCCGTAGCCCTTCGGGTCTTCCAGTTCCTTGTCCTTGTTGCCACTGACGCCGTCAAATTTCAACAGCCAGTATTCAAATCCCTTGCCGGCCTTGACCTGGCCGGACCGAACTTCATTGGTTTTCGGGTTCCATGCGATGATCGCCTTCGCCCGCGCGCCCCCGGCGGATGTGCCCACGCGCAGAATATCCCTCAGCGCATCTTCCCTGCCTTCAGCCGCAAAAGATGCCTGCAAATTGTTCCGGTGGGCCAACACCTCCGATGCAAGCTCAACCAGCTTGCCGACCTCAATGGGTGTTGTCAGCTTCGCCCTGGGGCCGATGGCGGGGGCAAATTCCAGCGCACCCATGCCGCGTTCGCCGGTATAGCAAAGCCGCTCAACTGCGTTGAAGGAATTCGCTTGCCGCCCCTGCGAAGCCAGCCAGGCATCGATCAGCGCATTGCCGAATTTGTCCGGCAGCGAGTTGGCCAGCAGGCCGGGCAACCCGTGAAAAGTCGAACGGGAAAGCTCGGGGAAGCGGTACACGCGCCTGGAAAGCGGCATCACGATCGGCGCGACCTGAATGCCGCTTTGCGCGAATTCGGCATCGAATTCAAAGCTGGCGACCTCCTCCCCATCCTGCAGCGAGACCGCGCCGATGGTTTTACCCCACAGCCTGACTTCGGCCAGCGTGCTCATGGTTTCTCATCCCAGCGCCAGGGTTTGGCTGATTCTTTCTCAGCGCGGCGCCCCGACGCCCGTTGCCGGACCTTGCCCTTTTGCTTCAACAAATCCATCGGTCTGGGCCCGGACTCAGGTATCAGGCTATCCAGCCCGGATGCGGCGTCCAGCACCCGCAGCACCCGAACCAAAGTGCCCAACTGTGACGTCTGCCCGGCCTCCATGCGCTCGAGGGTGCGCTTGGCGATCCCCGCCTGTTCGGCCACGGCCGCCTGGGTGAGCTGCAATTCAACCCGGCGACCGGCAATCCGTGCGCCCAGTTCGGCGAGCACGGCATCATCGGTGAGTAGGCCAGTGATCTTCATGGTCGTAATTTATTGCGAGTTATCCAGATATACAGCCATATATCGTCAATTATTTCGATATATTGCCAAATAAGTAACCATCCCCCGGCAGAGCCGGGGGCATTCATTGTGTGAGCCGCTCAAAGCGGTTAAACAGGGTCGCTAACGCGACCCTGACTTTCTTGCGCCACCTAAAGGTGGCAAATCAACGCCATAGGCTCAGCTGATCCAGTCGCTTATCCTCGTGCTCCTGGTCCTGTATGTACCGCTGGATCACTGCTTCGTCTCGCCCAGAAGTCAAGTTTGTGAACGCGGGTCTTCGCAGTCATCAGTTCGTGAAGGAGGGTACGGAAGAGGTCCTGGAGTTGATTGCGTTTCTGGGTTGCCAGATTGATCTTCCGATCTGTCGCCAAGAATGCTGCCGCAATTTCCGACTGCTCTTCAACGGAGGGCAATGGAACTGGCCAAGGTTTAAGGAACTGAATGTTGATATTCTTCTGCGTGCCTTTGGGAGCGAGTCGGTCCATCTCCGGCTGCTGTGTGGTCAGGTAGTAGTTGAGAAACTCGGCGTGGAGAGTCTCATCGGGCGTAATTCCGATGAGGCTGTCCGGGCATGCGGAATCAAATTCTAGAATCCCGGTGAATCCGATATTGGCGGCGATCGTGATGAGAATGGTGCCAGCGGGAAACATCTTGCTGATGGCAAGACCATCCTCGTTGAGCGTTTGCGTGTAGGAACGGACGTAGCCATCGCAATTGGAAACGTCGCCTGTTTGAACGAAGGGATACTCGCCACCGTAGAAACGGGGGGCGTTGCGTGGGCGGTGTGAAAACTTACCGCGCTCGATCTTTGCGACCTTACCCAACCCCACCACCTCCCAGCTTTCGGGCATGGGGCCGATTTCGGTTTGTTTTTGGGGTTCGTTGCGGAGGCCTTCGGTGAAGAGCTTGTGCATGAGGGCCTTTTTCAGCTCGGTGGTGGTCTGAATGATCCGCTCCTGCGCTTCGATCGCCCGCTGCACCGTCGAAAGGATGTGCGCGATCTTCTTCTGCTCGGGGAGTGGGGGGAGCGGGATGAACCGGTCGCCAAGAACGGTTTTACTCAAACGCTGACGCCCCGTGCTGCCTTCCATTTTGCCCGCGAGGTCAGAACGTACTTCAGGGTGCAAAAGGTAGAAAAATAGGAAGAGCGTATCCGACTCTCCGTTCCTGCCCCGCATCGGGATCACCTCAGTCGTGGCATAAGCGAAGTCCGTCTCGATATCGACGATGGCCTGCTTGCCGTTCTCGAACGACGGAGTGATCTTGGCTACCATGAGATCGCCGTTTTCAACGTAGGTGCCGCTTCCGAGCTGAGACAATGGCTTGGGCATGAATTCAGATACGCGAATCCGGCCCAACGGGATTTGATCCATCGGGAAAAACGGGATTTCGTCGCCATTCTTCGAAAGGTCGAGACCGCGAGGCTTCGTGGTGAAGTCGAAGCACCCAGCAATGGGGCCGAGACTCCAATCGGAAGGAAATTGGAACTCCTCGATCCTCATACCCCGATCTTCTCCAGAATCTCCTTCAACACCATGTCCGTATCCTTCTTCGCGCTGCGTGCTTCGGCGGTCGCGCTATCCGCGCTCCGTTGGCTCCGTTTGGCGCTCACTTCTCGCCTCACTTCCGCTTGAGGTCTTTTTCGAGGTCCTCGATGGCCTTCAAATCCTCGGCGTCGGCAGCGATGGCTTCCTGCTGCCGGCGTTTGGCGTCGAAACTGTCGTAGCGTTCGGCGGCGATGGTTTTCATGTCCGCGTGGCTGACGGAGCCGGGGCCATCGAGCAGGGGCTGGTCGTTGGAAGCGAGACTGCGGTCCACGCTGCTGCGCCAGAATTCGAGGGTGAGGTCTTTCTGTTGTTTGGCGCGGAGTTCGGCCTGTTCGAGGAAGATGACGACGAGGCGGTTGAGGGTACGACTTCGTCTGCGCTGAGGTAGTTCTTGGCGATGAGGATGTCGTGCTTGCGAACGCGGGAGCCGCTCCAGGTGGTGAGCGCCATGTTGGGCTGGCTGGGATCGGCGCGGGCGATGATGAGCTCGGCGGCGGTCTGGCGGGTGGCGGCGTAGAGGAGTTTGTTCTGCACTTCGGCGAAGAAGAGCGAGGTTTCCTGTTCCCGGATCTGGTAGTCGCTGCTGAGAGCGAAGAGGTCGCGCACCTTCTGGTAAAAGCGCTTCTCCGACGCACTGATCTCGCGGATACGGGCGAGGAGTTCGTCGAAGTAGTCCCAGCCACCGGGGTTCTTGAGGCGCTCGTCGTCCATGACGAAGCCTTTGACGATCAGCTCGCGAAGTTGGGTATTGGCCCAGCGACGGAATTGGGTGCCACGGGGCGATTTGACCCGGAACCCGACAGCCAGAATGGCATCCAGATTGTAGTAGGCCACGTCGTAGGATCTGCCGTCGGCGGCAGTTGTCCGGAAATTCCGGACAACTGAGTCCTGGTCGAGTTCGCCTTCCTCGAAAAGGTTCTGGAGGTGTTCGCTGATGGTTTTCTTCGACCGGTCGAACAGCTCTCCCATGCGCGCCTGCGACAGCCACACGGTCGCATCTACCAGCCGACATTCAATCCAGGCCCGGCCATCCTCGGTCTGGTAAATGACCAGATTGCCTGTGGGTTCGTTGCTCATTTGGCCACCCCCAGTTGCTGGAGAATCTTTCGCAGGGCCTCGTCCATTTCCCGCGCCTCGGCTTCGATGACCTTCAGTTCCTCGACGATCTCCGCGATGGGCCGGTATGTTTCGGCGTCGCTGGTGTGGATGTAGCGGCTGGGGGAGATGTTGTAGTCGTTCTTCTTCAGTTCGGCGTGGTCGACGATGCGGCTGAGTTTTTCCGCTTCCGTCCAGCCGATGAGGGTATCGGCGATGCGCTGGATGCCGGCTTCGGGGATGAAGTTCTTGGGGTCGCCCTTTGCGAAGACCTGGCTGGCGTTGACCAGGAAAACCTTGCCCTGCCGCTCCTTCGGCTTGGCCTTGTTCAGAAACAGGACGATGCCCGGGGCGGTGGTGTTGTAGAACAGGTTTTCCGGCAGGTAGAGCACGCTCTCGACAAGGTCGTGGTCGACAAACCACTGGCGGACGGTCTTTTCCTTGTTGGTGCCGGCATTGCCCGATCCACGGGAGGCGGCGCCGGTGTCGAGGACGACGGCGGCGCGGCCGGTGGCATTGAGGCTGGCGTGCATGTGCTGCACCCAGCCCCAGTCGGCGGAAGATTTGCCGGGGAAGCCGGCCCCGGCGGGGAAGCGGTCGAGTTCGTCGTTGTCGTAGTCGGCCTCGGTGAACCAGTCCTGGTTCCACATGGGATTGGCGACGACGCGGTCGAAGGTGCGGAGCTTGCCTTTGCTCCGGAATTTGGGGTTCTTGAAGGTGTCGCCGATCTCGATCTGGCCTTCCATGTCGTGGATGATCATGTTCATGTTGGCCATGGCCCAGGTCTCGGCGATGTATTCCTGGCCGTAGAGCTTGAGGGGGGCGAATTGTTTTGATTGCCCCCTCACCCCTACCCTCTCCCCCGTTCGGGGCGAGGGGGAAGAGGCGGCCTCTTCCATCGCGAACTCGCACTTGATCAGCAGGCCGCCGGAACCGCAGGTGGGGTCGTAGATTTCCATGCCGGGCTCGGGCTGGAGGACGCGCGACATGATGGTGCCGACCTCGGGCGGGGTGTAGAACTCGCCGGCGCTCTGGCCGCCGCCCTCGGCAAACTTGCGGATGAGGTATTCGTAGCTCTTGCCGATGATGTCGGCCTCGACGTCGTCGAGCCCGAGACGCTTGGTGCTGATCGCCTCGATGAGGTTCGAGAGGCGATCGTCGTCGAGGTCGCGCTGGCCGTGCGTGGTGGCGTTGAAGTCGACGCGGTCGATGATCCCCTGCAGCAGCGGGTTTTCCCGGGCGATGGACCGCATGTGGGTGGTGACGCCTTCGCCGATCCTGTCGGAGAGCTTGCGGATGACGGACCAGACGGGCTGCTCGGGATCGTCCGGCACGAGCGGGAGGTAGAAGCGGACGAGCTTGTGGTCGGCCCTGGCGAGCTGGAAGGCCTTCTTGCGCGAGCCGACTTCCTTGGCGATGCGGTTCAGCTCGTCGTCGAAGACGCCGCAGAGGCGCTTGGTGAAGATCAGGGGGAGGATGTAGTCCTTGTATTTCGGCGCGTCCTTGGCCCCGCGGATGGAACAGGCGGCGTCCCAGATCCAGGATTCGAGGGATTTTCCGCTACCGTTATTGCTCGCCATCAGCGTTAGGTGATTTCTACGATAGTTCATACCGTGCTGACTGGTCGGATCAAGATGTCCCACTTGGGTAGGAGCGGGTGACGTTCCAGCCGGGACTCGACCGATTGCATAGCCTCCTTGGCCACCGTGACTCCTTTCTCGTAGACCGTGCGGCTCAGTTCGACGACGGGATGAACGCCTTTCCAGGTCATGGTCTTGGCCCACTCCAGCATCGTTTGGGTATCGGTCAGCTTGGCACCGTTCCAGTGCTTTTCCAGGATTCCCCAGCAACGCTCCACCGGATTGTATTTGCTGTGGTATGGCGGATAGTAGAGGAGGCGGATGGACCTGCCGATGTGATCGGCGAACTGGACCATGCGCTTGAGGAATTGCGTACGCCGGCCATTGCTCTCCGGTCCGTTATCGGCCTTGATCTGGAGGTGTGTGACGCGAGCACGCTCCTCGGGTGCTTGACGCTCCCACCAGGCGTAGAGACTGTCGATGATGAAATCGCTGGTCTTCGCCGAGCTTCCGAAGGACAGATGGAGAGACCCACTGTCTTCATTGACGACACCAAACGGCGTGTGTTTTTCCTCGCACCCCATGTCGTGGTCGGCAGCCCGGTGGTCACCCCGCGTCTTGCCGCCACGCGAGTAGTCGCCAATCTTCACCGTCGCCTTGCAGTCCATGCTCAGGCGCATGACGGCTTCGTCTTGGCTATCGCGGTCACGTTCCCGGATGTTGGCGAAAATGGCGTCGGTTTCAGGGACTTTTTTTGGGGTTTGGCCTTGAGCACCGGGCGCAACCGGTACCCGTTGCGATTCAACACTTTCGACATACCGCTTCGGGAAGGCAGGACATCGTCCGCAAATCCCTGTGCTCGCAACTGCTTGATGGCTTCCTCCGCCGTCAGGCGGGTGAACGACACGGTCGTACGAAAAGTCGGGTCTTGTTGCGCATGACTTTCCGCCAGTTCCCACAGGGCTTGCGCCACCTCGGGGTGTTTCTTCTCCCACAATTTCGCACCGCAGCAGAACGCGTGCAGCCCCAGACAGATGATACCCGTACGTTTCTCATGCAGACCGAGCTGCACGGCCTGCCGACTCCAGCCGAATACCTCCTCGGCACGCCGAGCACTGCCACTACAATATTTCAACGCCATCTCCGCCTGAAACGCCCTGCGCCTCGCCCCCGTCATCTTGCTCGCAGCAAGCCGGATATCTTCCAGGTGCTCGGCTTCAAGAGAAATCTTCCTTTCCGCTACCGTGGCGACTCCCATTCGCAAGACCTCCAATCGCAGAATCGGCTAAAAGTATCGCACACAACGGTATGAAGAATTGGGGATATCACCTTAAGCCTTTTTTGTCTGTTTTCTTATTGGGACAGAGTGAGAATTTGAAACATCCTGCCTTTATACAGATTTGCCGAGGCGATCAGGCGATTCTGCGCATCCAGCCACAGCGCGAAGAACACCTCGTGCTGCAGCCCCCCGAGAGGCAGCCGCAGGTAATCGCGCGCCGCCGCCGGTGAAGAAGAGCCGTTTCCCCGGCGCATTTCATCGCCCAGCGACCGCCACACCTTTTCCAGGACCTCCTGCAACTGCGCGCATTTCGCGGGCCCCATGCCAGGCACCGCCGAACAGTCGGCCTGGCTGGCCGCGAACAGGCCGTTCAGCCCGCCGAAGCGGCTGATCAGCTCACGCCCCAGGTCGACCGCGGATTTCCCCTTGCAGCCGACACTCAGGAAGATCGCCAGCAACTCGGCATCCGACAGCGACGCGGCACCGTGCGCCAGAAGCCCGACATCCCCGGCAATCCATGCCGTCGCCACTCGGTATAAGTTGAAGCGATCATGTGATGCCGCTGGCCAGCCCTCCCTGAAGCCTATGCGCGAGACTTGCTCAACCACTGCAACAAGGTCTCGTACAGCACATCGGGGTCGATGGGTTTGGCGAGGTGGTCGTCCATGCCGGCGGCAAGGCAGACCCTGCGATCCTCATTGAAGGCATTCGCCGTCATCGCCAGAATCGGGGTGCGTGCGTAGCCGGGCAACGTCCGGATCACCCGCGTGGCCTCTATGCCGTTCATCATCGGCATCAGCATGTCCATCAGGATCAGGTCGTAGTGGCTGCGTTGCGACATGGCGACCGCGCAACCTCCGTCCTCGGCCAACTCCACGGTGAGGCCGACATCTGTCAGCAACCCGCGTGCAACCTCCTGATTGATCGGCTCGTCTTCTGCAAGAAGGATGCGTGCCCCGGCGTGATGGGCTTTGAGTTGCACCTCTGCTGATTGTTCTGCAATAGTCGGCGCCAGGGTGTCGGCGTCGGACGACTTCTTCAGACTTACGGTAAACCAGAAGGTGCTGCCCTGCCCAAGCGTACTCTCGATGCCGATACTTCCACCCATCATTTCAACCAGACGCTTGCTGATGGCAAGTCCCAGGCCGGTACCACCATACTTGCGGGTCATCGAACTATCGGCCTGCTCGAAGGCGGTAAACAGGCGTCTCTGATCCTCGATCGCGATGACAATGCCGGTATCCTGCACCTCGCAACGCAACAGGACATCGCCCGGATGTTCCTCAAGTAGCTTGACTCGCACGGTAATGGCACCTTGTGCAGTGAATTTGACGGCGTTGCCCGCGAGATTGAGGAAAATCTGACCCAGACGCATCGGATCGCCCAGCAACGTCAGGCTGGCAACTGCAGGCGGCAGATCGAAGAACAGCTTCAGGCCCTTTTCCGCAACTTTCTGCCCGATCATGCCCATCAGGTTTTCCAGCACCAGGCCGAATTTGAAGCTGAGCTGCTCCAGGACCAGGTGCTCGGCCTCGATCCTGGAAATATCCAGGACGTCGTTGATGACTGACAGCAGATGCGTGGAAGCGTGTTTCAGCTTGCCCAACTGATCCATCTGTCTTGCGTCGGTTGTCCGTCGCATGATCAGTTCAGTCATCCCCATGATGGCGTTCATGGGCGTGCGCAACTCGTGACTCATGTTGGCGAGGAAGGTGCTCTTGGCGCGACTCGCGGCTTCGGCAGCCTCCTTGGCTGCGGAAAGCTCCTTCGTGCGTTCCTCGACCATCGCTTCAAGGTGGTGACGATACTGGTCAAGCTCGGCTTCTGTATGCTTGCGTTCGGTAATGTCGAGGTTGCTGCCAATGTATTTGACGATCTGGCCCGCGGAATCCCGTTGTGGCGAGGCCAAACCATATACCCAGGTACCCTTCCAGCCCGAGTGCGAAAGCGGTACTCATGGCCCCAGGTCCCTTCAGACGCAACCATTCGCTGCCAGTTCGACGCAACGGCTTCGCGATCTTCCGGATGCAACGCCGCCAACCATCCCTTGCCGAGAGCGTCTGCCGGGGACATTCCGGCCATTTCACACCAGCGCCTGTTCGCATAGATACAGTCACCGTCGGGCGAAGCCAGATAAATTCCGACTGGAGCTAATGCAGCCAGAGTTCGGAAGGTCTCCTCGCTGTCGTGCAGATCGGACTCGATTTGCTTCCGCGACGTGATGTCGATGCATAAACCGCTCATGTACAAGGGACGGCCCTGCGCGTCATACGAGGTATCGCCCCTGGCATAGATCCAGCGCGTCTGCCCCGACGGCAGTACAATGCGATATTCGTTCACCAGCGGAACATGGTCCCGTACGGCATCGCCAATACGTCCTACAGCCTCTTGGAGGTCGTCTGGATGCAGCACAGACTGCCATGCTTCAAAACTGGCCTCCGTCGTGGCCGGATCAAGGCCAAGAAGCTGGAAGAGTTCCGGCGTCCAGGTCGGCTTGCCGCTAACGATATCCCAATTCCAGAAGCCGGCTTGAGCCGCGCTCTGCGCCAAGGCCAGTTGCAGGCTGGCCTCACGCAGGGCTCTCTCCTGCTGCTTGCGTTCCGTGATGTCATGGATCACGGAAAAGAGCAGCGGCTTGCCAGCGGCTTCGACCGGTGTCGAATAGACTTCGACATCGCGAATCTCGCCGGAAGCCAGCCGGTGAGGAAAGTTGAAGTAGTTTCGTTCCTCGTGCAACGCCCGTTGTCGTTCCTGAGCGACTTCTTCCGGTGGCAGCGTGTTGATCTCGTTGATGAGCATGCCGAGCAGGCTTGGCTTCGGATAGCCATAATAGCTTGCTGCCGCCTGATTTGCGTCGATGATCGCACCGCTTTCGGGATCGATGAGGAACATCACCGATTTGTTCTTCTCGAAGAAGTGACGGAAGCGGGACTCGCTTTCCTGCAATTGGCTAACCGCAACTGCGAGACGTGCAGAACTGCGTAACTGGTTCATGTTGAGGAAGGCCAGCAGCAGACTGATACCCAAGCCTGCCGTCAGGATGACCATTGAATTCGCAACACTCGTAGGCTCTCCCAGTCCGGGTAGTGCCGTTGCTGTCAGAAACCACGGTTGTCCTGCAATCTCGATCTTCCTGCTGGCGTGGAATCGACTGGCTTCGCCTTTGTCGGAATCTTCGTTGGAAAAGAGCAACGCCGCTGGGTCGGCGTTTTCTCCGTCGTAAATGGTGAAAGCAATCCGCCCAACCGTGTGCGGAATGTCGCGTTCAAGCAGACTGGACATCATGTCCTTCATCCGTAGCGGCGAATACGCCCAGCCGATGAGTTCGTCCAGACGTCGCTCTTCGCCGGTCGGCGTAGTCCCTGAGTGGTAAACCGGCAGATACATCAGGATCCCTGGCTGAACGTCCTTGTCGGTTTCCTGAAGCAGGATGACCCGGCCGGAGAGAGCCGCAGCACCACTTTTCCAGGCTCGCTCCATCGCGCGCTGTCGTACCGGTTCCGAGTACATGTCGTAGCCGAATGCACGCTGGTTTCTCCAGTCGAACGGTTCAAGATAGACGATGGATGAGTAGTTCCTGCGCTCACCGGGAGGGCGCAACGCGTATTCCGGAAAGCCATCGGCGCGAATCGCGAGCAGGTGGTCGGCAAGCTGCGCGGGCGTGATCAGCCTGGAAAAGCCGACCCCCTGGATACCCGGGTATCGCTCGTTGAGTCTTAGGGCCGCCACAAAGGCTTTGAACTCGGCCCGCGTCACATCCCTTCCGACCTGAGTGTTGGCAGAAAAAAGACCGACAGCACCACGCAGAACCTGTTCGTTCGCCTTCAGTCGATCCTGGATGGCGTCTGTTATATGGTGGAGCAGGAGCTCGAATTCGACTCGGGATTTGCTACTCTCGTGCTGGCGAACGACTTGCCAAACCACGAGGGTCAACACCATGCCGGGAATCAGGATCATTCCCGGGACCAGAAAATTGCCGACCCGCCACGCGCCACTTCGGCCCATACACGTGTTCCCCGCGGCCTTACCGATCATCTCAATCCCATCTCGCCGCATAAGGCCTGGTACAAATTTGACGTCAGCCGGCAAAGCCGGAACCAAACAGGAGAAGGTCGTTGTCGCAGCTCAGGAGGAAGCGCACCCGAAATGTTGACAACACCGACAGTGTAAATGAAAAGATTTGCGTGTGCTCCTGCCTGGATCGGCCCTCCAGGGCAATCGCATGAATCTTATACAAGACCCAGGAGTTGGGCGCGGAAGGCGTCCGAAGTGGCGGCGATCAGTCGCTGAACCTTGAGGCCCCCTTTGCGTTTTACCGGAGCGAGGCGCAGGAGGTTCAAGACGAACTGGCGCAAGACGGCGAAATTCTGAGCGGCATGATCGGTGCGAGCGCGCATCTGGTCGTCGCCAAAGACGACATCCATGCACCAATGCAGGCTGTGGCAAGTAGGCCGGAGGAGTTGCACCCCCGGCCTCTCACAGAACGGTGCGTGAACCTCTCGATTCACACCGCTCCCATCAAGCAAACGCACCGACCATTCCTTTCTGCCAATGCACGAAGAGATACGGCTTCTTCTCGGAAAGCTGTTCGAGAAACCTGCTCGCCCGTATTTTGTGGCCCTTCAGCCGTCTGTACTTCCTCATCGCCCAAGCCACCAACGTCTTGTTGAAGTGCCTGAAGACGGGGTACATCGCCGACCGATAGAATCTTCCGTAATACGCCAGCCAACCCCTCAGGATTGGATTGTGCAGTCGGGAAATGTCGGCTAGGCTCAGCTCCGTCCGATTTCGGTAGCTCAGTTTGCGTGTCGATGCCCGCATCGCCGTCAGCGCTTTGTTGCTGACCGCCGGGGTGAAGCTCACAAACAGGCTGTTGCGCTTGCTGTTCTTCACTACCCTTGGCCGGAAGGTATATCCGAGGAAATCAAACTGCGTGACCGGATACCTCCCCTTGCGACTACCGTCTTTGCAGTACACGATCTTGGTCTTGTCCGGATGCATCAGCAGGGCGCATTGCGCAAACCTTGCATCGAGCGCCGCCATCAGGGCCTGCGCCTCCTGCTCGGTCCGACAATGGACCAACCCATCATCCGCATACCGACACCAGGGGTTGTCCGGATAGTGTTTCGTCATCCAGACGTCAAACGTGTAGTGGAGGAACAAGTTGGCCAACACCGGACTGACCACGCCACGTACACAAAAGATAACTTCGAGTTCGATCGGCAAATTCCCCTTCATCGTTCTGAAACGACACTTGATTTGCGTCGCAGGGGGTCATATGCTTAAGGCACATGTCGCGCGCCACCGATTCCGAAAGGGCACAACGGGTGAACAGCGCCTTCGCTCTGCTTGTTCGTGGTCACAGCCTCAGCGAGGCCGCGCAAGTATTGACCGAATCATTCGCGTTGTCGCGTCGCCAGGCCTATCGATACCTGCAGGAGGCACAGGAACTCGCGCAGCCGCTGCCGGTTGCCCAACCGACCATTCCCGTCACGATCAAAATCCCCGGCGAGGTCGTGGGGGAGTTGCGCGCGTATGCTCAAGAAAGCGGCCGGACGATGGGCGAGATTGTTGGGTGCGCGGTATCGGCGTATCTGGCCAAGGCACGCCAACATGGTTGATCGGCGCCGGCAGGGTCATGACGTGTATCTGGACTATGTCTTTGACCGCCTGCTCGCCGCCAAGCTTGAGCAAGTCTACGAGATCCTGGTACCGGATCGGGCACGCCGCACGGGGCGGCCGTCCGGGCTGAGTGGAAAGAGCGATGAAGACAGCAGCCATTTACGCCCGCGTGTCGTCGGCGCAACAGCGCGAGGAGCACACGATTGCCAGCCAGACAGCGGCACTGGTGGCCTTCGCTGCAAGCAAGGACTATTGCGTGCCGGCTGAATGGATCTTCGAGGACGAGGGCTACAGCGGGGCGAGCCTGCTGCGGCCAGGGCTGGAGCGGGTACGCGATCTGGCGGCGGGAGGACAGATTGAAGCGGTGCTCGTGCTCTCGCCTGACCGGCTGAGCCGCAAGTACGCCTATCAGGTCCTGCTCACCGAGGAGTTGGCTCGCCACGGGGTGGCCGCCGTTTTCCTGCGGGCCCCGCGCAGCGAGACCCCGGAAGATCAGTTGCTGCTGCAGTTCCAGGGCATGATCGCCGAATACGAGCGAGCGCAAATCCTGGAGCGCTCGCGCCGCGGCAAGCGCCACCGCGCCCAACTGGGAGAAGTCAGTGTGTTGAGTGGCGCTCCCTATGGCTACCGCTACGTGTGCAAGAGCGATGAGGCGAACGCTCGCTATGAGGTGATCGAGGCACAAGCCGAGGTGGTGCGCCAAGTCTATGATCTTTATACCGCTGGCGGCTTGTCGATCGGTGCGATCACGCGTTGGCTGAACGAGCAGGAGGTGCCGACCCGAAAGGAAGGCACCCGATGGGAACGCTCCACCGTCTGGGCGATGCTTCGCAACCCGGCGTACAAGGGACAGGCTTGCTTTGGCAAGACCCAGGTCGCAGTACGACAGCGCCTCAATCGTCTGGCCCGGCAACGCGGGGGATTGCCGGTACGCAACAGCGCCAGCCTGGAGCGCCCACGCGAGGAATGGCTCGAGATCGCGGTTCCCGCCTTGATCCATGAGGAGACGTTTGCCCTCGCCGAGGAACGTCTGGTGGTGAACAAGAAGTACGCGGCTCGGCGCACCGTCGAGCCCAGCCTGCTGCAGGGACTCGTACACTGCCGCCAGTGTGGCTATGCTCTCTATCGAACCTCGACCCGCAGCACGGCACGCAAGCTCTTCTACTACCGCTGCCTCGGCTCGGATGCCTATCGCTACGACGGCCAGGCCCGCTGTGATCAGCGCCCGATCCGGCTGGACTTGCTGGAAAGCATCGTATGGGCCGAAGTCCTGCGCCTGTTGGAGGATCCGGCGCTCATCCAGACCGAGTTGGATCGGCGGCTTGAAGTGGCGCGCCAGACACATCCTGCGCAGCGTCGCCAAGAAACGCTCCACCGGGATCTGGCGCGAGTACAAAAGAGCATGGAGCGGCTTCTCACCGCCTATCAGGAGGACTTGCTGTCGTTGGCGGAACTGCGTCGGCGCATGCCTGCGCTGCGCCAGCGTGAGCTGGCCCTGCACGCCGAAGTCGAGTCGCTCAGCGCCCAGTTCTCCGACCAAGCCGCCTACCTCCGATTGGCGGAAACGCTATCGGCATTCCTTGGGCGGATGCGGGAAAATGTTCACACCCTCGATATCGCCGAACGTCAGCGTATCGTGCGGCTGCTGGTCAAGGAAGTCGTCGTCAGTTCTGACAGCATCACCATTCGCCATTCGATCCCAACCCCCGTTCCATCTTCCGGGAACCCGGATGACTCATCCACTCTGCATCAATCTTCAGAAGGCCAACGTTCCGCCGCAAGTTATCCTTTGTGTACGAGGAGTGAACGGACCGCCTTGCGGCGTCCCCTCATACCGTTGCATGACCACGCCGCCATCCATGATGCCGGCCACAAGGTAACGACGAATCAGCCGCAGCACGGCCTTGTCGTCGATTCGCCGCGATAACCGTTCCATCAGAATGTCGTGATTGACCCGGTCGAAGAACTTCTCCAAATCGACATCGACCACCATCCGGTAACCGTCCTGCACGTAGCGCCGTGCAGTGAGCACCGCGTCGTGCGCACGGCGTCCCGGTCGGAAGCCGAAGCTGTGTTCGGAGAACGTCGGATCAATCATCGGCTGCAAGACCTGCAGCAGGGCTTGCTGGATCAGCCGATCCGTCACCGTCGGAATCCCCAATTCCCGCATCCCGCCACCGGCCTTCGGAATCTGTACGCGCCGCACCGGCTCAGGCCGGTAACTGCCGTTCAGTAATGCCTCCCGAATCCCGGGCCAGTGCGTTCTCAGGTACGCCGCCGTCTCGGCAATCGTCCGTCCATCCACCCCAGCACTGCCGCGATTGGCTTTGACGCGTTTCCACGCATTCACCATGTTCGCGCTCGCGAGCGCCTGCGTGAGCAGGTCATCTCGCCCTGAACCTTCGAGTCCCTGTCGCGCCGGCCGTGCTTCATCACGCAACGCTTCGGGCTTGGCTTCACCTCGCCCTCCCGCCTTGCGCCCCGGTTGCCCGAGCGTCTGATGCACTGCACTTCCAAGCAACATGGCCGTCGGCCCTCCTACTCGTTCGGCCCTTCGCCCCTTGCCGGCAGCTACTATGGCCTCTGCTGACTTCTCGCTCCGGCTTGTCACCGTCGGCCTTTCAGCCATGAGGCGAGATCTCCCCAGGTAAGAACGCACTCCTTCCCTGCACAGCCGCCGAATTTACGCCACTTCGCCTTGATCACGAGAGCTTCGCAGTCACTTGCCCGCTCGCCCTGCTCGGCAGCGCCTTCTATCCGGTTCTTGTCCATCGGCTCACAGTTTCACTTCACGCTTCCTTCCCACCATCGGTCACCCTCAGGCAGTTGCGCTTCGCTTCGTTCGCTGTGATCAACTTACGGCGGGACTTGCACCCGCAAGAGTGCGCCCATGCTGGGCGCGCAAACAAAAAGGCCACTCTTGAAAGTGGCCTAAGTGCTTGATTTACTGGTGCCGCTGGACGGAATCGAACTGTCGACCTTCGCATTACGAATGCGTGATTTCTGGCATACCTACGCATTATCAGACCTTAACAAACCTATACGCAGCAATATGTTAGTGCTACACTTACATTAACGGGGTTACACCAAAATACACGGTTTTTGACCGCAAATGTAACCCCGGCGTAACCCCAGCACAGAACGTACGCATAAGGTGATGTCATGGATGATGCTGCAAGATTCCAGTTCAACAAGGAGCGAATCCTTGCGCTGCCTACACCTGCGACCGGCACGCGCGCAACGTATTACGACACCAAGACAACAGGCCTGCAGCTACGTGTAACCCCGGCGGGCATGAAAACCTTTTCCATGTACCGGCGCACCAAGGGCGGCGGGCCGGAGCGTGTCACCCTGGGGCGCTTCCCAGCCATGACGGTGGAGCAAGCGCGCAAGGCTGCCGCTACGGTGAATGCCGAAATCGAGCAGGGCGCGAACCCTGCCGAAGTAAAGCGAACCTTCAAGGCTGAACCGACATTGACGGAGTTTTTCACCGAGTACGGCACCCGGCACGGCGAAAAGCTGGTGGTGTGGCGTGACATGCAGCAGCGGTTCCGGGACTACCTGCAAAAGCCACTTGGCGACCGAAAGCTGACGAGCATCACGAGGGCGATGATTGCCCGTGCGCTCTCCGATGTTGAGAAGGCCGGCAAGGCAGCGGCGACGGTCAGGCTTGTACGGGCGCTGGCGTCTGGCATCTTCGGCAAGGCGATTGAATGGGGCTACCTCGAAACGAACCCGGCACAAGGCGTCAAGGTGGCAGGCCGCGTGATGAGCCGTGACCGCTTCTTGCAAGCCGACGAACTGCCCCGCTTCTTTCAATCGCTGGCCGAAGAACCGAGTATCGCCATGCGTGACTTCATCCTGCTGGCGCTGCTGACCGGCGCTCGGCGGGCCAATCTGTGCGCGATGCACTGGTCAGAAATCAACTTGGCTGATTCCGTCTGGCGTGTCCCCGATACGAAGAACGGCACCCCGCAGAACGTGACGCTCTGCCCGGAAGCGGTGGAGATCCTCAAGGCACGGCAGGAAACGACCGGCGGCGGGTTCGTCTTCCCCGGACCTGGCGTCAGCGGTCACATGGTGGAACCGAAGAACGCGGTCATTCGCGTCATGGTGCGGGCCGGTATCCCCTACGGCAGAAACGACCCGAACGGCGTAACCCTGCACGATCTGCGGCGCACGCTGGGAAGCTGGCAGGCAAGAACCGGCGCTTCGCTGGCGATCATCGGCAAGAGCCTGAACCACAAGAGCCAACAGGCAACGGCGATCTATGCCCGTCTCGACCTTGACCCGGTGCGATCGTCCGTCAACACGGCAACCGCGGCGATGATGGAGGCCGGCGGAATGAAAGCCGCGGCGGAAGTGGTGACCATACCGAAGCGGGGCAAGGCGTGAAACTGATCTATCGGCAGCATGCCGTGCGGCGAATGTTCGAGCGCGCCATATCGACAGCCGACGTTGCCGCGGCGCTGGTATCGGGCAGCGTGATCGAGGACTACCCGACCGATACGCCCTACCCTAGCTGCCTATGGCTGGGCTTCGCCGGCAACCGCCCTTTGCATCTGGTGTTCGCTGACAACCCCGGCGAGGGCGAGCGCATCATCATAACCGTCTACGAACCCGACCCCGCCCTATGGCTGGCGGACCTGGCAACAAGGAGAAACCCATGAAATGCCCAATCTGCCGTCACGGCGAAACCCGCCCCGGAACCGCCACTGTTCCACTTGAGCGCGGCGGCATGACGATCGTTTTCCGCGAAGTGCCGGCGCTGGTGTGCGAGAACTGCGGCGAAGCCTTCCATGATGAAGCCGTTACCGTGGCCTTGCTGAAACAGGCCGAACAGGCGGCGGCGGCGGGCGTGGAAATCGACGTGCGGCGCTTTGCGGTGGCGGCGTGATCCTGCACACCACGGAAGTAACCCCCCTGCCCGGTTATCGCCTGTTCCTGCGGTTCAACAACGGCGAAGCCGGCGAAGTGGATTTATCCACTGAAATCGACGGCGAAATGTTCGAGGCGCTGCATGATCCTGCCGTGTTCGCCACGGCAAGCCAGCACCCCGTGATGCGCACGGCGGCATGGGCCAACGGCGCGGACCTTGCGCCAGAATTCCTGCTTGATCTGATGCGCGCGCAACATGGCGACCGGGCCGCGTGACCTGAGAAAACCTGAGTTTTGCTGCGCCTATCTCGACGGAGAGAAAACCGGGTTCCCTTGCCCGGCTGGCGCGGCATCCTGAACCAAGGGCGAAGCGTAAAAGGGGCGCGGAGTGCTTGAATCAACACATATTCGGCTGAATAAGGCTGCGGAAATACTTGATACTGACGCGGACACAGTATTGATTGCAGCGTCAGAAGGTAGGGTGCGCTTGTATTGGCTAATAAATCGACTCATGCCCGCAGAATGCGGTTATTACGATGAATATGCAGAACCTCCCACAGACGGACCGCCATATTTTTGGGTGGCGGTGGACTATGGCTTAAAGCACTTCATGTACATCCCTTTAACCAGAATGGAATCTGCCGAACTTCTCAAAATGGGGACGATTACAGTGCAGATAGACGCACTCTCTGATAGAGATAGCAACGGCCATTGGTGGATACATAATGAATATATTACAAGTTTCAGAAGAGTAGGCGGTTTAAGTGACGATGAATTGCGCGTAACAAAAGATGTTATTTTTGCACAAAGTGCTGATATTAAAAATATCCGTGAGCGTCGCGAAACCCCAGCGGCAGACACTTTTTTGACCTTGCCCATATCCGCCCAGCGCGGTCACGTTTCCGACAAGCTCGCCACATTAAATCAAGCTTCGGCGACGCATTGGGCGAATGCTGATCGAGAAGATAGGGGTACCCACCCGAAGAATG
Organism: Candidatus Accumulibacter propinquus; assembly: GCF_056856495.1. Lineage (NCBI taxonomy): Bacteria > Pseudomonadati > Pseudomonadota > Betaproteobacteria > Candidatus Accumulibacter > Candidatus Accumulibacter propinquus. The sequence continues at coordinate 779,099 of NZ_JBSEHC010000002.1, forward strand.
CAGATGTGGCGGAATGGCTGATCAAGCGCGGATACTCGGAAAGTCTTGCCGAAAAGGCTGCGAGCATCATTCGCCCTGAATGGGCGCCGACGGGCCGCAAACCAGACGAATAGCGACACCATCGCAAGTAAGCCGCGGCAAGGCTTTGACGAAGGGTGACCCCCTTAAAGGGAAACCCCTTTCCGTTTTTCTTCCTGTTCCCTTTCTCTAACCTTCGCTCCATGAACTGCGCTTTGCAGTTCTGAACTGCCCCGTGCAGTTCCCTATTGGAGCGAATGATGACTACCAAGAATCTCTGTAATCTCATCGCAGCAGGCGCGGACCTGCTCGACGAGAAAGCGGCGGCGCAGTTTCTCGACAATTCCCCCGGGACCCTGTCTGTGTGGCGCAGCACCGGGCGCTACAACCTTCCCTTCATCAAGATCGGGCGCAACGTGCGTTACCGCCGTGCGGACCTTGAAGCCTGGCTGGAAAAGCGCACTCGCGAAACTGGTTCGACGGCGTGAGAGTGATTCGCCATGAATCCATACATCCGCAAACCACTGAGGCCGCCCTTTGACCGCGCCCGCCTGCCTGATCCACTCCCCTACTACGCTGCCGAACTGGAATCCCTGCGCGGCCACGGCCGTAGCGCCACCGCGCGCTGCCCGTTCCACGACGATCAGCACCCCAGTCTGTCGGTGAATCTCGACACCGGCGCTTTCCGCTGTCGGGTACCGGCGTGTGGTGCGCATGGGGATAACGTGCTGGCCTTCCACATGGCGCGCTACGGCATCGGCTTTGTCGCCGCAGCCAAAGCGCTGGGAGCCTGGAGTCCGACTCGATGAAAGAAGAAAGAATCAACGCAACTGCCCACCAGCAAACTGACACACTGGACAGAGTACTGCGATACGCGGTGCAGAAGGGTGGCGTCAAGTCCAACCAGATCGAGCAGAAGGAAACACGCTGGGGCGTGCTGGTGGAGCGCTTCGCGCAAATGCAGGCGGCCCCCCGCACGGCAAGTCTGGATACCGTACCGGCGCTGGTCTATGCCGACTTCAAACCCGAAGGCACGCGCCGCGACATCGACGTGCTGGCAATCACCGCGCTGGTGCTAGACATTGACAAGGATGCCAATCTCGAGCGAACCCGCGCGGCGCTGGCAAGTTGCGAATGCGCCATCTACACCACCAAACGCAGTACGCCCGACGCGCTGCGCCTGCGGGTAGTGCTGCCACTCGCGGCGCCCGTGCCAGCGCGCGACTGGCCCGGCACCTATCGGCAATTTGCCGCTGGGCTGGCGCTGGCAGGACTGGACGCCTGCGCCGAAAAACTCTCACAGCCGTTCTTCGCGCCCCCCGGCGCTGGCCATTTCGAGCACATGGCCGGCGAATGGCTCGATCCAACCCCATATATCGCGGCTGCGCAGCAAGCGGAGTACGACGCGCTGCCAGAGCCCGAGCCAATTCGCATTGCCCTGCTGCAGGTGCCGCCGCTTGACCCTGAGTTGATCCCGGATGCATTGCGCGACTGGATCACCGATACGGCGTACAGGATGCAATGCCCTATCGACTTTTGCGCCGTCGGCGCCATCGGCATTCTCGCCGCAGTGGTCGGCGCTGGCATCGGGATCAAGCCCAAGCGCAAGGATGATTGGTTGATCGTGCCGAATTTGTGGGGCGGCGTGATTGGCCCGCCGTCAAAGAAAAAGACCCCGGCCCTAGCGGAAATGGTCAAGGCACTGGGGCGTCTGGAGAAGCTAGCCGCCGACGGCACCCAGCATGCAAAGGCCGCCGCAGCTGACCTGGAAACCAAGGCACGCCAGAAGCTGCTCGAGGCCGACCTCAAGGAAGCCGTCAAGGCGGACATGCTCGCCAAGCGCACTGCCAGCATGGCGGCCGCCTATGTCGATGCCACCACCGGCAATATGCCCCTCGAAGAAGGCAGCGACGCCGCCGCCACTGCGCCAGCCAAGCGCAAGGCGCCATCCCGCCAACCCCGACCAAATCCACCGACACGCAGCGTGGCCGAGATCAAGCGCGAAATGGCCAATTTGACCGCGCCGCCCCCCGGCAACCTGCAAGAGCGTTTTCGTACCAACGACGCAACCATTGAGGCGCTGCATGACTTGCTTTCGACGAACCGGCGCGGCATTTTGGTCTTCCGTGACGAACTGGTTGGCCTGCTACGCGGCTGGGACAAGCAAGGACGCGAGCAGGATCGCAGCTTTTACCTCGAAGCATGGAACGGCCAAGGCAGTTTCCCGCTGGACCGCATCGGGCGCGGACATGTCATCTGCGACAACATGTGCGTGTCCATCCTCGGCGGCACCCAGCCGGACAAGGTTCGCAACTACCTTTATCAGGCCCGTATCGAAAACGACGGCATGATGCAGCGCTTTCAGTTGCTGACGTATCCAGACGTGCAGCCGTTTACGCATATCGTCGACGAGTACCCAGATGCCCCGGCCCGCGAGCGCGCCTTTGCCATCATCGAGACTCTGGCGCGCACTGATTTCGCGATAGTTGCCCCGCCCGGCCTCTACGACCAAACCCCCTGCCTGCGCTTTGCGGATGATGGCGCGCAGAACCTGTTCATCGAGTGGTATGAGCGCCTACACCGTGAGAAGCTGGAGAGCCCGGACGAGGCACCGCTGATGGTCGAATACCTCTCCAAACAGCCGAAGACGATGGCCAGCCTCGCGCTGCTGTTCCATCTGGTCGACCGCGCCGAAGCTATTGCCGCCGGAGAAATCGCCGGCCCCGTCAGCCTTTCTGCTGCTGCCCGTGCCGCTGACTGGTGCAGCTACCTCGAAGCGCACGCTCGGCGCATCTACGGTTTGGCCGCCAACCTGCAATCACAGGCCGCCGCTGCACTGGCCGAACGGATCGGCAAAGGTCAGCTTGACGACCTGGGCAGTGGTGATGGTTTCACCGCACGCGACGTCTACCGCAAGCAGTGGAGCCTGCTTGATGACCGTGAGATCGTCGACGAAGCGCTGGGTGAACTCGTGGAGGCCGGTTGGTTGCTGCAATCAGTCCAGGCCGCGGGCTTTCAGCACCGAGGCCATGTGCGCTATCGCGTGAATCCGAAAGCACGGAACGGAAACGGCCTAGGCCCTGGCAATGGGTGAGTGGATGCAACGCGCGGCGCTGATCCAGGACGAGTCGCCGTCGGCAGACGCGGGACTGTCGGCAGGCGCACGTCTTCAACCACATCTGGCGGAGAGTGCCGATTCCGAGCCGGACTACAGGCGATACCCGGACCGCTACGAGTTTCCGTGCTTCGTCATCCCTACGGCCGATGGCCTAGTGCAGTTCCAACTGGCGGTGCCCAAGGGGAAGTACGACGCACTTGCCCTTCTCGACCTGTTCGTCCGGTACCACGGCACGGGTTAGACGCTTCTGGACAAGAGGGCACAAAGGCAGAATGATGAGCTTCAACTCATCCTTGACATTTCGAAATGGCTGCCAGCCTTGCCGCACCGATCAACCCCGATCTTCTCGTGTGTCTTCTCGTGTGGGCGCGCAAGACGGCCGGCTATTCGGTCGAGGCCGCAGCCGGAAAACTTGGGCTAAAGCCCGACAAGCTTGACGCCATCGAGCGCGGCAGCGCCCCGCCAAGCTTTGCCCAGATCGAGAAAGCGGCCGACGTCTACATGCGGCCGCTGACGGTGTCGTTTTGAGTTCTGCCGAACGAACACGAAAGCGAACGAACGAAGGCTTCGTTCCCGCTCGGCCTAATATCGGACAATCGTCACCACTTTCCTGGCTCTGGTCATGGCCACGTATTGAAGACGCTGAAGGTCATCCCCGCTCGCTTTCAGGCCGCGGCAATCCTGACGGATCAACAGGAGCACCTCATCGAATTCAAGACCCTTGGCGCGATGCATGGTTGAAATGCGCACCGACCTGGAATCAGGGTTGTCACGCTCCTCCGGACCAAGGATCGTGGTCGATAGCTTTCCAGCCTTCAAGGCCCCCTGGACCGCAACTGCATCCTGCCTGGTGGGTACAATCACACAAACGGAACGTGCTTCGGCCAAGCCTGCCTGAACCAGCGGAAGCAAGCTGGAGAGAGCGTCCTCCAGATGCGGGAAAGCAAGCGTTCTGGGGATCGGGCCATGTGAGAGCGACTTGTAGCGCTTGACCTCATCGGAACCTTCATCGAGATCATCGACCGCGCAACCTTCCAGCGTGGCCACCGCCAGGCGACGGATTTCCTCCGTGGTGCGATAGTTGAGATACAGCTTGCGCGACCGTCCCCGGATATTGATGCCTGAGGAACTCATTGAAGCGCGATTCCTGGGGTAGATGCGCTGATGACCATCTCCGACAAACAGGAGATCGTTGGGCGCTGCCGGCACCATCGCACGCAGCAGCCGCAGCGCCTGCGGCCCGAAATCCTGCGTTTCATCAACGATGACCGCAGAGTACGCTGGTGGTTTGTCCCGTAGCAGGGCCGCTGCGTCGCGATAGGCGTCATCGACTTCCTTCAGCTTGCGACTGGCCAGTTGCGCCCGGTACTCCTCAAAGACCGGCCAGATGGCATCGCGCTTGCCTCGCGTCAGCACTACACCCCGTCCGGTCCGCCTGGCCTGGCGATAGTCATCACGCGAGTTGATCCCCTGCGCCAGAACGACGCGCTCAAGCTCATCCTCATAAAAGTCCGGCGGCAAGGCCAGGGTGGTTTCCTGCAGCGTCAGCGCACGTTGCCAGGCTTCCGCTGCTTCCCCTTTCTTGCGGTTGTAGATGATTTGATGATCGTACTTGTAGCGGCGAAGAAAGCCATGCACCCAAGCGTCGAGATTCTTCACCTCGATCTTCTGCATGACACCCGGACTGCAGAAGGTTTTAAGATTTTCCTCAATGTCGGCGGCCAGATTGCGCGTGAAGGTGGTGAAGAAAACCTTTTTCTCGGTCGTGGCCCGATTCTCGGCAAGCCATTTCGCCCGATGCATCGCCAGAACTGTCTTGCCGGTGCCTGCGCCGCCCAGTACCCGCATCGGACCGCCACGATCCCCCTGCGCCAGTTTGCGTTGGGTCGGATGCAGGAATACCCGCCATTGCGAGAGTGGCGAGTTCAGCATGGCGGCCATCGTCGCCTCATCCGCGACCACCACGAAGCGCGATTGCGACTCCGCCGTCTCGATGGCCGTGGCGAAGTCTTCCGTATCGATTGGGCGATCGACACGGGTTTCCCGTGAAATCAGCACATCGGACACGCTATCGCCAGCGGCAATCAGAAACAAACCCTCGTAGGCCTCAACCGGCAGCAGACCTTGCACGGCATCCAGCTCGAATTCGGTGTGGATCGATCTGACTTGCTCCAGGAGCTCCTCCGGCGTGCCGATGCTCAGCAGGTCCGCATCTGACAGCGCAGCAAACATCGCCGTCCTCGGCGGTTCCATCGGAGGCGTTTGCGGTTCAACAGCCGGCCTGGGCGCCGCCAGACGCGCCTGCTCCAGAGCGGGCTCGATGAGGCTTTCGACGGCAAACACCTGTAGCGCACCGGTCGTCGGGTTCACCGCGACACGTCGTCCCTCTGCCCACCGGTAGGCATCGTCATGGTGACCCACATACATCAGCACATAGACGTCCCCGGCGGGGGGTTTGAAGACAATCCCACGCCAGTCCTGGTCGATACGGACAGACTTCAGATTCCCATCACGGGCGCCATGGATCGGCTCATAATTGATGCCATTGGAGGTGGGATCACTCTGAAAACGCAAGGCCCACCGCAGCACCTTCCCTTGCACCGTGGCGGTCAGGGTAGCCAGATTCGCCAGGAAATCCTGCGCCAACGCCACTTTTGGTTTGAAAGTCATTCCGGGCTCTCCTGCTGTGTGTTTGCTTGCGCGCCATGATGACCGAGCGCAGCAACCAACTGCTGAGGCCACTGGCCATCTGCCATCCATGTCTGCCATCCGTTGACCTGCCAGACGGCCGCACTCTCCACCTGGGCTGGCATCAAAAGCACCCGCTTCTGCGCAACCCAGGCCAGTTCGGCTTCGGCGACCACGTCACCGGCTTGCTCCAGTTCGTAACCCACCTCATCGGGGGGTGACAAACCGGCATCCATCAAGACCTGCAATCCCTCGGCCAGGGAACTCATCGCCTGTTCGATGACCGCCGCCCAGGCAGCCGCGTGCACTGCCCCGTGCGCGCTTGATGCGGGAGAAACACCCTTGGCACCCTTGGCAAAGCCGAACACGGAATGGTCACCGGCCTCCAAGCCCTCTTGTGTGGCGAGCAGAAAACCCGGCAGCATCTGGAAGATGTTGAACAGCCATAACCAGCGCCGCCAGACCAGATGCCGCTCAGGTTCATCGTGCAGATGCGCATCGTTGAAGAGGACGAACCCCGGGCTGACCGGAATGGCAACCGACAAATTCGCCAGCTCACCTGGCCACCAATAGCGCAGTCGCAAGGAAGGATCATTCACATTGCCACAGGGAACGCTCCGGGCGGGGTGCTCACAAGGCAGGTTATGCGGCCCGTTCCAGAAGCTCAGCAACTGGTTTCGCGCATCTTCCAGAAGAGCGCTTTGCGGGTGGGGGATCATGCGGAACGCGGTGGCACCGGCGTGACGGGCCATTTTACCGGCCTGTTGATCCCCTCCCTCTCCCGGTGGCTTGCCCAACCACTGCAGCAGGACCGCCACGGCATGCCGCGTCCATAGGTCGTCGTCGAGCAGCGAGCGAAGCGGCGGCGGCAGGGCTTCGTTGCAGCACATCGCTTCCAGGCAGTCCGCCAGGTTAGTATCCAGCGTCCCGTCCATCGCGGCCTGGACATCGTCCCAGGTCAGCGACCAGACCCAGAATCGGCCGCTCGCCACCAGGGCGCTGCGCTTGTGGGCATCCTCCCGGGTCGAGGCCTGATGGTGGGCCCAGCCGTCACAGAAGATGGCGATCGGCCGCCTCGGCGATTTGGTCTGCGTCGGCCAGAGCACAAAGTCTGGCCGACACGCCGCCTTGATCCCCTCGTTGGCAGCCAGATCGACCTGCGGCTCGACCCAATAGCGCTGCTCGCCGACCTCGAGCAAATAGCCGGATTTCCCCTGAACAATGTCCTGTACCAGCTTCACGAACGGCAATCCGCCCACCCCGCTCAGGCGGCGCAGGCTCTCGATGAAGCGCGCCTCAAGCTCCGAGTCAAAGTTGGGATTGATGTAAATGTCGGCAACCGAGGCAACGCGCTCCAGTTGTCCCAGGTTTTCGACCAACTGCTCCAACAGCAATCGCGCCCGATCGCGCGAGACCAGCGCCATCGCACGCCCCAGACGGTACTGATAGACGCATCGGTAGCAGCCGTCCTTCTCGGCATCCGCGTTGCAGGAACAGGCGCACAAGTGAGTCAGCGCCAGGCGCAGCAACTCGACCAGCGCTTGCGCTTCATTGGCGAGCAGTTCATGCAGGTAGCCCGTCCCGCCCGGCACCGAGTCATAAAGCATCACATACTGCCGATTCGCGGCGCCGTCCTGGCCCTTCTCCTCTTGCGTCACCATCCTCAGGTGATCGACTTTGCCGCCAAATCGCTTCTTGAGACCAATCCGTATGGCTGCCATGAAGGACTGAACAGAGGCTTCATCGACCCCCGAACTGGTGTAGGGTACGAGAATCCGCAAGGCTTCCGACGAGAACTCACGATACAGGTAAAGGCAGTCGATGATGTTTTCCGGATCATCACTACCCCGCTTCTCGCAGTCAAAAGCGTGGAACTGAACAAGCTCACGTTCACGCGCATTGCGCGGCGCCCGCTGGATCTGTCCACAATGCTTGCAGAGCTTAAACCCCGGGCGCGCCTTCTGTTGCCCGGCGACGGCGTAGCACTCACCGGGTTTCGTGGGTTCGCCAAAATTCACGTCCCTGAAGACCACCCGCTCAATGAACTCGAAACCAAAAGGCATGTCCGGCGCCGCCAGCCGATACGCTTCCCTGATATCGCTGGTCTCGAAATCAGCCAGCATCTGGCGCACATAGAATTTCGGCTCGCGATCTTCAGCGCTGTCGTCAATTCGCACTTCCGTATCGTTGCTGTTGGCAATCGCCTGCTTGAAACGAAGCAACTGGCGCTGCTGCGAAATATTGGCCCACATCGGGTCGCCGCAACGCGGGCAGGATGCATGGCTGTCCGCATGGATCTCGAGATTCTCCATGTGCTGGCAGGTCGGGCACATGCGCCAGCGTTCGAGCGACGACAGGCTGACGTTGATCTGGTCGATCTCGACCCGGCGCTGGTTGGCATAGAACACGTTTTCCGGTGCGAATTCCGAGAGTGCCGATTGCGCCGGTCGTTCATAGCGCTCAGCAGGCAACGAAATGTAGGTCGTGGAGCCTTCCGGATCATCGCTGCCTTTTTTCCGCCAAAGCAGCGACTTCAACTCAACCCCGGCTTCCGGGAAAGCGTAATTCGGGATCATCCCCGCATCGGTAAGGGTGTTCAGCAGATCACGCTGATTGATCTCCCTGACCAACTCCAAGGCTTTCTGCCGCTCGCGTTCGAGATGGTCAATCTCTTCGCGAGTGGCCTCATCCTGCGGACGCGCCTTGAGTCCCTTAATCTGCTTCCTGATGGATACCCCGCGATCACGGTGCGTCTTACGTTCCTTGGCCAGATCCTCAATGAGCTTGCTCAGGCGAAGGCGTAGAGCATCGTCTTCCTCGTTTCCCTGCATGAATCCGCGCAGGCGACCCGCGACCCGGTCATCGAGGTCTGCTCCCAACAACGCCATGAAGGCACTCAGCAAGCGCTCTTCGTGCGCGAGGATGTACTCCAGGAAGGTGTAGGGAAAACGCGTCTGATCCAGACTGTCGCGCGCATTGAGCGCATCCTGGGTCTTGTCCGGCAGCGCCGTGTCGGGAATGCCGGATCCGACCCAGTCATCGAGACAAAAAGCGAACATCTGCCGGCGCAGCACTTCGGCAGCCTTCAGGAAGATGCCCGGCGGCACCACCTCGCCCTGCAACATCTCGTCGGTGTCGGCAAAGAAATACAGGTCGTGCGGACTCGCGCCATCGGCCAGGGTGGCCGTGAAGGCATTGCCATCGCGTCGCCCGGCGCGTCCAATGCGCTGCAAGTAGCTGGCCTGATTCGGCGGGACGGAACAGAGCAATACCGACGAAAGATCGCCGATATCGACCCCCATCTCGAGGGTGGGCGTTGCCGACAACAGATTCTCGTACCAGGGGCGCGGGTTCTTGTCCTTGAAGCGAAGTTCCAGAGCCTCACGCTGATCCCTTTGCAGCAGGCCGGTATGTTCTGCAGAAAACACCCGCCGCAAGTCGCCGCGACTGAAGCGTCTGGCCAGCCAGCCGCCAGCGTCGTCGCGCTCGGCATAGGTTTCCTGCGAGGCATCCAGGCAGGGCATTCCCAGCAGGGCCGCAGCAGCATCGGCGGGAACGGTCAGCGCACGCTTTCCCTGCGCGGAAACCAGTCGCTGCAACCGGGTTTCAATCACCAGTGCCGCCGGATTCAGGGCAATCACATCAAACGGTTGCGCCTCGATACGCAACACGACGCCTTCCTGAACCAGGGCCTCGATCGCCCGCGCGTAGATGGCCTCCTCTGCCTTGCCGGGCAGCAGTCCCTCCGCACCCAGGGTAGCCAACAGCCAGGTCTGAAAGAAGGTCGGCGCGTGCGGATTCACCAAATGGTCAAATCCGCGCGCGCGCCCCAGCGACAGGAAAACCGGGCGCGGCGTGCGCTCGCCCATGCCAGGCAGCCACTCGCCACGTCCCTGCGTGCGCGTAAAGGCGAAAACATTGCCGTCACGCGCATAGGCCATCAACTCCGGCATGCCCACCGCGCCACGCTGTCGCAAGTGGCAGACAAAGCCCCACAGCCAGTGCACGACGGTCCGCCGGACGGCATGGCGAATGCCAAAGGATTCCTGCAGAACGGGTAACAGCACATCGGCTGCCCGCTCGATATCTTCAAGGCGGGGCGCCAGCGTGGCCTTGCCAATCGCGTCCAGATTGCGTCCACGCCGACTGAGGTAGGTGAATTCAGCAAAGGCCTGCCAGCGCAGACGCTTCCTGACCCGCTCCGGCAGATGGCTGTCTTTTGGCAAGTGGTCATGCGCCTGCATCGATACCGCCCAATCGCGCTGCCACATCATGTTCGGACCGATGAACTCCGAAACGAATCGCTCCACCGGCATCGCCAGTGGCGAGTCCTTCTCGTGCCACAGGTTGGCCGACTTTTCGAGAAAGGTGGTCCAGGAACACTGCGGCGTCGCAATCTGGTCGATGACCTGCGCAAGACCCGTCCGCACCGTATTGAGGTAGGTGCGCGCGGTGAAGAAGCCGGCCCGATGCGCCGCATCCTGCACCGAATCAGAAAACGCTATGAGCTTCTTGTCGTCATTGAACGGGCTGGCCCAGGTCTGCTCGATCGTCACCGCACCCAGCGTCGCGTTGCGCGCACCGAGCAGGAGTTGTCTGAACTTGCTGCCGCAGGCCGGACACGCCGGATCGTGCCAGGTATGCGAAACGCCCGCATTCGTCGTAGTCGTCCGGCTCGCCGTCACCCGGAAAACATCGATCAGGTCGCCGTGTCCGCAGGCGGCGCATTCCCCTGTGCCGCTCTGCAGATGGCCGCACTGCGTACAAACGCGCTGCATCATGCCGTCGCACAGCGGCCGGCTCAGGCCCGCCGCGGAATACAGGCGCAGGGCCTCCGGCTGCCCGGAGAACCATGTGTTGTAAATCTCGTCAAGATCGGTCGACAGCCGTGACTGGCCACTCGGCAGACGGCTCAGCCAGCCGGTGGTATGGCAATCTGCACATTGCAGCAGCGGCAGATAGAGCTTGCCCGGCTCGCGCCTGACGTCGCTTTCGGCGCGCAACTCGATCGTATTCGGGTCACTGCGAAGCTGCGTGACCATGCGCCGCAACTCGCGCATCCACAACTGCACGCGCAGGGTGACCAGCGGTTGGCCGGCGGGATCCCGAGCCCAGGCGACGAGCACCAGCAAGGCATCGAGTACCCTGGCGATGTACGGTCGCGCCGCCTCGGGCAGGGGGCCCTGCATCTGCTCCTGCAACTCGCTCAGCGAGACGATCCGGCCCCTGATCAGCTTCAGCAGGTTGATAAACAGCAGATGTTTCTTGAGCGCTGCCCCGAGTGCGCTGCGCCAGGCGAGGTCGTTGACGTCGACCGGCGGCGCTACGCCGGGGAAGAACAGGCGGAACCAGGCCTCAACCGCCGCCGCCGGCGATAGATAGCGATCGGCATCGAGCAGCGCTTCAAAGTCGGGGCGCGGATAGAGCACATGCTCGATGACGCTGTTTCCGAGGAACTCGATCTCGTCCAGGCGATTTTCCGTCACCACCGACTCGGGCGGGAAATCCACCCCGAAAATTTGCCGGGCGTATTCGCGCAAGGGCGCGGTGTCCGAGTTGCCGCCCAGCGTCGCCGAAGTCCCGGCGCAGATCAGATGCCCGGCGGGGGTTTTCAGGCGCGCACGCAGGCGGCGCAACAGCAAGGCCAGGTCGGTCCCCTGGGCACCGTCGAAGGTGTGCAGTTCATCGACCACGACATAGCGCAGGGTCTCGGCCGTGTTCTTCGCCCAGAGCAGCCGATCCTTGGGGCGAATCAGCAGGTAGTCGAGCATCTTGTAGTTGGTCAGCAGGATGTCGGGCGGGTCCTTGCGCAATGTCTCCCGGTCGGTGATCACGCTGGTCGCGGTCATCGCCATCAGGCCCTGGCCATCCCTGCCCGAGCGCCCGCCGACAAACAGCCCCACCCGCAGCCCCCTGAAACCCGGTGTGCGGGCAATCACCTGCGCAAAACGCCGCGCCTGGTCGGTCGCCAGTGCGTTCATGGGGTAGATCACCAGCGCCTTGATACCCGCAGCGCCGTCACTACTGGCGCGCGCGCAGTGATCGAGCAGCGGGTACAGAAAACACTCGGTCTTGCCGCTGCCGGTGCCGGTGGCGACCAGCGTCCCGGCGGCACCAAGCTGACTGGCCAGTCGCTGCCATGCCGCTTCCTGATGAACGTGTCCGGGATGCTCCGTCTCGAAACTCCCGAAAAACGTCCTTCCCCGTTGCCCGGTCCGGAACGGCAGGCCAATCTGGACATAGGGGCCTTTCAGCCAGCGACCCTCGTCGTCGGTGAAGCGCTGCATGACGCCGGCGAAGAGGGGGTCCGATGGCTCGAATCCGGTCGTCAGGAAGTGCTTCAGACCATTCTGTATTTCGCGGGCAAGGAGGGACGGAAGCATGCGATATCAGGCAATGAGGGTTATGAAATATCCGGGATTAGAAATCAACGGGCATAAAGCTCATCCCGATCAGGTCGAACAGCTACACGGTCTACGACAGCATCGTCTTCGACTTGTCCAGCTGGAATCAGCTGTCCAAGCGAGAATGCATCTTGAGCAAGCCCGCAAGCGACTGATACCCGTTGGTAATTGCTTGTGGTTCCTGAGAACTCAGCAAGCTTTGGGTGTTTCGGGAGCAGCATCAAATTCATCACCGACGCGCAGTGCCGACCGCCAGACCGAACAGATTTCACGTAGCCATCCAGCGAACCACCTCCCCCGGTCAAAAACACCGGGAGCCCCTTCGTCCAAGCGTCAGACAAACGATATCGCTTCGCTTTGGTGCGGTGAAAAACGCGATGAACAGTGCTGTGTACCTCACTCCAAAAGACTTTGTCCCGAAGCTCTATATGATCCACTGGCAAACCAGTGCACTGGGCATACTCGGAAGAATCCAATACTGGCTGCAATTCGTCGGGGAGCTTCGCATTCTCGCAACCCGGAGCTTCAACAAGTCGGTTTTGATAAAGCATCTGTGTGCCTAATGGTCTAATCTCGGGAACCAAGAACGGAAAAACGTCTTCCCCGTCTCGCTCGTGAACAATAAATGTCACGACATCCAAGGTTCCTCCACCAACATCAACCAAAGCATGCAAACCGCGCTGACGCTGCGAAGACTGAACATAGCCAGCAATCTGAGCAACAAACTCCGGTAGTACATCAAGGCCAATCAAATCCTTGGGCAGGACGTCAGGCAGCCACGCACTGATCAGATCACCTGCCTGAGCAGCAGACGGCCCGGACTCAGAGGCGCTCATCGACCAGGCCGACGAGCACATTTTCAGATAGGCCCGGCGCTGTCCTTCAATCTCGAGCCCATTACTGGGCGCACCGATGTTCAACATCCATCGAATCGCACTCCGTCCTATCTTGTCGCCCTGATGAAAAAACACCCATGCTCGGACATAGCGCAAGACTAAAGCTAAGAATACAGCGGCCTTGCCAAGGGAAGCGGAGGAAACGGGCACATCTATGAGTGGATGCTTGAGACGTTGGCGGACTTGATCAAATGTCACATCAGGCGCTTGTCCAAGCTGGCACGAACCGTCGGCCAAGATGGAGTATTCGCTTGGAAGCAAATATCGATCCGCACCTGCTGATACGCCATGCCAATCAACTACAAAAATCTGATCCTTCAACCCAACTGCAGCCTTCGTATATGACGTGCCGAAATCAAGACCAATGAAGACGTCAATAGCGCCGTCAGACTGACTTTGTGTTGGTGACTGAGTGCGACTTCCTTCAGCGACCCATGCTTCCGGAATTTTGAAATTTGCCTGTCTCGTTAAACTCTCGCCCGAATGAATTTGGAATGTAGTTGGCACCGCACTTGGTCTTGAGGGGGGTGGTCGAACCAGAGGCGTCTTATCTTGATGAGCTTGCTGTCGCGTGAGGGGCTTTGGAACGTTTGGGACCACAAACTGCGGAGCCACCGGCCGTTGCAAGTTTATTTTTGGCTTCGTCAATGGTTGAGTAGATTTGGAAAACGCAACTGCTGCTTCGGTATCTCTTAATTCTGAAGATGGCACCCGAGCAACAAACGGCTTATGTTTCGGCTTCAGCGCAAGCGAAGACGCCCCGATCCTTGGCACTTTCTTCGGCTGATCGCCTTCGCCTTTAGCTCCAAACATTTCTTTTTTCAGTGCTTTTAGCGTGCTTTTCCAGTCGCTCATAGATTCCATCTCTACTATTTCTCGACACGAATCAGACCCACGCACACTGGTGCATCGTCTGGCTGCAGACTCTCTTGCCTCTGGATCTGTGCTCTTTTGAGTCCCATACGTGCCCGTAGCTTCGCAATTCGCCCCTGAGTGGCTTTTACAAGCGAACTCCGACCACGCAAGGCGTGCTGCGCTTGAACGCTCTCAAGTGTTTGAAGTCGCTGGGCCATGTGCTGATCAATGCCATGCAACTGGAACATGAGTCTGTCAGCATTCTCATCTTGCTTGCGCTTCTTTGCTCGCTGATAGGAGTCTTCAAGGTGCTTCTCCAGCTCATCAAGACAAGCACTCGCTACGTCGGGTAAAACGCAGGTAGGTGCCTCAATCCAATCGCTCCCGTGAGTGCGTGCAAGATTGATCAGGCTTTCAGCTACTTCATCAGAAAAAGGCACCCGTGCGGAAAGCTCGCATACCGCGGATTGCAGCCACTCCTCTTCTCGTACGCCACTGAAGGTCCAACGCCTCAACGCAAACACGTAGTCCCCAGGCCCCACGCTCGTTTCGCGACCAGACACTTTTACGGATACCAGTGGATAGAAAGCGTCTTCCAATTCGTTCAGTCGTTGACTGATGAAACGAATGAGTGGATGAAACTGGTTAATGCTCTCAACTGACTTATTACTGGTACTAGTCAGCTTGTTTACAAATCTACATTGCCGGGGAAGTGCGTTTCCCAACGATGTCTGCCCAATTACTCCCTTTCGACGGCAGAAGTCATCCAGGTCCGCTGCCACACTTGCGGGCAACTGGATCAAGAAGGTGTTATCCGATTCTTGATATTGAAAGCGGTGACCAGCAACATGCTGATTCAAGAAGTCCTGAACATAAATGGTCAGGTCCCGCTCGGTCACACGGCGTGAGAGCTCATCGGCCGCTTCTATCCGTTCAAGGACCAGGCCACCGTGCGCCATCATCTGCGAAGCGTTCTTTTCCAACTCTTCTTGCCGCTGACGCACGTTTTCCAATGCCTGCGCCGCCCGTTGAATTTCATCATCCTCCTGACTAGGGGTCAGACGGCTCGTCAGCAACTTGGACTCGAGTTTCTTAATAGTCTCTCCAATGATAGGCTCTGGCTCGCCCAATGCCTGCTCGAACACCTTTAGCCGGGTCAGCAACCGTCCGAAAATACGTTCATCGATGGTTTCCTGATAGAACAGATTCCAGATATGAATGACCTGCGCCTTTTGCCCAAGACGATCAATACGGCCGATGCGCTGTTCCACTCGCATCGGGTTCCATGGCAGATCGTAATTGACCAGCAAGCGACTGAACTGCAAGTCGACACCTTCCGATGCCACCTCGGTAGAAACCAGAACACGAAGGTCCGGACGGTCACGAAATTCGTTGATCAAATCCTGTTTGGACTCCGACATGCCCCCCCATAACAAGAGGCTTGGCATACCGAGAGTCTTTAGGCGCTCACTCAAATATTTTGCAGTGACGCGGAACGAGGTGAACAAAATCACCTTTTCGTCCGGATTGTCCAAAAAAAACTCCTTCAGAACCGTCACCAGGCGCTGCAACTTCGAATCAGACTGCTCCAGTTCGGCTGCATTCAGATTCCGCGGACGATGTGCCAGCAAGAACTCCTTGAGGGACTCACTTATATTCGCTAGTTCTCCTTCATCATCATTCTCCTCATACTCCTCGGAAACTTGCTCTGCCATATCCTCGACTAGAGAATCATCATTACCTAACCACGCGCGAGCAAATGCAGCAGGGCAGCTGCACACCTGCCGCTGAGGCGTTGCCAGAAGAAATCCGTCGGAAATTCCTCGCCGCCATGCATACTCACGCGTAACTTCGGTTACGTATTCATAGAAAGCACGCTCCGCATCCGTCATGGGCACCTTCTCAGGATGCACCTCTCGCCGAGGACGCTCCATTTGAACATCCCGTTTGCGGGTTCGGGTGATCACGTGGCCCAGTAAATTGATTCGTTCCAGGCTAGCTGCCAGCTCAGCCCGGAATTCCAGCCTGGCTAGATCTTCATCCGTCGGAGGATCTTCGAGCAAGGCCGCCAGTTGACGAGAGTTACGTAGCAAATCTGTATCAGCTGCCCTTTTCACATAAATCAGAATATCTTCTGCGCTTGAGGCAGGATTGAGCGCAGCATCTCGGGCTGAAACCAATGGCTGATTCGCCAGTAGTAGCTCCTGAAAACTTGATGGGTACTGAAAGTGCTCTGGGTCGCATAACTGCAACAGATGGAACAGGTCGTCGTTATGTAGATTTATCGGCGTCGCCGATAGAAGCACCCGCTGCTGCGAAACCTTCTGAAGCATTTCACCCAGACGATGCACTGAACTCTCTGGATTACGCATGTAATGGGCTTCGTCAAAAACAACGAGATCCACCATAGGTTCTTCTTCGGCATGCTCGTCCAACAAATGCGCCAGCCGCACGCGACCAGAGGCTTTCTTCGGTGGCGGCGTATCACTCGGGCGCCAG
This sequence comes from Candidatus Accumulibacter propinquus, assembly GCF_056856495.1. Classification (NCBI taxonomy): domain Bacteria; kingdom Pseudomonadati; phylum Pseudomonadota; class Betaproteobacteria; genus Candidatus Accumulibacter; species Candidatus Accumulibacter propinquus. Next base: position 795,577 of record NZ_JBSEHC010000002.1, read on the forward strand.
CTTTTGGGCGGCCGCAGAGTCTGATAGCTCGCTATCCAGGCTTTCGGAGCGCCCATACTGGATGAGTGTTTAAGCTCAGCCACAAGCGTGGCCGCATCAACAATAGAGGCATCTATGCCAAAACGAAGCTTCAACTCATCACGCCATTTCTCACGTAACACTGCCGGGCAAACGATCAGCAGGCGACGCATGTCCTCACGTGCTCGAAGTTCGGTCCAGATAATTCCCGCCTCAATCGTCTTACCCAAACCCACTTCGTCGGCAATCAACAGTCCGTCAGCCGGAGACTCCAACAAAGTCAGGAGTGGTTTGTATTGATGAGCGTAGAAGTCCGTATTCGTGACCCCCATCGAATAAACGAGGTTCGCCAGACGCCCGGACAGGTGCACATGGGTCAGGCTACGGCGCAAGTCGCCAGAACGACCGTACTTACCAAGTTCGATCAACTCGAAGCGATCCTTGGAAGCAATGGCATGCAATTCTTCAAGCTGATCTTCAGCCACGTAATCCTGAGTCCCATCCTGCCAACGCACCCCCAGATAGGCAATTGCACCTCTCTGGCGCACTTGGCCCGATGTCACCCCAGTTCTACCCGGGTTATCGATGCGTCGAACTTCCGTTCCTCTATCCCACGCCATCCGTAATCACTCCCCTTGCCAGCAGTGCTACAAATCTACCCGCCCCAAAGCTCATCTGATGAGCTTCCCCTGATCAAACTTAGAACAACCGCTGGATCGTTGCTTGAATCTCGGATGCATTGAACGCGGTTGATCCCGACCCCTCCGACGTCACCAGCATCCCGTTCGGTCCGCCGCCCTCGCGTTCTAGCCGCACACCGTTCTTGGCATACCAAGCAAGCTTCTTATTCCACTTGTCGCAATAGCCTTTCTTCTCAAGCATTCCGAGGTGTTCCCAGTAGATGGTGCGGCCACTGATTTCATCTTCGAGCGTGAAGTCCGGATAGCGAACTTCGCCATTTAAGACAAGAGGCTTCTCGTAGGAAAAGACTTGCCCTGCCGCAATCAAGGCTTCTGCGATGACCAGTTCAGACATGGAACGTACGGCACGGCCATCACGGGTCAGATGGATCAACCCATCCTGCATAAAGACGCTGCCCTTCTCCTGTTTGATCTCCCGCATCCGGCAATCCATGAGCAAATTCGTCATGCGGCGGGCAATGGATGAACTTAACGGTGAGGAAAGGTCCTTTAACCCGCTTCGTGGGCCTTGATGCAGGATCACAACACGATGCTGATGGCGTGTCAGCGCGGTATAGATCAGCTCCCGAGAAAGGATCGGATGCCCCTCAGGCAGAACCACGATCGTCAGTTCAAACTGGCTTCCCTGTGCCTTGTGGATCGTCAGTGCGTACGCCAGCTCCATTGCTGCGTCGCCTTCGTCCTTGAAGTCGCTTCCATAGAAGTCATAGGTGTAACCCTTCTGCGATGCGAATTCGACCTTCAGGATTTTCGGAAAGCATTTGGTCTTCCACTGCCCAACGGCGAGACCAATCTCACCATTGGCCAGATAGCCCAGCGCCCCCTCCTGCGGATAGACTTTTTTGCCATCCCGTCTGTGGTTACTAAGGTTTATCACTTTGTCGCCATAAACCACTCGTTCAGCTCCCATGGGTTTCGGGATTGAACGAAAGCGACGGGTCGCCAGTTCGAGAAAATTCTTACGAAAACGCTCGTGAATCTGACGATTGATATCACTGACACCGAAGCTCATGCCACGCAGTGGACTCAGAATCTGCCATCGCTCCACCGCTTCTACCGAGCCGGCTTTTTCACCACGGGTGGCATTGAAGTAATCGTATTCACCTTGTTCGGTGGCACCGAGACGTCGATTAAACCCGCGGTCGTCGTCCAACCCCGATAGTTTCAGCTCCTCGCACAATACCTTCAGCAAACTGACCTGAAAGTCGTTCGCGTCAGACCACTGCACGAAGCGGATCGTGTCTGATGCAGGTGCACTTTCGCAAAACATATCGTCATCACCCGTATCGGGCGCTGCAGCACTAAACCACCGAGCCAATCGCAAGTCAGGGCGATCCGCCCCCACCTGGCGGCGTTCGATTGTCAGCTCTGCGTAGCTCCTGGCGACCCGCGGGAATATTTGCTCACGGCTTGCCGGGCGCAGCTTCGCAATCAGATCGACAAACGGGTGCCCGGCGCCAATTGGTGGTAACTGCGCCGGATCGCCCACAAAGATGTAACGTTTCACGCCCTTCAGTGCATCAAACAACGCGCCCAACATATCCTCAGTCAGCATGGAAGACTCATCCACGATCACCGTGCCATAGCCTTCCGCTTTAGGGCGGTCGCTCAGAATGTAGCGTCCGGCATTCCCGTCGTAGCGACCGTGCTGGTTCAGGAACTGCGCAATGGTCATGGCTGCTGCCCGTGCTCCCTTGGACAGCTCCTGCATGCGCACGCGAGCCTTACCCGTCGGGGCAAGCAAGAGTATCGCGTCCCTGGCGATTGGCTCCTGCGCACACAGGATTCCGAGCACGGTGGTCTTTCCAGCACCGGCTGGCCCCGCGAGCACGCTCAGACGCGCTTCCGCCAATTCTTTGAGTGCGGCCATTTTTTCTTCATGTGCGCGCTTGTCTTCCTCATCCACGGGCGTCTTCAGCTTTGCCTGCAGTGCCTGCTTCCAATCCACCGCCACCACATGGCGCGCACCATCTACCCGCCTCAGTTCCTTGCGCACCAGCTCGCCAATCGCCTTGTAGCGATCAAGTTGCAAGCCCTGATCCTCATTCACCAGTGCCGGAACAATCTCCGGCGCCATTTGCGGCAGTTGTGCGCTCAGCATGTCGCCGGTCACAGCGCATTCGGGTTTTACGGCAAAAGCGCGAATGGCCTCGACCAAGCCATCTCGAGACTGCAAGGTGTGGCCATCCAGTGCAGCCTTTTCGAGAGCCGCCAGAGAGAACGCCCGTACCCGGCGACGATCCACGCCAGACTCCAGACAAGAAGGCTCCTCCAGCGGATGCACCAGCCGCACAGCATCATCCGGGAACACGCCACGATCCACCGTCAGCAAGCGAACGCCATCCGGATCGAGGCGGCTCAATTCATAAATCCGGTACGGGTTTTCAAGAATCTCCTTATCTGATCCGCCCCAGCCCGCATTCTTTCGCGCCCCAGCCTCGTACAGGTTCTGCGCCTGTTCAACCGTCAGCTCGAAGCGGCTCAAGAGCTTCAGGTAGTGGCGGCGCTCTGCTGACAAGCCCTTCCAGGTAGAAGCCAACGCCTTGATGTCTGCTCGCAAAGCCTTGGGCAACAGCTCATCCGGTTTCTTGAATGCAGCATCCACCTGTGGCCACGGATCGACGTTCTCGCCTGCCTTTTCCTGCAAGGCATGCGCCACGAATACCCCACGGCTGAAGCCAAATGCTGTCAGTACCGCACCCAAACCCGGGAAGGGGCCACGCACTTTCCACAACCGCACCAGTTCCGTATGAATCCATTTGCGCGGCGCGCTCAGCTCGATACCCAATTCGTCATGCATACGCCCCAGCACGAGATCCATCGTCAGCAAGGATGCTATCGCCCCATCGTGCCGCACCAGTTCACTGGCATACGAGAATTCGTTCCAGTGCTCGTCCGGCGCCTTCGCGGTGTAACGCTCAAGGTCGAGGGAGGGGTCGACTTCCGCTCGAGCCAGCAACTCTGCGTAAGGCATCAGAAACCCGTCCTCGCCATTCGGGCGAATGGAATGCTGAACAGGACGCTCCCACAACATGCCGTGCGGACCATCGCCCTTACGGTCGTATTCGCTGAGCTTCCCAATTTTCTTGATGCGCCCGGCGCCGATCAGTACGCGCGCGGTGCCCTCTACGAAGGGCACATGTTTGGCGTAAAATAGAATCAGCGAGTCCTCTTCGCGCAGATGCCCCGCGAAGCCATCCAGCAATGCGGTCTGGTTACCCGCCTCGTGCACCCAGCGACTGTCATATTTAAGGTGATTTCTACGATAGTTCATACCGTGCCGACTGGTCGGATCAAGATGTCCCACTTGGGTAGGAGCGGGTGACGTTCCAGACGGGACTCGACCGCTTGCATAGCCTCCTTGGCCACCGTGACTCCTTTCTCGTAGACCGTGCGGCTCAGTTCGACGACGGGATGAACGCCTTTCCAGGTCATGGTCTTGGCCCACTCCAGCATCGTTTGGGTATCGGTCAACTTGGCACCGTTCCAGTGCTTTTCCAGGATTCCCCAGCAACGCTCCACCGGATTGTATTTGCTGTGGTACGGCGGATAGTAGAGGAGGCGGATGGACCTGCCGATGTGATCGGCGAACTGGACCATGCGCTTGAGGAATTGCGTACGCCGGCCATTGCTCTCCGGTCCGTTATCGGCCTTGATCTGGAGGTGTGTGACGCGAGCACGCTCCTCGGGTGCTTGACGCTCCCACCAGGCGTAGAGACTGTCGATGATGAAATCGCTGGTCTTCGCCGAGCTTCCGAAGGACAGATGGAGAGACCCACTGTCTTCATTGACGACACCAAACGGCGTGTGTTTTTCCTCGCACCCCATGTCGTGGTCGGCAGCCCGGTGGTCACCCCGCGTCTTGCCGCCACGCGAGTAGTCGCCAATCTTCACCGTCGCCTTGCAGTCCATGCTCAGGCGCATGACGGCTTCGTCTTGGCTATCGCGGTCACGTTCCCGGATGTTGGCGAAAATGGCGTCGGTTTCAGGGACTTTTTTTGGGGTTTGGCCTTGAGCACCGGGCGCAACCGGTACCCGTTGCGGTTCAACACTCTCGACATACCGCTTCGGGAAGGCAGGACATCGTCCGCAAATCCCTGCGCTCGCAACTGCTTGATGGCTTCCTCCGCGGTCAGGCGGGTGAACGACAAGGTCGTGCGAAAAGTCGGGTCTTGTTGCGCATGACTTTCCGCCAGTTCCCACAGGGCTTGCGCCACCTCGGGGTGTTTCTTCTCCCACAATTTCGCACCGCAGCAGAACGCGTGCAGCCCCAGACAGATGATACCCGTACGTTTCTCATGCAGACCGAGCTGCACGGCCTGCCGACTCCAGCCGAACACCTCCTCGGCACGCCGAGCACTGCCACTACAATATTTCAACGCCATCTCCGCCTGAAACGCCCTGCGCCTCGCCCCCGTCATCTTGCTCGCAGCAAGCCGGATATCTTCCAGGTGCTCGGCTTCAAGAGAAACCTTCCTTTCCGCTACCGTGGCGACTCCCATTCGCAAGACCTCCAATCGCAGAATCGGCTAAAAGTATCGCACACAACGGTATGAAGAATTGGGGATATCACCTAAGCTTAGGCTCTCGATCGAGTGCTGCATCCAGTTCCAGCTCATGCGCAAGGCTTTCGATGTTTTCTCGCATCAACCAGCGAAACGGCACTATGCCGGCGGAGTAAGGCGGGTAGCGTTGCGGGGTCGGCTGGAAGTGGCCGTAATCGGTCGGATTCATGTGCGCCAGCGCATGCCGCTTGATCGGTTCCAGCTCGAACGGCGCCATGAAGCTGCCGCGCTCATTCACACAAGGCGGGAATTCGTCGGGTGCAAGCTCTCCAAGCGACCGGCCGGCAATCTTGCGTTCCCGCTCGTCGTCTTTAGCGCCGGCAACCCCCTTGAGCTTCACGCACGCGCCGTTGAGATGCGGCGCCTGACAGACAACGCCCTTCCAGCCCGTGTCATGCCAGGGCACACGTACAGACAGATGGCGTAATGGAAAACGGCTCATAGCAGCTCCTTGGGTTTCTTCAAACATCGTTTTGTTGCGCAAAGAACGCCCACGCAACGCGGTAATCGGCTTCGCGACTGGCGAGGGCGAAGGGGGCGGTGTAGGTGCGGGTGCGGGTTTGCGGGCCGCCGGGGTGGGTGTCGTCGAGGACGGTGGTGGTGACGGTGCTACCGGCGGGCAAGGTGCCGGCGTCCTGCATGGCGTGGATATCGTCCCAGCCATACTTGCCGGTTTTACTGCGGCCATCGGGGGTGGTGAAGGTCACGTCGGCGGTGCTGCGGCTGCCCTTGCGCGGCAGGCCCGTTCCGGCCAGGCCGATGTTGCAGCTAAAAATGATGCGGCCGGCCATGTCGTACCAGGTGTCGCGCTCATTCTGTTGCATGACCGGGAACTGGACGCGGTAGATGAGCAGCAGTTCGTCGAGGGTGAGGCCGAGGGCTTGAGAAACCAATACGTCGATTTCGACCAGCGCCATGCGACGGGCGTAGTCGGTACGCAGGGCGCAGTGGCGTTGCCATTCGGGCGTGAGCTTGCCGAAGAAATCCTGCGGCAGGCGCGGGTTGTTAGGTTGGCTCCAGCGCTCGTAATGGAAGACTTTGGCGCGGAAGAGTTCGGACCAAAGTGGAGCGAATTGGCTAGAGAGGCAGTTGAGTGCAAGGTACCGGACAATCAATGGCTGTTGAATTGGAAGTAGCGGCAGTCGCGTCCAAGTGCCATGTAGGTTCGGGCGTCCAATAGACTTGAGATAGAAATCAGCAATCAGCGAACTGCACACTGCCCCGGCGGCGAGGAGCGAGACAACATCTCTAAACGCATTCGATTGAACACCATTGATGTGCGAGCAGCCTCTTGCGACGAGGGCGCCGGTTAGTGTTCGTTCCGCTGACACTGACAACATCGCTCGAAAAGCCAATCGAAAGTACTCCGTCACCCGCTTATGCCGCCAGCGTTGCACGGCAACCGTCTGCCCTTTCTGGCTGGCATGTTCGGCTTGTTCTTCCGCAGTGAGGTGATCCCACGGCAAGGTAAGCGTTTCTGCTTCGCTCCAGCTTACGCGGGGCGTGCGGCGAGCATATTCGGCGCGATCCTGCATCGGGCGGTAGTTGCTGCGGGGCAGATAGTCGTCAGGGAGGGTTTCAAGGTCGAGCGGGTCGTAAGCGCGAGGGTTAATGCAAAGCTGGCGGGGTGTCTTGTAGAAAGGATTGGCTACAAAAAAATGCGGGCCCGAGAGCACCCAGTCTTCCGGCGCGGCGGCAAAGGGCGCGCTACGGTCGGCATTTCGGAATAGAGTGCCATCGCGCTGCGAATAGGTTTCGTCAAACATCACGGTGGAGAAATAGTCATCGCCCAGATCGGCTAAGCGGCGCGGATGCGCGGCGAGTTTGGCGAGCACGCTGGAAAGGTGTCCAGCGTGCAGTGCTGGAAGGCGCGCGCGGCGCGGTGGTGTACCAGGCTCGTCGTAGAGCTTTGCGAAAACGGTCAGCAGTTCGTCGCCGACACCAACGATGCGGTCGGCGTGACCTGTGGTATTCCACTCGCCAGCATCATCTTTGATACCGCCTGCCAGGCCGTATCCATCATGTTCATAGCAACGATCGACTGTTGCTGGATCAAACAGGTTTGCAAGCGAATCAAATAGTGGCGACTCACGATTCTTGCCATAAATATTGATCGAGTATCGAACCCAGATCATGACCTCCGCAAAAAGAAGGCGAACATTTGTAAATTGAAAATGCGCCCGCAACCGCGCATACACTGCTTCCCGCAACGCCCCGCCCTTCGGATCGTCGTACGGCCCTTCCGGGTGCAAGTAGCCAACGACGCCGCGCTGCCCAGCCAGCATCCAGCCAATCGGCATGAAGCACTTGTAGAGATTGGTCTGCACACCCTTGAGCAGCGGATAGTTCTGCTGGGCATTGAAGTAGTTCTGCGTGGCTTCCGCCTCCTCAAGTTCGGCCGTCCACTCGCCTTGCAGGCCGGGAAACTGCTCGAAGGCTGCACTGCGCTGCTGCGCCAGTTCGCTGGCATTCAGCTTGCGAATCGCGACGAGTGGATTGCGTTCGCCGAGAATCCCCGCCTCGTTCCATTCGACCTTGAGCCAGGGCGGATTGCCGACGACCAGATCGAAGCCACCCCGTCTGGCGAAGACATCGGCAAAGGTCAGCTCCCAATGCATGAACCGCCGTTGCCGGGCAACGGCCTCCACCGTCGCCACCCGGGAAAAGTGGGTTCGCAGTTTGCTGATCCGCAGTTGGCCAAACTTGTCATGCAGTTGCGGATGCGCCGGTGCGGTGGCCAGCATCGGCTGCACCTCGCCGAATAGCGTTGCCTGGACTTCCGGCAGAAATGGCTGCGGCACCGGCGCGGCGCTGAAGTCCATCGGGATTTGCGGCGACAGATCGACAATGTTGCCCTCGAGGATGGCGCCGATTTCCAGCCACCACTGCTCGCGGCTCGGCAGATCGGCACTGCGGGTGATCGGCCAGAACCACAACGCGCACCAGTAATCCATCACCAGCTTGAGGCGGCGGTACGGCGTGGCGTAGTCGTCGTCCTGGTTCAGCAGGCCTTTGGTGCGAATCGCTTCCTTCTGCGCGCGTGTGGTGACGGTGCGGCTGCCCTCTCCCCAGCCCTCTCCCTCCGGGAGACGGGGCGAATCGTGAGGCCACAGCGCCAGGGGGTCTTCAGTGCGGGCGCGATCTTCGCCGACGAGATTAACGTGCTCGGACCACAACTGGTCGATGGCGTCAGAAAGCTGCACGAGGCGCCGGACTTCGTGCGCTTCGAGCGGCGGCTTCATCGCCGTGCGCCAGGTCTTGAGTCGCGCGAAGTCGGCCGGGTAGAGCTGTCTCGCCACCTTGTCGGTGTAACTGGCCATGCCGGGGTCGGGCAGCAGGAAGTGATAGACCTCGTCGGGGCGGCGAACTTCACCCCCTCCCCCGGCCCCACTCCCGCCGGCAGGAGAGGGGGCAAAACCGCAGCGGCGCGGGGGGGTGTCGTACCACGCGGGTTTGCTACCCTTCTTCAGCAGGCTCTCGGCAAAAACCTCGCGCCTTGCGCCGATCAGGCTGTTGCCGGAAAAAAGCTGGTAGCCAAACCAGGGGACGCGGGCGGCCGTCGGCGGCTGGCCCCGTTCTGGCGGCTCGCCGTAGATGGCATTAAGCCAGAGGCTGACTTCGGCGAGTTCGGTGGCGATGGGGTTCAGGTCGACGCCATGGACATTGCGGTCGGCCAGGTACATGCGCGTCTTTTGCAGCTCGACTGGGTATTGCTCGTGAGGGATGCGGCGCTTGATCTCGATCTGTTTGCGCTCCAGATACGCCTCCGCCAACTGATTGACGGCTTCGTTGAGGAACGCCGCGCTGCCCATGGCCGGCTCGACGACGGTGAGGGTGAGGATGTCGTCGGCGGTTTTGCCTTTCAGCAGTTCCTTGAGCGCGTATTTGACCAGGCAACGGGTGAGCACCTGCGGCGTGTAGTAGCTCGCGCTCTTCTGCCGGTCGCGACCGGCCAGGCGGTAAATGAAGGTGTCGCGGGGATAGACGCGCAGCTTCCTGCGACCCTGCTCGTCGAGGTCATGGACGCGTTCGCCGGGTTTGTACTGGTCGATACGGCTGGCCGGGACGAACCAGGCGCTGTCCATCAGGTCAGTACTGCCGCCGCCCTGCTGTTCACCCTCGCGTTCGCCCTCTTCGTAGTCGTCATCGCCACCGGTGCTGGCTGACGCCTTTTTGGGCTCCGGCTGGACTTCGTAGAGGTCTTCCGGGGCAAAGAATCCGCGATAGGAGAGCAGCGCTTCATAGACGGCGCCGAGCTGGTTGATGGACAGCAGTTGATAGCTGACGCGTCCCTTGCGTCTGCCGTTCGACAGCGACATCAAACGGATGACGAGCTGCCAGACGTGGTTGGGGAAACGCACCTGGTTGAGCAGCGGCGTTGCCCCGGGGTCGAACAGCTTGCTGTCGAGCGGCGACAGCGTGAAGGCTTCCTTGACGCTGCCGGCGAGGACGCTTTGCTGGGCGGCTGCGCCACAGCCCTCTCCGATCAGCGAGAACAGGCGGCGCAGCGTCGCGTCGAAAAAGAGTCCGTCGCGCGCAGCGGCGGTATTGAGCTGTGTCAGTTCAAGATCGCGCAGGGACTCGAGACTGTAGCCCCTGGCGTAGATCTCGCTCTTCTGGATCGGCACATAGCCGAGCTCGGGACGCGCTTCAATATAGAACAGGAACAACAGGCGATACACCAGGCGCAGGCATTCGAGGCTGAGGTCGCCGGCATCGACAGCGTCCTTGCCGGTGTAGAAGCCCTGCTTGCCGGCTTGCGCCTTTTCGCGCAGTTGTCGCACCGCTTCATTGCCGAGCGCCTCGATCGCTTCGCGCAGCGCGTACTTGAGGTCTTCGCTGACGCCGAAGGCGTGCTTGTGGGCGTTTTCATCGAGGCCGTCGAGCAGGCTGGCGCCCTGCCGGGGGGCCAGGCTGTCATGGTGCAGCAGGGCCGCCGCCGCCTGCAGGGTGTAGGTTTCCTTGCGGTCGAGGATTTCGCTCCAGTCAAAGCGCAGCAGTCGATTGTTCGGCCATTTGTAGCGGTCGACCAGCAGCCATTCCCTGAATCCGACCAGAATGACATAGCGCGGCGGCTGGTCGGTGCCGAACAGCGCTTCGGTGAGGATTTCCAGCCAGGAGAGTTTGCTGAACGCCGGCGGGGCTTCCTGCCCGCCATAGTGAGTGGCGGTCAGACGATGATCGAGCGGGTCATCGTCTTCGCGACCGGGCTGGTAGGCGGGCACGATCAGCAACTGCGGCGCCTGATGCGCTTCGCCAAAAGCTGCCCAGACGGGCACCGGCATACCTGCCTGCAACTCGATCTGTTGGGGCCTGAGCGGGTAACCGAGGGCCTCGAGCAAGGGGGCGTGCAGTTGCCGGTGGGCAAGCAGGCGCTCGGCGTCTTCGCGCAGGCGTGCCTGGGTGGCGAGCGCGGCAAACCACTTGCCGCCGAGACCAGCGAGGCGTTTGTGCGGCGCCCGGCTGTCGGCACGTCTTGCCGCGGCGGTTTCGCCAGCGGCAGGCGATTGGGCAGCGGTTTCTTCGGCGGCCTGCCAGCTCTCGATCAGGGCGCGGATGTCGCCCTTGAAGACTTCGGCGAGGTAATGGTGGCCGTAGAACTCGTTCTCGTTGGCAATGCCGGCAAAGCTCTGGACGGTCTGGGCGACGGACATGGCAGGTTCTCTCGTTCCTTTCCCGGTTTCAGCGCACGGCGGCGGCCAGAACCTGGATGAAGGGCTGTGGCTCGGTGGTCATGGTGTCCTGCACCCACTGCCGGTATTCATCGAAGACTTTGCGGATATGCTGTGTGCGCTGCTCACGTCTGGTCTTCTTGAACTGTTCGGCCTGCTGGTTGGCGGCCAGGCGCAATTCAAGCTGCTCGATCTGCCTGCCTTGCAGGCGTTGCAGATCGGCAAGGGTTCCCGACAGGCGGGCGGTCATGTCTGCGGCAAAGCGGCGCTGCAAGGCCAGCATGTGCTGCTTCATCGCGGCGACCGCACCGGGCAGGTTGGCCTGCAGCGCGGCGGTGTCGATCCCCTGATTGCGGTTGGCCAGAGTACCGGCCTTGAACCGGGTGCGGGCGACGAAGTCGGGGAAGGCCTGCAAGCTCCAGGCGCAAGAGTCGAATACCGCGGCCTGCCACTCGATCAGCAAGGGCTGGCCCTTGCGGTTGGGGATCAGGCCCATAAGCAGGAAGGCCTGTTCGCCATCGATCAGTTGCGGACACTGGATGACCGGTGCGCGATGACGGCCGAAGGCGGTGAGCACCCGATCCGACAGCCAGTCCATGATCGGATGCTGTTGCCAGAGGTAGTGCAGCGCTGGCCAGCTCTCCTCATCCGCTTTCGCCTGACGGGCCTGCTCGATGGCCTGGGCCATGCGGCTCTTGTGGGCACACAGGGTATAGCGATGGTGCTCGTCGCGTACTTCCAGCGGCAGGGTAACGCGTAAGCGTTCCTGCAGGTCACGCGGCGCGTTCAGCGTGATCGTCTGGCTGGCATCGTCGTGGCTGAAGGAGACAATCGGTGTCGGAATGCAGAGTTGCTGCAGGGCGGTCCTGGCAAAGGCGTAGTCGCTGCTGAGTTCGCCATCGCCGAACAGGGAAATGCCCTCACGGATGAAATCGGTGCTGGGCGGTGATGGGGCAGCCGCATCGCCCCGCTGCTCCGTCTGGGCAAACAGTTTGAGCAGCCAGTCGCCATCGGCGTCGGCATCCGCATCTGCCTGTTCGGTTAAACCCTGCGCCGCATCGATCGCCGCTTCAAACTGCTGCGGACTGGTGCCGGCGGCCATGATCTCTGCCACCTTGGCGGCTTCCTTCTCCGGATCGAACACGTGCAGGAATGAGGCCGGGTCGCCAAGGTTTCGGTTGGCCTGCTCATCCTTGGTTTGCAGGATTTCGAGAATGCGCAGGTCGCCCTTGATACGGTCGACACCGGTTTCCGTGAACAGATAGACGATGCGGGGTTGCCTGATCTGGCCGTAACGATCTACACGGCCATTGCGCTGTTGGAACACCATCAGCGACCACGGCAGATCGAAATGCACCAGTCGATGGCAGAAGTAATGCAGGTTGAGACCTTCCGAGGCGACATCGGAGCACAGCAGGACCCGCACGGAGTCGTCCTGGCGACCGAAGCGATCGACCAGTTCCTGCTGCTCGGTGTCGGTCATGCCGCCGTGCAGGATCTCGAAGTGGACAGGCTTCAGGCCAGCCGGCCCGGGCAGGTTTTCCCGCAACCAGCGCAGCGTTTCGATCCGCTCCGAGAAAATGACCAGACGGTCTGAGGGGTCGGCCGCTTGCCAGTTGAATGATGGGTCCTTGAGACGCTGCACCAGGCGCTGAAACTTGCTGAAACTCGCGGCATCGATCCGGCGCAGGGCAGCAGAAAACTCCTCCAGAGCGGCGACCTCGGCCTGTTCATCGCCGCTGATGTTTGGCTTGTCCTGCAGCAGAGCGATTCGCCGCCCGGTGGAATCGAGCGCGGCGAACGGGCTGGAGAACATGGCTTTCTGCATGCCGACCCGCTGCAACTCCTGCTGCTTCCCGGCGCGGTGCTCGCCCTTCTGGGTAAACGGGATCGCCAGCAGGGCCCGGTAGGCTGCTTCTTCCTGCGGACTGGCAGACTGTTTCAACTGCTCGGTGATACGTTCCTGGAAATCGGCACTGACCTGATCGCGAATGTCCTTCTTGAAACGGCGGACGACCAGCCCCTTGTTGCGAAAATCCTCCGGCGTGTAGTCGTCGGGGTCGCTGATGGCGGTGGGGTCGAGCAGGCTCATCAGCGAAGCGAAGCTGCGCGCCGAACCATCGTGCGGCGTGGCCGACAGGAGCATCATGGTGTCTGAGCGGCCGGAGAGCAGGCGGGCCAGTCGGGCACGTCGTGACAAGCCATCCTCGTTGCCGCGCGCCGCGACGTTGTGACACTCATCGATGATGATGATGTCCCACCAGGCGTTTTCCAGATAATTCCGGTACTCAAGATTGTTCTTGAGCGTATCAATCGAGATGATGGTGCGGTCGTAGTAGTTGAACGGGTTGTGATTGCTGGGGATGCTGTTGCGCACCCGCTGCAGGCCGACCGAATCCAGACGCACCAGAGGAATCGAGAAGCGGCTCCAGAATTCCTTCTGGAACTGGGTCAGCATGCTCTTGAGCGTAATCACCAGGATACGCTGCCCGCGCCCGCGCTGAATCAGCTCGGAAGTGAGAATGCCCGCCTCGAGCGTCTTTCCCAGACCGACGGCATCGGCAATCAGGATCCGCTGGCGCGGCTGCCGGAGGGCCTGCAGCGCGGGATCGAGCTGATAGGGCACGAGATTCATGACCGCGCGATGGCCTAGATGGATCTGGTCATCGTTGGGAGTGCTGCGGCGAAGCTGCGCTTCGAGATACAGGAAGGTGCTGTTGAAATGCGAACTGGTGTCCGCCACAAGCTCGGTCGCGGCGGGGTCGAGAACGAGGATTTCCTCCTCCAGCTGCGTCAGGAACTGGGCAGAACGGCCGCGCACCAGTTCGGAAACGCCATCGCAACCGAGCAGGTAGCCGCCATCGCTGGATGGATCGACGCGGCGAACAAGCCACTCTTCATCGCGAACAACGACACGCGCGCCAGGAGCGTAAGGAAGCATTGATGTCTTTCTCTTGTTGTTCTTGCGCTCCCGGATAAAGCAGGCAGCTCCCGCCTGCCTGAATCCTCCCAGCCTTGGCAAATTGGGTTCTACACGGGATGTGAGCACTTCTTGCAGGATGGCGACTGCGGCGAAGATGCTACAGGAATGCCGTCGAATGGTACCGCAAACGACCGCGTGATTGGCAAGGAATTCCAGCCGCGCGAATCGTATGCTGCCTTACGGGGGCGCAGCCAGCTGCAGCCACGGCACGATGCACGGCGAAGCCGTTCTTCGCATTCGATTCCCCGCTGGCTGGCCGATCTCGGGTCGTGTGCCGGGCGATCGATGCTCCCTGACGTCGGCACGGGGGCTTTCTTTTTTGGCGGACCATGACGTCCTCACTGATCGTCCAGCCCTGATCGGCAAGCTCGACGTCGATGAGTGTGCGAGCAAAGGCTTCGGTGAGTGACCTGCGCACCTCTTTGTGGACCTTTCGGAATGATAGGTTCCGGTGTCAGTGGCCCGAGCCAGAGTTCATTGCTGCAAGTCTGGTGGCTTCGCATCTTGGACGGTGACCGGGACCCTAAAGTCCTTCGACCCTTACTGTGTCTAGTGTGTCAGTTCCCACTCTGGCACTCTGCTGAATTTCTTGTTGCCGTTTTGGACTGTTGCCATCGAACTGTCCAGACCCGGATGCCGTGCAGCGCCATTACGCCTTGGCAGTGTTCCTTATATGGCGCGAGACTCTGAGCGGCCGCTTTACCGAGGCTTATTCCGGCCAGTGCCACATTGGCGACGACAACAGACCTGCAGCGAGGTACCGCGTACCCAATAGGGCTTCGTCTGGTATTATTGTGACTGTCACGTAATATAAATGAGCACGATGAGCGGCAAAGTTGTGACAGTCACTAAACGAGGAAGGCCGCCCAAGGGCTTGCGGCCGATGAGTGACAGCGAGCGCAAGCGCGCCCAGCGGATGCGGGACAAGCGGGCGACCATAGACGCCGTCGGTGATGAAGAGGGGGCACCGCTGCGGGCATTACTGGCGAATCTTGGGCGCGTCGAAGCGTCAGAATCCGCTCGCCTTTCGGCACAGCGTGCCTGGTCTGAAATCGGCCGGCGGTATGGTTTCGTGAACGTTACAAGAAAGCTCATGACTGAATAAACACTGTCGAGGTACTGAATGAGTGAAACGACGAAAGCCGGTAATCTGCACCCGGCTGGAAGCCTGGCTAGTCCGGCAACCCGAAGGGCCGGCCGCAAACGCGTCACCCTGGTCGCCCTGCCCGCTTCACCGGCCATGTGAGACTTTGTACGGCAACCAAAGGAAATGATGATGGCAACCAGAGTACAGAAGAATCCGGCGACTCCTGACGTAAACGAAGCCAGAAAAAATGTGGACCTGACCTTTACATCACTGGAAGATTCGCGGACCAAAATCGCACAGTTGGTTGCCTCTCCGGCGCTAGCGGCATCGCGAGCAATACAGGCGGTTGAAGGAAAAGGTGGGTTCGGCAAGTATCTCGACACGCCGGAGCTTATCAACTGTCTACGCAACCAGGCGGCGGTGGTCAATGGCGGTGACCTGGCGCTGACCGAGGCCATGTTGATGAATCAGGCGACGACGCTGCAAAGCCTGTTTTCTCGGCTGCTCGAGCGCGGCATGGGCTGCGACCAGATCCCGGCATTCGAGACAAATCTGAAGATGGCGCTACGGGCGCAGTCCCAGTGCCGGGCGACTCTGGAAACGCTGGCGGCGATCAAGAACCCGCCCCTCGTCTTTGCCAAACAGGCGAACGTCACCACCGGGCCGCAGCAAATCAACAACGGTACCGCGGTCACCTCACGCGCGCTGGAAAACGAAAGCCAGCAAACCCAACTATCAGGGGGCAACCATGAGCTACTTCCGAACGCCAGAGCACAGGGCCTTGCGGGCCGAATTGATCCGGCAATGGCGACCGTGGGAGAAATCCACCGGGCCGAAGACGGAAGCGGGTAAGGCGCGGTCGGCCATGCGCGGATTCAAGGGCGGATGGCGCGATCAGTTGCGGGAACTGAGCCGGCTGTTACGGGAGCAAGGGGCGGCGTTGAAGCGTATTAAGTAGGTTACACGGGCTATCGTGTAGTGCGCAGCAAAACCGCGTCGCACCATGCCTATGGCAATCATAAGCACATAGCCTGCCAAACCAAGCACCAATTGACGTTGAGCAGGCGCAAGTCATTTCTGGCGCGTAATATGCTAGCGCTGCGTTGCGCAATGCCATTAGCAACCACCGACTGGCAACGCTCCTGCGCGTTTCGCTGCCGTATTGGCGGGGGGGATTGTATGGCTTGCGGGCCGATCGTCCGCTGTGCGTCGATTCTGTAGGCTTGCTGCGGCATTGGTGGCGCTGTCGTCGGGCCGGTAGGGGGCTGTCGAATCTTTGGCGCTTGCCAACTGGAAACCGATCGGGAAGAACCGCGATAACGCTAACCCACAAAACCGAGCACGAAAATTTCGTTGTGCGCGTGATCGAGGTCGGTCCAGATCGCTGTTCTGGTTCAATGTTGCCCGGCGAGTCGGAAACGCAGTTGCCGCACTCAACAGCGGATAAAGACGCGCATCAATTTGTCGAAGACCTACAGACAGGCATACGGGAAACGCATTCACAGCGCATTGACCGTGCTTGCTGGGGAGATGGCGCCCACCATCTGCACCCACCAACGCCTTGCACCGCAAGCCGATAACCTTCACCACGAGATGCTACCCATGTTCCTACCCATCGAAACGAGCACACCCGACGACCCCGAGCCCGACCGGATAGACCCTCACCCCGAAGAGCCCGACCGGATAGACCCCGGCGACCCCGAACCCGACGAACCCGAAGAACCCGACCGGATCGACCCCGACGAGCACGACCCCGGCGACCCCGAGCAAGCGCCCGTCGTCGGATGATCGGCGACCAAGCACCAGGCACGCACGCCTCGTCGGCGCACCCCGACCATGGGTAGGGTGCTCGCAATCTTTGGCGGCGTACTGGCGGAACCCGTCCGTGTAACTACACGATAACGCTAACCCCAAAAAACGAGGACATTGTGCGGGCGCGTGCGCGTGGGAAATTGGCGAATGGACATCAGGCAACAAACGACCGGACACGGCGAGGCGACAGAGGAAGGGGCTGCTGCCGGTAAGTGACTCGACACCGGACAGGCGGCGACGCCGGCGGAAATATCACGAACTGCAATCAGCCGTGCATCAGCAGTGGCAGGAGCGCGGCTATCGTTACCCGCCACCGGCAACGCCACCATTTCCCGACGATCTGCGAGGCCTGGCATGCGGCGCACGGACCAAAGCGGGGACACCCTGCAAGCTGACGGCTATCTACCTCAACGGGCGCTGCAAGTGGCATGGCGGCTGTTCGACCGGGCCGACGACGGAAGCCGGCAAGGAGCAATCCAGAGTCAACGGCAGGATGGGCGGAAGGCCGAAGAAGAATCCAGATCAAGAACCTGACTCATAGAGGTGGGCAAATGTTGACAAGGATTCCGGTCAGGCGAGCGTGCTTGGCGACGGCAAATGTAACCCCGGCGTAACCCCAGCAAAAAGCCCCGGCTTTTGACCGAGGCTAAGTGCTTGATTTAATGGTGCCGCTGGACGGAATCGAACTGTCGACCTTCGCATTACGAATGCGCTGCTCTACCGACTGAGCTACAGCGGCAAGGGAACTGTCGTCACCCCATGCAGGGACAGGATTATAACAACAGACTGGTTGCTTGAGAATACTGGAGGATGCTCGCAATCAATTGCGCGAAGATCTACCGACGGAAAGCGTGCGCAATGTGCGCTACCGCACAGATCCTGTCAGTCGTTTACCGGACCATGTGTTTGGGTGCTTGGCGCCCCACCCCCTCCGCCAGGCACCTGTAGTGCCGGCCCGGCAACGGTACCCCCCCGTTCCGGGCCGTTTTTCTGCCGCCAACTCGTTCAGCAGGTGTTGCAGCAACCACAAGGGCAGGTGCAGAGAATCGCCCATTCGCTTGTTACCACACCGAAAACTCCCCGCTGGTGCCGGGAGTTTTCGTTTGGCATGCCGCCCAAGCAGCGGCACTGGGTACGTTAGGCGTATTCGGGCTGGAATGCTTGCTCCGGATTGGCCACCGGTCCTTCGCCGCTCCAGTAGGGTGAGAGTTTCCTGAGTTGCGCGATGATCGGTGGCACGCAGGCGATGACCCGGTCGACTTCCGCTTCGGTGTTGTAACGCGACAACGAGAATCGGATCGTGCCGTGCGCCGCCGTGTAGGGGATACCCATCGCCCGCATCACATGCGATGGCTCCAGGGAACCCGAGGTGCAGGCGGATCCGGAGGATGCGGCAATTCCCTGCTGGTTCAGGAGCAGCAAGATCCCTTCGCCTTCGACGTACTCGAAGGCGATGCTCGCCGTATTCGGCAGACGATAGAGCGTGTCGCCACTGATGAAGGCGTTGCGGACACGCGCGAGTATGCCGCGTTCGAGCCGGTCGCGCAGCCGCTTGACGCTGGTGTTCTCGTTTGCCATGTAGTGCTGGGCGAGTTCGCAGGCTACCCCCAGGCCAACGATCGACGCCGAGTTTTCGGTGCCGGCGCGGCGACCGCGTTCCTGATGGCCACCCCGCAGCAGCGGGCGAAAGCGGGTGTTGCGACGCACGTACAACACGCCGATGCCTTTCGGGGCGTGCAACTTGTGACCGGACAACGACAGCATGTCGATCTTCGTGTTTTTCAGGTCGATACCGACCTTGCCGACGGCCTGCACGGCGTCGGTGTGGAACAGGACGCCCTTCTCGTGCGCCATCTCGGCCATTTCCTCGACCGGAAACAGGGTTCCCGTTTCGTTGTTGGCCCACATCGCCGACACGATGGCCACGCGATCGTTGAGCAGCGACTTGTATTCGTCGAGGTCGATGCGTCCCTTGCGGTCGACACGCAGGCGATGCACGACGTAGTTTTCCTTCTCCAGGTACGTGCACAGCGTGAGGATCGCCGGATGCTCGACGACCGTGGTGATCACCGTGCGACGTTCGGGGTTGGCCTTCAGCGCCGAAAGAATGGCGGTGCTGTCGGACTCGGTGCCACAGGAGGTGAAAACGATTTCCGAGTCGTGCGCAGCGCCGAGCAGTGACTGCACCTTGATGCGCGCTTCCTTGATCGCCTTGCCGACCTGGGAACCGAAACTGTGGATCGAGGAGGCATTGCCGAACTGCTCGGTAAAGAAAGGCAGCATGGCGGCCACGACGGCGGGATCACAGGCCGTCGTGGCGTTGTTGTCCATATAGATCGGTTGCATGGTCTTCTGCTCCTGTCGGATGAGTGTTACGCGCGCGCCAGCGCGGCGACAGGCAGTACCTGCACCAGTTCGCCCAAGGCTTCGATGAGTTTTTGCTGGACCCCACCGAGGGTCGCGGCTTCCATGGCACATCCCCGGCAGGCGCCGGTGAGATCGACGTAGATCTTCTTGCCATCGACCTCGACCAGGGTGACGTCACCGTGGTCGCGCTGCAGCATCGGGCGGATCGCCTCAAGAGTCTCTTCAATCTTGCGGATACGTTGGTAATTGGTCAGCTTCGGCTTGCCGGGCGCCTCGGCCGCTGCCGTCCTGGCCTTGGCAGGCTTCGGCTCGTTGGCATAGAGGCGGCCGTTGACCGCGATCAGGATGTCCTCGATCTTCTCGTGACAGGCCGAGCAGCCGCCACCGGCTTTCGTATAGTTGGCCACCTCTTCGAGCGTCCTGAGGCTGTTGGCACGAATGGTATCCTCGATCATCACGGCGTCGATCGCAAAACACTTGCAGACCAGATCGCCGTCTTCGTGATCGTCTTTCCATACCTCGCCACGATAGTTGGCGACCGCCGCCTGCAGCGCCTCGCGTCCCATCACCGAACAGTGCATCTTTTCCGGCGGCAGACCGTCGAGATAGTCGGCGATGTCCTGGTTGCTGACCTGCAGGGCCTCGTCGAGCGTCTTGCCCTTGATGATCTCGGTCAGGGCCGACGACGATGCGATCGCCGAGCCGCAGCCGAAGGTCTGGAAGCGCGCGTCGTCGATGACTTCCGTTTCGGGGTTGACCTTCAGCATCAGGCGCAGCGCGTCGCCGCACTTGATGGAACCGAAGTCGCCGATACCGTTGGCGTTTTCCAGAGGTCCCGAGTTCCTCGGGTTGAAGAAGTGTTCGCGCACCTTCTCGGAGTAGTCCCACATGATGATCTCCTTAGCCGGTAAATGATTGGCCGCAGGCGCAGGCGCCCGACACGTTCGGATTGTTGAACTTGAATCCGGTCTGGGTCAGGCTGTCGACGAAGTCGACGGTCAGGCCTTCGAGCATCGAACTGCTCATCGGATCGACCAGCAATTTGGCGCCGGTGCCGACATCGAACTCCAGATCATCCGCGCTCTTGTCCTGTTCGAGGCGCAGGCCATACTGCAGCCCGGCGCAACCACCACCGGAAACGAAGATGCGCAGACCGGCGACCGGAGTCTCCGTTGCCTTGATGAAACGGTTTATCGCCTTGGATGCGGCGGGGGTCAGCGTGATCATGGTGCGCTCTCCTTCTGATGGGGTGGGTTTGCGGCTCTCACCATCCCTGTGCAAGCTTCGTACCAGCCCCGAGAAGCGCTCATAACTCGTTGAATTGCAATTGGTGTTGGCCATTATTCCGGATTTTGCGCTTTGTCGTAAACACGACACGCCGACATCCGATCCGATCTCGCGGACGCCGGCGTGCGGGACGAGCTCACGCCTCGGCAGACGCATAGGTGTAGCAGTCCTTCGGGCAAACGCGGCCGCAGGCGCCACAGCCGATGCAGTCTGCGCCATTGGCAATGGTCATCACCATCATTTCGTCGTCATCGGCATCGTCGTCGTCCGCGTCAGCGAGCAACTGCTCACTGCGTTCGACGAGATCGAGAACATTGCGTGGACAGACCTTGTAGCAGCGGCCGCAACCGATGCACTTCCTGGGATCGAGGAAGCTGACGAACTGTGGGATCCACTCGTCCCCACCGCGTGTGCGTCCGGTGATCGTGGTCATTTTCTTAGCCTTTCTGCGCCGCCTGCAGGCGGGCGTTGGCAACCGCCCAGGCCTGACAGGCCTCGAGCGTTGCCCGTGATATTTCCGGGAGTTCCTGCCAACCGGCAGGCAGCCTGTCTTCCACCAGGTCGTGAAGTTGCGCCGCCCACTCGCTGGCGATACGTTTCAGCTTCTTCACTTCCCTGTCGAGTTCCTTGAGTTCGCTTTCGGTCATCATCGCCCCCTTACATGCCGGCCACTTCTGGGAATCTGCCGATAATGCCCAACGCCACCGCCAGGTGCTTGTCGCCTTCGGTTTTCATTTTCGACAGCGACTCGAAGCCGAAGCGATGCACGTCGCGTAGCGTCCGATCCATGACCAGCAGCTTGCCGACGGTAATCAGCGCCCGACCAAAACCCTCATGGGTGATCTGTACGAAGGGCACCGCCATCTGGCCGCACTCCTTTTCGATCAACACCGCGATCGCGTTGTGGAAGGCCTTGACACGGGCCAGCGTCACTTCGTCCGGATCACCGATGGTCGGAATCGCACGCTTCTGTTCCTTGCTCAGCACGTAGCCGGCGAGAATCGCCGATGTCGGTTTGCCGTCCCACTGGCCGTAGCTGTCGAGCGCCCGCGTCTGGCGCAGCATTTCCTTGACAAAGTCAGTGGCATAGACGGGATCATTGGCGGGTTCGATGGCGGATTCGGGGGCAAGGGTTTCAGTCATTTGGTTTCTCCGGGAAATGCGGCCTTGGAAGGCGCGTCAGCGAGCCTGGCAGGGTTCCTGGGCAGGTACGGCGCGCGGTGGGTAAGAGGGAAGCAGATCACGCCTGGCGCGAGCGGGAGAGAGTGGCCCAATCGAGATCATTGCGGGTATATCGGTGACCTTCGCGGTCGGCGAGCAGTTGTCCGGACAGAAAGTGGACCGGGACGGCGAAAAGGGTGTCGGTCATGCCGACGCTTGTTTCGCGGAAGCTGGGCATCATTCGTCCCAGCCCTCTTCGAGCATCCGATCGAAGCGGCTGTTGTCGGCCGCTTGTTGGCGAATGGCCTTGTCGACCCACGCGATGCCACCTTCGCGGACCGCCAGACTGATTTCCTTCAGCAGCCCTTCGATCGCTGCTTCAGCGTCCAGGCGGATCGGCTGGACGCCTGCCGCGAGCAGCTGTTTCACCGCCGATGCCCCTGCCGCAAGGCAATACACGGCGGCACAGCCGGTCAGCGTGCCAATCTTGGCCGGTAGCCGGTTCTCGTTGCCGTCCATGCTTTCCGGTGGGAACTCGACGAGTTCGACCAGTTGCGCGCGTTCGCCGTCCAGGGCATAGATCGCGAAACCTTCGGCAGCACCGAAGTGCTGGTTGACGGTGCTGCGGTCATTGCTGGCAAAGGCCACCCTGAGCATGCTCGGCGCCTCCCTAGTGCTGGACCAGGCCAGAGCCAGGCGTCGGCCGGAACTGCGGATCGCCGGCGCGGTTGACCCGGTATATGGATCGATGGACAGGGGTGTCATGGTGGTTCCCCAGGAAGAGATTGGCGATGTCGAACAGGGCCTGACGTGCGCCGCGATAGCCGACCCAGGTCCGTGCATAGCCCCCGACCCAGTCGTACTGCGGGAAGCCGGCGCGCAGCAAGGGAATCTGCAGGCGTTCCGCGCTCGCCGCCGCGTGCGAATTGGAGACGATCAGTTGGGCTCGATGGGCCAGAGCCTGGCGTTCGAGATCCTCGAGATCGCCGATCCGTACCGTCGCGGCGGGCAGGTCGGCGAGGATCTCCGCGCGGCTTGACGCCACGGCAGCCACTACCTCGGCGCCGACGCCATGGAGGAACTGTCCGAGCGCAACCAGCAAATCTGGATCGGCAGCGATGCCGACACGCAGGAAGCCGGTCATGAAATGCGTGTCGACCATCGCGTCCTGCAACTGAGCCCTCTGTCGCTCGATGCCGGCGGTCACCGGCTGACCGGAGAGTTCGGTCAATACCAGGGTGAAGGCATCGCAGGCGTCGAGGCCCAGCAGATGGTCGAAACGGAAGTCCGGCACGCCGGTACGCGACTTGAGCAGATCCGCGGCGCGGTTCAGCGAACGTCCAATGACCAGGGTGGCCGCCGCTTCGCCAAGCGTTGCCACTTCGCCTCGGGAGGTTCCGCCGAGCGTCAGCGGGGTACTGTCCTGGTCGATCAGGTGTCCGTCGAGCGAATCACCGATATCCGGCAGCACCAGCGGCCGCAGGCCGAAGGCCTCGATCCAGGTCTTGATGGCCTCGATGTCTCCGGGCGTCAGCATCGACGAGGCGAGCACGTTGACCTGCTTGCGGCGGCGCCCGACCAGCGAAGACCTGGCGGTGTGCGGGACCAGCGTGTCAATGATCGCTTCGACCGCGAGAGCAAAACCGGTTTCGAGACACCCGGCATAGTCCGGCGTGTTCACCGGCACCACCGACGGTTTCCGCGAACTGCGGATGACGAGCGCGGAATTCGCGCACCAGCCGCTGGATGTCGCAACCCTGCGTTTCGGACAGGCCGGTGGTCGGCAGGCCGATGATTTCCGGAGAATTTTTCTCGCAGAGCACGCGCAGGCCCGCGATGACGTTCTCGTCGGCGCTCATGATGCTCGACACCTGATCCATGGCCGTCGTCTGCAGCGGAATCGGCTCGCGGAAATGGCGCACCAGAAATACCTTGCCGAAGGCGGTGCAACCCTGCGAGCCGTGCAACATCGGGATCGCTCGGCGCAGGCCGAGGAAAGCGAGTGCGGCGCCTATCGGTTGACTGGCCTTGAGCGGACTCACCGCCAGTGGTTTGGCACGTTTGAGGATCTCAACCATCGTTTTCTCCGCGCCAGGCCAGTGCTTCGCCGGCGACCTTGTGGCGGGCCCACGGCGCGGGTGCGCGCACCTTGTGCCACACCGGCGACTCCAGCGTCAGCGTCAACTGACGCACCAGTTCCAGCATCCCCTCGTAGCCGGCATAGCCGAATTCCCGCTCCTGGTTGATGTCGAGAAAAGGAATGCGCGCCTTCAGTGCCGTGTACAGGTTGCGACCACCGGCAATCAGGATGTCTGCCTGGTGGTCCCGGAAAGCCTGCAGCAGTGCCTTCGGACTACCGTCGGTGATCATCCTGGCGTCGTCGCCCATGATCTCGCGGATGCGCGCCTTGTCTTCCTCGGTGGATTTGTTGGTGCCGGTGGCGACCACCGTCATGCCGAGATCCTGGAGAGCCGAGACCACCGACCAGCTCTTGACACCGCCGGTATAGAGCAACACCCGCTTGCCGGCCAGGCGCTTGCGCCAGGGCTCCAGGGCAGCGCGAATCCTCGCCTCCTCGCGGCTGATCATCGCCTCGGTACGCGCGGTCAGATCGGCGTCCCCGAGCAGCGCTGCGAAGTCGCGGAAAGCCTGCGAAGTATCGGTGATCCCGTAAAAGCTTCCCTCGAAATAGGGCACACCGAAGGATTCTTCGAGTTTGCGCGCGACATTGAGCAACGCTTTGGCGCAGACCACCATCGACGCCCGGGCCCGATGCATGGTCTGCACTTCATGAAAGCGTGCGTCCCCGGAGAGCGTGCACAGGATCCGCAAGCCGAGTTCGTCGAACAGCGGCGCGAGGTACCAGAACTCGCCGGCGATGTTGTATTCGCCAATCAGGTTCACGTCGTGCACGGTGATTCCTGGCCGTTGCGCGGTCGCCGGCACCGGGTCCGGTTCGCGGCTGCCGATCACGTATTTGAACATCGCTTCCCCGGCGATGCGATTGCCGAGGTTCTTGGTGCCATAGAAGCCGGCACAGTCGATGGGCACCACCGGCACCCCCCAGCGCTCGCTGGCGGCTTTGGCAACCGCTTCGAGGTCGTCGCCGATCAGTGCCGGAACGCACGTGGAGTAGAGAAACACCGCCTGGGGGGAGTAGTCGTCGATGGCCTGCTTGATCGCCAGAAACAGTCGCTTCTCGCCGCGACCCATGATCACGTCCTGCTCGGTGAGGTCGGTGGTCATGCCGATGCGGTACAGCGTCGGGCCAGACGAGCGGGCGCCGCGGTTGTCCCAGGAAGCCCCGGCACAGGCAATCGGTCCATGCACAATGTGCGCGACATCGGCAATCGGCAGTAGCGCGATCTGTGCTCCGTCGAAGGAGCAGCCGCCTGCCGTGGCGCCCGGTTTGGTGCGTGCGCAACCGGACTTTTCCTTGGCGTTGTGCGCGCAGGCGGGCTCGTTCAACAGTTCGGCGATTTCGGCTGTCTTCATGGCGTAAGTCCTCGGTTGGAGGTCTTGTTGCAATCGCCGTGCCACCGGTAAGCGCTTGATTCCGCGATATTGCACACCATGCGGCGATTGTCGCGTTTGCGACATTGCGACATCTGCGCTGTCCGATGTCGCAGCCCGGTTTCACTGAGTCAGCCACTGGCCAGTGGTTTTCAACGATAATCGCGAAACAACTGGAGTTTAGACAACATGCCCATCTATGAGTACGAGTGTGCCGCTTGCGGCAAGGAATTCGAGAAACTGGTCCGCCAGCCCTTGCCCGCGCCGGAGTGTCCAGACTGCCGCAGCACCGACCTGCACAAGAAGCTTTCGGCCTTTGCCGCGCCAAGCGGTTCGGTTGCGGGCGCGGATGACTTTCCTGCCCCTTGCGGGAGCTGCGGCCACCCTGACGGGCCTGGCGCTTGCCGCTTCAAATGAGGTTGGCAATTCCCGGCGAGCGTACCATCGCTTCAGGTTGGTGACGGTCTTGCGGCTCCCGCCGCGCGGCGGCGGCGCCTACTCCGAAGTCGCACCCCTCCGGACCAGAAACACGGCCACCATCCCCCACACGATCACCGGCAGCCATTCCAGCAGCGACCCTGCAGCCACCGCCCCGGAGGCGGTCAAACCCAGGCGCGACATCGCGGCCACCGCCAGGGTCGCCATCAGCATGCCGGTATGGCGACCAGTGCGCAGTGGCTGTCCCCGCTCGACGGCGTAGCCAATCAACGCGCACAGGATAAAGCCCCAGAAGAAACCCGCCACCCCCTGGCTCAACACCAGCAGCGGCAAAGAAACGGCAATTGCCGAGACGCTGAGCGCCAGCGCGCCGGCCACGCAGGCCAGTTGCAGGACCCGCAGCGTGCCATGCGCGCGCACCAGACGATCGACGAGCAGCAGACCCAGGCTGAAACCGACCCAGAAAACGGGCAGCAGCCAGGCGAGCAGTTCCGGATCGGCCAGGCGCCGAAACTGCGCCGCCGCGTTGATCGCCGTATGCACCTGCTGCCCGAACGCGAGCAGCAAGGCCAGGAGCAGCAACCAGGCCCACCCGCGCCTTCCCGTCGCCCCCACCCGGGCGGACTGCGCGTCGGCAACGATCGGCTGACTGGGCGGCTGCAGCCGTTCGACGTAGATCAGCGCCAACGCCGACAGCCCGACCGCCAGCGCGCTGAACAGGAACGGCAAAGCCGGATCGACGCCTTTGAGCAGCATCCCGAGGTACGGTGCCAGGGCCGAGGCCGCCGCCAGACCAAGCAACTGGATACCGGCCAGACCGGCCACCGAGGAGCGCCCGGCATAGCGCGAAAGCAGCACGTAAGGTGGCGCGCGCAGGGCCGAGGAAGTTGCCACCCACAAGCCGGTCATCAACAGGAAGAGCATCGGCATCCCTGACAGCCACGGCAACAGCAACATGGCCAGCGCCGAAACTGCCGACAGCAGCACCAGCATCGGTCCGATCCTGCGCAGCGCCGCGCGTGCGCGATCAACCGCCACACCCATCGACCAGTCGGCCAGAGCGAACAGCAACTGGTCGGCCGCCAGGAGCCACGGCAGATAGTGCTTATCCACCCCACCCCGCAGCAACAGTTCGGGCAGGAAAATGACGTAGACCACCCAGCTCAAGGAGAAAAACAGCTCGACCCCCGCCAACAGCCAGGCAGCCCGAGAGTCACGAGAATAGGATGAAGTAGTGTTCATGGTCGTAATCGTGGCACCGAATTGGACAGCATCTGACCCAGGGACGACAGACTGGGAAATCTCGACGATCTGCCGCGACCCGAAGCGCCGGCAGTGGAGATCGTCGAGTACTTCGGAGCTGCCTGTGCCCCGTTCCGGGGTATGGCAGCGACGTGCAACCTCAAGACAGCTGCAATAGCCGCCTGCGAACTATGCCGGCAGGTGCCGATCCATTGCCCGCCGGTAAAGATCGGCGATCAGTGCGGCCAGATACGCTGGTGGGGCGTGAGTATCCTGCGCTTCCAGGACGGCCTTGAGGATGCCTTCCAGCACACCGGTGTCGACCGGCCGCGTGTCGGAAGCGGCCACACCCGGCGCACTCAAACTGTAGCTTGCCTGCACTTCGGCAGCCCTGCCCGGGCCGTTGCCGGTGGCCAGCCAGTCGACCGAGACACCGGCGGCGGCTGCCATTGCGCAGGCCTTGTCGAGCGGCGGCATGCGACCGTCCCTGAGATAGGTCCGCAGAACCGATTCCGCGAGTCCGCAGCGGCGCGCAAAGGACGACACGGACTCCTTGCCGATGATCGCCTGCAAACGCGCCGCCAGCGCGCTGGATTCGACTTTCGGAAGCGGACGCGGGTCTGACCCGACTCCCGAGGCTGTTCCGTATTGGGGTGTTCCGTCATTGACGGGAAATGCAGACATCGACAACCGATCGCAAGGAAAGAAGAATGTGGCAATAAACGCAAGAAATTGTTGACACCTCGCAACATCTTGCATAAGATTTTGCCCGACAGAATAACAGGAAATGCCGCTGATCGTTCATTCGTAGCATTTGCAGTCAGTCCTTGGGCCTTTGCCGGCCAGCAAGGAACTTGGGGTTTGTCCGTTGGCATTGCATCGCGATGCGAGGGGGGAATAGCCATGCGCCAGTCTGTAGAAGCAAACGACCGTCCCGATAGCCCACCCGGATTTTCACTCGCACCGCTACTATCTGCGCTGCGTAGAGCGCTGCGTAGAGTCTTCCCTGCCTTGCAGGGAAAACAATCACCGCCAGGGCAGGCTTGCGGCAACCCACCCTCCTCCGCCAGAGCCTGCGAAACCAGTCCGCGCATTCATTTCGAAGCCATCGAGCCGCGACTGCTGTTATCAGGCGATCCAGTCTCGCTTCCGATGGCAACCATCGAGGCGGCTGGGGCACATGCGGAAGTGCAAAGCCACGACGCGACCCTTGCCGAGCGAGCGCGGGTGCTTGTCGACAGACTGGCTGGTGACCCGCCGCTCGACGGGTCAGCCACCACCGATGGCGAAGCACGGCTCTCCACTGACCGCCTTGGCGAGAACCGGTTCCTGGAACTTGCTGCACCGGATGTCCGCATCCTGGATGTCGACTTCAACGCCGACCGACGCCTGGATCTCGTCGTCATCGGCGAACGGCCCGACGGCAACGCCTTTGCCAGGCTGTGGCAAGCCACTGGCGTTGCTTAGCTCGCTGGCGAAACGCTGGAACTCGGAGCCTGGAGGCCCGAAAGTCACTATCTGGTGGGTGACGTCAGCGGCACCGGCAGCGCCGCACTCGTCGAGGTCTCGCCGAACGATGCGGGCCAGGCCATGGCCCGCACCTGGCTGATCGATGGCGCGGGATTTTCCGAAAGCACATCAACACTGCTCGGCGCCTGGAGCGCCAGCGCCAGATACCTGCTCGGGGACATGGTCGGCCTGCAGGAAGCCGAACTGCTGCGCCTGTCTGATGGCGGCGATGGCCACGCGACGATCGACCTGTGGCGATTCAACGACATGCAGTGGCGAGCCGAAGAGACTGCTTTCGACGACGTTCCGTGGGAGAGCAACGGCTGGATCAGCCTGTCGGATACCAATGGTGACGGCAAGCTCGAAGTCCTCGAAGCGCAACTCACTACCGTCGATGATCGCGATCGCGAACTCGCCGTGGTACTGCGCAGCGCGGACGAAGGATACTGGAGCAGCGCCCTGCAGGAGCTTGGCGACTGGCGCGCGGACCACCATTTCCTGACGGGCGACCTTGACGGTCTCGGGTCGGAACATCAGGTCTCCGTATGGCGCCTCAATGCTAGGTCGCTTGTTTCGAACTAGTGCCTAGAGAACATCAAGAGGTCGAGGTCGGTGACAGCGGGGCGGCGGCGCTGAGTCAGAGTGGTTCCACCAACGTCGCAGACTTACCGCGAGACGAATTGACCGCCCGGCATACCTTGTAGGCGATCATGCCATCAGCCGCGGCAGGGCGTAGCAATACGCGCAACCTATCCACATCGGCCTGACCCGGGTCCAGCCACGCCCCGTAATCCCTGGCTTGCAGAATCACCGGCATCCGGTCGTGAATCGGCGTCATCAGTGCGTTAGCGTCCGTCGTGATAATGCAGCACGTGTGGATTTCCTCGCCTTCCGGCGACACCCAGCGCTCGGAGAGCCCGGCAAACCCGAACAGATCGCCCTCATCCTGCGGGCGAATGAAGTACGGCTGCTTGATGGTGCGACCCGCTTCCGGTACGGCCTTCCACTCGTAGAAGCCGTTCGCCGGCACGATGCACCGCCAGCGACGAAACGCCGTGCGAAACGCGGGTTTCTCGGCGACGGTTTCCCCGCGCGCATTGATGAGCTTGGCGCCGTTCGAGACATCCTTGGCCCATGACGGGATCAGTCCCCAGCGGTGAAGTTTCGCCAGCCGCTCGCCTTGCGGTCCCGCCTGGACGATCAAGACCTGCGTCGTCGGTGCGATGTTGTAGCGCGGCCCGAAGTCGAGTTCGTCGTTGAGATTGAACTGCTCCCGAACTCGGGAGGCCGGACTGTAGAGAGCGTATCGACCGCACATCTCAATGCACCTTCGGCAACATTTCCCGCAGCCTCTCCCACGCTGCCTCGACAATCACAATCGACGCATCATCAGCGTTTGGCTCGCCCATTGTTCACCAGCCATCCGTCTGCCCCGTCTGGGCAGACAAGCGATCGCGCGAAGCAGACGCGCGCACAGACCGCCAGCATACACCCTGCCCTAATCACCGTCACCTACCGGTACTCATCCCCTCGATCGGCCTCGCAGCACACATGCCCCTCACCGGCGCAGGCAGTCAACTGACTTGGATCCTGCCGCCGGCTCGCTTGGGTGCCGGCTTGAGATCGTGGCTGCGCACGATCTATTCTTACTCGTTGGGCGCCCTAGGTTCGATAGGACTTGGTTTATCGCTCCGCACTACACTTACCTGGTATTGCCATTTCGAGTTTGGCGACAGCTATTTTTCCTTGCTCTTCAGGGATCTGTTCTAGCCCTGCGCCACCAACAAATACTCCTATCTTAATGAACTGCCGAATGAAATAGTTCTTCCCTGCCTCGAACATTAACTCAAGGGCATTTGGTGAAAACTCAGATTCCGTATCGATCTTGTGATTCTTCCCGCCCTCAACTTCGGTATAGAAAAACACATCTGGCGCGCTCTCGCCGACGCACTTCCCATCAATCCATATGTCTTTTTTAAGGGCCTTGCCAACGAAGCTGTCTCGATAAACGTAAACACCCGCGTTGCCTTGACTAGGTGGGTTGAATTCTTTTGCTCTTGCCGACTCGGCTTGTGAGGCCATATCTACAGACGCACACCCGGAGATTAGAAGAGTGGCTGTAAGCGCGATTGCGGAGACGATCTTCATTGAATTGATACCTCGACTGAGTTATTGAGAGTTTGAGCTGATTTACGCTCGCTCACGGCGAATTTGTGACTAATCGGGATAGGGAGAAGCCTCACGGCTCCCCCATCCACAGTGTCGTGAGAATTCGCCACCGACGGTTCGGCAAGCCTTGTCCATACGACTTTCACTTATGAATTACACGCCATGGCCGGCGCACACGTGGAGCTCAAGGGGGCCGCTTTAGCGGGGCCCCTAGCCTGGATTGTGCATAGACAGGGCGATAAATGCGATAACCGTATGATAGAGTGCTTGTTTTCTCTCAAACAGTCCGTAAAAAATCGCTCTCGACACTCGCCCTGCTGTTGATTTTCCCCCGGAACCCTTCCGATTCCGCCCGAAACCCCTCCAATTTCTGCCTGTTGCGGGCTTGACGGTTCGCGCCGACTTCACCGGCGGAGAGATGTCCTCAGATCTGGGCACCTTGATGCTGGGCGCCGTTGATCGCCGCATTGGCCTGATTGATCGCCTGACCGGGGCCATTGTGGATGCCCGTGACGCGCGTTACATCACCCACTCGCTCCGCGCTTTGCTGATGCAGCGGGTTTTTCAGATCGCCTCGGGTTATGAAGACGGCAATGACGCGAACACCCTACGGCATGATCCACTGTTCAAGCTGATCACGGGGCGTGCGCCTCTGGATACCGACAACCCCTTGGCCTGCGGCGCCACCTTGTCCCGTCTGGAAGGGGCGCTACGGCGCAGCGATATCTACCGGATGGCGCACGCCTTGGTCGAGCAGTTCATCGCCGGTTACTCGGAGGCCCCCCTCACGATCACGCTGGATCTCGACCACACCGATGATGCCACTTATGGCCAACAGGAGCTTTCCTGCTACAACCATCATTACCACAGCCATTGCTATTTGCCCTTGCTGGTGTTCGAGGCCCATTCCGGCGCCTTGGTGACCGCCGTCCTACGCCCCGGCAGACGCCCGACTGGCGCCGAGAACGCGATGATCATGAAGCGGGTGCTGCGCTTGTTACGCCGCCACTGGCCAAACACCCATGTCCTGCTGCGGGGCGACGGTCATTTCTCCAATCCCGAACTGATGCTGTTGATCCTGGCCGATGGGAATGCTGATTTCCTCTTCGGACTGGGCGGCATTGCCGTCCTGTTGCGCCAAGCCGAGGGTTTGATGAAGAACGCGCGTGGCCACCTCGCCCTGCATCAGTCGCTGGCCGCTCAAGGCCTGGGGCCTCCGGTGGACGCGGTGCGGTTTTTCGGTGACTTTGAGTATGCGGCCGGGTCTTGGCCGCAAGCCTTCCGGGTGGTGCTCAAGGCCGAAATCCTGGGGAGTAGTGGCCAATCGCCGGCCAAAGACAATCAACGCTTCGTGGTCACCACCTTGCGCGGCCCCTCGTCCCGCACGCTCTACCAACAGGACTACTGTGCCCGTGGTCAGGCAGAGAATTTGATCAAGCAAGTGAAGGACGATCTGAAATCCGACCGGACCTCGGCGTCGTCTTTCCTCGCTAACTCCGCACGCCTGTTGCTGGCGGCCGCGGCCTATGTCTTACACCAGCAATTGCGCTGCCTGGCGTTGCAAGGCACGAGGCTGGCTACCGCCGAACCCACGACCATCATGCTCACCCTGTTCAAGATCGCCACCCGAGTCAAGCAGTACAAAGACCGCGTGTTGCTGCATCTGCCCAGTAATTGCCCGGTCAAGGCGCTTCTGGCCTTGGTCTGTCAGCGACTCTATTCGTCTAACCGGAGGTCCGCGATGTCCGCCTCTCCATGACCCGGAACGTCTGGCGCACGAGACGCTGCCACCCACCCCGGCCATCCACTCATTCTCACGCTTCACCCCGCCAGTGGGGGAAGGGCAGCCCTCGCCTAAAAATCAAAAAATCGCAGTGGCGCGAGGAACAGAGCCGATAAGAAAATTCATGCAATATTCAGGCTAGGGCGCTGTTTTATCAGGATTAGGGGCGGGAAAGCAGTTAGCGAATCTTTGCTGAATCGTGGCCATACGCCCTTGTTGTTTGGTATCGCCGGACAAGATAACCAACATCATTCCGGTCATGACCTGTAGACCGTTCGACAACCTCACTGCCTGTGCGAGCAATTCAACAGGGTATCCGTTGCGATGCCGTGTTATTGCGTGAATACCCCCGTGGATATAGGAACTCAACGGTTTCCAGGAATACTCTTTGAATTCAGTCAATTGCCCAAGCGCTTGAGCTGGAGCTTTCCCCTCAAGCTCAACCAGTAGCACACTCAGCATGGGAATTCTGTCAGCCGACTTAACGGTTTCATGATTCAGGTTGCTTTGTAACTTGGAAATAGAACTCTCAGAAGCTGCGTAAAGCGCCCAAATCGCCTTTGCAAGTGCCTCGTATTGCATCCGGAGCACACCGAGTGAGGAGGTGAAGTTTCCGGTCGATATTAGAACGCGCACGCTTTCGGAGTGCTCGAATGAAACCCCGCAGAGGGTGCGACTAGCTGTTATTCGCGGGGAGTTGTCGTATGGTGGCAACTCCAGAAGCTCGGACAGTTCGGTAGCTAGCTCATCCGATTGGTGAAGCAAATCTGCGATATCAGTCACGATGAGACTCATAATGAATATTATCGGGAGGACTCTTGCTGCATAACTCCGGCGCCTCCCGTCAGCTCAGCATCGCCGGGAACCTCCCTCCGGCCACCCCTGATCCGTACCTTGGACGCCTCACACCGACCGGCAGCATACACCCTGCCCACGGCAAGGTCACCTACCGGTAATCATCCCCCTCGATCCGCTCCACCGTCGCATTCCGGTACATGCCGACGATCCCCTCGGCGACCTCCTCGCACATCTCGTCGGGCAGCTTCAGCTCCTCGCCCAGCCGGTACATCGCGCCGAAGTGTCGCGCCAGCGATCGCTCCAGCTGCTCCATGTCCACGGACGTCACGCCCGGCACCACCTCGATGGTCTCGCACAGGCAGCTCTCCAGCAGCTTGATCGACTCGTCGGCCTGCGACAGGAAGAAGAACCAGTAACGCCACTCCTGGTCGAGGTGCTTGATGTACGCGCGCACCTCGGGGATCTCGAACAGCTCGCGCGGGTCGTCGTTGTAGCCGTCCACCACCAGACTGAGCCGGCCGGAGAACTCGAGTGCCGTGTGTCGGTCGGCGGTCAGGCGGCGCAGAAAATGCAACGGCTCGGCGAGGTCGAGGGTTTCGACCTGGCGCCGGGAGAACATCAGGATGACGGGGTCGGTGACGGCGGGGCGGAGGCGCTGGGTCATTGGTGGTGCGGTCGGGTTGGGCGGGTCTCGATAAATGGCCGCAAACGACCCAAAGGCGACGCACGGCTCCCGGAAAAGCGGCCGGTCGAAGTGGTTCTTCTGCAGCATCACGTCTGAATCCACCCGGCGCGGCTTTATCGCGCTGCGTCCCCTGGAACGTAGTGTTGGGCATCATTTGATACGAATACTTTGCCAGTGCTGACGGGCAAAGGCTGCAACACTTAAAGCCATTTGTGCCACCACGTCAGGCGGATAATGTCGCAAGACATCACCATACCTGATTTGGTTTGGATATATTGAAGCACCCAGGCTCTCTGCATCAATTACTGCGCCGACAGTAACCTCTGCATCGCCATGCCTCAGAGAGCAAGAGCGAAGGCGAGTCGCGGGCACAAACATGCGATTGTCTGGCGTGACTTCAACCTCGACCTCGCATTTGCCGAGGTCAGTAAGTAAATTCGCGAGCTTGTGAGATTGCGCCCGTATTGCGGCCACAGGCCTACCAGCGTGCTCAAGCATGGATTTCATTGAAATTTCGGTGGAAAGAAGACTGAGATAAAGAACGGTTCGTTTCGCATCATGGTCGGTAAGTCCATCTGCAACGACGAAGCTGGCAACATCCGCGAGCTTCTCACCAAACGCTATGTCGTATACAGCCATGGTGAATGCTCCGTGATGACAATCGTTTAAGGGAAGAGGCGCCGAGTGTTACTCGCGACCGCAATGTTAGGCTCCAATACTATCTTCGTTTCCCTGTTCCGGGGCCACCGCCACCAGAAACTATTTGCTTCCAGTGAATAGACCGTGAGGGGGTGCGCGCTGATTGATTAATCATTTGTCTCAAGGCTGAAACATCATCATTAGAAAGTGTAGTCGCTCGGGTCACGAGAATATCCAGCGACTCATTCATGCCGATAGATTGCTCCCGCGCAATAGTGGCAACGCGCAACCACAGTTTTTGAAGCTTAAAGAGACGCATAGGGTTATCTGTGTTATGCGAATCGGCTTGCATGTTAGCCCTCTGTGAGTGCCCAACGTTTGACGTGAGGGGCCGCCGTAGCGGCGAAGCCGCGAAGGGAACCCACAAGCGCAGCTTGTGGGCGGTCCCTCTCGACGGAATTGTTAGCCCCCTCACTCGCCATCGAGGTTAGGTGCGCCCTTGCGACGAATGGTCGGCTGGCCCTTCGCGTGGCGAACCTTCTCCTCGGACTCGAGGTATTGCGTCGCCATCGCAGTTATGGCTTTTCGAACGATCTCAATTCCGCGGAACTTGAATTCGACATCGGTGTACGGGCGTGCGTTTCTAGTTCCGCGCACTATATCGAGCGACCACAACGGAGCATTGACCTTGATCTCCCTGTAGACGCGCTCACCTTTGGGCGTTCGCACGGAGAAGTGCATTGGTATGAGCCCGGCAAGAACCATGAACTCGGGCGTAAACGCCGGATCGATGGCCAGACCTTGCTGCTCTAGGAATGCAAGGGCTTCGTTGGTTTTGCTTTGGGCAACTTCGAGATCGGACGGCATGATGTCGATCTCTTGGAAAAAGGTTGAGCTTTCTGCATCCGGAGACTGGCCTGGCGGATACCATCCGCCTTGAAGGTTCGGAAAGAAGTTTGCATTGCGAACTGCCGCCTTCTCACCAAAGTAGCGTGCGCGTTCTTCTACCGACGACGCAAAGTCTGGGCCACGTGCCAAGATGAGATGATGGAGAAGGATTGCGGCGAAGATGGTTTGCTTGGTTGCGAGTAGTTGCGGGCCTCGGCCTTGGTGCGACGGGCGTTTGACCCGCGCTAGCACTTCGGACTCGCTGAATTCAATAGTTACGGTCGAGAGTGTCTTGGATAGCTCAGTGTTCGGAGTGCTGAACATGAGCGCTACCAAATACTCTGGACGGTCTGCGAATTCGATCAGAAAGTCTTGGGCATCCATCTTGTCTCTCCCGTGTTTGTGAGTTTCATTGGTTTTTGACGACGAATCCTCTTCTTCTTCGTCGCGAGACATGACATGGGCTCCTTGAGAGGGCTAACGTGAAGCTAACCGGCGGCCGGAAACAAGCGAAGCTTGCTGTAGGGCGTCCGTGTTGAGCGGCATGTTAGCGTTCATTGTGATCATCATGATGAGAGCTGAACTGCTCCCGCCACCAGAATTACGAGCGTACCGAATATGAGTAACCAAACAGCGACTAGATTTCGCATACTTCGCAGACTTGACATTCTTCTGAATTGGCTTATGGCTGCAAGTTTTGAACGAAGCCTATAGCTGACTGTTGTATCTGACTCATCGGCAGGCGCCCAGAAAAATACTTGCGCTCTACGATGTACGATGCCTGGAAAATCTTCTCGTGAAACCGTTCGAATTTCTAGATTTGCAGAATTTTCTTCACGTTCCGCTCGGCGAAGCGCTAATAGACCAATTTTCCCTCGATGTGTAATCGGCAAAAATATGGTTAACGAAAACAGACTTGAACCAACAATCAGAACCACTCCTGAATATGCTATTACTACCGCAAGGCTTGTGATGCTAGTTGGTGCCATCGAAAATTTAACGGTCAAACTTCCAAAGAAAGTTGCGAGAACTCCTCCGGCTGTCGCTATACGTGCCGCTCTCTGTTCATATTCAAAATATATCTTTTGCCAATAAGCTAGTACATCGTCTAGATGCTGTTCTAGCTTGTCGTCGAACGTAATCTGCATAGCGCTAACTTTGTTTTAGGGAGACAGTTTTGCTGCATAACTCCGGCGCGTGCTCCCTAACTCGACGCCCTGCATCGCGCTGAAAGGCGCTTCCCAGCAGGCTTTCACTCGTACGGTTGCTACTTGGACAGGGAACTAAATTTCCTCGAAAAGCAGCACTACGTAATGTAGGGTCAACAGGATACACCGGGATCGCTTGAATGACTGCTTAGGGCACACTTACTCAGCGTCCGCTCCTGGCCGTAAGGAGCCGCACATCTCAATGCACCTTCGGCACCATTTCCCGCAGCCTCTCCCACACCGCCTCAACGATGACCATCGACACATCGTCAGGGTGAATCGCCTGGTCACGCTCCCTGATCGCATGCATCAGCTCGTCGTTGCCCTGCCACAGCCCCAGGTTATTCCGAATCCACATCCCCAAGCCGAAGTGTAGCCCGATCAGATCCGACTCCGCCATGGCCGCGATCGCCGATTTCTCCTGGTCCGACAGCGAGGCAATCACCACCCCAACCGCTTCGTCAATCGTCGCCGGCCACAGTTTCAATGCTCGCCCTTCCGCCAATCCCACGGCGGTACCGGGCGAGGGTCTGACCACAGGCCGGCATGCTTCGCCCTTGACTCCTGCTCGGCAAACTCATACCGCCCCGCGTCCTCTGGCGTTTGCTCCTTCGCATACTGCCGGTACCACCACGCCAAACCAACGGTGATCTGTGCCAAGCCGGCGTCGAGTGTCTTGGGGCAATGGCTTGTCCGGCAGTTCGTATCCGCGACCATGACTTTGCCAATGATGCGCTGGTAACGGTCGTGCTTGTGCCACTGCACATCGACCTCTTTCCCGAACACAAGGGTCGACATCGATTGTTTCGAGTTCTGGCCGAAGGGTTGTGACTTCTCAGGGGCGTCGATACCAGCGAGACGAATCTTGTGCTGCTCGTGGTTGGCGTCGAGGACGGTGATGGTGTCGCCGTCGGCGACGGCAACCACCGTCCCGGTCAAGGTGTCGGCGTGGGCGTGGAGGGAGAGGAGGAGTAACAGGAGCGGGAACAGAAGACGTAGCGGACGCATTTGCTTGAGGTCACCCCGCAGAGTTGGCGCCAATGGGCGGTCAGTTCCCGATGAAACGACATAGAACCCATCGGGGAGTGTCGAGGATTGTACTCGTCGGCTGCCCAGCGTGAAAACCCCCTCATGGCCCGCCCTTTGAAGGAGGTAGCGCACCCCTCGCCGGGGTCAGTCCGATTGATCTTGCTGGCCCAGAAGACGCCATCACCACGTGCGCCATACAGTTGGCTCTGACGGCGCCAGGCATGGTGGAGACAGTGCTGGCAGGTGTACAACCTGCTGACCTAAGTCGGGCAAGCGAGGCGCGTCAATGTGTGGAATGATAGACTGGCGAATGTCGTCAGTCGGCCATCAGCAGGCGTAGCGGCCGCGAAATGTGATCCGGCGCGAACGGCGGGCAACTGATCTTGAACCGGACGTCCCGTTATCTGCGGACTCTGACAGTTGTTCGGCCTCAGCAGCCATCCAGCCTCCTTTGAATCAGCGACAAAATTGTGTCGTCAAGCAGACGCTCAAAACGGTCAACGCAAGCGGGGCGATTCAGACCTTGACATCGCCGCACCCCCTTGCAAGCTGCAATGTTAAGCTAATGGCGAGGCAACAAATTGCCAAGAACATATTGATAGATGGGAGGGGAAGTGAGGTTACCGGATACTGCTGAATCCTTCGTTGATTCAGTCTGCGCTAACAGCAAGCTGCTTATCGAACGAGGTTTCTGGGAAATCCCCATGCCTCGCTTTGAGAGCTGGTTCCGGCAATTCTGTGGCCCCGAAGAACAGTTCTTTGCAGCTTGTTTGCTTGACCAATTGATATTTAGGACTAGGCAGCAGTTCGAGGCTGCGCTCCGATCTCTGTTTAGAAGCAATCTCTATGGAAATCTCTACCCTGGCGCCCAGGATCTCCAATTGCTGGAGATGCTCAAAGGCAGAACGGATCCGAAGGTAAGGCTGGTTCCCGTTATTTGCGAGACGGACGCTCCGACGAAGTCTGGCCCCTTGGTCTTGCGCCGCTTGCAAAGAATCCTGCTACTCAATGCGAAATGGATGTGCTGGCCGTGGCAGGCAGTCAAAGCAGTCGAAGAAGGTTCGGTCGAAACAATTCTGTTTGTCGACGACTTTCTCGGGTCTGGTGGGCAGTTCGAGGGGTTCTTTGGCCAGTGGCACTTCGACAAGCACTTGGATAGTAGTGTAAGCCACTTCTATGCGCCGGTCGTGGCACATCAGAAAGGCATCGACCATCTCGCGAAGGAACTCCCTCAGGTATGCGTAGTGTCGGCGGAAACGCTCGGTCCATCACACGATTTCTTTTCAGCAGCGGTCTGGGAGCGGATCGGGCACAATGGCTGCGTGACAGCCGATGATGCAAAGTCTTGGTACGTGGATTTTGCTGGCAAGCGAAAATGCGGTCCGAACAGAGTTAGTCCGCTTGGATACGGTGAGCTTGCACTGACGTTTGGCTTTAGCCACTCCACTCCCAACAACTCCCTTCCGATTCTTTGGTACGGGTCTGCCGAATGGCAGCCGATACTTGAGCGCTGATCATGACACACAAATTACCTGACGTATTCTCAAAAAATCGGAGCGAGGAAACGAAGGAGGACATCTGGGCCGACTTCGTCGTCCCGCCGTTCCTTAATGAACTGGGTATCAAGACGCAGAGCAAGGCCATCGTGATCATCGGTGGGCGTGGATGCGGAAAGACAACACTGCTGCGTTACTTCTGCCATGCCACCCAGTTCTCCCCCAAGCGACCCAACGTGCCACAGGCAGACCTCGCGCACATCGGTCTTTATTGGAGGGCCGACACAAACTTTCTTAACTCCTTCGCTGGGGGGGGGCAGGCTCCAGAAACGTGGCGAGCGGCGTTTGAACACGTTCTAGCCTGCGAGTTGGGCAAGGAGATTATTCAGGCGGTCCGGAACCTGAACTGCAACCCGGAGCGTCAGCGCTCGTACGGGAGAATCGACGAACTGGACCTCGAAGCACTTCAGGATTTCGATGCGGCGCTAGGACAGACGCTAAACGACTTGGAGCGGGCGCTTCAAAAAAGTCGCCGAAAGATGTCGTCATGGCTCAACAATCTTGAGACCTTTCCTCGACCCATTTTTTTGCCTGCTCAACCGTTCCTGAAGACACTGGTTGAGACACTCCAAACGCAGTTGCCGTACCTTAGGGACTCGACGTTTGCGGTATTTATCGACGAGTACGAAAACCTTCGTATCGAGCAACAGCAATTCATTAACGGCATGTTGAAGCACGGTGAGCCGCCGCTCCTCTACAACATCGCTATGAAGCGTAATGGGTGGCACACAACCCAAACCTTAGGGTCTGAGTCGATCCAGTTAATTTCTGACTATAGAGAAATCGACCTCGAAGAAGAGGTCGCCAAGGATTTCGATTTGTTTGCGGCCGAACTTCTCTTTTTTCGCTTGGCGGAGCATGCCCCATACCTTCTGGACAGGCTTCCTATCGTCCCTGAGCAATTGCGTTCAGTCAATCAAATTAAGCACCGCTACAAAAATCAAGAGTACCGGGATCGGGTAATCAGAGCGGCGGAAGAACTGCTTCCGCGAACAACTGATCGCGGGGC
Organism: Candidatus Accumulibacter propinquus; assembly: GCF_056856495.1. NCBI lineage: Bacteria > Pseudomonadati > Pseudomonadota > Betaproteobacteria > Candidatus Accumulibacter > Candidatus Accumulibacter propinquus. The sequence goes on from NZ_JBSEHC010000002.1 coordinate 835,696, forward strand.
AGCCATGGCGATTCTTGCAGATCATCGATTGCGGGATTGCCTTCTTGCAAGGGTCCGGGCCGCGTTGTTGAAACGGCGATCACGGATTGACTTGTCTAGTTTCATCGACGATAAGTACCCCGAAGTTTCGGTCCTGATGTCAGCTTTGTTGTACCGTCCACGCGAAGATCCAGACCGGCTGCTTGCCGAGTTTGAGGCCTTGAAGTCTGGAAAGGAGGGCCGCTTATCGCCAACTGGGGATTTGGTAGGGAACAACCTGTTCGGCTGCGTTAACGCCATATACATCGATGCTAGGCGGGAGTCGATCCTATTTTCTGGATTTACCTCGTTGACGCTCATTGCCAAGGCCAATATTCGCCACCTTCTCGAACTGATCCATCGCATCTTCAAAGTTTTCAAATCCAGTGAAGATTGTGAGTTGCCCGTAGTGCCCCCAGCCGTCCAAGCGAAGGCCGTGAAGGATGCGAGCGAGTTGATTCTGGGGACCGTCAGCGGGCACGGAGTTTATGGTCCGCAGCTCCACAATCTCGCACAATGCTTAGGCTCAATTTTCCTGGAGCGGCACAGAAGTGGCCGGCAGAGCGAGCCGGAAATAAATCACTTTACGTTGTCTCGCGGCGAGGTGGACGACAAGCTGCGAAGATATCTCTGCGAAGCCGAGAAGTGGTCAGTGCTGTACGTTGGACGCGAAACGAAGATGAAGTCGACCGGCGCCATCGATGTCGACTACATCTTGAACCCAATATTTTCCCCATACTTTCAGATTTCGTTCCGAAAGAAGCGCAGCTTACCGATATCAGCAGTCCAATTACTTGGGATGCTAGAAGGAGATCAGCGAGGGAGAGACGCTTTGGTGCGCGAATTTAGCCGTCAAGATAACGGCGGCGATGATCACCCTGACCTCTTTGGCGAAGCAGGATCATGACTGGGCCTGGTTACACGTTCACCTCAAGGCAATTGCCATCGGTACCGCCGGAGTGTGCGGGAGCAGATCTCGCCTTTGTTGGCGTATCGGTCGATGATCGTGGGTTCGCGACGGTCAATGCGCTCAAGGATGTCACCAAAACGATTTCCGGTTTTCGCTTTGATCCGGATAACCAAGAGATTTACCTGAACGCTAACAAGTCCAATCGACAACGTATCATCGAGCACATGGACGGTTGCAGTCGTATCTTGATCGACGCAACAACGTTGGGCCTTGGCGAGATTCTGCATCTCCTTATGGCGGCTCGCCAGGGGGGGCATCAGGCCGTGGAATTTCTTTATGCAGAGCCAATCAAGTACACAGAAAACAAGACTGCGCACAAAGAGGAGCCTCAACGCCGCGATTTCGCACTGACGACGAATTGCCGGTTCCAGGGCGTCCTCGGGTTTGCGAACGAATACCAGTCAAACATGAAGGCTGCGCATGTGTTCATGCTCGGCTATGAATCGGCCAGAATTCGTAATGCGTTTGAGCAACTGGGCGAACGAAACCGAAACCGGTACGGCGTCTACGCGGTTATCGGTGTTCCAGCATTCCAGAGCGGATGGGAAGCCAATTCGATCCGTCCACACTTGCACGTATTGGAGGAGCTGGGTATTGACGACCACTCAATCGTGTACTGCCAAGCCAATTCGATACGTGAGACGTACCTGACGCTGTGGGAGCTTTACCGCCAGCTGGGAGACGAAAGTGGTTGTTTCTATGTGTCGCCCATTGGCACGAAACCGCATGCTGTTGGAGCTGCTCTGTTTTTGCTGGAAACCAAGGGAATTGAGCCGACAACGTCCCTCTACTACGACCATCCCCAGCGCGTAAATAAACGTTCAGAAGGAAATGCGACGTGGCACCACGTGACTGTCAGGCTAGCGTAGCCATAGCCCAGTCTATTGGCTGATCACGGCAGAAGAGGCATGTTCCAGAGAGTCTGAATCGGCAAATGCTTGGCACAACTGCCTCCGGCATTTATGCTCCGCCATTCGGCACCGAACGAACTCGAAAGTGTTTTCCACACACGGGCGCAGTTGCGTTGATCAACCGAGATCCGATAGATGCAGTCGGTAAAGAGGCCTGTACCGCCACTGACACGTGCTTGGCGGACGAGACATCTGGATCCTACACGCGGAATGAGAATGTCACCCTGCCGAGCCGAATGAAACGTCTTGTGTGCAGACCCTTGCAGGACAATTTCATCGGTAGCCCCAGGGAAATCCGTCGTATGGAATGCGCTTAATCCCAGGCGTTCGAATTCACGTTGCGACCGGCTGCCACGGGTAATCGAAGCTCCGATAGACGCGAGCGTGTCCAAAATCGTGTCTGTGCGAACATCAATGCGCTGGAGCGCCCGGTGATAATCGATGTCGAGGCTGGTAGTTGCAGCGCTGTAGCTGACTTCGATCTCGTCGATGATGGTGCCGTCAGCTTTTGCTTTACGCAGCAACACGTTCCTGCGTCGATGAGCCGCCCGCTGCCCGGCGATCATGAACGCTCGGACTTGTGCGTTTTGGAACGTGCTCTCATTCAGTTGCGTCACGCACAAACCGCGTAGCTCGCCAACCAACCGTTGCCGCAGCACGCGGTAGGCAGGATCCCTGATCATCGGTGCTGCGACGATCAGTCCCATGCCTGTACCGTGCTCGGCCAGCCCCCAGGCACGAGCGACGAAGGCTACGTCTCCGCGTACCCATTCGCCACCGCCGGCCGGGACGGCCAAGCCTGACATGGCAAGTATTTCTTCGAGCTCAGGCGACGACGGGATTGCGCCGTACGGAGGATTGCTGACGATTAAATCAGCATGGGTAGGCGACTTCCATGCGCGCTTCAATACGTCAGCAAGGATTACGGTCGTCCGGCCGGGGAACACCGCCTCAAGAGCTCGTATGTTTGCCCTATCGATTTCAACAAGCGTTGCCGTGGCCAAGGAGTTTCGCTCAAGTACGGCTTTGGCCAGAGCGCCTTTTCCGGCACCCAAGTCGAGAACGCGACGCACCTCGCATGCATCGACCGGGATCGATTCAGCGAGGAGCTCGGCAATCGGCTGTGGCGTAAACACTTGCCCCAGTCGGTCGGCCGTATCGCGGGCGTGTCGGTACCGTAGGTTTGCCATGCGCAGGCTTGTTGTCTTCAGATGTTGCAACTTTACACAACGTCCATATGGAAAGGGGACTGCCGACATGCGTTTCTCAGCC